>JADCGS010000032.1 GCA_020248865.1 Burkholderiales bacterium | reverse complement strand
GCACGACCTGACGCAGGCCTCTTAAGAAAACGTTCTGTAAGCCATCGTTTTCTTTGCGAGCGCCTGCCGCCGCTGGCGGCGGCTGGGATGCTCAGAGGGTGAGAGGCAATCCGGCGTGCCCGAGGGGGCTGCCCAAAGCGCCCCAATCTAGGCGCAAAGCGCAGCCGTAGCTCGGGCTACGGCGAGCATTTGCAACGACGAGTGGGGCGCTTTGGGCAGTCACAGCGGGCATGTCGGATTGCCTCTCACCCTCTCAGCCCGCGCCGCCAGCGGCAGCCGTGTGCTGGACACGCGCTGCGGCCCGATCGAGGTGCAGGAGGCCGGCGCCGGTCTGCCGCTGCTGATGATCCACGGCAGCGGCGGCGGTCACGACCAGGGCATGGACTTCGCGCGACCGCTTACGCAGCACGGCATCCGCGTGATTGCCGTGTCGCGCTTCGGCTACCTGCGCACGCCGCGGCCGGCCGACGCCTCGCCCGAGGCGCAGGCCGACGCGCACGTCTGCGTGCTCGACGCGCTCGGCCTACTCCGGGCCGCGGTGCTGGGGGCCTCCGCCGGCGCCCCGTCGGCGCTGCAGGCTGCGATCCGCCATCCGGAGCGGGTCAGCGCGCTGGTGCTGGTGGTGCCGATCGTCCACAAGCCCGGCGCGGCGGCCGGCAGCGCGCCTCCGGTGTCGGACGCGCAGGACGCCAGACTGCTGCGCCTGCTCGGCTCCGACCTGCTGGTGTGGAGCGCGCTGCACCTGGCGCGCGATGCGTTCTTTGCGCAGGTGCTCGCCACACCACCGGCGCTGATCCACGCGGCCGATGCGCGCGAGCGGGCGCGGGCGCACGCGATGGCCGAGCATGTGCTGCCGGTGTCGCTGCGCGCCGCCGGGCTGGCGGACGACACGCGGCTCGGCAAGGGGCTGCAGCCGTACCCGCTGGAGCGTATCCGCGCACCCACCCTGGCGATCAGCGCACGCGACGACGGCTTTGGCACCTTTGCCGGCGCGCAGTACATCGCCAGCCGCATACCCGCAGCCAGGTTCATCGACTACGACACCGGCGGTCACCTGCTGATCGGGCACGGCGAGGAGGTGCGCGCTGCGATCGTCGCATGGTTGCGCGCGCACGATGGGCAGTGAGCGGAGGCGCGAGCGCGAGCGTGCCGCTACCGCGAACCTGCCGCAGTACCGGCCAGCGTGCTCAAGCGGCGCAGCGCGATCCGACAGACCGGCAGGTACAGCGGCGCCCAGATCGGAACCGTGAACGTCACGCGGCACGACGCTGGCGCAAGCGGCTCGACGCGGTGGCCCGTGGCCGGCAGACCGGCCACCCGCCACACCCACCGCCGCCCTTCGTCCCACTCGCTGATCTGGAACGGCAGCCACAGGCCAGCCGACGTCTGCACCCGCCCGCGCATGCTGGGCCCGATGCAGCGCGCCGGCACGTCCACGGCGCGCACGCTCGGCCCCCAACGCGGCCACAGCGTCGTGTCGATCAGCAGGTGCCAGGCAGCGGCAGCGGGCACGGGAATAACGAGCTGGGTTTGCAGAGACATCGAGGTTTCAACTGGCAGCGCGCACGCCGGCGGAAACCGGCGAACCAGGATGCGGTCCGAGATGGGCGAGATGAGTAGAGTGCAGAGAGGTAAGCCGGGCTCGATCTTTCCCGCCCGCTCGCCCAAAGCTCCAACTCCCGCCTGAACCCGCAAGCGTAGCCCTCGGATGGCTCCGAGGCGAACCATGCGGCCGCGCAGCGCGTCGCTCAACCAGGCCGCGCCCAAGCAATCCCGGCGCTCGTCAGTCGAAAACCGGAGAAACTGGACTGCCGGTCACTTAACCGGCGGGTCAGCCCGCGGTTTGCCCTGACTCGCCGAGTACGCCATGGATCGTGCTCCAGCATTGCGCGCTTTCCCGTGCGTGGGATTCAGTCAGCCCGGCGGCCACGATCAGTGCCTTCCAGAGAGCCCAAGCCTGCGCGCGAACCCAAAGTCCGTCGTCGGGTTCGATGACCGAGCGGAAGATCGGCCGTGTCCTGGCGTCGAACAGCGTCCACGCAATGGCCAGGTCGCAGGCGGGATCCCCGACACAACACTGGCCGAAGTCGATGACGCCGCAAAGGCGTCCGTCGCCGACCAGGAGGTTGCCGACGGCAATGTCTCCATGCACCCAAACGGGCCGCGCGGGCGGCTTGCTTTCCACTGCGCGAGTCCATCGCTTGTCGATGGCAATGCGGGATTGACGGCCCAGCCGGGCAGCAAGAATCTCGACGGCCCGCCGCAACTGCCCATCGTAGACAGCCAGCGCGCCGCCACGATGAAACGTATCGGGTCCGGGCGATGGACCGCCAGCCGGCGACACGGCCTGTAGCGAACGAAGAAAGACCGCCAGGTCGCGCGCAAACCGTTCGAGACTGGAAATGCGTTCCGGCCGGGCGGGTGTGCCGTCCAACCACCGGTAGACGGACCACTTCCAGGGAAAGCCACAGCCCGGGAGTCCCAACGCGATCGGCAGCGGGATCGGTTGTGACAGCGCCGGCGACAGAACCGGCAGCCAACGCTGCTCACGCTCGACTGCCGCCGCATACGCCGCCGCGCTCGGCAGGCGCACCAGCATGCCTTGGCCGAGGCGAAAGCTTCGATTGTCATACCCGCCAGGGTCCACCGCCGTGACCGATAGCTTCGCCCATTGCGGAAACTGGCCCCGGATGAGTCGCGCGACCAGATCGGCCGTGATCTCGGGTGGCCTGTCAGTCGAAGCATTCATGCGGGCAACGGCACTATCGGGACCCAGCGGCCCAAGCTGCTTGCTCTGGCCGAGGAGGGCTACGGGCGCGCAGGCGGCCCCAGAACCTCGGTTCGTCGCGGCGTGATGTACAGGTGAAGGCTTTCCCGGACGCTTGCATCACGAGTCTCGATGCTGATGAGCGCACGCTCCCCATCGCCGGTGATCAAGCGCGGCCGGGACACCGTTTCCAGTTGATCGGCACGCTTCATCTTGATCTCGGCAGCGATCGAGACGGCACTGCCGCCGGCCTCGCGAGGCGTCACCTCAATGACGACCGGCCCGGGTTTCTGCGGCGTGCCGCCGAGGATGATCTTCGCGGGCTTGCCGGCTTCGGTCACGACGCGCGGCTGGCTTTGCAGGGTCAAGGACTGCGCATCCGTGAACGACAGGTCCATCTGCAGGTCGTAGAACACCGGTTTGTCGACCGACCCGCCCTGAAGCGCATGAACCGTGCCAATCCCCGCGAAGGCCAGGAGGCACAGAAGCGCCAGGCCGGCTCGGGGATAGCGATTGAACCGTCGATGGTGCTTGAGCATGTCGATCCTTTCGACAAGAGGATGAACGGAGGACCAGGTAGACCAGGGCAAGGGTGCATGCAAGCCGCCCGGCGTCGCTTGCGCCTTCATGAGTGCGCGTCCGTAGACCGCCTCCTGACCCGGATACAGAGTCATCACGGCCGCGTCGCAGGCCAGTTCCTGGTCGGCCCGCATGCGCTGCGCGGCCAGCCACGCCAGCGGATTGAACCAATGCAGTACGCACAGGCCCGCCGCGATGGCATTCCACAGGTTGTCCGCGCGCCGTCGGTGGACTTGCTCGTGCGCCAGGACGAGACGCTGCTGCTGCGGGTCGAAGCGCGTCTCAAAGTCGGCGGGCAGCGCCAGCCGGGCGCGCCACAGCCCCACCAGAGCCGGCGCGCTGCCGGCCGTGCCGCGCAAGCAGTGCGGTCCCGCCGGTTGCAGGCCGCGCAGGTAGCGGCGCTGCAGCAGCAGGAAGCGCAGGGCAGTCATCAACACACCGACCACCCACAGCCCGGCCAACCACCACGGCCAAGCCGGCTGCTCCCGCGCAGGGGCAGGCGCAGGGGCAGGCGGCAGGGCCGGGCTGAGACGGGCCAAGACCTCGGCCCTGATCTGGCGGCCCGGCGGGCTGCTGGGCATGATCGCGGCAAGCATGAGAAGCGGAACCAGAATCCAGACGGCATACACGAACCTTGCACCCCAGCAGCACCGCAGGGGCCGCCGCAGGACCAGCAACAGCGCCACGGCGGCTCCCAGGACCAGCGTCTGGTAGCCGAGTTGCTGCAGTCCGTCGATCAGGTAGGGGGTCATGGCTTTGGACGCCGTCGACCCGCGTTCTCCGGGCTTTGCGGCGCGCCTTCCTGCTCGTAGCTCTCCAGCAGCCGCCGCAGCGCCTCCACCTCATCGGCTCGCAGCGGACGCTGGTTGCCAAAGTGGGCGACCAACGGCGCCAGGCTGCCTCCGAACAGGCGATCGAGCAGCCCCGAGGCCTGCGCACCCACCCAGCGCTCACGCCGCAGCCGCGGGCTGTAAAGGTAGCGACGGCCGTCCTTCCTGGCGCGGATGGCGCCCTTGTTGAGCAGGCGGTTCACCAGCGTCTTGATCGTAGCCAGTTGCCAGCGCTGCGGACCGCGCAAGCCGGCGGCAATCTCCTCGGCGCTCAGCGGCGCACCCGCCGCCCACAGCACCTCCATGACCCGGGCCTCGGCGTCGGTGATCTGCAGCATCTCTATTGATTACGTTTGTAAATTTTTGACGATGTTTACACGTGTAATTGCAGAAGTCAAGCAAGTGCGGTGACTTGGCTCTATTGCCGGCAGCCCCGTCGTGGCTTTGGGAAGAACGGGATCGACCAGGATCGAGAGGTCTTGTCGCGCAGAGGTGCGCCCGCCCCCCCCCGACGTGCTGCCTCGAACCCCGGTACGACCGGCCTGTGCCGCCCAGGCCGCACTGCGGATGGCTGCGCCGTTAGCCTGACCAGCACAGGGCGCACGGCGCTAATCTCGCAAGCGTCATGCCCTCTGTCGCCCTTTATCGCCCGCGCAGCAGCACGGCGGCGGTCCACGCCGCCGTGCTGGCCGCCCTCGGCGCCTTGCTCGCCGCGCTCCTGCTCGGCCCGCCGCCCGCGCGCGGCATCGAGCCGCAACCGGTGGAGATCATCCTGGCGCAGCGGCCGGTCATGCTCGATCTGTATCTGCCCACCGGCGACGCACCGCCGCGCGGTGCGGTGGTGCTGGCGCATGGCTTCACGCGCACGCGCGCCACGATGGCCGAACATGCGGCCGCGCTGGCCGCGCTGGGCTTGATCGCCGCAGTGCCGGACCTGCCCTACGTCACCGACTCGCGCGCCAATGCGCGGGTGCTGGCCGACCTGGTGCAGTGGCTGCGCGCCGGCACGCAGACGCCAGCGGTGGCGCGGGTGGTGCTGGTGGGGTTCTCCGCCGGCGGCTTGGCCGCGCTGCTGGCCGCCGATGCGCCCGGCGTGGCGGGCTATGTCGGTCTCGATCCGTTCGACCGACCGGGCGGGGTCGGCCGCGACAAGGCGGCGCAGCTCACAGTGCCGGCGCGGCTCGTGCGCGCCCGCCCGTCGGCCTGCAACGCCTTCTCCATTGCCGAGCCCTGGGTCAAGGCCCTGCGCGCGTTGGAGGACGACCGGATCATCGAGGGTGCCAGCCACTGCGACTTCGAAGCGCCGACCGACCGCCTGTGCCAATGGGTCTGCGGCCAGGCCGATGCCGGGCGCCAGCAGGCGGTACGTGCGGCGCTGCTGGAAGCGGTGAATCGGTGGCTGCCGGGCGCGGCGCCGGCGGGGCTGCGTGAGCCGGGGGCGCTGCGTGAGCCGGGGGCGCTGCGGTAACCGGCTGCGCCGCGTTAACCGGCCGCGCTGCCGGCCGGCAGCGCGCCGTCGTCGAGGTGCTGCGCCTTCAGCCGCGCATCGAAGTCGTCGGCGGATATCTCGAGCAGATCGGCGGCGGCCGCATGCACGCCGCCACTGCGCTCGAGCGCGGACAACAGCAGGTGACCCTCGGCCAGTTGGGCCAGCTCCTGCATGAGTGTCGGCAAGGGAGCCAGCCCGAGCTGGGCCGACACGTGGGCAAGCGCCGCCGCCAAGTGCTCCGTGAGCACGGCCGGATGCGCGGCGTCCACCTGGCGCAGGACCAGGCCGATCGCGAGGTCATCTTCGTCGGGCAGCAGCATGGCTGCCACCTCGACCGCATCGCTGCCCGGCGGACGGCCGCTGAGCGTCGCCCGCGCCGCGCGCACTATGCCGTGGCGGCGCACCTGCGCAAGCAGGTAGTTGACGTTGCCGTAGCTCGGCTGCAGCCACTGCGCCAGCGGCTCGCCGCGCAGGTCGTCGTTGGGGTCGGCACCGGCCAGGCGCGCGAAGGCGGCATTGGCGATCCGCACCCGCCCCTGCGCGTCGCAGACGACGATGCCGTCGGGCGTGCGCTCCACCAGCGCCACGAACTGGGTGGCGGCCTCGTCGCCCTCGTCGGTCGGATCAATCGCGGTGGCCCGCACCAGCAGCAGCAGCGCGCCGTCGGAGCGAAACGGCGTGGCGCTCAGGCGCGTGGTGACCCGCCGCCCGGCCAGGCGCACGCGCATTTCGCGTGCGCGGCCGGTGGCGCTGGCCGCGCCGAGCATCTCCTCCACCGCCGCGCGCGCGGCGCGGTCCAGGCCGATGGTCACCCGCTTGCCAGCCATCTGGTCGGGGGCCAGGTCATACAGGCGCACCGCCGCCGCATTGGCGTCGACGATGCCGAGCGTGACGGCATCGACCACGAACACCGCGTCGGTGGCGACCTCGAACAGCGTGCGATAGCGGGTCTCGGACTGGCGCTGGCGCCAGCGGTCGCGCTCCAACTCGTCCTGCGCGGCCACGAAGCGCTGCTGCATGGTGGCGACCTCGCGCAGGTCGCGGCCCACGGCCAGCACCGGACCACGGCTGCCCAGCCGCACCGCGGAAAAGGCGATCGGGATGTCGTCGACGCTGCCGGCGGCCAGGTTGACCTCGCGGCGCCGCGCCAGGCCGACTTCCAGGGCCTCTTGCAGCAGCAGCTCGATCTTGCGACGGCTGGTTCCAACCACGGTGTCGGCCCACGGCCGGCCTTCCCAACCGTCGGCGGCCGCCAGGCCGGCGCCATGGCCGCACGCGACGGAGTGGATCACACCATCGGCGCCGATCACGAGCGCCACGTCGTGGGTGACCGAGGCAATCGTGGAGGCAAGTTGCGGCGCGAGCGCCGACAGGGGACTGGCGTCGTGGGCTTCGCGCCGGTCTTGCAGGTCGTACGAGGTGGGCCGGATCATGCGCCCTTCGCTGTCGACACGGAGCGGGGAAGCCACGCGGACGGTCACTCGGCGCAGCCCCGGGCAAGACTGGCGGTGGACAGCGGGAGCACCGACCGTCCAAGGCATGTCCAGTTCAATTGCCAGACACAAGTGTACGTCCGATCTGACAGCCGTGCCGAGATCCGGGTGTCGATTTTTCCGGCGCGGCTTGCGCCATGGCAAGGCGGGCCGGTCCGCAGGCGCGGCGACTCGGCGGTGCAGCGGCGCGGCGATGCAGCGCGGTGGCGCAGCGGCCTTGCGGCGCGGCGCCTGCGCGGCGGTGTCGTGATGCGGCGGCGCGGCGGCGCCGTGGTCTGGTGGCGTGACGGCGCGGCAGCGGGCTGGCGCGGCTTGGGCCAACCGCAGCGGGCGCGCGGGTCAGTGCGCCTTGGCCAGGCCGAGCAGGTGCGCCACGTCCTTGAAGAACACGCGCAGGTGCGCCAGCGGGTCGCGCCGCACCAGTTTCTTGTGCATGTACGACTGCCACGTCAGGCGCTGCACGTCGGGGTCCTCGCACATCTTGACGAAGCGCTCGCGCCGCCGGTCGCTGGAGTACCAGAAGCGCTGCAGCAGCCCCAGCACCCAGAACACGCGGCCATGCGCCTTCATGAAGCGCGCCCGCGCCTGGCGCAGCGCGCGGGCCTCACCGGTGGCGAGAAAGGCCTGCACCGCGTCGGCTGCAAGCCGCCCGCCGGCCATGGCGTAGTAGATGCCCTCGCCCGAGGCCGGCGCCACCACGCCGGCGGCGTCGCCGGCCAGAACCACGTCGCGGTCGTTGTCCCACTTGCGCAGCGGCTTCAGCGGAATCGGCGCGCCCTCGCGTCGTACCGTCTCCACGCCGGCCAGCCCGGACTCGGCGCGCAGCTTGTGCACGGCGCTGCGTACCGAGAAGCCTTTGTGCGCGGTACCGGCGCCGACGCTGGTCGTGGCGCCGTGGGGAAACACCCAGCCGTAGAAATCTGGCGAGATCTCGCCGCGGTAGACGACGTCGCAGCGCGTGCCCTCGAAGTCTGCCGCGGCGGCCGGCACCGGCGAGCGCACGATCTCGTGGTAGGCGAACACGCACGGCGTCTCGCCGCCGCCGCGGATGGTCTGCTGCGCCACCCTGGAGCGCGCGCCGTCGGCGCCGATCACGGCGCGGGCGCGCAGCACGACCCGCTCGTCGCGCTCGTTGCGGTAGCCGACCTGCGCGGTGCCGTCGGCCGCCCGGTCGAAGGTCTCGAAGGAGCCGGTCAGGCGGGTGGCACCGCTGCCGGCGGCACGCTCGCGCAGCCACTCGTCGAAGTGCTCGCGATCGACCATGCCGACAAAGCCGCTGTCGCTGATCGGCATGTCGACGCGCCGGTCCGAAGGCGAGACCATCCGCGCCGAGCGGATGCGCGCCACCAGCAGGTGGTCGGGGATGTCGAACTCCTTGATCAGCACCGGCGGGATGGCGCCGCCGCAGGGCTTGATGCGGCCGGCCCGATCGAGCAGCACGACGCTGTGGCCGGCGCGCGCCAGGTCATGGGCCGCCGTGGCCCCCGCCGGACCACCGCCCACCACGACCACGTCCCAGGTTGTCGCGTTCATCTCTACCTCGCCTGCATGGGAAGCACCGCCAGCGGCGCGGCGGTGCGACGTTCGCGCCCGAGCCGCAGCGCCATCACCGCGGCCAGCACGAACAAGATGGCTTCAAGGCCGAACACGCTGGCGTAGGCCAGCGCGGGGGAACCGAGCAGCCAGCGCGCAAGGTCGCTGGCAAGTGCGCCGGCAAAGCCGCCGACGCCGAAGGCAATGGCCTGGCTGGCGCCCCACAGGCCCATGCGCACGCCCTCGCGCCCGCGCGGTCCCTGGCCCACCAGGGTCATCATCGAGCCGATGGCGGCGACGGCAAACGCGCCGTTGGCAAAGCCCAGCGCGGCCACCGAAGCCTGCAGCGGCCAGCCGGGGCCGTGCAGCGCCGCGCTGGCCAGCGAGCCCAGCGCCAGCGCCGACGCCAGGCAGCCCAGCACGGTCCAGCCCCGCATGCTGCCCAGGCGCCGACCCACCAGCCCCACCAGCAGCATGCCGGCCAGCACGCCACCGTTCTGCGTGCCCGCCAGTTGCGTCGACTGGCCCGGCGTGTAGCCAAACACGGTGCCGGCAAACGGCTCGAGGATCAGGTCCTGCGCGCTGTAGGCGAGCATCGAGACGAAGATGAACAGCGTGAAGCCGCGCGCCTGCGGATCGTCCCAGACCTGGCGCAGGGCCGCGAAGAAAGGCACCGGGGGCGTCTGCTCGACAGCCGCACCGCGCGGTGCGCCGCGGCCCTCGATGCCCCACACCGCCAGCAGCGTGACGGCGTTGGCGATGACCGCCACGGCCGCCGTCAGCAGCACCAGCCGCTCGGGCGTGTAGGGGTCGAGCAGGCGCCCCACGGTGGCGGCGGTGACGATGAAGCCGACGATCATCATCACCCAGACCACGGTCGCCGCGGCCGGGCGGCGCTCCGGTGCGGTGCGTACCGCCAGCAGCACCAGCAGCGCCGTGCCGCTGGCGCCCACGCCCACGCCGATCATGGCAAAGGCCGCGAGCGCCAGCGCGATGCCGAGCACGAGATCGCTGCCCATTAGCGCGACGGCCAGCGCCGCCAGCACGCCGCCCAGGCCGAGCACCGCCATGCCGCCGACGATCCAGGGCGTGCGCCGGCCGCCGACGTCCGACCCGTGGCCCAGACGCGGCCGCAGCAGCTGGATTGCGTAGTGCAGGCCCACCAGCAGGCCCGGCAGCAGCGCCGGCAACGCCAGTTCGACCACCATCACGCGGTTCATGGTCGAGGTGGCCAGCACCACGATCGAGCCGAGCGCGGTCTGCACCAGACCAAGGCGCACGATGCCGGGCCAGCTCAGGGGCGCGGGCGGCTTCACGCCACCACTCCGCGGGCGGCGAAGGCCGCGATCATCATGCCGGCCACGTAGAAGTTGACGCCAAAGGCCGACAGCCACAGCGCGCGCTCGACCGGCTGGCGCACGAAGCGCGCCATCATCGCCAGTTGCACGGCGAGCACCGCCGCCACGCCGAGCGCATGCCAGGGCCGCTGCCAGTCGAGCAGCAGCAGCACCACCGCCAACTGCGGCAGCGCCATGAAGCCGCACGCCAACCAGGCGGCGGTTCGCGGGCCCAGGCGGGCCGGCAGCGAACCGACGCCGCTGCGCCGATCGCCCTCGATCGACTTGTAGTCGTTGAGCGTCATGATCCCGTGCGCACCGATGCCGTACAGCAGGGCCAGCAGCAGCACCGGCGCGGCCGGCGCGCCGCCGCCCAGCACCGCGGCCGCGCCGGTGATCCAGGCGAGGCTCTCGTAAGAGAGGCCGACCGCCGCGTTGCCGTACCAGCCGTTGCGCTTGAGCCGCAGAGGCGGGGCGCTGTAGGCCCACGACAGGGCCACGCCGAGCGCGGCGGCGGCAAACACCCAGGGGCCGAGCAGCGTGGCCACGGCGAGCGACAGCAGCGACCAGCCGACGGCGATGTACAGGCCCCAGCGCCCCGGCACGCGGCCCGATGGGATCGGCCGCTGCGGCTCGTTGATGGCATCGACGTGGCGGTCGAACCAGTCGTTGACGGCCTGGCTGGCGGCACACAGCAGCGGACCCGCCAGCACCACTCCGAGCAGCAGCACCGGCCACTGGTCGCGCAGCGGCACTCCCGCCGACACGACGCCGCAGGCGAACGCCCACATGGGCGGAAACCACGTGATCGGCTTGAGCAGCTCCAGCACCACCCCGGGCGAAGGCAGGGGGTGCGCGGGGGGCCGCGACAGCACGCGTGTCATGACCTTACAGTAGCTATGACACTTGCAAGCGTCAACCAAAATTGACGCTTGCCGCGGCACCTCTTGACGGGGGCGGCGCCGTGCCGCCGGACCAGGTCCGTCAGGGCTGCTCGGGCTCGCGGTCGCCCATGCCGTAGCGGTGCAGCTTGACGTACAGGCTCTGGCGCGACAGGCCCAGCATCTCGGCGGCCGAGGCGCGGTTGTCGCCGGTGAGCTTGAGCGCCGCCTCGATGCACAGGCGTTCGATGACGTCGGCAGTCTCGCGCACGATGTCCTTCAGCGGCACGCGGCCGATCAGCTCGGTGAGCTGGTCGACCGAGCGCGGCAGCTCGCCGCCGGCACGCGCGGCCAGCGGTGCCAGCCGCCGACCGACGCCGCGCACCGCGAACGCCAGGCAGGGCACCTCGCCCTCGGGCACTGCGACCGCCGAGATCTCGACCTCGGTCTCTGCGCCCAGCGCACCGCGCAGCGTGGTGGCGAACAGCCGCACCGATCCGTGCTGGCGCAGGTTGGCGATCAGCACGTTCAGGTCGACGCGCGAGCGGCCGAGCCATTCGTCGAGCAGCTTGCCGCGCAACTGATCCTCGGCGCCCACCTGCACCAGGTCGAGGAAGGCGCGGTTGGCGGTGAGCACGCGGCCGTCGGGCTCGGTGACGACCAGACCGTCGGGCAGGTGCTCGACGATGCGGTGCAACTGCGATTCGACCGCCACCGCGGCACCCGCATCGAGCGGGGCCACGCGCGCCAGCAGGTGGCTGCTGCCATCGACGCGGAACAGGGCGGCGGACAGCCGGAACTCGCGCTGGCCGGCGCGGCTGCGCACGCGCACCTCGTCGGCCTGCCCGGCGGCCCGCACGGTGCTCGCCAGCGTGCCGACCACCGTGGCACTGCGCTCGTCGAATGCCTCAGCCAGCGGCCGGCCGACGATGCCCTGGCCGCCGTTGCCGAGCAGCCGCAGCGCCGCCGGGTTGGCCTCGGTCACCACCAGGCTGGCGGCATCGACCACCAGGATCGCCTCGCTGGCGGTCTGGAACAGCAGCCGGAAACGCGTCTCGGCCTGGCGCATGCGCGCGAAGTCGCGCTCGAGCGACTGCTGCGCCTCGATCAGGCGCTGCTGCAGGATCGAGGCGGCGCGCAGGCTGCGGCCCACGGCCACCACCGGCCCGGTCTTGCCCACCTTGATGGCCGAGTACAGCACCGGCAGGTCGCCGCCGCCCGGCGAGGGATGGTTGATGTGGCGCCACGGCGGCGGGGTGTCGCTGCCGGCCTCTTCGAGCAGGGCCTCGACCTTGGGCCGGCTTTCCACCGTCACCGTCTCGACCCAGGGCTGGCCAAGCCAGCGGCCGTAGCCTTCGGCCTTCAGGTCCTCCGCGCCGACCGCTACATCGCGGATCACGCCCTCACGGTCGAGCACGAGCGCCACATCGGCAGCGCAGCCCAGCAGACGGGCGGCCGCGTCGGCGTCGATGTTGCGGAAGTGCTTGCGGGGGGCGGTGAACGTAGTCACGGCAAAGAGACAAAGAAGTACATCATGGCCGGCGCGCTCCCCTGCGCACCGAACCTCTCAAGACGACAGGCGCCGCAGGCTGATCAACTCCTGCGCCAACTCCACGGCGCGCCGCGCATCCGTTGCCACCGCATCTGCTCCAACGTGGTCGCTCAGCTCTGGCGAGAGAAGAAACAGCGGGCCGCCGGCGATGATGCCCACCGCGGAATTCTTCGAGTGTTCGCGCAGCCCCTCGACGGCGTGGGTCAACTGCGGCAGCCAGCGCTCGCAGGCGATCGACAGGCCCACCACCGCAAACCACTGCTGCGCAACCGCGTCCAGCAATTCGTCGTTGCTGTCGTAGCGGGCGTCCACCACGTCCCAGCCGGCGCGCCGGAAGAACTCCGCGACCATGTACAGGCCGAAGGAGTGCTGCTCGCCCGGCACGGCCGTCAGCAGGATGCGCCGGCCGTCGACCGGCGGCTCGGCGTTGAGCTGGAACGCCGCGCTCAGTTCGTGCAGCGCGCGCTGCAGCCGCCACAGGCCCATGGTGACGACCGTGAAGTCGCACCGGTCTTCCTCCCACAGGCGGCCGAGGCTGCGCGCCGCCGGCGCCAGCAGGGCCAGCAGCAACGCCTCGGGCGTGGCGCCGCGCTCGCGCAGGCGGCGGATGAAGGCCGAAGCGCCGCCGGCGTCGCCCTTGAGAAGGAAGCCGACCAGGCGCTCGACGTCGTCGGCTTGCGGCGCGTAGCCGGCGGCCGGTGCCGCCGCTGCTCCGGCCTGACGGTGCACCAGCATCAGCCGCGGAATGACGTCGCGCTCGATCGTCGTGACCAGGACCGACACCCGCTGCGCCGGCGAGTCGCTCACCGGGGTGTCAAGCAGCCCGGTGGCTTCTCCAGCACATTCGAGCCCGAGCCCCGTTGGAACAGGCAAGGCCATCGCGGACCCCTCAGCCGGTGACCGATTGAAGGGCCAGCTTAGGCCTGTTTGGTCTGCGTTGGCTACTTGCACCGCACCGATCCGCATGACAAGGGTTGCATTTCCGTGGGGCGAGGCCCATCAGTCCTAGACAAAATCTAGACCCCGGCCGCGGAAGTGTCAATGCAAATTGATGTCCATTTTTATTGACACTTGTCTCACCCCGGAATAGATTGCTCCGGCAGATGACACTTCCGGGCGGCCGGTCCGGAGGTGGTCGTCGGCTTCCGGACCACGATGCGGCGAGCCTCCAATCTCCCCCTTTACACGCCAGAACAGCGCCGCCGCCGCGACGCATCGCCGTGGACCCTGGTGCAGGCGATCCTGGCGCCGCTGCAGTTCCTTGTCTTCCTGGTGAGCCTCGCGTTGGTGTTGCGCTACCTCGCCACCGGCGAGGGGCTGCAGGCCGCCACGCTGTCTGTCGTGGTCAAGACGCTCGTGCTGTACGCGATCATGGTGACGGGCTCGATCTGGGAGAAGGAGGTCTACGGCGTCTGGTTGTTTGCCGCGCCGTTCTTCTGGGAGGACGTGTTCAGCATGCTGGTGCTGGCGCTGCACACCGCCTACTTGGTGGCGCTGGCGCAGCAGGCGCTGTCGCCCACCGGTCTGATGCTGCTGGCGCTGGCGGCCTACGCGGCCTACGTGATCAACGCGGGCCAGTTTCTGCTCAAGCTGCGTGCCGCGCGCCTGCAGGGCGAAGCGCCGCTGCCGTCGCACGCGGGAGGCGCCCAATGAACGACGTCGGCCTGCCGCGCAGCGCCGTGCTGCGCGACGCCCGTCCGGTGCTGCGGGAGCGCGGCCAGCGCGAGGTCTTCTGCGGCCTCACCAGCATCGTCTGGCTGCACCGCAAGATGCAGGACGCGTTCTTCCTGGTGGTGGGCTCGCGCACCTGCGCCCACCTGATCCAGAGCGCCGCCGGCGTGATGATCTTCGCCGAGCCGCGCTTCGGTACCGCCATCCTGACCGACCGCGACCTGGCGGGCCTGGCGGATGTCAACGCCGAACTCGATCGCATTGCGCTGTCGCTGCTGGCGCGCCGCCCTGACATCCGCACCCTGTTCCTGGTCGGCTCCTGCCCGTCGGAGGTCATCAAGCTCGATCTGGCCAAGGCCGCCGAGCGCCTGAACGCCACGCTGCTGCCGCGGGTGCGGGTAATCAACTATTCGGGCTCGGGCATCGAGACCACCTTCACCCAGGGGGAAGACCTCGCGCTCAAGGCGATGGTGCCGCTGCTGCCGGCCACCGACGCACGCCAGTTGCTGGTGCTGGGCTGCCTGCCCGACATCGTCGAGGACCAGTTCCGCCGCATCTTCGACGCGCTCGGCATCGGCCCGGTGGCGTTTCTGCCGGCGCGCCACGCGCAGGAGCTGCCCGGCGTCGGCATCAACACCCTGCTGCTGGCGGCACAGCCGTTCAACGGCGAGGCGCTGCGCGCGCTGGCGGCCCGCGGCGCCATGCCGGTGGCCGCGCCGTACCCCTTCGGCGCGCTCGGCTCGACCGCCTGGTTCGAGGCGGCTGCGCTGGCCTGCGGGGTCGAGCGCGCGACCATCGACCGGGCGCTGCAGCCGCTGCAGGCACGCGCCATGACGGCGCTGGCGCACTACCGCCAGACGCTCGCGGGCCGCCGCATCTTCTTCATGCCGGATTCGCAACTGGAGGTACCGCTGGCGCGCTTCGTGAGCGCCGAGCTGGGGATGGATCTGACCGAGGTCGGCACGCCCTTCCTCGACCGGCAGATGGTCGGCGCCGACCTCGACCTGCTGCCCGCCACCGCCACGCTGTCCGAGGGCCAGCACCTGGAGCAGCAACTGGCGCGGGTGCGCGCGCTGCGGCCCGATCTGACGGTCTGCGGCCTCGGCCTGGCTAATCCGCTCGAGGCCGAAGGCCTGTCGACCAAGTGGTCGATCGAGCTGGTCTTCTCGCCGGTGCATGGCTTCGACCAGGCCGGCGATCTGGCGGAGCTGTTCGCCCGCCCGCTCAATCGAAAGGCGCGGCTGGCCGCCTGACCATGCAACTGACGCTCTGGACCTACGAAGGCCCGCCGCACGTCGGCGCGATGCGGATCGCCGCGTCGCTGCGGGACGTGCATTATGTGCTGCATGCGCCGCAGGGCGACACCTACGCCGACCTGCTGTTCACGATGATCGAGCGGCAGGACCGCCGGCCGCCGGTGTCGTACACCACCTTCCAGGCGCGCGACCTCGGCGGCGACACCGCGGGCCTGGTGAAGACCGCGGTGGCCGAGGCGTTCGAGCGGTTTCGCCCGGCCGCGCTGCTGGTCGGCGAGTCCTGCACCGCCGAGCTGCTTCAGGATCAGGCCGGTGCACTGGCGCAGTCGATGGGGCTGCCGGTGCCGGTGGTGCCCCTGGAGCTGCCCGCCTACAGCAAGAAGGAGAACTGGGGCGCGGCCGAGACCCTGTACCAGTTGGTGCGCCACTTGCTGCGCGACCAGGTGCCGGCGCCGGGAAGCGCCCGGCCCGCGCGCGCGCCGCAGCCGCGGCCGCTGGCCAACCTGCTGGGCCCGACCAAGCTCGGCTTCCGCTGCCGCGACGACGTGGTGGAAGTCGAGCGCCTGCTGCAGCAACTGGGCATTGAGGTCAACGTCGTGGCGCCGCTGGGCGCTGCGGTCGAGGACCTGCGGCGCCTGCCGCGCGCCGACTTCAACGTCGACCTGTATCCCGAGGTGGCGCGCAGCACCTGCGAGTGGCTCAAGCGCAGCTTCGGCCAGCCGTTCACGACGGTCGTGCCGATGGGCCTGAACGCGACCCGCGAATTCATCGAACAGGCCGCCCAGCTCGCCGGCGTCGACCCGGCGCCAGTGCTGGCGCGCGAGCAGCGCGGCGTCGCTTCGCTGGCGGCCTCGCAGTCGCGCATGCAGTGGTACGCGCGCTCGGTCGATTCGACCTACCTGACCGGCAAGCGCGTCTTCATCTTTGGCGACGCCACCCATGCAATCGCCGCCGCCCGCGTGGCACGCGAGGAGATGGGCTTCACGGTGGTTGGCCTGGGCACCTACAGCCGCGAGTTTGCGCGCGACCTGCGCGAGGCCGCGCGGCGCTGCGAAGTGGAGCCGCTGATCAGCGACGACTACCTCGAAGTCGAGCAGGCGATCGCCGCCGCCGCGCCGGAACTGGTGCTCGGCACGCAGATGGAGCGCCATATCGCCAAGCGGCTGGGCGTGCCCTGCGCCGTGATCTCCGCGCCGATCCACGTGCAGGACGTGCCGGCCCGCTACAGCCCGGTGTACGGCTTCGAGGGCGCCAACGTGCTGTTCGACAGCTGGGTCCACCCGCTGATGATGGGTCTGGAAGAACACCTGCTGGCGATGTTCAAGGACGACTTCGAGTTTCGCGACGGGGCCCCTTCCCACCTGTCGCACCTGGCCTCGCATCGGCCGGGCGCTGCTGTCTCGGCCCGGCCGGCCGGACAGCTTGCTGCGCCCGTGCCGATGCAGCCCGACGCGCGCGTGAAGGCCGCCGACGCCGCCGACGCCCACGCCGAAGCGGCCCCGGCGCCGGCCGCCGCGGCCGCCACCGGCGCCGCCGCGCCGCGCTGGAGCAGCGATGGCGAAAGCGAGCTGAGGAAGATCCCCTTTTTCGTGCGGGCCAAGGCGCGCCGCAACACCGAGCGCTACGCCCAGGAGCGCGGCGTGAGCCTGATCACCGTCGAAACGCTGTATGAAGCCAAAGCGCACTTCAGCCGCTGAAGCCCTGGGCCGCCAGGCCCCGGTCGGCGTGCGCGTCACCATCGTGACGCTCGACAGCCACCTGGCCAGCGCCACCGAGCGGGCGCAGCACGTGCTGCTGCGCGAGATCCCGGGCCTGCGCCTGTCGCTGCACGCGGCCTCGGAGTGGGACGACCCGGCGGCACTCGACCGCTGCAAGGCCGACATCGCGCAGGCCGACATCGTCTTCGTGACGATGATGTTCATGGACGACCACATCCAGGCCGTGCTGCCGGCGCTGCTGGCGCGGCGCGACCAGTGCGACGCCATGGTGTGCTGCATGTCGGCCGCCGAGGTCGCCAAACTGACCCGGATGGGGCGGTTCGACATGAGCAAGCCCGCCACCGGGGCGCTGGCGCTGCTCAAGCGCCTGCGCGGCAAGTCCGGCGCGGGCGGCGACGGCAAGACGGGCACCACCGCCAGCCGCTCGGCGGGCGCGCAGCAACTGAAGATGCTGCGGATGCTGCCGCGCATCCTGCGCTTCGTGCCGGGCACGGCGCAGGACGTGCGCGCCTACTTCCTGACGCTGCAATACTGGCTGGCCGGCTCGGACGACAACGTCGCCAACCTGGTGCGCCTGCTGATCGACCGCTACGCGGCCGGACCGCGCGCGGCCCTGCACGGCACACTGCCGGCGCGGCCGCCGGCCGAGTATCCGGAGGTCGGCGTCTATCACCCGCGCATGAAGGGTCGCATCGGCGCCAGCGCGGCCGCCCTGCCGCGGCTGGCGCATGCGCGCGGCGGCACGGTCGGCGTGCTGGTGATGCGCTCGTACCTGCTGGCCGGCAACAGCCAGCACTACGACGGCGTGATCGCCGCGCTCGAGGCGCGCGGGCTGAACGTGATCCCAGCGTTCTCCAGCGGCCTGGACGCGCGCCCGGCGGTCGAGCAGTTCTTCATGAAGGACGGGCGCAGCACGATCGACGCCCTGGTCTCGCTGACCGGCTTCTCGCTGGTGGGCGGCCCGGCCTACAACGACGCCCGTGCGGCCGAGGATCTGCTCGCCGCGCTGGACGTGCCCTACGTCGCGGCGCATCCGGTCGAGTTCCAGTCGCTGCCCCAGTGGGCGACTTCCGAGCGCGGACTGCTGCCGGTGGAGTCGACCATCATGGTCGCCATCCCGGAGCTCGACGGCGCCACCGGCTCGATGGTGATCGGCGGCCGCGGCGTCGGCGCCGAGGGGCGCGGCAGCCAGTGCACCGGCTGCGCCCGGCAGTGCCGTTTCGAGCAGGACGCCCGCGACATGGCGGTATGCACCGAACGCGTGGACGTGCTGGCCGCACGCGTGGACAGGCTCGCGGCCCTGCGGCGCGGCGAGCGCGCCCAGCGCAAGGTGGCAGCGGTGCTGTTCAACTTCCCGCCCAACAGCGGCGCCACCGGGACGGCGGCCTTCCTGTCGGTTTTCGAGTCGCTGCACCGCCTGATGGGCGAGCTGGCCGCGCAGGGCTACTCGGTCGAGGTGCCGGCCAGCGTCGAGGCCCTGCGCGAGCGCGTGCTCGAAGGCAACGCCCGGCGCTACGGCCAGCAGGCCAACGTGCACCTGCGCGTGACTGCCGACGAGCACGTGCGGCGCGAGCGCCACCTGGCCGAGATCGAACGCGCCTGGGGCCCGGCGCCGGGCAAGCAGCAGTCCGACGGCGCGGGGCTGTTCATCCTCGGCGAGCGCTTTGGCAACCTGTTCGTCGGCATCCAGCCCGCCTTCGGCTATGAAGGCGACCCGATGCGGCTGCTGTTCGAAAAGGGCTTCGCGCCGACCCACGCGTTCTCGGCGTTCTACCGTTTCATCCGCGAGGACTTCGGCGCCGATGCGGTGCTGCACTTCGGCACCCACGGCGCGCTCGAATTCATGCCCGGCAAGCAGACCGGCCTGTCGGCGGCCTGCTGGCCCGACCGGCTGATCGGCGACCTGCCCAATTTTTACCTGTACGCAGCCAACAACCCGTCCGAGGGCACCATCGCCAAGCGGCGCTCGGCGGCCACGCTCATTTCCTACATGACGCCGCCGATCGCGCAGGCCGGCCTGTACCGCGGTCTGGCCGACCTGAAGGCCTCGATCGACCAGTGGCGCCAGCTCGAGATCGGCGACGGCGCGCGGCGCGCCGATCTGGCCGCGCTGATCCAGGCCCAGGCGGCCGCCGTCGAACTGGCCGGCCTCGAGCCAAGCTGGACCCTGGACGACGGCGAGGCCGACACGCAGATCCTGCGGCTGACGCGCGCGGTGATCGAAGTCGAACAGACCCTGATTCCCTACGGCCTGCACGTGGTCGGGCAGGCGCCACGCGCAGAGGAGCGCACGGAACTGCTGACAGCGCTGGCCGAGGCCGAACTGGGGCGCCCGGCCCCGCGCGCTGCGATCGACGTGCTGGTGCGCGGCGGCAGCGGCGAGCAGGCGGCCGCGCTTGATGCTGCAGCCGGCGGCGAGGAGGGACTCGCCAAGTACCGGGGCCTTGCCACCACCCACGCCCTGCTGGCGCAGGACCACGAACTACCGGCCCTGGTGCATGCCCTGGACGGCCGCTTCGTGCGACCGGCCCCCGGGGGCGACCTGCTGCGGCGGCCGGACATGCTGCCCACCGGCCGCAACCTGCATGGCTTCGACCCGTTCCGCATCCCGAGCGCCTGGGCCATGCTCGACGGCGCGCGCCAGACCGAACGCCTGCTCGAGCGGCACGTCCACGACGGCCATGCGCTGCCCGAGTCGGTGGCGCTGGTGCTGTGGGGCACCGACAACCTGAAGACCGAGGGCGGTCCGATCGGCCAGGCGCTGTGCCTGATGGGCGCGCGGCCGCGCTTCGACAGCTACGGGCGCCTGGCCGGCGCGGCCTTGCTGCCGCTGGCCGAACTGGGCCGGCCGCGCATCGACGTAGTGATGACGCTGTCGGGCATCTTCCGCGACCTGCTGCCGCTGCAGGTGCGGATGCTGGCCGAGGCCGCCTTCCTGGCGGCCAGCGCCGACGAGCCGCCCGAGCGCAACTACGTGCGCAAGCATGCGCTGGCCTACGCGGCGCGCCACGGCTGCGACCTGGAGACCGCCAGCCTGCGCGTGTTCTCCAACGCCGACGGCGCCTACGGCGCCAACGTCAACCACCTGATCGAAAACGGCCGCTGGGACGACGAGGACGAGCTGGCCGAGACCTACACGCGCCGCAAGTGCTTTGCCTACGGCCGCAACGGCAAGCCGCAGCAGCAGAGCCAGTTGCTCGGCTCCATGCTGGGCGACGTCGAGCTCACCTACCAGAACCTCGACTCGGTGGAGGTCGGGGTCACCAGCGTGGACCATTACTTCGACACGCTGGGCGGCATCAGCCGCGCGGTCAAGCGCGTGCGCAAGCAGGCGGTGCCGGTCTACATCTCCGACCAGACCGACCGCCGCGCCACGGTGCGCACGCTGGCCGAGCAGGTGGCGCTCGAGACCCGTACCCGCACGCTCAATCCCAAGTGGTACGAAGGCATGCTGGAGCACGGCTACGAGGGCGTGCGCCAGATCGAAGTGCAGGTCACCAACACGATGGGCTGGTCGGCGACCACCCAGCAGGTCGCCCCCTGGGTGTACCAGCAGATCACCCAGACCTTCGTGCTCGACAAGGCGATGCGCGAGCGGCTGGCGCAACTGAATCCGGTGGCCTGCGCCAAGGTGGCGCAGCGGCTGATCGAGGCGCACGAGCGCCAGTACTGGAGTCCGGACGAAGCCACGCTGCGCGCGCTGCGCGAGGCGGGCGATGAACTCGATGACCGGGTCGAGGGAATTGGTGTCGAGGCCGGCACCGCAGCGAGGGTTGCAGCATGAATGACATCGTCAACGTCCCGATCAGCGAACTGAAGCGCGCCCTGCCCAGTGCCCGCAGCCCCCGCGAGGATGGCGACGGCAGTGTGCAGGTGCAGCTCGATCCCAACCTGCGCATCGGCACCGCCAAGGTGTTCGCGGTCTACGGCAAGGGCGGCATCGGCAAGAGCACGACCAGCTCCAACCTGTCGGTGGCCTTCAGCAAGCTCGGCAAGCGCGTGCTGCAGATCGGCTGCGACCCGAAGCACGACTCGACCTTCACGCTGACCAAGCGGCTGGTGCCCACCGTCATCGACATCCTCGAACAGGTCGATTTCCACGCCGAGGAACTGCGTCCCGCCGACTTCGTCTTCGAGGGCTACAACGGCGTGATGTGCGTCGAGGCCGGCGGCCCGCCCGCCGGCACCGGCTGCGGCGGCTACGTGGTCGGCCAGACCGTGAAGCTGCTCAAGGAGCACCACCTGCTCGACGACACCGACGTCGTCATCTTCGACGTGCTCGGCGACGTGGTCTGTGGCGGCTTTGCCGCGCCGCTGCAGCATGCCGACCGTGCGCTGATCGTGACGGCCAACGACTTCGACTCGGTGTTTGCGATGAACCGCATCATCGGTGCGATCCAGGCCAAGTCGAAGAACTACAAGGTGCGGCTGGGCGGCGTGATCGCCAACCGCTCCGACGCCACCGACCAGATCGACAAGTTCAACGCCGCCACCGGCCTGAAGACCATGGCGCGCTTTCCCGCGCTGGACGCGATCCGCAAGAGCCGTCTGAAGAAGGCGACGCTGTTCGAGATGGACGCCACCCCCGAGATCGAGGCGGTGCAGCAGGAGTACCTGCAACTGGCCGCCGCGCTGTGGGCAGGCGCGGAGCCGCAGCTGGCGGTGCCCCTGAAGGACCGCGAGATCTTCGACCTGCTCGGCTTCGACTGAGGTGCTGCCGTGAACCTGCCCAACGTGTCCTACCTGCAGCGGCGCAGCCAGCTGGAGACCTACTTCGACCGCACGGCGATGGAGGCCTGGGCGCGGCTGACCTCGGACGCGCCGGTCAGCGGCATCCGCGCCACCGTGCGCGCCGGCCGCGACGAGATGCGCCGCACCCTGCTGTCATGGCTGCCCACGGACCTGCGCGGCAGGCGCGTGCTCGACGCCGGCTGCGGCACCGGCGCGCTGTCCGTCGAGCTGGCGCGCCGCGGCGCGCGGGTGCTGGCGATCGACCTGTCGCCGCGGCTGATCCAACTGGCCGCCGAGCGGCTGCCGCACGACATCGGCTACGGCCACATCGACTTCGCGGTGGGCGACCTGCTGGATCCGTCGCTCGGGCGCTTCGATCACGTGGTGTCGATGGATTCTCTGATCCACTACGACACCACCGACCTGGTGCGCACGCTGGCCGATCTGCTGGAGCGCACCGCCACCTCGCTGGTCTTCACCTTCGCCCCGCGCACCCCCCTGCTGGGCCTCATGCACGCCGTCGGGCGGCTGTTCCCGCGCAGCGACCGCGCGCCGATGATCGAGCCGGTCGACGAGGCCTCGCTGCGCGCGCGCCTGGCGGGCCAGCATGAGCTTTCGCGCTGGCAGGTCGGACGCACCCAGCGCGTGGCGCGCGGCTTCTACATCTCGCAGGCCATGGAGCTCGCCCGCCGATGAGCGGTCCGGCCGCCCCGCTGCGCGTGGCGCACCAGTTCGTCACGGCGGGCTCGCGCGCGCTGCTGGCGCTCGGCCCGCGCTACCTGCCGTTTGCCGACGCGGCCAGCCCCGGCCTGCCGCTGCCGCGGCTGCTGCGGCTGTCGCTGTTCCAGCTCGTGGTGGGCATGGCCGCGGCCCTGCTGGTGGGCACGCTGAACCGGGTGATGATCGTGGAGCTCGGCGTGGCGGCGTGGGTGGTGTCGCTGTTCGTCGGCCTGCCCCTGCTGTTTGCGCCGTTCCGCACGCTGGTGGGCTTCCGCTCCGACCACCATCGCTCGCACTTGGGCTGGCGCCGCGTGCCCTACATCTGGCTGGGCACGATGCTGCAGTTCGGCGGCCTGGCCATCATGCCGTTCGCCCTGTTCATCCTGGCCGGCGACACCACGCTGCCGGCGCCGCTCGGCGCCGTGGTGGGGCCGCTGGCGGCCGGGCTGGCCTTCCTGCTGGTTGGTGCCGGCATGCAGACCACGCAGACGGCCGGGCTGGCGCTGGCCACCGATCTGGCCGACGAACAGGCCCGTCCGCGCGTGGTGGCACTGATGTACGTGACGCTGCTGGTCGGCATGGTCGGCAGCGGCCTGGTGTTCAGCTGGCTGCTGGCCGACTTCACGCCCACGCGCCTGATCCAGGTGGTGCAGGGCGCGGCGGTGGTCACCATCGTGCTGAACCTGGTCGCGCTGTGGAAGCAGGAGGCGCGCGATGCCGGCCGCCGCCCGCGCGCCGGCGAGGTTGCGCCGCGCTTCGGCGCTGCGTGGCACAGCTTCATCGCCGACCGCCGCGCGCGCCGCTTCCTGTGGGCCGTGGGCCTGGGCACCGCCGCCTTCACCATGCAGGACATCGTGCTGGAGCCCTACGGCGGCGAGATCCTGCACCTGTCGGTCGGCGCGACCAGTGCGTTGACCGCCCTGCTGGCCGGCGGCGGTCTGCTGGCCTTCGGCGTGGCCGCGCGCCTGCTCAGCCGCGGCGCCAATGCCGAGCGGGTGGCCGCCTGGGGCGCCTGCGTGGGCCTGCCCGGCTTCAGCGCGGTGATCTTCGCGGCGCCGCTCGAGGCGGCCTGGCTGTTCCGGCTCGGCGCCTTCCTGATCGGCTTTGGCGCCGGGCTGTTCTCGGTGGGCACGCTCACCGCCGCCATGGGGCTGGAGCGCAAGGAACACGTCGGCCTGGCGCTGGGCGCCTGGGGCGCGGTGCAGGCCAGCGCCGCCGGCCTGGCCGTGGCCGCCGGAGGCGCGCTGCGCGACGGCGTGGGCAGCCTGGCCGCCAGCGGCGCGCTGGGCGAGGCACTGGCCTCGCCGGCCACCGGCTACAGCGTCGTCTATCACCTCGAACTGCTGCTGCTGTTCCTGGCACTGATTGCCATCGGACCGCTGGTGCGGCCGCGCCAGAGCGCGTCCGCCAGTGGGCCCCATCGCAAGTTTGGCCTGGCCGAGATGCCGGGCTGATCGTCGTCGAAAGTCATCCGTTGCCGTCGCAACCAGGAGAGTGTCAATGGGAACCGGAGCCATCACCCAATACGTCGATGTGGCCCAGCTCGTGCTGTATCTGTTCTGGGCCTTCTTCGCCGGGCTGATCTACTACCTCGTGCGCGAGAACCACCGCGAGGGCTATCCGATGGACAACGGCCGCCCCGACCGGCCGGCCAAGCTCACCGGCTGGCCCACGCCGGCGCCCAAGGTCTTCAAGACCGTGCACGGCGACGTGACGGTGCCGGACCCGGCCAAGGATGCGCGGCCGCTGGCGCTCAAGCCCCCGTACGGCCCGGGCAATGCCGGCACGGCGCTGGAGCCGACCGGCAACCCGATGCTCGACGGCGTGGGGGCGGCGGCCTACACGCCGCGCGCGGATCGGCCCGACGAGGACCTGCATGGCAAGCCCAAACTGGTGCCGCTGCGCATCCTGGCCGATGCCGGCTTCTCGATCCCCACCCGCGACGTCGACCCGCGCGGCCTGCAGGTCATCGCCACCGACGGCGCAGTGGCCGGCACCGTGCGCGACCTGTGGATCGACGCCTCCGAGTTCCTGGTGCGCTACTACGAAGTCAGCGTCATCACGCCGGGCGGCTTGCGCAACGTGCTGATGCCGCGCGAGTTCGCGCTGCTGAAGAGCTTCCGCGGCCACTCGCACATGCGCTGCGAGGCACTCACCGCTGCCCAGTTTGCCGACGTGCCGGCCACCCGCAACCCGGACGTGGTCACGTTGATGGAAGAAGAGCGCGTGGTCGCGTACTACGGCGGCGGCATGCTGTACGCCACGCCGGAGCGGGCCGAGCCGCTGGTCTAGCAAGCCGCCGCCGGGCGGAAGCGGGGTTGGGGAGCCCCGCCAGCGCAGACAACGAGCACGTGGAGGACGGGATGAACGAGCAAGGTCAAGGCGTAACAGGCACCTCGCGCGGGCTGCGCGGTCACCGGCACACGCCGCCGGGCGAGCACGAGCACGAGTTCGAGGCAACGCCCGGGCTGCCGGAGCCGCTGCCCGTCGGCGAGCGGCTGCTGTGGCAGGGCGCCCCCGAAGTGGGCCCGATCGCGCTGCGCGCCTTCCACCTGCGCAAGGTGGCGATCTACTTCGGGCTGCTGCTCGCCTGGCGCGGCATGAGCGTGGCCAGCGACGGCGGCAGCGCGGCACAGGTCGTGGCGGCCATGGCCTGGGTGCTGCCGCTGGCCGGCTTTGCCCTGGGCACGCTGTACGCGCTGGCCTGGCTCACCGCGCGCACCGCCCTCTACACCATCACCAGCAAGCGCGTGGTGCTGCGCATCGGCATCGTGCTGACCCTCACCTTCAACCTGCCGCTGCGCCGGATCGTCGCGGCCGGCCTGTACGAGGACGCGTGCGGGCGCGGCGACATCCCGCTGACGCTGGCCGCCGCCGACAAGATCGCCTGGGTGCACCTGTGGCCGCACTGCCGGCCGTGGCGGCTGGCCCGTCCGGAGCCGATGCTGCGCGGCCTGCCGCGCGTGCGTGAGGTGGCGCAGATCCTGGCCCGGGCCTGGGTGGCGGCCAATGAATTGCCGGCCGCGGCAGCGGCAAACGCGATGGCCACGACAGCGGCGCCGTCGGCTGCACCGGTCGATGCGGCCGCACCCGCCGCATCCGCAGCGATCGCAGCCACCGCAGCCACCGCTGAAGCCGCCGGCCTGCTGGCCCGCATCCGCCGCGGCCTGCGTGGCCGCACCAGCCGTGAACTGGCGGCCACGCACTGAGGACGAGGGTCATCATGCGCCAGACCGCCCTGCCCCATCCACCCGCCGAGACCGTGCCGCGCGGCGCGCTGGTGGCCATCGGCCTCCTGCTGGCCCTGGTCGTCGCCGCGACCGCGGCGGTGCGCCTGTCCGGCGTGACCGTGCGCGCGCCCGATGCACCCACGCTGGCCAGCCGGGCGCTGTTCTTCGAGGACCGCAGCGACGGCAACGTCGCCGTACTCGCTGCCGACCGCCGCACCGTCGTGGCCGTGCTCGAAGGCGAGCAGGGCTTCGTGCGCGGGGCCCTGCGTGCGCTGGTGCGCGAGCGGCGCGCACGCGGGCTCGACCAGAGCGAGCCGTTCTGGCTGCTCGGCCGCGCCGACGGCCGGCTGACGCTCGAAGACCGCGCCACCGGCCAGCGCATCGACCTCGAGAGCTTCGGCGCCCTGCACGCGAGCGCCTTCGGCCGGCTGCTGCAGCAGCCAGCCGCCGCCAACGTCAACCACCACAGCGGCCGCTAGGCCCACCCAGGGGAGACACCATGTCCGCAGTGATCGAGCGCAACGCCGTCGCCGACGACGGCCCGCAGGTCCGCAGCGGCGCCGTGAGCGCCGAGTCGATGAAGCAGGCCACCACGGAAACGCTGCTGACCCCGCGCTTCTACACCACCGACTACAAGGCGCTCGACCGGCTCGACGTGTCGCCGGTGCGCGCCGAGTGGGACGCGATGATGGCCGAGTACGAGGGCGACAACAATCACGACCACTTCCAGCGCGACGCCGAGTTCGAGGTCGAGCTGAAGCAGAACTTCAGCCGCATCAGCCCCGAGCTGCGCAAGGAATTCCTCGACTTCCTGGTGAGCAGCGTCACCAGCGAGTTCTCCGGCTGCGTGCTGTACAACGAGATCAAGAAGAACGTCGAGAACCCCGACATCAAGGCGCTGATGGGCATGATGGCGCGCGACGAAAGCCGCCATGCCGGCTTCATCAACGCCTCGCTGAAGGACGTGGGGATGGGGGTGGATCTGGGCTCGCTCAAGCGCGTGAAGAAGTACACCTACTTCAAGCCCAAGTACATCTACTACGCGACCTACCTGTCGGAGAAGATCGGCTACGCGCGCTACATCACCATCTACCGCACGCTGGAGAAGCACCCCGAGCGGCGCTTTCATCCGATCTTTCGCTGGTTCGAGCGCTGGTGCAACGACGAATTCCGCCACGGCGAGAGCTTTGCCCTGTTGATGCGCGCCCACCCGCACCTGCTCGAAGGCGGCAACAAGCTGTGGATCCGCTTCTTCCTGCTGGCGGTGTACGCCACCATGTACGTGCGCGACCACACCCGGCCGTACATGCACCGGGCCTTCGGCATCGACACCACCGAGTACGACTTCGAGGTGTTCCGCATCACCAGCGAGATCAGCAAGCAGGTATTCCCGCTGACGCTGGACACCGACCACCCGGCGTTCCGGCGCGGCCTGGACCGCCTGTGCGAGCTCAGCGCGCAGGCCGACGCGGCCAAGGCGCAGGGCGGCCTGGGCAGCCTGCTCAAGCGCGGCCTGTACGGCGTGCAGGGCGCGCTCACCTTCGCGCGGCTGTACCTGCTGCCCGTGAAGAAGCACGAGCTGCCGGCGCAGATCCGCGTGGCGCCGGTCTGGTAGAGGGCGGCCGGGGCGCCCATGTGGATCAGCGCCAGCGCGGCCGACCTGCTGTGGCCGGTCGCCTTCGCGGCTTTTGTCTGGTGGTTTGCCACCGGGATCGTGCTGCTGCTCGACGGCCTGCCGACCCGCACCTTCCGCTGGAGCCTGGCGATCTCGACGCTGCTCGCCGGCGTCGGTCTGGCCGGCCTCATCAAGTCGGCCGCGGTGGACGGCGTGATGGCCTCGTACGTCGCCTTCGCCAGCGCCGTGCTGGTCTGGGGCTGGCACGAGCTGGCGTTCCTGACCGGGCTCATCACCGGCCCGCGCAAGGCCGGCTGCAGCGAAGACTGCGGCAGTTGGGCGCACTTCCGCCATGCCATCGAGGCCATCCTGTACCACGAGCTGGCCCTGATCGGCACCGCGCTGCTGATCGTGGCACTGACCTGGCAGCAGCCGAACCAGGTGGGCACCTGGACCTTCCTGGCGCTGTGGCTGATGCGCACCAGCGCCAAGCTCAACCTGTTCCTCGGCGTGCGCAACCTGTCCGAGGAGTTCCTGCCCGAGCACCTGGCCTACCTGAAGAGCTTTTTCCGGCGCCGGCCGATGAACTGGCTGTTTCCGCTGTCGGTGACCGGCGGCACCGTGCTGGCGGGCCTGCTGGTGGTGCGCGCGCTGCACCCCGGCCTGAGTGACGGCGAGGTCGCCGGCCTGATGCTGGTGGCCGCCTTCCTCGCGCTGGCCATCGTCGAGCACTGGATGATGGTGCTGCCGATCGACACCACGCGCCTGTGGCGCTGGGCCATGCGGGCGCGCACGCGGCGCGGCGGGCCGGAGGCGCTCTGGCGCAGTCCCCTGCCCGCGCCGCCGGCCGCCCTGGTGGCGCCGCCGCTGCGCGAACCAGCGCGCGAACAGCCCTGACGCGCCCGCGCGACCGCCCCCGCCACGACCACGCAACCCGGACCGACCCGCTGAACCGACCGGCCCCGAAAGCCCCTCGATGAGTGCCGCACCGATCGCCGTCCCCGCCCCTGCCGCCCTGCTGCGCAGCGCGGGCGGTCCTGCCACCACACCCCCGGCACCGACCGGCACCACGGTCGCGGAAGCGCCGCCCATCCCCGGGCCGGACGCGCCGCACGCCATCGTCATCGGCACCGGCTTCGGCGGCCTCGGCGCGGCGATCCGGCTGAGCTGCCGCGGCTACCGCGTGACCCTGCTCGAGAAGCTCGACGCCCCCGGCGGCCGTGCCTACGTCTGGCGCCAGGACGGCTTCACCTTCGATGCCGGCCCGACCATCGTCACCGCCCCGTTCTTCCTCGAAGAGCTGTGGCAGATGGCGGGCCGCCGCTTTGCCGATGACGTGGACCTGCGCCCGGTGGAACCGTTCTACCGCGTGCGCTTCGACGACGGCGACAGCTTCGACTACACCAACGACGTGGCGCGCGTGCGCGCACAGATTGCGCGGCTTTCGCCGGCCGACCTCGAAGGCTACGAACGCCTGATGGCCGCGGCCCAGCAGTCCTACGAAGTGGGCTTTCTGCAGTTGGGCTCGGTGGCCTACAACGACGTGCGCGACCTGATCGCCGCGGTGCCGGGCCTCGTCAAGCTGCGCGGCTGGCAGAGCCTGCATGGGCTGGTGGCCGACTGCATGCGGCACCCCAAGCTGCGCATGATCTTCACGCTGCAGTCGCTGCTGATCGGCGGCAACCCATTTGCCGTGACCCGTGTCTACAGCCTGATCCACGCGCTGGAACGGCATTGGGGCGTGCACTGGGCCATGGGCGGCACCGGCGCCATCGTGCGCGCCATGGTGCGGCTGCTGCAGTCGCGCCGGGTCGAGGTGCGCTGCAATACCCCGGTGAGCCAGGTGCTGGTGGAACCGCGCCAGGGCAAGCCCACCGCGGTCGGCGTGCAGTTGGCCAGCGGCGAGCGCATGGCCGCCGCGCTGGTGGTGTCCAACGGCGACACCTCGTGGACCTACAAGCACCTGGTTCCGGCGCAGTACCGGCGCCACTGGACCGACGCGCGGATCGAGCGCCAGAAGATGTCGATGAGCCTGTTCGTCTGGTACTTCGGGCTGGACCGCCGCTACGACGAGGTGCCGCACCACATGATGGTGCTGGGGCCGCGCTACGGCGAGCTGCTGGCCGACATCTTCAAGCGCCATCGCCTGACCGACGACTTCAGCCTGTACCTGCACCGGCCCACCGCCACCGACCCCTCGATGGCGCCGCCGGGCTGCGACACCTTCTACGCCCTGGTGCCCGTGCCGCACCTGGACAGCGGCACCGACTGGCCCGCCACCGCCGAGCGCTACCGCCAGACGGTGGCGCGGCGGCTGCACGAGACGGTGCTGCCCGGCTTCGAGCGGCACATCGTCACCTCGCGCATGACCACGCCGCAGGACTTCCACGACCGGCTGCTGTCCTTCAAGGGCGCGGCCTTCGGCGCCGAGCCGATCCTGCTGCAGAGCGCGTACTTCCGCGCGCACAACCGCAGCGAGGACATCGAGCGCCTGTACATGGTCGGCGCCGGTACCCACCCGGGCGCCGGCGTGCCGGGCGTGCTGATGTCGGCGCGCGCACTGGACCAGGTGATTCCCGACCCCGCTGCCGTGAGGGCATGAACGATGATCGACGACGGTGCCCATGGCAGCCCTGACGACCGCCCGAGCGGGACCGACCCCGCGCACGATGCGCGCGCAGCAGGCTCGGCGTCGCCAGCCGGCGGCACCGCGTCCGCGGCGGCCTGCCGCCAGTTGATGCAGGGCGGCTCCAAGACCTTCTTCGCCGCCAGTTTGCTGCTGCCGGCGCCGGTGCGGGCACCGGCCACCGCGCTGTACGCCTTCTGCCGCGTGGCCGACGACGCGATCGACCTGCGCGACCCCGGCGAGCCGGTCGACACCGCACTGGCGCGCCTGCACCACCGCCTGCACCGCATCTATGCCGGCTGCCCCGCAGACCATCCGGCCGACCAGGCGCTCGGCCCGGTGGTACGGCGCTTTGGCGTCCCGATGCCGCTGCTGGGCGCCCTGCTCGACGGCTTTGGCTGGGACGCCGCCGGCCGCCAGTACGAGACCGTCGAATCGCTGTACGACTACGCGGCGCGCGTGGCCGGCACGGTGGGCGCGATGATGGCCCTCATCATGCAGACGCACTCGCGCGATGCGCTGGCCCGTGCCTGCGAACTCGGCGTGGCGATGCAGCTGACCAACATTGCGCGCGACGTGGGCGAGGACGCCCGCGCCGGGCGCCTGTACCTGCCGCGCACCTGGCTGCGCGACGAAGGCATCGACCCCGACGCCTGGCTGGCCGCGCCGCAGTTCAACGAGGCGCTCGGCCGCGTGGTCGCCCGCCTGCTGGCCGCGGCCGATACGCTGTACCGGCGCGCCGAGCACGGCATTGCCGCCCTGCCGCGCACCTGCCGCCCGGCGATCCGTGCCGCCCGACTGGTCTACGCCGAGATCGGCCGCGAGGTCGAGCGCGGCGGGCTCGATTCAATGAGCCGCCGCGCGGTGGTGGCGCGCGGCCGCAAGCTGGCGCTGATCACCCAGTCGCTGGGCGCGGCACTGGTGCTGCCGGCGGGCCGCCGCGACGACCTGCCGCCCCTGCCGGCGGTGGCCTACCTCGTCGACGAGGCGGCGCGCGCCGCGCGTCCGGCCGAGCAATCCGCTGGCGGCAACTTCTACCAGCGCACGCTGCGGATCATCGAGCTGTTCGAGCGCGTGGCCGAGCGCAACCGCGGCAGCCAGACGGTCAGCGGGTAGCGGTCGACAAGTAACGGTCGACAAGTAACGGTCGGCGGACAACGGTCAGCGGTCAAGCCGCTCCGCCGGGCCGGTCGCCGTCGCGCGGCGCCGGCGCGGCGGCGGGGTCGGCTGCCTGGGCTGCTGTTGCAGGTGCGGCCGCCGCAGCCCGCTCGCGCGCCGCGCGCTCGTCGGCCGCCTTCTTCTGGTCGCGCTTGATGTCGCGCAGTTGCCACCAGGCAAAGGCCAGCGCGCCGCCGAAGACCATGATGCCTTCGATCAGGACGATGGGCCAGTTGGAGGACATCCGCGCTACAGCCCGTGCGCCTGCATGAACTGCGATAAGGCGCGCCCGAACTCATCGGCCGCCAGCAGGTTGTTGTGGCCGACCCCCGGCAAGACATGGATCTGCTTGTGCTCCGCAGGGGTTGCTGCCGCTTCGTAAAGCCGCTTCGACAGCGCCGGGGGCGTGGCCCGATCGTCGGCGCCGACAGCCACCAGCAGCGGGCCCGTGTAGCGCCGCAACGCACGGCGATTGTCGATAGCCGCGACCTCGGGATCGATCTGTAGTCGTACCAGCCGCTTGGCGTACCAGGGCATGACCGCATCGGCGTGCTCGCGCGCGTCGGTCGTGGTAGCCAGCAACAGCAAGGCCGCCGGCGTGCGCTGCTCCGTCACGGCGGCAGCCATGACGCCGCCCAGCGAGAAACCGCCCAGCGCGAGCTTACGGCCGGCCTGGGTCGAGCGCGTCATCTCGGTGTCGAAGGCCAACAGCGCGTCGCTGCGCAGCGCAGCGACGCTGGGAACACCGCTGCTCTGCCCGCGTCCGCGGTAGTCGTACAGCACCAGATTGCCGCGCCAAGCGGCCAGCACGTGACGAGCAGCAAACGCCGCCTGCGTATCCGAGCGGAACAGGTTGCCGCCGAACAGCAGCAGATCCGAGCGGGCCTGCGGGTGCATGAAGGCCACGCGATACAGGCGCTCGCCGTCGGGCGTGGCGACGCTGCCGGTTTCGACGCGGTAACCGCTCGGAAGCAAGGCCAGCGCCTGCGTGGTGTCGAACGGGCCGCCGGGCCCGGCACGCACGAAGTCGGACGCGCGGTAATGCGCCGCGCAGCCCGCCAGAAAGGTCGTGGCGACCGCAGCGGCCAGTCCGAGTCGCAGCACCGTCGGCTTTGCAATGACGAGCAAGAAAGGAAACCCTCCAAGAAGTGCCAATCTACGCCGATGCGGCTGCGCTCGCTTCAACGGCACCCCAGCCGCGGCTGCAAGCTCTGCCGTACGACCCGACCCGCACCTGCTTCGATGGCGCGCAGGTGGCGCTGCGGAAGGACTTTGCCGCCGAAGACCGCGCGCGGCTCACCGACCCGCAGCGGAGCGGCGGCCTGCTGACAGCCTGCGCGCCGGCGGCGCTGGACGCGGTGCTGGCCGGCTTCCGGTGCCATGGCTTTGCCGAGGCCGCGGTGGTGGCGCGGATGCGCCGGCCGGCGCCGTAGGGCCGAGGCTGAGCCTGGGAGCCTGATCGCTCAAGCGCCGCCGGCCGCCACGGGCGCGCCGCGAGGCTTGACGGGGTCGACCGGCAGCAGACGCTCGCGCGCGTCACGAGTCTCCACCAGCCGGCATAGCAGCGCCGCGGCATAGGGCAGCGACTGCACCGCCAGGATGGCCATCCAGCCCAGGCGGCCGGCGTCGCCGCTGCCGCGCGTGAGCCACAGCAGCAGGATGCAGAACACCAGACCGGCCAGCAGCGCCAGTTCCTGTTCGATGCCCCGCGCCACCGCCGGACCCGGGTAGGGCCGAGGCGTATCCGCATCGGAGGGCGGTCCATCGCCGGCCGCCAGCGCGCCCGGTGAGGCCTTGCGCGTGATCTCGAACACCGCCGGCCGCCGTCGCAGCCCCTGCCAAGCGCCGCACGCGATGCGGTGCGACAAGGCCATGCCGGCCACCGCCGCCCCCAGCCGGTCGGCCAGTCCGCACGGCACGCAGCGCGCGTACAACAGCGGGCCGGTGAGCAGCCGCACTGTGAAGAAGGCGATCAGCGGCGCCACGAACAGCCACAGCGGCGGCTCCACGCTGCGGGGCAGGTACACCAGGCCCAGGCTGAAGGCAATCATCACCAGCGAGAAAAGCAGGTGCAGCGCGTCGCCCAGCCAGGGCAGCCAACCGGCCAGGAAGTGGTATCGCTGTGCCCACGTCAGCGGTGAGCGGCCCAGCAGCGCACCTGCATGCAGGCGCAGGATTTGCATCGCGCCCAGCGCCCAGCGCCGGCGCTGGCGCGCGTAGGCCACGAAGTCGGCGGGCAGCAGGCCGGCGCCCAACACCCGGTCCACGTAGACGGCGCGGCGTCCCTCGCGCAGCAGGCGCAGGCCGAGTTCGGTGTCCTCGCACACGCCCTGTTCGCGCCAGCGCAGGCGGCGCAAGTCGTCGGCGCGCACCAGGCTCATGGTGCCGTGCTGGACGATGGCGTTGCGCACGGCGCGGTGGTGCATGCCGATCCGGAAGAAGCCCTCAGCCTCCCAGTTCATCATGCGCTGCAGCCGCGTGCCGGCCCAGTGGCGGTGTGCCTGCGGCGCCTGCACTATGCCCACGCCCGGGTCCTGCAGGTGGGTCTGCACGGCGCGCAGCCACTGCGGGTCGACGACATAGTCGGCGTCCACCACCGCCACCCACTGCGCCTGGGGCGAGGTCAGCGCCAGCGCCTGGTTCAGCGCCCCGGCCTTGAAGCCGGGCAGGCGCTCGAACTGCGCAAAGCGCAAGCGCGCGTCGGGCAGCGTGGCGGCCCACTGCGCCAGCCGCTGGCGGGCCTGCGCGTCGGCGGTGTTGTTGTCCACCACGACGACCTCGAAGGCCGGCCAATCCAGGGCCAGCAGCGACTGCACGGCCTCGATGACCATCTCCGGCGGCTCGTTGGCGCAGGCCAGGTGGACGCTGACGAAGGGCGGAGCCGACGTCGCTGGCGCCGCCGCGGCCGCTGGCACCGGCGCGGCCGGCGGAGCCCAGAAGCGCTCGACGAACTCGAAGCTTTGCGCCAGCAGGGTGGCGCAGATGAAGGCCAGCGCCGCCAGCACCAGTAGCAGGCCCAGCAGGTCGGTGCCGGTCAGGTAGTACGACAGCGGGATGGCCAGCAGGATGACCGCCAGCGAGGCGATGGCCTGCGCCGCCGCGGCCAGCGCCACGCGCGCCGCTAGACGCAGCCCGGGCGCCGCCAGCAGGAAAGGCAGCGCCCAGGCCATGCCGAGCACGGCCGCCAGCGCGGCCTTGTGGGGCCAGTGGGGGTCGGCCTGAACCGGGCCGGTGAATGCGAACTTCGGGTTGCGCCAGGTGTCCCACAGGCCCCAGTAGGCGCCGGCCCGGCCCTCGGTCGCGATCTTCCAGGGCTGGTCGAAGGCCTCGATCAGCACATGGTCGATCCCGCGGGCCGTGGCCTCATGGACAAAGCCGCGCACGAACAGCGCCTGGTTGGCCGGCGTCGCCCGGGCCCGGTCCACGGGCGGGCCGTTGCCGGGCCAGCCGATCTCGGCCACCAGCACCTCCCGGCCGGGGAAACGTGCGCGCACGCGCTCGATCTGGGCCAGCGCGGTCTGCACCGCGGTATCGACGGCCTCGCCTTCCCAGTAGGGCAGCACGTGGATGGCAATGAAGTCGACGTGCAGCGCCAGCTGCGGACGCGCCAGCCAGACATGCCAGGGCTCGGCTGTGGACACCTGCACGCCCGTGCCGCGCAGCGCGGTGCGGGCCTGGTCCAGGTAGCCGGCCAGGCGGTTGGGCGGCAGCCGGGCGGTGAGTTGCGTCTCGTTGCCGACGAGCACGCGGCGCACGTTGGCATGCGACTGCGCCTGCGCGATGGCCGCCCGCAGCTCGCGCTGGTTGTGGTCGAGCCGGTCGCTCAGGTAGGCGCCCAGCAGCACTTCCAGGCCGTGCTCGCGGGCCAGTGCCGGCAGCTCGGGGTGGTCGGACGCGGCGTAGGTGCGGATACGGCGCGTGTGCCGCGACAGCAGCGCCAGGTCCTGCGCGATGCGCTCGTGGTCCGGCCGTTCGCCGGCCAGCGGGCTGTCCCAGCGGCCCGCACCGCTGTAGGACAGTCCCGCCAGCGGCCCGACATGGTCAGGCGCCGGCAGCTGCGCCTGCAGCAAACCCCAGGCGGCGGCGTTCAGCAGCGCCAACACCAGGCCCAGCGCCAGTGCGGGGGCCCAGGGGCGCCGGGCCGTGGGGGCTGCAGCCGGCGGGGTCATGGCGCGGGCGCCGCCTCGCCGAAGGCGGTCAGCAGCAGACTGTGGAGGTGGTTCAGCTCGCCCAGTACCGTGCGCTCGGGCCACAGGCCGTCGGTGAAGCCTAGCGCCCTGAAGCGTTCGAGCAGCGCCGGGTCGCGGCTGACGATGTGTACCGGCACGTCCCAGGGCACGCCTTCGCCGGTGATGTTGGCCGTGGGCTGGTGGTCGCCAATGAGCACATAGACCGTCTCGCGCGGCTCGGGCCGGCGGAAGTGGCCGGCCAGCCAGCGATAGACATAGTTGACCGTGCCAACGTAGTGCGTGCCCATGTCCAGCCAGTCCAGCGGCTGCGCCAGCGCCGCCTGCACCGCTGCGGCGTCGAAGGGATTGGCGCTGGCGGCGCGCGTCCAGTCGGGCTGGTAGGGCGGCACCGGGTTGAAGGGGAAGTGCGAGGTGATGGTGGGGAAGAACAGCACCCGCGGCGGGCTGTCGGCGGTGCGCGGGTAAAGGGCGTCGAAGCGCGCCAGCGCAATCTGGTCCGGGATCTTCCAGAAGGTGATGGGCGGACCCGCGTAACCCAGCGCCGGGCCGTCGACAAAGTAGTCGAAGCCGTAATGCACGTGCTCCGGCCAGGGCCACGAGACTGCGTGGTACAGACCGAAGGCCTGGTAGCCAGCCTGGCGGAACAGGTGCATGAGCGTCGGCCGGCCCGTGGTCAGCAGCAGGTCGTGACGGCGCGGGTCCGACAGGTTCACGCCCGACAGCAGCGACAGGTGCGCCAGGTCCGAGGCCCCGCCGATCACCGGCGAGCGGAAAAAGCCCGAGACCACCTGCCGCCCGCTCGCGGCCAACGCCTGCTGCAGCGCCACCCGGCCGGCCTCGGTGGCCGGCCGGATCCGCGGGTGGTCGTACAGTACGGCGCCAAAGGACTCCAGGAAGATGAAGCTGACATCGCGCTGCCGCAGCGCGGCCAGCGCGCGCGGGCCGTTCAGGGCCATCGCGTCCTCCACGGGCGTCAGTGCCGGCAGCGCGTAGGCCAGGCGGCCTGGCCAGTGCGCGTCCAACAGCAGGCGCAGCTGCTGCATGTAGGTGGGCAGTACGGCATGCGTGGCGTAGCGGCCGGTACCCGGCACGCCGGCCATGTGCGCAGCCGCCAGCAGTGCGGCCGCGAACGCCGCCACCCAGGCCCAGACCGAGCGCAGGGCGCGCGGGGCCAGGTGGCGCAGCACCAGCGCCAGACACCCCCGGATCAGCGCCAGCAGCGCCCAGCCCAGCGCCAGCACCACGGCCGCCGCCAGCGCCGAGGCCCACCAGGGCTGGCTGCGCGCGGTGACCCACAGGAAGCGCGGCACCTGGGGCACGTCCCAGTACAGGCTGATGGGCCGCCCGAACAGGCTGGGCGCGGTGACGTCGGCGTAGCGTCCCAGCACCAGCACCAACACCCCGGCCGCCAGCAGCCACAGCAGCCGTGGCGAAGGCGACTGGCGCCGTGCAGCCAACGCCAGCAGCCCCAGCCACACCGCCACCATCTCCGGCGCCAGCCGCGCCTGCGGCACCACCCCCGGCGTGGGCCACCAGGGACCGAAGCTCAGCAGCGCGTTGAGCGCGAGCAGCGCAACCAGCGCCCCAGCGATGCGGGGCCACGACGTCGGCGCCACGCGATGCGGCATCGGCATGAACATCAAATCCTTTGCTGCGACTTCCGTGTTTCCTGCAGAGACGTTCCGTGCATGATGACGGCTTCGAAACCCGGGAAGTGGTGCTCGCGCAAGCGCATGTTGGCGCCCACGGCCTTGCGCCCGTTGTCGACGACCCGTCAGAGCCGGGTGCGCGGGATCTTGGCCATGAGTCCGCGCGCACACAGCCGCCTGAAGCAGCGGCTGCCCTGGGCGCCGGCCTTCTTCGGGCGGTCGGCGCAGGCACATCGCCAGCGCGCAGCGCTCAGCTGCGATCGGAGGTCGCGGTGAGTCCAGCCGTGCCGGCAGGGCTCGCCGGCCACCCGGCTCTCGAACAGCGTGGCGTCCTGCTGCGGCGTCGATCTGAACGCCGGGCCAGAGCGACCTTTGTCATCCTACATCTGCCAGCGCATCGTGCGCCAGCTCGGCCCGCCAACACCGCAACCGACGCGGGCGGCGTCTGGGTCACCGCTGTTTTCTTTGGGTTCAACGGCCCTCTGCAAGGCTTGCGCAGGCCTGTGTTGGGCAGGCGAGTCTTTCGAGTACTGCCTTGACGGCCTGGCTGCGGCCGGTCGACTTGCGTGAGAGCCTGTGAGAAAGTCGTCGCGAGCGGCCCGAGGTCGCGCCGAGCAGCGGACCTGCACAGGGTGGTACGGCGAGCAGCGCAGGCGCGAGATCGGGCCGCGCAGTCGATTTTTTCACAGGCTCTGAGTCGAGCCGATGCGCGTGCTCCTGGCCGGTATCAGGCTTTGGGCCTCGACCCGCAGACGATCGGAGCGGCGAAGGGTGCACCGGGGCAACGGCGCCAACTGCCGCACACCGCGCAACTTAATGGGGGCGCCAGCCGCTCCGCACCGCCGCCCTCACCCCCGCCGCGGCATCCTGAAGGGCAGCATCGACTGCACCGCCCGCGTGGCCAGCCGGCCGACGTCGAGCGTCTCGTGCATCGCCACCACCGGCTCGCCGCAGACGCGGGCATCGAGCACGGCGCGCGCGTAGAACGGCGTGTCTTCCAGCCACTGGCGGCGTACCGGCGCGGTCTCGCTGCGCATCGTCGGCGCCAGCCGCCACAGGGTGCGCGGCAGCCGGTGACGGGGCGGCGCATCGAACTCTTCCACCCCGCCGTCGGGCGCGAAACGCAGCGCCAGCACGCGGTCGGGCGCCCGCTTCTGGCGCACGTCGTAGATGACCGCGGTGTGGCCGCTGGCAAGGCCCATGCGCGCCCAGTCCCATTCGATGAACGGCACGTCGATCGGCTCGTCGCCTTCGTTCGAGTCGAAGTAGGCGTGGCCGTTCCAGCGGCAGGCGGGCGAGTCGAGTTCCACCTCGACGCGGGCCACCGGCGCGATCGGGCCCCAGCGATGGCGGCGCGCCTCGTCCAGGTGCGTGACATGCCGGCACAGCCCGGCCGGATGCAACCGCACGCGGCCGCGCACGCGCTGCGGCAGCGGCACCGACCATTCGTCGAAGCTCACGGTCAGCGCGTTGCCGTCCCAGGCAATGAAGCTCGGGCCGACCGAGAACTCGCGCGCGCTGCGCCGCATGTGGCGGCGCGCCCGCTCGGTCATGGTCCAGCGCTTGCCGGCGGCGCCGTACAGCGCCACGTTGATGGCGCAGAAGTCTTCGGGGTCGGCCGCGCCGGCGCGGCGGGCGCGCGCGTAGTACGGCGAGAACACGCTGCCGACGAAGGCGATGATGCTCAGGCCGTGCCGGCCGTCATCGCTGAGGGCGTCGACGTACCACCAGAGATAACCACCCGGCGCGACCGGCTGGTCGAATCGAGGTGCGCCAGCAGCGTCGCGGCCGCCAGTTGGCCGCTCATCGCCGCCATCGGCACGCCCGGCCCCGGATGCACGCTGCCCCCCGCCAGGTACAGGCCCGGCACCGGCGTACGGGCGCCCGAGCGCTTGAACAGCGTCATCCAGCCGCCGGTCATCCGGTCCGCGAAGCCGCGTCCGTAGATCGCCCCGCCCGTCCCCGGGAAGAGGCGGTGGAACTCGCGCGGCGTGGTCACCGTCCGCGCCACCGGCGTCAGCGTGAGCCCGCAGCGCCGCAGCAGCGCGAAGTGGTTCTGCTCGCATCGTTCGATCTCCGCCGCGTCGAGCGCAGAAGGGTGAGGGCCGGCAGGCGCATCGCCCACGGCCGGCGCGTTGACCAGGCACAGCATCCGCTCGGCCGCGACGCTGGCGCGCAGCGTGGCCGCGGTGTCGCGATCCTGCGCACAAAGGTAGACGGTGCCGCGCGCCGGCAGCCGGCCGGCGGCGATGTCGCGGAACTCGCCGGCATAGTCGTCCTGGAAGAAGACGTTGTGCGGCAGCAGGGGCAGGCCATCGGCCTGGGCCACCATCGACCAGGTGACGGCCGACAGCGAGCGCTCGTGCGGCCGCACGGCCGGCGCCGCGCGGCGCACGCCGTCGCCGAGCAGGCCCTGCGACAGCGCGGCGGCGTCGCCGTTGAAGACGATGGAGTCGGCCGGCAGTTCCTCTTCTTCGCCCTGCGCATCGACCAGCCGCAGGGCGCGCGCCCGGCCGTCGCGCACGACGATCTCACGCACGTGGGTGTCGTAGCGCAGCCGCGCGCCGCGCCGCTGCGCCAGTTGCGCCAGCGTGGCCGCCACCGCGTGCATGCCGCCGTCCACCGTCCACACGCCGTCGAGCTCGACCTGCGCCACCAGCATCAGGGTGGCGGGTGCGGCCCAGGGCGAGGCGCCGCAGTAGGTCGCGTAGCGGCCGAACAACTGCTGCAGGCGTACGTCGGTGAAGTGGTGCGCCAGCCGCCGCCACAGGGTGGCAAACGGCCCGAGTGCGGCCAACGTGGCGAGCCCGCGCGGCCCGAGGTCGCCGACCATCTGCCAGAAGGTGGGGCGATCGGAGCGGATGTAGGGCGCCTCGAGCGTCCGGTACAGCCGCTGCGCCTCGGCGCAGAAGGCGGCAAAGCGCCGCGCCTCGGCCGCGCCAGCCAGGCGGCCGACGGCATCGAGGTTGCGCGCCGCATCGGCATGCAGGTCGAGCGACTGCGCCTGCCCGTCCCAGTGATGGCGCGCCAGCACCGGCAGCGGTGTCAGTGCGAGTTCGGCTTCGACCGAGGTGCCGGCGGCGGCGAAGATCTGGTCGAAGATCCAGCGCAGCGTGAAGACGGTGGGACCGGAGTCGACGGGCCGGCCGTCGACCCACACGTGACGCATCTTGCCGCCCGGCGTGGCGGCGCGCTCGATCAGCGTGACGTGCAGACCGCGGCTGGCCAGCAGCAGGGCCGCGGTCAGGCCGCCGATGCCGGCGCCCACCACCGCGACGTGGTGTTCAGGCCGCAGCGACGAGGTCATGCGAGCGTCCCTGCCAGGTGCCCTGAACCTGCAGGGGCACGAAGCGCATGAACAGCGACTCGGTGAAGAAGCGGTGGCGGGCGGCGGCGCGGATCGCCTCCAGGTGCGCGCCGCTGCGCGCGTAGGTATCCATCGCGGCCTCGCTGCGCCACAGGCTGAAGGTGGCCTGGCGCAGCAGCGGCGCCTCGCCCAGGCCCGCTGCGAGCAGACAGCCGTCGGCCGCGGCCAGCGCGTCCTGCGAGCGCGGCGCGTGGCGCCAGAAGGCAGGCGCAGCCGCCGCGCGGATCGAGGCGCGCGTCAGGGCGCCGATCGGCCCGCTGCCGGGAGCGGCGGCGGCGGCGCGCAGCGGCTGGCCCGACCAGGCGCCGCGCGAGGAGTAGGCCGACAGCCGCGCGACCAGGAACTCGCGTGCATGCGCGGCCAGCGCCGCAACGCGTGGGCCGTGCAGGAACTGGCGCGCCGCCGCGTCGGTGGCAAAGGCGCAGAACAGGCCCTGGCGCGAGAAACTCGGCGCCAGCCCGAAGCCGCCGTCGCGGCCGCTGCCCAGCACCTTGCAGAAGGTCAGGTCACGTTCGCCATGCAGGGCACGCGGTCCGCCGATCAGCCGGCCCAGACCCCACAGGCGCGCCCCGGGCCGGTACTCGGCGAGCACCAGCACGTAGCTCGGGCTCACCAGCAGCGCGGCCGGGCGGCTCGGTCCGGCCAGGACGGGCAGCGGATCGTCGGGAGGCATGGGGTCGATCGGCGCAGCAGGTGGATGCCGCCCAAGCAAAGCGGGCCCTTGCGGGCCCGGAATGCGATGTCAGGTCACCGAGCGTCGCTAGGTTGCCGGGATGATATCGACGCGCCGCGAGTCGTCCGCCGTACCGCCGATGACGAACTCCGGCTTGCGCAGGTTGATGCGCGCCTCGGGTACGCCGGCGGCCTTCAGCGCTTCGCGCACGGCCACGGCACGCTGCCGGGCGAGCTCCAGGTTCTTGTCGGCGCTGCCGGTCTGGTCGGCGAAGCCGGAGATGTCGACCTTCAGCGCCTGGTTGGCGGTCAGCTCAGCGGCCGCCCGCCGGATCGCGGCGCGGGCCTCCGCGTTCAGGTCGGAGCGGTTGACCGCGAACAGAACCTGTCCAAGGGCCGCCGCCTTCGGTGCCCCCGTCTTGGGCGGAACAGCCAGTTCGGGGTGGGCCTTGAGCAGCGAGCCGTTGCCGTACAGCGGCTTGAAGGCGCCCTGGTGGCAGGTGGCGCAGTGGGTCTTGGCCACGTCGCCCAGTTCGCCGAGCCGGTTGGCCGGAAAGACATTGGTGACGGGCTCGATGTAGTTGACGTTGATGTCACGCACCATGCGAATGCCGTACCAGGCGGTCACGCGCGTCGGCGGGCTCGAAGTCCACTCGGAGATCGAGCGGGTGTTGTGGCAGTAGGTGCAGTTGACGCCCAGCCCGCTGGACATGTGCATCATCAGCGCGTAGGTGTGCTCGGCCTGCTGGATCGAACTGCGGTTGTTGGCGCCCTCGGGCCCCGGCAGCGGCGCCCGGCCGTTGACGCGGATCGGCAGCGCATCCCTGAGGTACGGAGTGAACGGATCGAAAGGCAGGCTCGCGTAGCCGACCGTCTTGGCTGGCGTGTTCTGGCCCGCCTTGTCGCCGATGAAGTTGGACTTCAGGTCCTGCGGCGGCGCCGTGAACCAGACGTACTCCGGCACCGGCTTGCCGCGGTGGCAGGTCCAGCAGGTGACGCCGGTGTCGGCCACATGGCTCTTCCAGTTGGCGTTGACGTTCTGCGTGAGCTGCAGCATCTTGCGCGCCACCACCTTGGTGTAGACGCTGTCGTCCGCCAGGTTGGCCGGGTTGTGGCAGTAGTTGCAGCCCTGCTCGGGCGACACCCACTGCGTGATCGCCGTCATCAGGCGGATGAAGTTGGCCGCCGACAGGTCGCCGAGCACCTGCACGTTCTGATAGATCTCGCGAGCGCGTGGGCCCTCGTCGGGCACCGTGGGCAGGGCCTCGGGCACGACGTTCAGCGGCTGCTGCTGGGCCACCGTGCGCGGGTTGTAGACCTGGACCATGCCCGTGCCGCGGTAGCCGAACTGCACGCTGTCGACCGGCGGACGCTCGCAGCCGGCCAGCACGGCCAGCGCGGCGGCCGCGCCAAGGATCTTCAGCGACGTCGTCATGGCTTGACTCCTTGCAGCAGGGACGGGTCGACCGGGACGGGGCTCCACACCGGCGGATACGGTGGCGCCACCCCGTGCTTGACCGCCCACAGGTACCAGTTGTCGACCACCGTGCCGGTCAGCAGGATGCCGATGCCGCCGGTCAGCGTCGTCAGCACCGCGAACCACCAGGCCCAGCGGTGGATCGATTCCATCGTCGCGTTGAAGCCCATGGTCCAGCGCCAGAACAGCGCCGCGCGCTCCGAGGCGGTGCCGCGATCGACGATCTGCTCGATCTCGCGATCGCCGCCGAACCGGCTGACCGCCAGGATGGTGGCGCCGTGCATCGCAAACAGCAGTACCGAGCCGTACAGGAAGACGATCGACAGCGCATGGAACGGGTTGTAGAACAGGTTGCCGTAGCGCAGGCTGAAGGCCGCCGTCCAGTCCAGGTGCGGGAAGATGCCGAACGGCACCGCCTCGCTCCAGCTGCCCATCAGCACCGGGCGGATGAAGCCGAGGACGAGGAACAGCCAGATCGCGCTGGCGAAGGCCCAGGCCACGTGCGTGCCCATGCCGAGCGCGCGCGCCCGCGTGTACATGCGCGCCCACCACAGCAGCACCGAGACCGTGAGCAGGCCGCCGGCAATCTGCCACCAGCCGCCCTGGTTCAGCGGCGCCGGCGTCGTGAGGCCGAGCTGCGGCGGCGGCGGATCGAGAGACAGCCAGAACAGCTGCTTGATGAACTCGATGGGGTTCCAGTTCACCGAGGCCAGCATGTTCAGCCCGATGATGTTGAAGGCCAGCGTGCCGGTGATGAGCGCCGCCAGGCCCAGGCCGCCGAGGTAGATCGGGCCGATCTGCGCGTTGCCGATCTTGCCCGCCCAGTAGTTGAAGAAGCCCTTGCCGGTGCGCGGGGAGTGGCCCGCGGGCAGTTCGACGCCTGGGGACGGCGGGCCGATCACCTGCACCTGCGTGAACAAGTTCTGATACGTGGCCATCATTGAGCCTCTACTGACTTGAATGAGCACATCGCTGCGGAACGCCTTCGCCAACGCCCGTCAATTGAGCGGCCACTGGCTCCAGATCGGCAGGTGCAGCCACCAGGTCCACCACTCCGGCCAGCCCTTGGTCCAGAACGGTCCGCTGATCACGATGCACACCGCGCTCCAGAAACCGGCCGACAGCGCGAGGAACAGGCCCAGACGGTGGATGCCGAGCGTGCCGACGGAATAGCCGATCGCGTCGCGGAAGAAGGTGTCCTCGTGGTCCGAGGTCTTGACCGTCTCGCCCTTGGCCGGATTGGTGGCCGACAGGACGAGCGCGCCATGCAGCGACAGCGCCAGCGTGGTGGTGAAGAAGAAGCTCACCGCCAGCATGTGCGCCGGGTTGTAGTGGAAGTGCAGGTACTGGTAGCCGACGTTCGACACCCAGTCCAGGTGGCTGAAGATGCCGTAGGGGAAGCCGTGGCCCCAGGCACCCATCAGGAGCGGCCGGAACACCACCAGCGTCACGTACGCGAAGATCGCCACGCTGAAGGCAAAGGGCACGTGGTAGCCAATGCCCAGCTTGCGGCAGATCTCCACCTCGCGCAGCGCCCAGCTGCCAAAGGCACCGATCGCGCACACGGTGATGAGCTGCCACAGCCCGCCTTCCATGAGCGGGGCCAGCGCCAGCCCGTAGGACAGGTCGGGCGGCGCGATGCTGATCTGCCAGACGTTCCAGGTCGGCCCGTTGGCCGCGCCCCAGAGGATCAGCGCGGTGCCCAGGATCGAGAAGAAGATCGTGGTCACCCCGAAGAAGCCGACGTAGAACGGCCCGACCCAGAAGTCGAAGAGATCGCCCCCGACCAGGGTGCCGCCTCGTACGCGGTACTTCCGTTCAAAACTAAGCATTGCCATGGTGTTGTCCTCCAGCGGCAACCCAACGGGTCACCGGGGGTCTCGCACTGCACTTCTGCCGAGGCGGCGCCGTGGTCGCGGAGCGACCACGGCCACGGGCCGCATCGTTGTCTCGCCTTCAGGACTTGGGCGCAGGCATCGGCGCGTTTTGCGTCGCCACCGGCTTGGCCTTGGGGCCATCGAGCCAGTTGTACTTGTTCGTGCTGAGCAGGATCAGATGGATCAGAGCTGCCAGCGAGAACAGGAAAATGCCTTGGACCACCATGGCCCGGAGAGGGTCGTACAGGCGCCAGATTCGCCACATGAGTTCAATCTCCTAACTGAGATACGACATGAAGGTGTAAACCGCTGCCTTGACGCCGCCGGTCAGGGACTTGACGCCCTCTGCACCCGGCAGCCAGGAACGCCAGTGCCAGCCCAGCGCCTCGCCGACCAGCGCGATCACGAGGAACACGACGAAGCTCACGGCGAAGATGCCGTGAAACGCGCGGATGTCCTTCTTCAACTGCGAAGGCGTCGAGATGTTCGGTTGAACGATGGAGGCCATGGGATTCCCTTTCGCGACAGCCGTTACAGCCAGGGGCGCCAGATCCAGACGAGGAAGTGAGCCACCACGGCAACCGCGGTGAACATCACGAAGCCCTGTACGTAGTACTTGTGGAACTCTTGGGCTTCCTCGTCAGTCAGGCCGGAGATGGATTTCCGTTCAGCCATAGACGTTTCCTAAGACAATCGGCCGATGTGGCCCACTGCGCTGGTTGCCTGCGCAGCAAAGGCGGCCACGGCGCCCGCCGTGACGTCGAGCAGCCGCGATGCCGTGGCATCGCAGCGTGTAGCGACCGCCGCGCGGGCGCGGCGGGCCTGGTCGGAGCGCGCCGGGGCGTGCAGGGCTGCACTCACGCGGTCACCCCGGGCTGCAGGGCCGCCAGAGCGCGCCGCGCACGCACGGTCGTCACCCTGCTCTCGCCCGCCGAGCGGGCGTCCTGTTCGGCGCGGTCGCGCATCCGCTTGGCCGCGGAAATTCGCACCAGCACCGGCTGGTCCTCGACCCACTGCGCCAGCAGCGCCTGGGCCTCGGCGTCCCACGCCAGTTCCGGGTGCGGCTGCGCCTGTGCCGGGCCGCGGGCCGGCGTGGCGTCCACCCGGTCCAGATCGTTGGCCAGCGGCAGGATGTGGAACAGCGCATCGAACAGCGCGTTGCACACTTCCTGGACGAGATAGGTCGCCCCGCCATAGCCCATGAACGGCGTACCGGTGTGGCGACGGATCAGCGCGCCGGGAAAGCTCGCCGGGATGTAGACCGCGCGGCCGCCGATCTCGGCCAGGTACATGCGCTCGTTGTAGGAGCCGAACAGCACCAGCGGCGTGCGGGTCTTGATCGCCTCGCGCACCGCTTCGTTGTCGGGCTTCACGCCGGCGCGGCGCGCAAAGGCGAAGTTGCACGGCAGCCCCAGCTCGTCTTCGAGGAAGTGGCGGATGCCGCGCGTGTAGGTCTCGTTGGCATGGATGCCGAAGCTGGCGGTGCCGAAGAAGTCCTGTGTGACCGAGCGCCACAGGTCCCACAGCGGCTTGATGGTGGTGTGCTTCTCGCGCTCGATGAACGGTTCGGCATCGAGGCCGGTGAGCTCGGCCAGCTTGCGCAGGAAGGCGGTGGTGCTGTGCAGGCCGATCGGCGCCTGCAGGTACGGGCGCTCGAGCGCCTCGCACAGCAGGCGGCCGTACTCGCGGTACAGGCAGACATTGACGTCGGCGTTGGCCAGCTGCTGCACGTCGGCCAGATGGCTGCCGAGCGGGAACACGAGGTTGATCTCGCAGCCGATGCCCTCGACCAGGCGCTTGATCTCGGCCAGGTCGCTCGGCATGTTGAACATGCCGTAGGCCGGACCGATGAGGTTCACGCGCGGCCGGTCTTGAGAACTGCGGCCGTCCTTGCGCTTGCGCTCGGGCACGTGGCGCAGGCCGTACTGCTGCCACAGCCACAGCAGCGCGCGGTCGGCGCTCTGCCACTGGTCCTCGTCGATGGTGCGCGGCAGGAAGCGCTGGATGTTGGTGCCCTCGGGCGTAACCCCGCCGCCGATCATCTCGGCGATCGAGCCGGTCACGACCACCGCGGGCAGCTCGGGATCGAGCACCTTGTGGGCCCGGCGCATGGCGCCCTCGGTGCCCTTCTGGCCCAGCTCTTCCTCGGCCAGCCCGGTGACGACGATCGGCAGCTCGTGCGGCGGCAGCGCGTCGGTGTAGTGCAGCACCGAGGTCACCGGCAGGTTCTCGCAGCCCACCGGGCCGTCGATGATGACCTGCAGCCCCTTGATCGCCGTGAAGACGTAGACGCTGCCCCAGTAACCGCCGGCGCGGTCGTGGTCGATGACCAGCATCAGATCATCTCCTCGGCCTTGCGCTTCTTGGCCGCCTTCTCGAGCTGCCGTCGGTAGTACGAGCGGAACTCGGGGCGGTCCTGCGGCACCGTGCCGTTGTCGTGGAACACGCCGCCGCTGGCACCCTCGCCGACATTGCCGAAGAAGGTCTTCATCTGGTCGAAGCGGCCTTGCGAGGCGAGCGCGGCGTTGATCACCTGGGCGAGCGAGCCCGCGCCGGCCGGGCCCATCAGCGGCCGCGCCGAGATCAGGTTGGTGAAGTACAGCGCCGGCGTGGCGCGGCTCTTGGCGTGCTGCACGACCGGCGTGGTGCCGATGGCCAGGTCGGGCTCGAACTCCGCAAAGGCGGCGATGTCGTCTTCGAGCGAGGCGCGGAACTGCACCCGGGCGCCATGGGCCTCGAGCCACTCGCGGTCGGCGGCCGACCACGGCGTGCGCGGGCAGGCGGTGCCGACGTAGCGCACGTCGGCGCCGCTTTCGATCAGCAGCCGCGCGACCAGCAGCTCGGAGCCCTCGTAGCCCGACAGGGTGATGCGGCCCTTGATCGGCCGGGCCGCGAGCGCGCCGCGGATGCCGGGCAGCAGCTTGTTCTTGACGGCATCCACCTTTGCCTGCGCGACCCCGGTGGCGCGACCGACCGCATCGAGCCAGGCAGCCGTGCCGTCGTGGCCGACCGGCGCCGAGCCGACCACCGGCCGGCCGGCGGCCTCGAACTCGCGGACGCTGGCCGTGTAGAACGGATGGATCGCCGCCACCACGGCGCAGTCGAGCGCGGCATACAGCTCGCGCCATTCGCGCGTCGGCACCACCGGTCCGGCCGCCAGGCCGAGCGGTTCGAGCATCATGCCGATGCCCACCGGGTCGGCCGGGAACATCTCGCCGAGCAGTGTCACCGTCGGCAGCCGGCTGGCGCCGCCGCGCGGCGCGGCCACTGGCCCGGCCTCGGCCTCATTGCGGGCGTAGGCGAGCATGGCACCGGCCAGCACGTCCTTGGCCTCCGCGTGCGTGGGCACGCCGAAGCCCGGCACGTCGATGCCGATGATGCGCACGCCATTGATCTCCTTCGGCAGCAGCCGCAGCGGCACGCCGGAGGCGGTTGGCACGCACAGGTTGGTGACGACGATGGTGTCGTAGCGGGCCGGGTCCGCCATCTTGAACACCGCCTCGCGGATATCCTCGAACAGCTTGCCCGTGACGAGCGTCTCGCTGTTGAACGGCACGTAGCCCACGCTGCGACGGGCGCCGTAGAAGTGCGAGGTGAAGGTCAGGCCGTAGACGCAGCAGGCCGAGCCCGACAGGATGGTGGCGGTGCGCCGCATCCGCAGGCCCACGCGCAGCGAGCCGAAGGCCGGGCACATGCTCTGCGGCTGGTCGTGCGGCCCGCGCTTCGGATCGACCGGGTAGTCGGCCGCGTAGCGGGCCAGCATGGCCTGGTTGCCGGCGGCCACCGCCGCGCTGCGCATCTGCTCCGCACCGCCGTGGCAACCGGCGCCTTCGGCCGGGGCGGCAGCGATCGGGATCACCCGGCTGGCCGCGGAAGAAAAATCGCGGCCGGCTCCGCCGCCGGGCGCGCCGGCGGCGGGCCCGTCGAGGGGTGCGGAACCAGCCGCGTCATACACGACCTCGCCACCCTGGGGAGAGGTGGAGGATGAGGCGGCAGCGAGGCGCGTATTCACAAGGGGTTCGGTCATCGACGCGACCGCTCAGACGTTCTCGTAGATGACTTCGAGGGACTTCTTCTCGACCAGCTCGCGGCCGAGCATGTCGGCGGCCGAGGCCGGCTGCAGCACGACATCGCGCCCGACCACGTCACCCGAGAACAGGTTGAGCAGCCCGTCCTGCGACAGCGGCGTGGGCCGCTGCGGCGGCGCCTCGGCCACTGCGGTGGCCAGTTGCGCGAACAGCGGTCCCCACTGCCCGTCGGGGCGGCCGATGATTTCGTAATTGGCGCTCTTGCGCCGGATGTCCTCGTTGGCCGGGATCGAGGCCAGCACCGGGATGCCGGCGGCCGCGGCGAAGGCGTGCGCCTCGCCGGTGCCGTCGTCCTTGTTGACGACCAGACCCGCCACGCCGACGTTGCCGCCGAGCTTGCGGAAGTACTCGACCGCCGAGCAGACGTTGTTGGCCACGTACAGCGACTGCAGGTCGTTGCTGCCGACCACGATCACCTTCTGGCACATGTCACGGGCGATCGGCAAGCCGAAGCCGCCGCAGACCACGTCGCCAAGGAAGTCGAGCAGCACGTAGTCGAAGCCCCAGTCGTGGAAACCGAGCTTCTCGAGCGTCTCGAAGCCGTGGATGATGCCGCGCCCGCCGCAGCCGCGCCCGACCTCCGGGCCGCCGAGCTCCATGGCGAACACGCCGTCGCGCTTGAAGCAGACGTCGCCGATGGCGACGTTCTCGCCGGCGAGCTTCTTGCGGCTCGAGGTCTCGATGATGGTCGGGCAGGCCTTGCCGCCGAACAGCAGGCTGGTGGTGTCGCTCTTCGGATCGCAGCCGATCAGCAGCACGCGCTTGCCCTGCTGCGCCATCATGTAGCTGAGGTTGGCCAGGGTGAAGCTCTTGCCGATGCCGCCCTTGCCGTAGATGGCGATGACCTGGGTCTTCTTGGTCACCTCCGACGGCGCGACCGGGGCCGGATCGAGCGCCGCCTCGGCCTTGAGCTGCAGCCGCATGATCTGGATCCGTGCCTGGTCAGTGTCCATTTGCGCTTCTCCAGTCGAGCACCATCTTCAGGCAACTGACGTCGCTGAAGGCGGTGCGGTAGGCGCGCTCGGCCGCGCTGGCCGTCTCGCGGTGGGTGATGAGTCCGTCGAGCGACAGCGTGCCGGCCTCGACCAGTTGCTTGACCGCCAGCATGTCGGCCCGCTTCCATTCGGCAGCCACGCGGATCTGCGCTTCGCGCATGAACGCGGGGGCAAAGTGGAACGACAGCGGCTCGCTGTAGAAGCCCGCCAGCACGAGTTCGCCGCCGGGCGCCATGCGCGCGATCAGCGTGTCCAGCACGGCGCAGTCGCCGCTGACGTCGTAGATGCTGCGATAGTCGCGCCGCGCATCGGCCTGCGGGTCGAGCACGGTGTAGCCGATGGCGCCCTGGGCGCGCTGGGCGTCGCGCTCCCACACGGTGGGCTGGCCGCCGGCCAGCACGGTCATGCGCGCCAGCAGCCGGCCGAGCACGCCGTGGCCGACGATCAGATCGGGCAGCCGGATGCGCTCGCGCGTGCCGCCCTCGGCCACCGCGTGGTAGGCGGTGGCCGCCAGCGCGAGCAGCACGCCGCGCTCGCCGATGGATTCGTCCAACGGAATGACGCGGGCCCCGGGTGCGACCACGCGCGCCGCGGCACCACCGAACAGGCCGCGCACGTCGCCAAAGCAGCGCGCGCCGGGCACGAACACCGGCTCGCCGACCTGGCGGCCGCTGTGCCGCCCGGCCGAAGTCACGCGGCCCACCGACTCATAGCCCGGCACCAGCGGGTAGCCCATGCCCGGAAACTGCGGCATGCGACCGGTCCACAGCAGCTTCTCGGTGCCGGTGCTGATGCCCGAGTAATCGATGTCCACGACAACGTCGTCGTCACCCGGCGGCGACAGGACGAGGCGGCTGAGCCGCAGGTGCTCGGGCGCCTCCAGCACGACGGCCAGAGTGTCCAGAGAGCCTGCCAGGGTGGGATTCATGCGGGGTTGCCGGGCCGTGATCAAGCGTTCAGTCAGCGTCAATTTACGCTGACGTGTGAAAGTGTCAAGTTTTCTTGACGCATGCCGTCTGTCACTTGTTTCAGGCGCACGCAGACCGGGCTGCGAGGCGCTTGGTCCACCCCACTCTTAAGAAACAAAACTGAAGACGGCTGATGTCATGCGGCCGTTGCCATGGGGTTGATCTGGTATCCCAGCGCAGCGGCGCGGCGCTTGAGTGCGGCGATGCTGCGTTGGCGCTGCTGCTCCTCGTAGCGCTGCTGGCCCTGGTCAACGAAGGCCTCGCCGCGGGTCAGCATGAAGTACACCATTCTGGCCAGCTT
>JADCGS010000031.1 GCA_020248865.1 Burkholderiales bacterium | reverse complement strand
GGCGGCGCGGCGGGGCCGTGGGCAGCACCCGGCCGGCGCGCGGACCGCCGCCGCCTGCCCGCCCCCGGCCTCCCCTTATAGTTGACCCGATGCCGCGACTGTCACCGCTGCTGCGCCGCGCCGGCGCGCTGGCTGCACCGGCCGCCCTGGCCGCCGCCGTGGCCACGGCGGCCGGCTGCGCGTCCGCGCCCGCGCTGGAAGCCGAGAGGCTGGCCGCAGCGCTCGCGCAGCGGCCCAACGTGCTGCTGGGCGAGGTGCACGACAACCACGCCCAGCACGCGGTGCGCGTGCAGGCGCTGCGCCGGCTGCTGGCGGGCGGGGCGCGGCCGGCGCTGGCCTTCGAGCAGTTCGACCGCGACCGCCAGGCCGCGCTCGATGCGGCGCGCACGGCCGAGCCGCCGGCCGGCACGACGCGCGTGGACCACCTGATCGAGCAGGCCGGCGCGCGCGGCTGGGACTGGCCGCTATACCGGCCCTACCTCGAGCTGGCGCTGCAGTACGACCTGCCCATCGTCGCCGCCAACCTGTCGCGCGCCCAGGCGGGCCAGGTCATCCGCGACGGCTACGCCAGCGTGTTCGACGCCGCAGCGCGTGCGCGCCTGGGGCTGGAGCGCCTGCCGGCGGAGTTCCTGGCCGCCCATGCGCGGGCGGTGGACGACGGCCACTGCAACCTGCTGTCGCCCGAGTCCGCCGCGCGGCTGGCGCGCGCGCAGATCGCCCGCGACGCCCTGTTGGCCGAGGCGATCCGCCCGCACCTGAACGGCCGCGGCGTGGTGCTGCTGACCGGCAACGGCCACGCGCGCAACGACATCGGCGTGCCGTTCTTCCTCGACGCCGCGGAGCGCGCGCGCACGCTGACCATTGGGCTGATCGAGGAGGACCGCGGCACCGCGCCGGCCGGCGCGGCGCTGCAGCGCCGCTTCGACCGTCACTTCATCACGCCCGCGCAGCCGCGCCCCGACCCGTGCGAGCCGTTGCGCCGGTCGGGGCAGTTCGGGCCGGCGGCTCGCTGAGCGGCACACAGGCGGCCGCACGGCCGCCCATGCCGGTCAGTGCCCGTCAGTGCGCGTGCCGCATCCCACAGTACTTGCCCACGCCCAGCCCGCCGCAGGCCTTGCGCAGCTCGGCCTGGCAGTCGCTGTAGGACTTGGGGGTGGACAGGCAGTGCGCGGTCGTGGTGTGGATGCGCGCCATCTGCTCGTACTCGGCAATCAGCTGGGCCAGGTCCTTGTGCTCGTCGGGCCGGCTCTTCAGCCCGCAGTGCGGACCGACCGCGAGGCCCTTGCAGTCGGCCTGCAACTGCTTCTGGCAGGCAGCGCGATCGGCGTTGGGCGCCTGCAGGCACAGGGCCGCCGCGCCATGCGCGGTGCCGAGCTTGGTGTGCTTGCGCATGTCCTCGGTCCGGTGATCGCCCTTGGCCTGCGCCCAGGCGAGCGGCGCGGCGAGCAGGGCGAGCAGCGCCGTGGTCCAGAGGGTCTTCGTGAACATCGACAGTGCTCCTGGCAACGGATGGGTCAAGGCGCGGCCCGCAGCCCAAACAGCGGCAAGCGCCCGGTCGGCGGGGCGGACTGCCGCAGGCACGAGGTGTGAACGCGGAGGTCCGCATCGCCCCGCTGGCGGCCCGGCACGAACCGCGGGCAGGCGGGTCGGAAGTATATGCAACCGGATTGCATCAGCAACCAGCCTGCCTCAGGTGCCGCAGAAAGTCCGGTAGCAGGCAGTGACCTCGGGCGCGGCCGGGGTGGCGTAGCGCGCCGGCGCCGCATCGTCGCTGAAAGGCTGACGCAGGGCGGCCAGCAACGCCTCGAACGGCGCGAGGTCGCCGTCGTCGGAGGCCGCCCGCAGCGCCGCCTCGACCTCGTGGTTGCGCGGGATCACGCGCGGGTTGACGGCGCGCATGGCGGCGGCCCGCTGCGCCGCCGGCCGGCCGTCGGCCGCCGCCCGCGCCTGCCAGCGCGCCAGCCAGCCGTCCAGCGCCGGGCCGTCGGCAAACAGACTCCGCAGGGGCGCCGCCTCGCCCGCGGCGACCGCGGCCAGGTGGCGCCAGGCGAGCGTGAAGTCGACCCGCTGCGCCTGCAGCAGGGCGAGGAAGTCCGCGGCCAGGCGCCCGTCTTCGGCAGCAACGTCGGCAGCAACACCGGCAGCAACGTCGCCAGTCACATCGGCAGGGACCGCCAGGCCGAGCTTGGCGCGCAGCACCGCCAGCGCCGCGCTCTCGTACGCCGCGGGAAAGGTCTCCAGCACCGCCACCGCCTGCGGCACGGCGGCGTCGGGATCGGCGTCGATCAGCGGCAGCAGCGCCTCGGCCAACCGGGTCAGGTTCCAGTGCGCGATCGCCGGCTGGTTGCCGAAGGCATAGCGGCCGTCGCGGTCGATCGAGCTGAACACGGTGGCCGGGTCGTAGGCTTCGAGGAAGGCGCAGGGGCCGTAGTCGATGGTCTCGCCCGACAGCGTCATGTTGTCGGTGTTCATGACGCCGTGGATGAAGCCCACCCCCATCCACTGCGCCACCAGCCGCGCCTGGCGCTGCGCCACCGCGCGCAGCAGCTCGAGGTAGCGCTGCGGGTGCCCGTCCAGTTGCGGGTCGTGGCGCGCAATGGCGTAGTCGGCCAGCCGGCGCAGCCGCTCGTGGTCGCGCCGCGCGGCAAAGTACTCGAAGCTGCCCACGCGCAGGTGGCTGGCCGCCACCCGCGTGAGCACCGCGCCCGGCAGCACCGACTCGCGCAGCACCGGCTCGCCGGTGGCCACCACCGCCAGCGCGCGCGTGGTCGGAATGCCGAGCGCGTGCATCGCCTCGCCGATCAGCACCTCGCGCAGCATCGGCCCGACCGCCGCCTTGCCGTCGCCGCCGCGCGAGAACGGCGTGCGGCCCGAGCCCTTGAAGGCCAGGTCGCGGCGGCGGCCGGCGCGGTCGATCACCTCGCCCCACAGCAGCGCGCGGCCGTCGCCCAGGCTGGGCGAGAACCCGCCGAACTGATGCCCCGCGTAGGCCTGCGCGATCGGCTGCGCCCCCGGCGGCAGCGCGTTGCCGACGAACAGCTCGGCCAGCGCCGCCTCGTCCAGCCCGGCCAGATCGAGCCCCAGCTCGGCCGCCAGCGCGACGTTCAGGTGCAGCAGCCGCGGCGCCGGCGCCCGCGCCGGCTGCCACTCGACGTAGGCGCCGGGCAGTTCGCGGGCATAGGTGTTGTCGAAGGCGATCATGGTGCGGGAAAGAAGGGAAGCCGGCGGCGGCGGCGCCGGCCGCGCTACGTCCGGCAGGCCGGACACAGGCCGCGCAGGGTGAGCGAGGCGCTCTCGACCTGGTAGCCGCGCGGCGCGCGCGCCTGCCCGGCCGGCAGCGCCGGCACGCCGTCCAGGCACAACGTGCTGCCGCAGGAGCGGCACTGGAAGTGCGCATGGCTGCCATGGCCGGCGGCACCGTCGGCCTGCGCCCGGCTGGCAAAGCGCCAGATGCGGTCCTCGCCGGCCACCTTGTGCGCCAGGCCGCTCGCCTGCAGCCACTCGAGCGCGCGATACAGCGTCACGCGGTCGAACGCATGGCCGTCCGCCGCCAGGGCATCCTCGACGTCGCGATGCGACAGCGGCTGGGCCGCCGCGCGCAGCAGCCCCAGCACCGCGGCCCGCGCCGGCGTGGCGCGGCCGCCGGCCTGCCGCACCAGCGCGTCGAGCGCGGCGCGGTCGTGGCGCGGCGTCGCCTGCGCGGCCGTACCGTGGACGCGGCGCGCAGCACGGCGCGGGGCGGAGGCAGCGGAGCGGACCGACATGCATCAAGTCTAGTCGGCACGCCGGGTGACGGCGGTCACGGCCGAAGAGCTTCGCAACACCTCCGCCGTGGCGCCCCGCGCGGGCGGACCCAGATTGCCATCGTGGTCGCAACCCCGATGGAGATGAAGATGGCCCCTCGCAAGACTTTCCTGGCCGTATTCACCGCTGCCGCACTCGCCGTAGCCGCCTCGGGTGCGGCGGCGCGCGGTCCGGGCGCCGGCCCCGGGCCGGCCGCCGGCCCGCACGCGCCGCTGGCGCTGCAACGCCTGGCCGAACTGAAAACCGCGCTGCAACTGACGCCGGAGCAGCAGACGGCGTGGGCCGGCTACGAGCAGGCGGTGACCCGCGCGGCCACCGGGCGCCAGAAGCTGCAGCAGTCGATGCGGCAGGCGCGCGGCACGCCGATGGCATGTGGGCCGCACCCGGCCGAACCAGGCGCTGCGACCTTTGCACCGCCGGCAGCGGGGGTCGTGATCGGGAGTCGGGGATCGCGGATCAGAGGGCGGCGATCGGCGATCGACGATCGCGTCCAGGCTAGGCCGGCTGCACCCGGCGCGCCAGCGCGCGCGCGACGAGGAAGCTCGCGAGGATCAGCGCCACCACCGCAAGGCCGAAGACGAGCTCCTTGCCGTCGGTCCAGGCACTGAGCGCCGGCAGCGCCAGCTTGGCCGCGCCGAAGGCCGCCACCAGCAACGACACGCCAGCCACCGCCAGGCTCATCACGCGCGAGGCAATCAAGGCAATCTGGTCGGCGCGCGCGATCAGCCGCGAGATCCACAGGCCGTTGATGCCGTCGGTCACCAGCATGCCGAGGGTGAAGACCAAGCCGAGCGCGAGCGCGTGCTCCACGCCGCCAAACTGCGTGGCGGTGACGGCAAACAGCGCCGCCTGGCTCACGGTGTCGAAGCTCAGCGCAAACAGCGCACCTACCAGCGCGATCAGCGCCGGATGCTCGACACGGCCCAGGCGCCCCAGGAAGCGGCCCTTCAGCCCGACCGGCGCCACCACCTGATCGGCCGGCGTCACCAGCACCGCGCGCAGATTGACGACACCCAGCAGCGTGAGGAAGCCGAGCGAGATCCAGGTACCGCTGATCTCCAGCCAGCCCGGCGTTTCCCAGCGCTCGCTCATGTAGCCGACAGCGAGCGCGATCAGCACGACCACCAGGCCGTGACCGAGGGAGAACAGCGCGCCGCAGTAGCGCGCCCACGGGTGCTGCTGGCGGCAGTTCAGGCGCGTGAGGCCGTCGATCGTGGCGAGGTGGTCGGCATCGAAGCCGTGCTTCAGCCCCAGCAGGAACACCAGCGCCGCCAGTGCAGTCCACCCGGTGGGCATTTCCATCATCGCCTTCTCCCGTCGCAATTTGCAGCCAACACGGCAAGTCGCTGCGAGTAAGAAGATGGGCCAGTTACGTAAGAGCGCCCTTGCGCTGGCGCAAGGGATGGTCAGACGCCGCTGCCGCCGAGCTCCACGTCCTCGACCCAGATGACCTCGCAGGCGCCGGCGCCGCTATCGGTGCGGGTGCGCGAGGAGCGCCACTGCCAGCCGTCGGGGGCCGAGACATCCACCAGCCAGCCGCGCAGCGTGACCACCGCGCCGGGGCGGGCTTGCTCCAGCGCGCGCGCCACGGTGGCGCTGGCCGGAATCAGGTGCATGTTGGCCGAGTTGCGCACGATGACCTCGGCCGGCACCGGCGGCTGGCCCTGCCAGCGGTAGAAGTAGAAGCGGTTGCCCTGCGAGATCTGGAGCCGGTCGAGCACCGCGTCGTTGGACAGGTCGTTCCAGCCGAGCGCGAAGTCGACCGGCGACAGATCGGCCTCGCGGCCGGAGCGGTAGCTTGCGGCCGCCAGCAGCCGCGCACGCACGGTAAAGCGCGCAAACGGCTCGATGCGATAGCCCTTGTGCTCGAAGGCCGCGCGCCGGGCGCGATCGTCCTGCTCGGGCTCGCCCTGCACCACCGCGCCGGGCAGCCGCGGCGCGTTGTAGCCGCTGCGCTGGTCGATGCAGGCGTAGACGGCCACCGCCACCGCGGCGGCGGCCAGCAGCAGCTTGAAGTTGGACGAGCCGACCATGGCGGCGCGCAGCATAGCCACGCGGCGGCGGCGGGAAAAGGCGGAAGTACAGCATCGCCGGCGGGAGCGCCCGCCGGCTGTGGCGGCTAGCGCTGCGGCTTCAGATGCGTGTGGCGGCTGCCATCGGCATGCGTGTGCTCCTGCGCCACGTCCACCATCACGAGGTTGAGCTGACCGTGGCGCACGCCGCGCTCGGCCACCACGCTGTTGGCAAAGCGGCGCACCTGCTGCACCGGGCCCTTGAGCAGCACGCTCTCGATGCAGTGGTCGTGGTCCAGGTGCGCGTGCAGCGTGCTCAGCGCCAGGTCATGGTGGGCGTGCGACAGCGCCAGCAGGCGGTCGGCCAGCTCGCGCTCGTGGTGGTTGTAGACGTAGCTGAGGTTGGCCACGCAATGGCCGTCCAGCTCGCGCGCCTCGCGCATGCGGTCCAGGTGGGCGCGCAGGATGTCGCGCACCGCCTCGGAGCGGTTGTCGTAGCCGCGCTCGGCGATCAGCCGGTCGAACTCGGCGGCCAGTTCCTCGGGCAGCGAGATGGTGAAGCGGTCCATGCGGGCCTCTCGGCGGGATGGGGAGGGGTCAGAGGGTGAGAGGCAATCCGGCGTGCCCGAGGGGGCTGCCCAAAGCGCTCCAATCTAGGCGCAAAGCGCAGCCGTAGCTCGGGCTACTGCGAGCATTTGCAACGACGAGTGGGGCGCTTTGGGCAGTCACAGCGGGCATGTCGGATTGCCTCTCACCCTCTCAGCCGCGGGCGGGCGGCGGCGCGGGCGGGGGGTGGGTGGGCGCACGGCCGAACCCGCCGATGAATGCGCCACTGAACCCGCCGCTGAGCCTGCCACTGAACCCGCCGCCGATTGCGCGGGTGAGTGCGCCGCCAATTGCGGGGGTGAATGCGCGGGTGACGTCACCGTCGGCTGCGATCGTGATCGTGCCGCCAGCGCGAGCGCGGCGGCAACCAGCAGCGCCAGGTCGGGCCAGAGGCCCAGCCACGCGGCCGCCGCGCCGCCCATGCCGGCCCACAGCAGCGGCGCCACCCACACGGCGCGCGGCGCCGGCGGCTGCAGCCACAGCAGCACGCCGAGCGTAAACAGCACCAGCGCCGAGGGCGTGCCAAAGCTGGGCGTGGCCGGGTGCGCGTGCCCGAGCAGCGCATGGGCGAGCGGGTGCAGCACCAGCGCCGCCGCCACCAGCGCCGCGCCGGCCCAGGTGCGCCAGCCGGCCGGCAGCGCAAAGTACAGCCGCCCCCGCACCGCGCCCTGCCAGGCAAACGCCGCGGCGCCGCCCGCAAACAGCACGGCGAAGGCCCAGGCGGCCGGCGTGGCCGCGGTCAGGTGCAGCGCGTGAAAGGCCATGCCGGCCCACAGCCAGAGCGCCGCCAGCACGAGGGCGAGCACGCGCTGCCGGCGCGGCTTCAGCCCCAGCACGCCGCCGAGGAAGGCAAAGGCCAGCGCCATCAGGACGGTCGGCGCCCAGGGCCAGGCCGCGTGATAGCGGCCGATCGCGGCAAACCACTGCGGCGCGTCGAAGGGCAGGCTCACGCGGCTTGGCCGTACTGCGGCGCAAGGGCTCAGGCGGCGCGGCGCGGCGCAGCACCGGCGCGGTGCCGGGCCAGGTGCCGCGGCGTCCAGGAGGGCAGCGTCTTGCGCACGAAGTAGCTGCGCGCCACGTGGTAGCTGGAGTCGAAGCCGTAGAAGTTGCGCCGCATCTGCGCCAGCTCTTCCTCGCGATAGCGCGCCAGCGGCCGGGCGGCCTCGTCGCGCGCCCGCGCCGCCGCCTTGGCCTGCACCTGCGCCGCCCAGCCGAGGTCGGCGGCCAGCTGCTGCGCCCGCTCGATGGCCGCGGCAAGAAAGCGCGCCGGATCGCCCTCGAGCACAGTGTCCACCAGGCCCAGTTCGCGCGCCTGCTCGGCGTCGATGGGCAGGCGGTTGTGCATCGCCGCCCGCGGCTCGCCGCGCTTGACGCGCCGCGGCAGGGTGTAGGTCCAGTACTCGCTGCCGTACAGGTTGCCCATGTTCTTGTAGTGCGGATTGAGCAGCACGCCGGCGCGCGCCCACACCTGGTCGGCGGTCAGGGCGAGGAAGGCGCCGCCGGCGCCGGCATTGCCCTGCAGGGCAGCCACCACCGGGCGGTCGGTGGTGGTGAGGATGGCCTCGCACAGGTCGTCCATGGCGTTGATGTTGCGCCAGGACTCGTCGGCCGCGCTGGCCGCCGCCTCGATGACGTTCAGGTGGATGCCGTTGGAGAAGAAGTCGGGCCCGCCCGCCAGCAGCAGCACCCGCGCCGGCTGCGCCAGGGCGGCGCGGTAAGCCGCCAGCAGCCGCTCGCACTGCGCGGTGGACATGGCGCCGTTGTAGAAGTCGAAGTGCAGCACGCCGACGGCGCCGTGCTGCTCGTAGCGGATCTCGTCGTCGCCGGGCAGCGCGGGCAGCGCGGCCCACTCGCGCGGGAAGGCGAGCGCGACCGGCAGCTTGAAGGCGGCGCCGGCGTCGGCGTCGGCGTCGGCCGTGGCGACGGCAGCGGCAGCAGCGGCGGCAGCGGCCGTATCGGCAGTAGCAGCAGTAGCAGCAGTAGCAGCAGTAGCAGCAGTCACGGCAGTCACGGCAGTCCCGGCAGTCCCGGCAGCCGCGGCAGCGGCGGCCGCATCAGGCGCAGCGGCGCGGCGCGCATGGCCGATCCACACCGCGCCGTCCACCGTGGCGCGCGCCACCGCGTGCTGGCGGCGCGCCAGCAGGCTGCCGGGGAAGCCGCGCAGCTCGTCGGCGGGCGCGGCCGGCCGCGCGTCGAAGAGGTGGCACGGCACGCCGAACAGTTGGTCGAGCACGCCGGGCACGCCGTCGGCGGCGCGCAGCTTGGCCAGCACGGTGGCGGTGTCGTCGCGCGCCCAGTCGATGCGGCGCGCGTCCTGCCGCAACAGCGGCCGCGTGACCACGCAATCGGCCGGGGCGCGCTGCGGCACGAAGCCGCCGGCCGCAAAGCGCTGCACCGCCTCCAGCACCGCCGCCACCGCCGCCGCCGTGACCTCGCGCCGATACACGCTCGACTTGGTGCCGGCGCGCAGCGCAAACGCGCGGTGCGCCCAGACCGGCCCCGCGTCCATCTCGGCCTCGGCCTGCAGCACGGTGACGCCCCAGCGGCTCGCGCGCTGCTGCAGCGCCCAGTCGAGCGCCGAGGGCCCGCGGTCGCCCAGCGGGCCCGGGTGCACGACCAGGCAGACGTGGCGCTGCCAGACGCTGGCCGGGATCGCGCGCTTCATGAACGGCGCGACGATGAGGTCGGGAGTGAACAGCGCCACCGCCTCCTCGGTCACCGCCGCGGCGATGTCGAACTCGACGGACACCTCGTGCCCGGCGCGCGCCAGCGCCACGTGCAGCGCCTGCGTGAGGCTGTTGTAGCTGCGGGTGAGAAAGAGAATGCGCACGTGCAGCGTTCAGCGCAGGCCGCGCAGGCGCGCCGCCAGCCAGGGCATCACGAGCATCGTGGCCATGCCGAAGCCGAGCAGGCCGCCGCGGCGCGGATCGAAGTCGGCGAGGATCCGCTCCCACGAGAAGCCGAGGGACTGCGCCAGCACGATGTCGAACCCGACCATGAGCAGCAGCCAGAGCGCGCCGACCGCCAGCAGGCGGGCCGTGCTGCGCGCGCCGATCCAGCGCACCGTGAGCCAGGCGACGAGAAAGACGATCAGCACCCCGCCCGGCACCGCCACGCGGCGCGCCAGCTCGTCGCCCAGCAGGGGCGACAGCCACAGCGTGCGCGCAATGCCGTGCAGCGTCTCCAGAGCCGCGATCAGCAGCCAGGCGAGAAAGCCGCGGGCCAGGAAGGCGCCGTAGGCGGGCGCGTGCAGCGGGGCGGACGGGGCGGCCTTCATAGCGGGCGCAGCCGCCGTCGCGCGCGCAGGCTCGGCGGTCCTGCGGCGTGGCCGCGAGGCGAAGGCGGTTCAAGGCGCGCCAATTCAGGCGCACAGCGCAGCCGCGGGCGGCGGCGAGCGGTGGCAGCGACGAGCGGGGTGTCCCAGGCACTCACAGCGGGCATGACGAATGGCCTCTGACGCTCTCAGCAGATGCGCGGCAACTGATCGCCGCTCAGCCAGTCGACGATGCGGCGGCCGCCGAAGCGCGTGGTCATCTGCACGAACCGGTTTTCGTCGGCCAGCACGGTGCCGATGCAGGCGGCCTGCGCACCGAGGGGATGGGCGCGCAGGGCGGCGAGCGCGCGCCCGGCGTCCCGCGGCGCCACGATCGCGACCAGCTTGCCTTCGTTGGCCACGTACAGCGGGTCCAGGCCGAGGAACTCGCAGGCGGCCTGCACCTGCGCCTGCACCGGGATGGCGGCCTCGTCCAGCATCATGCCCACGCCCGACTGGCGCGCGATCTCGTTCAGCGTGGTGGCCAGCCCGCCGCGCGTGGGGTCGCGCAGGCAGCGGACATCGGCGCCGGTGTCGAGCAGGGCCGCGACCAGGCCATGCAGCGCCGCGCTGTCGCTCACGATCTCGGTGTCGAAGGCGAGCGACTCGCGCAGCGACATGATGGCCATGCCGTGGTCGCCGAGCGTGCCGGACAGCAGCACCGCATCGCCCGGCCGCGCCCGCGCCCCGCCCAGGTGCACCCCGGGCCGCAGCACGCCCACGCCGGTGGTGTTGATGAAGACGCCGTCGCCCTTGCCCTGCTCGACGACCTTGGTGTCGCCGGTGACGATGGCCACCCCGGCGGCGCGCGCCGCCGCCGCCATCGACTCGACGATGCGCTGCAACTCGCCGAGCGGGAATCCTTCTTCGAGGATGAAGCCGGCCGACAGGTACAGCGGTGTCGCGCCCATCACCGCCACGTCGTTGACGGTGCCATGCACGGCCAGCGCGCCGATGTCGCCGCCCGGGAAGAACAGCGGCGAGACGACGTGCGAGTCGGTCGCCATCACCAGCCGCCCCGGCGGCAGGTCCAGCACCGTGCCGTCGTTGCCCTGCGCCAGCAGGACGTTGTCGAAGGCGGGCGCGAACAACTGCTCGATCAGTTGCGCCATCGCCCGGCCGCCGGAGCCGTGCGTGAGATCCACGCGCCCGTGCTTGAAGTCGAGCGGGCGGCTGTAGCCGGCCTTGACCGGTCGAGAAGCGGGCTTGTTCAAGCGTCCGTCGTCCATTTTCCGCACACCATGCGGCCGGCGGCCGCGATGAGGGCGCCAGCGCGCCCGGGACTCGTCACAGGCGACGGCGTCGCGTACGCAGCGCGTGTCGTTGCCTTCACGCCGCCGCCCTGATGGGGATTTCCTTATAGCGCCCGTAACTGTAGTGCGCCGCGCAGGCCCCCTCGCTCGACACCATGCAGGAGCCCACCGGGTTCTCCGGGGTGCACACGGTGCCGAAGATCTTGCAGTCGCGCGGGTGCTTGACGCCGCGCAGGATGGCACCGCACTCGCAGGCCTTGTTGTCGGCCACTTTCCGCGTGTCGAGCGCGAACTTCTTCTCGGCATCGAACGCGGCGAACTCGCCGCGGATGGCCAGCGCCGAGTACGGCACCTCGCCCAGGCCGCGCCACTCGAAGCTCTTGCGCAGCTCGAACACCTCGGCGCACAGCGCCTGCGCCTTGAGGTTGCCGTCGCGGTTGACGGCGCGGGTGAACTCGTTTTCGACCTCGGCGCGGCCCTGGTTGACCTGGCGCACCAGCATGAGGATGGCCTGCATCACGTCGAGCGGCTCGAAGCCGGCGATCACCACCGGCTTGCCGTACTCCTCGGCAAAGTGCTCGTAGGGCTGGCTGCCGATGATGGTGCTCACGTGCGCCGGCCCGATGAAGCCGTCGAGCGGCACGGTGCCGAGCTGGCGCACCTCGGGGCTTTCGAGGATGTTGCCGATGGCCGCCGGCGTCAGCACGTGGTTGCACACCACGCTGAAGTTGGCCAGCCCCTCGGCGGCGGCCTGCCGGATGACCAGCGCAGTGGGCGGCGTGGTGGTCTCGAAGCCGATGGCGAAGAACACCACCTCGCGCGCCGGGTCCTGGCGCGCCAGGGCGAGCGCGTCGGCGGCCGAGTACACCATCGCCACCTTGCCGCCGCGCGCCTTGGCCTTGAGCAGGGACAGGCCGTTGGAGGCCGGCACGCGCAGCACGTCGCCATAGGTGGCCAGGGTGACGCCGCGCTCCAGCACGAGCTGGATGGCCAGATCGACCCGGCCGATGGGCAGCACGCACACCGGACAGCCGGGACCGTGGATCATCTTCACGCCGTCGGGCAGCAGGTCGCCGACGCCGTAGCGCGAGATGGCGTGCGTGTGGCCGCCGCAGAACTCCATGAAGTGATAGCGCCGACCCGGCTGCACCTCGGCGGCGATCTGCGCGCCGATGCGACGCGCCGTGTCGCCGTCGCGGAACTCGTCGATGAACTTCATGCCTGCACCTCGTGCAGCGGCGCGCCGCTGCCGGCGGCCCGAAACAGCTCGAGCGTGCGCTGCGCCTCGTCGGGGTCGAGTTTGGTCAGCGCATAGCCGACGTGCAGCACCACGTAGTCGCCGGCGCGCACGTCCTCGACCAGCGCGAGCGAGATCTGCTTGCGGATGCCGCCCAGATCGACCACGGCCGCATCGCCGCCCTTCAGTTCGACCACCCGCACCGGCAGGGCGAGACACATTCAGTTCACCTTCAGCAGTTGGCGGGCGACCCAGGCCTGGCCCAGGCTCAAGCCGCCGTCGTTGGGCGGCGCCTGTCGCGCCGCCAGGACTTGCAGACCCTGCGCCCGCAGCGCCGCGGTCAGGCGCGCCGACAGGATGGCGTTGAGGAAGCAGCCGCCGCCCAGCGCCACCGCGGCCAGGCCGTGCGCGCGGGCCGCCGCGGTGGCCCAGTCGGCCAGCGCCTGGGCCAGCGTGGCATGAAACAGCGCGGCGCCGGCGGCGGCGTCGCGCTCGGCGGCCAGCCGCGTGGCCAGCGGGAGCAGGTCGAGCACGCCCCGATCGATCCGATACAGCGCGCCATCGGCCCGCGCCGCCGGGCGTTGCGCGGCCAGCGCCTCCAGCAGCATGGCCGCCTGGCCCTCGTAGGCCATGACCTCGCGCACGCCCAGCAGGCCGGCGGCGGCGTCGAACCAGCGGCCCGCGCTGGTGGTCGGCGGGCAGCGCAGGCCGTGGCACAGCATCTGCGCCACCGTCGGCGCGGCCGGCTGCTGCGCGAAACGCGGCGCGATCTCGTCGGCGCGGCCGAGCGCGTGCAGCACCGCCGCCGCCATGCGCCAGGGCTCGCGCGCCGCGCGGTCGCCGCCGGGCAGCGCCAGTGCCCTCAGGTGCCCCAGGCGCGTGCAGCGGGCGCCGTCGAGCGCCAGCAGCTCGCCGCCCCAGGCCGTGCCGCTGCCGTCGTCGTCGCTGCCGTAGCCCACGCCGTCGAGCGCCAGCCCGAGCAGCGGCCCCGAGTGGCGATGCTCGGCCGCGATGGCGGCGATGTGCGCGTGGTGGTGCTGCACGCCGATGGCCGGCACGCCCAGTTGCGCGGCCAGTTGCTGCGCGAGCTGGGTCGAGTAGATGTCGGGATGCAGGTCATGCGCGATGGCGGCCGGCCGCACTTCGAGCGCGCGCTGCAGGTGGGAGGCCGCCTCCTCGAGCGCGCTGCGGCTGGGCGCGTTGTCCAGATCGCCGATGTGCTGCGACAGGAAGGCCTCGGCGCCGCGCGTCAGGCAGGCGGTGGTCTTCAGGTAGGCGCCCAGCGCCAGCACCGGCGGCGCCGCGTCGGCCAGCCGGATGGCAGCCGGCGTGTAGCCGCGCGCACGGCGCACGAACGACAGGGCCGGTGGCGGCGCGGCCGCGGGCAGGCCGCGCGCGGGATCGGGTACCGGGTCCGCAGCGGCGAGGACGTCGACCCGCACCACCGAGTCGTCGCAGCGCACCAGCACTTCGCGGTCGTGCATGACGAAGGCATCGGCCAGACCCGCAGCCGCGCCCAGGCGCAGCACCGCCTCGTCATTGCCGACCACCAGCGGCTCGCCGCCGGGGTTGGCGCTGGTCATCACCAGCACCAGGCGCTGCGCGGCGTGCAGCCAGGCGCGGCCGGCCGGGCGGCCGGCGGCCTCGTGAAACAGCAGCCAGTGCAGCGGCGTGCCCGGCAGCATGACGCCGACCTGCGCGAGCCCGGGCGCGATGCCGGCCAGCGCGGCGTCGCAGCCAGCCGCCTTGGGCAGCAGCACGATGGGGCGCTCGATCGACTGCAGCGCGGCGGCGCCAGCCGCATCGACCCCGGCCAGACCCGCCAGCGAAGCGACGTTGGCCACCATGACGGCAAACGGCTTCTCGTCGCGCTGCTTGCGCTCGCGCAGCCGCGCCACCGCGGCCGCATTGCGCGCGTCGCACACGAGGTGGAAGCCGCCCAGGCCCTTCATGGCCACGATCTGGCCGCCAGCCACGCGCGCCAGCGCGACGGCGATCGCGTCGTCGCCGTCGAGCGGGACGCCGTGCGCATCGGTCAGCCACAGCCGCGGCCCGCACAGCGGGCAGGCGTTGGGCTGGGCGTGGAAGCGGCGGTCGCGCGGGTCGTCGTACTCGCGCTGGCACGTCGGGCACTGCACGAAGCCGGCCATGCTGGTCGACGGCCGGTCATAGGGCAGGCGCGCGGTGATCGTGAAGCGCGGCCCGCAGTGCGTGCAGTTGGTGAAGGCGTAGCGCCAGCGGCGGCCGCGCGGGTCGAACAGGTCGTCCAGGCAGGCCTCGCAGGGGGCCGCATCGGGCACGATGCCGGTGCAAACCGGGGTGTGCGCGCTGGCAACGATGCGAAAGCCGGGCCGGTCGATCGCCGCGCCCGCCTGCTCCTGCACCTCGTCGAGGCGCGCCAGCGGCGGCAGCTCGCTGCGCAGCCGGACCCCGAAGCGCGCCAGCGCGCCGGCCGGCCCGCGCAGCGCGATGGTCACGCCGCCGCCGTCGTTGCGCACCCAGCCGTCGAGCGCCAGCTCGTGCGCCAGCCGGAACACGAACGGCCGGAAGCCGACGCCCTGCACACGGCCATGGACCTGCAGCGTGACGTCGTGCGTCGGCGCCTCCGGTGTACGCGACGGCTGCGCAGTCGCACGTGTGCCCTCGGCGGGACGGTCAGGCGCCCGCCCTTGGCTGCGGCCGGCGGCTTGCGCGGGCTTCACGCCGGCTGCTTCGGCATGAGCCTGCCGGGCCGCCCCAAAGGCGAATCCCTGAGCGCGCAGCGCGAGGGGCGTCTCATGAGCCTGCCGGGCCGCCCCAAAGGCGAATCCCTGAGCGCGCAGCGCGAGGGGCGTCTCATGAGCCTGCCGAGCCGCCCCAAAGGCGAATCCCTGAGCGCGCAGCGCCAAGGTCGTCCCGTGCGCCTGCGCTGCCCCGCCTTGTGCAGGGTCGGGCGGCCGGGCGGGCGGGCGCGCGCCGAGGGCCACGCGCCCGCTCCCCGACCCTTCCGCGCTCGCGGGGGCGGGCGTCGTTGCATCCGGAAGCTCGAGCATCGCAAGCTCAGCGCAGGGTGGCGATGTGCTCTTCGAGCAGCGCCAGCTTGCGCGCGGCCTCGGCGCGGCGGGCGGCGCGCTCGGCGCGGGCGCGGCCGGCGGCGGCGCGCACCCAGTCGAGCCAGCCGTCCATGCCCTGCCCGCGCGTGGCCGACACCTGCAGCACCTCGATGGCCGGATTGACGCGGCGCGCGCAGTCGATCGCCTGGGCCACGTCGAAGTCCAGGTACGGCAGCAGGTCGACCTTGTTGAGCAGCATGAGCTGCGCGGCGGCAAACATGTCCGGGTACTTCAGCGGCTTGTCCTCGCCCTCCGTGACGGACAGCACCACCACCTTGGCGGCCTCGCCGAGGTCGAAGGCAGCCGGGCAGACCAGGTTGCCGACGTTCTCGATGAACAGCACCGAGTCGTCGGCCGGCGCCAGGTGGGCCAGCGCATGCTCGACCATGCTGGCGTCGAGGTGGCAGCCCTTGCCGGTGTTGATCTGGATGGCCCGCGCGCCGGTGGCGCGGATGCGCTCGGCGTCGTTGCTGGTCTGCTGGTCGCCCTCGATGACCGCCAGCGGCAGCTCGCCCTGCAGGCGGCGAATCGTCTCCACCAGCAGCGAGGTCTTGCCGGAGCCGGGGCTGGAGACAAAGTTGAGCGCCAGCACGCCGCGTTCGGCCAGCCAGCGCCGGTTGGCGCGCGCGAACCGGTCGTTCTTGTCGAGGATGCCGCGCTCGACCGCGACCATTTTTTCCTGGCTCATTGGACTACCCTCACGCTGCGCGCTCGGGGATTCGCCCTTGGGGCGGCCCGGCGGGCTCATGCCGGGCGCGTGCGAGTGCGCGGCGCCGTGCCCGTAGTGCAGGTCGCCGTGCGCGCCGTGCTCATGGTCGTGGTCGTGGTCGTGCTCGTGCTCGTGGCCGTGGTCATGGACGTGGCCGTGCGCGTGGCCGTGCGCGTGATGGTGGCCGTGGTCGTGGTCATGCGCATGGCCCTCGACCCTGACTTCGCCGGGCCCGCAGCCGCAAGTGGTGCACATCGTCTTCTCCTCGATCGTTGCGCCGCCGGTTCAGGCGAGCTCCAGTTCCTTGACGCGCATCTCGTCGCCGCCGGTCACCTGCAGCTGGTGGCTGCCGCAGCGCGGGCAGCCGTCGCCGCGCGCCTCGATCGTGACCGTCTGGCAGCACTTCATGCACCAGGCCTGCCCGGGCAGCGCCACCACGTCCAGCGCGGCGTCCTGCGCGACCGTGCCCTGCCTGACCACCTCGAAGGCAAAGCGCAGCGCGGACAGCTCGACCGCGGCCAGCCGGCCGATTTCCAGCCGCACCGTGCGCACCGTGCGCGCGCCGGCGGCTTCCTCGACCACCTGAATCAGACCCTCGGCGAGCGACATTTCATGCATGGGCGAGCTCGCTGCCGTTGACGCGCACGCGGTAGGACACGCAGGGGTCGAGCGACTGCACCAGCCACTGCGCGCGCTGCGCCAGGTCGGCCGCGCCGACCGCGTGCGCGCCGATCAGCCCCTGCAGCAGGGCGCCGCGCGGATGGAAGTTCCACTCGGTGGGCGCGACGATGCGCCACTGCGCCACCCGGTCGCCCTGCAGGTGCGCCACGTGCACCAGCAGCCCGCGCGCGGTCTCGACCCAGCCCAGGCCGCGCTGCGCATCCAGCGCCAGCGCGCCGAACAGCGGCTGCCCGGCCGGCGCGCCGCAGGCGATGCGCGCCAGCTCGGTGATGCGGGCCGCCAGGCGCGTGAGCGCCGAGCGGCCATAGGCGCGCGTCAGGGCGGCCACCAGCGGATGCGCCTGCAGGCGGGCCACGGTGCCGGTCTCGGCCGGCGCGCCGTCCAGCTCGGGCCGCAGCTCGAACTGGGCGTCGCGGGTCAGGGCGGCGTCGATCGATGCCAGATCGGCCGCGGCGGGCGGCGCGGGCAGCAGTGCCACCGGAGCGCGCGGCGCACCGTGACGCGCGCCATCGCGCTGCACGGCGGCCAGCACGCGGGCGGCCACCGTGCGCGCCTGCGCGACCCAGATCTCGAAGGCCGGCACGTGCTCGTGCTCCCACCAAGGCGCGGCCGGACCGGCCAGCACGGTCTGCTCGATGGCCGTGCGCAGGGCGCTGCGTTCGCCGCTGGCCAGCGCGGTGCGCACCCGCGCGAGCGCGTCGGCGTCGGCCGGCTCGCCGAGCAGGCGGGGCCAGTCGAGCAGCGTGCGCCACAGCAGTTCGTGGGCGAGCTCGGCCTCGAGCCGGGCCAGCCGGTCGGGGCGGTCGGGGCGGTCGGGGCGGTCGGGGCTGCCGGACTGCGCCGGCGCGGCGGCCGCGGGCGGGGCGCCGCGTGCGGCCTCGACGGCCAGCTCGGCGGCCAGCCCATGGGCGCGGCCGCAGATGGAAAACAGCCGCGGCAGCAGCGCGACCGCCTCGTCGGCCGGGCGGCCGCGCAGCAGCGCGTCGGCCACCTGCGGCCGCGTGGAGGCAAGCTGCACGGCGTCCACCACGCCGTCGCGCAGGGTCAGATCGATGGCCAGTTCGCCGGCTGCCAGGGTCATGGCACTCCCTCAGCGTCTCACGATGCCGCGGCGTCGTCCGCCCGGCTGCTCCAGCGGCCGCGCAGGAAGTCGCGCTTGGACACCGGCGCGGCCGGCTGCGCGGCGGGCTGCGCGGCGCCCGCCGCGGCGGGCGGCCCGGCGTCCGGATCGACGAGCTGGACGTTCATCGGCGTGCCGGGCCCCTCGACGCCGGCACGGGTGTCGGCATCGAACAGCGCGGTGAGCGCCGCCAGCGCGGTCTCCCGCGCCCCGGCCTGGTCGCCGAACTCGAACATCGGCGAAAACAGCGAGCAGCTCTGGTAGCCGCCGAGCTGCGGGTCGACCGCGCTGATGAACTCGAACACCCCGGCCGGCAGCAGGTAGCCGAGCGAGTCGCCGTAGCGCACGTGGCGCCAGGCGGCCGGCTCGTCGGGCAGCAGCATCAGGTTCATGAACCACGGGGTGATCAGCACACCGAGCCAGCGGCCTTCCCAGCGCCGGAATCCGACCGCCTCGACGCGCAGGGCGGCGTTGACGAACGGCATGTCCTGCATGCGCGTGGCATGGATATGGTCGAAGGCGCGCTCGACGCGCAGCGCCACCTCGGCAGGGCTGTGGCCGGCGCGCTCGATGACAGGGGCATCGGCAACCGGCGCCGGGCGGCCGTCGTCCATGGCTCAGTCCTCCAACTGCAGGAAGCCCGCCTGCTCGGTGGAGCAGTTGGGGCAGGTCCAGTGGTGCGGCAGGGCCGAAAACGGCGTGCCCGGCGCGATCTGCCACACCGGATCGCCGACGCGCGGGTCGTAGACGTGCCAGCAGACCTTGCACTCGAAGCGGCCGCCCAGCGTGGCCAGTTCCGTGCCGGCGGCGCTGTCGGTGTCGCTGCCGGCGCCGCTGTCGGTGCCGGCGCTCGTCGCTCGACTCATGCCGCCTCCGCGCTCTCACTCATCCAGCTGATGAGGTCGAGCAGGCGCTCGTGGCTGTCGGCCAGGTCTTCCTCGGCCGCCAGCGCCACCTCGGGCACCCGCGTCACCTCCAGCGTGTTCAGAATGAGCGTCTGCATGCTGTTGAAGTACTGCACGCGCCAGAGATGCCGCACCTGGGTCGAGGACACCCGGCAGTTGCCAAAGCCGCGCGACAGCACGGCCACGCTGCCGCGCGGGAAGGCGTGCTCGAGCAGGGTGTGATCGTCGGGGGTCAGCGGCAGCAGCGTCAGGTTGATGACGCGCGCCTCCTGCGCCGGCTGCAAGCCGCTCACCGCAGCCCCGATCTCGGTCAGCAGCGCTGGCGCGTTCATGGCGCCGGCCGGCACCTCCACCTGCGGCAGCGCCGGCAGCGAGGTGGCCTCGGCGAATTCGATGGCGATGGGCGGGATCGGCGCGGCGATCAAGAAGTCGTGCAGCAGGGTGCCATCGGGTGCAACGTGCCGCTGGCGCCACACGCCGGCGAACACGGTCTCCTGGATGCGCACGTCGTGGCGCACGCCGTTCTGCGCCACGATGCGGATCGCCACCTCGCCCTCGCCGAGGGTCTGGTTGAGCACCTCGATCACGCCCTCGGGCAGGCCGAGCAGCTCGATCGGCAGGCTGCCGGGTTCGAGCATCGTCTCGACGAACTGCGCGAGCACGTCGCGCGCGCCGGCCAGGTGCTCGGCCTCGGCGCTCTGCGGCACCTGCGGCATGGCGAAGGTCTCCACCTCGCGCGGGATCGGCAGGTAGTTGAAGCCTTCGCCTTCGTCGGACTGCGAGCCGGGGCCCACCGGAACGATCGGGCCGTCGCTCACCACGGGAATCGGAAACTGCTTCATGGCGTGTCTTCCTAGTGGCAGTGCGAGGTGGAGGAAGCCGCGGCATTGACCGGAATGCCGACGCTGGGGGCGCGGGTGGGCGCGGCTGCGAGCAGACGGGCCAGCTCGTCGACATAGTCCTGCCAGTCGCGCAGACCGTCGATGGCGCCGACGTACTGGCCGTCGGCCAGCAGGACCACCGCAGGCCAGCGCTTGAAGCCATAGCGCGGCGCGATCGCGCGGGCCGCCTGCTGCAGCAGCACGCCGGTGCGAAAGCGCTGCGGAAAGGCCAGCGCCAGTTCGGGCACGATGACGGCCAGGTCGAGCGTCTCGCGGTACTGCGCCGGGTCTTCGGTGAACACCGCGAGCGCGCGGCCGCCGGCGCGGGCCCAGTCGTCGAAGCTGCCGGCGTCGAGCAGCGGCGCGCCGGTCTCGGCGCACAGCCGCTCGATCAGCGGATGGGTGGGCGGCAGCTGGTTGGCGGCGGCGGTGGTGGCCAGTTCGATCGTCATGCGCGGGTCTCCTGTGGCGGGCGGCGCGGGCGAGCGCTTCAGTGCGGCGCGCCGGTGGACTGCGGTTGCAGATGCGCGGGCAGTTGCGGCTCACGCTGCGTGAGGTCGGCAAACAGCGCGTCGATGCTCTCCGAGCGACCGTCCAGCGCAGCCTGCAGCGCCATGAGCGCGCTGCGGATCTGGGCGGCCTCGGCGGCGTCGAGCACCCGTCGGGCTGCGCCCTGAAAACCGAGCACCCAGGTGCCGGGCGGCTGGGTGCCGACCAGGCGCAGGTCCAGGTGCTCGCGCCGGGCGCCGTCGGCGCACCAGGCGAACTCGCCGCCCTCGTCCAGCGCTTGGACCTGCAGCGGCACGCCGACGCACATCAGGCCGCTCCCGGTGCGCCGTTTTCGATGGCGTGACGGATGTTGAGGAAGCGCGCGTCGCCGATGCGGCAGGCGGCCTGCTCGCTCGGCCGGCCCTGCTCGTAGTCGGCCAGCGCGATCGAGCGGTCGTTCAGCCGCTCGGCCGGCGGCACGCTGCGAGCCACCGGGGCAAAGCCCCACTCGCGCAACTGCCCGATACCGGCCTCCAGCGCCTGCGGCAGGCGCGCGCGCACCGAGGCGCTCAGGCTGCCGCCGAAGTCCATCAGCCGCTCGGGCTGCACGCCGACCAGGGTCAGGTGCGGCGGAAAGCGGTCCTGCACGTCGGCGATGGCCAGCAGCTCCATGAAGCTCTGCTGGTGCAGGCTCATCTTGGCGCCGGCCCAGGCGGGCACCTCGCGATCGCGCAGCACGCGCAAGGCGGCCGGCGCATCGCCGAAGTCGACGGCGTCGAACACCAGCACATGGGAGTGCGCGGTGACTTCCGACAGCAGGACGAGGCCCTGCGTGCCGCCGTCCATCAGCGTCACGTCGCCTGGCAGCGCCCAGGCCTCGTGCAGCGCCTCCACGGCGCGCACGCCGAAGCCCTCGTCGGCCCACAGCACGTTGCCGATACCCAGCACCAGCGCGCGCCGCGCCGGTTGAACGTTGACCGCTTGCAATGGCCTGCCCTCCTCGCCGCCGGTACTTGGCCGGCCGGCTCGATGGCCGCACCCGGGTGTTACGGGTTCAGGTACAGCCGATGGACAGGGAAGTTACGTGGTTGGTTACAGCGCGGCTTGACTGGAGTCAACCGCAGCCCAGCCGCCGCAACGATGAACGCCGTGGCTCGAACTGGCAAAGAAAAAGCCGGCATGGCCGGCTCGCGCGGACAAGGCGGGTGCGCGGCGGGGCGGCTGCGGCGTCAGCGGTCCTTGCGCCGCCGCGGGGCCATGCCGGCGTCGCGGCCGCGCAGCGCCAGCTCGGCGTTGTGCAGGTCCCAGTCGGTCTGCAACTGCATCCAGAAGCTCGCCTCGTTGCCGAAGAAAATGGCAAGCCGCACCGCCGTGTCGGCGGTGATGCTGCGGTGCCCGCGGATCAGCTCGTTCACGCGCCGGCGCGACACACCAAGCAGGTCGGCCAGCGCCTGCTGGGTAATCCCCAGCGGCTTGAGAAAGCGGGTTTCCAGGAAGTGTCCCGGTTGTGGCGGCGCGCGCCGTGCCGCCAGGCGCGGGCCGGCGGCCGCGCCCGTCAGGGGCATCACGCCGCCGAGCCGCCTGCGTGCCGTTCGCGCGACCGCCTTGGCCATCATGATCGTCGCGTCGTACACGACCCCTCCCTCGGAAGTCCTCAAGGCTTGGGCACCCGCCAGCCGTTGATCATCGTGCTGATGATCGTCTCGCGCGTGAACACGTCCTGCCGCACCACCATGTACATGTGGAACATCGAGAAGATGATGAGGTACCACATGCCGAAGCGGTGCCAGGTGTGCAGCGCCTGGCTGTCGCCCACCAGCGGCTGCAGCCATGAGGTGAACCACTGGTACTGCCAGGTCTGCATGCCGGTGCCCTCGCCGTACAGCGCGAAGCCCGACAGGATCATCCACACCGTCCCGAGCACGTACATGAAGAACATCGCCACGGCCGCCAGCGGGTTGTGACCCTCGTAGCTGCCGGGCTCCTTGGTGATGTAGAGGTAGAAGACCACGTCGTTGAACAGGCCCTTCCAGAACTTGGCCGTGACGAGCGAGTACGGCACGATGAAGATCTCGCGCGCGTACTTGTTGCCGACGAAGGCCCAGTAGACCCGCACCACGAACATGATCGCGAAGACGTAGCCCGCCGCGAAGTGCAGGAAGCGGATGTAGCCGAACCAGAAATTGAAGGTCGCCTCGCCGCCGATGCTCGGCGGCGGGACCCCGATCAGGAATCCCGTGCCGATCAGCACGAACATCGCGAACATCATCACCCAGTGCCACAGCCGCACCGGGGCTTCCCACACGTAGACCGCGTGGGGGTTGTCATGAGAGACCGCTGCCATCGCCTTCTCCGTCTCAGCGCACCGTGACGCGCGTGATTTCCTCGCCCTCCGGCGAGATCACGTGGGTCGCGCAGGCCAGGCAGGGGTCGAAGCTGTGGATCGTGCGGATGATCTCCAGCGGCTCGTCGGCCTTGGCCACCTTGGTGTTCATCAGGCTCGCCTCGTAGGCGCCGATCTGGTTCTTGGCGTCGCGCGGGCCGGCGTTCCAGGTCGTGGGCACGATGCACTGGTAGTTGTCGATCTTGGTGTTGCGGATCTTGATCCAGTGCCCCAGCGCGCCGCGCGGCGCCTCGCAGTAGCCGGCACCCCGGGCCTCGGCCGGCCAGGTGCGCGGCTCCCAGCTGTCGACGTTGGCGGTCGACCGGTTGCCGTTCTTCAGGTTGGTCATCAGCTTGTCGAAGAAGTACTTCATCTTGTGCGCCGACCACGAAGCCTCCAGCCCGCGCGCGGCCGTGCGGCCGAGGGTGGAGAACAGCGCCTGCACCGGCACGTCGAGCTTCTTGAGCACCATGTCGACGGGCTCCTTGAACTCGGGAACTCCCATCGCGTAGTACATGACGTAGCGCGCCAGCGGGCCGACTTCCATCGGCTGACCCTTGAAACGCGGCGACTTGACCCAGCTGTACTTGGCGCTCTCGTCGAGATTCTTGATGTCGGTCTTGGTGCCCTTGGTGCCCTTGCCGAGCACGAAGCTGGGCTCGGTCACGCCGTCCCAGGGGTGCAGGCCCTTGGTCTCGTCGGCGTACTTGTACCAACTGTGGTTGACGTGCTCCTGGATCAGGTTGACGTCCTTCAGGCTGACCGGGTGGATCTCCTTCAGGTTGCCGCCCAAGATGGCGCCCCGCGGCATCAGCAGGCTCTTGTTGCTGTCGTCGTTGGCGATGTCCGGGAACTCGCCGTAGCACAGGAGATTCTGCGAGCTGATGCCGCCGCCGATGGCGCCCCAGTCCTTGTAGAACGAGGCGATCGCCAGCAGGTCGGGCACGTAGACCTGGTCGATGAAGGCGATGGTGTCGTCGATCACCTTGGCCACCAGATTCAGGCGCTCCATGTTGATCGCGCCCACGGCGCCGACGCCGTCGAGGTTGAACGAGCAGGGCACGCCGCCCACCAGCCAGTTCGGGTGCGGGTTCTTGCCGCCGAAGATGGTCTGGACCTTGACGATCTCCTTCTGGAAGTCCAGCGCCTCCAGGTAGTGGCCCACCGCCATCAGGTTGGCCTCGGCCGGCAGCTTGTACGCCGGGTGGCCCCAGTAGCCGTTCTTGAAGGGGCCGAGCTGGCCGCTCTCGACGAACTTCTTCAGCCGGTTCTGCAGGTCGCGGTAGTAGCCGGGCGAGCTCATCGGCCAGCTGCTGATCGACTGCGCCAGCTCGCTGGTGCGCTTCGGATCGGCCTTCAGCGCGCTGACGACGTCGACCCAGTCGAGCGCGTGCAGGTGATAGAAGTGAACCAGGTGGTCATGCGCGTACAGCGTGGCGTGCATCAGGTTGCGCACGATGTTCGCGGTGTCGGGGATCTTGATGTTCAGCGCGTCCTCGACTGCGCGCACGCTGGCCAGCGCATGCGTGCCGGTGCAGACGCCGCAGATGCGCTCGACGAAGGCCCAGGCGTCGCGCGGATCGCGGCCCTGGAGGATGACCTCCAGCCCGCGCCACATGGTGCCGGTGCTGACCGCGTTGCGGATGACGTTGTCCTTGTCGAGGTTGACCTCGACGCGCAGATGGCCCTCGATGCGGGTGATCGGGTCGACCACGACCCGCTTGCCGCTGTTGTCGAGCCTGAAACCTTGGGTCTCGATGACGCTCATGGCTTACTCCCCCCCTGCCTGCGTGGTCGGTGCCACGGCGTTGGTCTTGCTGCGGGTGGCGGCGCGCTGGATCGCGCCGACCGCGGCGTGCGCGACGATCGCCGCACCCGCCAGGCCGCCCACCACGGCGCCGACCTGGTCGGCATTGGCCTCCACCCCGAAGGCCTTGATGTTGGTGAGGCGGTCGTAGAACGAGCCCTTGTCCCAGAAGTCCGGCTCGGAGCAGCCGAAGCAGCCGTGCCCCGAGCCGATCGGGAAGCTGAGGCTCTCGTTCCAGCGCGTGGACGAGCAGGCGTTGTAGGTGGTCGGTCCCTTGCAGCCGACCTTGTAGAGGCAGTAGCCGGCGCGGGCACCCGCGTCGTCCCACTGCTCCACGAACTGGCCGGCGTCGAAGTGCGGCCGGCGATAGCACTTGTCGTGTACGCGCTGGCTGTAGAACATCTTCGGACGGCCCTGGCGGTCGAGCTCGGGAATGCGGTCGAAGGCGGCGATGAAGGTGACCACCGCGCTCATCACCTCGGCGATCGGCGGGCAGCCGGGCACCTTGACGATCGGCTTGTCGAAGATGACCTTGTCGATCGGCACCGCCTGCGTCGGGTTGGGCTTGGCCGCCTGCACGCAGCCCCAGCTGGCGCAGGAACCCCAGGCAACGATCGCCTTGCAGTCCTTGGCCACGTGCTTGAGCTTCTCGACGAAGGGCTTGCCGCGCGGCATGCAGAACATGCCGTCCTCGTTCAGGGGCGGATTGCCTTCGACCGCGAGGATGTAGTTGCCCTTGTACCTGGTGATGGTGTCCTCGAGCGCGGCGATCGCCTGGTCGCCGGCGGCGGCCATGATCGTGTCGTCGAAGTCGAGCGAGATCATCGACAGGATCACGTCCTTGGCCAGCGGGTGCGCCGAGCGGATGAACGACTCGGTGCAGCAGGTGCACTCCAGTCCGTGCAGCCAGACCACCGGCATGCGCGGCTTGGTTTCCAGCGCCCTGGCGATCTGCTGCGCGTAGGCCGGCCCGAAGCCGAGCGAGGCCGCCGTCAGGCTGCAGTACTTGAGGAAGCTGCGGCGCGTGATGCCTTGCCGGCGCATCAGTCCATAGAAGGTGTCGATCATGACCTGCCTCTCCCCGGGGGGGTGCCTGTGTTCGCTGCCGACGCAACGTCTGCAGTACTGCGGCGAAGGTTGCGCCGTAGCGCCGCGGCTGCGCTTGACGGCCATCAACAGCGCGCCGCAGGAGCCGAAAATGGCGCCGCAGGGTGTAACGAGGGCAGTTACATCGGGAGGGGCCGGTTTGACGCCGGTCATGCCACGCCGCGCTGCGCCGCGCGCCGGCCCGACGCAACGGGGTCGTCTACGCCGGCGGTCTGCGCCGCCGGCCGCGCGGAGCGCTCAGGGCCGCCGGGTCCAGGCGAGCAGTTCGCGCAGCAGCGTCATGAGGTCGGCCTGCAGCCGCGCAAAGCCCGCGTGCTTACTGCGTGTGGCCTCGTCCATGTACAGGCGCTTGTTGATCTCCAGCTGCAGGCTGTGGCGGCCGGCGGCCGGGTTGGAGTAGGCGCGCACCAGTTCCACGCCCTTGTACGGATCGTTGATCGCCACCGAGTAGCCGAGGCCGCGCAGCACACGCGCCACCTCGGCGGTAAAGGCGGGCGCGCAGCTGCTGCCGTCGCGGTCGCCGAGCACGAAGTCGGCGCGCGCGCGGCCTGCGCCGCCCTCGCCCATCTTGCCGCCGACATGCGGCATCGAGTGGCAGTTGATGTGGAACACCCGGCCGAAGCGTCGGTGCGCGGCATCGAGCAGTTGCGCCAGCGTGCGGTGGTAGGGCGCGTGGCAGCGCTCGATGCGCCCGACGATCTCTGCCACCGCGAGCTTGCGCGCGTAGATGGCGCGGCCATCGTCGAGCGTGCGCCAGATCAGCGCCTTGCCGATGCGGTGCTTGCCGCTGGGCACATGCGCGTGCGGCCAGTGGCCGCCCTCCACCAGATCGAGGTCGATGTCGCCGGCGTGCCGGTTGGGGTCGAGGTAGGTGCGCGGAAACTGCGCCGCCAGCAGCGGCAGCCCCAGCTCGGTCGCCGGCAGGTACAGCTCGTCGACGAAGCAGTCCTCGCCGTCGCGCAGGTCGAACTCGCTGACCGCGGCGTTGAAGTCGGCCGGGAACGTGAAGCCGGAGTGGGGTGAGTCGAGGACGAGGGGGACGGCGGCTTGGGCGGGGCCGTAAGTGACGATGGGAGCCATGGGGAGGGTTGATATCACATGACCGCATGCCGAGCTGGCCTGGCCGCACACAGCTGTGTCTGCTTGAGACTGGTTGCGGTCGGCCAGACTTCGCGGGCGAATTTCGGCTCGCACCGTTACCTGACTTTCGCTGGTCGCACCGCCGAGAGACGGGTTTACCTCAACACCTGCCGGACGATGACGAAAAGACGGCGACTTCCGGTCGGTTCATCCGGGTGACTTGGCCACCGACAGCTTCCGTCGACCGCGACGGCTCACTGCCGACCCATGGGATTCACTTGGTTAGCGACCCTAAAGAAGACACTCGTGCGACAACCTGTGCGCCGTCTCAGGAGCCGTCTCAAGGGGCAATGACATCAAGCGTCGGGAAGTAGCTCTTGAAACGGCTGGCGTCCCGAGTCAGCAAAGGCCAATCCTCGACGGCGGCATGGGCTCCGATGAAGAAGTCGGGAAGCACCTGCCCCTTGCTGCCGCCGCGCCGGCGGTATTGCGCGTAGGCCCTGGCTGCCAGGAAGAGGGCTGGCCGAGGAATCTCGCGCAGTTCCAGCGCCATGGTGAGCACCACGTCGTCGAGTGCTTCAAGCGTCGAGAAAGACAATGACATCTCGGCGTAGATGACCGGGTTGATGACCAAGGCATGCAGTTTGGCCTGGGCACGCAACTGTGCGATGGACCAGTCGGCCCATTGCGGATCGTTCTGCAATACGTCCACCAGGACGTTGGTATCGACCAGCAACATCAATCGTCGGCGCGCAGCAGCTTCATCAATGCATCGGTGCGCCAGGGCACATCAGCTCGACCCCGAACCGCATCGAAGCGGTCTCGGGTCGGGTTGCGCGCACCTCCGGCGGGCCGTGCTGGGTGAAGAACCACTTCGCCGGCCGCGTTCACCGAGAACTCAACAGGTGCTCCTGGCACCAAATGCATCGCATCACGGATGCGCTTGGGGATCGTGACCTGCCCCTTGCTGGTCAGCGTCGTAGTCATGCACGTTCTCCATGAGTGTTACCGATCGACCGCATAGTAATACATCCGAGGTTGGGCGGGGATTCCAGCGACCTGCCGAACGGCTGCTGTCGCTCTGACCAACTGTCTCCTAATGGCCGTCAGTGTGAGTACGAGGCTGCGCCCGGAGGTCGACCTTCGATGTGTGGGCATGGCTGGCCAAGGTCCGCTGTCGGCAAAGCCCGGGAACTAGCGTTGACAGCCATGAACGGACCCTCAAGGCGCAACCTCAAAGCGGACGAGCAAGTCGTTTCAACGCACTGGCATCGCGGTACAGGTGCATCGGCAGAGCCACACGTACGGTTTCAGGCGGCATCGTCGTTCAATTGGGGCAGCAGCTCCTGTTGACCGTTTGGCGTCACTTCAACCGCCCTGCCGGACGCGCGGCGCAGCCAGCCCTTGCTGGTGAAGTGTTGGTAAAGCTCGTCTGCCAGTTGGCCACCGAGGTGGTCGCGACGTTCGGACCAGTCGAGGCAGCGGTACGCGAAGCGACGCCGGCTATTGGGCCGACTGGGAATCAGCCCCAACCGTTCGAGCCACGCCCGACCCGAGTCCGTGAGTTCGAAGCCGCTGGAGGTCGATGCGAGGCGTCCTCCCCGTTGAAGGGCGTCGAAGACCGCAACCCCGAGCTGGCCTGCCAGGTGGCCGTAACAGCATCGCGCCAGGCGCAGCCGAGCTCTTTGCGGATGTGCCCACGCGGCGTCGTGAGCGTCGCGCTCGGCAACCAGGGCCAATGCCTCAAGCGCATGCGCGACTTCGGCGTCGGCCAGGCGGTAGTACCTGTGACGGCCCCTGGGCTCGCACACCACGAACCTCGCATCCAGCAGCTTGCCCAGATGGCCGCTGGCCGTGGCTGGCGTGACCGATGCAGCCCGCGCCAGCTCGCTGGCGCTGGCGTACTCACCGGCCATCAGGTAGGCCAGCATCCGTGACCGCGCCGGGTCGGCCACGACGGCCGCCACGCGTGCGAGCCGGGGTTCATGGGGGGTGTTCACCGGAATCAGATTAGCGCGCTGCGCGAGTCTGAGGGCGTCTCTTTGCGTTCATGCAACCCATAGTCGCGCACCACCATCGCAACCCGGAGCCGGTAATTGGCGAGTACGTCAGTGCGGCCTTCCTGCTGAGCGCGACGATGCATGCCATGGCAACGCCAAGTGCGCACCGAGGCTTCGTCGCTCCAGAAGCTCAAGGACAAGAATCGCCCGGGCTCTGCAAGGCTCTCGAATCGCTCGACGGAGATGAAGCCGTCAATGGACTCCAACTCGGCCTTCAGGGCGGCTGCGATCTCGAAGTAGCGGCTCGCCGCGTCACGGTTCGGCTCCACTTCAAAAATGACCGCGATCACGGCGTCACCTGCCGCGCCACATCGCGCGTAGCGCTGACATCCTCCAGCCAAGTTCGCTCCTCGCGAAGAATGAAGCGTTGGGACTGGGCCAACTCGAAGTTGGCACGCCCCTCGGCGTCGGCCTTGAGCGTCAGACGGTAGCGTTCATAGGCTGCCATGGTGTCAAACCCGATCAGGCCCCACGCCACATCGTTGCTGCCTTCATGTGGCAGGAAGTAGCCGATCAGATTGCCGCCGCAACGCGGAATGATTCGGCCCCATGCTTCGGCGTACTGCTTGAATGCCTCGCGCTGAAAGGGGTCGATCTGATATCGAATGAAGCAGGTCAAGGCCATGGAGTCGGTTCAAGGTTGGTTGAAGTCGACCAGGAATGTGCTGCAGGCGGCGGTCGAAATGCTTCGGTCGAGACCGAACTGTGCTGAGCCGCGGGCACCGGCGCCGGCCGGCCGGGATGTCGCCGATGGGTCGGTTGCGACCGGTCGAGTCGAAGCGCGGCAGACGTTCGGCTTGCTTCGGCGCCAGTCGGCGGCGGACGTGCTTGATTGACCTGCCGCGCTGCGGCTGCTCGCGCTGGCCCCACCGGCTATGTCAGCAGCGCCCTTGAAACCGGAAGTAGCCGGCGTGGCCACCGACGATCCTGACCGGCTGCAATGCAGCCGACACCGTGAGTTCGAGGTTCGGCCGCGACCGGCAGCAACCGCTGCAATGCCACCATTCAGCCGAGCGCCGCAACGGGTTGAAGCCGTCACAACAACGCGGCCGCTTGCGCGTAGCTCGAATGGTTTCTTCACTATGAGGCATACCAGAGGCGTGCCGTCGCTCCCCCTGCCCCGAGCCTTAGCCGTTCAAATGACACGCCGCCCACCTCCCCCCCGCAACCTCCCGCAGCACCGGCACCTCCACCGAACACCTCGCCATCGCGTGCGGGCAGCGCGGGTGGAAGTGGCAGCCGGAGGGCGGATTCAGCGGCGACGGGATCTCGCCGCGGATCGGCACGTAGGTGCGCTGCTTGCGGTCCAGCCGCGGCACCTCGGCCAGCAGCGCCTGCGCGTACGGGTGGGCGGGTGCGGCAAACAGCTCGCGCGTGGGCGCCGTCTCCACCACGCGGCCCAGGTACATGACCACCACGCGGTGCGACAGGTGGCGCACCACGCCGAGGTCGTGGCTGATGAACAGATACGTCAGACCGAGCTGCTCGCGCAGGTCCATGAACAGGTTGAGCACCTGCGCCTGGATCGACACGTCGAGCGCCGCCACCGCCTCGTCGCAGATCAGGAACTCGGGCTGGACCGCCAGCGCGCGGGCGATGCCGATGCGGGCGCGCTGCCCGCCCGAGAACTGGTGCGGATAGCGGCGCGCGTAGCTCGGGTCCAGTCCCACGCGCTGCAGCAGGTCGGCCACGTAGGCGTCCACGCCGGCGGCATCGATCAGGCCGTGCACCTGCGGCGCCTCGCCGACGATGTCGCGGATGCGCATGCGCGGGTTCAGCGAGGCGAACGGGTCCTGGAAGATCATCTGCACCGCCGGCCGGCCGGCCCGCTGCAAGGCCTGGCCGCGATAGCGCACCACGCCGTCGGTGGGCTCGTACAGCCCGCAGCCGATGCGGCCGAGCGTGGACTTGCCGCAGCCCGACTCGCCCACCAGCCCGACCACCTCGCCCTCGCGCACGGCCAGGCTCACGCGGTCGACCGCATGCACCGTGGACTCGCGCACGTCCGCACCGAGCCGCACGGCCAGCCGCTCGACGAAGTCGAGCCGGCGCGTGAAGCGCTTGCTCACGCCGTCGAACTCGAGCAGCACGGCCGCGTCCGGCGCGCTCGCGTCGCGCGGCCGGCTTGCGGACTCGGCCGTCGAACCGCCGGCGACGCTCATGCAATCTGCTCCGCCAGGGGATGCACGCAGCGCACGGAGCGGCCGCCGGCGGCGCGCAGGTCGGGCATCTGCGCACAGGCGGCGTCGGCACGGTCGCAGCGCTCGCGGAACGCGCAGCCGGGCGCGAGCTTGAGCAAGGACGGCGTCATGCCCGGGATCTGCCGCAGCCGCCGCGCCTGCGTGCCGTCGGCCGCCACGTTGTTGGCGGGCACCGAGTCGAGCAGCCCGCGCGTGTAGGGGTGGCGCGGCGCATCCAGCACCGCCGCCACCGGGCCCTCTTCCACGATGCGGCCGGCGTACATCACCGCCACGCGGTCGGCCAGGCCGGCGATCACCGCCAGGTCGTGCGTGATCCAGATCAGCGCGCTGCCGGACTCGCGCACCAGCTTCTGCATCTCGTACAGGATCTGCCCCTGCACCGTGACGTCGAGTGCCGTGGTCGGCTCGTCGGCAATGACCAGATCGGGCCGGTTGAGCAGGGCGATGGCGATCGCCACCCGCTGGCGCATGCCGCCGGAGAACTGGTGCGGGTACTGCGGCAGGCGCGCTGCCGGCTCGGCAATGCCGACCCGGCCGAGCGACTCGATGGCCCGCTCGCGCGCCACGGCGCGGCCGACGCGCTCGTGCGCCAGCACCGTCTCGACCATCTGCGTCTCGATCGACAGGACCGGGTTGAGCGTCATCATCGGGTCCTGGAAGATCATGGCGATGCGCTTGCCGCGCAGGCAGCGCAGCGTGTTCTCCGGCTGGCCGACCAGCTCCTGGCCGTCGAACCTCACGCTGCCGCCGCTGATGCGGCCGGGCGGGTCGATCAGGCCGAGGATGGAAAAGCCCGTCACGCTCTTGCCCGAGCCCGACTCGCCCACCAGCCCCAGCACCTGGCCGCGCGCCAGCGCGAACGACACGCCCTGCACCGCGCGCAGCACGCCGTCGCGCGTGGCGAACTCGGTCTGCAGGTCATCGACCACCAGCAGCGTCATCGGGCCAGCCGCGGATTGAGGACGTCGCGCAACTGGTCGCCGACGAGGTTGATCGACAGGATGGTGAGGAGCAGTGCCACGCCCGGATACACGCTGATCCAGTACTTGCCGCTGAGCAGGTACTCGTAGCCGTTGGCGATCAGCAGGCCCAGCGAGGGCTCGGTGGTGGGCAGGCCGAGGCCGAGGAAGCTCAGGGTGGCCTCCAGCGCGATGGCATGCGCCACCTGCACCGTCCCCACCACGATCAGCGGCGGCAGCGCGTTGGGCAGCAGATGACGCAGCACGATGCGCAGCGGCGACAGCTTCAGCCCCCGCGCCGCCTCGATGTACTCCTTGTTGCGCTCCACCAGCGCGGCGCTGCGCGCGGTGCGGGCGTAGTAGGCCCACTGCACCGCCACCAGGGCGATGATGATCTTGTCCACGCCCTTGCCGAGCACCGCGAGCAGGATCAGCGCCACCAGGATCGCAGGAAAGCCGAGCTGGATGTCGACGATGCGCATCAGCACCGCCTCGAAGCGCCCGCCGACGTAGGCCGCCAGCACGCCCAGCACGGCACCCAGCGTGAGCGCGATCACGCCGCTGGCCACGCCCACGTACAGCGACACCCGCAGGCCGTAGAAGATGGCCGACAGCATGTCGCGGCCCTGGCCGTCGGTGCCCAGCAGGTAGGTCATGCCGCCGGCGGCGGCCGGCTCGCCCGGCGGCAGGCGCGCGTCCATCAGGTCGAGCTTGCCGAGGTCGTACGGGTTCTGCGGCGAGATCACCGGCGCCAGCAGCGCCACCAGCACCACCGCCACCAGCATGGCCAGACCGACGAGCGCCAGCCGGCTCTCGGCAAACTGCACGCAGAAGCGGCGCAGCGGCGACTCGACCGGAACGGCAGCTCCGCTCACCGATGCTCCGCCAGCCGCACCCGCGGGTCGAGCGCCGAGTAGGCCAGATCGACCACCAGGTTGATGAGGATGAACATGAACACGATCATCATCAGGTAGGCGACCACCACCGGCCGGTCGAGCTGGAAGATCGAATCGATGACCAGCTTGCCCATGCCGGGCCAGGCGAAGATCGTCTCCGTCACCACCGCGAAGGCGATCACCGAGCCCAGCTCCAGGCCGATCACCGTGACGAGCGGGATCAGGATGTTCTTCAGCAGGTGCACGCCGATCACCCGGTGCCGCGGCAGGCCCTTGGCGCGCGCGAACTTGATGTAGTCGAGCAGGCTCTGCTCGCGCACCTGCGCACGCGTCAGGCGGATGATGAGGCTGAGCTTGAACAGTGCGAGGTTCAGCGCCGGCAGCAGCGCGTACTTCAGGCCCCCCCAGTGCAGGATCGAGATCTGCAGCCCGAGCACCTCCTGGGTCGGCCCGCGGCCGGTGGACGGCAGCCAGCCGAGCTGCACCGCAAACACCAGGATCAGCAGCAGGCCGACCCAGAAGGTCGGCAGCGAGAAGCCGACGATCGAGGCGGCCATGATGGTCTTGGCAGGCCAGGAATTCGGCCGCAGCCCCGCGTACAGGCCCAGCGGCACGCCGAGGGCCACCGCCATGACCATCGCCAGGAAGGCCAGCTCCAGGGTGGCCGGCATGCGCTCGAGGATCACGTCCATCGCCGGCCGGCCGAACACGAAGCTCGTGCCCAGCTCGCCGGTGACCGCACCCTTCAGGAAGACCCAGTACTGCTCGATGACCGGCTTGTCCAGCCCGAGCGCCGCACGGGCGCGTGCCTTCTCCACCTCGTCGGCCACCGGGTTGACCAGGATCTCGACCGGGTCGCCGATGACGTACAGGCCGAAGAAGACCAGCAGCGAGGTCGCCGCCAGCACCAGCAGGGTCTGCAGCAGGCGGCGGAGGATGAAGACGGTCATCGGCGGTTTGCTGCGGGCGGACGCAGGCCATCAGCCCGCCCCGTCACCAGCGACGATGGCTGGGCGTGGCGGCTACTTCCCGGGCCTGACTTCGAACGCGTAGGTGTACTGGTCCGCGCGGCCCGTGTAGGCCAGCCCGCGCCGCAGGCCCCAGCTCGACACCTCGTAGTGCACCGGGATGATGGCCTGCAACTCCCCGATCGCCTTGTCGCTGGCCGCGGCGAGCATCAGGTTGCGCTTGCCGTCGTCGATGTGCGTCATGGCGGTCAGGATGATGGCGTCCAGACCCGGATCGGAGAAGCGGCCGCGGTTGGCCTGGCCCATGCCGGTCTGCGCGTTGAAGCTGCCGATCAGCGCGCGCAGCGGCGAGCTGGTTTCGCCGGTCTCCGCACCCCAACCGGCCAGGAAGAAGCTGAACTCCAGCTTGCCGGCGCGCGAGAAGAACACCGTGCTCGGCATCGCCTCCAGCCGGGTCTCGATGCCGGCGCGGTTGAGCATGCCGGTGATGGCCTGCGCGGTCTTCTCGTCGTTGATGTAGCGGTTGTTGGGCGCGTGCAGCGTGACGGCGAAGCCGTTCGGATAGCCCGCCTCGGCGAGCAGCTTGCGCGCCGCGTCCAGGTCCTGCCGGGGCGGCGTCAGCCGCTTGCTGGTGCCCGGAAAGAACTCGGGCAGCAACTGGCCGGCCGGCTGCGCCTGCTTTTCCATGATGCGGTCGGCGATGGCAAAGCGGTCGATCGCCAGCGACACGGCCTTCCTCACGCGCACGTCGCGGAACGGGTTGCGGTCGAGCGGCTTGCCGTCCTTGCCGGTGACGAAGGGCGAGACGTTGCGGTCCGAGTCCATGTGCAGGTAGATGAGGCGGTTGCTCACCGCGCTCGCCACCGAGACCTTGGCGTCTTTCTCAAGCCGCGCAATGTCGGCGGTGGGCACCGCCTCGATCATCTGCACGTCGCCGGCCAGCAGGGCCGCCACCCGCGCCGGACCGTTGGGGATCATGCGCAGCCGCACGGTCTTCCAGTGCGGCTTGGTCGCACCCCAGTAGGCGTCGTTGCGCTCCAGCACCACGCGGTCGCCGGCGACGTACTCCTTGAACTTGTACGGGCCGGTGCCCACCATCAGCTTGCCGCTGTTGAACTCCTCGGTCTTGGCCCCGGCGGCCAGCTTGGCCGGGATGATGCGCACCGCCACCAGGTCATTGGGCAGCAGCGGATGCGGCCGCACGGTCTTGATGCGCAGCGTCAGCGGGTTGGGCGCGGTCACGCTCTCGATCGGCCGCGTGTAGGTGGCAAAGCTCGCCGGCGAGTTGGGCACGGTCGGAATGCGCTTGATCGACTCGATCACGTCGGCCGCGGTGAAGTCCGAACCGTCGTGCCACTTGACGCCCTTGCGCAGCCGGAACTCCCAGGTCAGCTCGTCCAGCGCCTTCCACGATTCGGCCAGCCCGGGCCGCAGCTGCTCCTTGGCGTCCTTGGTGACCAGCTTCTCGAACACGTGGTCGGCCACGTTGTTGTTGGGCGTGAGATTGTGAAAGTGCGGGTCGAGCGAGGTGACCGGGGTGGACAGGCCGACCACCAGCTCCTGCGCAGCCGCGGGCGCCGCCGGTGACAGGGCCAGCGTGAGCGCCAGCGCAGCGGCCGTCAGCCAGCCCGGCAGGACGTGTGTGGGTTTCATAGGGGTGCTCCTCCTCCGACAAATGAGCGCGGCAAGAATTAACGCGGCATCGCGCGGGGCCATCCGGCCGCCTTCAGGGCAGCCGCCGCCCCCGGCCCGATCGGCCCGCCGGCCGCATTGTGCGGGGTGGCAGCATTCCGCGCGTTGCGAATTTCACAAGACCCGTTGCGTCGGGCGCAGCGCGCCCGACAGCGCAGCGCAGCATGCCCGCGGGAAAGCGCCGCCGCTCAGACCGACGCGGCGCGCAGCGCACGCCAGACGGCCTCGACCTGCGGGTTCGCGTTGCTGCGGCGCCGGTACAGGCGGATCTCGAAGTGCGCCTCGCAGCGGGCCGCCAGCGCCGGCGGCGCCGCCAGGACCAGCCGGCCTTCGGCAAGCGGCGGTTCGCACAGGCGGCGCGGCAGCCACGCAACGCCCAGACCGCGCAGCGTCAGCTCGGCCAGCGCCTCCGAGAAGTCGGCCTCGAACACCGGCTGCAGGTGCAGCCCCTGCGCATCGATCAACTGCCCGACCACCCGGCCCTGGCGCGTGTTCTCCGCCACGCGCAGCCAGTGCACGGGCGCGCTGGCAAGCCCCGGCAGCGCATGGCGCGGCGCGCCACCGGCCAGCGGCACCGACACCGGCAGCAGGCATTCGCGGCCGACGCTCAGGTACTCGAACTCGCCGCCGTCGAGCAGCAGCGGGATCCCCTCGTTCCAGTACGACAGCAGGAAGTCGACACCGCCCTCGACCAGCATCAGCGTGCCGTCCGGCATCGCGGTCGTGAGCACGCGCGCCCGCAGGTCCGGCACCCGCGACTTGAGCCGCTCGAACCACGGCGGCAGGAAGTTCAGCGCCAGCGACCGCCCGGTGACCAGCGTGACGCCGAGCGAGGCGGCAGCCTGACCGCGCAGCAGCTCGCGCACGTCGGTCAGCGTGCGCAGTGCCGCCTCGGCCGCATCGCGAAACAGCACGCCCTGCGCGGTCAGCGCCACCGGGAACTCGCTGCGGTCGATCAGCGGCACGCCCACCCACGCCTCGATGGCCTTGATGCGGCGGCCAAAGGCCGCCTGCGACACGTGCCGCGCAGCGGCGGCGCGCGCAAAACTGCGCGAGGCCGCCAGCAGCAGAAAGTCCTCGAGCCAGCGCACGTCCATGAGGCCCTCTTAGCAGCCCGCGCCGGCCGGCCCCGCTACCAGACCAGCGACAACACGCCCAGCACGATGAACAGGCCGGCGGCGATCCAGCGCATCACCTTCATGTTGACCTTCTGCGCCAGCCGCTCGCCGAGCCACACCGCCGGCGCGTTGGCCACCAGCATGCCGAGCGTGGTGCCCACCACCACCGCCGCCAGCGGCTCGTAGCGCGCCGCCAGCGCCACCGTGGCAAGCTGGGTCTTGTCGCCCATTTCCACCAGAAAGAACACCACCACCGTGGTCACGAACACGCTGCGCGCGGTGTAGGTGCGCGTTTCCTCCAGCTTGTCGGGCACCAGCGCCCACACGCCGAAGACGAAGAACGCCCCGGCCACGATCCAGCGCAGCGTCTGCTCGCTCACCAGCGAGGCCAGCCAGGCGCCCACGCTGCCCGCCAGGGCATGGTTGGCCAGGGTGGCGACGAAAATGCCGGCGATGATCGGCCAGGGCTTCTTGAAGCGGCCGGCCAGCACGAAGGACAGCAGCTGGGTCTTGTCGCCCATTTCGGCGAGCGCGACCAGCACGGTGGACAGGACCAGGGCTTCCAAGGCAGAAGGTGCCGCGCCTCGGCGCGGCGCGGGTGGCAACTGAATCGGCGCGCAGCATAGCCGCGCGCCGGGGCGCGGCGCCCTGCGGCGTCCGCGCGAGGGACGCTGAGGCCATGCGCGAGCCACACTGAGGCCATGCGGGGGCCATGCTTGGGCCATGCGGGGGCCATGCTTGGGCCATGCTTGGGCCATGCGCGGGCCGGGGCAGGCCAAGCGGGCGCGGCAGGTGCGCAGGCGCCGCCGGCAAGGCACACTGGCGGCATCCGGGCCCGGCCGCAACCCGGCCGCCCGCGCCGGACAGAAAGGGCAAGACGCGCCGTGCAATTGCACCACCCACCCCGCGCGCTGGTGTTTGGCGCCAGCGGCTACATCGGCACCCACCTGGTCCCTCACCTGCAGGCGGCCGGCTGGCAGGTGCGCGCCGCCGCGCGCAGCCTCAAGGTGCTGCAGGCGCGCCACTGGAGCGACGTGGAGCTGGCGCAGGCCGACGCGCTGCAGCCGCGCACGCTGGCCGCCGCGCTGGCCGGCATCGACGTGGCCTTCTACCTCGTGCACTCGATGGCGGCGGGCGAGCGCTTTGGCGCGCTCGACATCCAGGCCGCGCGGCACTTCGCCGATGCGGCCGCCGCCGCCGGCGTGAAGCGCATCGTCTACCTCGGCGGGCTGATGCCGGCCAACGCCGACTCCGAGCACCTGCGGTCGCGCGCGCAGACCGGCGAAGCCCTGCGCGCCGGCGCGGTGCCGGTCACCGAGGTGCGCGCCGGCATCATCGTCGGGCCGGGCTCGGCCGCCTACGAGGTGATCCGCGACCTCGTCAACCACCTGCCCATGATGCTCACGCCCAAGTGGGTCTACTCGAAGTCGAGCCCGATCGCGCTGGCCAACGTGCTGGTGTACCTGGAGCAGGCGGCGCGGCTGGACGCGGCGGCCGGCCGCATCTACGACGCCGCCGGCCCCGAGACCCTCAGCTACGCCGACCTCATGAAGCAGTACGGCGAAGTGGTGGGCAAGAAGCCGCTGATCATCCCGGTGCCGGTGCTGACACCCAAGCTGTCGAGCTACTGGCTGGCGCTGGTCACCTCGGTGCCTGCGTCGATCGGTGCGGCGCTGATCGGCGGGCTCAAGCACGACATCCCGGCCGACGGCCGCGCGCTGCAGGCGCTGGTGCCGCAACCGCTGCTGACCTTCAAGCAGTCGGTCGAGCTGGCGCTGCAGTCCGAGCGCCAGCACACCGTGGCGGCGCGCTGGACCGAGGGCGCCTTCGGCATCCGCGGCCGCCACGAGCACGCCTTTTACGCCAAGAAGGCCAGCGGCAGCGCGCTCGCCAGGGCCACGCCGGCGCAGATCTGGCCGATCGTCTGCTCGCTGGGCGGCGACACCGGCTACTTCTACGGCGCGCCGCTGTGGCAGTTGCGCGCCTGGATGGACTGGGCGGTCGGCGGCCCCGGCCTGTCCAAGGGCCGACGCCACCCGACCGAGCTGCGCATCGGCGACCGCATCGACTACTGGACCGTGCTCGGGCTGGAGGAGGAGCGGCGCCTGACGCTGAACTTCGGCATGAAGGCGCCGGGCGCCGGCGTGCTGGAGATCGAACTGGAGCCGGTGGATGCCACCCACACGCGCATCACCATCACCGCCTACTGGCACCCGGCGGGGGTGTGGGGCCTGTCGTACTGGTACGCGCTGGTGCCGGCGCACCTGTTCATCTTCGACGGCATGTGCAAGGAAATCGCCAAGCGGGCGACGCAAAGGGCGCGCGCCGAGGCCGCGCCCGGCGGCGGCGTGGCGGCGTGATCGCCGGCCGTGCGTCGGCCGGCGCAGGCGCCCACGGTATCGGCCAGTGGCCCGGCAACCGGGCCGCAAGCGGCCCTGGTTGGCCGCCCGGGAATGCAATGGAAGAACCGGTCTTCCGTCGTACCGTTGCCACCGGGCCGCGGCGCGGCGCCGCAGCGCCGCAGCGCCTTGGCCGGCTGCGGTCGGGCCGGCTGCGGTCGGGCCGGGTGCGGTCGGGCCGGCTGCGGTCGGGCTGGGTGCCGGCGTGCGTGGTCAGCGCGTCGTTGCCGCGGCGATGGCGCTGGCGGGGCTCCTCGGTTGCACCGCGGGAAACCGCGCGGCCAGACTGGCGCGCAGGGCATCGCCGAGCGGCGTCATGGGAACCTCGCCAATGCGCTCGAACAGGGTCCGTTCGTCCAGGTCGTGCGGCACGCGCCACAGGTGCGACAACTGCGCCCGCGCGCGCCACCCCGGATGCACCAGGCCGCCCGCGCGCAGCAGGGTCCACGACATGCGCTGGCGCCGCAGCGGCGGTCCGGACCACAGGCCCAGCTCGAGTGCGGCGGTGTCGAGCGCGGTCAGCCATTGCGCACCGGTCAGCGACAGGCCGCGGAACATGAACCGCTCGCAAGCCGCCTGGCTGGGCGCCGCGGCGAGCGCCACCAGCGTGGCCGCCAGATCGGGCAAGTAGGCCCAGGCGTGCGGCACGTCCAGCGGGCCCGGGTAGGTCCATCGGCCCTCGGGCAGCGCCGCGGCGATCACCCGGTCGAGCCAACCGCCGCAGCCGGCGCCGAAGTACTGCCCTGAGGTCAGGATGGTCGCGCGGACGTCGCCGCGCGAGCAGCGCCGCGCGACGGCCTGCTCCATCGCGAGTCGCACCTCCCCCAGGGGCGTCGACGGCCGGCACGGGGTCGATGGCGACAGCCGCTCCGGCATGGCCGCACCGTAGGCCTGCACGTCGCCCGGCAGCAGCAGCCGCGCTTGCAGCCGCTGCGCCACCGCCAGGCCCGCCAGCAGCAGCGGCACCGCTTCGTCGCGCCAGCGCTCCAGACGGGGGTTCAGCGCGTGCAGCACCACGCGCGCCCCGTGCGCCTGCGCGGCCAGCAGCGAGGTGTCGGTGACGGCGGTCTTCAGCACCACGGCGCGTGCCGGCAGATCCGGGCTCGGCTCCCGCCTGACCTGCGCCAGGACGCACCAGCCGGCCGCGTCGAAGGCCCGGGCCGCGGCCCTCCCCAGACGCCCGTTGGCGCCCAGGATCAGGACGACCGGCGCACTCGGGCGCCCGGTTGAACGGGTGAGGGTGGTCATGCAAGCGCTCCTTGACGCGGGGCCATCGACAGGCAACCGGCGCAGTCTGGCGCTGTGCTGCCCCGTCGAGAAGTGGCGATCGGAGCAACGCAGCCATACACTTGTGCATGGCCTCCCGCACCCCTTCCGCGACGGCTGCCGGCACGGCTTCCGGTCCCGCTTCCCGTACCGCCCCCCCTGCCGCTGTCCCGACCCCGATCGACCCCGCCGGGTTCAACTGGGCGCTGGTACGCAGCTTTCTTGCGGTGCTCGATGCGGGCTCGGTGATGCGCGCAGCGCGCCAGATCGGCGCGCAGCAGCCGACGCTGTCGCGCCACATCGCCGAGCTGGAAGCGCAGCTCGGCGTTCCGCTGTTCGAGCGCACCGGGCGCGGCGTGGCGCCCACCGCCATCGCGCAGTCGATCGCCGAGGCGGCGCGCCAGATGCAGGCGGGCGCCGAAGCGGTGAGCCGCGCCCTGACCGGGGCGCGGCACGTCACCAGCGGCACGGTGCGGATCACCGCCAGCACCACCGCGGCAGCGTTTCTGCTGCCGCAACTGATCCTGCGATTCCACGAGGAAGAGCCCAGCATCCAGATCGAGCTGGTGGCCTCCAACGAGGTGAGCAACCTGCTGCGGCGCGAGGCCGACATCGCGGTGCGCATGGTCCAGCCCGCGCAAGACGCGCTGGTGGCCCGCAAGCTCGCCGACGTTGCCATCGTCGCCTGCGCCCACGAGCGCTACCTGTTGCGCGCCGGCACGCCGCGCCGGCCCCAGGACCTGCAGCAGCACCGCGTGCTGGCCGGCGACCGGGACGAGTCGATCGCGCAGGGCATGCAGACGCTGGGCATGCCGGCGCAGCGCAGCACGTTCCCGGTGCGCACGGACGACCTCGTGGCGTACGCCAAGCTGGTCGAGGCGGGCGCCGGTATCGGCTTCGTGCCCCGGTACGTCGTTGCGCGCCTGCCGGGCGTGGTGCCGGTGTTGCCGGAACTGAAGCTGCCGACGTTTCCCTGCTGGCTGGCGGTTCACCGGGAGATTCGGGCCAGTCCGGTGATCCGGCGCACCTTCGACTTTCTCGCCGCCGAAATCCGGGGCGAGCTCGGCTGAACCGCAGCGGACGGCGGGCGGCCGCGCGCCGGGCGTTGCGGGGGTTCGAGACCTTCGGGACCTCCGGGGCCTTCGGGACCTTCGGGACCTTTGGGACCTTCGGGACCTTCGGGACCTTCGGGAACGCCGGGACCTTCGAGACCTTCGGGATTTTCAGGGATTGCGCGGGCGCCGCAGCGGCCGGGCCGCTTTGCTCGCCGGCGGGGCACCGCGCCAGGATTCGCAGCATTGCGCCCACGTGCCGAGCAGTCGCCTTTCCCTCTGCCCTCATGCCCGCCAGCAAGCGTCCGGTCAGTGAAGCGCCCAGTTATGCCGCGCCCGAAGCTGCGCGCATTCTCGGCCTGCCCGTATCGACCGTGCGCAACTGGGCCTTCGGGCAGTCGGGGCGCATGAGCAGCCGCCAGCGCGCCCGCTTTGCGGCGGTGATCCCGGCCGCCGACCCCCAGCGCCGCCTGCTGTCGTTTGCCAACCTGTGCGAGCTGCACGTGCTCTCGGCCATCCGCCGCGAGCACCGCGTGTCCTTGCCCACGGTGCGCAAGAGCCTGGATTACGTCAGCCGGCAACTCGGCGCCGAGCGGCCGCTGCTTGAACGCGTTTTCCTCACCAACGGCGTATCGCTGTTCGTCGAGCATGCGGCTGAACTCGTCAACGTGTCGCAACACGGCCAGACCGCTTTGCGCGGCGAGTTCCAACGCGCGCTGGCGCGCATCGAGCGCGACGGGCGCGGCCGGCCGGTGCGCCTGTTTCCATTCACACGCTCGAACTCGGCGCGCAGCTCGTCCAGGAACAGCGGCTTGATGAGCTTGAGGATGTTGGCTTCGCTGGTGCAGTGCGCGCCCAGGTTGCGGCGGGCCCTGGCGTCCATCACCGACTGGAACATGGCGCCGAAAATGGCGGGGCTGATCGCCGCCCAGTTCAGCCCGCAGCAGTCCAGCAGTGCCTGCCGCATGGCGCTGTCGAACTGGGCAATGGGCAGCGGCTCGGCGAACACCGCGCCGTTCACGTAGGGAAAGGCGGCCAGTTGCGGGTCGAGGTTTTTCTGCCGCCGCGCCGGCTCGGTGTTGAGCACCTGAAACAGCTCGGCCAGGCGTGCGCCGAGGTCGGCGCCGTCTTCGCCGGTGCGCTGCTCGATCAGCTCGCGACAGCTCTGCTTCTCGAAAATGCCGGTGTCGTCGGCAAACAGACAGAACAGCAGCCGCACCAGCAGCACTTCCAGCGGGTGGCCGGTGTAGCCCGCGGCCTTGAGCGCATCGTGCAGGCGCCCCAGCGTCTCGGCGGCCTTGACGTTGACGGGGTCCTGCTCGCGGATGACCCGCGGCGTGTAGCCGGCAATGAAGGCAAAGTGCCTGATCTTCTCGGGCAGTTGCGCCAGGCTGAACTCGGTGCGGCTGCCGTCGTCCAGGTTGTGCAGCCGAAAGCGGGCAAAGTCGCAGACGATGACCAGTCGCGGCAGGTCGCGCTGGGCGATGCCTTCCAGATACTCCTGGGCCTGCGCAAAGGCTTCGTCCAGGTCTTTGCCGCGCGACTTCTGCTCGACCAGCAGCATGCCGCGCCAGAACAGGTCGGCCCGCCCGCGGCCGCCGTGGAACTTCTGCACGGCGTACTCGAAGGTGGCAACGCGGCGGTCGCTGACGCCGAAGGCCTCGAAGAAGTCGATCCAGAACGGCTTGGCGTGCGAGGCTTCGTCGTGGGCATCGGCCCAGGTCTTGACGAAACGTCGAGCACAGTCGCGGATTTCGTTCCAGGAAAGGGGCATCGACAGGTCAGGCAGACGGGACTGACCGGATTGTGCCGCCGCCGCCGGGCAGCCGGAAAGCCGACGGGCCGCTCGCGCGGCCCGTCCTCATACCCGGCAGGGCGATGGCGCTACATGATCCACAGCGCCGCCACCAGCACGAACACGGCGAAGAAGATCACGCCGAAGATCGCGCCCAGGCGCCAGTAGTCCTTGGCCGGGATGTAACCGGAGCCGTAGTACACGGGGCTGGGACCGGTGGCGTAGGGCGTAAGGATGCCCATCAGGCCCAGCGTGAGCGCCAGCAGCAGGGCAAAGTCGCGGATGTCGATGCCCGGAATGCCCATGCCCACCGCCAGCATGACCGGCAGCATGGCCGTCACGTGGGCGGTGATGCTGGCAAACAGGTAGTGCGTGAAGAAGAACACCGCCACCAGCAGCAGCATGGCCACCGTCGGCGAGAAGCCCGTCATCTGCGCGCCGACGGTGTCGGCAAACCACTTGACGAAGCCCACGCGGTTCAGGCCGTCGGCCAGCGCGACCAGCGTGGCGAACCAGACCAGCGTGTTCCACGCCGGCTTGTTGGCCAGGATGTCGTCCCAGCTCACGACCTTGCCGATCACCATCAGCGCAATGACGCCTATGGCCACCGTGGTCGCGTTGATGAAGTCGCCGCCGAAGATCCACAGGCCCAGCGCCAGCATCACGAGCGCGGCCAGTCCGATCTCCTTGACCGTGAGGCCGCCCATTTTGGCCAGCTCGCCCCGCGCCCAGTCGGGCACCTCGCTGCCGCCCTTGATCTCGGGCTTGTACAGCACGTAGGCCAGCAGCGGCAGCGCGGCCAGCAGCAAGAGGCCGATGGGCGCGAACGCCGTGAACCAGTCCATCCAGGTGAACGAGACCTTGGCGGTCTTGTTGATCAGCTCGATCGCCAGCAGGTTGGGCGCCAGCGCGGTCAGGAACATCGACGAGGTGATGCAGGTGGCGGCAATCGCGACCCACATCAGGTAGCCGCCCATCCTGCGCGACGACGGATCGTTGGGCTTGCTGTCGTACAGCGCGGGCAGGTTGCGGATCACCGGGTACACGGTGCCGCCGCTGCGCGCGGTGTTGCTCGGCGTGAACGGCGCCAGCAGCGTGTCGGCGATGGTGACGGCGTAGCCCAGCGTGAGCGTGCGCCGGCCCATGGTCTTGACCAGCCACAGCGCGATGCGCCGGCCCAGCCCGGTCTTCTCGTAGCCGAGGGCAAACATGAAGGCTGCGAAGATCAGCCACACCGTGGTGTTGGAGAAGCCCGACAGCGCCCAGGTCAGCGAGGCGTTGGCCGGCTTGAAGCCGGCCTTGCCGAGCTCGGCGGCGGAAAACAGCACGTAGGGCGACAGCACGGTGACCACCGACACGCCGATCAGCCCGATGGCCGCACCCGGCAGGGGCTCGAGCATCAGGCCGACGATCACGCCGGCAAAGATGGCAAAGAAGTACCAGGCGTGCTGCGGCAGCCCGTCCGGCGCCGGCAGCAGCGCAATCGCGCTGGCCACCGCCACGGGCGCCAGCGCCTTCCAGGACAACGGCCAGCCGCGTGCCGCAGCCGCCTTCGGTGCCATGGGTGCCTCCGGCATGCCCGGCCCGTCATGCAGAACGGTCGACATGGTTTTCTCCTCGGGAATCATGCCGCCACGCTACGCCGCGGGCACGGCGACGGCTTGCCCTGCGGCAAGCGCGGCCGCACTCACTTGTGCCGCGCCGGCAAGTCAGTCGTGCCTTGCACGCGCCGCGCCGGCGCGAACCGGCCGGCGCAACGCGGCCGCGGCCGGTGGGCCGACACCGTTCAGACGACACCGCTCAGCCGCCGAACCCCTGCGCCGCCATCTTGCGCCGCACGTAGGCGATCTGCGTCTGCAGCGGCAGGTCCTTGGGGCAGACATCGTGGCAGGCCAGCAGCGACATGCAGCCGAACACGCCGTCGTCATCGCCCACCAGTTCGTAGAACGCGGCGTCGTCGCGCGTGTCGCGCGGGTCGAGCCGGAAGCGCGCGACCTTGTTGATGCCCACGGCGCCGACGAAGTCCGCGCGCATGCGCGCGGTGCCGCAGGCGGCCACACAGCAGCCGCACTCGATGCAGCGGTCGAGCTCGAAGATCCGCTCGGCCAGCTCCGGCTCCATGCGCTGCTCCAGCCGGGTGAGGTCGGGCTCGTCTTCGCGCAGGTGGACCCAGGCGGCCAGCCGCTCGGACTGCGCGCGCATCCACTTGCCGGTGTCGACCGACAGGTCGCCGATCAGCTCGAATACGGGCAGCGGCGCCAGCACGATCTCGGGCCCGACATCGCGCGTCAGCGTGCGGCAGGCCAGCGTGGGCCGGCCGTTGATCACCATGGCGCAACTGCCGCAGATGCCGGCGCGGCACACGAAGTCGAACTGCAGCGAGGGGTCGAGCCGGTCGCGGATCTCGTTCAGGGCGATGAACAGGGTCATGCCCGGCGACTGCTCCAGCTCGTAGCGCTGCAGGTGCGGCACGCTGGCCGGGTCGGCCGGGTTGTAGCGCAGGACCTTGATGGTCAGCCGCTCGCCGTCGCGTACGCGCGCAGGTGGGGCCGCGTCCCGGCCCTGCCGGGGCAGCAGGGTGATCCTGTGTTCGGTCATCAGGCGGCCCTCCGCGCCGCGGCGGCCGCGGGCGGGCCGGCCGGCGGGTCGTCCGGGCGCTCGTCGGTGCGCTCGTCGGTGCGCTCGTCAAAGCGCTCATTGATGCGCTCGTTGCGCCCGCGCAGCCGCGGCGGCAACTGGTGCTCGAACGGCAGCAGCGCCTGCTGCCGCGCAAAGCGGTCGGCGTGCTGTCGGCGCACGGCCTCGACCTCGGCCAGGCGCGCCGCGGTGTCGGGGTGGTCGATGTAGTCGCGCGCGCCATAGCCGCGCCAGCCGGGCGGCAGCTCCATGCGGCGCACGTCGAGCGGCTCGTAGTCGAGCGTGGGCAGCGTGTCGCCGTCGTTGGACCAGCGCGCCAGCGTGCGCTTGAGCCACTGGGCGTCGTTGCGGCGCGGATGGTCCTGCCGGTAGTGCGCGCCGCGGCTCTCGGTGCGCACCAGCGCGCCGTAGGCCACGGTGAGCGCGAGCTTGAGCATCGGCCGGGTGCGGTAGGCGGTCACCAGCTCGGGGTTGGCGCCGGGGCTGGGGCGGCGCAGGCCGATGTGGCGGCTGCGGCGCAGCAGTTCCTGCAGCTCGTCGACCGCCTGCTGCAGCATGGCGCCGTCGCGGAAGATGCCGACCCTGGCGGTCATGATCTCCTGCATGCGCCGCTTGATGGCGCTGGCGTCCTCGCCGCCGCGCACCTGCACGATGGCGTCGAGCCGCGCCTGCTCGCGCTGCAGGAAGTCGCGCACCACGCCGGTCGGCATCGGCGCGTCGTTGCCGCGCGCGTCGCAGAAGTCGGCGACGAACTCGCCGACGATCATGCCGGCCACCACGGTCTCGGCCACCGAGTTGCCGCCCAGCCGGTTGAAGCCGTGCATGTCCCAGCAGGCCGCCTCGCCGGCGGCAAACAGGCCCGCCAGGGTGGGGCTCTCGCCGGTGTGGCGGGTGCGCACGCCGCCCATGGTGTAGTGCTGCGCCGGCCGCACCGGGATCAGGTCCCGCACCGGGTCGAGCCCGAGGAAGTAGCGGCAGATGTCGTGGACCTCGCGCAGGTTGTGTTTGATGTGCTGCTCGCCCAGCAGCGTGATGTCGAGCAGCAGGTGCTCGCCGAAGCGGGACTTCACGCCCTTGCCGCGCGCGATGTGCTCCTCCATGCGGCGGCTGACCACGTCGCGGCTGGCGAGCTCCTTCTTCTCGGGCTCGTAGTCGGGCATGAAGCGGTGGCCGTCCGCATCGCGCAGCAGGCCGCCGTCGCCGCGGCAGCCCTCGGTGAGCAGGATGCCGGCCGGGAAGATCGGCGTCGGGTGGAACTGCACCGCCTCCATGTTGCCGAGCGCGGCTACGCCGGTCTCCAGCGCGATCGCCATGCCGATGCCGTCGCAGATCACCGCGTTGGTGGTCGCCTGGTAGAGCCGGCCGGCGCCGCCGGTAGCCAGTACCGTGGCCTTGGCGACATAGGCCGACAGCGCGCCGGTGGCCAGGTCGCGCACCACCGCGCCGTGGCAGCGGCCGGCGTCGTGGATCAGCGCCAGCGCCTCCTTGCGCTCGTGGACCGGGATGGCCGCGGCGATCGCCTGGTCGCCCACCGCCTGCAGCATGGCGTGGCCGGTGGCATCGGCCACGTAGCAGGTGCGCCAGTTGCGGGTGCCGCCGAAGTCGCGCTGCGCCACCAGGCCGTGCGCCTCGTCGCGCTCGGTAATGGTGACCTTCTGGCCGTTGATGACCACCTGGCGGTCGCCCTTCCTTACCCGGCTCCACGGCACGCCCCAGGCAGCCAGTTCGCGCACCGCCTTGGGCGCGGTGTGCACGAACATGCGCACCACGTCCTGGTCGGCGCCCCAGTCGGAGCCGCGCACCGTGTCCTCGAAGTGCACGTCCTCGTTGTCGCCCTGGCCCTTGACGACGTTGCCGAGGCTGGCCTGCATGCCGCCCTGCGCGGCCTTGCTGTGCGAGCGCTTGGCCGGCACCAGCGACAGGATGATGGCCTCGTGCCCGCGCCGCCTGGCGGCGATGGCCACGCGCAGCCCGGCCAGCCCGCCGCCGATCACCAGCACGTCGGTGTAGACGATCTTCACGGCGCCTCCTGGATCCACGAGGGCCACCAGCGCGGCGGGTCGGCCTGCGGCGGGTTCTGCAGCCAGGCCGGCACGTAGCGCGGGCCGTCGGCGTGGCGGATCTCGTAGCCGAGCTTCATGTAGGCCGCCAGCGTGGCCAGGCCCAGAACGATGAAGAACACCGACAGGCCCCACTTGAGCCGCTTGAGCCGGCGGCGCGTCCGGGCCGCGATGGCGGCGGCGGCTACCGGGTCGGCGGGGTCGGCACCGCCGAAGAAGTCCCACTTGACCGCCAGCCGGTACAAGCCGATGCCGCCGTGGATCTCCACCGCGAACAGCATGACCAGATAGATCGGCCACCAGCGCCCGTTCCACACGCGCTCGGCCGACTCGTAGGGGCCGATCAGGCCCGGCTGCATCAGCATCTGCACGAGGTGGGCGGAGGCGAGGAAGAACAGCAGGAAGCCGGTGCCCACCTGCCACAGCCACAGCGTGGTGTCCGGGTGCCTGAGCATGGCCGCCTGCTGGCCGAAGGCGCGGTACTGCCCGAAGCTGGCCGGAAACTTGCGCAGCGCCAGGCCGGCGTGCGCGATGAACAGCGCGAAGACCGCCGCCACGACCAGCGACACCAGCACCGGATAGGCGCGGCCGAAGATGAAGTAGCCCTCGAACATCTTGGTCACGGCCCACATCAGCTCGGGGCTGACCAGGATGGTCGAGACGAAGGCCATGTGGGCCCACATGAACAGGCCCAGCAGCAGTCCGCTGGCGCTCTGCGCGAGGTCCAGCCGCGCCGGCCAGCGGCTCTTGCGCGGTGCGCGGGCGCGTGCCGCCGTTCCGTGCTCGACGTTGCCGGACGCCAGCGACCGTTCCATCCTGCTCCCCGAGGCCGGCGCGCGCGAGTGGTCGGTGGACACCGCGGGTGACGCCGGAGCGCCATTGTTTGCCGCGCCGCCCTGGCGCGCTTGACGGCCATCAAGGCGCACGCTGCGGTGCGGCGCGCGCGCGAGCGCACCCTCCCCGGCCGGTGCGCCGGCGGCAGGTTGGCCCTTCAGGGTCACGCGGGCCTGCGCGCAGCCCGTGTACTGTTGCCGTGGCGGCGCGCACTGCGGCCGGCTCGACTCGTCTCGGCCGGTCCGCAGCCGGCCAGCGCAGCTTCCGGGCCACGACCCTTCTTCAACGATGCGAATCAAGCCATGAGCCGGCCGGGCCGCCCCAGGGGCGATGACCCGAGCGCGCAGCGCGAGGGCGATCCGATACTCCCGCCGGTTGGCCCCAAGGGCGAGACCCCGGGCGCGCAGGGGGTCCAGTGAGCCCGCTGCCCGCCTACCTGACCGTGCTGGAGCGCGGCTGGCTTTCGTCCAACAACGTGGTGTTCGACGAAGGGGATCGGGTCAGCCTCCTGGACAGCGGCTACGCGCTGCATGCCGAGCAGACTGCGCAACTGCTCGACCGCGTGCGCGCCGGACGGCCGTTGGCACGCATCGTCAACACGCACCTGCACTCGGACCACGTCGGCGGCAATGCGCTGCTGGCCGCACGGCACGGCGCGCCGATCCTGATGCCGGCGGGGCTGGCGCAGGCGGTGCGCGCGTGGGACACCGACGCGCTGACCTACGGCCCCACCGGGCAGCACTGCCCGCGCTTTGACTACGCTGGCCTGCTGCACGACGGCGACGTGCTCGACCTCGGGGGCCATCCCTGGCGCGTGCTGGCTGCGCCGGGCCACGACCCACACATGGTGATGCTGCTGCAGCCCGACGCGGGCATTCTGATCTCCGCCGATGCGCTATGGGCGAACGGCTTTGGCGCGATCTTCCCGGAGATCGAGGGCGAGTCGGGCTTCGCCGAGCAGGCCGCCGCGCTAGGCCTGATCGAGCGCCATGCGCCGCGTGTGGTGATCCCCGGCCACGGCGCGCCGTTCAGCGCCGTGGCGGCGGCTCTGGGCCGGGCGCGGGCGCGGCTGGCTGCGCTGTCGGCTTCTCCGGCGCGCAATGCGCGGCACGTGGCCCGGGTGCTCATCAAGTTCTGGCTGCTGCAGGTGCGCAGCGCCACGCGCGACGAACTGCTCGCCTGGAGCGCGGCCGCGCGCTACTTCCCGCTCATTCACTCGCGCTACTTTGAACATGAGCCGTTTACCGCCATGATCGACCGCGCCGTCGACGAGCTGGTCGGCGCCGGCGTGGCAGCTCGTACACGCACCAGGGAGGCTGAGACCGTTGACAACCGCGACTGACCGCACGGCGCCGCGACGCGCCGCCCTGGGGGCGCTACTGGCTGCGGGCCTGCTGGCCGCTTGCTCCAGCGTGCCCCCGCCCGGCGGCAGATCCGGACCGGCGTTGCCGGGTGCGCCGCCCACACCCGGCGGCGCCGCGCCCAGCACGCCCGCGCTGGGCTTCCTCAGCCGCATCAACGTGCCTGCGGGCCATCGCCCAGCCCTTCGGCTCACGGCGCGCGGCGTACAGGTGTTCCGCTGCGAGGCGCGGGGCAACGATTCGCAGTGGGTGTTCCGCGTGCCCGAGGCCGATCTGGCCGACGACAGCGGCAAGGTGGTGGCGCGCCATGGCGCCGACTTTTCCTTCGAGCACAGCGACGGCAGCCGGCTGATCGGCAAGGTCGCCTCATTCGACGAGGCGCCCAGTCGGGACGATCTGCGCTGGCTGCTGCTGACCACCACGTCCTACGGACAAGGCAGCTTTGCCGGCGTGCGATTCGTGCAACGCACCCACACCAAGGGCGGCATGCCACCGGCCAGTTGCGCCGCGCGCGAGCGCAACCAGCTGCTGCGCGTGCCGTTCACCGCCGAGTTCATGTTCTACAAGCCGGGCTAACGTTACGCAATGTACAGCCGATCTGTCCTGCTCCTGCTGACGCTTGTGCTGCCCGCGCTGGCACCGGCGCAGTCCGAGCCCGTCTACGTGGGCCGCCCCATCTACCAGGAGCCGGGTGCCGGGTTGCAGTTGCCGCCCGGATGCACGGTGGACCCGACCTGGCGCGCGCGCCTGCCCAATAGCGACCTCGAGCTGTGGATCGTCGATTGCCACGCGGTGGTACGTACCTGGCTGCTGCGCCGCACGGTGATCGAGGTCGTAAACAGCAATCAATCGCGGCTGCGGTTGCAGGTGCTCGACGAGCGGCAATGGCCGGGCGAGGTCGCCGGTACCACGGCCAGCGTGCAGTGCGTCGGCCGGGCAAGTGGCGAGGCCGGCGTCGCCATTGTCGGCGCCAAGTGGCGGCAGAGCGGCAACGAGTTGCGCCTGACCAGCGCGAGCGGCGCCGTTCGCGCCGACCCGGCCACCCTGAGGCTGGTGCCACTGGCCACCAGTCAGGTCGACTGCCTGCGCTTCCCGGAGAGGGAAGCGATGCTGCGCCGCCTGCAGACCGGGCCGCGCTAGTCGGGATCAGTGGGCCGCCGGCTCGAGCCACCGTGCTCGCGCTGCTCGCGGATGCAAGGGCGGGCCTCTGGCTCAAGCCCGTTAGGTCGGTCGCCGCCACGCGGGTTCTGCGCGGCGGCGCGGCCGGTCGGGGGCAGGCTCCGCACAACGGTCTTGCTCAGGCCTTCGCCGCCGTCGGCGGCCTCGGCTGCGCCCTCTCTCGCACAACCGGGCTGCCGCCGGCCTGCGCGCAAATCCCACTGCCGCGAGGAGACATGCGGGCGACGTCGGCCGCAGGGTCCCGGCGGGCGCTGGCCTTGCGGTCTGTCTCGCACGCGGCAGCCCGGTTGCCACGAAAGCTGGCGCTCACGCCGCAAGGGCGAGCGGCCGCTTTCCTGTAAAATCCAATGGATTCAGCCGGAGGGTCACTCTGATGACGGGCACCACCCCCGCCACGCCTGCCACGACGGTCGGCGCTTACCTGCGGGATTTGCCGCCGGATCGGCGCGTCGCCATGGCGCGCGTGTGCAGCATGATCCGCCGCTCGGCGCGCGGCGTGCGCGAGAGCATGCGCTATGGGTTGGCGTTCTACGAACTGGATGGGCCGCTGTTCGCTCTCGAGTCTGGCCGCCGCCATATGTTGCTGTACGTGGCCGAGCAAGAAGTCGTCATCAAGCACAAGGACACCGTTCTGGGCGTCGACATCCGGCGCAGCTACATCAAGTTCTCGGACTTGAACCGGCTGCCGCTCGACGTTGTGGAAAAGATCGTGCGCGACTCGGTAGCCGCACGCCGCCAGCGCGTCAGCGCCGGCACCGTGCTCTCACAGGCCGACCTGCTGAAACTGTGGTCCATCAGCGAGGAGGCGGCCACGCCCCCGCCGCCGCGGCAGACCATCAGCCTGAAGCCCACGCTGCCCGAGACCCCGATCGCACCACCGCCCCCGACTGCACCGGCCAAGAAGTCGGTGGTCAAGGCGGTCACCTCGGCCCCCGCCGCCAAGAATCCGGCCGTCAAGGCGCCCGCCAAAGCGGCGACCAAAGCGGCAACCAAGACGGCCGTCAAGGCGGCGCGTCGGTAGTCGGCGCGCCCCGCGCCCAACCGGCTAGGGGCGCTTCCGCGGCCCCTCAACCTCCTGTTCGTGAACCGCCAGCCGGGGGGCGTCGCGAACACGGGACATGCGCCGGTGCCAGCGAGGTGACGGTTGCGCGGACCGGGACCGCCGATCTTGGCAGGCAGCGATGCCATGCTCCCGCCGGGCCGCCCCCAGAGCCGACAGGCGGGCAAGCCGCGCGAAGCCAGTCGGAGCGCACCGTGGCCGTTTCGGCGCTGCGCCAACTCCACCCCGCGTCCTATCCGCCGACCAGTCCCCGTGGCTTCGGCCAAACGCCGTTTCCCACGCTACTCAGCGTGAGGACGTCGATCGAATGGTCAACGACAGCGACAAGACGTCCGTGCTAGTACGTACGCGCGTCCTCGATGACCTTGCCGTCGTTCGGCAGGCTACCCGGCGTCACGAGTTCCACGGCGCCGCCGAGCTTGGTGATGGCACGCAGGCTGTCGGCCAGCGCGCCTTGCAGATCGGCAGCCGGATGGGCGACCTCCACCTTGAGCGTCATCGTATCGGTCTCGCCCTGCCGCCCCACGACGAGCCGCCCGCGCTGCGCGCCGGGGTGGCGCTTGATGACGTCGGCCACCTGTTCGGGGCGCACGAACATGCCCTTGACCTTGGTGGTCTGGTCGGCACGGCCCATCCAGCCCTTGATGCGGGTGTTGGTGCGGCCGCAGGGCGAGCCGCCCGGCAGCACGGCCGTCAGGTCGCCCAGCGCCAGCCGAATCCACGGATGTTGCGGATCGAATGAGGTGACCACCACCTCGCCGACTTCCCCCTCGGGTACCGGCTCGCCGGTGCCGGGCCGCACTACCTCCAGCAGCACGTCCTCCATGACCACCATGCCGGCGCGCGCCGCGGTCTCGTAGGCGACCACGCCGAGATCGGCCACCGCATAGAGCTGGTAGGCATCGATGCCGCGGGCCTTGATCTCGGCCTGCAGGGTCGGCGGAAAGGCTGCGCCCGAGACCACTGCCTTGCCGATGGAACTCGCGTCGCGCCCGGCGCTGGCCGCCGCATCGAGCAGGATCTTGAGGAAGTCGGGCGTCCCGGTGTAGGCCGTCGGCCTGAGCTGCGCGATGAGATCGAGCTGCTGCTCGGTATTGCCCGGACCGGCCGGGATCACCGCACAGCCGAGCGCGCGGGCGCCGCTGTCGAGGATGAAGCCGCCCGGCACGAGGTGATACGAGAACGTGTTGAGCACGATGTCGCCCGCGCGGAAGCCGGCCGCGTACAGGCCGCGCGCGGCGCGCCAGGGATCGTCGTGGCGCCCCTCCGGCTCGTAGATCGGGCCGGGCGAGGAGAACAGGCGCCCGTAGGCCTGCACCGGCCCGGGCACGAAACCGCCGAACGGCGGCGACTCCTTCTGCAGCCGCGTGAGCTCGCTCTTGCGCAGCACCGGCAGTTGCGCCAGCGCTGCCCGCGAGTCGATGGCGCGCGGCTCGACGGCGCCCAGGTGCTGCCGCCAGCCGGGCGCCCGCAGCGCCGACTCGATGAGCGCCGGCAGGCGCGCCAGCAGATCGCGCTCGCGCTCGGCGGGGTCGCGCGTCTCGCGCGCGTCGAGGTGACCGGTCATGCAAGCCAGCGCTTGCGGCGGCGATAGAACTTGGAGTCCTTGAAGCTCTTGCGCCCCTCGCCGGAGACGCCGAGATAGAACTCCTTGACGTCCTCGTTCTCGGCCAGCTCCCGCGCCGCGCCGTCCATCACCACGCGGCCGCTCTCGAGGATGTAGCCGTAGTGCGCGTAGCGCAGCGCGATGTTGGTGTTCTGCTCGGCCAGCAGGAAGGACACCTTCTCCTTCTCGTTGAGGCTCTGCACGATGCCGAAGATCTCCTCGACCACCTGCGGCGCCAGGCCCATCGACGGCTCGTCGAGCAGGATCATGTCGGGCCGCGCCATCAGGGCGCGGCCGATGGCGGTCATCTGCTGCTCGCCGCCCGAGGTGTAGCCCGACTGCGACTGGCGGCGCTGCTTCAGGCGCGGGAAGAACGTGTAGACCTTCTCCAGGTCGGCCGCCACCTCGCTGCGGGCGGCGCCGCGCGCGTAGGCGCCGGTCAGCAGGTTCTCCTCGACGGTGAGGTGGGCAAAGCAGCGCCGGCCCTCCATCACCTGGACCACGCCGCGCTTGACCAGGTCGTAGGCCGTGAGCGCCTGGATCCGCTCGCCCTTGTACTCGATGTAACCCTTGGTGACCTCGCCGCGCTCGCCGGCCAGCAGGTTGGACACGGCGCGCAGCGTGGTCGTCTTGCCGGCGCCGTTGGCGCCCAGCAGCGCGACGATGCCGCCTTGCGGCACCGACAGGGACACGCCCTTGAGCACGAGGATCACGTGGTTGTAGATGACCTCGATGCCGTTGACGTTCAACAGCGGGGATGCGCTCACGCTTGCGACTCCGGCGATGTTCCGGTTCAACAGGACGACGGGCCCACGATGCGGGCTTGGGTCAGCGCGCGGCGCTCCGCGCGCTGACCCAAGCCGCCGCCGGCCCGCAGGCCGGCAGCGCTCGGGCTGCCTTCAGGCGGCTGTCACTTCTTGGCGGCCGCCGGCGCCTTCGACTCTGCGGCTTCCTGCGCGCGCAGCTCGGCCGCGCAGTCGCGCATGGTGAGCTTGCGCTCCTGCACGTAGGCCGCGCCCACGCGCCGGATCATCGGCGTGAGGATCGACATGTCGGCCTCGTACCAGTCGGAGGTGAAGCTCCACTTGCTGCCATCCCACTGCTGGATCCGCGCCCACTGCGAGCCCTGGTGGTCGCGGCAGCTGGTCGATACCGGCCGCATCACGCCGGCAAAGCCCAGCGCGTCGAGCCGCTTCTGGTCCAGCGCCAGGTTCTCCAGACCCCAGCGCACCTGCTCGCCGGTCAGCGGGCGGTTGCCGTAGCGGACCATGCCGCGGCGGATGCCTTCGACGGTCAGCATGGCGTTGACCATGCCGCGCGTGTAGAGCACCTGTCCGACTTCTTCGCGCGGGCCGGTGCCCTGGCCCTTGGCATGCACCAGGTTGAGGATGTCCTGGTGCACCTTGGCCTGGCCGGCACCGTGCTGCAGCGACAGGGCGTTGTAGCCCTTGGCGTCGGCGCCCACCGGCGTCACGTCCGGCTCGGCGCCGGCCCACCACACGCCGTACATGCGGTCGCGCGGGAAGCCGGCGGCCACCGCCTCGCGCAGCGCGGTCGAGTTCATGACGCCCCAGCCCCACAGCAGCACGTAGTCCGGCCGCTGCTGGCGCACCTGCAGCCAGGTGGCCCGCTGCTCCACGCCCGGCGAGGTCACCGGCAGCAGGATCAGCTCGAAGCCGTGCATCCGGGCGCGCTCCTGCAGCAGAGGAATCGGCTCGCGGCCGAACGGCGAATCGTGGAACACGTGGGCGATCTTCTTGCCGCGCAGCTTGTCGAGGCCGCCGTTGAGCTTGCCCAGGTGCTGGATCAGCACGTCGGCCGCTACCCAGTAACTACCCAGCAGCGGGAAGTTCCAGGGGAAGGCCTGGCCGTCCGCGGACTCGCTGCGGCCGTAACCCATGGTCACCACCGGGATCTTGTCGACCGGCGCCTTGTCGGTCAGCGCGAACGTGGCGCCGGTGGACAGCGGGTTGAACGCCGCCGCTCCGGTCGGACCCTTGCCCTTCAGGCGCTCGTAGCACTCGACCGAGCGGTCGGTGGCGTAGCCGGTCTCGCACTCCTCGAACGTAATCCGGACGCCGTTGATGCCGCCCTGCGCGTTGACGAGCTTCAGATAGTCGACGAAGCCGTTGGCCCACGGGGTTCCGTTGGGCGAAAACGGGCCGGTGCGGTACACGAGCACCGGAACGAACTGCTCCATCGGCCCTTTCGCCGCGGCCGCACCCTTTTGCTGGGCGACCGCCGCAGAGGGCGCCATGCCAAGCGTCGCAACGGCAGCCACACCGGCCGCCGCAGCGATCGCCTTCAGTCGAAGCGAAATTGCCATGGTCAAGTCTCCTTGGTTACCAATGACGCGGTTACCCGCGCCGCCTTGTCTGCCGAAGGGCTTCGCCCTGTCGTTGCAGTTTCCACGAGAAGATCGTGAGGCTCTGCCACCGGTCTTCTCCTAACTGAAACGGGCAAAGCGGGTTTCACCTTTGCCCGGCCCGCTAGTGCGGGAACGGCCACAGCCGCAGTTTTTCCTTGCCGATCGCCCACAGCCGCGCCAGCCCGTGCGGCTCGACGATCAGGAAGAACACGATCAGCGCACCGAAAATCATGAACTCGATGTGCGACAGCAGCGCCGTTGAAATCTCGATGCCGACCCAGCCCGGCAACTGGTTCAGGATCAGCGGCAGCACGACGATGAAGGCCGCGCCGAAAAAACTGCCCAGCAGCGAACCCATGCCGCCGATGATGATCATGAACAGCAGGTTGAAGCTGACGTTGATGTTGAACGCCAGCGGCTCCCAGGCGCCCAGGTGGATGAAGCCCCACAGCGCGCCGGCCACGCCGGCGTAGAACGAGCACACGGCAAAGGCCGTCAGCTTGGCCCAGCCGGCACGGATGCCGATGACCTCGGCGGCCACGTCCATGTCGCGGATGGCCATCCACGAGCGGCCGACGGCCGAGCGCACCAGGTTCTTGGCGGCCACGGTCATGACCACCACCACGCCGAGCACGAACCAGTACTTGTCCACCGGCGAATCCACGGTCCAGCCGAACAGCTCGATCGGGGAGGTGGACACCGAACCCGAAGGCGAGTTGTTGGTGAACCACTTGACGCGGATGAACAGCCAGTCGATGAAGAACTGTGCGGCCAGCGTGGCAACCGCAAGGTACAGGCCCTTGATGCGCAGGCTCGGCAGCCCGAACACCATGCCGGCCAGCGCCGAGATCGTGCCCGACAGCAGCAGCACGAGCAGGAAGTTCAGCTCCGGCACGCGCACCGTGAAGTTGTAGGCCGCGTAGGCGCCGACCGCCATGAACGCCGCCTGACCGAGCGAGATCTGGCCGCAGTAGCCGACCAGGATGTTCAGGCCGATGGCGGCGATCGCCAGGATGAGGAAGGGGACGATCAGCGCGCGGAACCAGTAGTCGCTGGCGATAAGCGGCACGACCAGGAAGGCGGCGGCCACCAGCGCGATGACGAAGAACCGGTCCTGCAGGATCGGCAGCATCTGCTGATCCGCCCGGTACGTGGTCTTGAACTGGCCGTTCTCGCGGTAAAGCATGTTGTTTTCGCCCTCGGCCTACACGCGGTCGATGTGCTTCTCGCCGAACAGCCCCTCGGGCCGCACCAGCAGGAAGAACAGGCACAGCACGTAGGCGAACCAGTACTCGATGCCGCCGCCGGCCAGCTCGAAGGTGCGCGCCAGGTACTGGCCGAGGAAGACCTCGGCGAACTTCTCGCCCACGCCGATGATGAGCCCGCCGATGATGGCACCCGGCACCGAGGTCAGTCCGCCCAGGATCACCACCGGCAGCGCCTTCAGAGCGATCAGTTGCAGCGAGAACTGCACGCCGAGCTTGGCTCCCCAGATCATGCCGGCCACCAGCGCGACGAAACCCGCCACCGCCCAGACGATGACCCAGATGCGGTTCAGCGGAATGCCGATCGACTGCGCGGCCTGGTGATCGTCGGCCACCGCGCGCAGCGCACGGCCGGTGGGAGTCTTCTGGAAGAACACCGCCAGGCACATCACCAGCAGTGCCGCGATCGCCGCGGCGAAGAGATCTTCCTTGCTGATGAGGATGCCGCCCTGGAACAGTTGCTCGCCGACGATCATCGGCTCCTTGGGCAGGCCCAGATCGATCTTGTAGATGTCCGATCCCCACACCGTCTGGCCGAAGCCGTCGAGGAAGTAGGTCACGCCGAGCGTGGCCATCAGCAGCACCACGCCTTCCTGGTTGACCAGATGCCGCAGCACCAGCCGCTCCACCAGCCAGGCGAACACGATCATGATCAGGATCGCCAGGCCAAAGGCGACGTACAGCGGCATCACCTCCGACAGCCGCGCCAGGGCGAGTGCGGCGAAAAGCACCATGGCCCCCTGCGCGAAATTGAACACGCCCGAGGCCTTGAAGATCAGCACGAAGCCCAGCGCCACCAGCGAGTACAGCACGCCCGACATCAGGCCGCCGAGCATCACCTCGATGTAGAAGCCCAGCGCGCTGGCGCCGGTGGCCAGCGGCAAGACAAGGCCGAGGGCCAGCAGCGCCCCGAGGGCGTACACCGGCCAGTTGCGCTTGAGGTTCCTGCTCATCAGTGCGCCACCCCGAGATAGGCGTCGATCACCGCCTGGTTGCTGCGGACTTGCGCCGGCGTGCCGTCGCCGATCTTCTTGCCGTAGTCGAGCACCACCACGCGGTCGGAGATGTCCATCACCACGCCCATGTCGTGCTCGATGAGAACGATCGTGGTGCCGAATTCGTCGTTCAGGTCGAGGATGAAACGGCACATGTCCTGCTTCTCCTCGACGTTCATGCCGGCCATCGGCTCGTCGAGCAGCAGCATGGCGGGCTCCATGGCCAGGGCGCGCCCCAGGTCGACCCGCTTCTGCAGGCCGTAGGGCAGACGCCCGACCGGGGTCTTGCGGTAGGCCTGGATCTCGAGAAAGTCGATAATCTTCTCGACGAAGGCGCGGTGCTCCATCTCCTCGCGCTCGGCCGGCCCCAGACGCAGCGCCTGCAGCAGCAGGTTGGTGCGCATGCGCAGGTTGCGCCCGGTCATGATGTTGTCGAGCACGCTCATGCCCTTGAACAGCGCCAGCGACTGGAAGGTGCGGGCGACGCCCATCTCGGCGGCGCGGTGCGGGCTCATCTGCTCGAAGGTCCGGCCCTTGAAGGTGATGCGGCCGTGCTGCGGCGAGTACACGCCGTTGATGCAGTTGAGCATCGAGCTCTTGCCGGCGCCGTTGGGGCCGATGATGGCGCGCACCTCGTGCTCGCGTACGTCGAACGAGACGTCGGTGAGCGCCTTGACCCCGCCGAAGGCCAGCGAGATGCCGTCCACCTTGAGAATGACCTCGCCGATCGTGCGTGCCATCGCTAGCTCTGCGTGTCCTGCCTGGGGTTGTCCAGCGGCTGGTCCTTCATCGACCAGGCCGCGTCGGCCGCCGGGGTGATCCGGGCCTGCGCGCCCATCGGACGGCTGGCGCCGGCGACCCAGGCGTAGGCGAAGTAGACGAAGGTCATGACCAGCGCCAGGCCCGCCAGCGCCAGCAGCAGCGCGCCGTAGGCCAGTCCGTAGGACGCCAGCGCCACACCGGCGAGCAGGCACAGCAGCGCGAGCCAGGCTTTGCCGCTCACCGGTTGCTCATCCGTCGCAGGTCGCCCGCCGGTCGTCCGGCCCCGGCTCGCATCAGGCCGCCCTCGCCAGCGGCTTGAACGCCTTGGCCTCGCGGATCTTCAGGGTCGCGCTGATCTTGCCGGTGCGCCCGTCCTCGAACTTGACCTGGGTTTCGATGTACTGCTCGCTGCGCTCACCGTACAGCGCGTCGACCAGCACGCCGTACTTGTCCTGGATGAAGCGCCGCCGCACCTTGCGCGTGCGGGTGAGCTCGTCGTCGTCCGGGTCGAGCTCCTTGTGGAGTACCAGGAAGCGATGGATCTGCGAGTTGGCGAGCTTGGCGTCGTGAGCCAGGTCCGCGTTGACCTTCTCCACGCACTCGGCGATCAGGTCGAGCACCTCGGGCTTGCCCGCCAGATCGATGTAGCCCGCATAGGGCAGGCCGCGGCGCTCGGCCCAGTTGCCTACCGCCTCGAAGTCGATGTTGACGAACACGCACACGCGGTCGCGGGCGTGGCCGAACGCCACCACTTCCTTGATGTGCGGGAAGAACTTGAGCTTGTTCTCGATGTACTTGGGTGCGAACAGCGTGCCGTCGGCCAGCTTGCCGACGTCGTTGGCCCGGTCGATGATCTTCAGGTGGCCGTCGGTGTCGATGTAGCCGGCGTCGCCGGTGTGGTACCAGCCGTCGCCGTCGAGCACCTCGCGGGTGGCCTCCGGGTTCTTGTAGTACTCCTTCAGCAGGCCCGGGCTCTTGATCAGGATCTCGCCGCTGTCCTTGATCTTCAGTTCCACGCCCTTGATCGGCGGGCCCACCGTGTCGGCCCGCACCTGCCCGTTGGGCTGCACGCAGACGAACACCGCCGTCTCCGTCGAACCGTACAACTGCTTGAGGTTGATGCCGATCGAGCGGTAGAAGGTAAACAGGTCCGGCCCGATCGCCTCGCCCGCCGTGTACGCGACCTTGACGCGGCTCATCCCCAGCACGTTGCGCAGCGGGCCGTAGACCAGCAGATTGCCGGCCCCGTAGAGCAGGCGGTCGCCCAGGCCCACCGGCTCGCCGTCGAGAATGCGGCCGCCCACCTTGCGCGCAACACCCATGAAGTAATGAAACAGCCGGCGCTTGACGGCGCTGGCGTCCTCCATGCGGATCATCACCTGCGTGAGCATCCCCTCGAAAACGCGCGGCGGCGCGAAATAGTAGGTCGGGCCGATCTCGCGCATGTCGTTGGACACGGTGCTTGGGCTCTCGGGGCAGTTGACGGTGTAGCCGGTCACCAGCGCCTGTGCATAGGAGAAGATGTTCTGCCCGATCCACGCCATCGGCAGGTAGGCGAGCACGTCCTCGTACACGCTGAGCCGCTCCATGTCGGCGCACACGCGCGCCCGGTCGGTCAACGCGCGGTAGGTCTGCACCACCCCCTTGGGCTTGCCCGTCGTGCCCGAGGTGTAGAACAGCGCCGCGGTGTCGTCGGCGCTGCCCTTGGCGATTTCGTCTTCGACCAGCGTGGGCCGCTCGGCCAGCACGCCCTCGCCCAGCCTCTGCAGGGCGTCGAAGGACATCAGGCCGGGCTGCGTGTAGTGACGCAGGCCGCGCGGGTCGTCGTAGATGATGTGCGCCAGGTCCGGGTGCTCCTCGCGGATCTCCAGCAGCTTGTCGACCTGCTCCTGGTCCTCGACGATCGCGAACTTGATCTCGGCGTTGTGGAAGACGTAGATCATCTCGCCGGCGACCGCGTCCTGGTACAGGGGCACCGGAATGCCGCCGAGGCACTGGGTAGCCATCATCGCGAAGTACAGGCGCGGCCGGTTCTCGCCGATGATCGCCAGGTGGTCGCCGCGGCGCAAGCCCTGTGCGTACAGACCGGCGGCTAGCTTCCTGACCTCGGCGGCGGTCTGCGCCCAGGTCCAGGTCTGCCAAATGCCGAGGTCCTTCTCGCGCAAGGCGGGATGCTTGTCCCGCCAGTGCGCGTGATAGAGCATGAGGCGCGGGAACGTGTCCGCCTCGTCCGGCGATTTCAGAAAGTCAGCGACGGCCGCGGCCATGCCGTTGTCTCCAGTGTCCGGTTCGCAGCGCGTTGCCCGGTGCGCTGTCATCGCGCCAGCCCGATCGTCGCACGCCGGGCACCACGCGAGCGCAAGGGTGCCGCCTCGCCGCGCGCCGTGCTGTCAACCCGGCGACAATGTGTCGCCGATAGCGGCGACAATCGATGCTGCATTCGCACATCGCGCCGTTTGCCCTAAGGGTTGTCCCGATGCCTGCTGACAGTCTTGAACAGGCCCTGCGCGCCACCCGCTGGGGCTCGCTGCTGCCCGCCGAAGACCTGGCGCGGGTGGCCGCCGAGTCCACCGCCGTGCCGGTGCAGGAGGGCGGCTACCTGTGCCGCAACGGCGAGCCGGTGGACGCCTGGTTCGGCGTGCTCACGGGCTTCATGAAAATGATGGTGACGACCCCCGACGGCAAGGCAGCCACGTTCACCAGCATGCCGCCGGGCAGCTGGTTCGGCGAAGGCAGCCTGCTGAAGACCGAGCCGCGCCGCTACGACGTGGTGGCCCTGCGCGACTCGGTGGCCGCGCGCGTGCCGCGCCGGACCTTCGAGTGGCTGATGAACACCAGCATCCCGTTCAACCGCTTTCTGCTGGTGCAACTGAACGAGCGGCTCGGCCAGTTCATCGGCATGCTCGAAACGCAGCGCCTGCATGACCCGGACGCGCGTGTGGCCCGCTGCGTGGCCGGCATGTTCAACCCGGTGCTGTACCCGGGTCTGGATGCGCGCATCGAGGTCTCGCAGGAGGAAATCGGTCACCTGGCCGGCATTTCCCGCCAGCGCGTCAATCAGGCGCTGCAGGCGCTGCAGCAGGCGCGACTGCTGCGCGTGGAGTACGGCGCCGTGGTGATTGAAGACCTCGACGGGCTGCGGCGCTACGGCATGTAGACCTGCCCGCAGCGCGGCGGCCGGCGGCGAGCGCGGGCTGCGGTGCGCGCCAGCGGCCGGGGCGGCGGTGTGAACCTCCGCCGCGCGCGCACGGCGCCGGCAAGCATCGCCAAGCCCGATGCGCGGCTGGCTGCGGTGGAGCCGGTGCGCCGCTGCCGCGGCATGAACGACCCGGAGAGCGCGCCGGCGCTCAGCAGCACCGGCCAGACCGCGCGGCACGACCGCGACCGGGCGTGCCGCGCGGGCGACGCGGTCACTGCTCGCGCGCTGCCGCCTGGACGCCGGGTTGCCACTGCGTCGCCAGCAGCGCCGGTGCGCCGGCATCCAGCCGCAAGGCCCCCTGGCCATCGCTGACCGTCAGGCCCCGGGGCTGCACCAGCGCCTGCATGCCGTATTGGTCGTCGCGGAACACCAGCACATCAGCCCGCCCGTCGAGCGTCGGCCCGTCCACGCCGAACGGGCAGAACAGGCCGAGCGTCCACTGCAGCGTGAAGGCCCCGGCCGGCACGGCAGCGCCGGGGACGACCGGGCGGCCGTCGACGCGGACCTCGGTGGTGTCGCCGCACACCGGAGCGAGCGCAACGTCGGCAAAGCGCGTGATGTCGCCGTCGTCGAGCACCGGCACCACCAGCGCGCTGAAGGCATGCTGCTGGAGCAAGCGCAACGTCTCCACAGTCGGTCCATGCGACAGCGCTGGGCGCGCACGCGACTCCAGCACCTGGCCGGCCATCAGCGCCGCCTGCGGCTGGCAACCCGCCAGGGCGATGGCACTCAGCGCCGCCGCCCATGCCTTGCACGCCGCCCCCGTGCAGGCGGCCAATCCTGCGTTCTGGTTCATCCCTTCCTCCCTGAGCGAGTGCAGCAAACCGATGGACCGGGCTGCCAGCGCGGTCCCACTCTGCCGAGCAGGCGCCCACGGATCACCCACGAATTGCGCATGAATAGTCGGGCGGCGGCACCGCCCGGTCCCGCCGCCGCTGGCTTGCCTGCTGGCTTCCCGTCGTTCGCGACGGATTGAGGCGCCCGCTCCAGTCAAACCGCCGACTGCCGACGATTCACCTCGCGCCGATGTCCGGATGGCGACCGGGTTCGTTCGGCAGGACAAAGCCGCGCCGTTGATGGTCGCGGCGGGCGCTGCGGGCCGTGCAGCAGCGCGCACGCGCGACTGGCGCATCGAGCATCCCTGCGGCTGCGTTCGACGGTCCGGGCGCATGTCCACGTGCCCGGCACAGCACACCGGTACCGCCTGGGCTCATGGGGCTGCGCGTCGAGCGTCGAATCTTCACGCCGTATGCGCCCCGATCCGTGGGCGATCCGTGGGAGGTGCGCCGCGACAGTCCCTTCCGGCGATCCGCATGTCCGGGCTGCGAGCCGGATTGCGTACTGAGGTCAGACCGATCGCTTCAAACCCCACAACAAGACGGAGCTCTGCATGGACTGGGCCTACAAGGCGGTGCTGACCGCCACCACGGTGGCGCTGCTACTCGCGGTTGCCCAACTGTTCGGACGCCGTCTTGCAGGCATCCTGGCCGGCCTGCCGACCGTAACCGGGCCGGCACTCGTCTGGCTGGCGCTGGACCACGGCACCGACTTTGCCGTGGAGGCTGCGCTGGGCAGCGTGGCCGCCAGCGCGCTGTGCGGGCTGTTTGCCGTCGGCTACGAGCGCGCCAGCCGGCGCTTCGGGCCGGTGGTGGCAGTGCTGGCGGCCTGCATGGCGAGCCTCGCGCCGCTTCCGCTGCTGGTCGGCTGGTCGAGCGCGCCGGGCAGCCCGCTGCCGCTGCTGTGTGCCGTGATGACCGTGTGCGTGCTGTGTGTGGCCTGGATCCCGGCGACCTCGGCCCGCCGCGACATCGTCGCCCAGCCGTCGCGGCGCCAGGCGCTGGAGCTGTGGATCACCGCCGGCGTGTCCGGCCTGGTGAGCGGCACGACGGCGCTGGCCGCACCCCAGGTCGGGCCCTTCTGGGCCGGCGTGCTGGCCTCGCCGCCGCTGATCGCCGCGGCGGTGGCCATCAACCTGCATGTCACCGCGCCGTCGCGCAGCGACGGCGCGGTGGCGCGTTTCCTGCGCGGCTATGCGGCGGGCCTGATCGGCCGCAGCGGCTTTGCCGCGCTGTTTGGCGCGCTGCTGGCACCCACGGGCGTGATCACCGCCGTGCTGCTCGCCACGGCCATCGGCTGCCTGGCCACGCTGGCCACCGCCCAGGTGCTGCGCTCGATCGAGCGGCGCGTCCCGGCCGAGGTCGTCCTCGTCGAACAGCGGGCGGAGCACTGAACCGTGGCCCGCCGCCGATCTGTCCCGAACTGGACGCGGGTGCGCCGCGCGGCCCCGCTCGCCTTGCTGGCTTTAGTCCTGGTCGCCTGCGGCAGCCGCTCGGCCGACCCCCATGGCACCGCGGTGCAGGCAGTGGCGGGCTCGGTGGCGGAGCGGCTGGTCGGGGCCGCGGCCGGCCGTGGACTGGCCGGCGTCAGCGTGGCGCCCGACGGCCTGGCCGAGATGGCGCCGCAACTCTTGCAGCCGCCGCAGTCGATGCTGGTGCGCGAGGGCGACAGCGTGCTGTTCAGCGTCGAGGCCGTGGGCACGGCGCCGCTGCAGTACCAGTGGCTGCGCGACGGGGCGACCATTGCGGGCGCCCGCGGCCCGCTCCTGCGCATCGACGCCGCACAACGCGCCGACGATGGCGCGCACTATCAGGTCGAGGTCAGCAACCGCGCCGGCCGCCTGCTTTCGCCTGCGGCGCATCTGGCCGTCGAGCGGTTTGGCTGGCGCGCCCCCTGGGACTGACGCATGACCGAGCCCGCACCGCAGCCGCGTCCCGGCGCCCGTGGCCTGCCCCCGATCGCGTGCTCGCCGGCGCGCCCCGGCGGCGTCCGGCGAGGGCCTGCCCAATGAACAGGGACCTTGCGGCCACGCGCCGCGGCACGGCAGAGCAGACGCGGTCGGCAAGGTACCGGGAGCGGCCATGCTGAGCGAACTGCCCGCCCCGGGCCTGATGGGCTTCGTGCTCGGCTACCTGCTGATCCTGCTCGCGCCCGGTCCCAACATGATCGCGATCGGCTGCCTTGCCGCCACCGAAGGCTTGCGCGGTGCCCTGCCGATGCTGTTCGGAATCCAGCTTGGCGCCGTGTCCCTCGCCGCGGCCGTGCTGTCGGCCAGCGATGTGCTGGGCACCGACACCGGCTCACCGACGCTGCGCCTTCTCGCCGGCCTGCTGCTGCTCGGTCTGGCCTGGTCGATTGCACGCAAGCGCACTGGGCCAGATGCCACGGGGACGGCGGCGCCGCGGCGCGCCGAGGGCGAGGGCCTGCAACGCTTTCTTGCCGGCTACTGCACTGCGGCCAGCAACCCGCTGACCGCCACCTTCTTCGCCGCATCGCTGGTGGCACTGCGCCAGAGCGGCGGTGCCGCACCGGTGTCCGCCCTGCCCGTGCTCGGCGTCATCTCGGTCATGGCGGGGGCCTGGTGGCTGCTGCTGGCTTGGGTCATGGCACGGCCGGCCCTGCGGCAGCGCGTGCTGTCGCGCGAGGCGGCGATCCGCATGGTCGCCAGTGGCTTCATCACCGTGATGGCCGTGCCCACACTGTGGACCGCCGCGCGGGCACTGCCCGTCGTCGACGTGCTGAGCTCGTCCGCGGAGCTGCCCGCGCCCGTCATCGCCCCGTGAGCGGGGCGGCCGCCGCTGCGTCTCTGCTAGCCCGGATGGTTCACCAGGTCGCCCCCGCGCATCCACGATCTGCCTCTGTACGCTACGGCGGTATCCTGCACCTGGCCCAGACCACTTAGGACGGCCGGGGCCACGCGGGTTTGCGCGGCGCCCGCGCGGCCACATTTCGCTCGAGCGCTCGCCGATGCCTGCGGGCATCGGCTGCGTCGCGCAATCTGGCTCACGCGGGCATCCGCGCAAATCCCTCGTCCCTGATGAAACATCCGGGCTAGCATCACGCAATGCAGTCCCTCCAGCTTGCCAACGGCGAGCGGACGGTGCCCGTGCTGGGACTCGGCACGGCCCGTCTGGGCGACAGCGAGGCCGCGCGTGACGACGAGGTGCGCGCGGTCGGGCACGCGCTGCAGCTCGGCTACCGGCTGATCGACACCGCCGAGATGTACGGCGCGGGCGGCGCCGAGGAAGTGGTGGGTGCGGCGCTGGCCGCCAGCGGCCTGGCGCGCGACGCGGTGTTCGTCGTCAGCAAGGTCTATCCGCACCATGCGTCGCGCGCGGGCCTGCAGGCGGCATGCCGGCGCAGCCTGCAGCGGCTCGGCCTCGCGCACATCGACCTGTACCTGCTGCACTGGCGCGGCGCCGCACCGCTGGCCGAGACGGTGGCCGGCTTCGAGGACCTGCGGCGCGACGGCCTGATCCGCGACTGGGGCGTCAGCAACTTCGACGTCGCCGATCTGGAGGCGCTCTGGCGCGTGCCCGACGGCAGCCGTTGCGCGGCCAATCAGGTGTACTACTCGCTGACGGCGCGCGGCATCGAGTTCGACCTGTTGCCGTGGCTGCGCGCGCACGGCGTGGCCGCCATGGCCCACAGCCCGATCGACCAGGGACCGCTGGCGCAGTCGGGCGCGCTGCAGTCGCTGGCGCAACCGCTCGGGCTGACGGCGGCGCAACTGGCGCTGGCCTGGGTGCTGCGGCAGCCCGGCGTCGTCGCCGTGGCCAAGGCGGCGCATCCCGCGCACCAGCGCGACAACCTGGCGGCCGCCGCGGTCGAGCTGCCCGCGCCGGTGCTGGCCGAGCTAGACCGCCTGTACCCGCCGCCGCGCTGCAAGCAGCCGCTGGCCTTGACCTGAGAGGGTGAGAGGCAATCCGACATGCCCGCTGTGACTGCCCAAAGCGCCCCACTCGTCGTTGCAAATGCTCGCCGTAGCCCGAGCTACGGCTGCGCTTTGCGCCTAGATTGGAGCGCTTTGGGCAGCCCCCTCGGGC
>JADCGS010000030.1 GCA_020248865.1 Burkholderiales bacterium | reverse complement strand
GGCCGGGGCGCGATGCAGTCCACCATGGCCTGAATCAGCGCGCGCGGCGTGAAGTACTGGCCGGCGCCGGACTTGATGTCCTGCGCGTTGCGCTCCAGCAGACCCTCGTAGGCGTCGCCCTTCACGTCGGCACCCATGGCCGACCAGTCTTCCGCGTCGATCAGGTCAACGATCACGCGCCGCAGCTTGGCCGGGTCCTGAAACTTGTTCTGCGCCTTGCCGAAGATCAGCGCGAGCGTGCCCGGCTGCCTGCCCAGCGCTTCCAGCGTGTGGCGGTAGTGATCGAACAGCGCATCGCCGTCCTTGGCCAGCAGCGCGGGCCAGGCGTAGGCGGCCGGGATGGGGCTGGGTTGGTTGTAGGGCGGGCGGCTGCGCTCGTCGGCCATCTTGAGGAACAGCAAGTAGGTGAGCTGCTCGACGTAGTCGCCATAGCTCATCCCGTCATCGCGCAGGACGTTGCAGTCGTTCCAGAGCTTCTGGACGAGGGTGGAGGTGTTCATCGGCCTGCTTCCTGGAGCCCCTGACGCAGTGACAAAAGTATCCGGATCGCCCGTTCGGGATTGTGGCTGTTCATCTCGACAGGTAGCACACCGGGCTCTTCAATTCGTGACTGTCTTTCCAGCAGTGCGGTCACGCGCTCGCGTCCGGCAGCATCAAGCAGCCGCGCGATGTCTTGCCCGAGCATCCGGGCACCCGCTGCGTCGTAGTCGAAGTCCGTCTCCTGGGTCCAATGCACGAACTCGTCCCACAGCCGGGCCTCATTTCCCGCCCGAAGATAGCTCGCGATGATGAGTTGCAGATCCGTTGCATCCTTCCTCGGCCAGCGCACATGGCGATCCTGCCAGCACACCAGCTTCAGGAGCGCAAGCGCGGGCAAGGTGACGGTTCGCGCTCGCACGCCCGCCGGCAGCAGAACATCCATCGCGACGCGCTGCGACTCCTCCAGACCGAAAACATCCATGACGACGTCACCCTGCGGCGGCCAGGCAATCGTCCGATCTGCGCGCTCCACGAGGCCGAATGGCACCAGGTCGATCGGCAGCGCACCGTAGCGCAGCCGGTGTGTCGCCGCCGTCTCCGCGAAGCGGCCGGAAGCGACAAGCATTGTTCGTAGTTGCTCGAATGCCGACCAACCGTCGAGCGCCAGCGCGAAGTCGATGTCCTCCGTCTGCCGCACCACGGGGATCTGGTGCGCATAGGCCAGATGCAGGTCGCGCGCAAAGGCGCCAACGATCAGTGGCCGGACCCCGATCAAGTCTGCCGCCGTCTGCAGGTCGGCAATCACCCGCGCGTGCAGGCCCAGTTCAGACCGTTGGGAGAAGTCGAGCAAGATGGGCCTCGTAAAGCATCTGCGCGGTCTCGAGACAACGACCGTCTCCAGTGGCCAGCAGATCGGCGTAAACCAGCACAAGGGGCACGACGTCAGCGCGTGCTTGATCGACTTGCAAGGCGCCCCAGAACGGGCGCCGCTCTTCGACGTAGCGCTGGTCGCCGACGCGATCTTCCCTTTTCAGCCGCTGCTCGACGATCAGGCGGGGCGGCAGCCGCTCGCAGTACAGGGTGAGCACGCCGGGTCGCAGGTAGTCGGTCACCAGCGCGGCGGCGGGTTCGCCGCCCCAGCGGACTTCGTTGGGGTCAAGCGGCCACTCGCGCCACGCGTCGAAGCGCTCGGTCACGTAGGTGGCATGCAGTGTCTTGGGCCGCAAGCGCCGCGCATAGCCCTGCGCCCACTCGTCCAGCAGGCGCTTGGTGCCGCGAAAGCGCCGCTCGCGCCGGATCATGACCAGGTGGCCTTCGCCCTGAAGGTCCTTGAGCGCGGCCGGCACCGCCCCAAGGGCAACGTTGGCCGCCGCCGCCAAGGTGCGCTGCGGCGCCGCGCCCAATGCCGGATTGCAGAGCAGGGCAAACAGGAGCTTCAACCCATTCGTGGTCAGCATGCCGCCGCCGTGAGCAACCACCCGGCGTTCCTTGGGCCGCCGGCCTGCGATGTAGACGTAGTGCGCGGGTCCGGTCAGATAGGCGTTGCCGGCAACATCCGCGAACTGCTGCCCCTGGTCGCGCAGCGCGTCAGCGACGGGCGGCGTGACGTAGTCGGTGATCAGCAGTGCTGGCAGGCCGGTCCTGGCTGCGCGATCCCGCAACTGGGCGACGACCCCGCCGACCGTGCCCGCCGTCACCGCGCGCTTGACCTCGACCAGGTAGCCAACGCCCTCCTTGCCGCGGCCCACGCGCAGCCAGGCCTTGGCCCAGTCGCGAGGAACACCGGCAGGCGCACGCAAGGGGGCCACATCGAGGCCAGCCCGTTCCAGGGTCGCCTTGGCCCCCTCAAGATAGTTGCCTTCCTTTTTGGTGTTCATTTTTCAGTCTTGTTCAACAGTTCTGAACGCGTACGGATTATGAACACCGAACGGCATACGTTCAAGTTTTGGTTCTGTTCACGAAAAACGAACAGTAAAAACATCTGAACAAATGCTTGCCGTCACCGCACCCCGAGGATCCAGCCTTCCAGAGCGGCCACGGCACGCTCGGCCGGCGCCAGCGGCGGGGCAAAGTAGCCCGCCAGTACGCCACGCGATGCCATGTCGGCCATCCACCGCTCTGTGGCGTAGGCGGCCGGGATGGGGCTGGCCTGACTCATCTGCCCATTGAGGGGCGGGCGGCCGCGCTCGTCGGCCATCTTGAGACAAACGCCCGCCTGCGGGCGGGTTGCGGTGAAGGCTAACGTGAGCATCGCGAACGTCAAGGCGCGAAGCGCCGGCCGGAACCAAACAGCAGGTAGGTGAGTTGCTCGACGTAGTCGCCGTAGCTCATCCCGTCATCGCGCAGGACGTTGCAGTCGTTCCAGAGCTTCTGGACGAGGGTGGAGGTGTTCATTGCGAGCGCTCCAGCGTGTTACGCCCCACCGTGTAGCAATGCAGGCTCGTCGGGGCGAACTCGACTTCGATGCCATCGACCGTCTTCACGCCCCTGGCCGTCCGCGTGGTCACCAGTGGCATCCGACCGAGCTTTTGCAGCCGCGTGAACTCGATGAGGCCTTTGACCTCGCGCGGGTCGTCCCAGGGCCGGTCGGTCCACTTCACCTCCACGGCAAAGCGTGGTTTCTGGCGCGCGTCGAGGCTGACGAGGTCCACCTCGCCCTTCTTCCAGCGCGCGTAGTGAAGCGATTCGATGTAAGCGCCGTTGTGCAGCCACTGGCTGAACACCGCCGTCTCCACCAGATGCCCGACGGCCGGGTGCTCTGCAGTCAGCGGCGCGAACAGGGCGGCCCGCATCGTCGAATTGGTCAGGTACACCTTGAACGTCATCGCCTTGCGGAAGCGCGCGGCGTTCTCGTCCACCCGGCGAATGCGCTTGATCAAGAACGCCGCTTCCAGATACTCGAGGTACTTCGTCAACGTGGGCTTGCTGACACCACTCGACCCGGCCAGCCCTTCCAGGCTGATCTTCTCGGCAGAGTTGTAGGCCACGGTGTTGAACAGCGAGTTCAGTTCCTGCACATCGGCAATGCCGTACAGGCTCGGCAGGTCGCGCAGCAGCACCTTGTCGATGAGGTCGTTCCTGATGTAGCGGCGCGGGTTACGCCGAACGGCTTCGGAGAAAACGGCCTCCGGGTAGCCGCCGAAGTTCAGATAGGTGATGAAGGCGTCGTTCAGGCCAGCGATGTCCAGGGCCTTGAAGCGCGAGGCGTCGTCACGATCGTCGTCGACGCCGATCAGGTTGTCCTCGGCGCCAGTAAAGCGCAGGTACTCGAAGAAGGTCAGCGGCGGCAGTACGAACTCGGTAAAGCGCCCCGCGCCGCTCTCTGCGCTCTTGTGCTTGAGCGCCGCAGCGGCAGAGCCGGTGGCCACGAAGCGCCGCCTCAAGATCATCGACGATCTCCTGCGCGGTCACCTCGGGCGGGGGCAGGTTGTCGCGAGGGGATGACTCAAGCCGGCACCAGAAAGTGCGCATGCCGTGTGCGCAGGTGATCGATCAGCACCCGCTCCAGAGCCCGCGCCTGCGCGAGGCACTCCGCAACCGCCTGGGAGGTGATCGGTTGCCCGGTGTAGTCATTGGCGTTGCGCTGGCGGCGCAGTGCATCGAGCACCACCCACACCTCATTGCTGACGCCGAGCGTCAGCGGCAACGTCTGGATCATGGTCTGGTGATGGCCTGGCTCGGTGGTTGACGGGCGATAGCCCGCCGCCAGCATGGCCGCCAGCGCACTCTGCATGACAGCCTTGTACGCGACGTCGAACCGCGTCTCATCACTGATGTTCGGCACCGCGGCGTCTGCGAGGTTTCGGCGGATCGCCGCCAGCAGCCGTTACACCTCGGCCGCGCTTGCCTCGTGAGGCTTCAGCCGGCCGATCTTCAGCAGGTTCTGCAAGGTCATGCTCTTCTCCCTTCAGCCACAGCTTGGCGCCACTGGACACGCTGCGCGCAAAGGCATCGCCTCGCGCCCGCATTTGCGTGAACTCGCGCTGCGTCATCAGCGTGGGATTGATCTCCCGCCGCAGCGTGCTCTGCGCGGCAGAAAGCGCCTGCACCAGCGAGGCGAAAGACGCCGTACCCAGCACCATCAGATCGATGTCGCTGCCCGGCCTCTCGGTGCCACTGGCCATGCTGCCGCAGACGAACGCCAGATCCACCTTTGCGCCCAGCGGTTCGAGTGCAGCGCGCAGGACGTCGACCAGGCCCGCCGTCTTGCGGAGCAGCTGTGCAAGATCGGGGTACACCGCGTGGGCTGTGTTGGCGCGGTAGTGCACTTGCCGCCCGACTTCCTGCCGCAGCAGCAGGCCCATGTCGGCCAGCAGCCGCAGCTCGCGGTGCAACGAGCCTGCCGATGCGCCGGTCAGGCGCGCCAGTTCCCGAACGTGCAGCGACGACTCCGGATGCAGCAGCAACGCGCCCAGCACCGCGGAGCGCGTCTGCCCGAAAAGCTGGTGAGCAAGGGATGTCATGTAGCGTATTTTGCTACAAATGGACCAAAACTGAGAACAATGCGGCGGTCAGATCGCGCACGCCGTGCTGCAACCCCGGCACGCTCACCTGCCCCCACGTTGGCCGCAATCAGGCGAACAGGCGCCGAAGCAACTCGTCTCGCTCAGTCTTCAGGTGCGCGGCAACATCGCCGAGGATGGCCGCAAGCGTTCCGACCTTCAGCGGATCGTGTGCGGGGATGGTGAGGTGATGCGGCGTGGGTTGGTCGGTCGACAGACGGATATGGCTACCGGTCTGCCGAGTCACGCGATAGCCGAGCCGCGCGAGCGCCTTGACGAGATCGGAACCCGAGACATCACGGGGCAGCTTCATGCCGCGATGACTTCATCCCGAACAAAGTGCAGCCGGATCATCCTGGGTACCTTGCCCTCATCGAAGTGGCAATGCACGGCGTCGCGCACCCGCTCATGCAAGTCGGCGACCGATTCCGCCTGCGTGACGATCGACTCTCCGAGGGCACGAGCGGTAAACCCGCCTTCAGGCGCCTGCTCGACAACGAAGATGATCTCACTCACTTGAAACTCCCAAAGCGTCATTGATCAGGATACTACGAGCTGCGCGCCGGCCAGTCAGTCGGTAGGTCCCGCGGAAGCACCATTCAGATCCCCCGCAATCAACCGAAACTGCTCCAGCGCTGCCTCAAGGTCATCAACGATCTCCTGCGCGATCACCTCGGGCGGGGGCAGGTTGTCGCTGTCGGCCAGGCTCTCGTCCTTGAGCCAGAAGATGTCGAGGCTGGCCTTGTCGCGGGCCAGCAGTTCTTCTGCGCCATAGACGCGCCAGCGGCCGTCGGGATTCTCGGCGCTCCACGTGGCCTTGCGCTGGTGGCGGTTGGCCGGGTGGTAGAGGCTGACGAACTCGGCCAGGTCTTCGCGCTTCAGCGGGTTGGTCTTCAGCGTGAAGTGCTTGTTGGTGCGCAGGTCGTAGATCCAGAGCTGGCGCGTCTGCGCGGTCTCGCTGGCCGGCTTCTTGTCGAAGAAGATCACGTTGGCCTTCACGCCCTGCGCGTAGAACAGGCCAGTGGGCAGGCGCAGCAGCGTGTGCACATCGCACTCGTGCAAGAGCTTCCTGCGGATGGTCTCGCCGGCACCGCCTTCAAACAGCACGTTGTCGGGCACCACCACTGCCGCACGGCCGTTGGTCTTGAGCAGCGTCTTGATGTGCTGGACGAAGTTGAGCTGCTTGTTGCTCGTGGTGGCCCAGAAATCGTCGCGCTCGACGATGTCTTTCTCGGTGGAGGTCTTGCCGTCCTCGCCCACGATCATCGTGCTGCTCTTCTTGCCGAAGGGCGGATTGGCCAGCACCACGTCGAAGCGCTCGCCGGGATCGGCCGCCAGCGCGTCGGCCACGCGCACCGGCACGCTCTTCTCGGAGCCAATGCCGTGCAGCATCAGGTTCATCGCGCACACGCGCGCCGTGGCCGGCACCAGCTCCCAGCCACGGAAGGCGCCGTCTTTCAGGTGGCGCTTCTCGTCGCGCGTGAGGTTGGGGTAGTGGTGCGTGAGGTACTGGTGCGCGGTGAACAGAAAGCCGCCGGTGCCGCAGGCCGGATCGCAGATCACTTCGCCGGGCCGGGGCGCGATGCAGTCCACCATGGCCTGAATCAGCGCGCGCGGCGTGAAGTACTGGCCGGCGCCGGACTTGATGTCCTGCGCGTTGCGCTCCAGCAGACCCTCGTAGGCGTCGCCCTTCACGTCAGCGCCCATGGCTGACCAGTCTTCGGCGTCGATCAGGTCAACGATCACGCGCCGCAGCTTGGCCGGGTCCTGGAACTTGTTCTGTGCCTTGCCGAAGATCAGCGCCAGCGTGCCCGGCTGCTTGCCCAGCGCTTCCAGCGTGTGGCGGTAGTGGTCGAACAGCGCATCGCCGTCGAGCAGGCGAAGCGCCGGCCAGGCGTAGGCGGCCGGGATGGGGCTGGTCTGGCTGTAGGGCGGGCGGCTGCGCTCGTCCGCCATCTTGAGAAACAGCAGGTAGGTGAGCTGCTCGACGTAGTCGCCATAGCTCATCCCGTCGTCGCGCAGGACGTTGCAGTCGTTCCGGAGCTTCTGGACGAGGGTGGAGGTGTTCATTCGTTCTTCTTGTAGGCCTGACCCGGGTGGTTGGGCTTGCCAGGGACGCGGGCTCGCAGCCGTCCATCGCGCAGCATCGGATTGATGTAATGGTTGCGCAAAGAGTCCGGTGCGCGATCAAGCAGCCGCGCCAATGTTCGAAGCGTCAGCCATTGCTGCGAACACAGCGCCAGGATGATTTCTTCCGCCTGCCACTTGGGCACCTTGCCCGACGCGCGCATCGGCGCTGCCAGGGCGACCAACCGGGCCTCTTGTTCGGACTCCTGATGTTCGGACCCGCCATTCAAATGTTCGGAGCCGGCAGTGAATTGTTCGGAGCCGGTGACCGAATGTTGAACGCCCTCGCCACCAGGCGCCGCCGGAGCGAACAGGTCGCCTGGGCGCTGCCTGGGCCAGCGGTACCGGGTACCGCGGCCGTGCCCGCTCTTCTCCAACCACCCCGTCTCGACAAACTGCCTGAGCCGCACTCCGTTGGGGTTGCGCGGGTCGCTCACACCGCCCTGGTACAGCGCCTCACGCGGGATGCGCAGCCGCCCCGGGTTGAAGAAGACAAACGCGTCCTGCCGCTTGATCACCGTGATCGGCCGCGAGGACTGGTGATCGGCATGGATCAGCGTATTGACCAGCGCCTCGCGCAGGGCCTCGTGCACATGCGTCTCGGCGATGCGCGTGGCCTGCGGGTCGAGCTTGAACGGCACGTCCAGCCCCTCCACCAGGCGCGGGTACACGCGGTAATAGAAGTTGAACAGGTTCGGTGCCCACTTGCCGTCCACGGTGATCCGGTGGGTCCAACGCTGCTCCGGGTCGGCCGAGAGCTGCTCCTGATAGTCGAGGTGGTAATGCGGCAACGCATCGAGCAAGCTGCGCTCGCCGCCGAACATCAGCAGCCCGGCCAGCGTGAGCCCCGCACGGCCACCCACGCGCTCGCGGCGCCACCCGCCCAGCCGCTCCAACAGCGCACGGTCATCCAGCGCGAGAAACGGATGGTCCGGCTCGTGCGACGCGAAGCGGTTGCGATACGCCTTCAGCGATTCGGCATCCAGGTCTTCGAGACCAAAGCCTTCCAGCACCGCGCCGTCCTGCGGCTCGTCGCTGGCGTCGCGCAGCATCTGCCGCACCTCGGCCTCGGTGCAGCGATAGTCGCCTTCGAAGTTGCGCTTGTAGGTGCCCGTCAGCGGATTGCCGTTGACGAAGACCGGCCGCTGCGCGCGCGCCGCCCGGCGCACCCGGATCAGCAGCAGTTCGCGGCCATCGATCGGCACCCGCTCCACGTCGCCCTCGGTGCAGATGGCCGGACTGAACTTCTGCGGGTTGTTGTGGCCGTCCCAGAAGGCCTTGATCAACCTGGCGGGCGAACGCACGCCGACGATTTCGTGCTTCTCGCCCTTCTCTGCGACGCCCAGAACGACCGTGCCGCCTTCCGTGTTGGCAAATGCGGAGATCGTCTCCCACAGCGACTTGGGAAGGCCGCCCTCGGCGAGCTTGAACTCGACGTCCTGGTCTTCGCCGAGATCGAGGCGCTGCGGGAGGACTTCGGTGTTCATCGATGTAGGCACGAATGTCGTACCAGCACTACGAGAGTCCGCGAACTGCGCTGCGCCATCGCCCCAACGCCCGCGAAAGCGGCGCACCGATCAGCGCCAGCGTGCCCGGCTGCTTGCCCAGCGCTTCCAGCGTGTGGCGGCCGTGGTCGAACAGCGCAGCGCCGTCCTTGGCCCGCAGCGCGGGCCACGCATAGGCGGCCGGGATGGGGCTGGCCTGGCTCATCTGCCTATTGATTGGCGGGCGGCTGCGCTCGTCCGCCATCTTGAGAGACAGCAGGTAGGTGAGCTGCTCGACGTAGTCGCCATAGCTCATCCCGACGTCGCGCAGGACGTTGCAGTCGTTCCAGAGCTTCTGGACGAGGGTGGAGGTGTTCATCGAGATTTCATTTCCCACGACGAAGCCGTACCATAGCCGGCATGACGCTCAAGCAGTCCAACCCGCACCTGAAGTCGGCCGCCGCTCGCGCGGCGGCGCTGCGCCTTTCCGCGAAGACCTCGTCAGCCGTGGAAGGCATCCGCGCCCCGTTCGCCGAAGGAGCCAAGACCGAGTTGCCCGCCAGCACCGAAGCCTTCATCGCACACTGGAAGCGGCGCGTCGCCGCGAACGCGCGATAACGCGCCCGAACATCACCGCCAACGGGCGGTAGTCGCGGCCCACCGCCGCATGTATGCCCGCAATGTAGGCACGGCGGCCCCGGCCCGCCAGCGGCGAGAAGTCAAGCGGCGGCAGCCCCGCCTGCAACGCCATCAGCAGCGCCAGCAGTCGTGCCAGGCGCCCGTTGCCCTCGCGGAACGGGTGGATCAGGATCAGCTCGGCATGCACCTCGGCCAGCGCTGCCGCGATTGCGTCGTCTTGACCTGGACGGCACGGCGTGTGTCGTGACAGCGCACCGCGTTCAAGTTCGCGCATCAATTCCGGGATCAGCGGCGCGTGCGCGAACTGGAAACCGCCCTTGCCGATGTTCACGCTGCGGCACTCGCCGGCCCAGTCGTAGATCGGTCCCAGCCACAGGCGGTGCAGATCGCACACGTCGGCAGCCGTGAAACGGTGATCAGGGTCGTAGCGATCGAGCGCGGCGTCTTGCGCGATCAGCAGGGCCTGCGACTCGGCTTCGTTCATGTCTCGCACGCGCGTGATGCCGAGCCGGTTACGAAGGACGCGGCCGCGCGAGCCAGGCTCGAACTCGACCTCGGGACCTGTCGCCTTGTACTTCGGCTCACGTGCGCCCACCTGCCGCAAGGAGCTGACTTCCGTCACCCGGCCGCAGCTTGGCCTCCCGAAACTTGTTCTGCGCCTTGCCGAAGATCAGCGCCAGCGTGCCCGGCTGCCGGCCAAGCGCTTCCAGCGTGTGGCGGTCGTGGTCGAACAGCGCATCGCCGTCCTTGGCCAGCAGCGCGGGCCACGCGTAGGCGGCCGGGATCGGGCTGGCCTGGCTCATTTGCCCATTGAGGGGCGGGCGGCTGCGCTCGTCCGCCAGTTTCCGGACGAGGGTGCTGGTCTTCATGAGTTGGGCGGCGGCAAGGCCTTGATCTTTGCTGCCACCAAAGCGCAGGCGGCAACGAGGTTGCAGGCGCGCCAGGCCCGAGCGAAGCAGGCCCGCAAACTCGTCAGCGGCCGGCGGCTCCGCGTGTAGCACGCCGGCGCCGCACAGCCGGTCAAGGTTCGGAGAGGGTATCGTCACCGCCCATCAGCCAGATGCGCGGCTGCGCCTGCACGCGCGTGATGAAGCTGTCGCCTTTTGCCGCGCGCAGCGCCCACTGCTTTCGCGAGTAGATGGTGGGCTTGACCTCCCGTCCCAGTTGGCGGGTCACCTCTTCCAGCGCCGTGAACAGATCCGGATAGGTCAGATCGTCGCTCACGATCATCAGATCCACATCGCTGCTCGCGGTGTCCTGCCGCTTGGCCACCGAGCCGTAGACGAACGCGGCGTGGATGCGCGGCGCCAGCGGCGCCAGCGCCTGCCGCAAGGGCTCTGCCAGACCCATCGTCTTGCTCGCGATCCCGCACAACTCGGCAAAGATGGGCGCAGCCGGGTTGGCCTGGTAGTACTTCTGGCGGCCGCTCACCTGCTGCGTCACCAGCCCGCTGTGCGCCAGACGCGCCAGCTCACGCTGCACGGCGCCGGACCCTCCGCCAGTGAGCGCCATCAGCTCCGCAGCGTAGAAGCTGCGCCCGGGCTGGCCGAAGAGCAGGCCCAGCACGCGTTGCTGCGTGGCGCTGAAGAGAGCGTCCGCCAGGCCCGTGCGCAACGCGGCGGGCTCGGCGGGCGTGGGGGCGCGCAACCTCTTGGCCAGGTTCGTGTGTTTCGTACCCATATTGGGGTGAATTATGCCCAATTTGGGGTTGTCCGCCAGCCCCGCGCCGCAGCGCTGCGCGCTGTAACACGCATCACTTTCGCAGTTCACGCAGCCGCACCCACTCGCCATCGCGGCGAAACCGCCAGAAGTGCCAACCGTTCATCGCGCGGCCGACGACGGCCTTGCCCGCCGCCGATGGTGATGCGTACACGTGGCCGCCGTAGGCCACCTGCCCGCTCTTGCGCAGCGAGGCCGTGTAGCGCTTGCCCTTGTACTCGGCGCGCAGCGACAGGCGGCGCTCGATCAGACCGGCTAGCGCATCGCTGCCGCGCGCTTCTGCCGCCTTGCGGCGCGTGCGGCGCTGGACGCCTTCATCGCCCAGCAGCCGCGCCCGCTCCTTCCGCTGGCGTGCCGACACCTGGCGGTTGAGTTCGCGCTTCAGGTCCTGCGCGCCCGGCAGCCGGCCCTTCACCCGATTGCCCGCGGGATCGACGATCCGCAGCAGCAGGGACTCGATCGGCTTCACGTGCTCGCCCTTGCTGGTCAGGTAGACGCTGAAGCGGTTCCAGCGGCGCGCATGCCGGTCGCGCAGGTGATGCTTGACCCGGCCCATCAGGTTCGTGGCCAGACCCACGTAGTAGAGCCGCTCGTCCTTGTACAGCGCATAGACGCCGGCGTGGCCGCGGATCATTGCGCCGAGGATCGAGCGATAGTGCGCGTCTTCCAGCACATCGCCGCCGACGCGTTCAAGGTACTCGCGCACGAGTGCGGTTGCGGTCACGTCGCCTCCGGTTGCGGCGCATCGCTCTGCGGGCCATACGAGTAGATACTGAGCACTGCGGCTCCGCAGACGACCGCGCTTGTCAGCCCTAATTTAACGTCACCCTTCACGCTGGCGCCTATGGCCGACCAGTCTTCGGCGTCGATCAGGTCAACGAACACGCGCCGCAGCTTGGCCTCCCGAAACTTGTTCTGCGCCTTGCCGAAGATCAGCGCCAGCGTGCCTGGCTGCTTGCCCAGCGCTTCAGGCGTGTGGCGGTAGTGGTCAAGCAAACCAGAAGCGACGCGAGACATAGATCACTTCGCTGTTAGAAGGCTGCGCCGACGTCATTGAGGACTCGCACGATCGTGACAAACCGGCTCTCTTGGCGGCCCACTGGGACCGCTTTCAACCACGCGCCCACATTGTGGAAGCGATTCGCGGTGCGTCGAATGCCGGTCGCGTGCAATGCCCCGGCCGCCAGAACTTCGTTCATGGCGTCAAGTGACCTCGGGCTGCGATGGGCGATGTGATTGCGGAGCGCAATAACAGCGTTGATGACGGCCTTTTGTTGAGCTGAAAGGCTGCGGAACTTGTTGGCGTGATTGGGTACCAGCCATGTCTTAGCTCGTTGCTCAAGCTCAGCGAAATTCGGAAATGTGATGTTGTTGCCAATGCCGTCCGCAAGCGTCTGCACATCGCTCTTCGTCAGGTGTTCCGGAAAGGTCAGGGCACCGAAAGTCTCAAAAGTGCGCTGCTGTTTCGGGGCCAATGCGACATGTTCGGCGAACGAAGCGTGAAGGTGCGCCTTGAAGCGCGCGGCATCGCGGTTTATGTACGCAATGAACATTTCGCTGACGAACCCCTCCCAAAGCACAGCAGCAGCCAATAGGCTCTGCTCAGTGAGCGTGGACCGATCTCTATCGGTCGAGAACTTCCCGAACCCCGTGTGATAGAAGCCTTCTAGTGCCGCCAGCTGATCAATAAAGTCGCTCTTTACGTCGTTCGGAGAAATCTTTCTCATGGCTCACCCCAAGACATGTTCGCGCGCACTACCCGCGCAGCTCGCGCGCGATCCGTACTACCAAGCCGCTGATAACTTATCGACTATGTCCCGCCGCGACAGGACCCGCGAGCAGAGCTCCCACCGGTCCTTGTCCGGGTCGATGGTCTCCTGGTAACGCATCTCGAACGCGTTATGGGCCTGGTCGCGCAGATGGATGTATTCGTCCATGCGCTGCTCCAGCTCTTCGATGCTGTCGATCCACTCGTCCTCGATCGTGTCCGGGAGGCTTCCGAAGATGTCGTAGCGGTCCTTCATGCGGCGCGAGATCACCGCGTAGACCTGCTCGTCTTGCGTGTGGTGGTAGACGAGGTTGAGCATGTCTACGCTTTGGCGCACCTGCCCGAACCGCTTGATGCGGCCGAGCCGCTGCTCAAGCCTTGACGGGTTCCACGGCAAGTCGACGTTGATCAGGGTGCCGAGCGTCTGCAGGTTGAGGCCCTCGCACGCGGCGTCAGTCGCGATCAGCAAGCGGACCTCGCGGCGCTTCACGGCCGCCTTGATGTCCTCGCGTTCGACCGAAGCGAAGTCGGCGCCACGGTAGATGCCGCTCTTCCCCGCCCCGGCGTAGATCGCGACCGGCTCGCCGGGCAGCGCGTTCGCCAGCTCGGCGGCGAGCGTGCGGACGGTGTCGTAGTACTGACTGAAGATGATGCAGCCGTGCTCCATCCAGGTCCGCCCTTCTGTACGGTGCTCCGTCAGGAAGTACTTGACCGCCGAGGTCTTCGGGTCTCGGGCTTCCGGCCGCGAGAGCTCTTCGACAATGGTGCGCAGGTGGCTTGCTTCGTCTGCGGTCAACCCATCCAGCACCTCGGCGACCGACTGAGCCTCTTCCTCTTCCTCCAGCACCTCGCGTCGCAGCATCTTCTCGGCTGTGCCGCGCCCGGAAGCGAAGCTCGAACAGATTCGCTGCAGCAGTAGCGTCTTCATGAAGCCTGCCGCCTTCGTTCGCTGCTTGAGCGCGGCGGTGAAGTCCTCGGCGGCCCGATAGGCCAGGTCGAACGGGAGGTTTGTCAGCAAGCCGAGCCCCTCAAAACCCACGCCGCCGTAGTCGCCGGGCTTGGCCTCGGGTTCGGGGTGAATGGCTACACCCACCCGCTGCAACAAGCCCGCGTCCTCCAGCGTCACGCGTCGCCGAAGGACCGTGTGGCGCACCACCGGGTTGTGGTCGCGCAGAAAGCCGGGCGCGAGCGCGTCGGCAATCGCCTGCTGCTCCAGGAAGCCCAACGACCCGAAGCCCCGGTCGGTGAAGAAGGCCTGGTCGGGCAATCCGATCTGCAGACGAAGCGTCGCGAACAACGCGTGCTCGCCGGCAGGGGGAAGCGGGTTGCGCAGCCACTCCCAGACATCGCGATCCTCGACCGGCGTCTCCGTCCCCTTGACGATCGGCAAAGAGCGTTGCCAGTCGGTCCAGCGGCTAAAGGGTGTGCGCCCGAGAACGAAGTCCGCGCCCACGGCGAGGATCGCCAGCAGGTCCCACAACTCGTGCACCTCGGTCTGTATCGGCGTGGCGGTACCCAGTAACAGGTTCTTGGTGCGGAAAGCGATCCTCATCATGAAGTCGAGCAAGTTGTTGGGCTCGTCCTTCTGTTTTCCCATGCCCCCACGCTGGCGCGCCTTGTGGGCTTCGTCGAGCACCACCGTACCGAACTTGCGGCTGAGCAGATGCTGCCGCTCCTCCGAGTCGTGAAAGATCAGACCCGTCGAGACGATCGCGATCTGAGACGGACACCTGGCCACGTCCTCGGGGCCGCGTGTGCGTATCTCATGACCCTTGGGGTCGAGCCATACCTTCTTGGTCGACGACCACACCGCGCTGGGGATGCCCAGCTTGTCGGCCAACTCCACCTGCCACTGCATCGTCAGCGTCGAAGGACAGAGGATCAGCACTGGGCCGTCGTCCAGAAGCGCCGACACCATTGCGCTCGCCGCTAGCGACAAGGTCTTGCCGACCCCCACCTCGTCGGCCAGCAGCAGGCGTGCACGTCCGTAGGTCTCGCGGTGCTGCAGAAACAGGGTGACGAACGATCGCTGCCACGGCTGAAGCTGCTCACCGCCTCGGTAGATGGGGCTTTCGGCAAGCGCTGCCGCCGGCACTTCTTCCGGCTTAGCGTCGCCAAAGCGAATTTCGACCCGCTGGGCAATGCGCTGGACTTCTTCGATGATCGCGTCGGGCAATGGGAACGCGTCCGCCCAAAGGGCCGCGAACTCTTCTTCTACCCACGTCACGCCCTCCGGCGACGTGTCCTCCCAAAGGATTTCGTAGTTTTGCGCGAACGCGCTCTTGGTCTCGTTGATGGACCCCAAGAAGCACGTCTTCGAACCGTCGGCTGCTTCGATCACGCCGGCCTTGCCATGGACGAACACCCGGTCCTTCGGGACGACGCGGATCTCGACTCGGCCGCTCGTCAGCAGCTCGTGCAGCTTTCGGTACCGCTCGCGGTGGAGAAGCGCCTCGACCTCGGGCGGCGCCTCGTTCCAGCGTTCCTTCAGCGCGGTCTCGCGTGCATGCTTGGAGATCAACACGTCAGCCGCGTCGAGCTCGCTGTTGCAGAGCACCTGCACCTTGGGAATGGCTGAAATCTCTTCGCCAACGAGCTCGAAGATCGAACTGCGGAAGTAGCCCGCTATCCGCCGGTACGAACGCGCTCCGGCGAGCTTCTGGTTCAGAAACGCATGGTCGAGCCGTTGCCGCCGAGAGGAGTAGCGCCGGATCGGGTCCATCTCAACCAATGCGCTGGTTCTTCACCAGCTCGCGCAGCACGCGCGCTGCGCTCGCCTCGTCAGGCCTGAGCGTGTCCAACCGCTTGGCCAGGTACTCGGCCAGCTCGGCAACCAAAGCGCGCTGGGTCATATCACCGTAGTAGTTGGGTACGTTCAGCGTCAGGTGTGCCAGCACCTCGGCGCCGTCGAGTCCCTTCTGTAATTCCATCAGCGCGTAGAGCGTGGCCCGCAGCGGTGACTGATGGAACTCCGAGCCTTCGCCCATCTCGGCACGGCCGAACCCGGCGGCGGTCTTCAGGCGCGCGTGGTTGGCCCGCCGGTCGCCCATCAGGGCGTAGAAGTCGCGCACCTTAAAGGCCTTGGCGAAGTTCTGGTAGTTGTCGAGCGCATGCGCGCCGCGGGACTCCAAATCGAGCATCTTCATGTAGAAGCGCTCCGCGCCCGAGAGCTTGTTCCAGAGCGGCCGTGCGATTCCCTGTGGCACCAGGCACTGGTTGGCGGTGCTGACCGCGAAGGCAATGAGGTCGTCCACGAAGGTAGTCTCACCCTTGACGCGCGGGCGGATCGCCTCAGCGGTCATGTCGCGTCCGTCGATGCGGGCGTAGCGCGTGAGCGCCCGCAGCGCTGCGGCGTAGCCGGCCATCTGCAGGTCCGCGTCTTCGAAGACGTTCTCGTCGCGGTGAGGGCCGCGTGCCTGTTGGTTCAAGCCGGTGAGCGCCGCCACCTGCGCCTCGACCTCCTCCTGGATCTCCCAGGCGAGGTCGTCGCGCGTGGTCTTGAGTTCTCCTTTGCGCTTGCGGCAGACCAGTACTACCGTGCCCTTGACGTGGCTCGCTTCGTCTTGAATACGCTTGGCTGCCTCTGTGACCACGTACCAAGCGGCCGTCACCTGCAAGGCCGCCGCCCACACAATGTTCGCCATGTCGGCCCAGATGCTGCCCGACTGGTGGGTGAACATGATTACTTGTAGACCGTTGCCGGCCATGCACTCAGTCATGCGCCGGTAGGCCGTCACCATGCCAATTCGAAAGTCCTCATCTTCGCCTTTGATGGCGAGCGCCCGGCGGCTGTCCCAGACCCACTTGGCGAACTCCGGCGGCGGGTTCTTGCGTAGCCAGGCAATGAAGAACTCAAGGATCTCCTCATACTTGACCGCGTCGCCATAGGGGGGGTCCGTGATGAAGATGTCGGTGCTTTTCTCGACCTGTTCCGCAGGCATGGAGCCGACTTGTGTAGTCAGACCGCGCTCCATCGGAAAGGATTTGTACGAACCTTCGAGTAGGTCGAGTGCGTAAGTCCCTCCCCGACATGCGTAGTTGAAGAGGGTATTGAGTGCTTGGTTATCGAAGACACCCGCCACAATCCCACCGCCACCGCCGCTGTGGTTCCATCGACTTAATCGTGCATTCGCATTCAATACCTGCGTCAACCCGAACTTCAGCCGCGCGTCGCTCGCTCGATTGATCAGTGCGCCCAGCAGCAACTGCCGCGGATTGAACAGGTGGTGCCAGTGGGTCCAACCGCGCGTACGGATCGGCTCGTCGGTCTTGTCCCCCGGCTCGATGCGCATGTCTGGCACCCAGCCCTCTGCCTGCCACTCGGCCAAGTGCTTTGCCACGAAATCTTCGACACTGCGCTCACGCTCGAGGTCCGCCTCGGTCACAGTGCGAAACTCGTAGTCGAAGCTCTTGCCGCTGTCCTTGGGCCGCATCCACTGCACGCAGTACAGGCGCTCCTGGAAAAGATCATCCTCACGCGGTTTGAAGTCGTGCTGCTCCCAGAGCCGCAGTCTGTTGCCGTTCGTGCCGTCGGGCTTACGAAAGTCGCCGCGCAGGGTCGAGATCTTGGTCCGGTGCTCGCGCCCGTCCACAGTGTGGATGAGATACGGATCCTGCCCGCGCCCGTCAGAGCGCACTGTGCCCAACTCGGCCGCATCGAGCTCAGCGGCGCTCGCGTCCGCACGGATCGCCACGTCGTAACGCTTGCGCTTGGCGTCGGGCACCAACTCGGCGATAACCCTGTAGCCCTTGCTCACCACGCGTGTTGGTAGCAACGGCACCAGCCATCCCGTCTGCAGGCAGCGCACCTCGACGCAATAGAGGAAGACCTTGGCCCGCCACCCCTTGCCGTCCGACTCGACGCCAAGGCTATCGAGTTCGGCCTGCACCTTGTCGACCAGTAGCTGCTGATCGCGCGCGAGCCGTTCGCGCTCCTTGGGCGAACCGCCGACGATGTGGAAGGCGCCCCACGCGAGCATGCAGGCCACGGGGTTCAGATCCGAGGCGTAGACGTCGCAGCCAAGCCGCGCGGCCTCGAAAGGAATCTGACCCGAGCCGCAGAAGGTGTCGGCTATGCGGGGGCGGTGGCCGAAGCGCATCACGCCGAGTTGCTCGACCAGCTCCGGGAAGGAGCGCGCGCTCGTGCCAAGGTGGGTGTTGACCTCGTCCCAGACGTGATCGTGGACTTCCGGCACCTCCTCAGGACGGTAGCTCTCCGCCACGCGGTCACGGTAGGGTGCAGCGGGCAGCAACTGCGCCTCAAGCCGTCGGCGCTCCTTCTCCGGCAGGTCGGTGCGCCAGGCAATCCTCGCCTTCTCGTAGGCTGGGTTTGACCAGTCCACCGGCGCCGAGGCCGGCAGCGCGTCATCCGGCGTGACCTCGAAGTAGTCCCGCAGCCGCGCCAACGACAGCAAGGCGAGAATCTCCTTCGGCTTCGGCCGGCGCTTGGCTCGGGCGGCGAAAGACAGGTCATCCATCCCCATCAACTTCTCGAAGACTTCGAGATCGCCCTTCGCGTCGTCCGTCGCCGGCAGCAGCGCCCCCAGTACGCAGGCCTTGGCGAGGATCAGCGGCTTGCGTCCCTTCCAGTAGGAGCCGAGCGCGGTGAGGGTCTTGCCATGTACCGCCATCTGCTCCTTGTAAGCCTCAGCCGATAGCTTCTGCACCGGCAGCAGCCGCTCAATCAGTGCCGGCGCCTCGCTCAGCGAGAACGGAACCACTCTCGAACTCATTCCGGCTCCCTAAACAACGGCAGACGGAACAAGTCGTCTTCCACGGGCCGCCGCCGCCTGCGGCCCGGCGCTGGCTTCTCTCCGTCCGACAGCGCGGAGAACAGTGCACGTCGCCATCCGCGCTGTGTGTCATCGGGCAAGCCGGCCTCGGCGACCGTCATCGCGAATAGCCACCACCGCTCTTCGGGCCGCAGCGCCGCCCAGCGGCTGCCGATCACGGCGAGCTGCTCATCGTTCGCGGTCTCCGCTGCCCAGGCCAACACGCAGAGCTCCTTGCCAAGCAGGCGATCGACCAGGTTCGTCCCGGAGTGCCAGCGCCCGGTGGTGGTCTTGGCGGCCTTCAGGCGATCGTTGAACTCCCGTCGCGCCACATCGGCGATGGCCGACCAGACGCGCCGTGTCAGCACGACCCGCTGCTCGTCACGCGGCACACCCGCCTCATGGCCTCGGTAGCCGTAGTCCTCGACGATCACGACCGGCTCGTTCCGTGCCGCCGGAATCTCGACGCGGAAGACATGCGCCCCGAACTTTTCCGGAGCGCCGAAGTCGACCGTCGTGGCCGTTGCTTCTTTCTGTGTCATTGCTCCACGTCCGCCTGCTCAAGCTCAATGCCTAGCTTGCCTGCAAAGTCCTTAAGGTCGTGGCCTGATGCGAAGTGCGCTTTGCGGAAGGTCATAGTCACCGGCGTGTCCGGCGCGAACTTCTCCAGCACCTTCTCCAGCAGTGCCGTGATGAACGCCGAGTCGACCCGCACTTCGCCGACGGCAATCTGCGCGACTTTGCTGCCCTGGCCCACGGTCAGCGTCACGTTCTCGAACTCGACCGACTTGTCGGTGGCCTGCTTTAGACCCTCGAAGGTGCTGGCCCGCGAATCGAGCTTGCGTCCGGTTCGGGATACCAGGCGCGCCGACTTGACCTCGTCGACCTGCACGCCCTTCTTGCCCCGCGCCGGAAAGCGGAAGTCCGTCTTGGCCTCAAGACCCTCTGCGCTGGCGAAGGCACGCACAAGAACGTCCTCATCACCGATCTCGAAGCCCTCGTTGTACGGCACGCCCTCCCTCGGTTCGCTGCCATCGAGCGTGTAGCGGATGTCGCCACGCGGCGCCACGAACAGCTCGACCACGCGCTTGCCGCTCTTCTCCGTGAGCCGGTTGCGCAGCGTGAGCTGGTTGGACCAGGTCACCGGATCGCCCACCTCGTACTGCCCGGACACGTCGCACACCAGGAAGCTGACCCGCAGCGCCGTGGTCGAGTACGGGTTCTCCTTCAGAACCGGGCTGGAATCAGTCGCCGTCGACTCCTCGGCGTAGTGGATGCGCGGGGCTGGCCCTGCATTGACCGGGTTCACGCGCAAGCGAACGCGGCCCTCGTCCCCCAGCTCCGGCTCAGCCACGATCTGCGCACTGGTGCGCTTCTTCTTGGGCTTCTTGGTGACGTAGCCCGTTCCGAGGTCTTCCCACAGCCCCCGATTGCAGGCGATCGTCTTCAGGTTGTCCAGGCCACGCGGGGGCAGCCAGGGCATCCCGGCCTGCTCGGCATAGCGATCGGCCGCATCGGACCACCGCGTTTCGTCCTGGTTCTCTGGCCACAGCAGGTCTTGCGCCTTGTCGCGGATCGCGTCGAACTCTTTCTCGACGTCAAGGTACAGCTTCAGCGGGTTGGAGGTCAGCGTCTTCTCTATCTGCTCTTCCCCGTTGAATGGCTTGCCGCCGTCCCGGGTCATGTCCAGTGGCTTGCTCGCGAGCTGCGATGGCTTGCCCGCACGTTGGATCGGAAACAGCACCTTGTCGAACAGGCTCAGCACCGTGGCGTTGAAGTCCTGCTCGTAGGTCTGCTGCTTGCGTTCCAGGTCCTCGCGTTGCGGGTGCCCTTTGGGAATGCGGCCGTCGGCCTTCTGCGCCGCGAACAACTGCCTTGCCGCCTTCTCGACGCTGCCCATGGCCGTCTTGTCGCCGGTCAGCACGCACAGGTTGTTCTTCTGGCTCAGGCCGTCGAAGAACTTCTGTACTTCGTCCGGTGGGATCTTCGCGTCCGGGCTAACCACCAGCAGCACGCGCCCGCGGCGCACCCGGTCGGCAACCTCCTCCAGCTTGGGCAGGGGCAGGACCTCGTCGTAGACCGTCTTGCGCTGCGGCTTGAACATGTCGCGCAAGCGGTGCCGAATCAGGTCGTCGACCTGGTTGTCCGGGGCGTCCTGCGCCAGGCTCTGCAGCAGCTTGGTGAGGTTCTCCTGACGGTCGAAGTAGAAGCGCCCCTCCGGGGTGTGGTGTAAGTACCAAGCGACCTTCTCCAGTTCCTCGAACGCCGCCAGAAAGTCCGACGGCTCGCGTAGCGGCGACACCAAGCACTCGACCATCTCCTCGCGGGTCAGACCCTTGACGGCGTTCACCGCCGTGGACAGGCTGGCCGTCATCAGCAGAGCGCCTACCTGCGTCGCTGCCTCCTTGCCGGTCTGCAGGTCAATGACCTGCGCGTGCGCCGACTGCTGGGCATCCCACAGGTCCTTGGCGATCACGTCGCGCATGCCTGAAATCTCGGTCAGCTTGTCGCGAACCTCGGGCACGGAGAAGTCGAAGTGCTGCGGACCGATCAGGAACACGTCGTTCGCGTTGCGATTCCACACCGACTTCAGCAGACGCGACACCAGCTCGATCAGCCCCCGCGTCTGCTTGAACTGCTCGTTCTCCTTGAACAGCGCGACAACGTTCTTGAGCCTCGGGTGGAACGGATAGGTGGCGACGATCTCGTCAGAAATTGCCTCCGCGCCCCGATTGGCTGTCTTGGACTTTGCCGCTTCTTCGAGCTTGCGGCCGTAGGCGTCCGCGATGTCTTCTATCTCGCGCTTGTCCGGCAGCTGGGAGAACAGCCGCTTGCGCAGGATGTCGTAGATCTCATTCGCGGCCAGGTCCACCGGGGTGATGTTCCGTTCCTGACGCCCCAGCTCCGACCGCGCATCGGCCAGCGCCTTGTTAATCAGCTTGCCGCCCGTGTCATACGCCGCCGCGAGATCCGAAACGACGATACAAACGTTCTTCTTCTTTCCCGCAGCGGTCAGCAGGTTCGCAAAGGCTCGGGTCGCGATGTCCGCCACCGTGCCGTTACCCACTTTCTGGGTGTCCAGGTAGTGGAAGTACGGCGGCATCTCATCGAGCAGGATCAAGATGGGCTGATCGCCCTCGAACAGCTTGAGCCAGTCTTTCTCGTCGGGCGCCTTCGGCCCGCCCGTCCAGAAATTTCGGAGCTGCTCACCCTTGCCCAGCTGATTCGCGATCTCACCCCAGAAGAAGTGATCAGGGTTGTTGCGCCCGTTGAAGGCGGCGATGGCCGCGCCGTGGAACGCGTCGGCGTGGGCCATGCCCGCGCAGTACCTGGCGCGCAGGCTGGCGTGCCTGGCCAGCAGCCCGAAGCCGACCAGCAAGTGCGTCTTGCCGCCGCCCATGGCCTGCTTTAGGTGGAAGACCGCCTGTGAGGATGCCCCGGCCAGCCGCGCGATGCCCTCGGCGATTAAGTCGCGCATGCCCAGCGTTATGTGCGTCTTCTCGAAAAACGCCGTGCCGTCCCCCTCGGCGGAGATCAGCTCGTCGAGCTGCTCGATCTGGTCGCTGAGCTTGACGGACAACGCGTTGGGCTGCAGCTGGCAGGCGTCGCGAACGGTCTTCATTTAGTCTTTCCTTGGCTTCATTTGCCTTGGGCCAGCAGCATCTGATCAACTGAAGGCCACAGGGTCGCTTAAGGTCACGCAGCAAATGCCGACACAACATTCGGCAGGCCCGGTATCTGTCGCCACGCTTTTGCCGCTGGCCGAATTGTCTTCAGCGATGCCGCGACCCTTCAACAGCTCGAAAAACGTTCGGCTCAGTTCGCTGCGCAAACAGCCGACGATTTCCACCCAGTCGATAGCGGCATCGGTAGCGATCATAGCCACGGTGATGGCAATGCGCGTGAGCAGCGGGTGCGTAAGGCCTTGATCAGCTCATGCGGATTGCTACCCCTAGTACGGCAAGTGAATATCGGTACCGACTAGTCGGCGCAGCAAAAATCCCCGCAGCGCTAAGCAGTTGATCGATGACGACCCGCGCCTGTTGCTGGGCGGTGAGCATGGACTCGCGCTGTTCCCGGTTGGCTGCCAATGGTTGCGATGCTATCCCAGCATCGCAAGGCAACTCAGGCAACCAGATTGCGCGTGTGTTGAAAGTGGCGGAAGAGTATGGGAGTCGAACCCACCAGGGACTGCTGGCAGCCCCTACCAGATTTGAAGTCTGGCCGGCCCACCGGGACGCGACACTCTTCCTCGTTGCTCGTTGCGGACTTCGGTCAGTCAGTGCTCCGCGTAGTGTAAGCAGCGCATGCGGTGTTCAGGCTGCATTCATGCCGCAGCGGCATCGCGCCACGGGTTGCCCCGGCGCAGCAGGTGGTCGTCGCGCACGCGGCGCGTGTAGCCCACGCGGTCGTAGAACTCCAGGATCAGGATGGCGACCTTGCGGCCGGTGCCAATGCGGTCGCGAAACTCGGCGGCGCGGGCGGCGCCGTGCTGCGCGTTGAGCTCGGCCACGATGTCGGCCATGCGGGCCACGGCATCGGTCAGATAGAAGTGATCGTGCGCGACCAGCGTGACCTCGCCCACGCGCGCCACGCGCTTGAGCAGCGCGCGCACCGCGGGCTCGGCCAGCGCGGCGGCGCGCGCCAGGTCGCGCACGCGCGGCGGGTCGTAGGGCTGCTCCATCAGCAGCGGCTTGAGCTTTTCCCATTGCACGCGCTCGTCGCGCGCGAGCTCGGCCTTGTGCGCGGGCAGCGCGAGAAAGGCGCCGCGCCGCGCCAGCGTGGCGGCGGCGAGCAGCTCGTCGATCAGCTCGGCAATCACGTCGGCCGGCAGCGCGGGGGCCACGATGCGGCGCAGCCGGTTCTGTTCGAGGCCCGGCATCTCGGGCTCGCGCTCGTGGGTGGCGGCCAGCGCTTCCAGCGTGCGCTGGCGCAACGCCTGCCAGCGCGCGGGTGCAAAGGCCAGGCCGGCGGCCACGCGCGCCTCGGCGTAGCGCAGCGCGGCGTGCGCTTCGTCGGCACGCAGGTTCCAGTCGCTGGCCAGACGCGCCACGGGCACCGGCTCGGCGGCCAGCCAGTCGCGCAGCGCGGCGGCGCCGGGGCGCTGGTGCAGCGCGTTGAGCAGCGCCAGCCGCTCGGGCCGGCGCTTGCCGCGCACCGGCGGCGCGATGTCGAGCACCTCGCCGCCGGCCAGCGTGCGGCGGGCCGAGGCATCGCGCAGCACAAAGCGGTCGCCGCGGCACAGCGCAAGCGGGGTGTCGAGCGTGATGGAGACGAGGCGCTCCTCGCCGGGCTCGATGCGCTCGGCGTCGAGCACGGCCACGCGGGCCAGCAGGTCGCGCGTGCCGTGGTGCAGGTGGACGTTGCTCCACTGCGCCAGGGCCTTGGCCTCACGCGAGGAGAGACGAAGCATTGCGTCAAAGCGGGCGCTCACATTGGCGAGCGCGGCGGCCTGCACCCAGTCGCCGCGGGCCACGTCATCGCGTGACAGGCCGGCCAGGTTGAGCGCGCAGCGCTGGCCGGCGCGACCCTGCTCGGCCGGGCGGTCCTGCGCGTGCAGCGAGCGCACGCGGGCGCGGCGGCCGGCGGGCTGGACGATGACTTCATCACCCACGCGCACGCGGCCGGCATGCACGGTGCCGGTGACCACGGTGCCCACGCCGCCGAGCGTGAACACACGGTCCACGGCGAGGCGGAACTCGCCGTCGTCGGCGCGCTCGGCTTGTGCTTGGGCTTGTTGCCGGGCTTCCTGCCGCAACCAGTGGTCGAGCGCATCAACGCCCTCGCCGCTCAGGTTGGAAAGCGCAAACACCGGCCAGCCGCTGGCGGGCGCGCCGAGCGCCGCACCGAGGCCGGCGCGCACCTCGGCCAGCCGCTCGGGGCTCACGGCGTCGATCTTGGTGAGCGCGATGGCGCCGTGGCTGACGCCCAGCAGGCGCAGGATGTCGAGGTGCTCTTCGGTCTGCGGCATCACGCCGTCGTCGGCGGCCACCACCAGCAGCGCGCGGTCGATGCCGGTGGCGCCGGCCAGCATGGTGTGCACGAACTTCTCGTGGCCGGGCACGTCGATGAAGCCCAGCACCGGGGCGCTGGCGCCCTCGGCCAGCGGCACGTAGGCGTAGCCAAGCTCGATGGAGATGCCGCGCTTGCGCTCTTCGGGCAGGCGGTCGGTGTTGCGGCCGGTGAGGCGGCCGATCAGCGAGGTCTTGCCGTGGTCGATGTGACCGGCGGTGCCGATGAGCATGGCTCAGGCCGCGGTGGCCGTGGAGGCGGTGGCCGTTGCTTGTGGTGCAGACGGCAGCGCAAGCTGCTGCGCGAGCGTGGCTTCATCGGCGGCGAGCAGCGTGCGGGCGTCGAGCCACAGCGCGTTGTCGCTGATGCGGCCGAGCACCGGCACCGGCAGCGCGCGCAGCCGGCGCGCGAGCGCCTCCACGGCGCGGCCGGCGCCGCGCGCGGTGGCGGGCGCGAGCACCACGGCGGCGGAGGCCAGCCGCTCCACCGGCAGGCTGCCGGAGCCGATCTGGCTGGCGCAGGGCGCAATGCGCGCAGTGAAGCCGGCGCCGGCATAGCGCGCGAACAGCGGCAGCACGCGCTCGCAGGCGGCGCGAATGTCGGCCTCGCTGCGGGTGAGCAGTGCGAGCACCGGCAGCCGCTCGGGCAGCCGGTGCGCCGAGGCGTAGATGCGCAGCGTGGCTTCGAGCGCGGCCAGCGTGAGCTTGGAGCAGCGCAGCGCGCGCTTGAGCGGATGCTTCTTGATGCGGGCAATGGCGGCGCGCGTGCCGACCAGAATGCCGCACTGCGGCCCGCCGAGCAGCTTGTCGCCCGAGAAGGTGACCACGTCGGCACCGGCGGCGAGCGCCTCCTGCGGCATGGGCTCGCGCGGCAGGCCGAGGCGCGACAGATCGATCAGCGCGCCGGCGCCGAGATCCACCAGATAGGGCACGCCGTGCTGGTGTGCAATCTGCGCGAGCGTGGCGTCATCGACGGCGGCGGTGAAGCCGGTGATCGCGTAGTTGGACCAGTGCGCCTTCATGACCAGGCCGGCGCGGGCGCCGAGCTCGGTCAGCGCGGTGTCGAAGTCGCGCGGGTGGGTGCGGTTGGTGGTGCCCACCTCGTGCAGCCGGCAGCCGGCGGTCTTCATGATGTCGGGCAGGCGGAAGGCGCCGCCGATCTCGATCAGCTCGCCGCGCGAGATGACCACGTCCTTGCGGGCCGAGAGCGCCGCCAGACCCAGCACCACCGCGGCGGCGTTGTTGTTGACGAGGGTGACGGCTTCGGCGCCGGTGAGGTCGAGCAGCAGTTGCTCGACGACGTCATCGCGGTCGCCGCGGCCGCCGCCGTCGAGATCGAACTCGAGCGCGCTGTAGCCGCGCATGGCGGCGGTCACGGCGTCGATGGCTTCGTCGGCCAGCAGCGCGCGGCCGAGGTTGGTGTGGATGACGGTGCCGGTGCAGTTGATCGTGCGGCGCAGGCGCGGCGCGGCAAGCGCATCGACGCGGGCGGCGATGGCCGCATCGAGCGCCGCCGGCGCCGGCACAGTGGCGCCGGCCGCGTCGGCACGCAGCCGCTCCCGCTGGGCGGCGAGTTCGTCCTGCGCGGCGCGCTTGACCAGGGCCGGGCCGAGCCGCGCCGCCAGTTCCGCCAGCGCCGGTCGCGCCAGCAGCCGGTCGACGGCGGGCAGTTGCGCGAGCCGGGCCGCCAGGGCCGCCTTGTCTTCGCTTGCCTCACCCGGACCGGGCAGAGTCAAGTGCGTCATGGCTAGCCGCCGGGATGAAACAGCAGGTTGGGGCCGGAGCGGCCGAAGCCCTGCTCGTCGACCAGCAGGTCGAGCCCGAGCGAGGCCAGGTCGTCGGCCTGCACGTCGACGTAGGCGTCCTTCTCCTGGTAGAAGATCTTCAGGTAGGACTTGCACTCGTCGCAGGCCTCGGCCTTGCAGGCGGCCGCGGCGCCGACCGCGTTGACGGCCGCCGCGGTCGATGCCTCGGCGGCGGCGTCCTGCAGCGCGAGGTAGTGCACGCCCTTGTCCTCCTCGCAGGCCGAGCACTTGATGCGCGCCATGTTCCACTCGGTGTTGCACAGCGCGCAGGCAAGGTAGCGCAGGTTGTTGCGGTCACCACCCACGCGCACGATGCTGGCCACCGGGCGCGTGGCGCACACCGGGCAGACGGTGGGCACGTCGAAGTTCTTCACCATGTCCACGTCGAGCGCGGCCGCAGCGCGGGTGAAGTAGACCTGCAGGGCGGCGCCGATGAAGGGCACCAGCGCGGCGTCCGCATCGAGCGTCTGCCCGGAGAGCACGCGGTCGGCCTGCGCCTCCAGCGCGCCGTCGTCCAGGGCGCGCAGCGCCGCCACCGCCGCGGCCGCGCGCGGCTCGCCGGCCAGTTCGGCCGCCAGATCTGCCAGGTCGGCGCGCCACTGCGGGTCGCGCGCATGGCTGAGCGCCGACAGCGGCGGCATGCCGTAGTCACGGCTCTGCTCGAGCGCGGCGGCCGACACCGGCAGCGCCGCGCGCCGGCCGACGGCCGCGTGCTGCGCACGCACCAGCGCGGCCATCAGCTCCAGGTACTCGCCCATGGCGTGGCCGCGAGCCAGTTGAGCAAAGCGGGCCGCGCGCTCGGCAAACAGGGTCGCGGGATCGGGCAACACCACGCGCGGGGCGCTGACCACCCGCTCCATGGTGCCGTCGGTGATGATGGGGGTGGGCAAGGGACGGCCTCTGTACGCGCCGGCGCCCGCGGGGGCGCACGCCGGCAAGTCGTGGAAGCGCCAGCTTAGCCGAGGCGCGCCGGCGCGGCGCGTGGTTGCGCTCTGGCGCCACGCGGACCGGACGCGGCCGCCGGCGCGGGATGGCCCGCCAGCAGGGCCTCCAGCCGCCGGGCGGTGGCCAGCAGTTGTTCGATGGTCTGCGCCGTCATGTCGACGAAGTCGTCGCCGACGTTTGGGGTGAGGAACAGGTAACCGTCCTTTGAGCGCTGCACGTAGCCGCGCTCGATCAGCGTGACCACCTTGCGCCGCACGGTCTCGCGCGGCAGGCCGCTGGCTTGCGCAATCGACAGCGCGTTGCAGGGACGCATGATCCGCATGCGCTGCTCCGGGTCGCCCAGAGCCGCTTCCGGGTTGTCGGCGTTGGCCAGCCAGGCCTCGACGTTGCGGTGGGCGATTTCGCCGAGCACGATGGCGCACACCATGTCGCCCTTGAAGGCGTGATAGACGCGCGTCAGCAGCGGCACCGTGAACTGCGACAGCGTCACCGAGATGCGGGCGCTGTTGACCTCGAAGCCCGGACTGCACTTGACCATCGGCGTTGTCTCCCCTGGGGCCGCGGCGCCGCGCCGCCGCGTGGACCGCTGGCCGGTCGCGTTGGCTGGCGGCGGCGGTCTGCATGGACCGCGATTCGCACCCCTGCGCCAGCCAGCCCGTTGCCTACCCATTCTAGGCACGCGGCAAGGCGGCGCGACGAGCGCTTCACGCGCCGGTCTGGTCAAATCGGCCCGCCCTACTTCAAGCTCGGAGCCAGGAGAGCCGTCGTGTCCAGATCAACATTCTCTGCAGGGGTCGCCTTTGCGCTGGTGGCGCTCGCCTGGAGCGCGGCCACGCCGGCGCAGCAGGCGCGCGGCGTCAACCCGGCCGACATCGACAGCCGCTTCGACGTCATCGTCAAGCAAGTCAACCTCGACCCGGACGGCAGCGCGCGCAGCCTGACCTTCAAGTACGACCACAAGCTCGGCTCCGAGTGGGGACTGAACTTCGAACTGCCCGCCTACAGCCGTCTGGCGGTGCCGGGCCTGACGCGCACCGGCAACGGCGACCTGTTCGCGCGGGCGCGCTGGATCGTGCCGCACGGCGCGTGGACCAGCGGCGCATCGTTCGAGACGGTGCTGCCGGTGGCCAGCAAGGACGAGCTGGGCACCGGCCGCTACCAGTTCAACGTAGGCGCGCTGGCGGTGCGCGCGTTCTCGCCGAGCTTTCTTACCGCCGGGGTGGTCAAGCAGAGCACGTCGTTCGGCGGCGACAGCGCACGCCCGAAGATCAGCAATACCGAGGTGCGACTGGTGCCGGTGTTCATCCTGCCGGCCGGCTGGGCCGTGACCGGCGAGCTGCGCCAGACCTGGGAACACGAAACCAACTTCCGCTGGCAGCGCGCCGAGGCCACGCTGAACAAGCAGTTCGACCTGCACTGGGCCGGCTCGCTGTCGCTGGGCCGCGACTACGGCGACCGCCCGGATCGCGGCGCGGTGTCGGTGGCGGTGAAGTACTTCTTCTGACGGCCAGGGTCGGACAAGGCGTGCCGGCGCGCGAGCGTCGGCGGCGTCTTCAGCCGGCCCGCAGCGCCTGCCCGGCGCGCGCCAGCGCGGCGGCGATGCCGGCGATGTACGCCTCGTCCACCGCCGGCCAGTCGGTGCCGGGCGCGTGCAGCCGGGCCACGGCAGCGGGGCCGAGCAGCGTTTCGCGCAGGAACTCCACCTGCACGGCGCCCACGCGCGGCTGACCGAGCGCGCGCAGCCGCGCGCCATAGTGCACGGTCTCGTAGGCGCCCTTGTACGGCCGGTTGAGCAGGATCTGTTCGTCGCGCGCCGCGCCCTGCAGGCCGAAGCCGTCGGCCCAGGCGGCGGCGATGCGGCGCAGCTCGGCGCCGTCGAGGGTGATCGGATCGTCTTGCGCGTTGCCTTGCGCGTCGCCCTTGTTGCCGAGGTTGGCCCACAGCGGCAGCCGGTCGGCCGGCGCGCGCTCGACGACGATGGCGCCATCGGCGCGCATCTTGGTGTTCATCGTGTCGTGCAGGCTGAACACGCGCAGCGGCGCGTCGGCCGGCCGCCCTTCGAGCACGGTGCGCAGCACCTCGTCGCAGCAGGCGCGGTAGGCCGCGACCGTGCGCGCGGCCACGTCGGCCAGCTTGGTCGCGAGCGTCTGCCAGGCCGCTGGCGAGCCCGGCTCGGCCAGCACGTCTTCGCCGCCGAAGGTGATCGGGCGTACCGCATCCACGCCGCCGAAGCTGACCGACTCGCCGGCGCGCTGCCGCGCCAGCCGCTGGTAGAACTCGCGCAGGCCGGCGATCGGATCGGCCGGCGGCGCGCGGTTGGGATCGAGCACCAGGCGCGACACCGGGTTCTCCACGTAGACGACGCGCGGATCGGCCGCGACCCACGCGCGCCCCAAACTGGCGGTGATGATGTCGGAGAAGTCGCACTGCTTGCGCCGCGTGAGCGCGGGCGCGATGAACGGGTGCAGCTCGGCCGGGAAGGCCGCGCTGGCGTGCGGCCCGAGCACGATCGTGTCGATGGCGCCGGCCACCTGCGCAAACGGCCGCTGGCGGTCGTGCCGGAACACCAGGTCGTCGAAGCCGAAACGCCGGCCGGCATCGATCCACAGCAGGTCGGAGGTCATGGCGGCTACCTGAGCGAGGCGAGCAGCAGACCCACGCCGACCGCCACCGAGGAGTAGACCAGCACCGGCAGCAGGAAGGAATGGTTGATGACGGCCGCACCGATGCGCGTGGAGCCGGTGCCGTCCATCTCCACGGTGGCGATCTGCGCGCCGTTGGTGGGCAGGAAGAACACGCCGACCACGGCCGGCCACATGGCGGCGAGCGTGGCCGGCGACAGGCCGAGCGCGATGCCGATGGGGATGATGGAGAACGTGGCGCTGGACTGGCTGGTGGTGATCGCGGCCACGGCGAACAGGGCGAAGGCGATCATGATCGGCGCCTGCTTGGCCAGCTCGCCAAGGCCGCCGACCACCGCCGCCTCGTTGGCGGCGATGAAGGTGTTGGCCATCCACGCCACGCCGAACAGCGCGACCACCGCCACCATGCCGGAGTCGAACAGCGGGCTTTTGACGATGTCGCCGGCCTTGATCCTGCACAGCGCGGTGATCGCCGCGGCGACCGTGAACATGGTGATCTGAATGAGCTGCGACAGGTCGATCTCGACCGACTTGCCCTTGGACATCACGTGCGGGCGCAGCTCCTCGAAGATGCCGGCGCACACGATGAAGGCCACCCCGGCGAGGAAGATCAGCGCCGAGCGCTTGCCGGCAGCCGTGACGGCCTTGCCCTCGGGGTTGGGATCGGGCGCGGCCAGTTCGCCGGCGGCCAGGCGACGCTGAAACTCGGGATCGTCTTCGAGTTCCTTGCCGCGCCGGTTCATGATGAATGCGCCAACCACGATCGCGGCGATCGAGGCCGGCACCGTGATCATCAGGATGTCGGTGATCTTGAAGCCCAGCGGCGCCAGCAGGCCGACCATGGCGGCGGTGGCCGCCGACACCGGGCTGGAGGTGATGGCAAGCTGGCCGGCGGTGGCCGACAGCGCCAGCGGCCGCTCGGGGCGCACCTTGTTGGCGTAGGCGACCTCGTAGATAACCGGCATCAGCGAGTAGTAGATGTTGCCGGTGCCGGCGCCGGCGCAGAAGCCGTAGGTCGTCAGCGGCGCCACGTAGGTGATCTGGCGCGGGAAGCGGCGGATCACCTTCTGCGCGAGGCTCACCAGGTAGTCGATGCCGCCGGCCAGCTGCATCGCGCCGGCGGCGGTGACCACGGTCATGATGATGAGCATCGCGCTGATCGGCACGCTGCCCGGGGCGATGCCGAAGACCAGCACGAAGGCCAGCACGCCGACCGCGCCGAACAGGCCGATGGCCATGCCCTTGTAGTGCACGCCCACGGCAATCAGCCCGATCACCATCAGGCCCTGGATCACGATCAGCAACATGTCCATCGACTTCTCCACCGTCTTGTTGTCGTTGCATCGGGCGCATCACCGCTTCCGCGACAACGCCACCGGGGCCCGACGACCCGGCGGCCGCGGCACCACTACGCCGGCGGCCGCGCCGGCGCCTTGTACCAGTCGGCCTTGGGCACCACCACTGCCTGCGCCGGCTGGCCGAGAAAATGCGGCGACATGATCTGCACGCCGTGCTCGTTGAACACGTCCTGGATCGCGGCATGCAGCGCCGACTGGATCGGCACCCGCTCGATCGCCTTCTCGATGCTGACGAACAGCTCGTACTCGACGTAGAAGTCCGACAGCGCCCGCTGGTACACGTAGGGCGGCGGCTCGGCGCGCACGCGCGGCGTGCGGCGTGCGGCCTCCTCGAGCATCGCGTGCACCTGGCGCCAGGGCGCGTCGTAGCCGATCGTGACCTTGGCGGTCAGCAGCGTGCCGCGGGTGTCGGACAGCTTGGAGTAGTTGTGAATGGGCGCGGACACCAGCACCGAATTGGGAATGGTGATCTCCTCGTTGCGGATGTTGATCATCTTGATCGCCAGCGAGCCGACCTCGGTCACCACGCCCTGAGTGCCGCCGATGTCGATGAAGTCGCCCTTGCGCAGCGCGCGCGAGTAGATGATCACCAGCCCGCTCATCGCCTGCATGACCAGGCCCGAGGAGCCGAGCGTCAGCATCACGCCGGCCAGCACCGACAGGCCCTTGAACGCCTCGCTGCCCGAGCCGGGCAGGTACGGGTAGGCGATGGCGACGCCCAACCCCCACACCAGCACCGTGACGATGCGCCGCGTGGCCGTGGTGGTGTCCCGATGCAGCAACGGCAGCGTCAGCCGCCCCTGCTGGACGGCATTGAAGAAGTAGGCCAGCACATCGGCCAGCGCGCGCGTGAGCAGCAGCACGATGACCACCGTGGCCAGGCCAGGGATGGCGCCGACCGCGCCGCCGGCCACCCAGGCCAGCTGGCCGAAGAACCAGCCGTCCATCGCCTCGGCCAGCGGGCGCGTGGCCACGAAGCTGGCCAGGACCGCGCGCACCCACGCATAGCCGAGCAGCAGGAGCACCAGCCACTGCACCAGCACCAGCGTGCCGGCCAGCAGCCGCGCCAGCAGTTCGCGCCAGTCGACCCCGGTGCCGCGCGCGGCCAGGCCGTCGCGCAGTGTTTCGAGCCGGCCGAGGATCCGGCGCATGGCGGCCTGCGTGCCCGACACCAGCAGCACGAGCAGCGCAGTGGCGGCAGCGGCCAGCGCCAGGCCGCGCAGCAGCAGCGGCCCGTCGCGCGTGGCATGCCAGGCGCGGCGCGCGTCCTCCAGCCGGTCGGCCGTGCGCTTGGCCAGGGCATCCAGCGTCTGCACGCCGTCGGCCTCGACATCGGTCTGGAGCACCGCGAACAGGTTGATGTCGCCGAGCATGAACTGCACGCCCTGAACCTGCTCGAATGCGAACGGCACCAAGCGCAGCGGCAGGTCGATCGCGGTCTCGGGCAGCGCGCGGATTCGCTCGACCGCCTGCTCGACGCGGCGCGCCGGCACGGCGCCGGCCACGGTGCCGCGGAACGTGACGATGTCGCGATTGAGAAGACGCAGCGTGGCCGGCTCCGGCGCCGGCGCCGGCGCGGCGGCAGGCGGCGCCGATTGCGCCTGCGCCGCCGGCCCGAACAGCAGCGCGCTGGCGAGGACGCACAGGACAACGAGCCCGCCCAATCCGCCCCATCCGCCCCATCCGCCCCGTCCGCCCCATCTACCCAACCGGCCCGATCCGGGCAGTCCGCCGAGTCCGCGGAGCCCGCCGAGCCCGCCGAGCCGCCGCGCCGCCGCGTGCGCCTCGCTGCGGACAGGCCAGATGCCGAACACGACGAACGCCTGCCTCATGGTCCGTGCTCCAGGGTCGATGCCGGTGTACATGCGAAGGCGCCTCACGGATGAAGGGTGGGCAAGGCGTCGGACGGCGGCGGCGCCGCGGCCGCCCGCCGCAGTGGCTGCACCGCCTGCAGCAGCGCCGCGCCGTCCCAGCCCGCCGACGGCGGCGCCTCGGGCGCAGCATAGGGGCCCGGCGCGCCGGCGCGGCCCACCCCGAAGCGGTGACGGCTAAGAGCGACGCGGGCTTGGGCGAGCGCAGCGTCCTGCAGCCAGCGCTGGCGGGTCGGGGCGTCGAGTGCGGCCAGCAGGTCGCGCAGCGCCCGGTCGGCGGCGGTGGCGTCCCCGCGCCGGCAAGCGCGGCGCAGCCGGCGCCACGCCTGCGACTGAAGCGGCCCCGGTGCCGCAGCGCCAGCCGGAACCGCGCCGCGGGCGCGGCGCCGCCACAGCGCAACGCCGGCCGCCAGCGCGCCGCCGGCCAGCAGCGCGGTGAGCGCAGCGGCACCGGTGGCGGAGGCGCCGGCCGGCGCGGCGCTCGCGGGCGCGGCGGCGGCCGCCGGCGCGAACGGATCGGCGCGCGCGGCGGCGGGCTGCACCTCGAGCGTCAGGCCATCGAGCCGGCTGACGCGGCGCCGGCGCTGCGTCAGGTCCCACCAGACGAACTCCACCGGCGGCAGCGTCACCGACCCGGCCGCCTGCAGCGTGTAGACGGCCTGCTGGCTGCGCGTCAGCGTGGCGGTGGTGGCGGCATCGGCGCGCTGCTCGCTGGTCTGCGCGGCCTGCACGCGCACGCCGGCGCCGGCGGGCGCGCCGAAGTCGGGCGCGGGCAGCAGCGGCGCGGCGCTGTCGGTGACGAGCACGATCTCGCGGCGGATCAGGTCGCCGACGTGAGCCGTCGCAGCGGCCGAGAGCCCCTCGGGCCACCAGCGCTGGCGCAACTCGAGCCGGCGCGCGGCAACGAACGGCTGGATGTCTTCCGCCCCGGCCGGCACGCTCACGGTCAGCCGCAGCGGCGCCGGCGGCGCCAGCCGCTGCAGCGGGCCGCCGCCGGGCTGCACCGGCAGCGGCGCAGACAGCGCAACGCGCAGCTCGCCCGGCTGCGCCGGCAACAGCCGGTAGCGGCGCACCAGGCCGGTCCAGCGTCGGCCGTCGAACTCCTCGAAGCGCGACTCGGGCGAGCCGCCCACCGCTTCGACCAGCGCGCCGCCGGCCTCGAGCGTCGCCGGGAAGTCCACCGGCGCCTGGAACCAGGTGCTGACCCAGACTTCGAGCCGCACGACGAGGGCCTCGCCGATCTCGAGCCGGCGCGCGGCGGCACCGTCGAGCGCCAGCCGCAGCCGCGCCAGCGGCGCGGCCGCCGGCTGCGCACGTAGCGGCGCGAGCGCGCCCGCCAGGACCAGCGCGGCGGCCCGCTGCAGCGCACGGCGACGCGGCGATCCTTCGACGCCGCGGCGCGGCGGTGCGTGGGCGAGGCGGGTGCCGGCGCGGCTTGCTGGGCCATTGACGTGCTGCGCGCTCGCGGACGCGCCCTCGGGGCGGCCCGGCGGGAGCATCGGACAACCCTCGCGCTGCTCGCTCGGGAATTCGCCCTTGGGGCGGCCCGGCGGGCTCATCGCACCTCCAGCGGGCGGGCAGGCGCGGCTTCGCCGCTGCGCTGCGCCTGCTGCGCAAACTTGCGCTGCAGGAAGCCGGCCGGACTGGTGTCGAGGCGTTGCAGCCACAGCTCGGCCAGCTCGGCCTCGGTCAGCGGGCGCGGCGGGCCGCCGCGGCGCGGTCGGCGTGCGCCCGGCTCGCTGCGGTCGCCTTCGCCGGGCTGCAGCTCGCCGTCCTCGGGGTCGCCCGGCGGCGTGGGCGGGATCAGCGCGCGCACGCGCTCGCGGTCGGCCTGCGCCTGCGGCCAGCCGGGCAGCCGCAGCAGCGCCTGATCGTAGGAAGCCACCGCATCGCTGTAGCGGCCGAGGCGCGCCAGCATCTGCGCCTGGTTGAACCACGCTGCAGGGGAGTCGACCCGCGCGAAGGCGTCGGCCGCCGCCTGCCACTGGCCGGCGCGGGCGTGTGCGATGCCGCGCCAGAACGGATCGGCAAAGTGCCGCGCGGCGCGCTGCGGGTCGCCGCGTTCGAGCCACCAGCGGCCGCGCTGGTCGGGCGTGAGCCACAGCGCAAAGAAGCGCTCGCCCAGCGAGGCGACCGCGGGCGCGGAGACTGCCGTTGCAGAGGCCGTGGACTTGGCGTTCGCGGTTGCGGTCGGGCCCGCATTCGCGGTCGCGCTGGCGGCGGCGGTGGCGCCGCTGTCCGCGCTGCGGGCCGCACCGGTCGAGGCAACCGGTGCCGGGGCGACGGCTGCCTCCCGCGCCATGGCCGGTGCCGGTGCCGCACCCAGCGACAGCAGTCCGGCGAGCGCCAGCAGCACGCCGGCGGCGTGCCAGCGCAGCACCCAGCCACGCCGCAGCGACAGCAGCAGCGCCAGCAGGCCGGGCCAGATGAACAGCGGGCCGCGGTCATGCCAGCGCTGCGTCGGGTCCTGCTCGGCGGCTTCGGTCCGGTGGCGCGCGATCAGCGCCTGCACGCGCGCCAGGTCGCCGTCGTCGGACGTGACCGCGGTCAGCGCGGCGCCGGTACGCGCGCGCAGCGCGTCGAGCCCGGCGACATCGAGCCGGGCGCTGCGCGAGCGGCCCTGCGCGTCGGTCCGCAGGCGGCCGTCGGCGTCGCGCAGCGGCCCGCCCTCGCGCGTGCCGATGGCCCACACCGCCAGCCGCTGGCGCGAGCCGCGCAGCAGGGTTTCGGCGCGATCGAGATCGGCGGCCGGCCACTCGGCGGTCAGGAACAGGACGGTGCCGGGCACCGGCGCGCGGCTGAGCCATTGCAGGGCGAGCGCGAGCGCCTCGGCCGGAGCGTTGCCGGGCTGCGGCATCAGCGCGGTGCCGAGCGCATCGAGGTAGGTGGCCAGCACCTCGCGGTCGCGGGTCGGCGGCAGCACCAGGTGCGCGCTGCCGGCGTAGACGATCAGTCCGGTGGGTGCATCGGCGCGCTGCTCGACCAGCCGCTGCAGCTTGGCGCGCGCATGATCGAGCCGGCTGGGCGGCAGGTCGGCCGCGTCAATCGACTCGGACAGGTCGAGCACGAGCATCAGCGGTGCGGCCTCCAGCGCCAGCGGCGAGGCTTCGCGCTGCCAGGCCGGGCCGGCCAGCGCGACACTGAAGCAGGCCAGTGCGACCGCCAGCGTGTCGGCCGGCCGCAGTCGCGCCGGCGGCCCGCCGCGCACCAGCAGATGCGGCAGCAGGCGCGCGTCGATCACACCGGGGGGCACCGCGCCGTCACCGGGCCGGCGGCGCCACAGCAGCAACGCCAGCGCCGGCAGCAGGCCCAGCAGCGCCCAAGGCCGCAGCCAGTGCAGCGGCAGCAGCGCCTCGAGTGCCTTGAGTGCCTCGAGCGCCGCGAGCGACTCAGGCATCGGCGGCCTCCGGCGGCGCGGCACGCAGCGGCCGACTGGCGGCCGCCGCGGCAGCACCGGTCAGCACCAGGTGCAGGCCGAGCAGCGCCAGCGCGAGCCCGAGCGGCCACTGGAACAGCGGCCGGCGCGGCCGCGCCGACTGGGTCTCGACGGTGCGCAGTTCGATGGCGTCGAGTTCACGGTAGATCTGCTGCAGGCCGGCGCGGTCGGTGGCGCGGAACGCGCGGCCGCCGGTGGCCTCGGCCCAGGCGCGCAGCCCGGCCAGATCGGCCTCCTCGCCGGCGCGCGCGGCGGCCGTGCCGATGGCCACCGTGTGCATGCGCACGCCGCGCTGCGCGGCGATCTCGGCCGCCTTGGCCGGTGGCACGCGGCTGCCGGTGTCGCGGCCGTCGGTCAGCAGCACCAGCGTGCGCTGCGGCGCATCGGAGGCGTCGAACACGCGCACCGCCAGCCCGATGGCATCGCCGATCATCGTGCGGGTGCCGGCCATGCCGATGCGCGCCTCGCCCAGCAGCGCGCGCACGGCACCGTGGTCGAGCGTGAACGGCACCTGCACGAACGGCTGCTGGCCGAACACCAGCAGGCCGATGCGGTCGTCGGCACGGCGCGCGAGGAATTCGTCGAGCACCTCGCGCACGACGGTGAGCCGGTCGACGGGGCGGCCGGCGGCATCGCGGAAGTCCGCGGTCTGCATCGACGGCGACAAGTCCACCGCGAGCAGCCAGTCGCGCGTGGGCTGCGTGCGCGTGATCGGCGGTTCGACCCACTGCGGCTGCATCGCGGCGAGTACGGCGGCGGTCCAGGCCAGCCCGAGCAGCAGCCAGTGCACCACGCCGTGCGGCAGCACCACGGCGCCAGCGCGCGGCCGCTCGCCGCTGCCCTGCACCGCGAGCGCGAAGAACGGCACCCGCAGCGCGCTGCGGCGGCTGCGGTACGGCGGCAGCAGCCGCATCAGCAGCGCCAGCGGCAACAGCAGCGCGGCCCAGGGCTGCGCCCATTCGACCTGCGCCAGCAGCGCGAGGACCTCGCTCCAGCCGGATCCGGACAGCGCGCTCACGCCCGCTCCTGCGCAAGACGGTGATGGCGGATCCAGCGCTCCAGCAACGTCAGAAGCGCGTCGAGTTCGTCCCACGGCAGCGCCGCGTCGGGCCGGTAGGCCCAGCCACTCAGGTGCCGCCCGGGGCCGCGCGTGAACGGCCGCGCGGCATCGCCCAGGCTGCGGTCGAGCCAGGCACTCCAGGCCTCGCCCTGCAAGGGCGCCACCTCGTTGCGTGGCGCATGCGCGAGCGCGAGCCGGCGCACAAGCTCGGGCAGTTGCCGCGCCGCCTGCAGGCGGCGGGCGGGCGGCACCGTGCCGGCGTTCAGTTCCGAGCGCAGGCGACGCAGTTCGGCGAGCGCGTGCCGGCGGTGGCGATTGGCATGCCAGCGCCGCAGCCCGCGCCACAGCAGCACGGCCAGCGCGAGCACGACCAGCACCGCCAGCACGCCCCACGCCGGCGTCTGCGGCAGCCACGACGGCGGCGCCGGCAGCAGCAGCGGGTGCAGCTGGTCGAGCACCGCGCGCGCCGCGGCATCCGGAGCGCTGGCTGCCGCTACCTGTGCCGTTGCCATCGCGGGGCCTGCGCGGGTCAGCGGCGGCGCGCGCCGGCGGGCGCGCTGTCCATGCCGCGCGCCAGTTGCAGCAGCGCCGGCTCGGTGGTGAGCAGCGGCATCACCGCGCAGCCGAGTTCGGCGCGCAGCGCGAGCAGCCGCGTCGTGCGCGCGTGCGCGATGGCGGCGAGCCGGTCGGCCACGCCACGGTCGGCATGGTCGATTGGCAGTTGCAGGCGGCCATCGCTGACCACCAGCCGCGCGCCGGGCGTGGTAGTGCGCGGGTCGTCCCACACCGGCAGCAGCACGAGATCGTTGTGGCGCGCCAGCGCGAACAGCCGCTCGCGCGTGGCGTCACCCAGACCGTCGAAGTCGGAGAACAGCGCGATCACCGCCTCGCGCGGCGCGTGCCGCGCCAGCACGGCGAGCGCGGCATCGAGCTGCGCCGGTGCGGCCGGCAGCGTGCTGTCGGCACGCAGCGCGCGGTTGCGCGCGGCCAGCCGTTCGAGGAAGTGCAGCATCGAGCGGCGGCCGCGGCGCGGCGGCACCTCGTCGAGTCCGTCGTCGCCGAACACCAGGCCGCCAACGCGATCGCCGCCCGACAACGCACGCCAGCCCCAGACGGCGGCGGCTTCGGCGGCCACCACCGAGCCGAGCGCGCCGCGACGTGCGAAGAACATCGACAGCCGCTGATCGACCAGCAGCCAGGTGGGCCGATCGCGCTCTTCGGCGTAGACGCGCACCTGCATGCGGCCGGCACGCAGGCTGGCGCGCCAGTCGATGGCGCGCGTGTCGTCGCCCGACAGGTAGTGACGCAGCTCGATGAAATCGAGCCCGCGGCCACGCACGCGCGAGCGGTGCCGGCCGGCGAGCTGGCTGCGCGCGGAGGCGGTCTGCGGCGGCCAGCGCACGCGGCGCGCGCCGTACTCGAGCGCGAGCAGGTGCTCCCATTGCACGTAGACGCCGGGGGCTTCGGCGGCGGCCGATGCAGCAGCGCGGCGCTGCCAGGGCCAGGCCCAGCGGCGACCGGTGGCGGGGAGCGTGGCGCTGTTCACGGCGCGACGGCGTTCAGCGCTGCGGTGGGCTGAGGTCAGGGTGCGGCTACGGCCGCGGCAATGCGGTCGACGACCTGGTCGGCGGCGATGCCAGCGGCCAGCGCCTCGTGGCTGAGCAGCAGCCGGTGCCGCAGGCAGGCGTGCAGCACGGCCCGCACATCGTCGGGACCGACGAAGTCGCGGCCCTGCAGCCACGCATGCGCGCGCGAACAGCGATCGAGCGCGATGCTGCCGCGCGGGCTGGCGCCGACCTCGATCCAGCGCGCGACGTCTTCGCCCACGCTGGCTGGCTCGCGCGTGGCCTGCACCAGACCGACGATGTAGCGCTCGACCGCAGGCGCGACGTGCAGCGCGTGGACCGCACGGCGCGCTTCGGTCAGGCGCGTGAGCGCGTCGGCCGGGTCGGCATCGCTCGCGCGTTCGGCGGGCACAGGCGCGGCTGCGGGGGCAGGCGACAGCGCAGGCGAAGGCGCTTCGGCTGCCGCGCCGAGCCTCTGCCCTTCCTCGTGGCGCACCAGACGCACGATGTCGAGCTCGGCGGCGCGGCCGGCGTAGCCGATCACGACCTTCATCAGGAAGCGGTCGGTCTGCGCTTCGGGCAGCGGATAGGTGCCTTCCTGCTCAATCGGGTTTTGCGTGGCCATTACGAGAAACGGCTGCGGCAGCACGTGGGTCTGGCCAGCCACCGTGACCTGGCGCTCTTCCATCGCTTCGAGCAGCGCCGACTGCACCTTGGCGGGCGCGCGGTTGATCTCGTCGGCCAGCACCAGCGGCGCGAAGATGGGCCCGGGCTGGAACACGAAGCGCGCATCGTCGGCGCCGCCCTGGCGGTAGATCTCTGCGCCGATCAGGTCAGACGGCAGCAGATCGGGCGTGAACTGCACCCGCGCCAGCCGCGTGCGCAGCGCGCGGCCGAGGGCCTTGATGGCGCGCGTCTTGGCCAGGCCGGGCAGGCCTTCGAGCAGCACGTGGCCGTCGGCCAGCAACGCGATCAGCAGCGCCTCGATCACGGCGGGCTGGCCGATCACGGCCTCGCCCATCCGGTTGCGCAGCGCCGCGAAGGACGCCAGCGCGGCGGCGCTCACTGCCCGCCCATCCGCAGGCTGCCGCCGGCCTGACGCGGCTTGCATTCCTGGAACGTGGCCATGTGCGCATTGACCGCATCCTGGATCTGGCCGCCGAAGGCCACGCCCATCCTGTTGGCCAGGTCGTTGCTCTTCTGGCCGCCGTGGCGCTCGTACGGGTCCATGCGCAGATTGAAGATCAGCGAGCTGGGCTTGTGATAGTCGAAGAAGCCCTCGCGGGTCATGAAGTGCGACTTCCACGGACCGATGCGCACCGCGGTGAACTTGGTCTCGTCGTAGTAGTAGACGACGTTGCGCGCCGAGGGCGCATTGCCGGTCCAGTGCGCGAGGTTGTCGACGCCGTCGATGCAGACCTTGTCGCGCGCCTTGAGCTTGGCGCGCACGTCGCCGTAGCCGGCGGCGGCGGCCAGCGTGGTGAACATGTCCTCGTGGGTCTGGATGCCGTTGGAGATCTTTCCCTTGGGGATCCTGGCGGGCCAGCGCACGAGCATGGGCACGCGCACGCCGCCCTCCCAGGTGCTGGCCTTCTCGCCGCGGAACGGCGTGGATCCGGCATCCGGCCACCACGAGACCATGGCGCCGTTGTCGGTGGTGTAGACGACGATGGTGTTGTCGGCGATCTTCAGGTCATCGAGCAGCTTGAGCAGCTGGCCCACATGGCCGTCGTGCTCCATCAGGCCGCTGCCATAGACGTCGAACTCGCTGGAGATGTCGCTGGCGAGGTTCTTCGACGCCGGCTTCAGGTGCGTGTACAGATGCATCCGGCTCGGGTTGAACCAGGCGAGGAACGGCTGCCGGGCCTGCGCCGCGCCGGTGATGAACTTCTTGGTGCGGTCGAGGAATTCCTCGTCGACGGTTTCCATGCGCTTGGTGGTCAGCGGGCCGGTGTCGCGCACCTTCTGCTTGCCGACCTTACCGAAGCGCGGATCGACGGTGGCGTCGTCTTCCTGCGTGGCCACGGAGTCGAGCACGCCGCGCGGCCGGTAGCGGGCGTTGAAGCCGGCGTCCTTGCTCCACATGCGCAGCTCGGGCTCTTCCTCGGCGTTCAGGTGGTACAGGTTGCCGTAGAACTCATCGAAGCCGTTGACCGTGGGCAGGTGCTCGTTGCGGTCGCCCAGATGGTTCTTGCCGAACTGCGCCGTGCGATAGCCCAGTTCCTTGAGGATCTTGCCGAGCGTGGGGTCGCGCTGGTCGATACCCACCGGCGAGCCGGGCAGGCCCACGGTGGTCATGCCGGTGCGGATCGGCAACTGGCCGGTGATGAAGCCAGCACGGCCCGCGGTGGAGCTGGGATGGCCGTAGTGATCGGTGAACAGGATGCCTTCACGGCCAATGCGGTCGATGTTGGGCGTGGGCACCATCATGCCGTGGCTGTAGATGCCGACGTTGGCGTAGCCGATGTCGTCGGCCATGATGACGAGGATGTTGGGGCGCTGCGCGGGCTGTGCCTGCGCGGGCGCGGACGCGAGGCCGGCCAGCGCGGCTGCAACGGCAGCGGACAGTGCCAGCGGGCGCATGCGGGGGCGGATCGGGGTCATCGGGCTTCTCCTGGGGTCTGGCGGTGTGCTGCGTTATGGCATCGAAGATCGCGTCGGGGCGTCATCGTCCCAGACGTTGTCGGATCACTGGCATGTCGTGCTGGACCTGAGCGTAGAAACGCTTCAGGCCTTCGCACAGGTAATTGAGGCCGGGCTCGCCGTCGGGCGTGGCGAGCAGCCGGTTTTTCGGGCACTCGCCCCAGCACAGCGCAAGCTGCGCGCAGCCGCGGCAGTAGGCGGGCAGCGTGTCGCGTTTGGCCAGGCCGAACGCGATCTGCTTCGGCGAGAACGCCAGGTCGCCCTCGTGCGTGTCGCGGATATTGCCGAGCTTGTACTCGGGGTAGACGAAGTGATCGCAGCTGTACAGGCTGCCGTCGTGCTCCAGCGCGAGCGCCTTGCCGCAGATCGGCGCCGCGGTGCACATCTGCGCTGGCAGGCCGAGCGACTGCGCGACCGCGCTCTCGAACACGTTGACGTGCACGCGGCCGAAGCCGTTGGCGAGCCACTCGCGCCAGATGGTGCAGAGGAACTCGCCGTAGTCGCGCGCATCGACCGACCAGTCGGTGACGATCGACAGCGGATGCTCGGGCCGCGTGCGCGCGCTGCCGAGCGGCGGCGCGGCCGCATCTTTCAGCGCCGGGCCCTGCTGCTTGAACGTGCGTGGCTCCACGCAGGGCGTGAACTGCACGCGGTAGGTGCCGGGCACGCCGGTGAGCACGCGCCAGACATCGAGCGGCCGGCGCGCCACCTCGCGGTTGACCACGCACAGCAGCGCGAACGGCACCCCGTAGCGCGCCAGCAGCGCAGCGGCCTGGATTACCTTGTCCCAGGTTGGCGTGCCGCCCTTGGTGGGCCGGAACGTGTCGTGCAGGTCCTGCGGGCCGTCGAGACTCAGGCCGACATGGAAGCCCTGCGCCTTGAGGAAACGCGCCCAGTCCTCGTCGAGCAGCACGCCGTTGGTCTGCAGGTCGTTCTCGATGCGCTGGCCGGGCTTGCGGTAGCGGTCCTGCAGTGCAACCACCTTCTCGAAGAACGGCAGCCCCATCACGGTGGGCTCGCCGCCCTGCCAGGAGAACACGACCTCGTCGCCGGTCTGCGCCTCGATGTACTGGCGGATGTGCTGCTCGAGCAGGTCGGCCGCGATGCGCGCGTTGGGCTGATGGCCGAGCAGCTCGGTCTTGTGCAGGTAGAAGCAGTACGGGCAGTCGAGATTGCACAGCGCGCCGGCCGGCTTGATCATCGTGTGGAAGCGGTACTGCCGACCGGGCGGCAGCACCGGGAGACGGCTGACCGGCTGGGCGATGACGGCGCTCATCGGGCGTGCCGCCAGGCGATGCCCGTGCCTGTGCCGGCTGCTGCGCGCAGCACGGTGCAGCAGCGCGCGGCAGACTGAATGGCAAGGCGGCGCAGATGCATCGGATTCAGGCGATCAGAAGTTGGCGGTCAGGCCGACGCCGAGGGTGGTCCACGTCTTCACGCCCTGCGGGGCGTTGGCCTTCAGGCCATCGCCAGGCACGTTGCGCGACACGAACGCGATCCCGACCAGCGCCGGCGAGATCACGCGGGCGTACTGCGCGTAGTACTCGTCCGACAGGTGCGCGGTGGGCACGCCAACCAGCAGCCCGCTGCTGGTGAACTGCACGCCCTGACCGTACTGGATCGCGCTGTTGAGCTGATCGGCCGAGGTGCGTACGAACTGGAACTGCACGATGTCCCTGGCCGACGCGTAGGCGTCGACGATCGCGCGCCTGGCACGCACGTTGGCATTGAGCCAGGCGTAGGCGCCGTTCGCGCCGAACCACCAGTTGTCGAGGCCGTTACCCCAGAACATCGGGTCGAAGCGCTCGTAGGTGGCGGTGCCCGGCTTGTCGCCGGAGAAGCGCGCTACGTGGTACGAGAAGCGCGGCGCGAACCACCAGGTCTGCGCCCAGTAGCTGACGCCGAGCAGCCAGGCCTCGGCGCGCATCGGGTCGCGCTTGCCGCCGACGCGCGTGATGTCGTTGCGCTGCTGCGCATACTCGGCGCGCAGGCCCAGGCCGGGGGCGCCCGGCACCACGCCGGTCAGGTCGAGCCAGGCCTGCCAGGTGTCGAGGCCTTCGCGGCCGCGCTCGATGAACGACAGCGGGGCCAGATCGCCGGGATAGATCGCGGTGGAGCGCGGCACCGTGATCCAGGCCAGACCCGCCTTGCCGAGCTTGTCGCGTTTCCACTCGAGCGAGGCGCCCTGCACGCGGGTGTCGGTGCGCGCTTCGGGCGCCTCCGACGGTTCGAGCTGGAAGCCCTGCACACTGAAGTCGCCGTACGAGAGACGGCCGATTGCGGTGCGCGCCCAGGCCTTGCGCGGCGTGGAGGCGCCGCCGCCCCACGAGAAGCCGTTGGCGGAACCCGCAGTCAACAGCATGCCGGAGCCGAGCGTGAACGACTGCCGGCCGAGCGACAGGTCGTAACGCCAGCCGTCGGCGAACTCGCCACGCACGCCAGCGAAGGCGTTCTCGAAGCGCGCTGCGCCTTCATCGCGATAGTCGAAGGCATCGGCGCCGATGTTCTGCGTGATGCCCACCGACAGCTTGCCGTAGGCGACTGTCTTCGGGGCCAGTTGGTAGTCGGCCGACAGCTGCGGGTGCAGCCACAGCTCGGTGAACGTGCGGTCGGTGTCGAACGTGGGCGCCGAAGACGCGGCAAGGTTCCACCACGTGCCGCGCATCGAATAGAGCTGCGCGTGCGCGCTGACATTGCCGCGCAGCGTCAGGTTGTCGGACGTCCAGGTCCACAGCGCGGGCTGCTGCGCGCGGGCGGAAGCGGCAATGAAGAACAATCCGCAAAGAGTCAGGACAACGCGCAGGCGAGAACGAGTCATGTATTGCATCGAGTGTGTTCAACACCCCGATCGCGTGCGACCGGGGACATCAACGAAAGCCGAGACCGACGCTGGCGCGAACCCGCGCTGACGATGTGCGGCCGCAATCCTCAACGACATGCTGCCCTCCGAGAAGGACCGGGCTGACGATCAATACGGAATCAGTCTACGTAACCGGCATTCACCACGACTACCGCGCTTCCGTTGCCGCTACCCAGAACGGGTAAGTCGGCCTGGCTGCGACACAACAATGCGGCCCCTTCTGCGTCTGGCGGTGTGGGTCCGCAATACCGGGTTGCGTACTTGCGTCTACTGACTGCGTCGCATGATGCGGGCGCGCAGCGCCTGGTATTCGCTGTCGCTGAGCGCGCCGAGTTCGCGCGCCTTCAGCAGATCCGTAAGTTCCTGTCCCTTGGTGATGCGGGTCGATTCCTCGACCTTGAGGTTGGTCGTGCTGCCGCAGGCGACCAGCGCAAGGCAGGCTGCGACAAGGCCGAAGGAAGCGGTGCGCCGGAGATCAAAGCGGGTCATGGTCGGGCCTCCTAGCGAACCGAGTCGATCAGCCGCTTGCGCTGGCGATCGTATTCGTCGGCGGTCAGCGCGCCGGCATCGCGCGCCTTCTTCAGGTCGATCAGTTGCTGGCCGACGGTGACATCGACCCGCGCGCGCACGACATCGTTGCTCGCGCAGCCTGCAAGAAGTGCCAAGGCCATGGCACCGGCAATTGTCAGGGAACGCACATCAGTCTCCAGTGGGGTCGAGAGGAACGCCACGACGGCAGGTTCACCATACGCCCGAGACCGGGACCTCGGCAAGCCTGCGCCGACGCAGGGCCGCCGGAAATGAAAACGGCGGGGCCATGCCCCGCCGCTTGGATTCCGGATAACGCGGCTGCCGCGCTACTTGTTGCCGGTGATCCGCCGGTACCACAGCGGATGGTGATGCTTGGCCCAGGCGTGCGTGACGGTACCGCGGGTCATTGCGCGCAGGCTCCCCTTGACCCAGAAGATGGCCGAGTACATGTGCACGATGACGCCGAGGATCAGCACGAACGACGCGATGGCGTGAACCACCGCCGAGACGCGCACCACGGTCACCGGGAAGGCGAACACGGTGTCGCGCCACAGCACCACGCCGGACAGCGTCAGCAGCACCATGGTGGCGACCATCACCCAGAACAGTTGCTTCTGCCCGATGTTGTACTTGTCGATCTCGGGCAGATTGTCGTCGCGGTTGTTGATGACGTCGGACAGCCGCTTGCCCCACTCCCGGTCGTACGGCTTGATGACGTTTTCCTTCCAGTACTTCACGGCCATGACCGCGAAGAAGGCAAACATCACCAAGCCGAGGAACGGGTGCAGGATGCGCGACCAGGTGCCGCCACCCAGCAGGCTGGTGAGAAACCAGAACGCCGGGTGGAAGAACGCCAGGCCGGAGGCCGCCAGCAGGATGAAGGTGATCGCCACGGTCCAGTGAATGACGCGCTCACTGGCGTTGTAGCGCGGCACCTCGCCGCTTTTCATAACGATGCTCATGTCTGTTCCTTCCCTTTTCTTCTAATGGGAGCCGGGTTCCTCTTCCTTCGGCCCACGCGTGACGTAGTGGAAGAAGGCACCCAGGACGGCCAGACCGATACCGATGGAGAGCAGCGGCTTGGTGACACCCTTCCAGAGGCTGACCCAGGGGCTGATCTTGGGATCGAGCGGCAGGTCGTTGTACAGGTTGGGCTTGTCGGCGTGCTGCAGCACATACATGACGTGCGTGCCGCCCACGCCCGCCGGGTTGTAGAGCCCCGCCTGCTGGTAGCCGCGCTCCTTCAGATCACCGACGCGCTTCTCGCCGCGCTTGACCATGTCGGTCTTGGCGCCGAACTGGATGGCGCCCGTGGGACAGGTCTTGACGCAGGCGGGCTCGAGGCCAACGGCGACCCGGTCGGAGCACAGCGTGCACTTGTAGGCCTTGTTGTCCTTCTTGCTGATGCGCGGGATGTTGAACGGGCAGCCGGCCACGCAGTAGCCGCAGCCGATGCAGTTGGACGAGTTGAAATCGACGATGCCGTTGCCGTACTTGACGATGGCACCGGGCGACGGACAGGCCTTCAGGCAGCCGGGGTCCTCGCAGTGCATGCAGCCGTCCTTGCGGATCAGCCACTCGAGCTTGCCATCCGGGTTCTTGAACTCGGCGAAGCGCATCACCGTCCACGACTGGTCGGTGAGATCGACCGGGTTGTCGTAGATACCGGTGGTGGTGCCCACCTCGTCGCGCAGGTCGTTCCACTGCATGCAGGCGACCTGGCAGGCCTTGCAGCCGATGCACTTGGAGATGTCGATCAGCTTGGCCACCGGCTCGGCTGCGATGCGCACCGAAGGCGGCGTGGTGGTCGTGGCGGACCGACGCTCGACGGAGAGAGATTGCATGGTCATGTCGGCGTCTCCTCAGGCCTTCTCGATGTTGACCAGGAACGCCTTGTACTCCGGCGTCTGCGAGTTGGCATCGGCCACGTACGGCGTCAGGTTGTTGGCGAGGAAGCCGTCCTTGGCGACCCCCACGAAGCCCCAGTGGATCGGAATGCCCACCGTGTGCACCGTCTTGCCGTCGCAGTTGAGCGTGGCCATCCGCTTGGTCACGACGCACTTGGCCTTGACTTCGCCGCGGTTGCTGCGCACCTTGACCATGTCGCCGTTGCGGATGCCTTTCTCCTTGGCCAGGACATCGCTGATCTCGACGAACGGCGCCGGCTGCACGATGGCGCTGGAGTAGGCGTTCTTGGTCCAGAAGTGGAAGTGCTCGGTCAGGCGATAGGTGGTTGCGGCATAGGGGAACTCCTCCTTCTTGCCGAACGCCGCCATGTCGCCCTTGAACACGCGGGTCGCCGGATTCGACGTGGCCTTCGGGTTCTTCGGGTGCATCGGGTTGTAGCCCAGCGGCGACTCGAACGGCTCGTAGTGCTCGGGGAACGGACCCTCGGCCATCCCGCCCAGCGAGAACAGCCGCCCCACGCCCTCGGCCAGCATGATGAACGGCCCGGCGCCCGAATCCGGCCCGAGGTCGGGACGGATGTCGGGCACGTCGATGCCGCCCCAGGCCGTCCCGGTCCAGCGGATGGCACCGCGGCGCGCGTCCCAGGGCTGACCGGTCTTCGGGTCGGTATTGGCGCGGTTGTAGAGCACGCGCCGGTTGGCCGGCCACGAGTAGCCCCAGGTCAGGTTGTTGCCCATGTTGCCGGGGTCGGCCGTGTCACGGCGCAGCGACAGGTTGCCGGCCTGCGACCACACACCGGAGTAAATCCAGTTGCCGCAGGCGGTGGAGCCGTCGTCCTGCAACTGGCCAAAGCCGGCGAGTTGCTGGCCGGCGGGGACCAGCACCCGCGTCTTGTCCTTCGGGTCCAGCACGTCGGTCAGGGCGCGACCGGAGATCTCGCGCAGCAGCTCCTCGGGTGCCGGATTGGTCGGCGTGGCGTAGGCCCAGGTGAGATTGAGGATGGGCTCGGGCACCTTGCCGCCGTCCTTGCGGTACATGTCGCGCAGCCGGGTGAACAGCGTGGCGACGATCTCGCGGTCGGTCTTGGCATCGCCGGGCGGCTCGGTGGCGGCCCAGTGCCACTGGATCACGCGGCCGGAACTGGTGAAGGTGCCGGCGTCCTCGGCAAAGCTCGACGAGGGCAGACGGAACACCTCGGTCTGGATCTCCTCCGGCTTGACGTTGTTCAGCTCGCCGTAGTGCTTCCAGAACTCGCCGGTCTCGGTGCGCAGCGGGTCGATGATGACCAGGTACTTGAGCTTGGACATCGCAGCGCCGACCTTCTTCTTGTTCGGCAGCGCGGCCAGCGGGTTGAAGCCCTGCGAGATGAAGCCGTTGACCCGGCCCTGGTGCATGCGCTCGAAGATCGCCAGCACGTCGTAGGCGCCGTCGCGCTTGGGCAGCCAGTCGAACGCGAAGTCGTTTTCCTTGGTCGCGGCGTTGCCGAAGAAGGCCTTCTGCTGGCTGGTGTGCCACTTGGCGAAGTTCTGCGCGAAGTTCATCTGATTCGGGCGCAGCGGCTTGGGCGTGCGCGCCGTGATGTACTTCTCGCGCGTGTCGTCGGCATCGGTGGGCGCCGACAGGTAGCCCGGCAGCACCTCGCTGTAGGCGCACTGGTCGGTGATGCCCTGCACGTTGGCGTGGCCGCGCAGCGCATTGACGCCGCCGCCCGGCCGGCCGATGTTGCCCAGCAGGAGCTGGATCATCGCCATCGTGCGGATGTTCTGCGAGCCGTGCGTGTGCTGGGTCCAGCCGAGCGCGTAGCAGATCGTCATCACCTTGTCGGTGGTGGACGTGCTGCCGATCATCTCGGCCACCTTGAGGAACTGGTCCTTCGGCGTGCCGCAGACCTTCTCGACCATCTCCGGCGTGTAGCGGCTGAAGTGGGTCTTCATCAGCTGGAACACGCAGCGCGGGTTCTCGAGGGTCTCGTCGACCATCGCGTACCCGTCCTTGTCGAGCTGGTAGGCCCAGGTGGTGCGGTCGTAACTGCGCCGCTCCTCGTTGTAGCCGGAGAACAGGCCATCCTCGAAGGCGAAGTCCTCACGGATCAGGAACGGCGCGTTGGTGTACGCCTTCACGTAATCCATGTGGATCTTGTTGTTGGCCAGCATGTAGTTGACGACGCCGCCCAGGAAGGCGATGTCGGTGCCGACGCGGACCGGCGCGTAGTAGTCGGCCACCGCGGCCGAGCGCGTGAACCGAGGGTCAACGACGACGAGCTTGGCCTTGCGGTGCTCGATCGCCTCGGTCACCCACTTGAAGCCGCAGGGATGCGCTTCGGCGGCGTTGCCGCCCATGATCAGGATGAGGTCGGCATTGCGAATGTCGACCCAGCCATTGGTCATCGCACCGCGCCCAAACGTCGGGGCCAGACTGGCCACCGTCGGGGCGTGTCAGATGCGCGCTTGCGTATCGAGAGCGACCATCCCCAGCGAGCGCGCCGTCTTCACGGTGAGATAGCCGGACTCGTTGGAGGTGGTGCTGGACACCAGCATGCCCAGGGTGTTCCAGCGGTTGACCGTGACGCCCTTGTCGTTCTTCTCGATGAAGTTGGCGTCGCGGTCGGCCTTCATGTGCTTGGCGATGCGCGTCATCGCCTCGTCCCAGGAGATCTTCTTCCACTCCTTGGAACCGGGCTCGCGCACCTCGGGGCTCGTCAGCCGATTGGGCGAATGCACCATGTCGAGCAGGCCGGCGCCCTTCGGGCACAGCGTGCCGCGATTGACCGGGTGGTCGGGGTCGCCTTCGATATGGATGATCCGGCTCTTGACGTTCTTGGCCTTGTCGCCGAGCGTGTACATGATCACGCCGCAGCTCACGGAGCAATACGGGCAGGTGCTGCGGGTCTCAGTCGTGCGCGACAGCTTGAAGGCGCGCACTTCCGCCTGCGCAGCGCCGGGCGAAACGCCCAGCGCCACCACGGAAGAGCTGCCCATGCCTGCCGCACAGATCCGGAAGAACTGCCTCCGGTTCATCGGTGCGTTCATGGTTCATCCCCAGTCAGTTTTCGACGCTGCGGGCGCAGCGCCGCTCCAGACGCGGCTGCATACCTGTCACCAGCCGAGTTACGACATGCTAGGAGGAAACCCGACTAGGCAACAACCCGCACTGCAACATGACGCCCGGAAAGCCACAGAACCGATGCCCGGCCGGCTGCCTGCAGCCGGCCGGGCGAGATCCCCGCGACCGGGTCCTCGCCGAGCGGCGGGGACGTGGGGGCTGAGCGCCAAGTCTCGTGTCAAGGTCGCTCGTCGAAACTAACCCGACGCAAGCGGTTCTCCACCACCAGTCCCCGCTCGTCGGTATAGCGCAGCCTTACCGGCAACCAGCACAGGGACGGGGCGAGCCAGATCTCCATGGCGCCCCCCGGAGCGGGGAGACGCTCCAGGCGCACGGCGTCGTAGGTCCCCGCGGGCACGCTCACCGCCTCGGTGCCCCGGCGCTGGAAGCGGTAGGGCGAGACGTGGCGCACGCCGGCCACCGCCACCTCGACTTCGCCGTCCCCGCGCGCCGCGCGCAGCCGCTCGCCCAGTTGCACCAGCAGCGTCAGGCGATCCTGCAGCAGCGGCAGCGTGCGCGCCGGCGCGTCTCGGTTGGCCGAAAAATGTACCCGCTGCGCGGCCCAGTCGAAGGTGGTGATCGCCGGTTCGCGCCGCGGGTTCCGCTCGACGTACTCCTCAGGCCGCAGGAGGCGGCCGTCGACGCTGCCGCGGGAATCTTGCTGCACCGAAAAGAGCAGCGAGCGCGTGGTCGAGCGCATCCAGTAGCGCGTACCTTCAACGACCAACGAGAGCTCGTTGACGCCCTCCAGGCCGAGCACGCCGCGCGAGGCCTGCACCGCGAACTCCATGGCCAACCGCGGCGGCCACGGCTGCTCGGCGGAGCAAGGAGCCGGCTGTGGCTCGGCGGCTGTAGCGTGCATCGGAGCGGCGAGCAGCAGTGCTGCCAGGACCATCGGCGCGAACCACAGTGCCGGACTGCCGGCTTCACTCGCCAATCTTCACCTCGCGCAGCACGGTCTCGATCGTCTGTTCAGTAGGGAGCACGGTGCGCGTGCGCGCCGGCAGCCAGCTGTGCGCGGGCGACAGCCACAGCTCGAGCCGCAGGTCGCGTCCCCCGCCGGGCAGGATGCGCTCCAGCTTCAGCGTGTCGACCGTGCCGACCGGCAACGACAGCCGCTCCCAGCCGATGACTGCCAATTCGTACACGCGCAAGTCGCGGGTGCCTGCCACTTCGAGCGCCAGACCACTGCCCGGCAGCAGCCGCTCGGGGAAGGCCTGCGCGATCACCGCCAGCTGCGCCAGAAAGCTCAACTGGTCCTGCAGCCCCGGGCGCAGCGGCAGCTCGCGATCGGTGTTGCTGAAGGTGACCTTGCGTTCGCTCCACCGGAAGTTGGTGGCCAACGGCGCGCGGTTCAGCCGCTTCTCGACGTAGCGCTCGGGCGCCACGCCGAACTCCGGGTCGATGCGGCCCTCGCTGGTCAGCGCGGCGTAAACGCGCCCGCTGTCATCGTAGGTGTCGGACTTCGCGCTGTAGCGGCCGTCGGCGATGCGCCACTCGATCGACGTGCTGCCCAACAGCCGCAACAGGCCCTGGTAAACGGTGGTGTCGCTGACGAAGCGGCCGAAGCGGGGAAAGCTCACCGCCGCGGCTCCCAGCCGAGGATCCACCGACGGCGCCGCCGGGCCGTCGGCCAGCGGAGGCACCTCGCCAACTCCCGCCGTCAGAGGGGCCGGATCCTCCGGCGCCGGGGACGCGGGCGGCTCGTCCAGGGGCGGCATGTCGGACGGCGGCGTTATCGGGGCGACGGACGCAACGGGGAGAGGTGCCTTCGAGGCGGTACCGGCGGCAGGCGTCTGGCGCGGCAGGTTGCCGACGCTGACCGGCGCGGGCAAAACGAACAGCTCCACGGTGAGCGCGCGCGCAGGTGGCGGCAACTCGAAACTCAATTCACGGCGCGCCACAGCCAGCCACCACAGGTGCAGCGCCAGCGAAGCCAGCAGCATGACGGCGAAACGGCCATACCCGCCGGACCGGCGGGTGGCCGCGAGGCGGCTGACAGTGGCGGCGCGGGCAAGGGCCATGGCAAACGGAGTCACAAACCCGCCAACGCGGCAGGGGCGGGCAAGGCTGACGGCAGATCGGCGATGCGATGCGGGCACCGCGGCCGGTCGCAGTGCGCGCGGCGGGTGGCGCCGACGGCTAACATGAGAACGCTTCGCCACGAGACCGCCTCAACCGCACGATAACCGAATGAAACTCGCAACCCTGCGCGACGGCTCGCGCGACGGCCAGCTGGTGGTCGTCTCGCGCGACCTAACGATCGCCCACCACGCCAGCCACATCGCCTCGCGCCTGCAGCAGGCGCTCGACGACTGGGGCTTCATCGCGCCGCAGCTCGACGACCTGTACGTCACCCTCAACGAGGGCCGGGCGCGCCACGCCTATGCCTTCGACCCGGCGCAATGCCTGGCACCGTTGCCGCGCGCCTATCAGTGGGCCGACGGCTCGGCCTACGTCAACCACGTCGAGCTGGTGCGCCGGGCGCGCGGCGCCGAGATGCCGCAGAGCTTCTGGACCGACCCGCTGATGTACCAGGGCGGCTCGGACGATCTGCTCGGTCCCATGGAGGACATCGTCTGCGCCGACGAGGCCTGGGGCATCGACTTCGAGGCCGAGGTCGCGGTGGTCACCGACGACGTGCCGATGGGCACCGCCGCGGCCGCGGCCGGCGCGCACGTGCGCCTCGTCATGCTGGTCAACGACGTGAGCCTGCGTAACCTGATTCCCCCCGAGCTGGCCAAGGGTTTCGGCTTCTTCCAGAGCAAGCCGGCGACCGCCTTCTCGCCGGTGGCGGTGACGCCGGATGAGCTGGGCGAGGCCTGGGACGGCCGCAAGCTCAACCTACCGCTCGTCGTGCACTGGAACGGCGAGCGGGTGGGCAGCGCGCACGCGGGTACCGACATGGTGTTCGACTTTCCACAACTGATCGCGCACGCCGCCCGCACGCGCAATCTGCGGGCCGGCAGCATCGTCGGCTCGGGCACGGTCAGCAACAAGGACGCCAGCCGCGGCTACTCTTGCATTGCCGAGAAGCGCGCCCTGGAAATGATTGCCGACAGCAAGCCGAGCACCGAATTCATGAAGTACGGCGACCGCGTGAGGATCGAGATGTTCGACGGCGCTGGCCGTTCGATCTTCGGCGCCATCGACCAGACGGTCGCCGCCGCCGGGAGACGCTGATGGGTGAGAAGCGGGCCAACCCGCTGGCCGGCATGGCCAGCAGCATGACCGACGGGGTTGAGATGATGCGCAGAGTGTGGGGCCTGACCGGCCTGCCGCAGGTGCCGCCGCTCGCCACGCCGGCCGGCATCGCGCAGTTTGCGCAGGGGCTGCCGCAGGCCCTGCCGTCGATGATCACGCCGACGCTGGACATCGGCGAACTGGACAAGCGCATCGCCGACCTGCGCGCGGTGGAGCAGTGGCTCAACCTGAACGCCACGATGCTGCGCACCAGCATCCAGACGCTCGAAGTCCAGCGCAACACGATCGCCACCCTCAAGAGCTTCGGCGGCAACGTGCTGGCTTCGCTCAACCCGGGTCGTGAGACTGCCGCGAGCCCCGGGGGCGCCTCCGGCATGGCCGACGTCGCCGCCGGCGCGTGGCCGCCGGAACGCAAGCGCCGGCCGACCGCAAAGGCGCCGGCCGCAGCGCCGCCACCCGATGTCCCGCCCCCTGCGCCCGCCGCCGCACCAGCCCGCAAGGCACGCGCGCGGCGCGCGCCCGAGACCGCGCCCGCGAGCGCACCTTTGCCGATCAACGCCGGTGCGTGGTGGGGCGCGCTGCAAGATCAGTTCGCGCGGGTTGCGGCGGCTGCCGCCATGCCCGCCGGCAAGGCCTCCGGGCCGCAGTCGCCTTCGCCCCCGACCGCGCGCACCACCAGGCAGCGCCCGCGCCGACGCCCCAAGCCCTCAACCGGGTAGCGTCATCGCCATGCGGTTCCGCAGCGCGCACGCCACCCACCCGGACTGGTCCACGGCCACCGAGGAATGCCTGCTGCTGCTGTCCCGTTTTGCCGGCGACGGGCGTTACGCGCGCCATCCCAACCTCGGCTTTCTCTATCTGACCGAGCCGCTGGCGCCGCATGCCGAGCAGATCCTCACGCTGCTGAAGTCCCGTACCGGCATCCCCAACTGGGTCGGCGCCACCGGCGTCGGGATTGCGGCCAGCGGCACGGAGTACACCGACGAGCCCGCCCTGGCCGTCATGCTCGGCCAGTTTGCGCCCGGCAGCTTCAACGTGTTCTCGGGCACGCAGCGGCCGCCTGCCCGCGGCACCCGCACCGACTCCGGCGCAATCGCCGCCTTCACCGCACTCGTGCATGCCGACCCCGAGACGCCCGACCTCGCGGACCTCATCGTCGACATGGCGCACAAGTTGGACAGCGGCTACCTGTTCGGCGGCCTGGCCAGCGGCCGCAGCGGCACGCAGCTGATCGCCGATCGCGTGCTCGGCGGCGGGCTGTCCGGCGTGGTGTTTGCCGAGGACGTGGCCCTGGTGTCGCGCGTCACCCAGGGGGTGCACCCACTGGCCGCGGCGGCGCGCCATACCGTCACGCAAAGCACGGCCAATTTCATTGGCGCGCTGGACGGGCGGCCGGCCTTCGACGTGCTGCTGGAGGACACCGGGATCCGGCCCCGCGCGCCGACCGGCATCGCGGCCGGCGCACCGGCCGGCGAGGACTTCGTCAGGGTCCGCGAGCAACTGCAGTCCCTCGGCCGCCGCGGCCTGTTCGTCGGCCTGGAGCCGGCCGCAGCCGGCGAGTACCGCGAACGGCGCCGCGGCGACCGCGTGCGGCCCGACTACCTGGTGCGCCCGGTGGTGGCCATCGACCCGGCCAAGGGCGTGGTGGCTATCGGCGCGCCGGTCGAAGACGGGCAGGCGCTGTCGTTCTGCACCCGCGACGAGACGGCCGCGCGCAAGGACCTGATCCGCATCTGCGCCGAGGTGCGCGACCACCTGCACGAGGCGCAGGAGCGCGATCCGGCCGTCGAGGCCAAAGGGGCAATCTACGTGTCCTGCGTCGGCCGCGGCAGCCATCTGTTCGGCGAGCAGCACGAGGAGCTGCGCCTCATCCAGCAGCAGCTGGGCGATGTGCCGCTGGTCGGCTTGTATGCCAGCGGCGAGATCGGCGGGCAGAACCTCTACGGGTTCACGGGGGTACTCACGGTCTTCTATTGACCCGCTCGGCGTGCGTGCTCGCGCCCGTGCACGCGCAGTGAACTACATCGTGTAATTCAGCCCCAGCCGGCCGCCGTCCGGGTACACCGTCGTGCCGGTCAGGTAGGAGGCATCGTCGCTGGCGAGGAACACCGCGATCCTGGCCACCTCGTCCGGCTCTCCGAGGCGACCCAGCGGGGTGCGCGACAGAATGCGGCTGCGGGCCGCCTCGTTGGTCAGCACGGCGTTCTTCAGCAGCTCGGTGGCAATCGAGCCCGGACCGATGCCCATCACGCGGATGCCGTGCGGCGCCAACGACACGGCCATCACCTTGGTGAGCTGGTTCAGCCCGCCCTTGCTGACCGTGTACGGCACCTGGTTGGCGATGGCGAGCACCGCGTTGACGCTCGACATGTTGACGATCACGCCGCCGCGCCCGCCGTCGGCGCGCGGCCCCTGCGCCAGCATTTGCCGCGCTGCGGCCTGCCCGCACAGGAACGGGCCCTTCAGGTTGACGCGCAGCACCCGGTCGAAATCCTCCTCCGCCAGATCGACGAACTCGGCGCCGTGCACGATGCCGGCGTTGCTGACGAGAATGTCGAGCCGGCCGAAGCGCTGCACGGCAAAGTCCACCAGCGCCCGCGCGTCCCGGCGGTCGGCGACGTCGGCCCGGCAGAAGGCGGCCATGCCGCCGCGGGCGGCGATCTGCTGCACGACCGCGGTGCCGCCGACCTCGTTGAGGTCCGATACCACCACCTGCGCGCCTTCGTCGGCCAGCGCGCGGGCGCAGGCGGCGCCGATGCCCTGCGCCGCTCCCGTGACGATCGCCACGCGGTTCCGAAGCTTCATGGGGTTCTCCTAGAGCCAGTCGAGATGGTCGAGGATCTGCGCGGCCTGCGCCCGGACTGCCGCACGCTCGTCGGCCGCCAGCCGCTGCACGTTCTTGGCCATCATCATCGTGCGCGGATTGCCGGCGAGGCTGCGCTCGTGCGTGTCGAGGAAGTTCCAGAACAGCACGGTCACCGGGCAGGCCTGCGCGCCGGTGCGCTGCTCGGGACGGTAGGTGCAGCCCGTGCAGTAGTTGCTCATGCGCTTGATGTACTGGCCGCTGGCGACATACGGCTTGCTGGTGAAGCGGCCGCCGTCGGCGTGCAGCGCCATGCCGGCCACGTTGGGCAGCTCGACCCATTCCACCGCGTCGATGTAGACCGCCAGGTACCACTCGGCCACACGCTGCGGCTCGATCTGCGCCAGCAGGGCAAACTGGCCGGTGACCATCAGCCGCTGGATGTGGTGGGCGTAGCCGTGCTGCAGCGTCTGGCCGATGCACTCGCGCATGCAGTTCATGCGGGTGGCGCCGGTCCAGTACCAGGCCGGCAGCGGCCGCCGGTGCCGGTAGTGGTTGGCCTGCTTCATGGTCGGCATGAAGTGCCAGTAGACGCCGCGGATGAACTCGCGCCAGCCCAGCACCTGGCGGATGAAGCCTTCCACGCTCGCCAGCGGCAGGCCGCGCTCGCGATGGGCGTCTTCGGCGGCGGCGACGACCTCGCGCGGATCGAGCAGCTTGAGATTGAGGCTGGACGACAGCAGCGCATGCCAGCCGAACGGCATGCCGGTCCACATCGCGTCCTGGTGGCGGCCGAAGTGCTCGAGCCGCGCATCGATGAAGCGCTGCAGCGCCTGCAGCGCCTGCGCGCGCGTCACCGGCCAGGCGAAGTTCGACAGCTCGCCGGGGTGATCGGGAAACCGGCGCTCGACCAGGGCGAGCACCTCGCGCGTCACCGCATCGGGCGCAAAGCGCGCCGGCGCGGCAATCTCGCCGGGTCCGCCGCGTGGAAAGCCACTTCGGTTGTCGGCGTCGAAGTTCCAGGCGCCGCCCACGGGCTCGCCGGCGGCATCGAGCAGCACGCGCTGCTGCCGGCGCATCTGCCGGTAGAAGAACTCCATGCGCAGCTCGCGCTTGCCGCTGGCCCAGCGGGCAAACTCCACGCGCGGGCAGAGGAAGTGGCGGTCGGGCAGCACCGACAGGCGTATGTCCATCTGCGCCGGCAGCGACAACAGCGCCTGCTCGAGCCGCCACTCGCCTGGCTCGACGATCACCAGCTCGCGTGCGCGCTCGCGTTCGATCACGCGCTTCAGCCGATCGACCAGCCCGGGGAGGTCGGCAAACTGCGGATCGTCGAGCGTCACGTGCACCAACGGCAGGCCGCGCGAGGCCAGCATGTTGGTGTAATGGCGCATCGCCGCGAGGAACAGCGCGATGCGCGCCTTGTGGCTCCAGACGTGGCTGGCTTCGCCCGGTGCCTCGATCAGCACCATGCGGTCGCGCGCGGGGTCGAAGTCGTCGAACTGCGGCGAGTCGTGCTGCAGCTGGTCGCCGAGGATGAGCCGCAGGCGGGGCGCGGGCTTCACGGCCGCCTCAACGCCCTGAGGCGCGCGCACGGCCGCGCGCCGCGAGGCGGCAGCGGTCGGAGCAGTAGCGAACCTCGTCCCAGGTGCGCGCCCAGCGTTTGCGCCAACTCATCGGCCGGGCACAGAACTCGCAGGGCTTGGACGGCAGGGCGGCCTTGTTGCCCTTGAAGGCCATGACACGGGCGGCCGTTCGAATCAGAGGGTGAGAGGCAATCCGGCGTGCCCGAGGGGGCTGCCCAAAGCGCTCCAATCTAGGCGCAAAGCGCAGCCGTAGCTCGGGCTACTGCGAGGATTTACAACGACGAGTGGGGCGCTCCGGGCAGTCACAGCGGGCATGTCGGATTGCCTCTCACCCTCTCAGGCGGCCGGGTGGGCGCTGCGCCAGTCCTGCAGCGCCGTGGCGATGGAGTCGAGCGTGCGCAGGGTGCGCACCTCTTTGGGCGGGCGCCGGTGCAGCACCGGGCAGCTGCCGCCGGCCCAGACCTCCGTCGAGCGCGGCAGCTTGGCGCGCAGCTCGGTCAGGCCGTCGAGCACGTGGTTCGGATTGAGGGCGGCGGAAAACGACAGCGCCACGATGTCCGCGTTCTGCGTGGTGGCCGCCAGCACGATGTCCCAGATCGGCGTCTGCACGCCGAGCGAGATGCAGTGACCGCCTTCGAACGAGAACAGAGCCTCGGCCATCAGGATGCCCAGGCCGTGCGGCTCCTGGGGGAAGGTGGTGAGCAGGATGCGCGGACGGCCACGGTGATGCGAAGCCGGGTGCGGGATGGTGTTGATGGCGTTGCGCAGGATCACCTGCACGCTCTCGGTGTACAGGTGCTCCTCGAAGATCTCGAAGTAACCGCGGGTCCAGGCATCGCCCACCATCTCGTTCAGCGGCGCAATGATCTCCACCACGAAGCGCGACAGACCCACGCGCAGCACGGCCTGCGACAACTGGCGGCGCAGCTCCTCGATGCGGTGCTGCTTGACCAGCTCCAGCAGGTTCTGCAGATCCTCGTGCTGCTCGGCCGCCTCGGCCGCGCGGGTCGGGCTGCTGATGGTGCTTTCGGCCAGTTGCTGCAACTGCTCGGCGGTGTAATTGATGATCTTGCCGGGGCGGTGGCCCTGGTCCATCAGGCGCTTGATGACACGCAGCTTGTCGACCTGGTCGAGCGAATAGATGCGCTCGCCGAAGGCATCGCGAGCGGGCTGCGGGAAGCCGTAACGCCGCTCCCAGACCCGCAGCGTGTCCTTGGACAGACCGGTGTCGCGTTCGACGGCGGCGATGGAGACGGTGACTTCAGACGGCGTGCTGCGATCGTTCATAGGTCACTGCGTCACCGGAGGTAGGGAGCCGGTGTGGTTGAGGCGACTGCCGCGGCGCGCTGGCACGGGTCAATGCGAACAAGTCATTGCCACTAATGTCCAGGACAAAGCATTGACTTGGCTGCGTCAAGTTCATAGTATAGGTCCTTGCAGAAGCTTTGCCTAGGACATTTCTGGCCTCCCGGAGCGCCCCGGGGAAGCCCCCAAGAACCGGAGATCCATGATCCCGAATCGTTTCAGACGCCGTCTCGCCCTTGGTGCTGCCCTCTGGGTGGCTGCCGCGGCAACGCACGCCCAAAGTCGTGCCGCCTGCCCGACGCTGCTCAACCACCGGGCGCCGCGCCTGCAGGACGAAGCGGTGCAGGACCTGTGCCAGTATGCGGGCCAGGTGCTGCTGGTCGTCAACACGGCCAGCTTCTGCGGTTTCACGCCGCAATACGAGGCCATGGAAGCGCTGTTTGGCCGGTACGCGCAGCGCGGCTTCCAGGTGCTCGGCTTTCCGTCCAACGACTTTCGGCAGGAGAGCAGCGACCGGCAAAAGATTGCCGAACTGTGCTTCAACACGTATGGCGTGAAGTTTCCGATGTTCACGCCGATCCAGGTGCGCGGCGCCAAGGCGCACCCGCTGTTTCAGGAGCTGGCGCGAGCCGGCGGCGAGCCGCCGCGCTGGAACTTCCACAAGTACCTGGTCGACCGACGCGGCCGCGTGGTGGCGAGCTATCCGAGCGACGTGTCACCGCTGGATCCCCGCGTGACCGCGCGCATCGAACTGCTGCTGGCGGAAAAGTAGCGGTTCCAGCCACCCAAGTCGGCGGCCGGGAGGCACCGCGCAGGGACGGCCAGCGCGGCCGCATCACGATCTTCGAAGGGCCGCGCGCGGCCGACAGGCGGATACACGACATGCAGATTGCAATCGTTGGTGGCGGGATCGCCGGTCTGGGCTGCGCCCACGCGCTGGCGCCCGAACACGAAGTCACGCTGTACGAGAGCGAGCCGCGGCTGGGCGGCCACACCAACACGGTGGACGTGACGCTCGACGGCACCTGCTTCCCGGTGGACACCGGCTTCCTGGTGTTCAACGAGCGCACCTATCCGAACCTGATCCGGCTCCTCGCCGATCTCGGGGTGCCCACGGCCAGGAGCGACATGTCGTTTTCGGTGAGCCTGCCGCTGGCTGGCCGCCAGCTCGAGTGGTCCGGCTCCAGTCTCGACACGGTGTTTGCACAGCGGCGCAATCTCGCCTCGCCCGCCTTCCTGTCGATGCTGCGCGACCTGCTGCGCTTCAATCGCCAAGCCACGCAACTGGCCAGCGGCCAGCGCGCCGATGACGGCGCGGCGCTCACGCTCGGGGCCTTTCTCGAACACCACGGCTACGGCCAGCCGTTCCGCGACTGGTACCTGCTGCCGATGGCCGGCGCGATCTGGTCGTGCCCGATCGAGACCATGCTTGCGTACCCGGCGGCAACCTTCATCCGCTTCTGCCACAACCACGGGCTGCTGCAGGTCAACGACCGGCCCCAGTGGTTCACCGTGGCCGGCGGCGCGCGCCAGTACGTGCAGCGCATCGCTGCCGGCCTGCCCAACGTGCGCGTCGACGACCCGGTGCTCGAAGTCAAGCGCAACCGCGCCCTGTCCAAGGTAATGGTGCGCAGCCGCCATGGTTCGGCGGCATACGACCAGGTCGTGCTTGCCTGCCACAGCGACCAGTCGCTGCGCCTGCTGGTGGACGCCAGCGACGAGGAGCGCAGCGTGGTATCCGCGGTGGCCTACCAGCCGAACCGCGCCATCCTCCATACCGACACGCGCCTGCTGCCGCGCTCGCGCAAGGTGTGGTCGGCATGGAACTACCAGAGCGACGGCGGTTCTCTCGCGGCGGGCCCCAACTTGGCCGTCACCTACCTCCTCAACAAGCTGCAGCCGCTGCCCTTCCGCACGCCGGTGCTGGTGAGCCTGAACCCGTTCGTCGAGCCCGACCCGGCCCAGGTGCTTGCAGAGTTCGACTACGCGCACCCGGTGTTCGACCGCGCCGCCATCGAGGCGCAGCGGCGCCTGCCGCAGGTGCAGGGGCGTGACCAGGTCTGGTTTGCCGGCGCCTGGACCGGATTCGGTTTCCACGAAGACGGCCTCAAGTCCGGCCTGGCGGTGGCCGAGGTGATTCGCGCCCGGGCCAAGCGGCCGCTGCCGCTGGCGGCCTGACCAACCCGGTCCGCCGCCCATGGCTGCGCAGCCACTTGCCGCCGAAAACGTTTTGGTTCAAAATGTGACCCATTGGTCATCATGAGTGCTTCCGGTCTCTCCATCGGCTTCGGCTCGATCCGCCACGCCCGCTCGCGGCCGGCGGCGCACCGCTTTGCCTACCGCAGCTACTTCATGCGCGTGCCGCTGCGCGCCAGCGCGGCGCAGCCGTGGAGTCTGCGGATGCTAGGGCGCAACCGCTTTGCGCCGTTTTCCCTGCAGGACTGCGACCACGGCAACGGCGGCGACCCGCTGGCCTGGATCACGCGGCTGCTGGCCGAGGGCGGCGTGCACGACGCCGACGGCGAGATCTGGCTGCACGCCATGCCGCGCGTGCTCGGCTACGTCTTCAACCCGGTGAGCTTCTGGTTTTGCCACCGCGCCGACGGGGCCCTGCGCGCCATCGTGTGTGAGGTCAACAACACCTTCGCCGAACGCCACTGTTACCTGCTGGCGCACGCCGACGGCCGTCCTCTGCAATGGGGCGAGACCCTGGAGGTGGCCAAGGTGTTCCATGTCTCGCCGTTCTGCGAAGTGCGCGGCCGCTACCAGTTCCGCTTCATGCTGGCCGGCGCGCGCTTCGTGGCGCGCATCGACTACCACGACGACGCCGCCGGCGCGGCGCCACTGCTGGTCACCTCGATCGAGGGCCGTCTCGAGCCGGCCACCGAGCGCACACTGGCTCGCGCCTTTCTTGCCTACCCGCTGTTTACCTTCGGCGTGATCGCGCGCATCCACTGGCACGCGCTGCGGCTGTGGCTCAAGCGCGTGCCGTTTTTCCGCAAGCCGGCGCCCCCGCGCCTGCCGGTCACGCCGTCGGCCGCCCAGCCGGCAACCGACTGAACCCGTCTCGAAAGCACCGCCATGAAGGCACTGACCCTCGACACCGCTGCCGCCGCGCTGGAAGCCCTGCCCGGAGCGCACGACCTCGACACCGCGCAGTTCCCGGCAACCGCGCGCTGGGTGCTCAAGCTGCTGGACCAGGCCGCAAACGGCGCGCTGCTCGTGACGTTTCCGGATGGCCAGCACGCGCGGCTGGGCCATGGCCGGCCGATCGCCGACATCGCCCTGTCGAACTGGAATGTCTTTACGGCGGCGCTCAAGAGCGGCGACATCGGCTTTGCCGAGACCTATGCCGCGCGCGACTGGACCAGTTCCGATCCGGCGCGCGTGCTGTACTTCTTCGTGCGCAACCGCGCCGCCGCCGAGCGCGTGATCTATGGCAGCTTCTGGGGCTCGCTCGCCTATCGCGTCAAGCACCTGTTCAACCGCAACACGCGCAAGCAGGCGAAGAAGAACATCACCGCCCACTACGACCTGGGCAACGCGTTCTACTCGCTGTGGCTCGACGCCTCGATGACCTACTCCAGCGCGCTGTTCCCGCCGCACCTGCAGGCGCCGGCACGGGAGCTGCCGGCGCCGGTGGACGAGGCCACGCTGCGCTCGGCGCAGGACGCCAAGTACCGCCGGGTGCTGGAGGAGTTGCAGTTGCAGCAGCCCGGCCGCATCCTGGAGATCGGCTGCGGCTGGGGTGGTTTTGCCGAGGCAGCGGCGCGCGCCGGCCACGCGGTGCGCGGCCTGACCCTGTCGCCCTCGCAGCTCGAGTACGCCCAGTTGCGCCTGCGCCGCCAGCGGCTCGGCGCCGACCTCGTGCTGCAGGACTACCGCGCCGAAGACGGCCGCTTCGACGGCATCGCCAGCATCGAGATGTTCGAGGCGGTGGGCGAGGAGTACTGGACCTCGTACTTCGACACCCTGGCGCGCTGCCTGAAGCCCGGCGCGCGCGCCTGCATCCAGACCATCACCATCGACGAGCCGCTGTTCGACCGCTACCGCCGCAGCACCGACTTCATCCAGCAGTACATCTTCCCGGGCGGCATGCTGCCCTCGCCGTCGGTGTTCCGCGCCCAGGCGGCGCGCGCGGGGCTGCGGGTGGTCAACGAGCACCGCTTCGGTCCCGACTACGCGCGCACGCTGACCACCTGGCGCGCCCGGTTCATGAAGCAGGCTCCGGCCGTGCGCTCGCTCGGCTTCGACGATCGCTTCGCGCGCATCTGGGAGTTCTACCTCGCGTATTGCGAGGCGGCCTTCACGGAAGGAAACACCGATGTCATCCAGTTCACCCTCATCAAGGGCTAAGGTGGCTGCGGCGGCTCTGGCTGCCGCGCTGCTGGCCTGCACCATGCCGACCGATTCGGCCGCCGCCAAGGACCCCGCCCCGCACGTGCGCAAGTACGTCGAGACGGTCAAGGTCCAGGGTCAGGGACGGCTCACGTGGTTCGGCTTCCACGTGTACGACGCGCAGTTGTACGCCGGCGCCGGCTTCGACGCGCGCCAGTGGGCCGGCCAGCCCTTCGTGCTCGAGCTCACCTACGCGCGCAAGCTGGACGGCGGCGCCATCGCCGAGGCCAGCCGCGACGAGATGCAGCGCATGAACCTCGGCACCCCGGAGGAGCAGGCCCGCTGGCTGGCCGCCATGCGCGGCCTCTTCCCCAACGTGGACAAGGGCCGTCGCATCGCCGGGGTCAACGTGCCGGGACGCGGGGCGCGCTTCTACGTTGACGGCCAGTTCGCCGGCAGCGTGGACGAGCCGGCGTTCGCCCGCGCCTTCTTCTCGATCTGGCTCGACGAGCGCACGCGTGCGCCCAAGCTTCGCGAGAACCTGCTGGCCAGCTCCGGCGGCAGCACCTGATCCGGCCATGACGAGCGGTACCCCGCCCAGCGGCCCGCCGGCCGCGCCGCCGCGCGTGCCTGCGCGTGCGCTAGCCGCCTACGCGCTGCTCGCGCTGCCGCTCACCATGACGGCGCTGCCGATCAACATCCTGCTGCCGGAGTTCTACTCCCGCGAAACCGGGCTGGCGCTGACGACCATCGGCCTGGTGCTGCTGGCCACGCGACTGGTCGACGCGGTGGCCGATCCGCTGCTGGGCGCCTGGGTGGACCGGCAGAAAGGCGGGCGGCAGGGCGGCGGCTACCTGCGGCCCATCCTGATCGCCGCCCCGCTGCTGGCCGGCGGCTTCCTGCTGCTGTTCAACCCCTCGGACGGGCTGCAGACGCCGGCCCGCACCACCACCTGGCTGTTCGTCACGCTGGTGGCCTGCTACATCGGCTATTCGCTGGCCACCGTGGCCTACCAGGCCTGGGGCGCCGAGCTGGCACACGACGATGCCGGCCGCACGCGCATCACCGGCGCCCGCGAGGGCGCCGGTCTGATCGGCGTGCTGTTCGGCGGCGCGCTGCCCGGCGTGCTGGGCTTCGGCGCGCTCGGCGCACTGTTCCTGGTGCTGCTGGCGCTCGCCCTGTGGGCGCTGTGGCGCCACGCGCCCGCGGTGCCGGCGGCCGGCCCCGCCCCCGCCGGCAATCCATTCGCCACCTTCATCGTGCCGCTGGGCACCAGCCGGTTCCGCTGGCTGCTGGCGGTGTTCGCGCTGAATGCAATCGCCCCGTCGATCACCGCGACGGTGTTCCAGTTCTTCGTGGCCGACCGGCTCGGCCTGCCCGACCACGTGGGCCTGTTCCTGGCGCTGTATTTCATCGCCGGTGCGGCCAGCATGCCGCTGTGGATCCGGCTGGCGCGGCGCTACAGCCTGCAGGCGGTCTGGCTGAGCGGCATGGTGGCCTCGGTCATCGCCTTCGTGTGGGCCTACGGCCTCGGACCCGGCGCGCTGTGGCCGTTTGCCGCCATCTGCGTGCTGTCGGGGCTGGCTTTCGGCGCCGACCTGGCCCTGCCGCCGGCACTGCTGGCGCGCGTGATCGATGCCAACCAGCACGGCGGCCGCGAGGGTTCGTACTTCGGGCTGTGGAACTTCGTCAACAAGCTCTGCCTTGCGCTGGCCGGCGGCATTGCGCTGCCGCTGCTCGAAGCGCTCGGCTACACGCGCGGCGCGCAGGACGCTGCCGCGCTCGGCGCGCTCGCCATCACCTACGCGGTGGTGCCCTGCCTGCTGAAGTTGGTGGCCGCTGCGCTGTTGTGGACCGCCTGGCGCGGCCAAAGATTCTGAGGGGACTGCCCATGCTCAAGACAGTGATGCGACTGCTGGCCGGACTGACGGCTGCCTTCCTGCTGGCCGGCTGCGCCAGCGTCGACCCGCGCGTGTACGCGGGCGAGAAGCCGGCGCTGGACCTGCGCCGCTACTTCGACGGGCTGATCGAGGGCCACGGCATGGTGCTGGACCGCTCCGGGCAGGTGACGCGCCGCTTCGTCGTCACCATCCGCGCCAGCTGGCAGGGTGACACGGGGACGCTCGACGAGGATTTCATCTGGAGCGACGGCGTCAAGGAAAAGCGCATCTGGACGCTGCGGCCCGGGGCAGCGCCCGGCCAGTGGATCGGCACGGCGGCCGACGTGATCGGACAGGCCAGCGGCACGGTCAGCGGCAATGCCCTGAACTGGACCTACACCCTGGCCTACAAGACGGCCGACGGGAAGACGTACGACATCGGCTTCGACGACTGGATGTTCCTGATCGACGAGCGCGTGATGCTCAACCGCGCCGTGATGACCTTCTGGGGCTTCAAGGTCGGCGAAGTGCTGATCAGCTTCACGCGCAAGTAGGCGGCCACAGATGACTTCCGCCCCGACCGCCGTCGTGACCGCGCGCCGCAACGAGGGGCCCGCTGCGCCGGCGGTCCCGCAGCCGGGTCTGCTCGGTCCGCTGAACCCGCCGCTGGCGACCTATGCCGGCCGCCGCGTGTGGCTGATCGGCGCCAGCTACGGCATCGGCGCGGCGCTGGCGCGCGAGCTGCTCGGCCGCGGCGCGCAGGTGGCGCTGTCGGCGCGCAAGCGCGAGCTGCTCGAGCAGGTGGCCGCCGGCCATGCGGCCGCCCGGGTGCAGCCGCTCGACATCACCGACCACGCCAGCGTGCTGGCGGCGCGCGATGCGCTGCTGCAGGCCTGGGGCGGCATCGACCTGGTGCTGGTGGTTGCCGGCACCCACACCGAAATGCGCGCGCAGGACTTCGACATCGCCCGCGCACGCCAGTTGCTGGAGGTGAACCTGCACGGCGTGCTCAACTGCGTCGATGCCGCGCTGCCGCCGCTGTTGGCGCAAGGCACAGGCGGCATCGCCATCGTGGCCTCGGTGGCCGGCTACATCGGCCTGCCCAAGGCGCTGATCTACGGCGCCAGCAAGGCGGCGCTGATCAACTTCACCGAGTCGCTGTACGGCGACCTGCGGCCGCGCGGCATCGGCGTCTATCTCGTCAACCCCGGCTTTGTCGACACGCCGCTGACGCAGAAAAACGACTTCGAGATGCCGGCGCTGATGAAGGCCGAGGACGCCGCGCGGGTGACGCTCGACGAGATCGCCGCCGGCCGCTTCGAGATCCACTATCCCAAGCGCTTCACGCGCGCGCTCAAGCTGCTGCGGGTGCTGCCCTACCGCTGGCAGCTGTGGGCAGTGCGGCGCTTCACCGGCCAGTGACCGGGATGAGCCAGGCGTCTGCCACCGGCCCGCACGCGCCTGCGCTGGCGCGCCTGCGCACGTTCTACGAGGATCTGACGCCCGACAGTCTGGCGCGCATCGGCGAGGTCTATGCGGAAGGCGCCTACTTCAAGGACCCGTTCAACGAGGTGCGGGGCCTCGACCGGATCGAGGCGATCTTCCGCCACATGTTCGCGCAGCTGGGCGCCCCCCGCTTTGTGGTGGGTGAGGTGGTGGTGCAGGGCGACCAGGCGTTCCTCACCTGGGACTTCCGGTTCGTGCTGCCGAAAATGGGGCCCGGTGAGCAGTGCATCCGCGGCGCCTCGCACCTGCGGCTCAACCCCGACGGCAAGGTCGGCTATCACCGCGACTACTGGGACCCGGCCGAGGAGCTGTATGAGAAACTTCCGGTTCTGGGCAGCCTGATGCGCTTTCTGAAGCGTCGGGCCGGCCAGTAGCCCCGCAGCCGCAGCGGCCCCCAGAGCCGCGCAGCGCGCCGGGCCAAGCGCCAGTCAGGGAGATTGCCGCAGGAAGCCGACACCATGGAAAGCGCCAGCCCTTCATCCGACCCCGCCGCCGACAAGCCGCTCGGCCAGATGCTCTATCCGGACCTGTTCCGCTCGCTGGAAGCGGTGCGCTGGAACATGGAGAAGGACGTGCCCTGGGCGGAGTTCGACGCCAGCCGCCTGTCCGACGAGCAGGCGCAGACCATCAAGATGAACGCCATCACCGAGTGGTCGGCCCTGCCGGCCACCGAGATGTTCCTGCGCGACAACCGGCACGACTCCGACTTCTCCGCCTTCATGAGCGTGTGGTTCTTCGAGGAGCAGAAGCATTCGCTGGTGCTGATGGAGTACCTGCGACGCTTCCGGCCCGAGCTGGTGCCCACGCACGACGAGTTGCACAAGGTGCGCTTCGAGTTCGACCCGGCGCCGGCGCTGGAGACGCTGACCCTGCACTTCTGCGGCGAGATCCGCCTGAACCACTGGTACCGCCGCGCCAGCGAGTGGCACACCGAGCCGGTGATCAAGCACATCTACCGCCTGCTGTCGCAGGACGAGGCGCGCCACGGCGGCGCCTACCTGCGCTACATGAAAAAGTACCTCACGGACCTCGGTGACAACGCGCGCGCCGCCTTCGCCAAGATCGCCGTGCTCATGGCCAGCGCCAAGCGCACCGCCAAGGCGCTGCACCCGACCAACCTGCACGTCAACCAGGCGCTGTTCCCGCGCGACACCGTGCAGAGCCGCCTGCCCGACCCCGAGTGGCTGGAGCGCTGGCTCGACCAGCAGATCAAGTTCGACGAGGTCTGGGAGACCAAGGTGGTCGAGCGCATCCTGCACAACATGGGGCTGCTGTTCGAGCGCACCTTCGGCTCGGTGCAGGAGCTGAACCGCTACCGCAAGGAAGTCACGGCGCGCCTGGGCAGCGGAGCTGGCGCGGCACCGCAGGCGGCCTGATCGGCAGCGGCCGCATGCTGCGACGCTGCGCGTCGCGATGAGGGTCGCCTGCGGCGACCGCTGAGGCGGCCTGCGGCCGCCAAGGTTTCGCGGCGCACCTCGGCGCGTTGTCCCGCGCGCCGCTCCCCAAGGTCACCGGCGACGCAGTCGCCATCACCAGCGCCCACCGGCACCGCCATTCATCATGCCCCTGCGTCCCCCGCGCCACGCGCCCCTGATTGCCACCACCCGCGGCGGGCTGCCCGAGTGCGTGCACCATGGCTCGATCGCCATCGTCGATGCGCAGGGCCACCGCATCGCCGGCGTGGGCGACGCCACCGGCATCAACTTCACGCGCAGCGCGCTCAAGCCGCTGCAGGCGCTGCCGTTCATCGAGGAAGACGGCCCGGCCCGCTACGGCTTCACCTCGGCGGAGGTGGCGCTGATGTGCGCCAGCCACAACGGCGAGGCGGTGCACGTGGCCACGGCCCGGAAGATGCTCGACGCCATCGACACCACCGCCTCCGACCTGCAGTGCGGCTGCCACGTGCCCTACTACTTCTCCTACACGGGCCGCGAGTCCCCCGGCGGCGTGCGCTGGAGCACGCTGCACCACAACTGCTCGGGCAAGCACGCCGGCTTCCTCGCCGCCTGTCGCCTGCATGGCGAACCGCTGGCCGACTACCTCGCCCCCGACAGCCCGCTGCAGACGCGCATCCGCAACCGCCTGCGCGACTTCTGCGGCGGCGGCCCGCTGGTGCCCGGCATCGACGGCTGCAGCGCCCCCAACTACGCCATGCCGCTGGACCGGCTGGCGCACGCCTTCTGCCGCCTCGCCCTTGGTGAGACGCCGGCGCTCGCAGCGCTGCGCTTTGCCATGACCCGTCACCCCGACCTGGTGTCGGGCGACGCGCGCAGCGATCTGGCGCTGATGCAGGCGGGCGGCGGCGACTGGGTGAGCAAGATCGGCGCCGACGGCGTGCAGGCGCTGGGCATCCGCAGCAAGGGCATCGGCGTCGCCATCCGCATCGCCGACGGCGACCGGCGCGCCCTGCTGGCGGCCACGGTCGAGGTGCTGCAGCAACTGCGTCTGGTCGACGACGTGAGCGCCACGCCGCTGGCCCCGTACGCGCGCCCGGCAATCCGCAACCTCAGGGGCACGATGACCGGCGCGGTGGCACCGCTGTTCTTGCTGCCGCGGGTGCAGCTTTGACCCACCGTGTCGGCTGCCGGCTCCTAAACCATGGCCCAGGTGTCGGACAGCAGGGCAGCCTGCTCCAGCACGGTCTCGGTCGCCCTGTCCTGCTTGTCGGGCGGATACCCGTACTTGCGCAGGATGCGCTTGACCAGCACGCGCAACTGCGCGCGCACGTTGTCGCGTAGCGTCCAGTCGATGGTCACGTTGGCGCGCACAGTGCGGACCAGCTCCTGCGCGATGATGCGCAGCGTTTCGTCACCGAGCACCTTGACCGCGCTATCGCTGGTTTCCAGCGCATCGTAGAAAGCCAGTTCGTCTTCGGACAGGCGCAGTTGTTCGCCGCGCGCCTGTGCCTCGCGCATGTCTTTGGCCAGCGCGATCAGCTCCTCGATCACCTGCGCGGCCTCGATGGCGCGGTTCTGATAGCGGCGGATCGTCTGCTCCAGCATTTCGGCAAACGATCGCGCCTGCACCACGTTCTTGCGACGCCGCCCCGCAAGTTCGCCCTTCAGCAGCTTCTGCAGCAACTCCACTGCCAGATTGCGCTGAGGCAGCCCGCGCACCTCGGCCAGGAAGTCCTCGGACAAGATCGAGATGTCGGGCTTGGCCAGCCCCGCTGCCGCGAAGATGTCGACCACCCCCTCGGGCGCCACGGCGCGCGAGATGATCTGCCGCACCGCATGCTCGATGTCTTCCTCGGGCCGGGCCTCACCTGGCGCGCGCTTGGCGAGCACGGCCTGTACCGCCTGAAAGAAGGCCACGTCGTCGCGGATGCGCAGCGCCTCGGTGTGCGGCACGGCCAGCGCGAACGCCTGGGACAGCTCGCGCACCGCGGCCACGCAGCGGTCCTTGCCCTGCTCCTGGGCGAGGATGTGCTCCTGCGCGGCCGGCAGCAGGCCAAGCCGCTCGGGCGCCGTGCCGGTGGTCCACTTCGACCAGTCGAAGCCGTGGAACAGACCGGCGCAGACCTCGTGCTTCTCCAGCATCACGGCTACCGCCTCGTCCTGATCCAGCGCCGTCCTGCCCGTGCCGCCGCTATCGGTGTAGGTGGCAAGCGCCTGCTTGAGTTCTTGGGCAAGACCGAGATAGTCCACCACCAGCCCGCCCGGCTTGTCCTTGAACACCCGATTCACGCGAGCGATGGCCTGCATCAGCCCGTGTCCGCGCATCGGCTTGTCGATATACATGGTGTGCAGGCAGGGCGCGTCGAACCCGGTGAGCCACATGTCGCGCACGATCACGAGCCTGAAGGGGTCGTTCGGCTTGCGGAATCGGTTGGCCAGCGCCTCGCGCCGTGGCTTGTTGCGGATGTGCCGCTGCCAGTCGGCGGGGTCGGAAGCCGACCCGGTCATCACCACCTTGATCGCACCGTGTTCGTCGTCGTCCGAACCCCAGTCGGGGCGCAGCGCGACGATGGCGTGGTAGAGGTCCACGCAGATACGCCGGCTCATGCACACCACCATCGCCTTGCCGTCCATCGCCTCGCACCGCTTGTCGAAGTGCTCGACGATGTCCCGGGCCAACAGCTCGATGCGCTTCTCGGCACCGACTACGGCCTCCAGCTGTGCCCACTTGCTCTTGAGCTTTTCCTTGCGCTCTACCTCCTCGCCCTCGGTCGCCTCCTCGAAGCTAGGGTCGATCAGCGGCCGCTCGGATTCGTCCAGCCCGAGCCGCGCCAGGCGGCTCTCGTAGTAGATGGGCACCGTGGCGCCATCCTGCACGGCGCGCTGGATGTCGTAGACGCTGATGTAGTCGCCGAACACCGCGCGCGTGTTGGCGTCCTGCAGCTCGATGGGCGTGCCGGTGAAACCGATGAAGGAGGCGTTCGGCAGCGCGTCGCGCATGTGGCGGGCGTAGCCGTCGATGAAGTCGTACTGGCTGCGGTGGGCCTCGTCGGCCATCACCACGATGTTGCGGCGGTCCGAGAGGGTGGGGTGGCGATCGCCCTTTTCCTCCGGGAAGAACTTGTGGATGGTGGTGAACACCACCCCACCCGCGGCCCGGCTGAGAAGCTCGCGCAATTGCGCCCGGGATTCCGCCTGCATCGGCGGTTGGCGCAGCAGGTCGCGGCAGCGGGCAAAGGTGGCAAAGAGCTGGTCGTCGAGATCGTTGCGGTCCGTGAGCACCACCAGCGTCGGGTTCTCCATGGCCGGCTCGCGAATGATGCGGCCGGCGTAGAAGGCCATGGTCAGGCTCTTGCCCGAGCCCTGGGTGTGCCATACCACCCCGACGCGCCGGTCGCCGGGCTGGCCGCCGGGCTGATGCCCCGCCAGGTAGCGGCCTTCGGGCTCGGCGACGCCCAGGCCGCGCCGGTGCAGCTCGGCCGCACGCAGCGTCTCACCCACCGCCACCTGCACCGCGTGGAACTGGTGGTAGCCCGCCATCTTCTTGATGATGCGGCTGCCGTCGTCCTCGAAGACAATGAAGTCGCGCAGCAGGTCGAGGAAGCGGTGTGGCGCGCAAAGGCCCTCGATGAGCACCTGCAGCTCGGGCATGTGGGCACTGGCCACCGTGTCCCCTGCCACGGTGCGCCAGGGCTTGAACCACTCGCGGCCCGCGCCCAGTGAACCTACCCGCGCCTCGACGCCGTCGGATACCGCCAGCAGCGCGTTCAGGCCGAACAGGGTCGGCAGCTCGGCCTGGTAGGTCTGGAGCTGCTGAAAGGCGCTCCAGATGGTGGCGTTCTCGGTGGCCGCGTTCTTGAGCTCCAGCACGCCGAGCGGAAGCCCGTTGAGGAACAGCACCACATCCGGCCGGCGTGAGTGCTTGTTCTCCACCACGCTGAACTGGTTCACCGCCAGCCAGTCGTTGCGCGCAGGGTTATCGAAGTCGATCACGCGCAACTGCGCGCCGCGGATGCTGCCGATCGCGTCGCGGTACTCGACCGTCACGCCGTCTACCAGCAGGCGGTGCAGCGCGCGGTTGCGAACGATGAGGTCCGCGCCTTCGGGCCGCGTCAGCTTGCGGAAAGCGTCGTTAAGCGCGCCTGACGGCAGCACCGGGTTGAGTCGGCCGAGCGCATCGCGCAGACGCTGCGCGAGAACCACCTGCCCGTAATCGTCACGCTCGGCAGTGGCTTCCCCGGGAGCGATCTCCGCGCCGTTGCGGACTTGCCAGCCTGCGCTTTCGAGCCACGCCAGTGCGGCCTGCTCGACCACCGATTCACCGAAGGCGGACATCGGCCTAGGCGGTTGAGAGCAATTCTTCGCTAACCTGCGCCTTCATCCAACCTAGGAGCACCAGGTTGCGAATGGCGCTCGCCACAGCTTGCTGCTTCTCCTCGCTGCGCCAGGCCTTCTTCCAGTCAAGGATGTAGTCGTAGATTTCCTGCTCTGTGACAGCGTCGACTCCGTGCGCCTGCTTCACCTGGCGGCTGGCGTAGAGCACGGTCATAACTTCCTCGGCCTGTTCGGTGGACTTGATACGGCTGAAGAGATCCACCACCTTCGCAATGCGCTTGCGGTGCGTCGCGATCGCCGTCGCAAACTTGGCTCGATCGATCTCGTACTGCGGTCCGACGGCCAGAGCCACCATGCGCCCTAGCGGCTTCTCCTGCAGCCAGTTGCGGTTGGCCATTTCGTGCAGCGCCAACTTCACGTCGGCCGAAAACGGGCCGTAGCTGCCCTTACCGAACTCGAAGCCCGTTGGAACGCCCATCTCGGTCAGCACGTAGCAGACCTTCTGGAAGATCGTGCGGCCGATCGGATTGGCGTAGGGCTGCGCCTGAACCTCGCGCAGCACCTCGACCACCGCCACCCAAGCCGGATTGAGTCTCTCGATGCTGCGGCCCTTGCCTGACAAGGACATCTGCGCCGGTGCCGCCAGGAACTCCTCGGTCAACTGCTTGCCGGGGGTTCCGAACGGTGCATAGACCTCGACGTCGAACGGGGCATCGTGAAGCTTGCGGAAGATCAGCGGCCCGACCTCGCTCCACTCCAGGCCGCCGTTGCCGCACCCCAGCGGCGGCAGCGCGAGGCTTCGAATGCCCCACCCCTCGGCGTGAGCCACCAGATAGTCCAGTCCACGCTCGATATCGGCGATGCGTGACGGCGACCGCCAATGACCCTTGGTCGGGAAGTTGACGATCGTCGTACCGGAGAGGTCGCGGTACAGATACGGCTCGCCAAGCCGTACCTGCTTCTGCGCGCAGCGCCTCTGGTAGTCCTCGAACATCGCGGGCCAGCGCTTCTTGAACTCCAACGCCACGCCCTTGCCCATCACGCCGACACAGTTGACGGTGTTGACGAGGGTCTGAGCTTGGCTCGCGAAGAGGTCGCCGATCAGCGCCCGAAACATGCCCATAGTTTGCACGACTCAACGAAAGAAAAGAACCGGGTTGACGATGATCGGAAGCGTGCAGCCGAACGCGGCCAGACGCGTCTGCGCCGCTGCATCAACCACATACGCCCCCGTGATCAACCGGGCCTCGACCTGGTGCGGCACCAGCACTTCGGCGCACTTGCGCGACTTGTGGCGCCAGTAGGCAATCTGGTCACCGGGGTGCCGCCAGTCCATCGCGAAGATGTCGTCCCAATCGAGCAGCTGCCACTGCGCGGGCGCGTAGAAGCGCACATAGTCGCTGGCGGCGTTCTGATCAGTGATCACGGCGCCCGGCAAGGTCAGCACCTCTGTCGAGACGCGCAGCACGCACAGGTCATTGGCCTCCGGCAGCCGCTTGTGGAGCATCGGGTTGCGCGCATGGAAGTAAAGGTTCGCGTACTGATGCAGCTTCAGCCCGCCAGGCACGTGCTTGTGGTCACGCCGGTCCTGCACCGGCTGCAGGGCGACGGAGTGGTGCGGCAACCTGGCAGCACGCTCGTACGACAGGAGCCCATGCGCGAGCACCGACGCCACGTTGTCCATCGGCATGATGCTGTGAAGCTCGGTTACGCGCGGATCCATGCGAAATAGCCCTACCTGCTAACTCCGCTGTCGACTCAACGAAGCTATCGCTGCCTTCAACACCTGCAGGCATATCTCCGCCGTGTGCTTGTCGGGGTTGAACCGGGCGCTCATCTGCTCGTACGGGTGAATGTAGTTGCGGAAATCTCGAAGAGCGTGGCTAAACTTCTTCACGTCGAGCTTCAGATGATCGAGTTCGCAGGCGACGTCGATGAACTGCGCGAGCGACCACTCATGGAACTGCTTGACGTTGCCGCCCTTGTCCTTGGGGCTGTTCGGCGCCTGGTTGAACTGCTGGGGATTTGCGCTCGCAACGCCAAGGAGCAAACCTTCCAAGATGCTGCCGCAGTGAAAGATGACGGCCAGCGGAGCGCCCGCTCGCAGACAAAGCATTGCCTCTGCGAGCCGCGCCTCAAGAATCGGCGCCAGCGGTCCGGCGGATGGAATCTTCTGCAGAGCGACCGGGCCGAAGTCCTTCTTCAGAAAGTCCAGCCCGGAGTCCACCGGCCGGGCTTCCTTGCCAAGAAGGCGCCCGACGACCTGCTTCGCGCGTTCATGGAAATCCGCCTCCCTCGTAGTCGGCTGAGGCGTCTTGTAGCGCCAAAACTCGAGGAGTTCCGACAGGGCCTTGCCGACCAACGCATCAGGTTCCAACTCGATGAATGCGCGTAGGCGCCTCGCCTTTGAATCGCCTTTGCCCGCGTACTTGCTGGAAAGTATGTCTACGCCCGCAGTTTCGCGGAAAAACTCGGCAAACGTCCTGTTCGTAAAGTCCAGCACGTAGCCGCCACTCATTCCAAAGAGCTCTTCAAAGCATTCCCGCTCGAGCATCTTGAGGCTGCTCACGCTGCCACCTCAAAAGATCGCTTGACACTCTTCACCCGCAACTCACCCGAGATGAGCTTGGGCAGCAGCGCGTCGCGCAATGCCGCGAGGCTGCGGGACTCATGGATGCCAGCGATGATCCGCTCGACCGACGGGCGCATCCGATCGGTGAATGCCTTGGCTATGGTTATCGGTGGCTTAACGAGTTCATATCGCGCCATGTCAGCCCAACTCGTCCGCGGCATCTTGGTGCCTGTCGAGCCAGCGTTCGTGAATTCGACGAACTCGTCGCTGGAAACCACGCCAAGCACGAACGAGAACCAATGAGGTTCCTTCGGCACGACGACTCCGATATCCGTCGAGCACACGCCATCGACCGGCGCAACCCCGACCTTGTGGAAGTATGGCCTGAGCTTTCCAAAAAGGATCTCGCCCGCCTTGAACTCGAACTTGTTGCTTTCGAGACCCGCAGCGACGCCCCATTCAGACAGCGCGATGCAGCGCCTCGGCATATGCTCGAGCGCGATGTAGGGCATGTCTGGTTCGATACTGCCGGGCTGTACGGTACGGCGCGGATGCTCGGCGACGTCTCCGAACTGTTTGATATCCCACCCCTCCGGAATCTCCCCGAGTTCGGAGTCGACAAGCCGGTCAGGGAAGAGGTCCGCGATGGGTCTCGGGAGGCCGGGGTCGCGGCCTTCGGCCTTGGCGCGGACGGGGTCGAAATCCACGAACCACGACTTGAAGAGCGCGCGGGCCATCGCCTCCAGCGTCTCGCTCATCCGACGGTTCAGTTCGATCTTGTCATCCAGCGTGCCGAGGATATGGGCGATGGCCTTGCGTTCACGGATTGGTGGCAAGACGATTGGCAGCTGCGCGACGTCCCCTAGGTTGAGCGTGGCTTGAACGGTCGTGTTCAAGCGTGAGTCGATGATCGCGCGGACGCCAGGCGCTGCTAGGGCAAGCTTCACCCAGTGCGCGCCAACTTCCTTGCGAACTGGGATTACCGCTACCGCACGTGCGGTGTTCCACCCCGCCAGCGACGCCGGGACAACTGCCGCTTCGCCGACGGTACCCACCAGCGTCAGGAGCAATTCGCCGCCCGCAAGACGCGTGCGAGCGTGCGCAGCCTCGATATCGCGCGCCACCCGCAGCGGTGTCGATACCTCTACACGGCCATCGCGTACATCACTGACGCGGACGATAGGTACGCCATCTGCTACCGGCGTACCAGGCTGCACAATTCCGTAGGAGATCCCGCGAGTTGGCTCGATCAGGCTGTCGAGCGGAACCGTTTCCCACTCATTCGCCATACCGAGGCTCCCTCATGCTGGCCGCGCTTCGCGCACCCAGTCTCGCCACCTCGCCCTGCCGCCAGACCACCGCCACCTCGAATCGCATGCCCCGTCCAAATGAATGCACGCGTGCATTGACCGTGCGTTTCCGTGCATTTGCGGTATTCATGCCGATGGCCTCCGGTAGCCGACACTCCGTCCTCGCTCGCCCTCGCGCTGCACAAGCCCTTGTTGCGCAAGGCGATCCAGCAGGCGATAGGCCTGGGGGCCGGTAATGCGGCACAGCTCGGCCGCCTCCCGCCGTGTGATGCGCCCGTGCTTTTCCACGTATTGCAGCACCATCTGCTCTCGCTGCAGGGGCTCGAAGCCGCGCTGGCGGACATAGCCGGACTTGTCGCCCAGCAGCCGGTAGGCGGCGGCGGAGAGGTGCCACGTGCGCCCCTTGGTCTGACCGCGCTCCTCCACCAAGCCCGCTTCGACCAGCCGGTGCAGCGCAGCCCGGGATTCGCCCTCCGGCTTCTGCAGCAGCCGCGACGCATCGTCGGTGGCCAGGCTGCGGGTCTGCCACAGGGCGTTGAGGACCAGCAGCTCGTCCAGCCCCGGATCGCGCCCCTGCTGCGCCTCGCTCACCAGAAGCCGCACGAAGTCGAGATTGGCCGCGCCACCCGGCAGCACGATGCTCACCGTCGTTTCGTTGCTCCGCGCATAGGAAGGCGCAGGCCGGCCATTGCGCAACTGGTCGTAGAAGATCGTGTCGATGCCGCGCGCCGTGCGCTCGACGATGCCGGCGCGCTTGAAGGCGTCCGCCAGCAGCGGGTTGCGCGGGCGCGGGGTGGTGACGAGCAGGTTGTCGAGCCGCACACCTTCCGGAAAGCCGCCGGGGCTCATGATCTCGATGTGGTCGGTCTGCCACTGGAAGTGCACCGCGCCCAGCCGCAGGTAGTCGCGGTGGATCAGGGCATTGGCCAGGGCCTCACGCAGCGCGCGCTCGGGGTAATCCGGCACGCCGACCCGCAGCATGCCGACCATCACTTCCTGTTCGCGATTACGGGCCCGAATGCGTGCCTCGCACTCCTCCAGCACGCGCAGCAGCGGCCAGCGGAAGAAGTCGTTGACTTCCACGTCGAGCCCGCGCAGCACCTGAAAGGCCACCTCATGGGTGGGCAGGAATCGGCGCAAGGCATCGTCCTTGCCGAACAGCAGCAGGGCCGCGAGGCGCACGCCGCGAACCGTGCCGTTGGCGTCCACCACGCAGAGGGCCTTGGCGAGGTCGAGATCGGGCAGGTCGAGCAGCGATTCGTCGCTGCGCCCGCGCCGCTCGCGCACGCTGCGCCGGAAGCGCTCGAACTCCAGCGGATCGAGATGTTCCCAGCGCGCCTCGGCCACGACCTGGGCCGAAGGGTCGAGCAGTCCGCGGTCGGCCTGCAGCGACTGCACGGCATAGCCGTCCATCGGGATGCATGCGGGCCGGCCGTCGCCGCCCAGCGCGCGGCGCAGGAACACGCCTTCGCTGGTGGCCACAGGCTGGCGTTGCGGGGGCACTTCGATGCTGAGCACCGGCTGCCCCTCGATCATCGCGAGTGCGACCTGCACGTTGATCGAAGGACGGGTGCGATTGGCGATGAGGGCGGCAATTCTGGTCGTGTCGGTGGTCCCGTCATGCCGAGGTCGCGCGCCGGTGAGCCGACCATCGTCTTCCACGCCGACGAGCAGGCGCGCAGGCTCGGTGCCGGACTGGTTGGCGAGACACACGACCGCCTCGACCAGGTCGCGATCGTTCAGCGGGCCGCGCTCTTCGCCCTTGAACTCGACCGTCAGCGTCTCGCCTCGGCCGATCAGGACACGAAGTGCATCGGGTGTCATCGCGAGCCGTCCCCGAAGCCGAGACTTTCCAGGTTGGCAGCAATCGCAGCATCCAGCTTCGCGGCTTCGGCCTGCTGCTCGCGCAGCGTGGCGGTGAGCCGCCGCATCTTCTCCTCGAACGGCTCCCCGTCGTCCTCCTGCGCCTCGGCCCCCACGTAGCGGCCAGGCGTGAGCACATGGCCGTGCTTGCGCACTTCGTCCAGCGCGGCGCTCTTGCAGAAGCCGGGCACGTCGGCGTAGTCAATGACGCCCTCACCACGACCCTCTCCCACTGATGTGGGAGAGGGAGAAATGACTTTCTCGCCGCGCCAAGCGTGGTAGGTGTTGGCGATGCGGGCGATGTCCTCGTCGGTCAGCTCGCGGTGGGTGCGGTCCACCAGCGGGCCGAGCTTGCGGGCATCGATGAACAGCACCTGGCCGCGGCGGTCGCTGCCCTCACCCCGGCCCTCTCCCGCTGAGGCGGGAGAGGGAGAAATGCGGCGCTTGTCGCGGCGGAGGAACCACAGGCACACGGGGATCTGCGTCGAGTAGAAGAGCTGGCCCGGCAGCGCGACCATGCAGTCCACGAGGTCGGTTTCGATCAGGCTCTTGCGGATCTCGCCCTCGCCCGACTGGTTGCTCGACATCGAGCCGTTGGCCAGCACGAAGCCGGCCACGCCGCCGGGCGCAAGGTGGTGCACGATGTGCTGCACCCAGGCGAAGTTGGCGTTGCCCGCCGGCGGCACGCCGTATTGCCAGCGCTTGTCTTCGCGCAGGCGCTCGCCGCCCCAGTCGGAAATGTTGAAGGGCGGGTTGGCGAGGATGAAGTCGGCCTTGAGATCCGGGTGGCGGTCGTTGTGGAAGGTGTCGCCCTGCGCGATCTGTCCGCTGTCGATGCCGCGGATGGCGAGGTTCATGCGTGCCAGCCGCCAGGTGGTGTAGTTGGACTCCTGACCGTAGATGGAGATGTCGGCTCTCGCCTTGCCGCCGTTACCGTTGCCGGCATTTCCATTCCCGGTTGCATGCGCGCGGATGAACTCCACCGACTGCACGAACATGCCCGACGAGCCGCAGCACGGGTCGTAAACCCGGCCGCGGTAGGGCTCGAGCATCTCGACCAGCAGCTTGACCACGCAGCGCGGCGTGTAGAACTCGCCGCCCTTCTTGCCCTCGGCGCTGGCGAACTGCGAGAGGAAATACTCGTAGACGCGGCCGAGCACGTCCTTGGCACGGCTGGCCTCGTCGCCGACCTTGATGTTGCTGATCATGTCGATCAACTGGCCGAGTCGCTGCTTGTCCAGCGCAGGCCGGGCGTAGTCCTTGGGCAGCACGCCCTTGAGCGCCGGGTTGTCGCGCTCGATGCCGGCCATGGCGTCGTCGACGAGCTGGCCGATCGTGCTCTGGCGGGCCTGCGCCTTCAGGTGCGGCCAGCGTGCCTCGGGCGGCACCCAGAAGATGCTCTGGGCACGGTACTCGTCGGGATCTTCGGGGTCGGCACCCTGGGCCTGCTCGGCCAGCAGCGCGGCGTGCTTCTCTTCGAAGGCGTCGGAGATGTACTTGAGGAAGATGAGGCCGAGGACAACGTGCTTGTACTCGGCAGCGTCCATGCTGCCGCGCAGGGCGTCGGCCATCTGCCAGAGCTGGGCTTCGTAACCCACCGTGGCGGCCGTGGCGCTGCTGGACTTCTTGGACTTGGGCATTGCGCTGGAGTCAGGCGGTCGGAGCGGGCGATCTTCGCAACGTTTGCGCTCGTTTGTCACGCCCGCCAGCCTTGCCGGCGGCGGCGAACGGCCGTAGCCGAGCGCCCCCTACTGACGGACCCCCGCCAAGTCGAGGAAGAACGCGTACTCGCGCGCCTGCTCGCGCAATTGCTCGAAGCGGCCCGACTTGCCGCCGTGACCGGACTCCAGGTCCATGTGCAGGAGCAGCGGGTTGGCGTCGGTCTTGCGCGCACGCAGCCGGGCAACATACTTGGCGGGCTCGAAGTACTGGACCTGCGAGTCCCACAGCCCGGAGTGCATCAGGATCGGCGGGTAGGGCTTGCGCTCGATGTTGTCGTAGGGCGAGTAGGCGAGCAGGCGCTCGTAGGCCGCCTTCTCGCGCGGATCGCCCCACTGCGTCCACTCATTGGTGGTGAGCGGAATCGTCTCGTCCAGCATGGTGGTCACCACGTCGAGGAACGGTACCCACATCGAAATGCCCGCGTACTCCATGCCCGCCTGGTTGGCGATGGCCCCCATCAGCAGGCCGCCGGCGGAGCCGCCGCTGGCAAACACCTTCCCGGCCCAGCGCTCGGACTTCAGATGGCGCGTCACGTCGACGAAGTCGTTGAAGCTGTTCTGCTTGTGCTCCAGCTTGCCGGCCTCGTACCAGCCTTCGCCCAGCTCGGAGCCGCCGCGCACGTGGGCAATGGCATAGGCAAAGCCGCGGTCGAGCAGCGACAGCGCGCTGCTGCTCAGGTGCGGGTCGTAGGAGTAGCCGTAGGCCCCGTAACCGAGCAGCAGCAGGGGTGCGCGGCCGTCGCGCTCGAACCGGTCCTTGCGCCACATGATCGACACCGGAATGCGCTTGCCGTCGCGGCTGGGCACCCACAGGCGCGCACTGTCGTAGAGGCTGCGCTCGTAGCCGAGCACCGGCTGCGTCTTGCGCACCGTGCGCGCGCCGGTGACCAGGTCGACGTCGTAGGTGGTCTGCGGCGTGACCATGGAGTCGTAGACGTAGCGGGCGCGCGGCAGGGCCGGGTCGCGGTTGGCGCTCAGGTTCATCACGAACGCGGTCTCGTCGGCCGCCACACTGAAGCCGCCCTTGCCGTCCCACGGCAGGACGCGCAGCCGCGAGTTGGCCTCCACTCGCTCCTCCAGCACGAGGGCGCGGTGGAACAGGGCAAAGTCCTCGAGCGTGGCGTCCTCGCGATGCGCCACGAGCTCGGTCCACCGGGCCGGGTCCGCGAGCGTTGCCTCGCCCGCCTGCATCAGGCGGAAGTTGCGGGCGCCGTCGTTGGTGCGGATGATCCAGCGGCCCGCCAGGTGGTCGGCGTAGCTGCGCACGTCCGGCCGCCGCGGCAGCGCGACGCGCGGCGCCTGCGCGGGCGCATGGGCCGGCACCACGCGCAGCTCGGTGGTGGTGAAGCCGGTCAGCCAGAGGGTGATGAACTCGCGCGACGCCGTATGCCCCACGCTGGCAAACAGCGTCTTGTCCGGTTCGTCGTACACCAGGACGTCGGCGGCGGGATCGCTGCCGCGCACATGGCGATACACCGGACCCGACTGCAGCGTCTGCGGGTCCTGCCGGATGTAGAACAGGGTCGCGTTGTCGGCGGCCCACACCAGGTCTTCGAGCACGCCCTCGATGCGCACCGGCAGCACGGCGCCGGTGGCGAGGTTCTTGATGCGCAGCGTGTTGATGCGCCGGCCCACCGTGTCTTCGGTCCAGGCGAGCCACTGGTTGTCCGGGCTCACCGCGAAGCCGCCGAGACTGAAGAACGGCTTGCCCTTGGCGAGCGCCGGCAGGTCGAGAGTCACCTCGAGCGGCGCGGCGGCATCGGGCCCGTCGACGCCGCCGCGCTGGCGCAGGTGCACCGGGTACTCGGCGCCGACCTCGAAGCGCGTGCTGTACCAGTAGCCGTTGTCGTACACGGGGACGCTGGCGTCGTCCTCCTTGATGCGGGCGCGCAGCTCGCGCACCAGCCGCTCCTGCAGCGGCTGCGTGTGCGCCAGCATGGCCTCGGTGTAGGCGTTTTCGGCGCGCAGGTAGTCCATGATCTGCGGCCGCTTGGCCTGCGAATCGTCGTCGCGCAGCCAGTAGTACTCGTCGATGCGGTCGCCGTGCGGGCTGCCGACCACGTGATGCTGCGTGGGGGCAACGGGCGCGGCGGGGCGGGCTTCAGGGGCGGTCATGGTGGCGCAGGTAGAAAGCGTCAGGGTCAGGGTGGCGCCGGCGGCCAGCGCGGCGATGCAGCGGCGGACGGCGAAGGGCTTCATTGGAGCGCGACGGGTCCCCGCGGGGTCAGCAGGTGCGCGGTGAGCGACCGGGGGCCGGTGGCGAGGTTGACAGGGCCGGTCAGCTTCAGGGCGCGGAACAGCGGCAGCACGCCGGGCGCCTGCGGATGCGCCAGATCGAGCCCGAGCAGAGCGCAGCCGCGGTCCTCCAGTTGCGCGGCCGGATGCGCGCTGCGCCACTGGATCACCGCCGGCAGCACGCCGTCATGGTTCAAGCGGCCATCTTCGGGCAGCGCGGACTGCCACGCGTAGGCCCCGCGCGTGAAGGCCGTGACCTCGCCCAGCGCGGGCACGCGCTGCACGGCCTCGTATATGTCGTCGCTGGCCGCCACCCAGGTCAGCAGGAACGGCTGGCCGGCCGCGCGCGCCTGCACCTCGGGCTGGTCGAGGCCGAACCAGCGCGGCCGCGCCGGCGCGACCCCGGCCGGGTCGACGGCGATGAGCTCGAGGTACACGCGCTCGCCCAGCCGCAGCAACTGGTTGTGCGTGCCCATGGTGACGTGCTGGCCGCCGGGCTGCGGCGCCACGCCGAGCCGGTCGGCGGCCCAGGCTGCGCCCTGCTCCAGGGTGGCGCAGGCCACCACCAGGTGATCGATTTCGCTGCGCATGAGGCCGATGCTACCGGCCCCGCGGCGCTCAACCGGCAGCCAGCGCCCGCACCACCGCTTCGCGCAGCCACTGGTGCGCCGGCGCCTGGTGCACGCGCTCGTGCCAGGCGGCGACCATGGTGAAGCCCGGCAGCGGCAGCGGCGCGGGCACGATCGTCAGCCGCGCGGCGTGCCGCCGCGCCAGTCGCTCCGGAAACACGGCCACCAGGTCGGAGTCGGTCAGCAGCTCCGGCACCTGCAGGAAGCCCTGAACCGACAGACGCACGCGCCGCGCCAGGCCGCGGCCCGCCAGCGCCTCGTCGGTGGCGCCGCTGAAGGCGCCGCCGCGTGGGCTCACCAGCACGTGCTCGAGCGCACAGAAAGCCGGCAGCGTGAGCGGGCGCCGCAGCCCCGGGTGATCGCGCCGCCCGATGACGACAAAGCGGTCGCTCAGCGCCTTGCGCGAGCGCAGGCCCGGCGGCGTGCGCGCCAGGTTGCCGACGGCCAGATCGACCTCGCCGCGCTCCATGCGCGCGGTCACGCTGTCCGAGTCGAGCGCCAGCAGCGCCACGTCGAGGCCGCCGGCCCGGGCACACAGGTCGGCCAGCCATGGGGTAAGCAGCGCGTGCACGTAGTCGGTGGAGGCCAGCGTGAAGCGATGGCGCGCGCGGGTCGCGTCGAAAGGCTGCGGCGCGGTCCCGAGCGCGTCGATCTGCTGCATCAGCGCGCGCACCTGCGGTGCCAGCTCGGCGGCCCGCGGCGTCGGCAACAGTCCGCCCTGGCCGCGCACCAGCAGCGGGTCGCCGAAGGCCGCGCGCAGGCGCGCCAGCGCGGCGCTGGTGGCCGGTTGCGTCAGGTGCAGCCGCGCGGCGGCGCGCGTGACATGCCGCTCGGCCAGCAAAGCGTCGAGCGCGCGCAGCAGGTTCAGGTCGAGCCGGTTGATATCCATTCCGCGAATGGTCTGTATACAGGTAATCGATTGGACGAATTATGGCGCCACGCCAAGAATGCCCTTCAGCGGGCGGCTGCCTGTCGCAGCGGCCCATCCCGGTACAAGGAGAACATCATGCAAGTCGCCATTCTCGGCACCGGCACCGTCGGTCAGCACCTGGCCCGCGGTTTCATCGGCCGCGGCCACCAGGTCATCTTGGGCACGCGCGACCCCGGCGGCCAGAGCGCGCAAAAGGCACTCGCCGCCATCGGCCGGGGCGTGCGTGCCGCCACTTTTGGGGAGGCCGCCCGGGCGGGCGACTTCGCGGTTCTGGCCACGTCGTGGGAGGGCACCGAGGCGGCCGTCCGGCTCACCGGCGCCGCCAACCTGGCCGGCAAGCTGCTGATCGACACCACCAACCCGCTCGACTTCACCAGACTCGCAGGGGAGTTGGCACTCGGCTACACGACCTCCGGTGCGGAGCAGATCCAGAGCTGGGTGCCGCAGGCCAAGGTGGTCAAGGCGTTCAACATCGTGACCGCCACGCACATGGTCGACCCGCAGCTTGCCGGCGGTCCGCCCACGATGTTCATCGCCGGTAACGACGCGCAGGCGAAGCGGCAGGTGCTGGCCATCCTGCAGGACTTTGGCTGGGAGTCGGTCGACATCGGCGCGCTCGACGGCGCCCGCCTGCTGGAGCCGCTGGCAATGCTGTGGATCCGCTACGCCCGTCAGAACAACCACTGGACGCACGCATTCAAGCTGCTGGACAAGAAATCGGCGTAACCGCCGGCCCAGGTCAAGGCCGGCGCGCCGGGCGGGCGCCACAATGGGGCATCTGCGGCTCCGCCCTGCCTGGCCATGCGACCCCGCCACCTGGAACGACATCGCACCGAACGAATCGGCTGGCTGCGCGCCGCGGTGCTCGGCGCCAACGACGGCATCGTCTCCACCGCCAGCCTGATCGTCGGCGTCGCTGCTGCCGGCACGGCACGCGAGGAGGTGCTGGTGGCCGGGCTGGCCGCGCTGGTGGCCGGCGCGATGTCGATGGCCGCCGGCGAGTACGTCAGCGTCAGTTCGCAGTCGGACACCGAGCGCGCCGATCTGGAGCGCGAGCGCGCGGAGCTGGCGGCCGAACCCGAGGCCGAGCGGCGCGAGCTGATCGGCATCTATCGCCAGCGCGGCCTGAGCGAAGACCTGGCAGCCCAGGTCGCCGAGCAACTGATGGCGCAGGACGCCCTCAAGGCGCACGCACGCGACGAGCTGGGTATCAGCGAGCACCTCGCCGCGCGACCGCTGCAGGCCGCCGTCACCTCGGCCGGCACTTTTGCGGCCGGCGCCATCCTGCCGCTGGCGTGCGCGGCGATCGTGCCGATGGCCGCCGTGGTGCCGGTGGTGGCCGGCACGTCGCTCGTATTCCTGGCCGCGCTCGGGGCGCTGGCCGCCTACACCGGCGGGGCCAAGATCGGCGTGGGGGCGGCGCGCGTCGCGCTCTGGGGAGCGGCCGCGATGGCGCTCACGGCGCTGGTCGGGCGGCTGTTCGGCACGGCGGTTGCCTGACCCGCGGCGCGGCGGGCTGGGGCGCCCGGTGCGACCCGGGCGCGAGTGCGGCGCAACCCGGGCGTCTTCGGTGCACATCCCGGGGCATATCCCGGGGCATATCCCGGGGCACAACCGAGGGCACAACGCGGGCCTCATCGGGGCGCGCCCCGGGCGTGCCAGGCGCACTCGGCGACACCTGCGCCGCCTGCAACACCTGCGCCACCTGCGCCATCTGCGCGCTCGGCGTCGTCGGGACGATCGGCACACGCGGCTGGCACCGCACCGGTCGGTAGACTGCCCAGTCTTTGCCCACTCCCACGTCGTTGCCGTGCTTGCCCAACACAAACAGCAGGTCGCCGACCTGATCCGTCAGGCGCTCGCCGGCATCGGAGCGCCTGCCGCCGCCGTCGAGCTGGAGCGCCCCAAGGTGCAGGCGCACGGCGATCTGGCCTGCAACGTCGCGCTGCAGGTGGCCAAGGCCCTCAAGAAGAACCCACGCGAGGTCGCTACCGCGATCGTCGATGCGCTGCGAGTCAACCCCGCTGCCAGCGGGCTGATCGACAGCGCGGAGCTGGCCGGGCCGGGCTTCATCAACCTGCGTCTGGCCGCCGGCGCCAAGCAGGCGGTGGTGCGCCAGGTGCTGCACGAGCGCGACGGCTTCGGCACCGCGGCCACGCACGCCGGCCGGCGCGTCATGGTGGAGTTCGTCTCGGCCAATCCGACCGGCCCGCTGCACGTGGGCCACGCGCGCCAGGCAGCGCTCGGCGATGCGCTGGCCAACCTGCTCGCCACCCAGGGCTGGCAGGTAACGCGCGAGTTCTACTACAACGACGCCGGCGTGCAGATCGACACGCTCGCCCGGTCGGTGCAGTTGCGCGTGCGCCAGTTGCAGGGCGCGAGCATCGACGAGGAGGCGGTGGGCTACAAGGGCGACTACATCGCCGACATCGCGCGCGAGTTCCTGGCGCGCAAGACGCAGACCGCGCGCGACGGCGCGCCGGTGACTGCCAGCGGCAACGCCGAGGACCTGGAGAACATCCGCCGCTTTGCGGTGGCCTACCTGCGCCACGAGCAGGACCTGGATCTGGCGGCCTTCGGCGTTCGCTTCGACGTGTTCTATCTCGAGTCGTCGCTGTACGCCGAGGGCAAGGTGCAGGCGGCGGTGCAGGCGATGGTCGACTCGGGCCTGACCTACGAGGCCGAGGGCGCGCTGTGGCTGCGGACCACGCAGATCGGCGGCACGGCGGGCTTTGGCGGCCCGGGCCAGGACGACAAGGACCGCGTGATGCGCAAGTCCGACGGCACCTTCACCTATTTCGTGCCGGACGTGGCCTATCACGTCACCAAGTTCCAGCGCGGCTTTGCCAAGGTCATCAACGTGCAGGGCTCGGATCACTTCGGCACCGTGGCGCGCGTGCGTGCCGGCCTGCAGGCCGCGGGCCAGGCGCTCGGCGTACCGGTTCCGGCCGGCTTTCCGGACTATCTGCTGCACAAGATGGTGCGGGTCATGAAGGGCGGCGAGGAAGTGAAGATGAGCAAGCGCACCGGCACCTACGTGACGCTGCGCGATCTCATCGACTGGGTGGGCAAGGATGCGACCCGCTTCTTCCTCGCCTCGCGCCGGGCCGACACCGAGTTTGCCTTCGACGTGGACCTTGCGCTGTCGCAGTCGGAGGACAACCCGGTGTACTACCTGCAGTACGCCCACGCGCGCATCTGCTCGGTGCTGGCGCAGGCGGCCGAGCGCGGGCTCGGCCTGGAGGAGGCGCGCGCGGCCGGCATCGACCTGTCGCCGCTCGGCGCGCCCCGGGAACTGGCGCTGCTGCAGCGGCTGGCCGCCTACCCGGAGCTGCTGGCCACGGCCACCGAGGAGCTCGCGCCGCACCAGCTCTGCTTCTACCTGAAGGATCTGGCCGCCGACTTCCATGCCTTCTACAACGCCGAGCGCGTGCTGGTGGACGAGGCGCCGACACGGGAGGCCCGGCTGGCGCTGCTGCTGGCGGCGCGCCAGGTGCTGCGCAACGGGCTGGCGCTCCTGGGTGTGGGCGCTCCCGAGAGGATGTGAGCCAGTCCAGGCCGGACCCTCGGGCGAGGAGCAGCGGGCGGCGGCCACCGATGGCGGCACCGCGCTGCGGGCGCGCCTGGAGCGACGCCTCGGCACGCCCCTTAAACTCCCGGCCCATGCAAAGCGCAGAGAAACAACGCGGCAGCGCGCTGATCGGCTTCGTGGTCGGGCTGGTGGTGGGGCTGGGCATCGCCGTGGCGGTAGCCATCTACCTGACCAACGCACCGATCCCGTTCGTCAACAAGGTGCAGCGGCCGACCGAAAACATCAAGCCCGGTGCCGACGGCAAGCTGCCCGATCCGAACAAGCCGCTGTACGGCCAGGCCCCCAATCCGCCCCCCCCGCCGGGCGAAACTGCGCCGAAGATCGAGTCCAATGCCGAGGTGCAGGCGGCCGCCGAGAAGGCCGCGCAGCAGGCCGCCGCCAGCAAGAACGACGGCGGCCGCTTCCTGCTGCAGGCGGGCGCCTTCCGCACGACCGAGGACGCCGACAGCCTGCGCGCGCGGCTGGCGCTGCTGGGCTTCGATGCCAAGATCTCCCCGGTCGAGCAGGGTGGCGCCACGCTGTACCGTGTCCGCCTGGGCCCTTACGGCTCGACGGACGACATCAACCGCATCCGCAAGCTGCTCGCCGACAACAACATCGATTCGCAACTGGTCCCGGTGAAGTAGGCGGCGGGCCGCCGGCCGGCGCAGGCGCCCCACCGGGCCGCAGCCGGCCGGTCCCGGTCAGCGGGCGCCCCTGAACTGCGCCGCCGCTCCACGGTCAACGACTGCAACACGCCAAAGGACAGCCCATGACTTCGCACCTGCATCGCCGTCAACTGATCGCGCTGGCCGTCGCAGGCGGCCTGAGCGGCCTTGCCGCTCCGCTGGCCGGCCGGGCCCAGCCCATGGGCCGTACGCCCACCGAGGGCAAGGAGTTCAAGCCGGTGCGCCCGCCGCAGCCGGTGGAAGGGGGCCAGATCGAGGTGCTCGAGTTCTTCTGGTACGGCTGCCCGGCGTGCAACGCGGTCGAGCCGGCGCTGGAGGCATGGCGCAAGCGGCTGCCGCCCGACGTGGTGTATCGCCGCCTGCCGGTGGCCTTCGATGCCCAGCGCCAGCCGCACACCCGCATCTACTACACGCTGGAGGCCATCAAGCGCGTGGACGACCTGCACCCGCGCGTGTTCACGGCTTATCACAAGGAAAGACGGCGCCTGCTCGACAGCAACGAGATCGCCGACTTCATGGCCGCTCAGGGCGTCGATCGCAAGGCCTGGCTCGACAACTACAACTCCTTCACGGTGTCCGCGCGCACCAACCGGGCCGCCCAGGTGTGGCAGGCCTACAAGATCGAAGGCACGCCGAACGTGACGGTGGACGGCAAGTGGCTGACCTCGCCGGCCGATGCCGGCGGCCTGGAGGAATTCCTGACGACGCTGAACTTCCTGATCGACCGGGCGCGGCGCGAGCGCGGCGGCGCGGCCAAGAAGTAACGGCCGGCGGCGTGCCGATGGTCAAAGTCAGCGGCACGGCCGTGCGGCTGCGCCCGCACGCCGGCCCGGCCGCATGAACGTCTTCATCACCGGCGCCTCCAGCGGCATTGGCGCAGCGCTGGCGGCCGAGTACGCGCGCCGCGGCGCCACCCTCGGCCTGGTGGCGCGGCGTGCGGAAGTGCTGGCGCAACTGGCCGCCTCGCTGCCGGGCGCGCACCACCGCTATGCGGTCGACGTGACCGACAAGGACGCGCTGATCGCCGCCGCGCACGCCTTCGAGCAGGCCACTGCCGCCAGCGGCGGCACCGACGTGGTCATCGCCAACGCCGGCATTTCCGCCGGCGTGCTGACCGAGCACTACGAGGACCTCGCCGCACTCGAGCGCATCTACGCGACCAACGTGTTCGCGCTGGCCTACACCTTCCACCCCTTCATGGCTGCCATGCGCGCGCGCGGGCGCGGCACGCTGGTGGGCGTGGCCAGCGTGGCCGGCATCCGCGGCCTGCCGGGCACGGAGGCCTACTGCGCCAGCAAGGCGGCCGCCATCACCTACCTGGAAAGCCTGCGCGTCGGACTGCGCGGCTCCGGGGTGCGGGTGGTGACCATCGCGCCGGGCTTCATCCGCACGCCGCTGACCGCGCGCAACCCGTATCCGATGCCGTTCCTGACCGACCCCGACGTGTTCGCCGCACGCGCGGCGCGGGCCATCGAGCGGCAGGTGAGCTACACCGTGATCCCGTGGCCCATGGGGGTGGTGGCCAAGCTGCTGCGCCTGCTGCCCAATGCACTGTTCGACCGCGCCTTCGCCGGCCGCCAGCGCAAGCCGCGCGACGCCGCCACGACGATCACCACACCCGCCACGACCTCCACGACCGCCACGACCGCCACGACCGCCACGACCGCCACGGCCACCACGGCCACCACGGCCGCCGCGAGCCCGGCGGCCGGCGCGGCGGCAGGCGCTCGGCCGGACGACGCGTCGGACCGCGCCGGTTAGGCCACGGCCGCCACCGCGCGCCATGCCGCTGCCCGCCACCCCGGACCCGCTGGTCGATGCCCTCGGCACGCGGCACCAGCCCGCCGGCGCCGCCTGCCGCATCGTCTCGCTGGTGCCCAGCATCACCGAACTGCTGTTCGACCTGGGCATGGCGGACCGGCTGGTCGGCCGCACCGGCTTCTGCGTGCACCCGCGGCCGGCCATCGACGCCGTGCCCAAGGTCGGCGGCACCAAGGACGTGAACCTCGGCCGGCTGCGCGCGCTGGCGCCGACGCACGTGATCGTCAACGTGGACGAGAACGACGCCCCGCTGGTGGCGGCGCTGCGCGAGTTCGTGCCCTGCATCGTCGTCACCCACCCGCAGCGGCCCGAGGACAACCTGCCGCTGTACCGGTTGATGGGTGCGCTGTTTCACGCGACGGCCGCTGCCGAGACCCTGTGCAACGCGCTCGAGCGCGAACTCGTGGCCTGCCGCGCCAGCCCCTGGCGCCCCGAGCGCGTGCTGTACCTGGTGTGGCGCGAGCCCTGGATGACGGTGGCCGGCGACACCTACATCGCCGGCATGCTGGCGCTGGTTGGCTGGGACGTGCCCTACCCACCCGGCGGCTTTGCCGGCGCCGCGCGCTACCCGACGGTGGAGCTGGCGGCCGAGATCCCGCGCGTCGAGCGCGTGCTGCTGTCGAGCGAGCCGTACCCGTTCGGCGCGGCCGACCGCGCCGAAGTGCAGGCGCGCTTCGCGTCGGTGCCGGTGGAGCTGATCGACGCCGAGATGACGAGCTGGTACGGCTCGCGCGCGATCGCCGGGCTGCGCTACCTGCGCGAACGACGCCGGCAGAGCCTGGCGCACCCGGCGGGCCCGCCATGAAGGTCGCGATCGCGCAAATCGCCATGCGCTGGACGACGGCGGAGAACCTCGCCGCCATTTTGCAGGCCATGGAGCGGGCGCACGGCCATGGCGCGCAACTGTGCTGCTTCGCCGAGCTGGCCATCACCGGCTTTCACCGCCGCATCGGCGACGAGGCGCAGCCGCACCGCGTCGCGGCGGCGCTGGCGGCCGTGCAGGCGCAGGCGCGTGCGCTGCGGCTGGCGGTCAGTGTCGGCGCGCCCACCTTCGGCAGCGCGGGCGAGCGCTTCATCACACAGGTGCTGATCGACGAGCAGGGCGAGCGGGTGGCCGACATCTCCAAGCAGGGCCTCACCGATCCCGAGGCCACTTTCTTCAACCGCGGCACCGCCCGCCCGACCGGTCTGCTGCAGGGACTGCGCTGCTCGGCGGTGATCTGCCGCGAGGTCGAGGACTGGCCGCAGATCGCCCCGGCGCTGCCGCCGGGCCATGTCGACCTCATCGTCGTGCCGGGCTGGCTGCGCCAGGACCCCGAGAAGCCGCGCACCGACCCGCCGGCCTACGTCCGCCACGTGCAGCAACTGGCTGCGGCCACGCAGGCGCACGTGGTGCACACCAACTGGCCGAACGCGCTGAACCGTCCGGAAGAAAGCGTGGAAGGCGGCGGCAGCACCGTTGCCGGCCCCGACGGCGCGCTACGGCTGCGCCTGCCGATGCGCGAGGCCGGGCTGGGGCTGTTCGAGCTCGGCGCCACGCAGTTCGATTGGGTGCCGGAGTAAGCGCCATGCCCGCTTGCCGCAGTGCGGGCGACCAGCGCCCCGGGATGCCAGACGGTCGCGGCAAGGGCTAGCCTGGATGTTTCAGGAGGGACGCGGGACTGGCGCGGACGCTTCCGCCTGCGCGGGGGCAGGCGCTGCGAAGGCGGCGGCGCCGCGCCAGCCCGCGTAGGCCCGGCCAACCCAAATGGCTTTGGCCCAGTGCAGGCTGCCACCGCGGCTGACAGAGGCCAATCGTGGATGCAGGGGGCGACCGGGTGAAACATCCGGGCCAGGGCCTCGGGCGTGCCGGCCGCGGGCGGCCCGCCGTGCAGCGCCCGCGTGAACCTCTACTTCGCCGCAGGCCGGCGCCGGTTGGTCGCCGCAGCGGCGCGGGCGCGGTGCCGCCTGCGAACCGACTTCTCCAGCGCAATCGCCGGCAGGATGACTGCGCCGACGAGCGCGCTCAGCAGCAGCGACTGCGGCGTCAGCGGGAAGGTCGAGAACACCGCCTGCAGCGGCGGGGCGTAGATGAACAGCGCCTGCAGTCCCAGCACCGCGCCGATGCCGACGAACACGGCCTTGTTGCTGAACAGGCCGATGCTGAAGACCGAGTCCCTGAGCGAGCGGCAGCTCAGCATGTAGAACACCTGGAACAGGATCACTGTCGTGACGGCCATCGTCTGCGCCTCGCTCACGATCTGCGCCTGCGTCAGTCCGGTGATCGCGCGGGCGGCCATCTCGACGTCGTACCGCCAGAGGAACAGGCCGATGGCGCCGACGGACATCAGGATCGCGGCCATGCCGGTGCGAAACAGCACGAACCGGTTGAGCACCGGCTCCTGAGGGTCGCGCGGCGGGCGGCTCATCACGTCCGGCTCCCTCGCTTCGAAGGCCAGCGGCAGGGCCAGCGCCACGGCGGCCACCAGGTTGATCCACAGCAGCTGGGTGGGCAGCATCGGCAGCAGCAGGTCCTGCACCACCTGACCATCGACGGTCTTGCCCACCAGCGGAAAGAAAGCCACCGCGTAGATCAGGATCAGCGCCAGACCGAGGTTGGTGGGCAGCACGAAGGCCAGCGACTTGATCAGGTTGTCGTACACACGGCGGCCTTCCTCCACCGCCGCGGCAATCGAGGTGAAGTCATCGTCGATCAGCACGATGTCGGCGGCCTCCTTGGCCACTGAGGTGCCGGTGATCCCCATCGCCACGCCGATGTTGGCCTGCTTCAGTGCCGGCGCATCGTTCACGCCGTCGCCGGTCATCGCCGCGACTTCGCCATTGGCCTGCAGCGCCTGCACCAGGCCCAGCTTGTGCTCCGGCGCGACGCGGGCGAAGACGTTGTGCTGGCGCACGATCCGGCGCAGGGCGGCCTGATCCATCCCGGCAAGCTCGACGCCGGTCACGGCCTGCTCCCCCGCCCGGGCGATGCCCAACTGCTCGCCGATGGCCTGGGCGGTGCCACGGTGGTCGCCGGTGATCATCTTGACCGTGATGCCGGCCCGATGGCACGCGCCGATGGCCTCGATCACCTCGGCCCGTGGCGGATCGATCATGGCCTGCAGGCCGATGAACTCGAAGCCTGCGGCGCAGTCTTCCATCGCCAGGGCGGCGCGATCGAGCCACTTGTGCGCAAAGCCGAGCACGCGCATGCCCTGCCTGGCGAACGCCTCGACCTGATGGACCGCCGGCGCCGGGTCCACGTTGGCGCAGCGCGCCAGCACCACTTCGGGCGCGCCCTTGATGATGATCCTGCGGTCCTCGGCGTACCCGTCGTGCAGCGTGGCCATGAACTGGTTGATGCTCTCGAACGGGATCGCATCGAGGCGAGCATGGCGCGCCCGGGTGTCCGGGGCGTCGATGCCGCACTTCGCCGCGGCGGCGACCAGCGCGCCCTCGGTCGGGTCGCCGGTGATCTGCCAGCGACCGTCCTTCTGCTCCAGGGTGGAGTCGCTGCAGAGAACGCCGGCCCGCAGCAGCACAAGCACGTCGTCGGGGGCGCTGACGAGCGGCCGGCCCTCGTGCAACAGGCCGCCGACCGGCGCGTAGCCCGCCCCTTCCAGGTGGTACTCGCCCGACTGCGGCAGGTAGAGCGCCTGCACGGTCATCTCGTTGCGGGTCAGGGTGCCGGTCTTGTCTGAGCAGATCACGGTGGTGCTGCCGAGCGTCTCCACCGACGGCAGTTTGCGCACGACGGCGCGGCGGGCAGCCATCCGCTGCACGCCGATGGCCAGCGCGATGGTCACGATGGCGGGCAGGCCCTCGGGGATGGCGCCCACCGCCAGCGTGATGGCAAAGATGACCGACTCGCGCAGCCCGGTCGGCAGGTCCACGCCGCCCTCCCACACGGCCCGCGCCGTGCCCACGCACAGGATCACCACCGAGATCGCCGCGATGCCAGCGGTGAGCATCACGCCGATCTTGCGCAGGGCGATGCTCAGGGGCGTCTGCAGCGCCGTGGTCTGGCTCAGCATCGTGTTGATGCGGCCCAGTTCGGTGCCGTTGCCGGTGGTCGTCACCACGCCAAGGCCCGTGCCGCAGGAGACCAGCGAGCCGCCGAAGGCCATGCTCCGGCGGTCGCCCAGGCTGGCCTCGTCGGCTACCGGGTCAGTCGTCTTGTCCACCGGGACCGACTCGCCGGTCAGCGCCGCCTCCTCGATCTGCAGCGAGCGCAACTGAATCAGGCGCATGTCGGCGGGAACCTTGTCGCCGCTCTGCAGGAACACTACGTCGCCGGGCACCAGTTCGGCCACCGGCACCTGCACGCGCCTGCCGTCGCGGGCCACGGTGGCGAACTGCGGCACCATCGCGCTCAGGCTCTCGATCGCCTTGCCGGCCTTGTACTCCTGCGCGAAGCCGATGATCGTGTTCACCAGCACCACCGCCAGGATCACCAGGCCGTTCTGGGTGCCGTCGGCCGGGTCCACCAACAGTGCGACGACCGCACTGCCGATCAGCACCCAGATCAGGGGGTTGTCGATCTGGCGCCAGATCAGCCCGGCCGCCGAGACACCAGCCTTTCGCTCCAGCACGTTGGGGCCGTGCTGCGCCAGCCGCCGGCCGGCCTCGTCGGTGCTCAGTCCGTCCCGCGTCGCGCGCAAAGCCGCCAGCGCAGCGTCGGCGGCCAGCGCGTGCCAGGGACGATCGACCGCTTCGGGCAGCCCACTTTCCGGCGCATGCGCCATCTGTCCTACCTCGCTACTCATGGCCGGCGCCGTCGCACGGTCGCCTGCCGCAGGCCCGCCAGCGGGCGGGGCGCTTGACATGAGGTCGCGTTGGTCTCGCGTCGCCGCAGCCACTGCAGGTGGGCGGCGAGCCGCAGGCGGGTCCCTTGGCGGACCGTGATGACGCCCGACGGCCACTTGGGAGCTACTCCCCAGCACGTCCTGGCCGATCTTCAGTCTACCGCCGCGGCCTACAGGGGCTGCCGCGGCCGGTCGGTTCGGCGGTGCGCGGTACGCCGCGGCCGCGCCAGCCGTCTACTTGTTGATCTGCGTCGTACGGTCGGCGCAGGTCCGGCTTAGCTCTTGATGGGTATCAAACCCGGACCGTCGGGCCGCGCTCACGCTGCGGTCCGTGTTGTGCCGGCAACCGCCCGGCCAACCGCCATCGCAGCAGACCGGCAGCACAGCCGGCTGCGTCTGTCCCGCAAGGAGGGATTCGATGATTTCCGAGACCGTCGTCGAGTTGTCGCGCTGGCAGTTCGCTGCCACGGCGATGTTCCATTTCGTGTTCGTGCCGCTGACGCTCGGCCTGTCGGTCCTGCTGGCGATCATGGAGTCGGTCTACGTGATGACCGGCAAAGAGATCTACCGCGAGATGACGAAGTTCTGGGGCAAGCTGTTCGGCATCAACTTCGCGCTCGGGGTGGCCACCGGCATCACGATGGAGTTCCAGTTCGGCCTGAACTGGAGCTACTACTCGCACTACGTGGGCGACATCTTCGGCACGCCGCTGGCCATCGAGGGCCTGATGGCCTTCTTCCTCGAAAGCACCTTCATCGGCCTGTTCTTCTTCGGCTGGCAGCGCCTGTCCAAGGTGCAGCACCTGACGGTGACCTGGCTGGTGGCGCTCGGCTCCAACTTCTCGGCGCTGTGGATCCTGGTGGCCAACGGCTGGATGCAGAACCCGGTCGGCGCGGCCTTCAACTTCGAGACGATGCGCATGGAACTGGTGAGCTTCGCCGAGGTGTTCTTCAATCCGGTGGCGCAGGTGAAATTCGTGCACACCGTGGCCGCCGGCTACGTGACGGGGGCGGCCTTCGTGCTGGGGGTCTCGGCCTGGTACATGCTCAAGGGCCGCCACATGGCCTTCGCGCGCCGCTCGTTCGCGATTGCCTCGGCCTTTGGCCTGGCCGCGGCGCTGTCGGTGGTCACGCTGGGCGACGAGTCCGGCTACACCATGGGCGACTCGCAGAAGATGAAGCTGGCGGCCATCGAGGCGGCCTGGGAGACGCACGAGGCGCCGGCACCGTTCACCGCGATCGGCTTTCCCGACCAGGACCGGCAGGTGACGCACGCCGCGCTCGAGATCCCCTGGATCATGGGCATCGTGGCCACGCGCTCGGTCGACAAGCCCGTCATCGGCATCAAGGATCTGGTCAAGGAAAACGAGCAGAAGGTGCGCAACGGCATGCAGGCCTACGCCGCGCTGCAGGCGCTGCGGGCGGACCGCAACGACCCGGCCGCGCGCGAGCAGTTCGGCATGTACCAGAACTACCTGGGCTATGGCCTGCTGCTCAAGCGCTACACCGGCAAGGTGGTCGATGCCAGCGAGGCGCAGATCAAGCAGGCGGCGCTGGACACGGTGCCGCATGTGGCCTCCACCTTCTGGGCCTTCCGCGGCATGGTGGGCATTGGCTTCGCGCTGCTGGTGCTTTTCACCTGGGCGGTGTGGGTGTCGGCCAAGCGCACCGTCGATCGCAGCCCGGGGCTGCTGTGGTTCGCGCTGCTGGCGATCCCGCTGCCCTGGATCGCCGCCGAACTGGGCTGGTACGTGGCCGAGATGGGCCGCCAGCCCTGGACCGTGGGCAGCGTGCTGCCAACCTTCCTGTCGGCCTCGAGTCTGAGCGTCACGGATCTGGTGATCAGTCTCACCGGCTTCGTCCTGCTGTACACGACGCTGATCGTGGTCATGGTGTTCCTGATGGTCCGCAGCATCAAGATCGGCCCGCCGGATACGACGACTGCGGTGCGCCGTCCGCAGTGGGTCGGTGGCGGCGGCGGCTCGCTGGTGCCGCAGCCCATGGACAAGCATTCCAACGACTAGCCGTCTCGACCCCGACCGGAGCCATCCATGAGCGAGTTCATGACCTTCCTGATGAGCTACGAGACGCTGCGCGCGGTCTGGTGGCTCTTCCTCGGCGTGCTGCTGATCGGTTTTGCCGTCACCGACGGCTTTGACCTCGGCGTGGGCATGCTGCTGAAGGTGATCGGCCGCAGCGATGAAGAGCGGCGCGTGCTGATCAACACCGTCGGCCCCACCTGGGACGGCAACCAGGTGTGGCTGATCCTCGGCGGCGGCGCGATCTTCGCGGCCTACCCGCTGGTCTACGCCGCCTCGTTCTCGGGCTTCTACTTCGCGCTGATCGTGGTGCTGTTTGCACTGATCCTGCGGCCGGTGGGTTTTGAGTACCGCAGCAAGATCGCCGATCCGCGCTGGCGCGGTGCGTGGGACTGGGGGCTCACCATCGCCGGCTTCGTGCCCGCGCTGGTGATCGGCGTGGCCTTCGGCAACCTGCTGCAGGGCGTGCCGTTCCGCTACGACCCCGACATGCGCGTGTTCTACGAGGGCAATTTCTTCCAACTGCTCAACCCGATCGGCCTGCTGGTGGGCGTGGTGTGCGTGGCCATGCTGGTGATGCAGGGCGCCACCTTCCTGCTGCTCAAGACCGAGGACGTGCTGCGTGAGCGCGCCCGCAAGGCCGCGATCGTTTCGGCGATGGTGTTGGCAGCCGGTTTCGTGGCCTGTGGCTTCCTGGTGGCCGGTGTCATCGGCGGCTACAAGATCACCTCGCCCATCCTCACCGAGGCCGCGTCCAACCCGACCACCAAGACGGTGGTGCGCGAGGTCGGCGCCTGGCTCGCCAATTTCAACGCCAACCCGATCCTGTGGCTTGTGCCGCTGTTTGGCGTGGTGGGCGCGGCGGCGGCGGCGTGGCTGTCGGCGGCACGCCGCGGCGGGCTGGCGTTCATCTGCAGCAGCGTGGCGGTGGCCATGGTGATCCTGACCGTGGGCACGGCGATGTTCCCGTTCCTGATGCCCTCGAGCCTGAACCCGAACCACAGCCTCACCGCGTGGGACTCGACCTCGAGCCTGCACACGCTGCGCTGGATGTTCTGGATGGTGATCCTGTTCCTGCCGATCGTGCTGCTCTACACCAGCTGGGTCTACCGCGTGATGCGCGGCACCGTGACGGTCGAGCAGATCCGCGCAGCGCGCGGACACTTTTACTGAGATTCGAGGGAGACGAACATGTGGTACTTCGCGTGGATCCTCGGCCTCGGGCTGGCCTGTTCGGTGGGCATCATCAACGCCATGTGGCTCGAGCTGCAGGGCTACCCGGACGAGCAGGCCGTCAAGTAGCGCCGCGCGGCGGGTGCGTCCCCCGCGCCCGCCGCGGCGCGGGCGCCCCCCCGGCCTGCGGTCCGGTCTGCGGCGATCTCCCGGTGCCCGTTGAGAACGACAAGGACGGCCCCGCCCGCCCGGGCCATGGCCCCGCTGTGCCGTCTCACGTGAAGCCCCAGGACAGCCCCGATCCGCAAGCCGACGCCGCCCGGCAGTGGCTGCGCGACCAGCTCGATGCGGCGCCCGCCGCGCGGCGCCTGGTGCGCGCCGGCATCGGCGTGGGCGCCCTTGGCGCGCTGGCGACCATCGCGCAGGCCGGGCTGCTCGCCCACCTGCTCGCCGCGGCGGTCTTCGAGCCCGCCGGGTTCGCGCCGCACGGCCTGCTGCTGGCGTTGCTTTGCGTGCTCGCGCTGCGCGCCGTGTGCGCCTTTGGCCGCCAGCGGCTGGCCTTCGAAGCCGGCGGCGCGATCCGCAGCCGCGTGCGCGCCAGGGCCGTCGACGCGCTGGGCGACCAGCCGGTCACGCGCCGGACCGAGGCCGGCGCCGCCAGCACCCAGCTGGTGGAGCAGGTCGAGGCGCTGGACGCCTACTTCGCCCACTACCTGCCGCAGCAGGTGCTCGCCGTGCTGGTGCCGGCGGCGGTCGCCGTCGCGGTGCTGCCGTTGTCATGGGTGGCCGCGGCGATCCTGCTCGCCACCGCGCCGCTGATTCCGCTGTTCATGGTCCTGATCGGCCGCGGCGCCGATGCGGCCAGCCGCCGGCAGTTTGCCGAACTGCAATCCATGGGCGGACGCTTCCTCGATCTGCTCAAGGGCCTGCCGACGCTCAAGCTGCTCGGCGTGGCCGCGGCCCAGGGCGCGGTCGTGGCCGACGCCGCCGAGCGCTATCGCAAGAGCACCATGAGCGTGCTGCGGGTCGCCTTTCTGTCCTCGGCGGTGCTGGAGCTGCTGGCCTCGCTCGCCATCGCCATGGTCGCGCTGTACTTCGGGCTGGTGCTGCTCGGCCGGCTCGACGTCGGCGTCGGCGGCGGGTGGACCGCGCCCTCGCTGGCCGCGGCGCTGTTCGTGTTGATGCTGGCGCCCGAGTTTCATGCACCGCTGCGGCAGCTCGGGCAGCACTACCACGCGCGGGCGCATGCGCTGGGCGCGGCGCAGACGCTGGCGCCGCTGGCAGCACCGCCCGGCGCAGCGGCGCCGGGCCGGACGGGCTGCGCGCTGCCGGAGCGCGCGCTGGAGCTTGCGGTACACGACCTGCGCATGGTGCACGCCGACGGGCGGGTGGCGCTCGACGGCGTGACTTTCGCGCTGCGGCCGGGCGAGCGCGTGGCGCTGGTGGGCGCCAGCGGCGCCGGCAAGACCACGCTGCTCGATCTGGTGCTCGGGCAGCTCGCGCCGACAGCGGGCCGGATCGAACTCGGCGGCTGCGATCTGGCGACGCTCGCCCGGGCCGCCCTGCGCCGTCGCGTGGTCTGGATCGGCCAGCGCCCCGAGTGGTTTGCGGGCTCGCTGCGCGAGAACATCCGCCTGGCGCGCCACGCGGCAACCGACGCCGAGGTGGAGGCGGCGGCGCAGGCCGCCGGCCTGGCCGAGATCGCGGCCGTGCTGCCGCAGGGACTCGACACGCCGCTGGGCGAGGACGGGCACGGCCTGTCGGGCGGGCAACTGCAACGCCTCGCCCTGGCACGCGCACTGCTGCGCGACGACGGGCAGGCGGCACCGGCGCTGTGGCTGCTCGACGAGCCCACCGCGCACCTGGACGCCGCCAGCCAGGCGCAGTTCTTCGCCCTGCTCGCCCGGCAGACGCGCGGCCGCACCCTGCTGCTGGTCACGCATCGCAGGCCGCCGGCGGGCCTGGTCGAACGCGTGCTGCGCCTGGACCAGGGCCGGCTGGTCGACGACCGTGCGCTCGACCGGCTGGGCGAACGGCGGCTGGCCATGACCCGCGTCGCCGCCGCCGATGCGCCGGCCGAGCCGGCGCGCGCAGCACCCGTGCCGGCGACGGCGCAAGCGGCCGCCAGCACCGGACCGATTCGCCTGCTGCTGCCCGTGATCGCGCGCCATGCGCCAATCCTGCTGCTGGCCCTGCTGCTGGGCACCTTGACCCTGACGGCCGGGGTGGGCCTGCTGGCGATGTCGGGCTGGTTCCTGAGCGCCGCGGGGCTGGCCGGCGCCGCCTTCGCCACCGCGATCGCCTTCGACATCTTCAAGCCCGGTGCGATGGTGCGCCTGTTTGCGGTGGCCCGCACCGCGGGGCGCTACGGCGAGCGCCTGGTGGGCCACGACGGCATGTTGCGCGTGCTGCGCGACCTGCGCGTCTGGAGCTATGCGCGGATCGAGCCGCAGGCGCTGACCGGGCTGCGCGGCCGCGCCAGCGGCGACATGCTGCAGCGGCTGGTCGGCGATATCGATGCGCTCGACAGCGTCCTGGTGCGCGCCGTGCTGCCCTGGTGCCAGGCCGCCGTCGTCACCGGTCTCGCGCTGGCCGCGCTGGCGCTTGCATTCGGTGCGCGCGCCGCCTTCACGGTCGGCGCCGCGCTGCTGCCGGCGCTGCTGCTGCTGCCGTGGTGGTCCGCGTACCGCGCCGCCCGCGCCGGCGCCGGCGCTTCGCAGGCGCAGGCCAGCCTGCGTGCCGACGCCGTTGAAACGCTGCGCGGCCGCACCACCCTGCACATCTACGGCGCCTGGCCGGCCGCGCGCGCGCGCCTGCTGGCGCACGCCGGACGCTGGCTCGGCGCACAGCGCGCGATCAACCGCGTCGAGGCCGCGGCACTCGGCATGACGCTGCTGGCCGGCGGCGCCGCGGCGCTGCTGCTGGTCCATGCCAGCGTGCCGCAGGTGCAGGCCGGCACCGTGTCGGGCGCGCTGCTGGCGGCCGCCGTGCTGGGCCTGTTCGCCCTCGGCGAGGCGCTCGCGGTGCTGCCGGGCGGCTTCGTGTTTGCCGGCCTGCAGCGCGAGGCCGCGCAGCGCGTGGGCGCGCTCGGCACCGCCCACGCTGCGGGACCCGCCGCGCCGGGCCCCGCGCGACCGCGCGCGCCGACGCTCGCCTTTCGCCACCTGTCCTTCGCCTATCCCGGCCGCGCGCCGGTGCTGGCGGACTTCTCGCTCGAGATTCCGTTCGGCACGCATCTGGCCGTGATGGGACAAAACGGCGCCGGCAAATCGACCCTGGGCTGGCTCGCCGCCGGCGCCATCCGGCCCCTGCGCGGCGATGTGCTGCTGGCCGGCTTGCCGCTGGCGGCCTACGACGAGGCCACCCAGCGCGCCACGCTCACGCTGCTGCCGCAGCAGCCGCACGTGTTCGACGCCAGCCTGGAGGAAAACCTGCGGATTGCCCGGCCCGAGGCCAGCCAGGCCGAGCTCTGGGAGGCGCTGCGCATCGCGCAACTGGACGCCTGGGTGCGCGCGCAACCGCTGGGCCTGGCCACCCGCGCCGGCAGCCTCGGCACGCAGTTGTCCGGCGGGCAGGCGCGGCGCCTGTCGCTGGCGCGCGCACTGCTCGTGCGCGCGCCGATCCTGATCCTCGACGAGCCGACCGAGGGCCTCGACCACGCCACCGCCGTGCGGCTGATCGACGCGCTGCGCACCGCCTGGGCGGGTCGCAGCCTGATCGTCATCACCCACGCCGAAGCCGTCGCGCGCCGCATGGGCCAGCGAATCACCGTCACGTGCGGACCTGGCGGACGCGCCCGCGGCGACCGGGCCGCGAGTTGACCGCGGCGGCACAATAGGGCGCGGAGCGCGGAGCGTGGGGCGCCGCGCCGCAGCGTGGCGGTACCCCGCCCTGGCTTTCGCCTGATCATCAGCCCGCACGCCGCAGCGGGCGTTTTCCAACCTCCGCCCTTGCCGTTCAACCCAGGAGACCGTTGTGCTGTTTGAACCGTACCGCAGCGACGCGCTGCAGCTGAAGAACCGCATCGTCATGGCGCCGCTGACGCGCAGCCGTGCCGTCGAGGCCAACACCCCCAACGACCTGATGGCCGAGTACTACGGCCAGCGCGCCGGCGCCGGCCTCATCATCACCGAAGGCACCTCACCCTCGCCCAACGGCCTGGGCTATCCGCGCATTCCCGGGCTCTTCGACCCGGCGCACGTCGCCGGCTGGCGCAAGGTCACCGCGGCCGTGCATGCGCGCGGCGCCAGGATCTTCGTGCAACTGATGCACACCGGCCGCGTCACCCACGCGGACAACCTGCCGGCCGGCGCCGAGGTCATTGCACCGTCGGCGGTCGCCCTGTCCGGCGAGATGTACACCGACAAGTCGGGCCTGCAGCCCCATCCCGTGCCGCGGGCCATGACACCGGCCGACATCGACCATGCCGTAGCCGAATACGCTCAGGCCGCCCGCCTGGCCATCGAGGCAGGCTTCGACGGCGTCGAGTTGCACGCCGCCAACGGCTACCTGCTCGAACAGTTTCTCAACCCGCACGCCAATCGGCGGACCGACGCCTACGGCGGCAGCGCCGAGAACCGCAACCGCTTCGTGCTGGCGGTGGCGCAGGCCGTCACGGCGGCCATCGGCGCCCAGCGGGTCGGGTTGCGCGTCTCGCCCTTCGGCGTGTTCAACGACATGGGCGCCTTCGACGGCATGCAGGCGCAGTACCTCGAACTGGCGCGCGCGCTCGGTGCGCTCGGCGTGGCCTACCTGCACCTGGTCGACCACAGCTCGATGGGGGCGCCCGCGGTGCCGGCCGAGTTCAAGGCGCAGCTGCGCGCCGCGTTCGGACGCAGCTTCATCGGCAGCGGCGGCTTCGATGGCGCCAGCGCCGAAGCCGCTCTGTCCGAGGGGCGCGCCGACCTGATCGCATTCGGGCGTGCGTGGCTGGCCAACCCGGACCTGGAGCTGCGGCTGCAGCGCCAACTGCCGCTCAACGCGCCCGACCCCTCGACCTTCTACACGCCCGGCGCCCAGGGCTACACCGACTACCCGCGCGCGGCGTAGGTCGCGGCGCGCAAGCCGGCTGCGCCGTTCAGCCCGGGCGGCGCAGCGCCGCGAAACCGCGCTCCAGGTCGGCAACAAGGTCGCGCGGGTCTTCCAGCCCGGCATGCACGCGGAACAGCCGGCCGGAGTACACATTGGCGGTCACCGTGCGCTCCGGAAAGCTCGGGATCAGCAGACTCTCGTAGCCGCCCCACGAATAGCCGCGCCCGAACAGCGTCACCGCATCGACCAGCGCGTGCAGGCGCGCCTCGCCCAAACCCGGCTTCAGCAGCACGCCGAACAGGCCGCAGGCGCCCGTCATGTCGCGCTTCCACAGCGCGTGGCCGGGGTCGTCGGCGTCGGCGGGGAAGAGCACGCGCTCGACCTCGGGCTGCTGCTTGAACCAGGCGATCAGCGCGCGGGCGTTGGCCTCGTGCTGCACCAGGCGCGCGCCCATCGAGCGCAGGCCGCGCAGCGCGAGCGCGCAGTCGTCCGCGCTGGTGGTCAGGCCGTACTCGTGAATCGCGGCGCGCAACTGCGGCCAGGCGCGCTCGTTGCTGGTGACGGTTCCCATCAGCAGGTCCGAGTGGCCGCCGATGTACTTGGTCGCCGCGTGCAAGCTGACGTCCACGCCCACCTTGAGCGGCTGAAAATACAGCGGTGTGGCCCAGGTGTTGTCGATGGCGCTGAAGGCGCCGCGGGCGCGTGCGATGGCCGCCAGCAGCGGCACGTCCTGCATCTCGAAGGTGTGCGATCCGGGCGACTCCAGCCACAGCATCCGCGTGGCGGGCGTGAACAGCCGTTCGATCTCGGCGCCGCTGCACGGGTCGTAGTAGGTGGTCGTCACCCCGAAGCGGCGCAGCGTCTGGTCGCAGAAGCGGCGCACCGGCCCGTACACCGAGTCGGGCACCAGCACGTGGTCGCCGCTGCCGACGAACGCCTGCAGCGCGATCGCGCAGGCGGTCAGGCCCGAGGGCAAGGCCCAGGAGCGGTGGCCGCCTTCGAGCGCGTTGAGCGCGTCATAGAAGGCCTGGTGGGTCGGGCCGCCGTAGATGCCGTAGGCGATCGGCTCGTCGGCGCCGGCCAGGCGCGCAGCCACGCGCGCCTTCATGTCGGCCACGCTGTCGTGCAGCACCGTGGAGCCGCGCACCAGCGGCGGATTGACGAAGCCCAGGGTGTCGCGGTCGCGGCCGCCGAGCACCAGTTGCGTGGCCGGGTGCGCCGGCGAGTTCTTGCTGTTCATGGCATTGCTCTCAGATCAGTGATGGCGGTCGGGGCGGGATGCAGCGTCAGGGGCGGACGAGGCGGGCGGGGTCGGGCGGGTCGGGCGGGTCGGCCGCCCGGTGCCTCGCGCGGGTATCCACGCAAATCCCGTGTCCCTGATGAAACATCCGGGCTAGTCCGACACCGCACGGAAGCGGTAGACCCCATCATCGTTCAGCAGGCGTTGCAGCCGGCCGCCGTGCCACAGCGCATGCAGGTGCGCCAGCGACTCGCCCAGCGCGAAAGTGAGCTGGTGCAGGTCGAGCTCGCGGCGGAACAGGACCGGCACGATCTGGGCCGCGGTGCACGGCTGGGCGCAGGCGGCCAGCACCTCGGCCAGCCGCTCGCGGTGATGCGCGTGCTGCTGCGCGATCCGCTCGTGCAGGCCGATGAACGGCTTGCCGTGCGAGGGCAGCACCAGCGTGTCGGCCGGCAGCGCCGCGTAGCGGTCCAGCGAGTGCAGGTAGCGCGGCAAGGGATCGGCCTCGGGCTCGAGGTCGAACACGCTGACGTTGGTCGAGATGCGCGGCAGCACCATGTCGCCGCTGATCAGCAGGCGCTCTTCCTCGCACCACAGCGACACGTGCTCGGGCGCGTGGCCGTGGCCGACGATCACGCGGAAGATGCGTTTGGCGCCGGGCCGGTCCGCCGGGCGATGCGCGCCGGGATCCGCGGTGCGGCCCCCGCTGGGATCCGCTGTGGAGCCCGCCGTTCGACCCGCCGTTCGACCGATCGCGATCTCGTCGCGGTCGCTCAGACGGCGGTACGAGCCGGGCACCGCCGGCACCAGTTTCGGGTAGTAGCCGCCGCCGCGGGCGCGCACCTGGGCGAGCGCGGCGGGGTCGCTCAGGCCGTGGCGGCGGAAGTGCGCCGCGGCGCCGTCGCCGCTGGTGTCGTCCGAGCCGGCCGACAGGAAGCGGCCATAGGCGTACTCGGTGGCACTCATCCACAGCCGCGCCTGCCAGCGCTGGCGCGCGCCGCCGCGGGTGAGCCAGTGCGCCAGACCCAGATGATCGGGGTGGAAGTGGGTGGCGATCACGCGCAGCACCGGCGCGCCGTCGAGCACCGTGTCGAAGATGCGCTCCCACGCGGCCATCGTCTCCTCCGAGGTGATGCCGCAGTCGATGATGGTGAAGCCGGCCACGCCCTCGACTTCGTCCTCCAGCAGCCACAGGTTGATGTGGTCGAGCGCGAAGGGCAGCGGCATGCGCAGCCAGTGGATGCCGGGGCGCAGGGTGGTCACGGTGCCGGCGGCGGGCACCTCGGACCACGGGTAGGCGAGCTGGTGTTCATGCGGGTTCATCAGCGGCTCACCTGCAAGCCCGGGGCGGCGCGACCGACCCGCCGGGCGGGTCGCGGCGGCGCGTAACCCTGGAGGAGCTGCCGGCGCCCACCGCACCACAACGAAGACGGCCGTGCGACGCCAGGCAACGCCACGCCATCCTCCCGCTCCACGCCGTCTTCCGGCGTTGTAACGTACGCCATGCCGTCCTGAACTGTCCGCGGGTCACTCATGCCTCGTCCAATCTCGTGCCGCGCTCGACCCACTTGGCGCCGAGCCGGTGCTGCGGTGGCCCTGACCACCATGACATCGGCCTGCGCGGCCCCGCTGGCGCCGCCACCCGGGCAGGGCCCCAAGGCCGACATCCCCTCTTCATGGGTCCGTTCGGCAAGCGGGGTTCACGTCATCATCAAGATGCGCGATGAACGGCTGCGGCTGGACGATCCTTCACTGCGCGCACAACTCGCGCGCTCGTCCCAGGCTCGGATCGAGCTGATACGTCCCATGTCCGGCGCAGCCTGGGTCGTCGGGATTCTGCCCGAACCGGGCAACGGCATCGAGGCGGCGCTCGCCCGCTTGCGCGCCGACCCGCGCGTCGAGTTCGCAGAACCCGACATGGTCGTGCGCAGTCACACCGCGCCCTGACGTCCTGGCCGGTAACGCAGACGCCTGCCCGCTGCAAACCGCATTGCCGGTTCAAGTTATTCTTCCGCGCGCTGCGGTCTGCAAAGAGCTGCCGGCGGTTCACAAACCCCTGATCCGAGGTCCTCGCATGAGTTGGCTCCGCAACCTGAGTCCGTTGATCGGTCCGGCTGTCCTGATCGGGCCGATGCCCCAGGCCGCGAGCGCCATCGAACGCGCCGACATCACCCAACTGGTCGTCAAGTTCCGTGACCACGCCACCGTCAGTCTCAACGCCAGCAGCGGCGCCCAGCGCGCCCAACAGTTGTCCGCCAAGGCCGGCGCACAGGTCAGCTATCGCCGGCCGATGGCGGGTGAGTCGCACGTTTTCCGGCTGCCCCGTCCGATGACGCTGTCCCAGGCGACCGAGTTGGCCGAGCGGTTGGCCAAGAGCGACCCCAACGTGGCCTGGGCACTGCCCGACATGGTCTTGCACCAACATCAGGTCACAAACGATGCGGTGTTCGCGGTCGGGGGTCGGTCTCAACAGGCCGACGGGCGCGGTGCCTTGATGGCGGTTCCAACCGATCCGGTGTTCGCGGCCGGCGGTTAGTGGCACTACGAAGTGCCGGTCGGAAACAGCAACCCGTCGCAGAGCAAGGTGGGCGCCGCCAATCTCCCTGGCGCATGGGGGCGCGCGACGGGCAGTGGCGTCGTGGTGGCCGTGATCGACACCGGCATCACGCCGCACGAGGACCTGACCGCCAACCTGGTTCCCGGCTACGACTTCATCAGCGATGACGCCTCGGCGCGCGACGGTAACGGCCGCGACAGCAACCCCAACGACGAAGGCAGTTGGGGCGAAGCGGGGGCCTGCAACGAAGGCAACAACAACCCGTTCCAGCCCAGTTCCTGGCACGGGACGCACGTGGGCGGGACCGTCGCTGCCGTGGCCAACAATGGCATCGGCGTGACCGGCGTTGCGTACAACGCCCGTCTCCTGCCGCTGCGCGCGCTCGGCGCCTGCGGCAGAGGGAATTTCTCGGACATCTTCGACGCGATCGTGTGGGCCTCCGGCGGCAGCGTTCCCAACGTGGCGGCCAATCCGAATCCGGCGCGCGTGGTCAACCTGAGCCTTGGCGGTAGCGGGGCCGCCTGCCCTTCGGCGGCCATTTCACTGTTCGACACGGTGTTTGCACGCGGCACGGTCGTGGTTGCATCGGCGGGCAACGATGCGGCGGGCGTGATTGGTTTTCCGGCCAACTGCCCGGGTGTGATCGCGGTGGCGGCGGGCGGCCGCACCGGTGAACGTGCGAGCTTCTCCAACATCGGGCCCGGCACCACGATCATGGCACCTGGCGTGAGCGTGATGTCCACCTCCTACTGGGGTCAGCGCGGCCAGGACTCGGTGGGGGACAGCGGGACGGCCGGGCCGACCTATCGCTTGCTGTCCGGGACCAGCATGGCGGCGCCGCACGTGGCCGGCGTGGCTGCGCTGCTGCTGGAGCGGTTCCCCGGCTTCGACGTCGCCACGGTGCGGCGCGCCATCACCGAGTCGGCGCGCGCCTTCCCCGCCGGCACGGAGTGCGCCGGTTACACCGATGGACGCTGCGGGGTCGGCCTGCTCGATGCGTCACGCGCCATGGACCGCGCCCAGGAGATCGCAGCCAGCACCGTGGCGCTCGTGGCGGCAACCCTGCCGGCCAGCCGCTCGGTGCAGGTGGGCGGCGTTGCCACGGCCTTTGCCTCGGTCATCAACACATCGAACCAGCAAGGCATCGGCTGCTCGATTGCCCCGACGACGGCCATTGCGGCCACGTTCTGGTACCAGAGCACCAACCCCACCACCAATGCCCTGACCGGCACGCGCGACACGCCGGTGAACATCGCGGCGGGACAACTGCAGACGTTCGCCTTCGCCTTCACGCCGACGGCGCCGTTTGCGCCCACCGATGTGCGGTTGCGCTTCAGTTGCACCAACTCGTCGGCTGCACCCGTCAACGTGGGCCTGAACACGCTGCAGTTGTCGGCAACCAGCAGCGCCGGGCCGGACGTGATCGCCTTGGCGGCAACCCTGCAGAGCGACGGCATCCTGAGCGTGCCGGGCAACAACGGCACCGGCGCCTTCGCAGTGGCAACCGCCAACGTGGGCGCCAGCGCGACCATCACGGTCACGGCCGACACCGGCGGCACGACGCTGCCGGTCAACCTGAGCATCTGCCGGACGGCGCCGGGCACCGGCGCCTGCGAGGCCACGCCGGCAGCCAGCGTCACTGCCCAGATCGCTGCCGGGGCCACGCCCACCTTCGCCGTCTTTGCCGCCGGGACCGGCAACATCGGGTTCAATCCGGCCGTCAACCGGGTCTTCGTGCGCTTCCGTGACGAAGGCAACGCGGCGCGCGGCGCTACCAGCGTCGCGATCCGGACCCAGTGAGCACGGCAGACCGGAGCAGCGTGCAGCGCGCCCTGCCCCGGTCCGCGGCCTACCTGCGCGGCGCCGCAGGCAGGGCCCGGCCGGCGCTGCCGCCCCGGCCATGATCTCGAGCCTGCGGCGTTTCTTCGAGAGCCACATCGCCGCCGCCGCGCCGGCCGACCCGGAGCACGGGCTGCGCCTGGCCACGGCGGCGCTGCTGGTCGAGGTGGTGCGTATCGACCGCGACACGCAGGAGGCCGAGCGGGAGGCGGTTCGCCGCGCCGTGCACGAGAAGTTCGGGCTGGCCGCCGGCGAGGCCGACGCGCTGATGGCGCTGGCCGAGGCCGAGATCGCGCAGGCCAACGATTACTACCAGTTCACCTCGCTGATCAACCGGCGTTTCAGCCAGCCGCAGAAAGAGCGCATGATCGAGCTGATGTGGCAGGTGGCCTACGCCGACGCCGAGCTGTCGGCCCACGAGCTGCACCTGATGCGCAAGGTGGCCGGCCTGCTGCACGTGCCGGACTCGGCCTACATCGCGGCCAAGATGCGGGCCAGGGCGCAGGCCGCGCCGGATGCGCCGAACGCGCCGGATGCACCTTGACCCCTGCGGTCCGCTTTCGCCCGGTCACGCCGGCCGACCATCACCCGCACTACTATTCATCAAGAATTTCAACCTTCCGCCGGGCCAAACATGACCGCTCCCCACGAAGCCATTCCGGTTCTTCGCGTCGAGGACGGGCCGGCGTCGGCGGCCTGGTACCGTCGACTCGGCTTCCAGGAGGACTGGCGCCACCAACATGAACCGGGCTTCCCCTGGTTCATCTCCATCAGCACACCCCAGGGCGCCACGCTGTTCCTGTCCGAGCATGCCGGCGACTGCGCGCCGGGTGGGTCGGTGTTCCTGGTGACTCATGACATCACCGCCGCCGAGGCAGCACTGAACATGCGCGCCGAGCTGATGCCCTGGGGCGATCGGGAGTTGAGCCTGCTGGACCCGGATGGGAATCGGGTGCGGGTGAGTCAGCCCGCCGAGTCAGTCCCTTAGCGTTTCGGCCCGCCGCGGAGGACGCGAATGAGCCCGCCGGGCCGCCCCAAGGGCGAATCCCTGAGTGCGCAGCGCGAAGGGGGTCCAGTGAGCGCGCTGATGTGGCGGGTGGCCTACGCCGACGCCGAGCTGTCGGCCCACGAGCGGCACCTGATGCGCAAGGTGGCCGGCCTGCTGCACGTGCCGGACTCGGCGTGCATCGCAGCCAAGATGCGAGCCAAGGCGCAGGCCGCGCCGGATGCGTCGATTGTGCCGGTTGTGCCGGTTGTGCCGATTGTGCCGGTTGTGCCGGAACCACCTTGAGCGCTGCGGTCCGCTTTCGCCCGGTCACGCCGGCCGACCACCCGGTGCTGGCTGAGTTTCTCGTCGGTGAGGACTGGCCGTTTCACCATCACCGCCGCCTGAGCGCGGCCACGGTCGCCGACTGGCTGGCGGGTGGCGCTTACGCGCTGCCGCAGGCGCTCGCCTTCTGCATCGAGCACGACGGCCGGCTACTCGGCCTGATTCACCTGGACGAGATCGAAGACATCGACGACGGCGAGCCGCTGCTGAACATCCGGCTGACCGCCGCCGCCCGCGGGCAGGGTGTCGGACGCGCCGCCGTGCGCTGGATCTGCGAGCACGCCTTCGGGCGCTGGCCGCGACTGCAGCGCATCGCCGCCGAAACGCGGGCCGACAACCTCGCCATGCGCCGCGTCCTGCGCGCCTGCGGCTTTGCCAAGGAAGCGCACCACCGCCAAGCCTGGACCAGCGCCGACGGCACGCGCCACGACTGCATCGGCTACGCGTTGCTGCGCGCGGACTGGGAGCGGGGCGTGGTCACGCCCGTTCCGTGGGATGACGCCCCCTGACCGTGGCGCATCAGCTCACGCGTACCACCCCGATGATCGCCGCGCCGTAGCTGGCGAGCTTCTTCTCACCCACGCCCGGAATGGCGGCCAACTCGCCCTCGCTGGCCGGCCGCGCCTGCGCGATCACGCGCAGGGTGCTGTCGTGGAACACGACATAGGCCGGCACGCCGTGCTCCCGGGCCACCTGCGCGCGCCAGGCGCGCAGCGCCTCGAACAGGCGCTCGTCGGCGCCGCCGGACGTGCCGGGGCCGGCCGCTGCGGCCGATGCCGCCGATGCGCCACCGGCCCGCGCCGCCTTGCGCGCCTTGACGCGGCCCGGCCGGTCTTCGTGCCGCCGCAGCTCGATGCGCCGCTCGCCCCGCAGCACCGCGCGGCTGGCCTCGGTCAGGCGCAGCACGTTGTAGGTGTCGTAATCGACCTCGACGATGTGCTGCGCCACCAGCTGGCGCAGCACCAGGCGCCACTGCGCCTCCGACAGGTCGCTGCCGATGCCCCAGGTGGACAGCCGGTCGTGGCCGAATTTGGCCACCTTCTCGCCGGGCTTGCCGCGCAGCACGTCGATGATGTGGGTGGCCGCAAAGCCGAAGCCGCTCGCCTGCTGGCAGCGATAGATGCACGACAGCAGCTTGCGCGCCGCTTCGGTGGCGTCCCACAAATGCGGCGGCTCCAGACAGTTGTCGCACGCATTCTGGTGCCGAGCGCAGGGATCGCTCGCCTCGCCGAAGTAGGCCAGCAGCCGCACGCGCCGGCAGTCGCCGGCCTCGGCCAGCCCGAGCATCGAATCGAGCTTGGCGGTGGACAGTCGCTTGTAATGGGCGTCGGCCTCCGACTGCTCGATCAGCCGGCGCTGCTGCACCACGTCGGCCAGACCGTAGGTCATCCAGGCTTCGGCCGGGGCGCCGTCGCGGCCGGCGCGGCCGGTCTCCTGGAAGTAGCCCTCGATGCTCTTGGGCATGTCCAGGTGAGCGACGAAGCGCACGTCCGGCTTGTCGATGCCCATGCCGAAGGCGATGGTGGCAACCATGACGAGAGCGTCGTCGCGCAGAAACCGGCTCTGGTGCGCCGCCCGCTTGGCCGCATCCATGCCGGCGTGATAGGGCAGCGCCTCGATGCCGTGGTCGGCGAGGAAGGCCGCGACCTCTTCGACCGTGCTGCGGGCCAGGCAGTAGACGATGCCGGCCTCGCCCGGATGCTCGTCGCGGATGAAGCGCAGGAGCTGCTCGCGCGGCTCGCGCTTCTCGACGATGCGGTAGCGGATGTTGGGCCGGTCGAAGCTGGCGACGAACACCTGCGCATCCACCAGCAGCCGCTCGACGATCTCGCGCCGCGTCGGCGCATCGGCGGTGGCGGTCAGCGCCACGCGCGGCACGTCGGCAAAGCGCTCGCGCAGCAGGCTGAGCTGGCCGTACTCGGGGCGGAAGTCGTGGCCCCACTGCGACACGCAGTGCGCCTCGTCGATGGCAAACAGCGCCAGCCGCCCGGCCTCGTGACACTCGGCCAGCAGCCGCAGCGTGCGCTCGCCCAGCAGCCGTTCGGGGGCAACGTACACGAGGTCGAGCGCGCCGGCGCGCAGCTGCTGCTCCACCCGCGCGGCCGTGCGGGCGTCGAGCGTGGAGTTGAGGAAGGCTGCGCGCACGCCCAGCTCCGACAGCGCAGCCACCTGGTCCTGCATCAGCGCGATCAGCGGCGAGATCACGACACCCACGCCGGGCCGCAGCAGCGCCGGTAACTGGTAACAGATGGACTTGCCGCCGCCGGTGGGCATCAGCACCAGCGCGTCGCCACCGCCGGTCACGCGGTCGATCACCTCGCGCTGAAAGCCGCGAAAGCGGTCGTAGCCGAAAACGGACTTCAGGAGGTGCTGCGGGTCGCGCGGCTGCATGGCGCAAGGGTAGCAACGCGACGCAACGGCGCCGCCGCGGCCCGTAACCCGCACCGCGCCGGGCG
>JADCGS010000003.1 GCA_020248865.1 Burkholderiales bacterium | reverse complement strand
CAGGTCGCCCCCGTGCATCCACGATCTGCCTCTGTAAGCTGCGCCGGCAGCCTGCACTTGTCCGCAGGCCACTTTGGACGGCCGGGGCTACGCGGGTTTGCGCGGCGCCCGCGCGGCCATCTTGCGCTCAAGTGCTCGCCGATGCCTGCGGGCATCGGCTGCGCCCCTCTCGCGCAATCTGGCTCGCGCGGGCATCCGCGCAAATCCCGCGTCCCTGATGAAACGTCCGGGCTAGACGGGTCCGACCGTCCGGTAGAGACAAAACGCCACCCGCAGGTGGCGTCGTTGCGACGGCCCGAGGCCCGGGGGGGTCAGGCCTGCTGGAGCATCGTCTCGGCGTCGGAGACCTCGAACTTGCCGGGGCCCTCGATGTTGAGCGACTTGACCACGCCATCGTCCACCAGCATGGAGAAGCGCTGGCAGCGCATGCCCATGCCGCGCGGGGTCAGATCGAGCTCGAGGCCCAGCTTCTTCGTGAAGTCGGCCGAACCGTCGGCCATCATGCGGATCTTGTTGCCCACCTTCTGGTCGCGGCCCCAGGCGTTCATGACGAACGCATCATTGACGCTCAGGCACCAGATCTCGTCGATGCCCCGGGCGCGCAGGGCGTCGTAGTGCCTGACGTAGCCCGGCACGTGCTTGGCTGAGCAGGTCGGCGTGTAGGCGCCGGGCAGACCGAAGATGGCGATCTTCTTGCCCTTGACGAGATCGGCCACGTTGTGGATGGCGGGGCCGAGCGAGCATCCGGTCTCGCCGTCCACGCCGGTGGACTCGCTCAGTTGGCCGTCGGGCAGACGGTCGCCGACCTTGATCGTCATGCTGTTCTCCTGGCGTTTGGATTGACAGAGGAGGCAGAGTCTAGCTTGACGGTGAGCGTCGCCCCGGCCGCCGGGCCGCAATCAGCCTTCAGTCCCCGAGCGCGATTCCCTCGCGGCGCGGGTCGGCGCCACCCTGCCAGCCCCAGCGGCCATCGGCGAGCCGCACCCGCACGATGCCCTGCAGGCCACTGGTCATAGGGATCGCGCGCACGTCGTGGCCGCGGCTGCGCAGCGCTTCCTGCAGCGCGGGGCTGGCGCGCCCTTCCTCGACCTCGGTCGGCCCATTGCGACTGCCGAAGTTGGCCAGGGCGATGGCGCTCTGGATGTCGAGCTGCCAGTCGAGCACGCCGACGAGCGTCTTGGCGACGTAGTTGATGATCTGCGCACCGCCGGGCGAGCCAAGGGTCGCCACCAACTGCCCGCTGGCCCGCTCGAATACCAGCGTGGGCGCCATCGACGAGCGCGGCCGCTTGCCCGGCTGCACCCGGTTGGCCACCAGCGGACCGTCGCTGCGGATGCCGCCCTTGCCGTCGGACTCGCGCGGCAGGAACGAGAAGTCGGTGAGCTGGTTGTTCAGCAGGAAGCCGCGCACCATCAGACGCGCACCGAACTGGTCCTCGATCGAGGTAGTCATCGACACGGCCTGGCCGAAGGCATCGACGGCCGAGATGTGGGAGGTCGCCGTGCGGTGCGGCGATTCGTCCGGGGCGAATGCGGCCTGCATGCCGTCCGGCGCACCGGGCACTGCGCGGCCCATGCTGCGCGGCCCGATGAGCCGCGCCCGTTCGGCCAGGTAGGCCGGGCTCACCAGCGCCGCCGTGTCGACGCGGACGAAGTCGGGGTCGGCCAGATACTGCCCGCGATCGGCGAAGGCGAGTCGCGCCGCCTCGCTGAACACATGGACCGCTTCGGCGTGCGGCTCGAGCTGCCCCTGCAGCGGCTGCGGCGGCAGAGCGCCGATGTTCCGCTGCGCCAGCACGCCGAGCATCTGCGCCACCGCCACGCCGCCCGAAGAGGGTGGCCCCATGCCACACACCCGCCAGGCCTTGTAGTCGGTGCAGATGGGCGGGCGTTCCCGGGCCTGATAGGCCGCCAGGTCGGTCTCGCTGAGCCGGCCGGGGTTGCGCGCATGGCCGCGCACCGCGGCGACGATGTCGGCGGCGATCGGTCCGCGATAGAAGGCATCGGCTCCGCCCGCAGCGATGGCACGCAGCGTGGCGGCCAGCTCCGGGTTACGCAGGCGCGTGCCCACTGCTTTCGGCGAGCCATCGGCGTTGTAGAAGTAGGCGCGCGCCGCGGGGTTGCCCGGCAGATGCTTCTCGCCGGCCAGCAGCGTGTGCAGTCGCGGCGACAACGCGAAGCCGCCGTCGGCCAGGCCGATGGCGGGCTCGAACAGCCGCGCCCACGGCAGGCGACCGTGCTGGCGGTGTGCGGCCTCCAGCATGCGCAACACGCCCGGCGCGCCGACCGCGCGGCCGCCGACCACCGCCTCGACGAAGCCCATCGCGCGCCCCTGCGGCGTCATGAACAGCTGCTCGTCGGCGCTGGCCGGTGCCGTCTCGCGCCCGTCGAAGCTGCGCACGCGCCGGCCGTCGAAGTGCAACAGGAAGGCGCCGCCGCCGATGCCCGAGCTTTGCGGCTCCACCAGGGTCAGCACCATCTGCATGGCGATCGCGGCGTCGACCGCCGAGCCGCCGGCGGCGAGGATCTGGCGGCCCGCCTCGGTGGCCAGCGGATTGGCCGCCGCCGCCATGGCGCGCTGCGCGGTGGTGCCGGTGAGTCCGGCCCGGAAGCCCGAGGCGCCCTCGGGCTGTGACGGGGCACCGGCGGCCGGCGGCACCGGTGCCGCCGGCGACGCTGACGTCGGCGCCGCCGCCGGAGGGACCATCGGTGGCGCAGCGCAGGCGGCCAGCAGGACGAGCGCGGCTGCCGCGAGCGGCCGGCGCAGGAGGTGGCTCATCAGGTTCTCCCTGCCGCCCGATCGTTCTCATGGTCACGGCAGCGGCGCGGGCGGCGCGCGCCGGACGCCTGGGTGGGCCTTGCTGGGTTCCAGCGCCTACTTGCGACCGAACAGCATGCTGAGGCCGAGTGCGATCAGCAGCACCGGCCACCACTTCCAGATCTCGCGCCAGCTGATCCAGCCGAGGTTTTCGGCGAGGAATACCGTGCCCAGCACGACCAGGATCAAGCCGCCGACCTTGTTGCCGCTCATTCGCTGAGCCCCTTCACTTCGGCTGCATGCGGATCGCGCCGTCCAGTCGGATCGTCTCGCCGTTGAGCATCACGTTCGCGAAGATCGCCGCTACCAGTTGCGCGTATTCGACCGGCTTGCCTAGCCGCGACGGAAAGGGCACCTGCTTGCCGAGCGACTCCTGCACCTCGGGCGGCATGCCGAGCAGCATCGGGGTCTCGAAGATGCCGGGCGCGATGGTCATGCAGCGGATGCCGTTGCGCGCCAGGTCGCGCGCCAGCGGCAGCGTCATGCCGACGATCCCGCCCTTGGAGGCGGCATAGGCCACCTGGCCCAGCTGGCCGTCGAAGGCGGCCACACTGGCCGTGTTGACGACCACGCCGCGCTCGCCGTCGGCGGTCGGGTCCTGCCGGCTCATCGCCTCGGCGGCCAGCCGGATCATGTTGAAGCTGCCCACGAGGTTGATGTTGATGACCCGGGCAAAGCTGTCCAGCTTGTGCGGCCCGTCTTTGCCGATGGTCTTCTCGCCGATGGCGATGCCGGCGCAGTTGACCAGCCCGCGCAGGCTGCCCAGCTCGAGGGCGGCGGCCACGGTGGCACGGGCGTCGGCCTCGGAGGTGACATCGCAGCGGACGAAGCGTGAGGCCGCGCCCAGCTCGTTGGCCAGTGCTTCACCGGCCGCGGCCTGCACGTCGGCGATGACGACCTTGCCGCCCAGGGCTGCCAGATGCCGCGTGGTCGCGCCGCCCAGGCCGGACGCCCCGCCCGTCACGATGAAGACGTTGCCGCTCACGTCCATGCTCTTCTCCCGCCGCCGTTTGACAAGGCCCCCGATTCTAGGCGGCGCCACGGGCCGGCAACGCAGCGGGGACGGCACCCCCGCCGTCGTCTCGTAACCGGCTGGCCCGGGAACGAGGCTCGCCACCGGAATCCTGCGCTGCCGCCTTGACGCGGGGCTGCGGCGGCATGAACCTTGGCCGATCGGGGCGATGATCCACCGGCGCCCGCGAGCGGGGCCGACCGGACTTGGGCCGGATGTCGGTCGGATGTCGGCCGGGTGAGGGCCGCAAGCCGGCGGCTCAGCGAGTGACAGGTGTACATGGCAGCAGCGATCGGGCCGGGCGGTCCCAGGGAGACAGCGGCAATGAGTACACACGGGCGTGAACTGCTGCAGGCACTGCGCAGCTTCGAGAAGGGCAAGGTCGTCAGCGCACGCGAAGCGGTGCAGTTGATCCGGGACGGCGACACCATCGCCACCGGCGGCTTTGTCGGCATCGGCTTTCCGGAGAACCTCGCGGTCGCACTGGAAGCACGGTTCCTCGAGTCGTCTGCCGAGGATCCGGACGGCATTGGCCGACCCGAGGGGCTGACCCTCGTCTACGCGGCCGGCCAGGGCGATGGCAAGGAGCGCGGGCTCAACCACTTCGGCCACGAAGGGATGGTGCGGCGCGTGATCGGCGGCCACTGGGGCCTGGTTCCCCGGCTGCAGGCCCTTGCAGTAGGCAACCGCATCGAGGCCTACAACCTGCCGCAGGGGGTGATCTCGCACCTGTTCCGCGACACGGCAGCGGGCAAGCCGGGACACCTGAGTCGCATCGGGCTGGGCACCTTCGTCGATCCGCGCCTGGGTGGCGGCAAGATCAATGCGCGCACCACCGAGGACCTGGTACGGCTGATGACGATCGACGGCGAGGAGTACCTGTTCTACAAGCGCATCCCGATCGACGTGGGCATCGTGCGTGGCACCACCGCCGACGTCGACGGCAACATCACGATGGAGAAGGAGGCCCTCACCCTGGAGGCGCTGGCCATCGCGATGGCGGCGCGCAACTGCGGCGGCATCGTGATCGTGCAGGTCGAGCGCATTGCCGAACGCGGCTCGCTCAGCCCGCGGCAGGTGAAGATCCCCGGGGTGATGGTGGACTGCGTGGTGGTCGCCGAGAAGCCGGAATACCACATGCAGACCTTCGTCGAGCAGTACAGCCCGGCGTTTGCCGGCGAGATCCGCGTGCCTGCGTCGATGGTCCCGCTGATGCCGATGAGCGAGCGCAAGATCATCGCGCGGCGGGCGGCGCTGGAGCTGCGCGCCAACTCGGTCGTCAACCTCGGCATCGGCATGCCCGAGGGCCTGGCCGCGGTGGCGGCCGAGGAGAAAGTGGTCGATCTGCTGACGCTGACCGCCGAGCCGGGCGTGGTCGGCGGCATCCCGGCCAGCGGGTTGAACTTCGGCGCGGCCGTCAACACGCAGGCGATCATCGACCAGCCCTACCAGTTCGACTTCTACGACGGCGGCGGCCTCGATCTGGCCTTCCTCGGCCTGGCGCAGGCCGATGCGCAGGGCAACCTGAACGTCAGCAAGTTTGGGCCGCGGCTGGCGGGCGCCGGCGGTTTCATCAACATCTCGCAGTCGGCCAAGCGGGTGGTGTTCGTCGGCACTTTCACGGCCGGCGACCTGCGCGTCGGCGTGCGCGACGGCCGTCTGGCGATCCATAACGACAACGGTCCGCGCAAGTTCGTGCGCGAAGTCGAGCACCGCACGTTCTCGGGCGAGTACGCGGTGCGGCGCGGACAGCAGGTGCTCTACGTGACCGAGCGCTGCGTGTTCCAGCTCGGCGCCGACGGGCTCGAGCTGATCGAGGTGGCGCCCGGCGTCGACCTCGAGCGCGACATCCTGGCGCGGATGGACTTCGTGCCGGTCATCCGCGGCGAGCCGCGCCGGATGGACGCCGCCATCTTCAGCGATGCGCCGATGGACCTGCGCTCCCGCATGCTCGCGGTCCCGCTGGCCGATCGCCTGTCCTACGACGAGGAGCGCAACATCCTGTTCATCAACTTCGAGCGGCTGGCGGTGCGCACCAAGGAAGATGTCGCGGCCATCGGGGCCGAGGTCGAGGCGCGGCTGGCGCGGATCTCGCACCGCGTCTACGCCATCGTCAACTACGACAGCTTCGAGCTCGCGCCCGCGGTCGAGGACGACTACGCGACGATGGTCAAGGCACTGGTGGAGCGCTACTACGACGGCGTTTCGCGCTACTCCACCTCCGGCTTCCTGCGCGCCAAGCTGGGCCAGGCGCTGAAGCGCCGCGGCGTGGCGCCGCACATCTACGAGTCGCCGCAGGCGGCGCTCGAGCATGTCCGCGATGCATGAGTCAGGGCCGCCCCAGCGGCGAATCCCTGAGGGCGCAGCGCCAAGGCGGTCCGGTCAGGCGCTGCGCATCCGGGCAGCGGCTGCACGTGATGCGCGCGCCGTCGTCGCGCTGGTGAACGAGCTGTCGCGCGAGGAGGGCGATCGGGGCGCACTGTTCACTCTGGCGGCCTATCGACGTGCGACGCGCGGCAAGCCACCGCTGCTGCGCTTCCTGCTCGCCGAGGCGGGCGGTTGCCTGCTCGGCCATGTCGCGTGGTCGGTCGGCTTCGACGCCGGCGAGAACTACAAGCTCGCGTTCGTCATGGACCTCTATGTTCGACCCTCGCACCGCCGGCGCGGCATCGCCACCGAGTTGCTGCGCGCGGTGGCACGACGGGCCAGGCTGCAGCCGCAGGACCGCCTCTGCTGGGGCGTCCTGCCGCGGCGCAGGTCGGCGCGGCAGTTCTATGTAGCGATGGGCGCGGAGCCGGACGGCTACCTGCCGATGTCGATCGCGGTCGGTCGATTGCGGGCTAGGAGCGCCCGTGCGGCAGTGACGACTGCCCATGGCCCAAGGCCCTTTGCATCAGCACCGAGTCGACCCAGCGCCCGAACTTGAAGCCGAAGGCCTCCAGCGTGCACTTGAGCTCGAAGCCGCAGGCGCGGTGCAGGCCAATCGAGGCGGCGTTGGCCGAGTCGCCGATGACCGCCAGCATCTGCCGGAAGCCGCGCGACTCGCACTCGTCGATCAGGTGCGACAGCAGGGCCTTGCCGATGCCGCGCCCGGCCAGGGGCGGCGCGACGTAGATCGAGTCCTCGACCGTGAAGCGATACGCCGGGCGCGGGCGGTACTGGCTCGCATAGGCGTAGCCGAGCAGCCGGTCGCCGTCGACCGCGACCAGGTAGGGGTAGCCGCCTGCCACGATCCGGTCATGACGGCTGCGCATCTCCTCGAGCGTCGGCGGATCGAGTTCGAAGCTCGCCAGCCCGTGCAGGACGTGGTGCGCGTAGATGGACTGGATCGCCGGCAAGTCGGCCGGCACGGCGGGTCGAATCGTCATCGCAAGAAAAAGGGCGGTGCTGCCTGCGCAGGCACCGCCCGTGACGCCGTGCGCGCGGGGCGCGCGGCTTACTTCTTCTCCTCGGCCTTGGTCTCGGGGGCCGGCGCGGGAGTTGGAGCCGGGACCGGGGCCACGGCCGGGGCCGGGGCGGGCGCGGTGATCGCGGCCGGCGCCGGAGCGACCTTCGGCGTCTTGTCCGCCCAGAACAGCGCGATCACCGGCACGATCAGCAGCGCCACGAGGTTGATGATCTTGATCAGCGGGTTCACGGCCGGTCCGGCGGTGTCCTTGTACGGGTCGCCCACCGTGTCGCCGGTCACGGCCGCCTTGTGCGCGTCCGAGCCCTTGCCGCCGTGATGGCCTTCCTCGATGTACTTCTTGGCGTTGTCCCAGGCGCCGCCGCCGGTGGTCATGGAGATCGCGACGAACAGCCCCGTGACGATCGTGCCCATCAGCAGGCCGCCGAGCGCAGCGGGGCCGAGTACCAGACCAACGACGATCGGAATCACCACGGGCAGCAGCGACGGAATCATCATTTCCTTGATCGCCGCGGTGGTCAGCATGTCGACGGCGCGGCCGTACTCCGGCTTGGCCTTGCCTTCCATGATGCCCTTGATCTCGCGGAACTGGCGCCGAACCTCCTCGACCACCGAGCCCGCCGCGCGGCCCACCGCCTCCATGGCCATTGCAGCGAACAGGTAGGGCACGAGGCCGCCGATGAACAGGCCGATGATGACCTTCGGGTCGGACAGCGAGAAACTGGCCGTGATGTTGGCGGCGCCGAGCGCAGCGGTGTAGTCGGCAAACAGCACCAGCGCGGCCAGGCCGGCCGAGCCGATCGCGTAGCCCTTGGTTACCGCCTTGGTGGTGTTGCCGACGGCATCCAGCGGGTCGGTGATGTTGCGCACTTCCTTGGGCAACTCGGCCATCTCGGCGATGCCGCCGGCGTTGTCGGTGATCGGGCCGTAGGCGTCGAGCGCGACGATGATGCCGGTCATCGACAGCATGGCGGTGGCCGCGATGGCGATGCCGTACAGGCCGGCGGTGCCGCCGCCGACCACCCAGTAGGAAGCGAGGATCGCGACGCACACCGCCACCACCGGCAGCGCGCAGGACTTCATCGACACGGCGATGCCGGCGATGATGTTGGTCGCATGGCCGGTGGTGGAGGCCTGCGCCACGTACTTCACGGGCTTGAAGTCGGTGCCCGTGTAGTACTCGGTGATCCACATCATCGCGCCGGTCAGCACGATGCCGATGGCGGCCGCCAGCCACAGCTTCATCGGCGTGACCGCACCGTTGGTGGCCTGGGCTACGTCGCCCATGATCCAGGTGGTGACCGGGTAGAAGGCGACGAGGCTCAGCACGCCGGCCACGATCACGCCCTTGTACAGGGCGTTCATGATCTTGGCGCCTTCGGTGGTCTTGACGAAGTAGCAGCCGACGATCGAGGCGATGATCGACACGCCGCCGAGCGCCAGCGGATAGATGACCGCCTTGTCGCCCATGTTGGCGAAGGCCAGCGCGCCGACCAGCATGGTCGCCACCACCGTCACCGCGTAGGTCTCGAACAGGTCGGCAGCCATTCCGGCGCAGTCGCCGACGTTGTCGCCCACGTTGTCGGCGATCACCGCCGGGTTGCGCGGGTCGTCTTCCGGGATGCCCGCTTCGACCTTGCCCACCAGGTCGGCGCCAACGTCCGCACCCTTGGTGAAAATGCCGCCGCCCAGTCGGGCGAAGATCGAGATCAGCGACGAGCCGAAGGCCAGGCCGATCATCGGGTGCAGCAGGTCGCGCAGGCCGACGCCTGCCGGGGTGAACGCCTTGAGCGCGGCGTAGAACACCGCCACGCCCAGCAGCCCGAGGCCCACCACCAGCATGCCGGTGATGGCGCCGCCGCGGAACGCGATGTTCAGCGCCGCGTTGATGCCCTGGGTCGCCGCCTGCGCGGTGCGCACGTTGGAGCGCACCGAGACGTTCATGCCGATGTAGCCGGCTGCTCCAGACAGGATGGCGCCGATCGCGAAGCCGATCGCGGTGGCCAGGCCGAGGCCCGGCACGATGGCGATGACCACGAACAGCACCACGCCGACGATGCCGATGGTGCGGTACTGGCGATTCAGGTACGCCTGCGCGCCCTGCTGGATCGCCGCAGCGATCTCCTGCATCCGCGCGTTGCCCGCGGGCTGCTTCATGATCCAGGAGGTCCACAGGCCTCCAAAGACGACCGCGATCGCGCCGCAGGCGATCGCGAGTAACAAGCCGGACGACATACGTTCTCCTACCCGTTCTGCTGTGTTGGTTTGAGTTGCAGGAATGAACCCGGCTGCGACGCCACCTCTGTCGTCACTGCGCGGGCATCAGGCGAGCGCGTCGAGCACGCGCTGCTTGATCTCTTCGACCGGCCCCACGCCGCTTACCCTGGCGTAGCGCGGTGCCCCGGTCTGGCCGGCGGCGGCCCACCGGGAGTAGTAGTCCACGAGCACGCTGGTCTGGGCGTGGTAGACCTCGAGCCGTTTGCGGACGACGTCTTCCTTGTCGTCCTCGCGCTGGACGAGCGGCTCGCCCGTCTGGTCGTCCTGGCCTGCCTGTCGCGGCGGGTTGAAGCGCACGTGGTAAGTGCGGCCGCTGGCCACATGCACGCGCCGTCCGCTCATGCGCTCGACGATGTCGGCGTCGGGCACGGCGATCTCCAGCACCACGTCCACGCGCACCCCGGCCGACTTCATCGCGTCGGCCTGCGGGATGGTGCGGGGAAAGCCGTCGAACAGGTAGCCCTTGACGCAGTCCGGCTCCTTGAGTCGCTCGCCGACCAGGCCGATGATGATGTCGTCGGAGACGAGCTGGCCCGAGTCCATCACTTTCTTCGCCGCCAGTCCCAGCGGCGTGCCGGCCTTGACAGCCGCGCGCAGCATGTCGCCGGTGGAGATCTGCGGAATGCCGAACCGCTCCTTGATGAAGCCGGCCTGCGTGCCCTTGCCGGCCCCTGGCGGTCCCAGAAGAATGAGGCGCATCGGCGGGTCGTCTCCGTGGGGTTTTTGTCGTCCGTGATGGTCGGCGCTGCAGCCGCCGGCAAGCGGCTGATTCTAGCCGCCGGCCCTGCGCGGCCCGGAGGCGGGTTTGCCGCCGCCGGAGTGCTTGGCGTAAATACAACGGGCCGCGCGTGGCGGCCCGTGGCTCGGTCATCCCGCGCGCGCGGCGCGGATTAATCGATACGGACGCTGCCGAAGTTGAGCACGTTGTCCGCGCGGTGCATCACCGTGACGTTGGCCCGCATGCCCCAGGGGATCATCTGCCGGTGCAGCGGGACATGATGGATCTGGGCGTTGTGCTCGGTCAGCGCCTGGCGAATCAGTTCCCGGCGCTTGTCCGGATTGGGCTCCACGGCGGCCGCATCGATGAGCTGGTCCAGCTTGGCGTTGCTGTAGCGGCCGTAGTTGAAAAAGCCCTTGCCGGTGGCGTTGTCGCGCGAGCGCAGCACCGGGTCCAGCGTGGTTTGCGCATCGGTGACGGCGCCGCCCCAGCCCAGCATGTAGAAGCTGGTGTCGCCTTTTTCCAGTTTCGGGAAGTAGGTGGCGCGCGGCAGCGCGGTCACCTTGGTGTTGATGCCGATGCGCGTCAGCATGGCCGCCACCGCGATGCAGATTTCCTCGTCGTTGACGTAGCGGTTGTTGGGGCAGTCCAGTGTGACCTCGAAGCCGTTGGGATAGCCGGCGTCGGCCAGCAGCTTGCGCGCGGCCGCCGGGTCGAAGGGACGGCGCTGCTCGATCTCGGGGAACGAGCCGAGGATCGACGGGGTGATGCCGCCGGTGGGCACCGCCGAGCCGCGCATGGTGCGCGTGCGCAGCGCCTCGATGTCGATGGCCTGGTAGACCGCCTGGCGCACCCGCACGTCCTTGAACGGATTCTTGCCCTTGACGCTGGAGTACAGCAATTCGTCGCGCTGCTGGTCGAAGCCGAAGAAGACAACGCGGTTCTCCTGGCCGCGGACCACCTTGGTTTCCTTGTTCTCCTCGAGCCGGCGCAGGTCCTGCGGCGGCGGGTCGAGCACGAAGTCGACCTGGCCCGAAAGCAGGGCGGCGGTGCGGGTCGCATCGGCGCTGACCTGCGTGTAGACGACCTCGGTGACGTTGCCGGGCGCCCGTCCTTCCTTGATTCCCCACCAGTTCGGATTGCGGCGCAGCACGGTGCGCACGCCGGGCTCGCGCGAGGCCAGCATCCAGGCGCCGGTGCCGTTGGCATTGCGCGAGGCGAAGGTCTCCTCCTTGTCCTTGAAGGACAGCGGTGCAGCGACCTTGTTCTTCTCCGCCCACGCCTTGCTCATGATGTAGATGGTGGTTGCGTGTTCGAGCATGATCGGGTTGGGCCGCTCCTGCACGAACTCGACCGTGAAGTCGTCGACCTTGCGCGGCTTGCCCATCGGAATGGCGTACTGGCGCAACTGCGAGTTGGGGTGCGACGCGCGTTCGAAGCTGAACATCACGTCGTCGGCGGTGAAGGGCGAGCCGTCGTGGAAGGTGACGCCCCGGCGCAGCACGAAGCGCCAGGTGGTGGGCCCCGTCTGCTGCCAGCTGACGGCCAGGCCCGGCACCAGCTTCAGGCTGTTGTCGCGCATGACCAGCGTGTCGTGCACGGCCTCCGAGAACATGTTGGTGAGGCCCTCGTTCTGCGAGTGCGGGTCGGCCGTCTGCGGGTCGCCCTGCGAGGCCCAGCGCAGGGTCTTGGCGTCGGCGGCGGCAGCCGCCAGCAGGGTGCCGGCCAGGGCCAGCGCAAGCAGTTGTCTCATGTTTCCCTCCGTGCGGAAGACAGTGGGCGAGTGTAGAAGCGAATCGGTGCGCGCGGACGCCCCCCCGCCGACCGCGTGGCTGGCGCCTGCGAACGTCCCGTCACGGCGAGCCGCTGGCGAGCAGCCCGCGTACATGCGCCAGGTCCTCGGCCGTGTCCACCCCCGGTGGCAGCGGCGACTGCAAGGCAAGCACGGCAATGCCTTCGCCGTGCCACAGGGCGCGCAACTGCTCCAGACTCTCTTGCTCCTCGATCGGCGCGCGCGGCAGGCCGGGGTAACGTGCCAGGAAGCCGGCTCGGTAGGCGTACAGGCCGACATGGCGCAAAGCGGGCAGGCTGGCCGGCAGCCGGTGCCGATCGCTGGCGAAGGCGTCGCGCGCCCACGGGATCGGCGCCCGCGAGAACAGCAGGGCCCGGCCGTTGCGGTCGGTCACGACCTTGACTACGTGCGGGCTGAAGAATTCAGCCGCATCGGCGAGCCGGTGGGCCGCGGTGGCCATTGCGCAGTCGCTGTGCCGTGCCAGCAGTCCTGCCACCTCAGCCACCACGGCCGGCGGTATCAGCGGCTCGTCGCCCTGCACGTTGACCACGAGGGTATCGGGGGGCAGCCGCAGCAACGCGGCCGCCTCGGCCAGGCGGTCGGTGCCGGTTGGGTGGGCGGGCGAGGTCAGCAGCGCCTCGACGCCGTGCCGGGCGCAGGCGGCCACGGTCTCGTCGGCGTCGGCTGCTACGACCACGCGGGCGGCGCCGCTGGCGGCGGCGCGCTGCGCCACCCGCACCACCATCGGCAGGCCCCCGAGGTCGGCCAGTGGCTTGCGCGGCAGCCGGGTGGATGCCAGCCGAGCCGGCACGATGGCGATGAAATGCCCGGCCATCGCGCTCAGAGGCTGGCCGCGGCCGGGGGGGCGTCGTCGAGCCGCCGTGCCTCGCTCTCGATCATCACCGGAATGTCGTCGCGGATCGGGTAGGCGAGCCGATCGGCACGGCAGACGAGTTCCTGCGCGGCCTTCTCGTACGCCAGAGGCCCCTTGCACAGCGGGCAGACCAGGATGTCAAGCAGGCGATGGTCCATGTTGAGGTCCGGAGGCCGCGCCGGGACGGGGCGGCAGGCGCGCTTCGACGAGGTCGAGCAGGGCGGAGTCTAGAGTCACCGCCAGCGGCACCACGCACAGCCGCCCGTCGGCCGCCAGCGTTGCGTTGGCGCGCACCTTGACCGCGTCCTTCTCGGTCATCAGGGCCAAGTCGTAGGCGCGGCCGGCCAGCGGGTTGGTCGTGAAGTCGTAGTGGTCGGCGAGCGCGAGCGTGTCGATGGCCAGGCCGCCTGCGCGCAGCATGCCGAAGAAGCGGTCCGGCATGCCGATGCCGCAAAACGCAAGGATCCGCAGGCCGCGCCGGCGCTGCTCGGCAGCCAGTTCGGCAACGGTCACCACGCGCAGCGGATCCTTGAGCGCGTAGATCGCGCCGGGTTCGGTGTGCATGCAGAAGAACGCCGAGTAGACCCGCACGGTGGGGCGGGGCGTGTCGAGCTGGTCGTGAAACACCACGGCATCGACCGCGGCCAGCCGCTCGGGGGGATCGCGCAGCGGGCCGGCGGGCAGCAGCCACCCGTTGCCGAAGCCGCGGTAGTGAATCAGCGCGATCTCGAAGTCGCGGCCGAGGCGGGTGTGTTGCAGGCCATCATCGGCCACCACCACGTCCACCTCGCGATGCAGGTTCAGCAGCATCCGGGCGGCCGCCAGCCGGTCGCGCCCCACCACCACCGGCGCGCCGGTGGCCTGCGCCAGCAGCAGCGGCTCGTCGCCGAAATCGGCCGCTGCCCCGGTGACGGGCACCGCGCGGGCGGGGCCGCGGCCGGCGCCGTAACCGCGCGACACGATGCCCGGATGCCAGCCGCGGGCTCGCAACTGGCGCGCCAGCTCGATGGTGAGCGGCGTCTTGCCGGTGCCGCCCACGTAGAGGTTGCCGACCACCACCACGGGCACCGGCAGCTGGGTGGCCCGCGCGGGCGGCCGGCGACGCGTCAGCGTCCGCCACAGCGCATGCAGCCAGGTGAACGGCAGCAGCGCGATCGCCCCCGGGCCGCGCCGTTGCCAAAGCGACACCAGCTTCAGCTGCAGGCGCGAGCGCAGCGACATCGGTGCGTCGTGAGTCCGACCGGCAGCGGCGGGGGGCTGCGGTCCGCCGCCTCAGAGGGTGAGAGGCAATCCGGCGTGCCCGAGGGGGCTGCCCAAAGCGCTCCAATCTAGGCGCAAGGCGCAGCCGTAGCTCGGGCTACGGCGAGCATTTGCAACGACGAGTGGGGCGCTTTGGGCAGTCACAGCGGGCATGTCGGATTGCCTCTCACCCTCTCAGTTGCCGCTGCCCGGGGCGGGCCGCTGGGTGGCGAAGCTGATGCGTGGCAGGCCGGCAATGCGCGCGGCCTCCATCACGCTGATCACCGCCTGATGCGGCGCCTGGGCGTCGGCGTTGATCACGATCACCGGGTTGTCCTTGCCCTGCGCCGCCTGGGTCAGTTGCTGAGCGAACACGCTCGGGTCGGCGTAGGGCAGCAACTGCCGGTCGATCGCGTAGCGGCCGTCGGCCGTCACGCCGACCAGGATCTCGTTCGGGCGCTGGTTGGCCTTGGTCGCGTCGGCCGTCGGCAGTTCGATCTTCAGCTCGGCGAAGCGCGCATAGCTCGTGGTGACCGCAAGGAAGATCAGCACGATCAGCATCACGTCGATCAACGGGATCAGATTGAGCTCGGGCTCCTCGTCCAGCGGGCGGCGAAAGCGCATCGGCGAAGTCCTCCTCAGGGCGCCCGGCGGTCGGCGAACAGGGCGTCGAGCAGTTTCTGCGCCTCGTCTTCCATGGTCACGAGATAGTCCTCGACGCGGGTCTTGAAGTGCCGGTAGAACAGCACCGCCGGCACGGCGACCATGATGCCGAACGCGGTGGAGTACAACGCGATACTGATGCCCTGCGCCAGTTGCTGCGGATTGGAGCCGGCCTGCTGCGAGGCGAAGATCTCGATCATCCCGACCACGGTGCCCAGCAGCCCCATCAGCGGCGCAATCGAGCCGATTGATCCCAGCAGGGTCAGGTAGCGCGACAGGTCATGCGCAGTGTGAGCGCCGGCATTGGCTACCGCCTGGCTGGCTGCTTCCAGGCTGCTCCGCTCGTTGCGCAGCGCGGCGGCCAGGACTCGCCCGAGCGGCGAGCTTTGCTCGAGGCGGTGCACCACGTCGGGTGTGACCTGGCGCTTGGCGTGCAGGGCGAGCACGTCCTGCAGCAGCCGCGGCGGCAGGATCCGGGTGCGTCGCAGCGCGAGACTGCGCTCGATGATGAGCGCCAGGGCCACGATGGAGGCGATGATCAGGGGCCAGATCGGCCAGCCGATGGCGATAACGATGGCGAACAACGTCGATCCTTAAAGGTCGCGGACGGTCACGCCGCCCTTGGACTGATCCGGGGAGTGTAGTGGCCGCGCCCCGGGAGCGAACGGTCCGGCCCCCGTCGGCGGCCTTGGACGCGATTGTGACTAACATGGGGCGTTAGCGGCTGGATGCGCGGCCCGCAAGCTCTGATTGCCCCGGCTGCTCCCCGACGCAGGTACGAAGGGGCGGAAGCCGACCGCCAGTCCCGCCCATGGACCCATCCGCAGACGGCTCGTCGATGACACTCGAACCTCTTGCCACCGCCGCCTCCGACGTCCTCGACGTGACCACCCTGAACCGGGCGGTGGCCGGCCTGCTGGGTCGCGGTTTTCCACTGGTGCGGGTCCGTGGGGAGATCGGCAATCTCACCCGCGCGGCCAGCGGGCACTGGTACTTCACCCTCAAGGACGACGCCGCCCAGGTGCGCTGCGTGATGTTTCGCGGCCGCAATGCGCTGGTCGGCTTTGCGCCGCGCGAGGGCGATGAGGTGGAGGTCCGCGCCCAGGTCGGCCTGTACGAGGCGCGTGGCGAGTTTCAGCTCACAGTGGAGGCACTGCAGCGCGCCGGCCAGGGCCGGCTGTTCGAGGAGTTCCTCCGCCTGAAGGCGCGGCTGGCCGCCGAGGGACTGTTCGACATCGCGCTCAAGCGGCCCTTGCCGGCGCTACCGCGCAGCGTGGGCATCGTCACCTCATTGCAGGCGGCCGCCCTGCGCGACGTCGTCACCACGCTGCAGCGGCGCGCGCCGTATGCGCGGCTCATCGTCTATCCGGTGCCGGTGCAGGGTGCCGGGGCGGGCGCGCGGATCGCCGCCATGCTGGCGGCGGCCGCGGCGCGCAGCGAGGCCGAAGTGCTGCTGCTGGTGCGCGGCGGCGGCTCGCTGGAGGACCTGTGGGCGTTCAACGACGAGGCCGTGGCGCGCGCCATCCGCGCCTGCGCGCTGCCGGTGGTGGTGGGCGTGGGCCACGAGTCCGACTTCACGATTGCCGACCTGGCGGCCGACCTGCGCGCGGCCACGCCGACGGCGGCCGCCGAGCTCGTCGCGCCCGAGGCGGGTGCCCTAAGCGCCGTCGTGCAGGAGCGGCTCCAGCGCCTGCGCCGCGGCACCGACCGGCGCTTGCAGGCAGCGCAGCAGCACATGGACTATGCGCTGCGCGTGCTCACGTCGCCGCGAGCGCCGCTGCGAGGCCTGGAGGCGCGGCTGTCGCAACTGTCGCTGCGGCTGGCGGCGGCGGCGCGCCAGCGCGTGGCCCGCGGTCATGCCGTTCTGGGTGCGCGCCTGCCGGGCCTGGCGCGGGGGCGCCCCTCGGTGCGGCCGGCCATGCAGGCGCTGGCGCAGTGCGAGGCGCGGCTGCAGCGGCAGCCGCGCGGGCGGCTCGACCGGGCGCAGGCACAGTTGCAGCGCCTACAGCAGGCGCTGCACCACCTCGATCCGCTCGCGGTGCTGGGCCGTGGCTACGCCCTGGTGACCGGGCCTGACGGGCGTACCGTCACCGATGCAAGCGCAGTGAATGCGGGTGATGCCCTTGACGTGCAACTGGCGCGCGGCCGGTTGCGGGCGCGCGCCGAGCGCAGCGAGCCCGCGCCCGCTGCTTCGCCGGTGCGCCGCCGGGTCGAGCGATAACCCGCCGCCCGCGAGGGCACAGCGCTGCGGGTGCAGCATAGAATTCGCGCTTCTCCCTGTTTGACATCGCAAGGAACAACCATGGAACACACGCTGCCTCCCCTGCCGTACGCGATGGACGCCCTCGCGCCGCACTTGTCTAAGGAGACCTTCGAGTTCCACTACGGCAAGCATCATCAGGCCTACGCCACCAACCTGAACAACCTGATCAAGGGCACCGAGTTCGAGAATGCCGGCCTGGAGGACATCATCCGCAAGTCCGCTGGCGGCATCTTCAACAACTCCGCGCAGGTCTGGAACCACAGCTTCTTCTGGAACAGCATGAAGCCCAGCGGCGGCGGTGAACCGGGCGGTGCGCTGGCCGATGCCATCAACCGGAAGTGGGGCAGCTACGCCGGTTTCAAGGAAGCGTTCACCAAGAGCGCCACCACCAACTTCGGGTCGGGATGGACCTGGCTGGTCAAGAAGCCCGACGGCAGCGTGGACATCGTCAACACCTCCAACGCGGCCACGCCGCTGACCACGGCCGACCAGGCGCTGCTGACCATCGACGTCTGGGAGCACGCCTACTACATCGACTACCGCAACGCGCGTCCCAAGTTTGTCGAAACCTTCCTCAACCATCTGGTCAACTGGGACTTTGCCGCGCGCAACTTCGCCTGAGAGCCCGTCAAGAATCGTCGCGAGCGGCCCGAGGTGGTGCCGAGCAGCGGACCCGTATGGAGTGGTACGGCGAGCAGCGCAGGCGCGAGATCGGGCCGCGCAGTAGTTCTTTGCAAAGGCTCTGAGGTGGCGGAGGGCGGCCCGGTGCCCGTCGCCGGGCGCTGGACTCGCCCCTTTGATCGGCCCTGGCGCGCGGCCGCTCGGCGAGGCAGCCGGTCGAAACCGGGCGCCTTGCACGCGTGCGGGGCGCCCGGCCCTGCGGGCACGCCTACCGCGGGATGCCGCCGATCTTGGTGCCGGCTTTCAGGCCGCGCTGCGCAAACCATCCCTGCGTCATCTCCAGCGCATAGCGCACCGGCTCGCGCGCGCAGTGCCGGGTGGTCTCGTCGCGCGGCTGCATTTCCTCGACGTTGACGATCACGCCGTCGTCGGCGATGAACGCCACGGCGAGCGGGATCAGGGTGTTGCGCATCCACATGCAGTGGTTCGTCTTCTGGTCGAAGACGAACAGCATCCCGCCGTTGGGCGGCAGCGACGTGCGGAACATCAGCCCGCGCGTGCGCGAGGCGTCATCGCGTGCCACCTCGGCCGTGATCAGATGCACCCCGGCGGTCAGCTTGACGGTCGGCAGCGCCGGTTGCGGCTGGGCGCCGGCACTCGTCAGCGCGAGGGCGGTGGCCAGCGCGAGCAGCGCGCGGCGCGCCGTGCGCGCCCGCGCGTGGGTGTCGGTGACCGGAACGTGCAGGCTCATTGCGGCGAACCGTGGTGGTGAAAGTGATGCAGGTGATCGTACCCGCGCCTGCGCGGGCCGCTGAGCGACGGCCACGGGAGACCGTCGCCGCGCAATGACGGCCGGGCGGCGCCGCACGAGCAGCGGGCGCGAGGGCCATCGGCCAGGGCAGCTGTCCGCGCCTGCGGGCGGTCGCCCGGGGGTGCCCCCGTGGGCCACGACCTCTGCCCGGCAAGTCAACGAGACGGCGGGCCGGCGCGCAACCGACCCCGCGGGGGCCGCAACCGGAGAGGGCGAACGCCGCCGGCTACCTGCTGTCCTGACCCTTCTTCGGGCTCCTGGCCTTCTTCGCCTTCTTGGATTTCTTCTTGGTCTGCGCCTTGGCTGCCGGGGCTTGCTTGGCGGTGGGCGGAGTGGTCGGCGCTGCCTGCGGGGTTTGCGCCAGGGCCCCGGCGGCAAACAGGCTGGCGACGAGCATGGCAATCGGTCTGTTCATTCACTGTCTCCCTGGTCATGGGTCGCTTCGCCTGCGATGGCGCACGCCGGCGCGACGCGGATGCAATGCGATCCCGCCGCGTGAGGTTGACGGGTCATCCTTGCAGCGAGTTGACGGCGGGTAAACTCACGAAGGAACGCCTGCACGGACAAAGCACTGCAGTTCTGCCCGGCGGGCGCAAGCAGATCAACACGACAATCTGAGCTTGCGGAGAGCGCATGTACCAGCACATCAAGGTGCCCAGCACGGGACAGAAGATCAGCGTCAACCCGGACTTCACGCTGAATGTCCCCGACCAGCCGATCATCCCGGTCATGGAAGGCGACGGCACCGGGGTCGACATCACGCCGGTGATGATGAAGGTGGTCGATGCTGCCGTGGCCAAGGCCTATGGCGGCAAGAAACAGATCGTCTGGATGGAGATCTACGCGGGCGAGAAGTCGACGCGAATCTACGGTCCCGACGTGTGGTTGCCCGAGGAGACCCTGCACGCCCTGCGCGAGTTCGTCGTGTCCATCAAGGGCCCGCTCACCACGCCGGTCGGCGGCGGCATCCGTTCGATCAACGTGGCGCTGCGCCAGGAACTCGATCTGTACGTCTGCCTGCGTCCGGTGCGCTACTTCAAGGGTGTTCCCAGCCCGGTGCGCGAGCCGGAGAAGACCGACATGGTGATCTTCCGCGAGAACTCGGAAGACATTTACGCGGGCATCGAGTACGAGGCCGAAAGCGACAAGGCCAGAAAGCTCATCAAGTTCCTGCAGGACGAGATGGGCGTGAAGAAGATCCGCTTCCCGCAGACCTCGGGCATCGGCATCAAGCCGGTTTCCCGGGAAGGCACCGAGCGCCTGGTGCGCAAGGCGATCCAGTACGCCATCGACAACAAGCGCAAGTCGCTCACGCTGGTGCACAAGGGCAACATCATGAAGTACACCGAGGGCGCGTTTGCCAAGTGGGGCTACGCGCTGGCGGCCCGCGAGTTCGGCGCCGAACTGCTCGACGGCGGCCCGTGGATGAAGCTCAGGGCCCGGCACGGCGACATCGTGATCAAGGACGTGATCGCCGACGCTTTCCTGCAGCAAATCCTTTTGCGGCCGGCCGAGTACGACGTGATCGCCACCATGAACCTCAATGGCGACTACATCTCCGACGCCCTGGCGGCGCAGGTCGGCGGCATCGGCATTGCGCCGGGCGCAAACCTGTCGGACTCGGTGGCCATGTTCGAGGCGACCCATGGCACCGCACCCAAGTACGCCGGCAAGGACTACGTGAATCCCGGCTCCGAGATCCTGTCGGCCGAAATGATGCTGCGGCACATGGGCTGGGTCGAGGCGGCCGATCTCATTGTCGGTTCCATGGAAAAAACGATCCTGCAGAAGACCGTCACCTACGACTTTGCCCGCCTGATGGAGGGCGCCACGCAGTTGTCCTGCTCCAGTTTCGGCAACGCGATGATCGCCAACATGTGACGCTTGCCGTCATGCCCAACGAAAGAGCCCCGCAATCGCGGGGCTCTTTCGTTGGTGCGGGTCTCAAGCGTGCGGCGCGATGTTGTTCGCCTGCTTACCCTTAGGCCCGCTGACGATCTCGAATACCACCTTCTGGCCCTCCTTGAGCGTCTTGAAGCCGTTCATCTGGATTGCCGAAAAATGCGCGAAGAGATCCTCGCCGCCCCCGTCCGGCGTGATGAATCCGTAGCCCTTCGCGTCGTTGAACCACTTGACCGTCCCAGTAGCCATACCCGTCCGTCCTCGATCGTTTTCCGGGTCGAAAGCTGCGCCGCGCGCCGTTGTCTCGACCCGCCCACCACCGGGATGCGCCCGGTGAACCCCACGGCCTGCCGCTTGTCCACAACTGCATGCGCAGGCCGTGCATTTTTTTGACAAACGAGGGCTGGAGTCAAGCGTGCGGTGTCTGAAGCATGCACTGTCCAGCGGCTGCCTTGGGCAAGCATCCGTAGAAATGCCATGGAAGGGTTGCGCCTCTCGCAGCGCCTGCGGGCGGGGTTCCGGGGTAAAAACCCGTCAGGTCGGTCGTCGGTCCTGCGGAGCGGCGCGCAACGGGTGTGCCGGCGATCCGATTCAGTGCGCCAGCGGCAGGCGCGGTCGCCATCAGGCCAGCGGTCCGGGCCGCGCGCGGGAGTAACCTATGATTCGCGGGGTTTCCGGGTCGGTTGACATCCGATCGCTTCGTAATGCGTTCTACTTGATGGCGCCATGAGTGGTGAGCGGTTCCAGGACGGCACGGTGGTCGAGAAGAAGTCGTCTCGGACCAAGCCGCCGCCCCTGTTCCAGGTGGTCCTGCTCAACGACGATTTCACGCCGATGGAGTTCGTGGTCGGTGTGCTACAAAAGTTCTTCGGCAAAGGGCGTGAACAGGCGACCCAGATCATGCTGAAGGTTCATCATGAGGGCCGCGGGGTTTGCGGCGTGTATCCGAGGGACGTGGCGGCCACGAAGGTCGAGCAGGTTTGTAGCTATGCACGCCAGCATCAGCATCCGCTGCAGTGCGTGATGGAGGAAGCATGATTGCCCAGGAACTCGAAGTCAGTCTGCACATGGCCTTCGTGGAAGCCCGGCAGGCCCGGCATGAATTCATCACCGTCGAGCACCTGTTGCTGGCGCTTCTGGACAACCCGTCGGCGGCCGATGTGCTGCGCGCCTGCGCCTGCAACATCGAGGACCTGCGAAAGAGCCTGCAGAACTTCATCGCCGACAACACGCCAATCCTGCCGCCGAACTCCGAGGCGGACACGCAGCCCACGCTCGGTTTCCAGCGCGTGATCCAGCGCGCCATCATGCACGTGCAGAGCACCAGCAACGGCAAGAAGGAAGTCACCGGCGCCAACGTCCTGGTGGCCATTTTCGGCGAGAAGGACTCGCACGCCGTCTACTACCTGCACCAGCAGGGGGTCACGCGACTGGACGTCGTCAACTTCATCAGCCACGGCATCACCAAGGCGCCGCAGGAGGGCGAGAAGACCGCCAAGGCCGCGCCGGGCGAGCAGGAGGAACCGCAGGGCGAGGGCCGCGAGCAGCAAAGCCCGCTCGAGCAGTACACGATGAACCTGAACCAGCTCGCCAAGGACGGCAAGATCGATCCGCTGATCGGCCGCGAGCCCGAGGTCGAGCGCGTGATCCAGGTGCTGTGCCGGCGCCGCAAGAACAATCCGCTGCTGGTGGGCGAGGCCGGCGTGGGCAAGACCGCGATTGCCGAAGGCCTTGCCTGGCGCATCGTCCGGGACGACGTGCCCGAGATCCTCGGCAAGTCCACCGTCTACTCGCTCGACATGGGCGCGCTGCTGGCCGGCACCAAGTACCGCGGCGACTTCGAGCAGCGCCTGAAGGCGGTTCTCAAGCAGCTCAAGGCCAATGCCAACGCCGTGCTCTTCATCGACGAGATCCACACCCTCATCGGCGCGGGTTCGGCCTCGGGCGGCACCCTCGATGCGTCCAACCTCCTGAAGCCGGCGCTGGCGACCGGGCAGCTCAAGTGCATCGGCGCGACCACGTACAACGAGTACCGCGGCATCTTCGAGAAAGACCACGCGCTTTCGCGGCGCTTCCAAAAGATTGACGTCAATGAGCCGACGGTGGCGCAGACGATCGAGATCCTCAAGGGGCTGAAGTCACGCTTCGAGGAGCACCACGGCGTCAAGTACAGCTCGGGTGCCATTACTGCGGCAGCGGAGCTGTCGGCCAAGTACATCAACGACCGCCACCTTCCCGACAAGGCGATCGACGTGATCGACGAGGCCGGCGCTGCCCAGCGCATCCTGCCGGTGTCCCGCCGCAAGAAGACGATCGGCAAGGGCGAGGTGGAGGAGATCATTGCCAAGATCGCGCGCATTCCGCCGCAGACCGTGTCGACCGACGACCGGGCGCAGTTGAAGAACCTCGACCGCAACCTCAAGAACACCGTGTTCGGCCAGGACCCGGCCATCGACGCCCTGTCGGCTGCAATCAAGATGGCGCGCTCGGGGCTGGGCAAGCCGGACAAGCCGATCGGCTCCTTCCTGTTTTCCGGTCCTACCGGCGTGGGCAAGACCGAGGTGGCCAAGCAGCTTGCCTTCACCCTGGGCATCGAGCTGATCCGTTTCGACATGTCGGAGTACATGGAGCGCCACGCGGTGAGCCGACTGATCGGCGCGCCGCCGGGCTACGTGGGTTTCGACCAGGGCGGTCTGCTGACCGAGGCAATCGCCAAGAAGCCGCATGCCGTGCTGCTGCTCGACGAGATCGAGAAGGCCCATCCGGACATCTTCAACATCCTGCTGCAGGTGATGGATCACGGCACGCTGACCGACAACAACGGCCGCAAGGCCGACTTCCGCAACGTGATCGTCATCATGACCACCAATGCGGGCGCAGAGACGCTGCAGAAGCGCTCGATCGGTTTTGCCAACGCGCGCGAGTCCGGCGACGAGATGGCCGACATCAAGCGGATGTTTACGCCCGAGTTTCGCAACCGCCTCGATGCGATCATCAGTTTCCGCGCGCTGGACGAGGAGATCATCCTGCGCGTGGTCGACAAGTTCCTGATGGCGCTGGAAGACCAGTTGCACGAGAAGAAGGTCGATATCGCCTTCTCGGACGCCCTGCGCAAGCACCTGGCCAAGAAAGGCTTCGACCCGGTCATGGGCGCGCGGCCGATGGCGCGCCTGATCCAGGACACCATCCGCAAGGCGCTGGCCGACGAACTGCTGTTCGGCCGGCTGGTCAACGGCGGCAAGGTGAGCGTGGACGTGGCGGCCACGGCCGACGGTAAGGACGAGATCAAGCTCGAGTTCCCACCGGCCGACGGCGGCAACGCGCCACAGCAGGAGCGCGGCGAGCCGGTGCTGTCCGAGTAGGCGCGCGGCGCGCTGCCGGATCACCCGGATTGTCTGGACTACCCGGACCGCCGGGAAGTCCGGGGGTGTCCTTCCGGATTGACTTCGCGTCGATTTGCTCCGACAGTCTTTGTTGGCGCCCGCTGGATAGGGCGCCAGAATCCCCCAACGAGGAGACAACCGTGATGAAGCTGATGGCGGCCCGTCTTGGCGCCGCGGCGGCCTTGGCTGCCTGTTCCTTATCCGCGATCGCCCAGGCCCCGGCGGCGCCGATCGATGCGCGCGCGGGCGCCTACCTGTCCGCCAACTGCGCCAACTGCCATGGCACGCAGGGCAAGTCGGTGGGCGCCATGCCGAGCTTGGCGGGCCAGCCCAAGGCCACCATCGTCGAGGCGATGCGCGCCTTCCGCGACGGCAAGCGTCCTGCAACGATCATGCATCAACTGTCTCGCGGCTACAGCGACGCGCAGATCGATGCGATTGCCGACCATCTGTCGAAGCTGCCGCGCTGAGGAGCACCCATGAAGCACAACTTTTCGCGTCGCGATCTGCTCAAGCTCGGAGCCGCTGGTGCGGCAGTGACCTCGCTGGCCGGCTGCGCCACCATCGACGCCCAGCCGCTCGGTCGCGTGGTGGTGGTGGGCGGCGGCTATGGCGGCGCCACGGCCGCCAAGTACATCCGCATCTGGTCCGAGGGACGGATCGACGTCACGCTGGTGGAGCCCGCCGAGAGCTTCGTCTCCTGCCCGATGTCCAACCTCGTGATCGGCGGCAGCCGCAAGCTGGCCGAGATCACGGTGCCCTACAGCGGCCTGGCCAAGTACGGCGTCAGAATGGTGCGCGACAGTGCCGTGGCCGTCGATCCCGACAAGCGCACAGTGCGCCTGGCCGGCGGCTCCACGCTGGAATACGACCGGTTGGTGCTGTCACCGGGCATCGAGTTCATGTTCGAGGCCATCCGCGGCATGACGCCGGCGGCCGTTGAGCAGATCCCGCACGCCTGGCGCGCCGGCCCGCAAACCGCGCTGCTGCGGCGTCAGCTGGAGGCCATGCCCGACGGCGGCGTGGTGGTGATGAGCGTGCCGCTGGCGCCCTATCGCTGCCCGCCCGGCCCGTACGAGCGCGCCTGCCAGATCGCCCACTACATCAGGACCTCCAAGCCGAAGAGCAAGCTGATCGTGCTCGATGCCAATCCGGCTATCGTGTCCAAGCCGGGCCTGTTCGGCGCGGTATTCGGCAACGACTACAAGTCGATCATCGACTACCGCAGCGGGGCGGCGGTGAGCGAGGTCGACGTCACCGGTCGTACCTTCACGCTCGATCTGGGCGAGCGCGTCCGCGGTGACGTGCTCAACCTGATCCCGCCGCAGCGCGCGGCCAACATCGCGCGCGATGCCGGCGTCATCACCGCCAACGCGCGCTGGTGCGAGGTGGACTGGACCACGACCGAGTCGGTGAAGGTCAAGAACATCCACGTGCTCGGTGACGCCACCTTGTCGGCGCCGGCGATGCCGAAGTCCGGCCACATGGCCAACCAGCACGGCAAGGCAGCGGCTGCCGCCATTGTCGAGCTGATGAATGGCCGCGCGCCGATCCCGCCGATGATGGCCAACACCTGCTACAGCTACATCGACGCCACCAATGCCATCCACGTGGCCAGCGTGCATCGCTGGGTACCCGAGAAGAAGACGATGGAGACCGTGCCGGGCTCCGGTGGTGTGTCGCCGCTCGAGCGCAAGGACTGGCCGCTCGAGGGGGCCTACGCGTGGAGCTGGGCGCAGACCATCTGGGCCGACATGTTGATGTAAGCGAGGGGTATCGGGCCGCCCGGCCGGGGGTCCCGACACGAGCGATGACGGCAGCGCCTGGCGCTGCCGTCGTCGTCTTCAGCCGGCATGTGGCTCGTTCGGCTCGCGCAGGCCGATCGTGCTGGCCAGCTGCGGATGCCGCCCCACCTTGTCGGCGTAGACCTGCCGCAGCCGGTCGAGGTCTCGCGCCTCGTCGCCCGTGAGCCGGATGAACTGATCCACCCCCACCGTGCGGGTGGCGTAGTCGATGTAGCCCAATCCGAGCGGCACCTGCATGCGTAGCGCCAGGTGATAGAAGCCCGAGCGCAGGCGATCCTGGCGGCGGCGCGTGCCTTCGGGCGACAGCGCCACCCAGAACCAGGCTTCGCGCCGCATGTGCTCCTCCAGTTGTGCCACCGCGCCGCTGGAATGGCGGCGGTCGACCGGGCGGCCGCCCCACAGTCGCATCAGTCGACCCAGCGTGGCGCCGGTCAGGCCGCGGAACAGCGACTCCTTGCCGATCCAGCGCAGCGGCATGCGGGACGCCCACTTGGCCAGCAGGCTGATGATGAAGTCCCAGTTGGACGTGTGCGGGTAGAAAATCAGCACGCCCTTCGGGCCGGGCAGGCCGGAAAAGCGCAGTTGCCAGCCGCAGCGCGCCAGCAGCCAGAGGGCCAGGCGCGCCAGCGCGGCCGACCCCTGCTCAGCGCTGTCCGGTGCTGCCGAATCCGGCGGCGCCACGGTCGCTCTCCGCAAACTCGTCCACCAGGTCGAACTCGACTTGCAGCACCGGCACGATCACGAGCTGCGCAATACGCTCCAGCGGCTGCACGGTGAAAGCAGCCGGGCCGCGGTTCCAGCACGACACCATGAGCTGGCCCTGGTAGTCGGAATCGATCAGCCCCACCAGGTTGCCGAGCACGATGCCGTGCTTGTGGCCCAGGCCCGAGCGCGGCAGGATCAGCGCGGCGTAGCGCGGGTCACCGATATGAACCGCCATCCCGGTCGGGATCAGTTCGGTGGCGCCGGGCGCCAGAACCAGCGGCTGCGCGAGGCAGGCGCGCAGGTCGAGGCCGGCAGCGCCCGCGGTGGCATAGTGCGGCAAGTGCCCGCGCAATCGCTCGTCGAGAATGCGAACCGGCAACTTGCGCATCAGGACTTGCCCTTGAGACGCTCGGCGAGGTCGCCCGTGGCCGAGCCACCAGCCAACAGCCTCCTCAGTCGCCGCCACGCGAGAAAGCAGAGAAAGGCGCCGATCGCAATCGGCACCGCGCCGTCCCGTGCCGACAGACCCGCCAGAATGAACACCAGGCCGCCGAAGGCCAGCACCAACGCCCCCAGGAACTGCTGCGGCGACAGGCCGGTGGCACGGGTGGCCTTCTGCCGGAGTGCCTCGATCAGCGCCTCGGCCTGCGTCCGGTCGAGCGGGCCGGAGCGAGCGCCCGGCTGGGCTGGCGCACCCAGGCCGGGGGGCGCGTGCGCCGGCGCGGCTTGAAGGGTGCGCACCTGCCGATGCTCGATCTGCGCCAGATAGGCGACGAAGTCGCCATCCTTCGGCTCTTGGCCGATTCCGCCAGCGGGGTTCATCGGGTACGGGCGCCTTTCCGGGTTGGCTCAGAGGGTGAGAGGCAATCCGGCGTGCCCGAGGGGGCTGCCCAAAGCGCTCCAATCTAGGCGCAAAGCGCAGCCGTAGCTCGGGCTACGGCGAGCATTTGCAACGACGAGTGGGGCGCCTTGGGCAGTCACAGCGGGCATGTCGGATTGCCTCTCACCCTCTCAGTCTGCGCCCAGTCGCTGGGCGATGGCGGCAATGATGCGCCGCGCCTGCGTGAGCTTGCTGGCGCGCTGCAACGGCGTGGCGCCCTCGGCATCGACGACGGTGAGCTCGCCGTCGTCGGCACTCAGAATGTCCTGCGCCCGGTTGGCCACGATCATCGACAGCCGCTTGGCCTTCAGCTTGCCACGCGCGTACGCCACCTCGTCGTCGGTCTCGGCGGCAAAGCCGACGGTAAACGGCGGGCTGGGCAGCGCAGCCACGCTGGCCAGAATGTCCGGATTCGGCTCGAACACCAGCGTCGGCTGGCCCAGGCTCTTCTTCAGCTTCTGCGCGGCCGGCTGCACGCGCCAGTCGGCCACCGCAGCCACGCCGATGTAGACCTGGGCGTGGTTCACGTAGGACATGACGTCGTCGTGCATCTCGCGTGCGGTGCGCACGTCCAGGCGGCGCACGCCGCGCGGTGTCGGCAGCGTGGTCGGCCCCGCAATCAGCGTCACCTTGGCACCGGCCTCCCGGGCCGCACGCGCCATCGCGAAGCCCATCTTCCCGCTCGACAGATTGGTGATGCCACGCACCGGGTCGATCGGCTCGAAGGTCGGGCCGGCCGTCACCAGGACCCGCTTGTCCTGCAGCAGCTTGGGCTGGAAGAAGGCGATGATGTCTTCCAGCAATTCCTGCGGCTCGAGCATGCGGCCGGCACCGGTCTCGCCACAGGCCTGGTCACCCACGCCGGGGCCGAGGATCTCGATGCCGTCGGCCTTCAGCTGCTGCACGTTGCGCTGCGTGGCCGGATTGCTCCACATCTCGACGTTCATGGCCGGCGCCACCAGCAGCGGGCAGCGGCGCGCCAGCACCAGCGTGCAGAGCAGGTCGTCGGCCAGCCCCTGCGCGGTCTTGGCGATGAAGTGGGCCGAGGCCGGCGCGACCACCACAGCGTCGGCCGCACGCGAGACGTCGATGTGCGGCATGGCATTACCGACTTTCGCGCCTTCGGCGCCCCACTGGTCGGTGAACACCGGCTGACCGCTGAGCGCCTGCAGGGTCGTGGCGGTGACGAACTCCTGTGCCGCGCGGGTCATTACCACCTGCACGCTGGCACCCTCGTCCTGCAGGCGACGCACCAGATCGCAGACCTTGTAGGCCGCGATGCCGCCGGTCACTCCCAGGACGATGCGCTTGCCTGCCAGTTCCATTCGCTAAACCCGCGGTCGCCGCGCGAAAACGATTCGCTGGCCGCCCATTGCGGAATCGGTGGCGCCCGACTCAGTATATCCACGCCGCTCCTGCACGGCCTCGAAGCCGGCGGCCCGCAGCAGCGCCGGCAGGTCGGTCAGGCCGTAGTCGCGCAGTTCGAACGGCTGCACGAACTCCTCGATGTGCCCGGCACGGCGGATGCGCCAGCGCAGATCCCAGCGCCAGCAGGGTGCTGCGGGATGCGCGGCGGTGCGGTCGTGGATCACCACGCCGGCGCCATCGTCCAGCGTGACGCGACGGCGCTCGCGCCAGCGGCGCGTCCAGCGCGCCGGCCGGTCGGCCACGGTGAGGATGAGCTCGCCGCCGGGCCGCAGCGCTGCCAGGCAGCAGCCGAGCGCGGCGGCGATCTCTTCGTCCCGCACCAGGATCTGGAAGCTGTTGACCGCGCAGAAGATGGCTGCAAAGCGCTCGGGCAGGTGAAAGTCCTGCATCGGCCGCAGGTGCAGCGTCGGCTGCAGCCGCAGCCCGCTCGCCTTGCGCCGCAGGATGGCCAGCATGTCGGGGGAGGTGTCGAGCCCCTCGACCGCGAACCCGTCGCGCAGCAGCGGCAGCAGCAGCCGACCGGTGCCGCAGGCCAGCTCCAGGGCGCAGCCGCCGGCCGCGGTCAGACGCGCGGCGTAGAACGCCTGGTCGAAGTACGGCTCGGCACCGAAGAAGCGGTCATAGGCCGCGGCGACGACGCCCGAATAGTCCCAGACGGTGGGCGTCATCGCGCGTTGTGTGCCGCCTACTTCGACCGGCGTACCCGCAGCAGCTCGTCGAGTATGAGCAGCGCAGCACCGGCGACGATGGCGCTGTCGGCCACGTTGAACGCGGGCCAGTGCCAGCCGGCGTAGTGAAAGTCGAGGAAGTCGATCACGTGGCCATAGGCGATGCGGTCGATCACGTTGCCGATCGCACCGCCGAGAATGAGCGCCAGCGACAGCGAGAACAGTTTCTGCGTGCCGTGCCGCGCCAGCAGGTAGAGGATGAACAGCGACGCGCCGATGCCGACCCAGGTCAGGAACTCATCCTGCCAGCCGCTCGCGTTGGCGAGTATCGAAAACGCCGCGCCCTTGTTGTAGGTGAGCACCAGATTGAAAAAGCTGGTGACCGGACGCACGTCACCGTAGTCGAACATCCGCTCGATGGTCAGCTTGGTGGCCTGGTCGAGCAGGACGATGGCGATGGCCACCCCCACCCAGGGCAGGAGTTTCTGCCACCACGACTTGTGCTTGCTCCAGGGCATCCCGGTCTTTCGCCTTCAAGCAATGGCGCGGCTCTCGCCCGCGCCGAGCAGATTGCTTACGCAACGGCCGCACAGGGTCGGATGATCGGCGTTGGCGCCCACGTCGGCGCGCCAGTGCCAGCACCGTTCGCACTTGGCGTGCGGCGAGGGCGTCACGGCCACCCGCTCGTCGGCCGCAGCGGCGGCCGGGTGCAGCGTAGCGCGGCTGGTGATCGTCACGAACTTCAGATCGTCGCCCAGGCTTGCGACCGCCGCGTGACGTTCGCCGGCCACCCAGAGGTCGACCTCGGCCTGCAGCGACGAGCCGACCTGGCCCGCCTCGCGCTGCGCCTCGATGGCCTTGAGCACCTCGGCGCGCACGGCGCGGATCATGTCCCACTTGGCGAGCAGCGCCTCGTGCCCTGGCACGCCGGGAAGCTCGTGGTAGGTCTGGGCAAAGATCGTCCCCTGGCCTGGCGCAAACACCTTGAAGGCCTCCTCCGCGGTAAAGGACAGGAACGGCGCCATGATGCGCAGGACGCTGGAGCTGATGTGCCAAAGCGCGGTCTGCGCCGAACGGCGCGCCAGGCTGTCGGCTGCGGTCGTGTACAGGCGGTCCTTGAGGATGTCGAGGTAGAACGCGCCGAGGTCCTCGGAGCAGAAGGTCTGCAGGCGCGCGACCACCGGGTGGAACTCGTAGGTCTCGTAGCTCTTGAGGACCTCGGCCTGGAACTGCCGCGTCAGCGCCAGCGCGTAGCGGTCGATCTCCAGCATCTTCTCCACCGGCACCGCGTTACGGCCGATGTCGAAGTCGCTGGTGTTGGCCAGCAGGAAGCGCAGCGTGTTGCGGATGCGGCGATAGCTCTCGACCACGCGCTTCAGGATCTCGTCGCCAATGGACATCTCGCCCGAGTAGTCGGTCGAGGCGACCCACAGGCGCATGATCTCCGCGCCCATCTTGTCCGCCAGCTCGCGCGGGTCGATACCGTTGCCGAGCGACTTGCTCATCTTGCGGCCCTGCGCATCGACCACGAAGCCGTGCGTCAGCAGGCCCTTGTACGGCGCGCGCCCGTCGATCGCCGCGCCAATGAGCAGCGACGAATGAAACCAGCCGCGGTGCTGGTCCGAGCCTTCCAGGTACAGATCGGCGGGGTAGGCCAGATCGTCCTTGTGCGAGCCGCGCATGACGGTGCGGTGCGTCGAGCCCGAGTCGAACCAAACGTCGAGGATGTCGTTCGATTTCTCGTACTCGGCGGCTTCCCCTGCGGGCAGGAAGTCCTCCACGCCCGCCTTCGACCAGGCCTCGATGCCGCCTTGCTCGACCTTCTGCGCGGCCTCCTCCAGAAGTTCCAGCGTGCGCGGGTGCAGGCTGGCGTCGCTCTTCTTGAGGAAGAAGGGCAGCGGCACGCCCCAGTTGCGCTGGCGCGAGATGCACCAGTCGGGCCGGTTGGCGATCATCCCGTGCAGGCGCGCCTTGCCCCAGCCGGGATAAAAGCCCGTCTGCTCGATCGCATGCAGCGCGGTCTGGCGCAGCGTCTGGCCCGCCGTCTCGGTCTGCATCACGCCGGCGGTCTCGCGCGTGGCGCCATCCATCCGCACGAACCACTGGCTGGCCGCGCGATAGATCAGCGGCGTCTTGTGGCGCCAGCAGTGCATGTACGAGTGGTCCTGCTGCGCGGCGTGCAGCAGGTTGCCGGCCACGCGCAGCGCGTCCACGATCTTCGGATTCGCGTCCCAGACCTTCAGTCCGCCAAACAGCGGAAAGTCGCCGGCGTAGTGCCCGTCGCCTTGCACAGGGTTCAGGATCTCGTCGTTGGTCATCCCGTAGGCCTTGCAGGACTCGAAGTCCTCCAAGCCATACGCGGGCGACGAATGCACGATGCCGGTGCCGGCGTCGGCCGTCACGTACTCGCCAAGGAACACGGGCGAGGCGCGATCGAAGCCTTTGTCCAGTTGCGCGAGCGGATGGACAAAGCGCACGCGCTCCAGCTTGGCACCCACCGTCTCGGCCAGCACGCGCCCCTTCAGCCCGAAGCGCTGAAGACAGGAGTCGACCAGATCGCGGGCAAGGATGAACAGGCGATCCCCGGTGTCCACCAGCGCATAGACGAACTCCGGGTGAAAGTTCAGCGCCTGGTTGGCCGGGATGGTCCACGGGGTCGTGGTCCAGATCACCGTGCAGGTCGGCTTGCCCAGGACGGCGACTCCGAAGGCGGCGGCGACCCTGGCTTCCTCCTCTTGCAGCAGCGGAAAGGCGACGTCGATCGCCGGGGTCTTCTTCTCGATGTACTCGACCTCGGCTTCGGCCAGCGCCGAGTTGCAGTCGAAGCACCAGTTCACGGGCTTCAGGCCGCGGTAGACGAAGCCGCGCTCGATCATGCGGCCGAGCGTGCGGATCTCGTCCGCCTCGGCCTTGAAGGTCATTGTCTTGTAGGGGTTGTCCCAGTCACCGAGCACGCCGAGGCGCTTGAAGCCGGCCATCTGCAGCGCGATCTGCTCGTTTGCATGGGCCCGCGAGCGCGACTGCACCTGCGCCCGCGGCAGTTGCTTGCCGTACTCCTTCTCGATCTGGATTTCGATGGGCATGCCGTGGCAGTCCCAGCCCGGCACATACACCGCGTCGAAGCCGGCCATCGAGCGCGACTTCACCACCATGTCCTTCAGGACCTTGTTGACGACGTGGCCCAGGTGGATGGCTGCGTTGGCGTAGGGCGGGCCGTCGTGCAGGATGAACTTCGGCGCGCCGGCCTGCTGGCGCGCGGCGCGGACCGCCGCATAGGTCTTGTTGTCTTCCCACTCCTTGACCCAGCCCGGCTCACGCCTGGGCAGGTCACCGCGCATCGGAAACGGCGTGTCCGGCAGGTTGAGCGGGTACTTGCGGGTACTGGGATCGGCGGCGGGCTTTGCGCCGTCCTTCTTCGCTTCGCGCGGAGGGTTGCGCTGCGGCGCGCGACCCTTGGCATCGTCGGCCATGCTGGGCACTCCTTGGCCCCCTCGGGCTCTGCAAGAGGTGTCTGAACGGGTGGTGCGCCAGCCCGGTCGGGCGACGCAACAGCCACAGTTTAGCGGCTGTGCAGCAGCGCCCGCGCGCGCGCCGCATCGGCTGCGATGGCTGTGCGCAGCCGCTCGACCGAGTCGTACTTTTCCTCGTCGCGCAGCTTCTGCCACAGTTCGACCTCGACCAACTGTCCGTACACGCTGCGGCCGAAGTCGAACAGGTGCACCTCGAGCAGCCAGCGGCCGCTGTCGTCCACGGTGGGCCGCAGGCCGAGGCTGGCGACGCCGAGGACGGGCTGCGGCCCCAGTCCCCGCACTCGGACCGCGAAGATCCCGTGCGCCGCAGGCCGGCGCTGTTGCCAGGATTGCGTCATCCGCAGGTTGAGTGTCGGAAAGCCGATGGTGCGGCCGAGCTTGGCCCCATGCAGCACCCGGCCGCTGATCACGTAAGGGCGGCCGAGCAACTGACGTACGCGCACGAGGTCGCCGGCGGCCAGGGCCGCGCGCACCAGCGAACTCGAAATGCGCTGCCCTTCCTCGGCTACGGTATGCAGTTGCGCGACCTCGAAGCCGGCCGCGGCGGCGCTCGCCTGCAGCAGGGCAATGTCGCCGGCCCGGCGTGCGCCGAAACGAAAGTCATCGCCGACCGCCAGCCAGCGGGCCTGGCAGCCGGCCACCAGCACCTCGCTGATGAAGCGTTGCGGCGACAGCGCCGCAAAGCGGTGATGGAAGTGCTGCACGAACACGCGCTCGATCCCGCAGCCGGCGAGCGCGCCGATCGTGTCGCGCAGGTTGGCGATGCGTGGCGGGGCGGCAGCCGGCGCGAACAGCTCGCGCGGGTGCGGCTCGAAGGTCATCACCGCCGGGGTCAGTCCGAGCGCGCGCGCCGTGACCACGACCTGCGCCAGCAAAGTCTGGTGGCCGCGATGCACGCCGTCGAAGTTGCCGATCGTCAGCGCGGTGGCCGTGCGGTCGGCTGGCGCCGGGGTGCTGCGGAAAATCTGCATGGAGCAGCGGGACAACCAGGGCGCGCGCGGCGCGTGGTGAGCGGTGAGCGGTGAGCGGTGAGCGGTGAACGTCCGCCAGACGGTACGGATTATAGGAGCGCGGTCGCGGCGGACGGCGCTCTGCTTCGAGGGTGGCCCGTAGAATTGATGGCATGAAGAACATCGTCTGCCTGATCTCGGGGCGCGGCAGCAATCTCGACGCCCTGTTGCAGGCGGCCGAAGCACAGCAGTGGCCGCACCAACTCGACGCTCACGTGGCCGGGGTCATCAGCAACCGTGCCGATGCCGAGGGTCTGCAGGTCGCGGCTCGGCACGGTGTCCCGGCGCAGGTCATCGACCATCGCGCGCGCGCCTCGCGCGAGGCCTTCGAGGCCGACTTGCAGAAGGCCATCGACGCCTGGCAGCCCGCGCTGGTGGTGCTCGCCGGCTTCATGCGCGTGCTGACCGACCGCTTCGTCGAACACTTTCGCGGCCGCATGATCAATGTGCATCCGTCGCTGCTGCCGTCCTTTCCCGGGCTGGCCACGCACCGGCAGGCGCTGGCTGCCGGCGTGCGCGTGCACGGCGCCACGGTGCACTTCGTTGCCACCGCGGTGGACGGCGGCGCCATCATCGGCCAGGCCGTGGTGCCGGTGCTGCCGCAGGACACCGAGGAGGCGCTGGCGGCGCGCGTGCTGGCCGAGGAACATCGGCTGCTGCCGCATTGCGTGCGGCTCGTGCTGGAGGGCCGTGTCGTCCTGCGCGATGGTCGCGTGCGGCTGCACGGCGTCGATGGGCGGGATCTCGCCCGATTGGCGGTGCTGCCATGAGGCCGCCGCGGCGCGGCACCTCGCGGCCGCCACCGAAGAGCGACAGGCGGCCGGCCGGTCCCGTGGCCGAGCGGCCGCGCCCGCGTGCACAGGGCGCCGGGGCGCCGGTGGCCGGTGGCGCGCCCATCACGGGTCTGGTGGTCGACCATCTGTCGGCCCTGCTGGCCCAGGTGTTGCGCTTCGACGGACCGGCCGACGCCGTGATGTCGCGCTTCTTCAAGCAGAACCATCGACTTGGCGGACGCGAGCGCAGCCTGATTGCCGAGGCGACCTTCGATGCGCTGCGCCGCCTTGCCAGCCTGCGCTGGATGCTGCAGCCGGCCGCGCCCGAGCGGGCGCCAAGGCTGGCTGCCCTGGTGACGCTGGCGCGCCAGCATGGCCCGGCTGCGCTGGCGCCTGGCGTGCTGCGCGGCGATGAACGCGCGGTGCGCCACGCGCTGCTGCTCGACGTGGCGACCGCCCCCGGGGCTGTCCGCGGCGAGCTGCCCTTGTGGCTGTTTGCGCGCATCACCGCGCAGTACCACGACGCCGAGCCGCTGCTCGCGTGCATGACCGGGCCGGCGCCGCTCGACCTGCGGGTCAACGGCATGAAGGCCGAGCGCGACGCGGTGCTGGCGCAGCTGCAGGCCAGCGCGCGCGAGCACGCACCGCTGGCGGCAGCAGCGACGCGCTATTCACCCGAGGGCATCCGCCTGCAGGACAAGCCGCCGCTGACGCGCTGGCCGCTGTACCAGCAGGGGTTGGTGGAAGTGCAGGACGAGGGCAGCCAGTTGATCGCGCGCCTGGTGGCGCCGCGCCGCGGCGAGATGGTGGTGGACTTTTGCGCCGGTGCCGGCGGCAAGACGCTGGCGCTGGGCAGCCTGATGCGCTCGACCGGACGCCTGTATGCCTTCGATATCCACGCCAAGCGGCTGGCCGGCCTCGGGCCGCGCCTGAAGCGCAGCGGCCTTTCCAACGTGCATCCGGCCGCCATCGCGCACGAGAACGACCTGCGGGTGAAGCGGCTGGCCGGCAAGGTCGACCGCGTGCTGGTGGATGCCCCGTGCTCGGGCAGCGGCACGCTGCGCCGCAATCCGGATCTCAAGTGGCGCTTCGACGAGTCGGAGCTGGCGCGGGTCAACGAAGTGCAGGGCAGGGTGCTGCGCGCGGCGGCGCGTCTGCTCAAGCCCGGTGGCCGACTCGTTTACGCGACCTGCTCGCTGCTGGCGCTGGAGAACCAGGAGGTGGTCGACCGCTTCCTCGCCGAGCAGCCGCAGTTCGTGGCGGTGGACGCGGCAGGCGTGCTGGCGGCCCAGGGCATCGTCATCGACCACGCCGGGCGCTTTGCGCCGTACTTCGTCATGCTGCCGCACCTACACGGCACCGATGGATTCTTCGCCGCCGTGCTGGAACGGCGCGCCGCCACATGAAGGCCACGCCGATCGAGGCCGTGATCGAGGCGGTGTCCGAAGGGCTTGCCCGGCCGGCGCACCTGTGGACCGTGGTCGTCATCATGCTCGCGCTCGGGCTGGGCCGCCTCGCCTCGCAGTTGCTGCACCGGCGGACCGAACGGCGGCTGCAGGCCGACCTGGGCGGCGGCGCCGCCGGCAGTGCGGCGGGTGGCCACGCGCTGAAGTTCTCCATCGAGGGCGTGCGCCGGCTCGCTTTTCCGGTGGCGGCGCAGCTGTTCCTGTGGGTGGGCGAAGGCGTGCTGCGCGCGACCCGGCTCGTCGGCGCGGCCGATACGCAACTGCTGCGCCTTGCCATGACGTTGCTGCTGGCGTTGGCGTCGATCCGTTTGCTCGTCTTCGTACTGCGACGGGTGTTCCGCTCGGCGCATTGGCTGGTCACCGGGGAGCGCCTGCTGGCGGGGATCATCTGGGTGGCGGTCGCGCTGCACGTGACCGGTCTGCTCGAGGACACGATCGGCTGGCTGGAGGCGACCCAGCTCCCGCTGGGCGCGGCCCGGGTATCGCTTTGGGCGGTGCTCACCGGCTCCGTCTCCGTGATCATCACGCTGCTCGCCACCCTCTGGCTGGGCTCGAGCATCGAAGACCGGCTGATGCGCGCCGACTCGCTGGACATGAACCTGCGCGCGGTGCTGTCGCGGGTACTGCGCGCGTTGTTGGTGCTGCTGGGCGTGCTCATGGCGCTGTCGCTGGCGGGCTTGGATTTGACGGTGCTGTCGGTCTTCGGCGGGGCCCTCGGCGTCGGCCTGGGCCTCGGTCTGCAGCGCATAGCCAGCAACTACGTTTCCGGCTTCATCATCCTGCTCGATCGCAGCATCCGCATCGGCGACCTGGTGACGGTCGACAAGTACGGCGGCACGGTGAGCCGTATCGAGACCCGCTACACGGTCCTGCGCGGCGCCGACGGCAGCGAGGCCATCGTGCCCAATGAACTGCTGGTGGCCACCGCCGTCAACAACCAGACCTTCAGCGACAAGAAGCAGCGTCTGGTGCTGCGCCTGAACGTGCCCTGGGGCACGGATCTCGCGCTGCTCGGGCAGCTCGAAGCGGCGGCACGTACACAGGATGGCGTGCTCCAGGAGCCGGCGCCGCAGGCCCTGCTGCTCGGCTTCGCCGGCGGCGGGCTGGAGCTGGAATTGGCGTTCAGCGTGCTGGAGGCCGATCTGGTGCGCCGGCAGGCGATCCAGTCGCGCGTGGCGCACGCCATGGTGGCGACGCTGCAGGCGCACGGCGTGACGCCCGGGCCTACGGCAGCCGAGCTTGCGGCAGTGCGGCGGCCGCGCGCGGTTTGAGCGCGCGTGCGGCACTTGCGGATGTGGGGTCGAACGGCCACCCATTTCCCTGCATCGACTCTGCCGTCCCGGCGCGGGCGGCCCGGTAAACTGCAGTCTTGGCTGAGGAGCCGCCGTCGTCCGAGGGGGGGCCCGCAGGCGGCGCATCGTGGTCGTCCGCGTCCCATGTAGACGCGGCGCTCTTGGAGAATCAATGTACCTGTTCCAGTTCCTGGACGGCGGCCTGCTGGACCTGTCGTTATGGCAGCTCGTCGTCGCCACGCTGCTGCTCACCCACGTCACGATCGCCGGGGTGACGATCTACCTGCATCGCGCGCAGGCGCATCGCGCGCTCGACCTGCACCCTGGGGTCAGCCACTTCTTCCGTGCCTGGCTGTGGCTGACCACCGGCATGCAGACCAGGGAGTGGGTGTCGATCCATCGCAAGCACCACGCCAAGTGCGAGACGGCGGAGGATCCACACAGCCCGCAGACGCGGGGCCTGAACAAGGTGCTGTGGGAAGGCGCCGAGCTCTACATGGCGGAATCGCAAAACGCCGAGACGCTTGCCAAGTACAGCCACGGCACGCCCAATGACTGGGCCGAGCGCAACGTCTATTCGCGCTTCACCTGGCACGGCTGCGGGGTGATGCTGGGTCTCGATCTGATTCTGTTCGGAGCTGCCGGCCTGGCGGTCTGGGGCGTCCAGATGATGTGGATCCCGCTCTTGGCCGCCGGGGTCATCAACGGCATCGGCCACTTCTGGGGCTATCGCAATTTCGACGCGCCCGATGCCAGCACCAACATCGTGCCGTGGGGCATCCTGATCGGCGGCGAGGAACTGCACAACAACCACCACACCTTCCCGACTTCAGCCAAGCTGTCGTCCAAGTGGTATGAGTTCGACATCGGCTGGCTCTACATCCGGCTGATGCAATCGGCGGGGCTGGCGCGGGTGCTGCGGCTGGCGCCCGTGCCCAAGGTGGCCGAGCCCAAGCCGCTGGTGGACCTGGACACGCTGCAGGCGGTGGTGGCCAACCGCTACGACCTGCTGGCGCGCTATGCCCGCGAGTTGCGCCGCGCCCACAAAGCTGAGCTGGACAGGCTGCCCGTCAAGCAGCGCGAGCGCCTTTCCCCGTTGCGCCGATGGTTGCGCAAGGGGGACGTGAACGCGCTGCCGCGCGAGGCGCGCGAGATGCTCGCCGAGCTGTTGGCGCAGTCGCGCCGGATGAAGACCCTGGTGGAGATGCGCGCCGAGCTGGCGCAAACATGGAGTCGCTCCAGCGGGTCGCGCGAGCAGATGCTGGCGCATCTTCAGGACTGGATCGCACGCGCCGAGGCCAGCGGCAACCAGACCTTGCAGGCGCTGGCGCTGCGCATCCGCAGCTATGCGCCGACGCGGGCGGCGGCGTGACGGCCTGAACTCGGCCTGACATCGCGCTGCGCTCGCCTTGGCTGGTACGCACAACCGTGTAGGCGAGTTCGCCCGAACAACAAAAAACCCGGCCGAGGCCGGGTTTTTTGTTGGCGCGGATCTGGCGCCATTTGAGTGGCGCTACTTGAGCTTGATTTCCTTGTACTGGACGTGCTTGCGCGCCTTGGGGTCGTACTTCATGAACGACAGCTTGTCGGGCGTGGTGCGCTTGTTCTTGGTGGTTGTGTAGAAGTGCCCCGTGCCGGCGGTCGACTCCAGCTTGATCTTCTCGCGGGTGCCTTTGGCCATAGTGCTCGCTCCTTAGATCGCGCCGCGGGCGCGCAGGTCAGCCAGCACGACGTCGATGCCGTTCTTGTCGATCGTGCGCAGCGCCGCGTTGGTCAGGCGCAGACGCACCCAGCGCTTCTCGCTTTCGACCCAGAAACGGCGGTACTGAAGGTTGGGCATGAAGCGGCGCTTGGTTTTGTTGTTGGCGTGCGAGACGTTGTTGCCGGACGTCGGCCGCTTGCCGGTGACTTGACATACACGAGCCATCTGGAACCTCTGGCTTGGCCTTGAATGACGGGTTGACTTTGATTCTCAGGCTGCGGCGATGCGATGGGAACCCGACCCGTTGCATGAACCGCTGGCGCATGAACTTCATGCATCATGCCCTGCCGAACCTCGTTCGGCGCATGAAACCACAGCCGGAGTAACCGCACCACCGCCTCACCGGCTATGGACCGCGGCAGAATGCCCAGGGCCTTGCGCTAGAGTCGACATGCGGAAAGCCCAAGATTATACCGGCGAAACGGGGCGTGCCGCAAACCGGAGCGGCCGTTGCGCCTCGGGCTGCCCTAAAGCAAGCCGCGCTCGGCGAAAGAGACGGTAGCCGGCCCGGCAACGATCAGGTGGTCATGCACCCGCACGTCCACCAAGGCGAGTGCCTCGCGCAGCGCGCGCGTCAGCAACTCGTCGGCGCGGCTGGGCTCGGCCACGCCCGAGGGATGGTTGTGGGCCAGGATCACCGCCGCCGCGTTGAATCGCAGCGCCTGCTTGACGACCTCGCGCGGATGAACCGAGGTCTGCGTCAGGGTGCCGCGAAACAACTCCTCCTCCCGCAGCAGGCGATTCTGTGCGTCCAGGTACAGGACCATGAAGACCTCGTGTTCGCGGCCAGCCAGTTGCAGCTGAAGGAACTGGCGTACGCGCTCGGGCGAGTTGAGCACGGCATCGCGCTGCAGCCCGGCGCCAATGGCGCGCCGGGCCAGTTCTAGGATGGCCTGCAGTTGCGCGTACTTGGCCGGCCCCAGACCCTTGATCTGCGCCACCTCAGGCTGGCTGGCGGCCAGCAGGCCCGGCAGGCCGTTGAACCGCGCGATCAGGTCGCGCGCCAAGTCGATGGCCGAGCGGCCCGCCACCCCGGTCCGCAGAAAGATGGCGAGCAGTTCGGCATCCGACAGGGGGCCGGGGCCGTGCTGCAGCAGGCGTTCGCGCGGCCGCTCGGATTCGGGCCAGTCCTTGATCGGCATCGGCGCTCGCTAGACTGAGGTTTTGGGCATGGGGTGATCGATGGCCGTGGTCGAGCTGGGCTCGCACGTGACGCTGCATTATCGACTGGCGGTGTTGCCGGGGGACGGTGCGGCGGATGAACGGGACGTGGTCAGCACCTTCGATGGCCATGCGGCCACACTGCAGGTCGGTGCGGGCCAGTTGGCGACGCCGCTGGAGCAGCGGTTGCTTGGTTTGGCCGAAGGCACCCAGGCGCAGTTCGACCTTGCGCCCGGCGAGGGCTACGGCGAGCGCAATCCGGCTCTGGTGCAGACGCTGAGCCGCGCAGTGTTCGACGCCAATGCGGAGCCGGGTGAAAGCTACGCACCCGGCGACATTGTGCAGTTCCGCGCACCCGACGGGCAGGGTTTTTCCGGGGTGCTGAAAATGCACGGTGACTCCCAGGTCGTGGTCGACTTCAACCATCCGCTGGCCGGCCTGCCGCTGCGCTTTGCGGTGCGAGTGATCGGAGTGCTCTGATGGAAGTGATGCTGGCTCAGCCGCGCGGTTTCTGCGCCGGGGTCGACCGGGCGATCGAGATCGTCGAGCGTGCGCTGCAACTGCGCGGTGCTCCCATTTACGTTCGCCACGAGATCGTCCACAACAACCATGTGGTGGCCGACCTGCGCGCCAAGGGTGCGGTGTTCGTCGAGACGCTCGACGAGGTGCCCGCCGGCGGCACGGTGATTTTCTCGGCGCACGGCGTGTCCAGGGCGGTCAAGCGCGACGCCGAGGTGCGCGGCCTGCAGGTGTTCGATGCCACCTGCCCGTTGGTGACCAAGGTCCACATCGAGGTGGCCAAGCTGCGGGCGTCAGGGCATGAGATCGTGATGATCGGCCACGCGGGCCACCCCGAGGTCGAAGGCACGATGGGGCAGTCCGAGCGGGGCATGTACCTGGTGGAGACGGTCGCCGACGTCGAGCGGCTCGCGCCGACCCAACCCGACCGCCTCGCCTACGTGACGCAGACCACGCTGTCGGTCGACGATGCCGCGGAGGTGGTGGTTGCCCTGAAGCGGCGGTTCCCTGCGATCGTGGAGCCGAAGAAGGCCGACATCTGCTACGCGACGCAGAACCGTCAGGATGCCGTGAAGTTCATGGCCCCGCGGGTCGACGTGGTCATCGTGATCGGCAGCCAGACCAGTTCCAATTCCAATCGCCTGAGGGAGGTGGCCGAGCGCTTTGATGTACCCGCCTACCTGGTCGACAGCGCGACGGACCTCGATCCGGCCTGGGTGCAGGGCAAGGCGCGCGTCGGCGTGACCGCCGGGGCCTCCGCCCCTGAGGTGCTCGTCCAGCAGTTGGTGGAGCGGCTGCAGGCCCTTGGGGCGGGCAGCGTGCGCGCCCTCGACGGTGTTCAGGAGGAGGTGGTCTTTCCGCTGCCAAAGGGCCTGAGCAAGGCGGCAGCGTGAGGTGCAACGCGTGGCTGCCGGTCGACCGCGACCTTGCGGGGGCGGCGACGCAGATCAATTCGACCGGGCGCTGCCTGCCGGGTGCCGCGCCGGGGTGCTGGCGCGCCGACAACATCACCTGGGGCTTCACGCCCGACGGCGGACGGATCATGCAGAATGCCTTGCTACGCGTGCCCAGCATCCCCGGCGAGGATTTCTAGCGCCGTGCTGCACATGTGGCTGGGCGAGCAGCCGGCTGACGCCGAACTCAGGCACGAGCTGCTCGGCAGCTCGTGATTCGGCCTCGCTGAACCGCGGACCGGAGCCATGTTCATCAGCGCGCAGGCAGGCACTACCGCAAGCCACGATTCGCTCGATGCCTAAGTGGCCGCTTGCAGGTCCGAAGGTTCCGCTTCGCCAGCGCGTTGCAAACGTCGTTACAACAACAGGAGACACCATGAACCGCAAAGCATTGTTTCGACTCGCTGCTGCTGCCGCGCTGGCACTGCCGCTTCTGCTCTCGGGAACCGGGCCAGTCCTGGCGCAACCGGCCGAGCTCGAGGGCGTGAAGCTCGATCCCACCGTACAGGTGGGCGGCACCGCGCTGCAGCTGAACGGCGCCGGCGTACGCACTCGAGCCATCTTCAAGGTCTACGTCGCCGGACTGTATGTGCCGCAGAAGTCCAACAACGCGGCAACACTGCTCGGTCAGAAGGGGCCGCGCAGGGTGGCCATCACGATGCTGCGCAACGTGGACGCCGAGTCGTTTGCTGGCGCCCTGAACGAGGGCCTGCGCAACAACCACAGCGAAGCGCAGCTGGCGGGCTTCAAGAGCCAGATCGATGCCCTGAGCGCCAACCTGAAGGCGGTCGGCGAAGCCAGGAAGGGCGACGCCATCCACTTCGAGTTCACGCCGGAAGCGGGCACGCGCATCACGGTCAACGGGCAGCCGCGCGGCAACCCGATCCCGGGTGACGACTTCTTCACCGCCGTGCTGCGCATCTGGATCGGCGACAAGCCGGCCGATGCAGGACTGAAGAAGGGCCTGGTCGGCGCTTGACCGTCGCGGACTCAAGGTGCCCGCGCGCGCTTCACCGCCGTCGGCTCGCGCGCTGGTCCCGGGTGCAGCGATGGTATCTGCCGATCTGCTGATCGACCGTTTTACTGACGCGCTGTGGCTGGAAGACGGCCTGGCCGCCAATTCGCTGGCCGCCTATCGGCGTGATCTGACGGCGCTGGCACGCTTTGCCGGGCTGTCGCTGGCGCAGGTGGCCGAGCCGGATCTGCGGCGCTTCTTTGCCGAGCAGCACGCGCAGACGCGCGCGAGCACGGCCAACCGGCGGTTGGCGGCGTTCCGCCGGTTCTTCCGCTGGGCGCATCGCGAGGGACTGGTCGCTGCCGACCCCACGCTGCGCCTCAGTGCCGCGCACCGCAGCCCGCGTTTGCCGCGTGCCCTTGGCCAGGCCGATGTCGAGGCGCTGCTGGCTGCGCCTGCCACGAGTCAGCCGCACGGCCTGCGCGACCGCGCCATGCTCGAGGTGCTCTACGCCACCGGGCTGCGCGTGTCCGAGCTGGTCGGCCTGAAGCTCGTGCAGGTATCGCTCAACGACCGGCTGGTGCGGGTGCTCGGCAAGGGCTCCAAGGAGCGCATCGTGCCCATGGGCGAGACCGCCAGCGACTGGCTGGAGCGCTACCTGCGGGAAGCCCGGCCTGTGCTGCTCAAGGGTGCGGCAAGCGACGCCTGCTTCATCACCCAGCGCGGGGCGGCGATGTCGCGCCAGATGTTCTGGCAGCTCGTCAAGCGCTATGCGGCGCGCGCCGGCATCGATGGCGCGCTCTCGCCGCACGGCCTGCGCCATGCCTTTGCCACGCACCTGCTCAACCATGGCGCCGATCTGCGCGTCGTGCAGCTGTTGCTCGGCCACGCCGACATCTCGACCACGCAGATCTACACCCACGTCGCGCGCGAGCGACTGAAGTCCCTGCATGCGCGGCACCATCCGCGCGGATGACCGGGCGGTCCCCGGTCCGGGCTGGCTAGACTTGCAGGCGAGCTGTCCGGGCCGAACCGGGCGCCCATCCTGCTGCGTGCAGCGCGAAAGCAGTCCAGTGCGCAAGACTGTCAACCACGTATCGGAGACCCCTGCCACCCAGTGGCTGCGCCGCGCGGGGATTGCCTTTGGCGAGCATGTATACGAGTACGTCGAGCATGGCGGCACCGCAGTGTCTTCGGCTGCGCTGGGTGTCGCAGAGCACCATGTGGTCAAGACGCTGGTCATGGCCGACGAGCAGGCGCGGCCGCTGGTGGTTCTCATGCATGGCGACCGCAAGGTCTCGACCAAGAATTTGGCGCGGCAGGCCGGTCGCAAGCGGATCGAGCCTTGCACGCCCGAGGTGGCCCAGCGCCACACCGGCTATCAGGTCGGCGGCACCTCTCCGTTCGGCACCCGCAAACCGCTGCCGGTCTACGTGGAGCGCTCGATCCTCGACCTGCCGGTCGTCTACATCAACGGCGGCCGACGCGGCTACCTCGTCAGCCTGCCGCCCGCGGTGCTGACCGGGCCGTTGAAAGCTCAGCCGGTCGACTGCGCGCTGGAGGCCTGAGATGAACGCGCTGGCGCCCTGGATCGCCGTGCTCGCCGCCTACCTGCTGGGGTCGATCTCGTTTGCGGTGGTGGTGAGCCGCTTGATGGGACTGTCGGACCCGCGCAGCTATGGCTCCGGAAATCCCGGCGCGACCAACGTGCTGCGCAGTGGCAGCAAGCTGGCTGCGCTGCTCACACTGCTGGGCGATGCGCTCAAGGGTTCGCTGGCGATTTGGCTCGTGCGGCACTTCGGCGCGGCCTACGGCCTCGGCGAGGGTACGGCGGCCTTGGCCGGACTGGCGGCCTTCGTCGGTCACCTTTACCCGGTCTTCTTCCGGTTCCAGGGCGGCAAGGGCGTGGCCACCTTCTTCGGCGCGGTGCTCGTGCTGCAGCCGTGGCTGGGCCTGATCGCCTGCGCGGCCTGGCTGCTGGTCGCGGGCTTGTTTCGCTACTCGTCGCTGGCCTCGCTCGGCGCGGCGGTCATCGCCACGCTGGCGGCCGCGCTGCTGCACGGTTTCGACGTCACGCTGCTCGTGCTTGGCGCCATGACCCTGCTGCTGGTGCTGCGGCACCGGACCAACATCGAGAACCTGATTGCCGGCAAGGAGCGGCGTATTGGCGCCAAGGCCGCTCAGGACAGCGAGCCCCCTCGGCCCTGACGCCGGCGGCCTTCCCTCCCTGCTCCCGCTGCTGCTTAACCCGCTGCTCCACCCGCTGCTCGCCCTGCGTCCGACCCCGCCGCCTGCTCCAGCGGCCAGCGCGGGTGAACGCTGAATCCCGGTCCCGACCGCTGGCCCGCGCGCAGCCGTACCAGACCGGCACGAGCGATCATCGCGCCGTTGTCGGTGCACAGGTCCAATGGGGGAAAGAACAGCTCGAATCCCTCCGCCGCCGACGCCGTGCCCAGGCGCGCGCGCAACTGCCGATTGGCGCCGACGCCGCCGGCGACCACCAGCCGTGCCAGTTGCGTGGCGCGCAGCGCCGCGCGGCTCTTCGCCGCCAGCACGTCGACGACCGCATCGACGAACGCCCGCGCCACGTCGGCGCGCGCCTGCTCGCACGTAACTTCGATCCGGCGCACGGCCGTCAGCACAGCGGTCTTCAGGCCGCTGAACGAGAAGTCGAGATTTCCGCTGTGGAGCATCGGGCGCGGAAAGCTGAAGGCGCCGGGCCTGCCCGAGTCGGCCAGGCGGGACACCGCCGGCCCGCCGGGGTAGCCCAGCCCCAGCAGCTGTGCCGTCTTGTCGAAGGCCTCGCCGGCCGCATCGTCGACCGTCTCGCCGAGCAGGCGGTAGTCGCCGAATCCGTCCACCCGCATCAACTGCGTATGGCCGCCCGAGACGAGCAGCGCAACGAAAGGAAACGCCGGTGCCGGATCCGCCAGCAGCGGCGACAGCAGGTGGCCTTCGAGGTGGTGCACGCCCACCACCGGCCGTCCGAGTGCCAGGCCCAGGGCGTGGCCGATACTCGCGCCCACCAGCAGGGCGCCGGCCAGCCCGGGTCCGGTCGTGACGGCAATGCCGTCGATCGCCTCGCGCCCGAGTCGCACTTCCTCCAGGCACTCGTCGAGCAACGGCAGAACGCGCCGGATATGGTCACGGGAAGCCAGTTCCGGCACCACGCCGCCATAGGCGCGGTGCATGTCCACCTGCGAGTGCAGGCGCTGGGCGAGCAGGCCGCGCGCCTCGTCGTATAGCGCCAGGCCGGTCTCGTCGCATGAGGTTTCGATGCCGAGTAGCCGCATTGGTCATCCCGCATGGTGGAACGACGACAGTTTAGCCTGCGGCGGCGCTGCCGGTTGGCGCTGCAAGCCGCCTTGGGATACACTTTCTGGCTTTCCGCGGTCGCCGTCTTCTTCAAAGCCAGGCTTGGCCGCTCCGGCCGGGCGACCCCGGCGCAACCACCGGATGCGTTGCATCCGTCGCAACAAACTGGACGACTGACTGATGCCGACCGTTCGCGTCAAGGAAAACGAGCCTTTTGAAGTGGCCCTGCGCCGATTCAAGCGCACGATCGAAAAAAGCGGTTTGCTCACCGAATTGCGCGCCCGCGAGTTCTACGAGAAGCCCACGGCCGAGCGGAAGCGAAAGAAATCGGCCGCCATCAAACGGCACTTCAAGCGTCTGCGCAGCCAGATGCTGCCCAAGAAGCTCTACTAGCCGAGTCGTATCCTGGCTGTCGTCAAAGCGCGCCGCCGGGCGCGCTTTTGCTTTCTGCCCTGCCGTTGCCTGCTGACCTGCCATGACCACCGCCCTGAAAGATCGCCTGAGTGAAGACATGAAGGCCGCCATGCGCGCCAAGGACAGTGCCCGCCTGGGCGCCATCCGCTTCCTGCTGGCCGCCATCAAGCAAAGGGAGGTCGACGAGCGCATCAGCGCCGACGACACCGTGGTCCTGGCCGTGATCGAGAAAATGGCCAAGCAGCGGCGCGACTCGATCGCGCAGTTCGAGCAGGCCGGCCGCCATGACCTGGCGGACAAGGAGAAGGCCGAACTGGCGCTGCTGCAGACCTACCTTCCGCAGCCCCTGAGCGAAGAGGAACTGCTGGTCGCCATCCGTGCGGCGATTGCCGAAGCCGGTGGCTCCGGCCCGCAGGCCATGGGCAAGGTCATGGGACTGCTCAAGCCGCGCATCGCCGGCCGGGCCGACCCGGCGCGCGCCTCGGCTCTGGTCAGGCAACTGCTGGCCGGCTGAGCGAGCGGCGCTGCCCGCGATGATCCCGCAGGGCTTCATCCAGGACCTGCTGGCGCGCGTCGACATCGTCGAGGTCGTCGGCCGCTACGTGCAGCTGAAAAGAGGCGGGCAGAACTTCCTCGGCCTGTGTCCCTTCCACGGCGAGAAGTCGCCCTCGTTCACGGTCAGCCCCGCCAAGCAGTTCTTCCACTGCTTCGGTTGTGGCGCGCATGGCAGCGCGATCGGCTTCCTGATGGACCATCGTGGCCTGTCCTACGTGGACGCCATCAAGGAGCTGGCGCAGCAGGTTGGCATGACGGTGCCGGAAGAGGCGCGCGGCGATCTCGAGGCGGCCAGCCGCGCGCGCGGACTGACGGATCTGCTGGCTACCGCGGCCGAGTTCTACAAGCGGCAGCTCAAGGCCAGCCCCGCCGCCGTCGAGTACCTCAAGGGGCGCGGACTCTCGGGCCAGACCGCGGCGCGCTTCGCGCTCGGCTACTCGCCGGACGCGTGGCAGCCGCTGCGCAGCGCGGTCGATGCCTACGACGACCCCAAGCTGGTCGAGGCCGGGCTCGTGATCGTTGGCGATGAAGGCAAGCGCTACGATCGCTTTCGCGGGCGCGTGATGTTTCCGATCCGCAACCGGCGCGGCGCGGTGATCGGCTTCGGCGCCCGCATCATGGGTGCCGGCGAGCCCAAGTACCTGAATTCCCCCGAGACCCCGGTGTTCCACAAGGGCGCCGAGCTCTACGGGCTGTTCGAGGCCCAGGAGGCGATCCGCAGCCGCAAGCGGGCGATCGTCTGCGAGGGCTACATGGACGTGATCCAGCTGGCGCAGGCGGGTTTCGGCGAGTCGGTCGCGGCGCTTGGCACGGCGATCACGCACCAGCACGTCAACGTCCTGCTGCGTCTGACCGACCATGTCATCTTCGCCTTCGATGGCGACGCGGCCGGCCGAAAGGCTGCGCGCCGGGCGCTCGAGGCGGCGCTGCCAGTCATCACCGAGACCAAGCGGGCAAGCTTCCTGCTGTTGCCACAGGCCGAGGACCCCGACAGCCTGATCAGGGCTCACGGCGCGGCGGCCTTCGAGGATGAGCTGAGCAAGGCCTTGCCACTGTCGCGCTGGTTTGCCCGCACCCTGTCCGAGGGGCGCGACCTCGATCAGGCGGAGGAGCGGGCGGCGCTGCTGGCCGAGGCGCGCCCGCTACTGGAGACCATGCAGCCGGGCCCGCTGCGGCTGCAGCTCACGCGCGAACTGGCCGCCGCCGGGCGGACCGCGCCCGAGGACGTCGAGGCGCTGTTCGGGCTGAAGTCGTGGAAGCGCATCAGCGAGCGGCCGCGGGCGGCGGCCGGCGCGCGGATGGACGATCTGAAGCAGCGCATCCTGCAGCACCTGCTGTCCTTTCCGGCGCTGGCGCGTGAGTTCAACGGCGACATTGCCGCCGATTGCCTCGAAAGTGCCGAGCCTGTCGACCGGCAGATCGTCGAGGTCTGGCGCGCAGCCACGGCTGGCGCCGACAGCTCGAGCGGCGCTTTGCTGGAGGCGCTGGCCGAGACCGAGCATGCGGCCGTCTACCGGGCGTTACTGGCACGCGACCTGGCGCTGGCTGACGAGGTGGACGCCGCGCGTGACGATCTTTCCGGCGCCTTCCTCACACTGGCGCGGCGGCGGGTCGAGGGCCGTCGAGCCCTGTTGCTGGGTCGCTACGAGGCCGCGCCGACCGAGGAGAACCTTGCGGCCTATCGCGAGGCCGACGAGCAGTACCGGCAGTTGCGCCAACAGAGCGCAGCGTCCGCCGGCCCGCCGGCGCGCTCGTAAGGGGTTGAATCCGTGCGGAAAATCGGTGGGAACGGCGCGAGGCGCTGCTACAATCACTGCTTTACCGAGCGATCCCGTGCTGACTGCTCCGGTGAGCGCATCGTCCCCGGTTTTGGGGCAGCGCATACCGGTCACGGCGCCGGATCCATTCCCGGGTTCCCACTTTCGAGTGCAGTGTTCCCGTGGCGCCGCGGGCCGCGCAAAGACGATGGCATGACCGCCAGAGGGCGCTTGAGCAAGACCGTGCAGCGGGCTGTCCGTCTACCGGTGCCTGCGGTCGGTGTGCGTTTGCGTTGGTGCGATGCTCCTCGTCGCAGCCTGTGCATTTCGAGCTTTCGAGTTGAGTTCATGGGGCGGGCGGCGCGCCGTCGTGGCGTGGTCGACTGGCCGCCTTGTACCCTGGCGAGCCCCCTGGGCGAGCCGGTGCGTGACTTGGGCGCGCGGCGCATGCGCCGCGGTTTCGGTACAGGATCAGGAAACGATTGCGGAAGCAGCCGGCAAGGGCCCGGCGATCCGTCGGCGGGCAGGTGATCAGATGGCGAGCAAACGAGTGACAGTCAAGAAAAAGGTAGCCGCAGCAAACTCGGCAAAGGTGCCTGGCAAGGCAGGCAAGCCGGCAAAGCCGGCCGCGCCAGCTGCCAAGGCGGCCAAGGCGCCCGCCAAGGCGCAGTCGGAGATCAATCTCAAGGGGGCCAAGGCAGCCCCCGCGCCGGCGCTGCCGCCAGCGGCAGTCAAGGTCAAGGCCGAGCCGCTGGCTGCCAAGGGCAAGCCGGGTCGCAAGCCGAAGACGGCTACCGCCGAAGGCGAAGCGGCCAGCGATGGCGTCGATGCAGTGCCGGAGGCCGATGACAGCGCCGTGGACCCCAGCGTGCAGGTGGTGGAGAAGTTGTCCACCAAGCGCAGCGCCAAGGACCGCCGCGCCAAGGAAAAGGCGCTGAAAGAGGCGCTCGAGCGCAGCTACCACGGCACCGAGGAAGACCTCGAAGCCCGCCGCAACAAGCTCAAGGCGCTGATCAAGCTCGGCAAGGACCGTGGGTTTCTCACCTACGCCGAGATCAACGATCACCTGCCCGACAACCTCGTCGACGCCGAGGCGATCGACTCGATCATCAGCACCTTCGGAGACATGGGCATCCAGGTCTTCGACCAGGCGCCCGATGCCGAGACGCTGCTGATGAACGAGAACGTCCCGGCGGCCAATACCGACGAGGATGCCGAAGAGGAGGCCGAGGCCGCCCTGTCGACCGTGGATGCCGAGTTCGGCCGCACCACCGACCCGGTGCGCATGTACATGCGCGAGATGGGCTCGGTGGAGCTGCTCACGCGCGAGGGCGAGATCGAGATCGCCAAGCGTATCGAGGACGGGCTGAAGCACATGGTGATGGCGATCGCCGCCTGTCCGACCACCATCGCCGAGATCCTCACGCACGGCGAGAAAATCCGCACCGGCGAGCTGCCCATCGACGAGGTCGTCGACGGCATGGTCGAGGAGGAAGACGAGGCGCCGGCCAAGGCCTCGGCGCGCAAGGCCGCCGAAAGCGACGACGAAGAGGACGCCGAGGAGGAGAACACCGACATCGGCGCCTCGGGCATGACCGCGGCCCAGCTCGATGAGCTCAAGGCACGGGCGATCGAGAAGTTCGACGCCGTGCGCAAGCTCTTCGACAAGATGTACGTTGCCTTCCAGAAGGAGGGCTACAAGTCGCCGGGCTATGTGAAGGCGCAGCAGAAGATCCTCGACGAGCTGATGGGCCTGCGCTTCACGGCCAAGATGGTCGAGAAGCTGTGCGACTCGCTGCGCGCGCAAGTCGAGGAAGTCCGCTCGATCGAAAAGCAGATCTACGAGATCATGGTGAACAAGTGCGGCATGCCGCGGCCGCACTTCCTCAAGCTGTTCCCGGGCAGCGAGACCAATCAGCGCTGGGTCGCGCGCGAGGCCGAAGGCGGCCATCCGTACTCCGAGGTGCTGACGCGCAACCTGCCCGCGGTGCATGAGCTGCAGGGCAAGTTGTCCGACCTGCAGAAGCGCGTGGTGCTGCCGCTGAAGGACCTGCGGGAGGTCTACAAGCAGATGGCCACCGGCGAGGCCAAGGCGCGCAAGGCCAAGCGCGAGATGACCGAGGCCAACTTGCGCCTGGTGATCTCGATTGCCAAGAAGTACACCAACCGCGGGCTGCAGTTCCTCGACCTGATCCAGGAAGGCAACATCGGCCTGATGAAGGCGGTCGACAAGTTCGAATACCGGCGCGGCTACAAGTTCTCGACCTACGCCACGTGGTGGATCCGCCAGGCCATCACGCGCTCGATCGCCGACCAGGCGCGCACCATCCGTATCCCGGTGCATATGATCGAGACGATCAACAAGATGAACCGCATCAGTCGTCAGATCCTTCAGGAAACCGGCATCGAGCCCGATCCGGCGACTCTGGCGATCAAGATGGAAATGCCGGAAGACAAGATCCGCAAGATCCTGAAGATCGCCAAGGAGCCGATCTCCATGGAGACGCCGATCGGCGACGACGACGATTCGCATCTGGGCGACTTCATCGAGGACACCACGACGGTGGCTCCGGTCGACGCCGCGCAGTACAACTCGCTGGCTGGCGTGACCAAGGAAGTGCTGGACTCGCTGACGCCGCGCGAAGCCAAGGTCCTGCGCATGCGCTTCGGCATCGAGATGTCCACCGACCACACCCTGGAAGAGGTGGGCAAGCAGTTCGACGTCACACGCGAGCGGATTCGCCAGATCGAGGCCAAGGCGCTGCGCAAGCTGCGCCACCCGAGCCGGTCGGACAAGCTCAAGAGCTTCCTGGAGTAGGGTGGTGGATCGATCGGCAGATCGAATACAGTGCTCGGCGGATTGGGCCGTTAGCTCAGTTGGTCAGAGCAGAGGACTCATAATCCTTTGGTCGTTGGTTCAAGTCCAACACGGCCCACCAAGCATGCGTTGCAGTACCAGCGGCAGAGCACGCCACGCGTCTCTGCCGTTGTCATTTGCGAACTCGAACATCGACTGATGTCGGACTATCACGACTTTGAGCACTTCGGCCTCGACGCCCGCATCGTCGCGGCGATCAAGGCGATGGGTTACCAGACGCCCACGCCGATCCAGAGCAAGGCGATCCCGATCGTCATGCAAGGCAAGGACGTCATGGGCGCCGCGCAGACTGGTACCGGGAAGACCGCCGGCTTTGCGCTTCCCATCATCCAGCGCCTGCTGCCGCAGGCCAATGCCAGCATGTCGCCGGCGCGCCACCCGGTGCGCGCCCTCGTGCTCGCTCCGACCCGCGAACTCGCCGACCAGGTCGCCGACAATGTCAAGAAGTACATCGCACAGACGCCGCTGCGCTGTGCCACGGTCTATGGCGGCGTCGACATGGACCCGCAGACCGCCGCGCTGCGCGGCGGGGTCGAGATCGTGGTGGCCACGCCCGGTCGCCTGCTCGATCACCTGCAGATGAAGAACACGTCGCTCGGCCAGGTGCAGATCGTGGTGCTCGACGAGGCGGACCGGATGCTCGACATGGGCTTCCTGCCCGACATCTCGCGCATCCTCAACCTGCTGCCGCGCGAGCGGCAGAGCCTGATGTTCTCGGCCACCTTCTCCGAGGAGATCAAGAAGCTGGCCGCCAACTTCCTCAAGGAGCCGGTGCTGGTCGAGGTCGCGCGCCGCAACCAGACGGCCGAGACAATCACGCAGAAAGTCGTCCGGGTTCACGAGTCCGAGAAGGGAGATGCGCTGCTCACCATCCTGCGCACCTACGGGCCCGACGGCGGCCCGATGAAGCAGGTGCTGGTGTTCGTCAACGCCAAGATCGAGTGCCGGCGGCTGGCGCGGCAGCTGCAGAAGCAGGGCGTCAATGCCGACGCCATCCATGGCGACAAGACGCAGGACGAGCGCATGAAGGCGCTCGAGGGCTTCAAGAAGGGCGAGATCGAGGTGCTGGTGGCCACCGACGTCGCCGCGCGCGGGCTCGACATCGTGGAGTTGCCCTTCGTCGTCAACTACGACGTGCCGTTCAACGCCGAGGACTACGTGCACCGCATCGGCCGTACGGGCCGCGCCGGCGCCAGCGGTGTGGCCATCATGCTGATGACAGGCGCCGACGAGCGTGGCGTGGCCGCGATCGAGAAGCTCACCAAGCAGAAGTTCACCGCCGAGGCCGTCGAGTTCGAGCGGCGCAGCCGCGAGCCGCGGCGCGAGCGTGGCGAGCGGCCGGGCCGCGACGAGCGCGGCAGCCGTGCCGAGAGTCGCGGCTACGTTCCGGCGCCGCGGCCGGTCGACGAGTTCTTCCTCAAGCCGTACGAGCCGGCCGCCGGCGGCGCGGCGCCGGCCACGGCGCCCGAGGAGGGCGCAGCGCAGACCAAGCCCGGACAGAAGCCGCCGGCCCGGGTCGCCGCGCTGCTTGGCGGCGGCAAGCGCTAGCCGGGTCGCGTTGTCCCGCTAGGCGCTCCGGGCCAAGGCCTGGTCGAGGTCCCACAGGATGTCGTCGATCGACTCCAGCCCGATCGACAGCCGCACCATCTCCGGAAGCACGCCGGCCCTGATCTGCTCTTCCTCGCTCAGTTGCCGGTGGGTGGTCGAGGCGGGGTGGATCACGAGCGATTTGGCGTCGCCGATGTTGGCCAGATGCGACAGCACCTGCAGGCTGTCGATGAACCTCTCGCCCGCCTGGGCGGCGCTGCCGCCGGCGCCGGCCTTGATGCCGAAGGTCATCACGCCCGCCGCGCCCGGCTCGCCGTCCAAGCGGCGCAGGTACTTGCCGGCGCGCGCGTAGTACGGGCTCGACGGCAACCCCGGCCAGTTGACCCAGGCCACCCGGGGGTGGTCGATGAGGAACTGCGCCACCCGGCGCGCGTTGCTGCAGATGCGGTCCATGCGCACCGGCAGCGTCTCGATGCCCTGCAGGATAAGCCAGGCCGACAGCGGCGCCAGCGCGCTGCCATGTATGCGCAGAACCTCCATGCGCGCCTTCATGGTGTAGGCGAAGTCGCCGAAGGTCTCCCAGAACTTCACGCCGTGGTAGCCGCGCGAGGGCAGCACCATGTCCTCGAACTTGCCGTTGCCCCAGTCGAAGCGGCCGCGCTCGGCGAGCACGCCGCCCAGCGTGGTGCCGTGTCCGCCCAGGTACTTGGTGGCCGAGTGCACGACGATGTCGGCACCGAAGTCCATCGGCCGGCACAGGTAGGGCGAGGCCATGGTGTTGTCCACCATCAGCGGGATCTGCGCGGCGTGGGCGATGGCGGCCACCGGCTCGATGTCCAGCACGTTGATCTTCGGGTTGCCGAGCGTCTCGCCATACAGCAGCCGGGTGTTGTCCCGGATCGCCCGGTGGAAGTTCTCGGGCTCGTCGGGGTCGACGAAGGTGGTCTCGATGCCCATCTTGCGCAGCGTGATGTCGAACTGCGAGTAGGTGCCGCCGTACAGCAGGCTGGACGAGACGATGTGCTGCCCCGGCTGCACGATGGCCAGGATGGCGGTCAGCTGGGCGGCCATGCCGCTCGCGGTGGCCAGCGCGGCGCGGCCGTTTTCCAGCGCGGCCACGCGCTCCTCGAGCATCGCCACCGTCGGGTTGCTGATGCGCGAGTAGACGTTGCCGAAGGTCTGCAGGTTGAACAGGCTGGCCGCGTGGTCGGCCGAGTCGAACACGAAGCTGGTGGTCTGGTAGATCGGCGCGGCGCGGCTGCCGGTCACCGGGTCGGGTTGCGTGCCGGCGTGCAGGCACAGGGTCTCGATGCCGAACTTGCGGTCGCTCATGGCTTTCCTCAGTACGGCAGCTGGCGCGGTCGCTTGGACGACACGATGCGGGTGTTGACGCCGGCCCAGTTGAGCCCGCCGAACAGGCGGCCGTGCTCGATCTTCACGCAGCGGTCCATGACCACGTCCAGCCCCGCCGCCAGCGCCCTGGCGCGGGCCGCCTCGTTGACCACCGACAACTGCAGCCACAGGCAGCGGGCGCCGATGCGGATGGCCTCGTCGGCCAGCGGACCGATGTCCTCGCTGCGGCGAAAGCAGTCCACCATGTCGATCGGACCCGCCGCGCGCGCCGCGGCCAGGCTGGGGTAGCAGCGCTGCCCCAGCACCTCGGCGTACTTCGGGTTGACCGGAATCATCGTGTACCCGTGCTCGAGCAGGTACTTGCCGACGAAGTAGCTCGGCCGGTGCCATTCCGCCGAGATGCCCACCACCGCGATGCGCCGGTTCTCGCGCAGGATGCGGCGCAGGGTCTCGATATCGGTGTCATCGGCCATGTTGAGCCTCGGGGTGAGGACGCGATTCTAGGCGTCCGGTGCGACGGCCCAGCGCGCCCGCCACTGCTCGACGGCGTGTTGGTGAAACGCAGCCAGGTTGTCGGCGCCGAGGCGCTCGAAGCCCAGGTGCCGCCAGGCACGCTCCAGCGCCGCCAGCGGCGCTTCGGCATCGAGCGCCGGCGCGCCGGTCTGCTTGGACAGCTTCTCGCCCCGCGCATTGGTGACCACGGGTACGTGCAGGTAGCGTGGCGTCGGCAGGCCGAGCGCGCGCTGCAGGACGATCTGCCGCGGTGTGTTGTCGATCAGGTCGGCGCCGCGCACCACGTCGGTCACGCCCTGCTCGGCGTCGTCCACCACCACCGCCAGCTGGTAGGCCCACAGGCCGTCGGCACGCCGAATCAAGAAGTCGCCCACCTCGCCCGCCACGTCCTGAACGATGCGGCCATGCCAGCGGTCCACGAAGCTCACCTCGTCTTCCTCGATGCGCAGGCGCAGCGCCCGCACAGCGCCCAGGGCACCCGTGCGGCAGGTGCCCGGGTAGACATTCGACGCACCGCCGCCCGGCTGCGTGGCCGCCGCGATATCGCTGCGTGAGCAACTGCAGCCATAGACCCGGCTGGCCGACTGCAGGCGTGCGAGGGCTGCCGCATAGCGCTCATGCCGTCCGCTCTGCCACAAGACCGGTGCGTCCGGCTCCAAGCCGAGCCGCGCCAGCGTTTGTACGGCGCCAGCGCCGGCCCCCGGCATGGCCCGCGGCGGGTCCAGATCCTCGATTCGCAGCAGCCAGCGGCCGCCGTGCGCCCGCGCATCCAGCCAGCTCGCCAGGGCGGCGACCAGCGAACCGGCGTGCAGCGGTCCGGTGGGGGAAGGCGCAAAGCGACCGCAGTAAGAGGCGGCGATAAGCGGCGGCTGAGACACCTTAATCGGGCTTCAGTGGGCGCACTGCAGCGCCGTAGAGTCGAGCATGTCGGATTCCAATCGTGCCACCGAACCGCGCCCGCCGACGATCGACTCTACCGCCAGTCCAAGCGCGGAATTGCTGCGCCTGTCGGTCAACGCTGGACGTTTCACCAGCGTGGCAGGGGTCGCGTTCGCGTTGGCTTTCGTGCTCGCATTGCTTTACGAGGGCCAGTGGATCGTTGGCGGTCTGGTGGGCGTGGTGCTGGTCGGTGCACTGGTCGGCCGTATCCAGTTGTGCCGTCGCTTGCTGGCCATGACGCGGAGTGAGCGGCTGGATCGCGCCCACTGGTTCACCGGCGCTGCCGGTCTTGAAGGGGCCCTGTGGGCTGCCAGCCTGCTGCTGGCCGCACCGGCGAACCCGGTCGCTGCGCTGCTGCAGTTCGAGATTACGGTGGCCATCACCATGGTAGGCGCACTCACCTACGGCATCGCCGGTTGGGCCGGGGTGGCATTTGGCGCGGCCATCGCGCTCGGGCAGCTGGGTTTCCTTCTGCTGCGCACGCTGCCGATGCACGAGCTGATCGCGCTGGCCTGGTTGCTGACCCTGGCGGCCGTGACGGGAGTTGCCTTCTGGCTGCGCAACGCATTGGGGGATCTGCTGATCTCCCGTGCGCGCGCCGACCGGGTCCGGCGCGTGCGTGAGCGGGCGGCCGCCGAGCTGAACCGTCATCGCGAGCAACTCCGACTGGCGCTCGATGCCATCGATGCCGGCGTTTCGGACACCAACCTGCAGACCGGCGAGCGCTTCCTGTCGGCACGCTATGCCGCCATCCTCGGCTACCGCGATGCGGAGGGCTTCCTGCGAACTCATCGCTTTTCCGAGTCCTTGCACCCAGAGGACCAAGCGCGGGTGCGGGAGTCCCGGCGCCGCCACATCGAACAGGGCGAACGCTTCGAGGAAGAGTTCCGCCTGCGCACGGCCGCCGGCACGTACGTCTGGGTACACGCACGTGGCGAATCGGTGCGCGGGAGCGACGGCAAGGCGACGCGCTTCGTCATGTCGATTCTCGATGTGACCGCACGGCGCAATGCAGAGCGGCAACTGGCGGCGAGCGAGCGGCGCTACCGCGCGCTGGTCGATGCTTCGCCCTCGCTGATCTGGGCGTGCGACGCGCGGGGGCGGCTCACGTACTTGTCGGCGCGGGCACTGCAGAAGATGTATGGCTACGAACCCAATGAGGCCCTCGGGCGCCACGTGCTGTCGCTCAATGCGCCTCACGTCCCGGTGTTCGGTTTCCGCCGCCGCTTTCATGCGGTCTTGCGCGGCCGGCCGGTGTTCGATGTTGAAGTCACCCATCTGCGCGCGGATGGACAGGCGCTGAGCGTGCAAGTCAGCGCGCAGCCGCAGTTCGACGAACGCGGCCGGCTCGAGTCGGTGATCGGCGTGGCGAGCGACATCACCACGTTGAAGCGGCGCGAGGCCGAACTCAACCGTGCGCTCGTTAACCAGCAGGCCGTCTTCGAGGCGGCTGGCGAGGGCATCGCCTTCGTGCGCAACGAGAAAATCGAGAGCGCCAATCCAGCACTGTCCAAGATGCTTGGAATCACGCGCGATTGGATGATCGGCCGCCCGGTGCGGACGATCCTTGCCGACTCGGGCGCCTGGGAGAACGTCACGAGCGCCGCCCAGGAGGCTGGCGCGCGCGGCGAGGCCGCGATCCACGAGGTCATGCTGCAGGTGCTTGACGGTACGGGCCGCACGGTTTGGTGCCAGCTGACTTCGCGTCGGCTGGGCAGCGACGTGATGATCCTGGTGCTGACCGACATCACGATGCTCAAGCGCCGCGAGGAACTGGCCTGGCATCAGGCCAACCACGACGAACTCACCGGACTGCCCAACCGGCGGCTGCTGATGGAGCATGCGCGTCGCCTGCTGTCGGTGGCGATGCGGCAGAAACGGCTGGCTGCGGTGATGGTGCTCGATCTCGACGGCTTCAAGGAGGTAAACGACCTGTTCGGGCACACCCACGGCGATGCGCTGCTGCGGCGCGTGGCGTTGCGCCTGTCTTCGGTACTGCGCGAGTGCGACGTGGTGGCGCGTACCGGCGGCGACGAGTTTGTCGCGCTTCTACCGGACATCGAGCAGCCAGCCGCCGCGATGGTCGTGGCGGAAAAGCTGATCGCCGGCGCCAGCGAGAGCCTCGAAGGCGGCGGCCGCAGCTTGACCATCCATGCCAGCGTGGGGGTGGCGCTGTTCCCTGCGGATGGACTCGACTTCGACGCGCTGCTGTCCAGAGCCGATGCGGCGATGTACGACGCCAAGGGCGCCGGCAAGAACCGGTATCGTCTGGCGAGCGAGGCCGCGTCAGTGCCGGCTCCCCAGCCAGCCTCCCCGCCGCCGTAGCCGCGGCCGAGTTGAGCGAGGCCCCGGGGGAGCATCGGCGCCCGCGGCCGGCGGCGCACGGTGTGCCCCGATGCCGAGTCCGACAGGCGAACGCGGCGCCGAGTCATCGGACGATCGGGTCAGCAGCCGACCTGCGCGCTCCGACCGCCCCGTTCTCGGAGATTGTCCAGCCACTATGGCGGCGCCTTGCCGCACGCACCGCTGCGCCGGGCGCCCAGCGCGACGGGCTTTGCGGCGCCAGCCTGCCACGCTCGACAGAAGTGCTCGATCGTCGGCAGCAGCCCGCCAAGACGGCACGGCGAGCTCGAGCGAAAGGCGAAGCTTGCGGGCCGCGCATTCGGCTACGCTGAGCACGCGGCGCGGCTCGGCCGCGGCGGGCGATCGGATCGACCAGCGGCAGCCCCTCGAAACCGAGCAGCAGGTCACGCGTTACCGATCTTCCGCTCGCTTGAATGAGGGGTTCGGCTGGGGGCGGTGTACGTACCGCTGGCCGATCTGCTCCATGATTCGGCCCTAGACGGCCCGCCTTGCCTGGGGCCGATTTGATTCAACGAAAAACTTTCGATGCAGATACGACGCTCCGCCGAGCGCGGGCAGGCCGACCATGGCTGGTTGCGCTCGTTCCACAGCTTTTCGTTTGCCGGTTACCACGACCCGCGCCACATGGGTTTCTCGGTGCTGCGCGTCATCAACGAGGACCGCATTGCCCCGGGTACCGGCTTCGGCACCCATGGGCACCGCGACATGGAGATCATCAGCTACGTGCTGGAGGGTGAACTGGAGCACCGGGACAGCCTGGGCAACGGCTCGGTGATTCGTCCGGGCGACGTGCAGCGCATGTCGGCCGGCAGCGGCGTGCGCCACTCGGAGTTCAACCACGCTCAGTCGAGCACGCACTTCCTGCAGATCTGGATCGAACCCAACGTCACCGGCATCGCGCCCAGCTACGAGGAGCGGCACTTCCCCGCGGCCGCCAAGCGCGGGCGGCTGTGCCTGATCGCCGCGCCCGACGGCCGCGACGGCGCGGTGACGATCCACCAGGACGCGCGCCTGTACGCGGGTCTGTTCGACGGGGCCGAGTCGGCTCGCCACGAGGTTGCGCCGGGCCGCAAGACCTACCTGCATGTCGTGCGCGGCCGTATCGAGGTCGACGGTGAGCGCCTGCTGGCCGGTGACGCGGCGATGACGGCTGTTGCCGGCGTGCAGCTCGCCCGCGGCGAGGCCGCCGAGGTGCTGCTGTTCGATCTGCCCTGACCGGTGCCGGCGCGCCATCGAGTCGCGGCGCAGCACCTGCGTCGAGCTGCAGATGGCGCCGCAGCGCGCGGGCGTTTGCGTGATGTGGGCGGGTTGAGCGCCGGCTGGCCGCAGACCTGACGGGTGATGGAGCCGGGCGAACCGGGTTCGGGCGTCGTGGTCGTGCCCGACCCGCTGACCGGGTGGACGGTTGCGCGCAAGCAGACGCGCAAGGGCGGAACGACGGCGGGCCGGCCGCTTTAGGGGCAGAGCGGTCGGTCAGCAAACACGGAGACGGTGCCGCGCGGGCGTGGCGGTGAGCGGCGGCACGGGCCGGGCATCACGCGCCGCCCGGCCTGCTGGTCCGTGGTCAGGAAGGCGGAGGCGGCGCGCTGGCCCGACGGTGTCCCGGCACTGCGGGTCCGTCACGCCAGTACGCGGCGCAGGAAGGCGGCGATCGACTCCACTTCCTCGGCGCAGACCGAGTGCGGCATCGGGTACTCGTGCCACTCGACGGCGTAGCCGAGCTGCCGCAACTGGTCGCGCGCGGCCGTGCCGCGTGCCAGGGGCACCACCGGGTCCTGGGTCCCATGCGCCATGAAGATCGGCACGCTGCGGCTGCCTGCGTGGCGCTCGGCGGCCGCCTGCGCGGCCAGCGGCAGGTAGCTCGACAGCACCACCAGGCCGGCCAGCGGCTCGGGCTGACGCAGACCCACCTGCAGCGTGACCGCGCCACCCTGCGAGAAGCCGGCCAGCACGATGCGTCCGGGCGCGATGCCGCGCGCCATCTCGCGCCCTAGCAGCGCCTCGATGGCCGCTTGCGAACTGCGCAGGCCGGCTTCGTCCTCGCGCCGCACGAGGTCCGTGCCGAGGATGTCGTACCAGGCCCGCATGACATAGCCGCCGTTGATGGTGACCGGCATGGTCGGCGCATGCGGGAACACAAAGCGCGCCGGCGGCACGCCCAGCGTCTCGAGCTCCTTGACGATCGGCACGAAGTCGTAGCCGTCGGCACCGAGTCCGTGCAGCACCACCACGGTTGCGTCGGGGTCGGGGCGGGTCTGCAGTTCGATGGCGTCGAGGGACATGGCGGAAGGAGTCATGGACGAGGGATGGCGGCGCCGCGGGCGTTACCGAGCAAACTTCGCGCGGCGCTCAGGGGCTCGCCCTTGGGGCGGCCTGGCGGGCTCACTGCGCACGCCGTCGTGCGCATGGAGCATGGATCATAGGCGCCGCAGGGCGCCGCCCTCTCCATCGGCGCCGCGCGCCATCATGATCGCTCGGGGCGCCGCGCCGCCTTCGGCCGGAACGCGGCCACGACCTCGGCGTGGGTCTCGACATACGGGCCGCCGATGAGCTGGATGCAGTAGGGCACGGCCGCGAAGATGCCCGGCACTCCGGGCTGACCGTCGGCGGCCTTCAGGCCTTCGAGCGTCTCGGCGATGGCCTTGGGCTGGCCGGGCAGGTTGAGGATCAGGGCGGCATGCGGTGTCCCGTCGGTCCGGGTGACCTCGCGCAACACGCCCACCTGGCGCGACAAAATGGCGGTCGGCACGAAGGCCAGCGAGATCCGCCGCATCTGCTCGCCAAAGCCGGGCATCGGGCGGGTGGCCACGGCGAGCGTGGCCTCGGGCGTCACGTCGCGCCGCGCCGGGCCGGTCCCGCCTGTGGTCAGCACGAGGTCGCAGCCGACCTCGTCCACCAGTTCTACCAGTGTGGCCTCGATTCGCGGCTGCTCGTCGGCGATCAGCCGCTCGTGCGCCTGCCATGGCGAGGCGAGTGCCCGGCCGAGCCAGTCGCGCAGGCCGGGCAGGCCCTGGTCGGCATAGACGCCGGCGCTGGCGCGGTCGGACACGGAAACCAGTCCGACGACCAGTTCATCGGGGTGGCGGCGCACGGCGGGTGTGGCGGCGGAGGGGGTCATGCCGGGGCGGACAGATGGTCGTAGAGCAGCCGGTACAACTCGCGGGCGTGCCGGGGCGGCTGGCCGGCGCTGCGCTCCCGACGCGCGGCGCGGATGGTCGCGCGCAGGGCCTGCACGTCCTCGAGCGGGCGCTCGGCCAGCAGTTCGGTCAGTGCGCCGTCATCGTCGAGCAGGCGATCACGCCAGCGTTCGCAGCGGTGCATCAGCGCCACGGCAGCCTTGGACTCGCCGTGGATCGCATCGAGCTGCGCCTGGATTGGATCAGCGTCCACCTGCCGCATCAGCTTGCCGACATACTGGATCTGGCGGCGGCGACCTTCGTGGGCCGTGATCTTCTGCGCATCGAGCACGGCCTGCCGCAGGTTTTCGGGCAGGTCGAGCCGGCGCACCTGCTCGGCGGCCAGTCGCACCAGGGCCACGCCGAGGTCCTGCAGCGCCAGCATGTCGCGCTTGCGCTGCGACTTGCTGGGCCGCTCGTCGGCGCGAGCGCCCGCGTTGGTGTCCGGAAGTTCGGCCGTCATCGCTGGCTATGATAGCGACGCGCCTCGACTGGCCCGCGTCCTTCGGAGCGGGCGGCCCGCCGCGGCGCGCCCCTGAAAGCTGCGCCCGGACGCCTGCCGATGTCGACCCCCTTCGCGATTCCCGAGAGCCGCCTGCACGAGCTGGCCGCGCTGGCGCTGGACCACGCGCGCGCGCTCGGCGCCAGCGACGCCTCGGCCGAGGCGAGCGAGTCGGTGGGTCTGTCGGTCAGCACGCGCAAGATGCAGCCCGAGACCATCGAGCACACGCGCGACAAGGGGCTGGCGGTATCGGTCTACCTGGGCCAGCGCCGCGGCCATGCGTCCACGTCGGACTTCTCGGAGGGCGCGATCCGCCAGGCGGTCGCAGCGGCGCACAACATCGCCCGCTTCACCGCCGAGGACGAGGCGGCCGGCCTGCCCGATGCCGACACGCTGGAGCGCCAGCCGCGCGATCTCGACCTGTTTCACCCCTGGGCGCTGTCCACCGAGGCGGCCATCGAACTGGCGCAGCGTGCCGAGCGCGCGGCCTTCGACGTGAGCCGCCGCATCGTCAACTCCGAGGGCGCCAATGTGTACACGTCGTCGGGCCACTTCGTGCTGGCCAACACGCTGGGCTTCGCCGGGGGCTACGCCTACTCGCGCCATTCGCTGTCCGTCTCGCCGATCGCCCGCGACGCCCGCGGCATGCAGCGCGACGACTGGTACACGCACTCCCGTCGCCACCAGGACCTGGCCGCACCCGAGGCGGTCGGCCGTTATGCCGCCGAGCGGGCGCTGGCGCGCCTTTCGGCGCGGCGGCTGTCGACCCGCGCGGTGCCGGTTCTGTTCGAGGCGCCGCTGGCCTGCGGGCTGCTGTCGAACTTCGTGCACGCGGCCAGCGGCGGGGCGCTGTACCGCAAGGCGTCCTTCCTGGTCGATGCCATCGGCCAGCCGCTGTTCGCGCCGCACCTGTCGCTGGTCGAGGACCCGTATGTGCCGCAGGGCTCGGGGTCCAGCCCGTTCGACGAGGAGGGCGTACGCGGGCTGTCGCGCAGCGTGGTCGAGCGAGGCGTGCTCGCCGGCTACTTCCTGTCCACCTACTCGGCGCGCAAGCTGGGCATGAAGAGCACTGGCAATGCCGGCGGCTCCTACAACCTGACGCTGCATTCCGAGCGCACCCGCGCCGGCGACGACTTCGAGGCCCTGCTGCGCGAACTCGGCACCGGCCTGCTGGTGACCGAACTGATCGGCCAGGGTGTCAACTACGTCACCGGCGACTACTCGCGCGGCGCCTCCGGTTTCTGGGTCGAGGGCGGCCGGATCGCCTTCCCGGTCGAGGAGATCACCATCGCCGGCAACCTGCGCCAGATGTTTGGCGCCATCCGCGCGGTCGGCGCCGACACCGTCGTGCGTGGCAGCAAGATCGCCGGCTCGGTGATCGTCGACGGCATGACCGTGGGCGGCAGTTAGGCACCGTCTGAGCCTGCAGCGCGCTATGATTTGCGTTGAAGCGCGCCGCGGGTTAGCACCGATTCTGGCCGTCATCGGCCATTCATAGACTTCAGAGGATTTGCTTGCACGGGCTGTTCGGTCCTGCGCTGGCGATCACCCCCACATCGACAGACTTAAGGAGACCGCTCGATGCAACGTCGTTCTTTCATCACCAAGGCCACCATTGGCGCCGGCGCGGCAGCCATCGCGGCTCCCGCCCTGGGCCAGACCGGCCTGCCGGAGCTGCGCTGGCGCCTGACCTCGGGCTTTCCGAAGTCGCTCGACACCATCTACGGCGGTGCCGAGGAAGTGTCGCGCCGCGTGGCGCAACTGACGAATAACCGCTTCCAGATCCGCCCGTTCGCGGCGGGTGAAATCGTGGGTGCCTTCCAGGGCATCGACGCGGTGCAGGCCGGCACGGTCGAAATGGCGCACACCGCCTCCTACTACTGGGTCGGCAAGAACACGGCGCTGGGTTTCGACACCGCGCTGCCGTTCGGCCTGAACAACCGCCAACAGAACGCGTGGCTCTACCACGGCGGCGGCATGCAGGCGATGGCCGAGGTGTTCCGCGAGTTCAATCTGGTGGCCTTCCCGGCCGGCAATACCGGCGTGCAGACCGGCGGCTGGTTCCGCCAGGAGATCAAAGGGCTCGAGCAGTTGAAGGGCCTGAAGATGCGGATCCCGGGCTTCGGCGGTCGCGTGTACGCGGCGCTGGGTGCCCTGCCGCAGCAGATCGCCGGCGGCGAGATTTACCAGGCGCTGGAGCGCGGCACGGTGGACGGCGCCGAGTTCGTCGGCCCGTACGATGACGAGAAACTCGGTTTCTTCAAGGTCGCCAAGTTCTACTACGCGCCGGGCTGGCAGGAGCCGGGCGCCACGCTGTCGACCTACGTGAACCAGAAGGCCTGGGATTCGCTGCCGGCCGAGTACAAGGCGGCCATCGAGGTGGCCAGCGCCGAGGCCAATGTCAAGATGATGGCCGAGTACGACGCCAAGAACCCGCCGGCTCTGCAGCGCCTGGTCAATGGAGGCACCCAGCTGCGCAATTGGCCCACGGCGATCCTGGAGGCCAAGCGCAAGGTGGCCTTCGAGATCTACGCCGAAGAGGCCGGCAAGAACCCGGCCTTCAAGAAGATCTGGGACAACTGGAACCGCTTCCGCGTGGACATCGTCCGCTGGCACCGGTTCAACGACCTGGCGATGGACAACTTTTCCGCCGCGCAGCGCGGCTAGTCGTTTTACCTTCGGAAAAACGGCCCGCCTCGTGCGGGCCGTTTTTTCTTGGGTGGTGTGCAACGGCAGGCGCTTGATCTGCATATGCGCCCTGCAGTTGCCATGCGCCGTTCGACCCGGCCCCGCGCGGCAGGCCGCATGGCTCAGCCGGCCGAAGGTGTTGCGCTCGGAAAGGTCCGGCGCAGCACCGCGTGGCGATGCGCAAAGAACCGCCGGACGAACCAGACCGTCGGGCGGACGGCAAACCGCGGTTCGAAGCCGAGCGTGTCACGCAAGACGACCGTGCCGGCGTGCTGTGAAGGCGGCAGCAACTGCCGGCGGTGGGTCCAGTGGCGCATCGAGCCCATCGAGGACTGCTCCCGGAACCCATGGCCCTCCTCGAAGGAGTGCAGGGTCAGCCGTGAGTAGTCGATCGGCAGGAAGCCGAACAGCAGGATCACGCTGACGAACAGAGGTACCCCGGGCGCCGGATCCAGATCGCGGAGCCGGCGTACCCCCCGGGGTGCGGTCATCAGGATGTACGGCCGCATCTCCCGGCGCAGGCACCGGACGTCGGTGATCCAGTCCCAGAGCTGCTCGCGGGAGGCGCGCAGTTCGCTCTCGAACACCAGGGTCTGCATGGGCGACCGGCAGGCGCGGGTCAGCGGCGCGGCCTGCCACCCGGGCGACCGAGCCGCAGGCGGGATCACGCGGGCGGCCGTCGTGGCCCAGGTGGCGAAAACCCCTACTTCTTGGCCGGCTCCGGCTTGAAGGCGTCTGCCGGGTTGTCCTGCGCCTTGAAGGCGTCGGTCGGGTTCGGCACGCCGCCGTCCGGCGTGCCTTGCGGCTTGAAGGCGTCGGCCGGGTTGCCGCCCTGGCGGAAGGCATCGGTCGGGTCGGTCGAGGGTGCGCCGCCGGCTGGGCCGGTGGGGATCGCGTCGTCCAGCGACTTGTCGGGCGCCTGCTGGCGCGCCTTGAGCGCATCGAAGTCGAGCACCAGCCGCGGGAAGCCGATCGTCAGCAACAGCGCGAGCAACTGGACGCAAACAAACGGAATGATGCCCTTGTAGATGTCGATGGTGGTGACCTCCTTGGGCGCCACGCTGCGCAGGTAGAACAGCGCAAAGCCGAACGGCGGCGTCAGGAAGCTGGTCTGCATGTTCATGGCGATCATCACGCCGAACCAGACCATGTTGACGTCGAGCTTCTGCGCGATGGGCGCCAGCAGCGGCAGCAGGATGAACGCGATCTCGAAGAAGTCGATGAAGAAGCCGAGGATGAAGACGATGATGTTGACGACGATGATGAAGCCCCACACGCCGCCGGGCACGAGCGCGAACAGGTTCTCCACCCAGATGTCGCCGTTCACGCCGCGGAAGGTCAGCGCAAAGATCGTCGAGCCGATCAGGATGAACACCACGAAGGTGGTGAGCTTGAGCGTGGCGTCCATTGCCTGCTTGAGCAGGGGGGTGTCGAGGCGCCCGCGCAGCGCGGCCAGCGCCAGCGCGCCGACCGCGCCCATGGCGCCGCCCTCGGTGGGCGTGGCCACGCCGAGGAAAATGGTGCCGAGCACGAGGAAGATCAGCACCAGGGGCGGCGCCATCACCGCGATCACCTTGTTGTGCGACTTGGTGCCAAGGAACATCTGGCCGGCGATCAGCAGGGTCAGGAACACCGCGAAGGTGGTGGCGAAGCCGCGCGGCGTGTTGATGACCTCCGAGGCCTCGAGCACGGTCATGATGACCAGGAAGAACAGCGGCGAGGCTTCCTCGTTCATGGCCGCCGCGAAGCTGATCTTGCGGATCTTGGAGAACGCGAAGATCCAGACCAGCGCCACGCCCATGCCCATCATGAAGACCCACAGGTCGCGCGCGATGCCGGCATTGATCAGGAAGTACAGGCCCACGGTGACCAGCGCCAGCGGCACGTGGTCGACCAGCGCCTCCTTCAGCGAGGCCGGTGCGCGCGGCATCCACTCGCTCCTGGGCAGCGTCGGCAGGTAGTTGGGCTTGACCAGAGACACCAGCAGGATGAACAGCGCGAGCATGCCGACCAGGATCAGGCCAGGCAGCAGGGCGCCCTCGTACATGTCGCCGACCGACACGCCGAGCACGTCGGCCAGCACGATCAGCACCAGCGACGGCGGGATGATCTGCGCCAGCGTACCCGAGGCGCAGATGACCCCGCTGGCGATCTGCTTGTTGTAGCCGTAGCGCAGCATCACCGGCAGGCTGATGAGACCCATGGCGATCACGCTCGCCGCCACCACGCCGGTGGTGGCCGCCAGCAGCGCGCCGACGAAAATGACGGCGTAGGCCACGCCGCCGCGGATCGGACCGAACAGCTTGCCGATGGTGTCGAGCAGGTCCTCGGCCATGCCGCTCTTTTCGAGAACGATGCCCATGAAAGTGAAAAACGGGATCGCGAGCAGCGTCTGGTTGCTCATGATCGAGAACACGCGGTCGGGCAGCGCCTGCAGCAGCGACAGGTTCAGCATGCCGAGCTCGATGCCGATGAAGGCAAACAGCATCCCGTTGGCGGCCAGCGCGAAGGCCACGGGGTAGCCCAGCAGCAGGAAAACGACCAGGCCCGCGAACATCAGCGGCGCCATCAGCTCGAACGCGGTCATCGTCGATGCCTTTCTTGTTCTTGGTTACGTGACTTACTGCTTGGCCGGCTGCGCGGGCAGTTCTTCGGGCAGCGCGTTGCTGTCGTGGCCGCCCGGGCCGTCCCAGTCGATGCGGCCCTGCAGAAAGGCAATGCGCTTGATGAGCTCGGACAGGCCCTGCAGGATCAGCAGGGCAAAGCCGATCGGCACGAGGATCTTGGCGGGCCAGCGGATCAGGCCACCGGCGTCGGAGGAGCGCTCCATGATCGCCCACGAGCGCTCGAACATGTCCCAGCCGAACCACATGATGATGAAGCTGGCCGGCACCAGCATGAAGATCGTGCCGAACACGTCGATCCAGGCCTGGGTTCGGCGCGACAGCCGGTTGTTGACGACGTCGATGCGCACGTGCGCGCCTTTGAGCAGGCCGTAGGCGGCGCCGAGCATGAAAATGGCGCCGAAGAGGTACCACTGCAGCTCGAGCAGGGCGTTGGAGCCGGTGGAAAAACCGTAGCGCGCAATCGCCGTGCCGGCCGACAGCAGCGTCACGGCCAGCACCAGCCAGAACGCAAAGCGGCCGATGCGCTCGTTGACGGCATCGATCAGGCGGGACAGCGTGAGCAGAGCATCCATGGCGATCCTTCAGCGCGCCCCAGTGCGCGCGATATGGCACGAGGATGCCTCGCACCGGTTGTCTTGCCCGCAGCGGATTTTCCCGGATGGCGGCGCGAGACTGCGGCGCCGCGCGCCGTTTGCCGCTTCCGCACGGCCGCCACCGAGCTCATCCGGGGCGCGCCTCCGCAGGTGCCACCGTGCCCTTCCGCGCGCGGGGATTATCGCGTTCGCGGGCGGGCTAACGGACCGCTGCTGCGGATCCGTGGGCGCCTGTTGCAGCCGCGCGACGGCGTTCGGGGCGCCGCACGCGGCGCTTGCGGCCGGCCGCGCCGGGCCTACGGCGGATCACGCCATGGCAAGCCGGCTGCGCCAACCTGCCACCTGCGCCAGCACTTGCGCCGGCGCGGTGCCGCCGACGTGCGCGCGCGCGGCCACGGACCCCTCCACGGCGAGGAGCGCATGGACCTCGGGGCCGACCTGCGGCGCGAACCGTTGCAGGTCCGCCAGGGGCAGGTCGGCCAAGTCGCATTGCCGCTCGGCCGCCAGCCGCACGACCCGCGCCACCGCTTCGTGCGCATCGCGAAACGGCAGGCCGCGCTTGACCAGGTGGTCGGCCAGGTCGGTGGCCGTGGCAAAGCCCTCGAGCGCGGCGCGGCGCATGGCGGCCGCGTCGACTTCGAGGCCCGGGAGCATCTCGGCAAAGGCCCGCAGGGTGCCGCGCAGCGTGTCCACCGTGTCGAACAGCGGCTCCTTGTCCTCCTGGTTGTCCTTGTTGTAGGCCAGCGGCTGGCCTTTCATAAGCATCAGCAGGCTCACGAGGTGGCCCGTCACGCGGCCGCTCTTGCCGCGCGCCAGCTCTGGCACGTCGGGGTTCTTCTTCTGCGGCATGATCGACGAGCCGGTGGTGAAGCGGTCCGGCAGGCGGATGAAGCCGTAGCGCGGGCTCATCCACAGCACCAGCTCCTCCGCCAGCCGCGACACATGCGTCATCACCAGCGCGGCGGCGGCGCAGAACTCGATGGCGAAGTCGCGGTCGCTCACCGCGTCGAGCGAGTTCTCGCACAGGCCGTCGAAGCCCAACCGCTGTGCCACGAAGGCGCGGTCGATCGGAAAACTGGTGCCGGCAAGCGCGGCGGCACCGAGCGGCAGGCGGTTGAGGCGACGGCGCGCATCGGCCAGGCGCTCGGCATCGCGCTCGAACATCTCCACGTAGGCCAGCAGGTGGTGGCCGAAGGTGACCGGCTGCGCCACCTGCAGGTGGGTGAAGCCCGGCATGATGGTCGACGCGTGCATGGCCGCCTGCGCGACGAGGGCGCGCTGCACGTCGCGCAGCAGGGCCAAGATGGCGTCGATCTCGCCGCGCAGCCACAGGCGCACGTCGGTGGCCACCTGGTCGTTGCGCGAGCGGCCGGTGTGCAGCCGCTTGCCGGCGTCGCCCACCAGTTCCGTCAGGCGCCGCTCGATGTTCAGGTGCACGTCCTCCAGCGCCAGCTGCCAGGTGAACTCGCCGCGCTCGATCTCGCCCCGAATGTGAGCCATGCCGCGCTCGATGTCCGCCAGGTCCTGGCCGCTGAGCACGCCGACCTCGTGCAGCATGGCGGCGTGCGCCAGCGAGCCTGCGATGTCGGCCGCAGCCAGCCGCTGGTCGAAGCTCACGCTGGCCGTGTAGCGCAGCACGAAGTCGGCGACCGGCTCGGCAAAGCGGCCGGACCAGCCGCTGTCTTTGGCGTGCAGGGAGGAGGCATGAGCCGGGACGGGCGACGCGGAAGTTGCGGCGCCGGCAGGGGAGGAAGCGGAGGCGGCCATGTGTTTTGAGCGTTCGGCGCCCTGTGCAAGACTCGCGCCGCCCGCTGTGTCTGTGGAGTGTCGGAACTGGCAGCGGAGTATAGGAGTCCAGTGAACAAGCCTGCTGCCGTGCGGATGCCGCTCGAGTCGCGCGCCGAGACGGCGCTGCCGACGCCGCGCCAGGTCATTCCCGACGGCTGCAACCTGGGCGTGGTGCTGCGTGTGCTGGCGGCGGTCAACCTGGCGCTGTTGTTGGTGGCGCTGGCGGCAGCGGGCACGCCCGAGCGCTGGGTCGACCGTTTCCTGGTACTGGCTGCGCCGGTCGAGCCGCTGGCGCTGCTCACGCTCATCCTCTGGTGCTTGCTTCGGCGCAGCCTGCCGGCGCTACGACCGTCGTTGCAGCGGGTGCTCGCCTGGGGTGTACCGGCCGCCCTGACACTCGTGCTGCTCATGGCGCTGGAGCCGCTGAGGGCGCAGGCTGGCGATCTGGCCTTGCTCGTCTATCCCTTCGCCGCCCTCGTGGCCGGGGCTGCCATCCAGCACTACCTTGAACTGCGAGCGCGGGCGTTCTCGCCGGCCATGGTCGAGGCGCGCTTCCAGGCGTTGCAGTCGCGTATCCGCCCTCACTTCTTCTTCAACAGCCTGAATGCTGCGCTGGCGGTGGTCCGGGAGGACCCGCGTCGCGCCGAACGGATGCTGGAGAATATCGCCGACCTATTCCGCGCCGTCATGGGCGACGTGCGCAAGCTGGTGCCGCTGGAGCAGGAACTGGAGCTGTGCCGCAAGTACGTTGAGATCGAGCGGACGCGGCTGGGCGAGCGGCTGCAGGTCGAGTGGCAGATAGGGCCCACCCATCCCCGTGCGCGGGTGCCGCAACTGCTTCTGCAGCCCGTAATCGAAAACGCGGTGCGCTATGGTGCGGAAAAGATCGCTGGCGACTGCCGGATCGTGGTTCGCATCCGCCAGCACGGTTTCAATCTCGAAGTGTTCGTGTCCAACCCGATTGCGCACGAGCCGATCCAGCGAGAAGGTAACCAGATCGGCCTCACCAATATCCGCGGCCGTCTGGCGCTAATCTACGATCTGGAGGCTCGGCTCGAGGCGCGGGTGCGGCGCGACCGCTTCGAGTTGACGATGAGCATTCCGGTGGATAACAAGGCTTGATGCACTGTTCGAGGCCTGCATGCTGCGCGTCCTGATTGTCGACGATGAACCGCCGGCGAGGGCGCGCCTGCGGCAGGTCCTGGCCGACTGCGCCGAGCGCGTAGCCCTGACCGTGGCCGGCGAGGCGGACGGCGGGCTGAAGGCGCTGACCGCCGTGGAGCAACTGCGGCCCGACGTGGTGCTGCTCGACATCCACATGCCTGGCATGGACGGCCTGGAGGTGGCGCGCCACCTGTCCGCCCGCGCCACCGAGACCGAACCGCCGCCGGCGGTGGTTTTCGTCACCGCCTACGACGAGCACGCGCTGGCCGCTTTCGACGTGCAGGCGCTCGACTACCTGCTCAAGCCGGTCGGCGCCGAGCGGCTAGTCGCCACTCTGGCGCGTGCCGAGCGGCTGCGCCCCAACGACAGCAAGCTGGCGCAGGCGGCACAGTCGCTCGGCGCCTCCCGCACGCACCTGACGGTATCCGAGCGCGGCCGGATGATCCTGGTGCCGGTGGACGACATCGTGTACCTGCGGGCCGAGCTCAAGTACGTGACGATTCGTACGCTGGCGCGCGAGCACCTGACCGAGGAATCGCTGGCCTCGTTCGAGCAAGAGTTCGGCGAGCGATTCGTTCGCGTCCACCGCAACGCCCTGGTGGCGCGCGCGGCGATTCTCGGCTTCCAGCGGGTGCGCGGCGAGGCCGACGAGGAGGGCGAATCGTCCGACGGCCACTGGGTGGTCCTGCTGAAGGGCTTGCCGGAGAAGCTGCCCATCTCGCGCCGCCAGTGGCCCATGGTCAAGGAAGCGGTGCGGCCGGGCTGAGCCGGCCGTCCGGAAGTCGCCGCGGATCAGCTAAGGTTGCACCATGCCGGCTCCACTATCGATCGACGCCACGGCCAGCCTGCTGGCCGCCCAGGACTACGTAGCCGACCGCCAGTTGGCCACGGCCGTGTTCCTGGCACTGAAGCTGCAGCGTCCGCTGTTCCTCGAAGGCGAGCCGGGCACCGGCAAGACCGAGATCGCCAAGGTGCTGGCCGCCGGCCTGGGCGCCGAGCTGATCCGCCTGCAGTGCTACGAGGGGCTCGACGTCGCCGGTGCGGCCTACGAATGGAACTACGCCGCGCAGATGCTGGAGATCCGCCTGGCCGAGGCCGCGCACGAAGAGCGCGAACGCCTGGCCGCCGGCCTGTTCACCGAGCGTTTCCTGATCGAGCGGCCGCTGCTGCGCGCCTTGTTTCCGCACCCGGTGCCGCCGGTATTGCTGATCGACGAACTGGACCGCACGGACGAGCCGTTCGAGGCCTACCTGCTCGAAATCCTGGCGGACTTTCAGATCACGATTCCAGAGTGGAAGACGGTCAAGGCCGCCACGCCGCCGGTGGTGATCCTGACCTCCAACCGCACGCGCGAGATCCACGACGCGGTCAAGCGCCGCTGCATCTATCACTGGGTGGACTATCCCGGCGCGGCGCGCGAATTCGAGATCGTCCGGCGCAAGGTGCCCGCTGCCAAGGAGGCGCTGAGCCGGCAGATCGTCGCCTTCATTCAGGAGCTGCGGCGCATGGACCTGTACAAGCTGCCCGGCGTGGCCGAGACCATCGAGTGGTCGCGCGCGCTGCTGGCACTCGACAGCGTGGTCCTGGAGCCCGAGGTGGTCAACAATACGCTCGGCGTGCTGCTGAAGTACCAGGACGACATCGCTCGCGTGCAGGGTTCGGAGGCGGCGCGGCTGGTGGAGAAGATCCGGGCGGAAGCGGCCGCATAGCCCATCGTCACGGCCGCAGTGCACGGGCCGTACGGAGCGGCCCGCGCCGGTGCGCCTGGGCGGCCGTGGCAGTTGCGGCCCAACCCTCGCGCAGGCTTCCCGATGACACCTACGCCCCATCCGCGATGACCGAGTACCGCGCCCACGAAGCGCAACTGCCCGGCCACCTGGCCGACAACGCGGTGCATTTTGCCCGCGTGCTGCGCCGGGCCGGCGTGCCGGTGGGCACCGACCGCGTGCTGCTGGCGCTGCAGGCGCTGCAGGTGGCCGGGCTCGGCTCGCGCGAGGACCTGTATGCGACGCTGCACTGCTGCCTGGTGGACCGCGCCGAGCACCGGCTGCTGTTCGACCAGGCCTTCCACGTGTTCTGGAAGGATCCCGATCTGCTCGGGCAGATGATGCGCATGCTGCTGCCGCAGGTCAGCGACAAGCAGGGCGGCGCACCGCCGCCGCCGCCGGAGAACCGCCGGCTCGGCGAGGCGCTCGGCAGCGCGCCGCGCCAGCCGCCGTCGGCGCCACCCGAGCGGATCGAGATCGATGCGCAGATGACCGCCAGCGCACGCGAGCAACTGCGTAAGGCCGACTTCGACACCATGACTGCCGCCGAGTGGGATGCGGCGCGCCGGCTGCTCGGCGAGATCACGCCATTTTTCTGCCAGTTGCGCAGCCGGCGTCAGCAGCCGGCGCCACGCGGCCCGCGCATCGACCTGCGCGCGCTGCTGCGCCAGGCGGCGCGCCATGGTGGTGCCATCGCGGCGCTGCCGCGCCGGCGCCGCCGCACCCGGCCCGAGCCGCTGGTGGTACTGCTCGACATCTCGGGCTCGATGAGCCGCTACTCGCGCACCTTCCTGCACTTCATGCACGGACTGGCCGGCGGGCGCCGCGCCGCCGACCATCGCGTGCACGCCTTCGTCTTCGGCACGCGCCTGACCAACATCACGCGGGCCTTGCGCGCGCAGGACCCGGACCGGGCGCTGGCCGCGGTGGTCAGTGCCGTGGCCGACTGGTCCGGCGGCACGCGGATCGCCCAGTCGCTGGCTGAGTTCAACCGGCACTGGGCGCGGCGGGTGCTGTCGGGCAGCCCGACCGTGCTGCTGGTCACCGACGGGCTGGAGCACAGCGGGCTGGACGATCTGGCGCGCCAGACCGAGCGCCTGGGCAAGAGCTGCCGGCGGCTGGTCTGGCTCAACCCGCTGCTGCGCTACGACGCCTTCGAGCCCAAGGCGCGCGGCATCCGCGCCATGCTGCCGCATGTGGACGAGTTCCTGCCGGTGCACAATGTCGACAGTCTCCAACAACTGGTCGACGTGCTGGCGCATCGCGCGCCTGCCCGCGCCGGAATCGACGCGCCATGGAACTGAAAGGTGAACGCCTGCTGCCCGCCGACCAGGCTGCTGCCTGGGCCGCGCTGACCGACGTGGAACTGCTGAAGCTTTGCATCCCCGGCTGCGACAGCATCACCGCGCTGGAGGGCAACCGCTACGAAATCCTGATGACCGCGGCAGTCGGCCCGGTGAAGTCGAAGTTCAAGGGCACGCTGGAGATGGCCGACGTGGTCGCGCCCGAGAGCTACACGCTCAAGTTCGAGGGCAGCGGCGGGGCGGCCGGCTTTGCGCGCGGTGCGGCCCAGGTGAAGCTGGTTGCGCAGGGTGCGGCCGCGACTCAACTCGTCTACCTGGCGAATGCGCAGGTGGGCGGCAAGCTGGCGCAGGTGGGCTCGCGGCTGATCGACGCGGCCGCCGGCGCCACCGCCGACAAGTTCTTCGAGGCGTTCTCGCAGCAGCTGGCGGCGCGTGCGCGCATTGCCGGCGCACCCGAGGCGGCGCTGGCGAGCGCTCCGCCAGCGGCCACGTTCAGCCTTTGGGACTTGTTCAAGGCCTTCCTCAAGCGCCTGTTTGGGCGGCGTTGATGCGGTACCGATTCGTCGCGGTCATGGTTGCAGGCGCGCTGGTTGGGTGCCAGCCTCAGAGCACGCCCCTGCCGACCCGAGAGAAGACCATCGACCGCGTCAAGGACGACCTGCAGAAGGCCCAGGACGAGGCGGCCCGGCGGCGGGCCGAGGCAGAGCAGGCGGCCAAGTAAGGTCGCCAAGCTTGCGCATCGCCGGTCCGGCCCTGCAGGCAGCCGTGCAATGCGAGGTGGCGGTGCATTCACTGCCCGCTGGGTTCGGCATCGACGGCGCCCTTTGAGGAAGCGTGGCGGACATCGCCGCGCTGCCCACGTTTGCCCGACGGCAAGGCGAGCAGACACTGCACGGCATCGACTTGCGCGGGACCGGGTTTGCAGCTGCGTTCCAGCTTGCTGCTCCGCGGTCGGGAGCAAGACATCGTCACGGTGGCGATGCATGCAGATTGAAGGCCGGCTCCGGGGCTTTCGGTCGTCGGGAGGGGTTCGGGAGCGCCGAGCAGGCACTGCCGTCGATCAGGGCAGCAGCGCGCGCAGGTGCTGCAGCAACTGCGGACCGTAGTCGGTGGCGGCGACAACCATACCGCCGACCACGATGAGACCGGGCAGCACCCAGCGCAGCGGCGAGCCGCGCCCCGCCGCCTTTTCTTCGTACTCCTCGTCGCCTTGCGCGGCGGCAGCGGTGGCGCCATCGATGCCATTCATCGTGAAGGCCTTGCGCTCGACGGTCGCGGGGGGTGTGCTGGCGGCTTCGAGCCGCTCGGCCTCGTAGTAGGCGCGGGCGATGGCCTCCAGCAGCGCCGCCGGCGCCGGGTAGCACTTGAGTTCGGTCCTTAGTCCGTCGAGAGTGGCCCGCGCCGGCTTGGAAGCGCGGCCCTCCGACAACCGGGCGGCCAGGCGAAAACGCTCCAGCTTGCGCCCGAGCCGGTAGGCCGCCATCGGCGCGATGGCCTGGGCCGGGTTCTGCAACCACGAGTCGATCAAGTGACCAATCTCGGATGCATGCTTCATCAGACCGATCGCCTCGGGGTCCACCGAAAGCGCCAGCCGGGTGGCGCTCGCCCCGCCTTCGCCGGGCGGTACGTAGTAGTTGGAACTGTCCATGGACGCGCCCTCGATTCAGCCTCGCGAGGCTTCTCGCGCTAGGAGGGTAGCAAGGCAGTCCCAGGGCCATGACCTCGAGCAGGCCTCACTTATGGCGCCAAATCGGCCGCTGCTGCGGACGCACGGCGTGCGGACGACTTACGCCATGGCTGCGGCTAGAACACGGCGCCACGGGCGTCGACGCGCCAGGCCGCCTCGACCTGGCCGCCGCGGGTGGCGACGATCCAGTCGTGCAGGTTCACGGTCGGATCGCAATGCGAGGGAATCAGCAGCGCCTTGTCCCCGATGGCCACCGGAGGTCCGTCGGCGATGCGATGCAGGACCGTGTGCTCGTCGGAGACCGAGCGGATCTGCCAGCCGTCGAATGCCGGCACCGGCAGCCCGCTGTCGGTCGAAAACGCCTTCAGGCCGGCGTCGAGCGTGATCCGGCCGTGGCCCTCGTTGCTGTGTACGCTAGTCACGCTGGTCAAGATCGTCAGCGCTTGCTCGAAGCGCGGCAACTGCGGGTCGGGCTCGTTGCGCGCGTAGTCGATGTCCATCAGTGCGAAGGAGCCCGGCTGCACTTCGGCGTACACGCCGCCCTGTGCTTCGTACAGGAAGGTGCCGGTGCCGCCGCCGGTGATGATCTCGCACGGCAGCGAGGAAGCGCGCAGCGCGGCGCGGGCGGCAGCAGCGCGTACCGTGGCATGCTCCACGGCGGCGCGGCGCTCGGCCACGCCGCGGCGGTGCTGCGCCGCCCCGTGGTAGGCGTGCAGACCCATGAACGTGAGGCGACCGCAGGCGACGATGGCCTTTGCCAGCGGCACGACGTCGGCCGGGGCCGCTACTCCGCAGCGGCCTTGGCCGACGTCCAGCTCGATGTAGACGTCGAGCCGGCCGCCCTGCGACTCCACCAGGCGCACCAGCTGCCGGGCCACGTCAAGGTTGTCGACGCACGTCCCCAGCCGGGCCTGCGGGTACTGCCGCGCCAGGGCCGCCAGGCGCTCGAGCTTGCGCGCACCTACCACTTCATTGGTGATGAGCACATCGTGCACGCCCCCGGCGAGCATGGCGGCAGCCTCGCTGGTTTTCTGCACGCACACGCCGATGCAGCCTGCGGCCATCTGGCGCAGCGCGATCTGCACGCACTTGTGGCTCTTGGCGTGTGGCCGTACGCGCACCCGGCTACCGACCGCCTGCATCAGGCGTTCCAGGTTGCGCTCGAAACGGTCGAGGTCCAGCAGCAGGGCCGGCGTATCGACGTCCTTGACCGAATCGCCAGGCCGTGCCGGCTGCCAAGAGTTATCCATAGGGTGAAGTCTAGGCCGGCTCGTAGAATCATGGCTCGTTTCGTACGGGGAAGCGATGAGCATCAAGAGCGACAGGTGGATCCGCCGCATGGCCGCCGGCGGCATGATCGAGCCATTCGAGCCGGGACAGGTGCGCACGGTCGATGGCCGCAGGATCGTCAGCTACGGCACCTCCAGCTACGGCTACGACATCCGCTGCGCACGCGAATTCAAGATCTTCACCAACATCAACTCGACCATCGTCGATCCCAAGGCGTTCGACCCCAACTCCTTCGTCGATTTCACGGGCGATGTCTGCATCATCCCGCCCAACTCGTTCGCGCTGGCGCGCACCGTCGAGTACTTTCGCATCCCGCGCAACGTGCTCACCATCTGCCTGGGCAAGAGCACTTACGCCCGCTGCGGCATCATCGTCAACGTCACGCCGCTGGAGCCCGAGTGGGAAGGGCATGTGACGCTCGAGTTCTCCAACACCACGCCGCTGCCGGCCAAGATCTACGCGGGCGAGGGCTGCGCGCAGGTGCTGTTTCTCGAAAGCGACGAGGTGTGCGAGACCTCGTACAAGGACAAGGGCGGCAAGTACCAGGGCCAGACAGGCGTCACCCTGCCGCGCACCTGAGCGCCGCGGGGCCGCGCCAGCCGGAACGTGCGTTGGCCGCACCCGGGGTTGCAGCGGGGTAAGCCGAGTAAGCAGTTGTTTCGCCGCGTGCGCAGCAGCGCCGCAGACCGGACAATCGTCGCGCTGGGCCGCTGCGAGGAAGATTTCCTTCCGGGCGCGCCGCACGACGGAAGTCCGATGACTGCGACCCCTCCTGCTGCCGCTACCGTCCCGCCACGTTGGCGCCCCCTGTTCCTGGCGGCGGCCGCGTCGTGCGTGGTCGGTTCTGTCACCTTGGTCGGCTGCAGCGGCGGTGGCGGTGGCGGTGCGTCGGTGCCCGCTCCTGCGCCAGCGCCGAACCCGCCGCCCCCGGCTCCACCCCCGCCGCCGCCCCCGGTACCGCCGCCGGTACCGCCCCCGGCGCCACCGCCGCCGCCGAGTGCTGTGCCCTACATGGCCTTGCTCGGCGCAGCCGTCGAAGGTGGCATCGAGGAAGTGGCCCGCGCCGTCGACTTCGACGGCGGCGGCGGGATCTTCGTCGTCGGCTCAATGGCGCCCGGCGCACAACTGCGCTCCAGCGCCGGCGGTCCGACCCTGACTGCAGCCGGCAGCGCGGGCACCGATGCCTTCGTCGCCTACGTGGATGCCGCCGGGGTGCCGCAGTGGCTGTTGCCGCTGGCCGGGCCGGGCACGGAGTACGCCTATGACGTGGTGGCCGATGGCGCCGGCCGGGCCTGGGTCTGCGGCACGTTCACCGCGACTTTGGCAACCACGGCCGGCACGCTGGTGGCAGCAGCGGGCGGCGTCAACGGCTTTGCGCTGCAGGTGTCGCGCACGGGCAGCGTCGAGCGCCTGTTGCACATCGGGCCGGCCGCCGGGGTGATTCCGGGCGAGTGCGCGACCGACTCCAACGGCCGGCTGTATGTCAGCGGCTCGTACTTCGGTGCGCCGACGCTCAACGGCACGGCGCTCCCCGCGGCTGCCGCGGGGGCCACCGGCGGCTTCGTCGCGGCCTACGGCGCCGACGGCGCTGCCCGCTGGGCACGCGGCTTTGCCGGCAGCGCGGGCGTGGCCTGGCGGGGTGTGGCCATCAGCGGCGACCCGGCCGAAGATGTCCTGGCCATCGGCCAGTTCAGCGGTACGGCCGGCTTCGGCACAACGACCCTGGTTGCCGCACCAGGCGCGACCTCGGCCTGGGTGGCGCGGGTCTCCGGTAGCGATGGCGCGGTCCGCTGGGCGATCGCGCCGACGGGCGAGTCCTACGGGCGCGGCGTGCGCGCCCTCGCCGGCGAGGTGGTTGTCGCCGGGGCGTTCCGTGGCAGCCAGCAGTGGCAGGGCGTGGGGGCCATCACGGCCAGCGGCGGACAGGACCTGTTCGTCGCCCGGCTCACCAGCGCCGGAGCGCCCGTCTGGGCGCGCGCCGTCGGCGGCAGCGGTGACGACGAGGGCGCCGAGATCGCGGTCGATGGCAGCAGCCGCATCGTTCTGGCCGGCTCGCTTGCCGGCACGCTGACGGCGGGCACGACGACCCTCACCGCGCAGGGCACGCGCGACCTGCTGCTGGCACAGTTCAGCGACGCCGGCACGCTGCAGCGTCTGCAGGCGGTGGGTGGTCCGGGTGACGACGTGGCCTACGCGCTGGAGGTCGCCGGCAATGGCCGCGTGGCCTACGCCGGAGTCGGCCGGGGCACGGTGAGCGACGGCGCGCGCAGTCTGGCCGCCAGCGGCACCTACGATGCGCTGTTCGGCACGCTCGATGCGCTCGCGGTCGTGGTCAGCCCCGCGCCGCCGCCCCCGCCCCCGTCCACCGGCGTGCAGCGGCAGGACGTCACCATCCCCCAGCAGGGCGGTGGCAGCCTGCAGGCGCGCCTGGTCGCGCCGTTGCCGGCCACCGGCCCCTATCCGGCCCTCAGCCTGCTGCCCGGCGGCGGCGCGCCGATCGACAGCGTGGCCTGGGCGGCGGACGGGCTGGCGCGCGCCGGCTATGTGGTGATCGTGACCCAGCCGGCCAGCGGTGGCAGTCTTGCCGCCTACGACACCGCCGCGCGCAGCGGCATCGACTTCCTGCTGTCGTCAGCCAACCCCTTCGCGGCAGCCACCCGCAGCGACCGCGTGGGCGTAGCCGGCTGGTCGCTCGGGGCGCGTGCGCTCAGCCGTACGCAGGACGAAGATGCGCGGGTGAGCGCGCTGGTCGCCTGGGACAACCTGGCGCTGAACGAGACCGGCGATGCCGGCTCGCCCAACTGCAGCGGATCGAATCCGCCCAGCACCCGGCGGCCGCGCGTGCCCGCACTGGGGCAGGCGTCCGACTTCTGCGGGCCGCCGGCCGAGACCGTGGAGACCAAGAAGACCGCCTATGAAGGCTGGCGCGCGGCCGGGCAGCCGGTCATGCAGGTGGTGCTGGCGGGCTCCACCCACTTTGTTTGGGGCACGCAGGGCAGCGGGACTGCGCGGCAGGCGCAGGCGCTGTACTACACGCAGGCCTGGTTCGACCGCTGGCTGAAGGACGACAGCGGTGCTGGCGCGCGGCTGCTGGCGCGCAGCGTCGACGGCGTGGCCGTCGAGCAGGTGCTGAGCACCCGCTTCCGCTCGGCTGCGGCTTTCGACGGGCGCAACTGTCCGGACCTGCGCACGGCCTGCGGCCCCTGACTACGGGGTCACCCCCGTAGCACCCCCGTAGCGCCCCCGTAGCACCCCAGTAGCACCCCGTAGCACCCCGGAGCACCCCGGAGCACCCCGGAGCACCCCCGGAGCACCCCCGAGCACCCCGGAGCACCCCTTCTCCCCTTCCGCAGGCTTGGCATGCCTCGGACCGGTTCGGTGGCTCCCGCTGCTCGACCGGATCCCACCCTGGCTTGCGCTGCCGACCCGCCGGGCGGGTAGGCCGCCACCCGCCGCATCCATGAACGACGCCTCTTTCGAAGCCGCGCTGGCGCGCTGCGCCGCGGCTGCCGCCGACCCGCAGCCGGATCCGGTGCGTGCGCTGGCGGCCATCGTGGCGTGGCTGCGGCCCGCCGGGGACGAGCCGGTGGCGGCGGCCAGCGAGCGGCTGGCGCGCCTCGTCGAGCACCTGGTTGCACACGACGAGGCCGCCGCCGTCCTGCGCCGGCCGCTTTCATTGCTGCTCGGCAGACGGCGGCTCGTGGGCTTCTTTGCCGGCAGCGGCATCCTGCCGCCGACCGGCTTCTTCTCGGAGCTTGGCCGCATCATCGGCCACCGGCTGCTGCCCGAACTGCCCGACGAGGATGACCTGCGCGACGCGCTGCCGCGCATCTTTCGCCGCCGCGACGACTGGGTCTGGCTGCAGACGCTGCCCCGTGAGCTGTCGCTGCGGTTATGGCGCGAACTGGGCCGGCCGGCGGCCGCGCGTCCGGAGCAGGTGGGGCCGGTGCGGGCGCAGGTGCTGGAGGCGCTGCTGGTGCTCGCCTACCGCCTGGGCGGCGTCGATGCCGAGCAGGAATTCGCCCGGCTGGGCGACAGCTTTGCCGACAGCGCACCGGTCTTTCGCGCCATTGCCGCGGAGGCGCAGCGCTTCGCCGACGGGCTGCAGGCGCACTGGTCCGGCGGCGCCGTGCCGGAGGACGAGCGCCAGCTGCTGGTGCTGGTGGGCCAGTGCCGGCAGGTCCTGGCGCGTGCGCGCCGGGCCAGCATGCGCTCGGGCACCAGCCTGCGCCTGACCTACCTGCTGCTACGCAGCGAGCAGAGCCTGGAGCGCATCGAGACCCTGGCGCGACTGCTGGCGGCACCGCTGCATCCGGATCGCGGGCAGGCGGCGCTGATGGCTTGCTCCGGGCTGATGGGCAGCGCGCTGGCGGCCGAGAACCGCCGCAACAGCCTGCGCCGCCATCTGGGCCGGGGGGTGGAGCTGCTGGCGTTGCGGGTCACCGACAACGCCGCGCGCACCGGCGAGCACTACGTGGCCGATACGCCGGCCGCGCTGCGCGGCATGTGGCGCGCGGCCATGGGCGCCGGCGCGATCATCGCCGTGCTGGCGTTGCTGAAGATCTCCGCTTCCAAGCTCAGCCTGGCGCCGGCCGGCTACGCGCTCCTCTACAGCCTGATTTACGGACTCGGCTTCGTGCTGGTCTACGTGCTGCACCTGACGATTGCCACCAAGCAATCGGCGATGACGGCGCAGACCATCGCCAACCGCCTGGGCGAACTGCAGCCCGGCCGCCGGCTCGACCTGGCGCTGGTCGCCGATCTCATCGTGGCCGTGGCGCGCACGCAGGTTGCCGCCATCGTCGGCAACGTGGTGGTGGCGCTGCCAACGGCTGTCGCCATCTCCCTGCTGCTGGGACACCTGAGGGGCGCGCCGCCGCTCGATGTCGGCAAGGGCGCCGCGCTGCTGGCCGACCTTGACCCGGCCAGCCTGGCCCCGCTGTACGCGGCGATCGCGGGCGTGTTCCTGTTCCTGTCCGGCGTGCTCAGCGGCTGGTTCGACAACTGGACCGCCTATGCGCGCGTCGGGGCCCGGGTCGAGCGGCTGCGCTGGCTGCGCGCGCTGGCCGGGCGCGCGCACGCCGCGCGGGCGGCCCGCTACCTCGAGGACCACCTGGGCGGGTTGATGGGCAACTTCCTGTTCGGCTGCATGCTGGGCAGCGCCGGGACCGTCGGGCTGATCCTCGGGTTGCCGATCGACATCCGCCACATCGCCTTTGCGGCCGCCAATCTCGGGCACGCGCTGGTGGCATTCGACTTCGCGCTGCCCTGGACCGTGGTGGCCTGGACGGCACTGGGCGTGGCGCTGATCGGCGCCATCAACCTGGCCGTGAGCTTCACGCTGGCGCTGATCATGGCCCTGAAGGCGCGCGGCTTGGTGTTCAACCAGACGCGCGCGCTTCTCGCGGCGGTCTGGCAACGCCTGAGGGCGCGGCCAGCGCTGCTCTTCATCGCCGCGAAGCAAGCGGGTCGGGACGTGGATACCCAATAGGCCGAATCTGCGCTCGTTCAGGGTTCACAGGTTTGGGGTGCTAATCCGGCGTACTTCAATGCCTTGCCGTCCGAGCACGGCCGGTAACTTCCCTGGATGACGGTCGATCTCGGCGCTCCCTTAGCTCCGGTTGAAGGCGTGCTGGCCGCAGCCCGAGAACATGGCGGGCTGCCTTCGCTCGGCCACACCCTGACGCGCCTGACGCGCCTGCTGGAAAGCGAGGACGATGGTTTGCAGGCGCTGGCCGACGTGATCCTGTCGGACGTGTCGCTCACGCATCGACTGCTGCGTCTGGCCAACACTGTGCCGTTTCGCTCCGGCCGCCAGGCGGTGACCACGGTCACGCGCGCGATCGTGCTGCTCGGCTTTGACCATGTGCGCGCGGCCGCCACGAATCTGGTGCTGCTCGAAGGCCTGCTCGGCCGCGACAAGCAGCGGCTGCGCTCCGAGTTCCATCAGTCGCTGCTGGCAGGCAGCCTGGCGCGTGAATTGCTGCCCGGGTCGGAGGGCGAGGAGGCGGGTATCGCTGCGATGTTTCGCAACGTCGGCCGGCTGCTGACGGCCGTCTTCGGGCCGGCGCACTACGCGTCGGTGCTCGAGCTGGTGCAACACGAGCGCCTCACCGAGCCGGCGGCTGCGCGTCGCGTGCTCGGCTGCAGCTTCGACGATCTGTCCGAGCGCGTTCTGCAGGACTGGCAGTTGCCCGAGCGGTTGCTGCACGCCGTCCAGCCCCTGCCCCTACGCTTGGAGTCCCCCCGCACGGCAACCGAGCGGGTACGCGTGGCCGCGCAGTTTGCGGAGGCTCTGGCGGCGGTGGTGTCAGACCCGCAGCCGGAACGCAGCAGCCTCGACGAGGTGCTCGAGCGCTTTGCCGGCGCCTATGCGCTGGAGCGCGACAAGATCGTTCTGCTGCTAGAACGTGCAGGGCAACGGACGCGCGAGTTCGAGTTGGCCTTCGGGCTGGTGCCGAGCGATACACCGCTGGAGGGGCTGCGGGCCGCCCTGCCAGCCGAGGCCGAGCTGGACGCGGTGCCCGTGGAAGTCAGCGCGCAGCGCGACGCCGTGGGTCGCCCCGCCAACGCGCGCGAAGTGCTGCTGGCCGGGCTGGCCGAGGCGACAGAGTGCCTCGCCCGTGGTGGCAGCGACCTGAATACGGTGACGCGCGTGGTGCTTGAAGCCATGTACAGCGGCATGGGCTATGCGCGCACGGCCCTGGTTCTGCGCGAGCGGGTCAGCGGCATCTATCGAACGCGCGGCGGTTTTGGCGAGCCCAAGACGCAGTTCTCATTCACCCCCCAGGGCGGCGCCAACCTGTTCGCTGCCGCGCTCACCCACGGCAAGGACCTGCACATCGCCGACACCAAAGCCGAACGCATCGGCGGCAGCCTGCCGGAGTGGTACCGCCGCGACTTCGCGCACAGCCGCAGTTTCGTGATCATGCCGATCGTGATCAACGGGCGCGCGCTGGGATTCTTCTACTCCGACCGCTGGTGTGTCGACGAACAGGGCCTGACATCCGAGGAGCTGAACCTGATGCGCGCCTTGCGCAGCCAGGTGATCCTGGCGATGCGCGCGGGCTAGCGACCAACGTAGGCGCCCCGGCTCTGCCGAGGAGACGGCAGAAGTTCGATGTTTGCGGAAGCACTACAGGCGCATGCAATGGACTTGCGGATTGCCGCATCCTGACGCCAGGGTCCCTTGACCTTGGAATGCGACAAGCCCCCGTTGAGAGCGCCGCAATCCTGAAAGCCCCCAGGCTCTGCCGGCGGATGCGTTACTGCTGAGGACCAGCGACTCGGGGGTCGGGGAGCAGCCGCGGACGCGCGGCCGCAGGCGCCTTATCTTGGGGCCGTGCCGCCCTTACCGGAGGTCTCGCTGGCACGGGCGCGCTGCAGGATCTCGTGAATCATCCGCGGCGCGATGTCGGCCATGTAAACATCCATCTTGCTCATGGCTGAGCGCGCAATCGGCTGCGAGTAGAAGTCCGCCAGCGCGTTGAGTTCTTCCGCCGTGAAGTTGCGGGCCAGCGACTCGCGCGTGATGTTCACGATGGTGTCGAGGAGCTGCTCGTCGCGCATCATCGCCATGAACGAGTCGCGCACCGCCGGTTCCATCTGTGCAGCCATCTTGACCGCCATATCCTGCATCAGCAGGCGCGGTGACTGCACTCCCATAAGGCGGTCGGCGGCGCGGACGCGCGCCGGGTCGGCGGCGGTTGTGCCTGCGCTGCCTTGCGCTGCCGCAGCCACGGCAGCAAGCGACAGCAACAGCGTGGCCAGAAGTCTGCCGATCATCCGTTCCTCCCTGAGTGGTTCCTTCCTGGCTAACCGCAAGATTGTAGAAGGTCGCGTCGGTAGCGGCGTTCAGGGCCGGGCTTGGCTGCTTCCGTCTTCTCGTAAACCTCGCACGCGGCGCCCAGAAGGGATCTGAGCCACGCCGCTTACATTCCCTTGAACAAGTGCCGGAACGACCGGCTCACCTTCAACCGCTCGTTGCGCCCCTTGAGCACGACCTCAAGGCCCCCGAGACCGTCGCGGATAACGCTCTCGATGAACTCGGTATTGACCAGTGTGCCCCGGTGGATCTGCCAGAACTGCTGCGGGTCGATCGTCTCCAACAGCTCGACCAGCGACTTGCGGATCAGGGCCTCGTCATTGGACCGTACCACCCGCGTGTACTTGCTGTCACTCTGGAAATACAGCACCTCGCGGATGGTGATGAGCTTGGTCTGATGTCCGACGGTGGCCTGCAGCCATCGGGTTGGCTCGCGCTGTGGCTCGTGGGCGGCAGTCGCCGCAACGGGAGCTGTCGCGGCCTCGATGCGCTCCAGCGACGCGAGCAGCTCGGGCCGCAGCTCGCGCGGCGCGCTGCTGAGCCTGCCCTTGAGGCGCTCGACCGTGGTGGCCAAGCGCGCCAGGTTGATCGGCTTGAGCACGTAGTCGGCCGCGCCGCGCTCGAAGGCCTCGATCGCGAACTCGCCGTGGGCGGTGACGAACACCACGTGCACCTTGCCGGCGAAGCGGCGGGCGATCTCGATGCCGCTGGTGCCCGGCACGCGGATGTCGAGGAAGGCGATGTCCGTTGGTGTGGCCAGCAGGCGAGCCAGTGCCTCATCGCCATCGCCGGTCTCGGCGGTGACCTCAAGCTCCGGCCACAGCTTGGCCAGGGACGTGCGCAGGGCCTCGCGCAGCAGCGGTTCGTCTTCAAGCAGCAAGGCGGTCGGGGCGCGGGCCATCGGTGTGCGACGTCTCGGGAGGTGACATGGGGGGCGGTGACGCAGCAAGGGGCACGCGGGCCCGCGCCACGACTCCGGTCGGTTCGTTCAGGGTCAGATCGAGTTCCGCTTGCGGGCCGTGCAGCGTGGTCAGGCGCTCGCGCGCGTTGGCCAGCCCCACGCCGCTGCCGGCGCTGGCAGAAAAGCCGATGCCGGTGTCGGCGACCTCGACCACCAGGCTGCCGCCATCCTGGCAGGCGCGCACGTCGATGCGGCCGCCGGCCTTGGCCGGCTCCAGGCCGTGCTTGATCGCATTCTCGATCAAGGTGCCGATGATGGTCGGCGGAAAGTCGCGGCCGAGCAGGTCCGCGGCGGCTTCGACTGAGAACTGCAGCCGCGGGCCCATCCGAAACTGCATGATCGAAAGGTAGGCGCGCGCGAGCGCCAGTTCGCGACCGAGCGTGGAGCCGGTGCTGCGCATGGCCGGCATCGCGCTGCGCAGGTACTCGATCAGGTGCGTGAGCATCTGCTCGGCGGCGGCCGGGTCCTTGCGCGTCAGGGCCTGCACGTTGGCCAGGGTGTTGTAAAGGAAGTGCGGCTCGATCTGCGCCTGCAGCACGTTCAGACGCGAGGCCAGCAGCTCCCGCTCGAGGATCAGCGCACGCTGGCGCGTCTCGGCCTGCCGACGCTGCCGCTGCAGCACCAGGCCGAAAGACGTCTGCGCCAGCGCCAGCGACAGGGCAAACAGGAAAGCCACTGCCATCTGCAAGGCAATCGCCGGCCCGGTTCGGTCCTCGGGCAGCGACGGCAGGAAGGCCAGGGGCGCGGCGAGGGCCGCGCCGAACAGGGGCCCCGTCAGCAGCACCAGCAGCAGAGGCAATGCCGGGACCCATGCGCCCGAGCGCGTCCGCAGCCAAGTGATCAGGGCGAAGGTGACCGCATAGGCCAGCCACAGCTCGGAAGTATGCTGCAGCCAGCCGCGCCAGCCGAGCAGCAGCCAGCCGGCGCCAGCGAGCACGGCGAAGGCGGCCGTGCCTCTGAGCATGGCGCCGCTGTTGAACTCGGCCAGTGCGCTTGCCTCCACCCCGAACGGCAGGCTGATCAACCGGCGCGCCCGCGCGTACAGGGTCATGGCGCGGTTTTGCACCCGGTGCTCACTGCAGTTCGAGGTTCTGCGGCCGCTGCGGCAGCACCGGCTTGAGCTGGATCGACAGCGTCGGATCGTCGGCCGGCACCTCCTCGAAACGCAGGCCGTCGATCCACACCTGCCCGGCGCCATCGTTCAGGCGCAGCCCGAAGGTGATGCTGGCGGCGCTACGGTCCACATCGAGCACCACGGCGGCGTCGCGCCAGCCCTGGCTGCCGCGCAAGGGCCGGGTGCTCATGTCGTCAAAGCCGAGCACGCGCTGGTCGGCAGTGACCACCCGCATGGTCAGACCGGTCCAGCCCTGCACCTTGTCGGTTCGCACGCGGGCAGCGAAGCGAACCCGCTTGCCCAGGTACTCATCGGCGGAGATGGTCTGAGTCACGGCGATGTAGCCGTCGACGTTGCGCGAGCACTCCAGCGTGAGCAGGCGCCGGCCGCGCTCGGTCAGATCGTGGTCCACGCCGGCCACGCAGGCGCGATCGGCCTCGACGCTGGCCAGGCGCGACCATCCGGCCGGCAGGCGCGGCTCGGTGTTGCTGGCGAGCAGGATGCCGCCGAGCGAGGCGGCCAGCAGGGCCTTGAGGTTCATCGGGGGCGGCGCGTGGGCGGACGAATCGGTGGATGGTTCGGTGGATGGTTCGGAGAACCGTCAAGGTTAGCAACGCGCGGCGGCCGGGCGGCGCATTGCGGGTCGGACGGCCGGATTGGGGGTGCTGAACGTCGGCGCACGGGACGAACGGCGCGGCGGCCGCGGCGCGGTCGCGCCGCCGCGATCATTTGGTCCCATAATCCGCCCCCCGTTCCGCCTTTGGCCCGGCGTCCGGCCTGCCTGCGGGCAGCCGCGCGCCGAAACTGCCCGCCCACCGCGGGCGTCCTGGCCCGTCACCGGGCCCCGTGGAAAGACCGTCATGCGCTTTCGCTTCCCGATCGTCATCATCGACGAGGACTTCCGTTCCGAGAACGCCAGCGGCCTGGGCATCCGGGCGCTGGCCAAGGCGATCGGCGAAGAGGGCGTCGAGGTGATCGGCGTCACCAGCTACGGCGACCTGTCCAGCTTTGCCCAGCAGCAAAGCCGCGCCAGCGCCTTCATCCTGTCGATCGACGACGAGGAGTTTGCCGACGCGCCGCAGCGGTTCGCCGGCGTCACGGATGACCCGACCACCAGCCAGAACGAGGCCGTGGCCGCGCTGCGCAAGTTCGTTGCCGAGATCCGCTGGCGCAACGCCGACATCCCGATCTTCCTGTACGGCGAGACGCGCACCAGCCGCCACCTGCCCAACGACATCCTGCGCGAGCTGCACGGCTTCATCCACATGTACGAGGACACGCCCGAGTTCGTGGCCCGCTACATCATCCGCGAGGCGCGCGCCTATCTGGACAACCTGGCGCCGCCGTTCTTCCGCGCGCTCACGCACTACGCGCAGGACAGCTCGTACTCGTGGCACTGCCCGGGCCACTCGGGCGGCGTGGCGTTTCTGAAGAGCCCGGTGGGGCAGATGTTTCATCAGTTCTTCGGCGAGAACCTGCTGCGCGCCGACGTCTGCAACGCCGTCGAGGAGCTGGGGCAGCTGCTCGACCACACCGGGCCGGTGGCGGCCAGCGAGCGCAACGCCGCGCGCATTTTCGGCGCCGACCACCTGTTCTTCGTCACCAACGGCACCAGCACCGCCAACAAGATCGTCTGGCATTACGTGATCGCTCCGGGTGACGTGGTGGTGGTGGACCGCAACTGCCACAAGAGCGTGCTGCACGCCATCATCATGACCGGGGCGATCCCGGTGTTCCTGACGCCGACGCGCAACCACTACGGCATCATCGGCCCGATCCCGCTCGACGAGTTCCGCCCCGAGACGATCCAGAGGAAGATCGACAGCCACCCGCTGCTCAAGGGCAAGGGCCGCAAGCCGCGCGTGCTCACGATCACGCAGAGCACCTACGACGGCATCGTCTACAACGTCGACACCATCAAGCAGATGCTCGACGGCACCATCGACACCCTGCACTTCGACGAAGCCTGGCTGCCGCACGCGGCCTTCCACGACTTTTATCAGGGCATGCACGCCATCGGCGGGCTGAAGCCGCGGCCGCGCACCCGCAAGTCGATGCTGTTTGCCACCCAGTCCACCCACAAGATGCTGGCCGGACTTTCGCAGGCCAGCCAGATCCTCGTTCAGAACTCAGAGACCGAGCACCTGGACCGCTTCCAGTTCAACGAGGCGTTTCACATGCACATGTCGACCTCGCCGCAGTACGCCATCATCGCCAGTTGCGACGTGGCCGCGGCGATGATGGAGGCCCCGGGCGGCACCGCGCTGGTCGAGGAGTCGATCCAGGAGGCGCTCGACTTCCGCCGCGCCATGCGCAAGGTGGACGCGGAGTTCGGGCCGGACGAAAAAGGCGGCTGGTGGTTCAAGGTGTGGGGCCCCGAGGCGCTGGCCGAGGAAGGCATCGGCACGCGCGAGGACTGGATGCTGCGCGCCGAAAACGGCCACGACCCGCGCTGGCACGGTTTCGGCGACGTGGCGCCGGGCTTCAACATGCTCGATCCCATCAAGGCCACGGTCATCACGCCCGGGCTGGACGTGGATGGCCGCTTCGCCGCCACCGGCATCCCGGCGGCGATCGTCACCAAGTACCTGGCCGAGCACGGCATCATCGTCGAGAAGACCGGCCTGTACTCGTTTTTCATCATGTTCACCATCGGCATCACCAAGGGCCGCTGGAACACGCTGGTCACCGAGCTGCAGCAGTTCAAGGACGACTACGACAACAACCAGCCGCTGTGGCGGGTGATGCCCGAGTTCCTGCGCGCCAGCCCGCAGTACGAGACCCTGGGGCTGCGCGACCTGTGCGGCGCGATTCATGCCGAGTACGCCAAGGCGGATGTTGCCCGCCTGACCACGGAGATGTACCTGTCCGAAATGGAGCCGGTCATGAAGCCGGCCGCGGCTTATGCGCGGATGACGCACTGGGAGGTCGAGCGCGTGCCGGTGGACCAGCTCGAAGGGCGCGTGTCGGCGGTGCTGCTGACGCCGTATCCGCCCGGCATTCCGCTGCTCATTCCGGGCGAGCGGGTCAATGCGGTGATCGTGCGCTTTCTCAAGTTTGCGCGGGACTTCAATGCGCGCTTCCCGGGCTTCGAGACCGACATCCACGGGCTGGTGAAGCAGCGTGTCGACGGCCAGGTCGAGTACTTTCTGGACTGCGTCAAGCCGCAGGCGATCCCCGCGGCCCGGTAGGCCGGCCCGCGCCCCCGGCCGGCTCAGCGCAGGTCGATGCGCCAGCGCAGCGCCGCAGCGCCGCCATAGGCGGCCGGCGCGACGAAGCGCTCGACCAGTACCCCGCCGTTGTGGGTGATCACCCGTTGCGAGGCGATGTTGTCCGGATCGGTGGTCAAGGTCACCCAGGCCAGCCCCTCGCGCCGCACGTCGGCCAGCAGTTGCCGCAGGGCCTCGGTGGCATATCCGCGGCCGCGGCGCCACGGCACCACCGAGTAGCCGATATGCCCGAGCACGTGCGGTGGCAGTTCGCTGCTGCCCGGTTGCCAGCGAAATCCGATCGAACCGCACAGCTCGCCGTCCCACATCCAGCGGATGAAGCCGGGCAGGCGCCGCACGAGGCTGCCGTCCGGCAGTTGCACCGGGTCGCCGCGCGCCTCGCGGTCAACCTTCGAGCGCAGAAAGGCATCGGGGTCGGCCGCGATCCGGGCCAACTCCTCCTGCGCTTCCTGCGGCCGCACCGTGTTGGCCGACCAGCCGCGCTCCAGCGCCTGCACGTAGGAGGGCAGGTGATCGCGCGCCGGCCAGACAAGTTCCATGGGCCAAGGGATAACACGCGCATGCGACCGGCGCCAACCCCACTGCCGCCTCGGCTACACTGCCGCTCTGCTCGATGCGTGAGACGGGAGAGCGCCCCGCAATAGTCCGTGGGGCCGCCGAAGGCGCAACGCCCGTAATCGCTCAGGTCACCGAACTGTCTCGCGCGAGCAACTCTGGAGAGATCGCCGTTCCACGCGGAGCGGCGGCGCCGAAGGGGCACCCGGAACCTCGCGTTCCGCAAACTCTCAGGCAAAAGGACAGAGGGGCGCAGCCGGCCGCGGCCGGTTTTGACCTCTTTGTCTTTCCGGAGTCGCCCTTGCTCAAGCGCACCCCGCTGTTCGACACCCACGTCGCTGCCGGCGCCAGGCTGGTCGACTTTGGCGGATGGGAGATGCCCGTCCACTACGGCTCGCAGATCGAGGAGCACCACGCGGTGCGCTCGGCGGCGGGTATGTTCGACGTGTCGCACATGTGCCCGGTCGACGTCACGGGCCGTGACGCCCGGCGTTTCCTGTCGCTGCTGCTGGCCAACGACGTCGACAAACTCGCCACGCCCGGCAAAGCGCTGTATTCGGCCATGCTGAACGAGGCCGGCGGGTGCATCGACGACCTCATCGTCTACTTTTTCTCGTCCGAGCGGTATCGGCTCGTGGTCAACGCGGGCACCGCCGACAAGGACCTGGCGTGGATGGGCGCGGTGGTGGCGGCGCGCGCGCTCGAGGTCGCCATCCAGCCGCGGCGCGATCTGGCGATGATCGCGGTGCAGGGTCCGCGGGCGCGCGAACTCTTCTGGCAGGTGCGCCCGGCCGCGCGCGCGGCGACCGAAGGTCTGGGTAACTTCATGGCCGCCGATCTGGGCGATCTGTTCGTCGCGCGTACCGGCTACACCGGCGAGGACGGCTTCGAGGTGATGGTGCCGGCGCAGGAGGCCGCCAGTCTGTGGGCCGATCTTGCGGCCGTCGGCGTCAGGACCGCGGGTCTCGGCGCGCGCGACACGCTGCGCCTGGAAGCCGGCATGAACCTGTACGGCAACGACATGGACGAGGGCGTCTCGCCGCTGGACGCAGGTCTCGGCTGGACCGTAGACCTGAAGACCCCGCGCGATTTCATTGGCCGTACCGCGCTGGAGAAGGACGGCCAGCGCGCCGCCTTCGTCGGTCTGAAGATGCTCGACAAGGGCGTGCTGCGCAGCCATCAGAAGGTGATGACGGCGCACGGCGATGGCGAGATCACCAGCGGCACGTTCTCGCCGACGCTCGGCTATTCCATTGCGCTGGCGCGCGTGCCGGTGGGTGTGAAGGCCGGCGACACCGTGCAGGTGGACTTGCGCGGCAGGCCGGTCAACGCGCTCGTCGTCAAGCCGCCCTTCGTTCGCAACGGCAAGCCCCTCATCTAGCCGGACCGATCGCCGCTCACTGCCACCACGGAGCCCTCCATGAACGTTCCCGAGCAACTGAAGTACACCGCCAGCCACGAGTGGGTGAAGACCGAGGCCGACGGCACGGTCACCATCGGCATCACCGACTTCGCGCAGGACGCGCTGGGAGACCTCGTGTTCGTCGAGCTGCCCGAGGTGGGCCGCACGCTGTCCGCGGGCGAGAGCTGCGCCGTGGTCGAGTCGGTCAAGGCCGCCTCCGACGTGTACGCGCCGGTGGCCGGCGAGGTGATTGCGGTGAACGACGCCTTGAAGGACGCGCCCGAGCAGATCAACGGCAACGCCTTTGCCGCCTGGATGTGGAAGATGAAGCCAGCCGGCGATCTGTCGTCGCTGATGAATGCCGAGGCCTACCGGCAGAACATCGCGGCGCAGAAGTGACGCGCCCGCGGCAACAGCCGCGACGCGCGTTATGCCCGCGCAGGCGGGGATCCAATTGAGGCGCAATTTGGCCTCACCTACGACGTGGACTCCCGCTTGCGCGGGAATGACACCAACTTGCAGCGGACCAACTCGACCATGAACGCTCCTCACCCCATGAGCTCACGCCCCTGTCTGGCCGACCTGGAGAACGCGGCCGAATTCCATGCGCGGCACATTGGCCCCAGCGACGACGAAATCGCCGCGATGCTCCAGGCGATCGGCCAGACCTCGCTGGAGACGCTCACCGATGCCATCGTGCCCGGCTCGATCCGGCTCGATGCGCCGCTGGCGCTGCCCGCCCCGCTGACCGAGGTGGCCGCGCTGGACAAGCTCAAGGCGATCGCCGCGAAGAACCGGGTGTTCAAGAGTTTCATCGGCCAGGGCTACTACGGCACCCACACCCCCACGGTCATCCTGCGCAACATCCTCGAGAACCCCGCCTGGTACACGGCCTACACGCCGTACCAGGCCGAGATCTCGCAGGGGCGCATGGAAGCGCTGATCAACTTCCAGACCCTGGTGTGCGACCTCACGGGCATGCAGATCAGCAACGCCTCGCTGCTCGACGAGGCCACGGCGGCCGCCGAGGCGATGACGCTGGCCAAGCGTTCGTGCAAGAGCAAGAGCAATCTGTTCATCGTTTCGGCCGACTGCCATCCGCAGACCATCGAGGTGGTGCGCACGCGCGCCGAGCCGCTCGGACTCGAGGTCAAGGTGGGCAGTGACGCCGATCTCCTGAGCGCCGATGCCTTCGGCGTGCTGCTGCAGTACCCGGCCACCACCGGCGAGGTGCGCGATCTGGCCGCAATCGTGGCGGCCGTGCAGGGGCGCGGCGGTCTGGTTGCGGTGGCGGCCGACCTGCTGGCGCTCACGCTGCTCAAGGCGCCGGGCGAGTGGGGCGCGGACATGGTGGTGGGCAACAGCCAGCGCTTTGGCGTGCCATTCGGCTTCGGCGGCCCGCACGCGGCGTTTTTGGCGTGCAAGGACGCCTTCAAGCGCTCCATGCCCGGCCGCCTGGTCGGCGTGTCGGTCGATTCGCAGGGCAAGCCGGCCTATCGCCTGACGCTGCAGACGCGCGAGCAGCACATCCGCCGCGAGAAGGCCACCTCGAACATCTGCACGGCGCAGGTGTTGCTTGCCGTCATGGCCAGTATGTACGCCGTGTATCACGGCCCCGAGGGTCTGAAGCGCATCGCGCAGCGGGTGCATCGCCTGGCGGCGATCTTTGCCGAGGGCCTGCGCCAGCATGGCATGACGGTGAACCGTGGCTTCTTCGATACCGTGAAGGTGAGCGGCGTGAATGCCGCCAACGCGCACGCCGCGGCGCGGGCGCAGCGCATCAACCTGCGCGATCTAGGGAAGGATGCCGTGGGCATCAGCTTCGACGAGACCAGCAGGCGCGCCGATGTGCAAGTGCTGTGGTCGTTGTTCGGCGCCACAGCCGATCTCGCGCTGATCGATTCGCAACTCAAGGACGAGCTGCCCGCCGGTCTGGCGCGCACTTCGGACTACCTCAGGCACCCGGTGTTCAACGCGCATCACAGCGAGCACGAGATGCTGCGCTATCTGCGGTCGCTGGCCGACAAGGATCTGGCGCTCGACCGCACCATGATCCCGCTGGGCTCGTGCACCATGAAGCTCAACGCCACCAGCGAGATGATCCCGGTCACCTGGCCGGAGTTCTGCAACATCCATCCGCTCGCACCCGCGGAGCAGACGCAGGGCTACCAGGAGATGATCAGCACGCTGGAGGCGATGCTGGTCGAGTGCACCGGCTACGACGCGGTCAGCCTGCAGCCCAACTCGGGCGCGCAGGGCGAGTACGCCGGCCTGCTGGCGATCCGCGCCTACCACCGCGCGCGCGGAGAGGGCCATCGCACCATCTGCCTGATTCCCGAGTCCGCGCACGGCACCAACCCCGCCTCGGCGCAGATGTGCGGCATGGAAGTGGTCGTCGTCAAGTGCGATGCCAACGGCAACGTGGACGTTGCCGACCTGAAGGCCAAGGCCGAGCAGTACGGCAGGAAGCTGGCGGCGCTCATGGTCACCTACCCGTCGACGCACGGTGTGTTCGAGGAGGCGATTGTCGAGATCTGCGAGGTCATCCATCAGCACGGCGGGCAGGTCTACACCGACGGGGCCAACCTCAACGCGCTGGTGGGACTGGCCAAGCCGGGCAAGTACGGCTCGGATGTCTCGCACCTGAACCTGCACAAGACCTTCTGCATCCCGCACGGCGGTGGCGGGCCTGGCGTGGGCCCGGTGGCGGTGCGGGCGCACCTGGCCCCGTATCTCCCCGGCAAGCTGGCGCAGAAGAACGAGGTCGGGATGGTGAGCGCGGCCAACTTCGGCAGCGCCGGCATCCTGCCCATCAGCTGGATGTACGTGACGATGATGGGCGGCGACGGCCTGCGCCGCGCCACGCAGGTGGCGCTGCTCTCCGCCAACTACATCGCCAAGCGGCTGGAGCCGCACTTCCCGACGCTGTACAAGGGCCGCAACGGCCTGGTGGCGCACGAGTGCATCCTCGACCTGCGGCCCATCAAGGACGCCTGCGGCATCAGCGCCGAAGACGTGGCCAAGCGGCTGATGGACTACGGCTTCCACGCGCCCACCCTGAGCTTCCCGGTGGCCGGCACGCTGATGGTGGAGCCGACCGAGAGCGAGCCCAAGGGCGAGCTCGACCGCTTCATCGACGCGATGATCGCCATCCGCGCCGAGATCCGGGCCGTGGAAGAGGGCCGCATCGACCGCGACGACAACCCGCTGAAGAACGCGCCGCACACCGCGGCGATGGTGATGGCCGAGACCTGGGCGCACGACTACACGCGCGAGCAGGCTGCCTTCCCGCTGCCCTCGCTCAAACGGCAGAAGTACTGGCCGCTGGTGGGTCGGGTGGACAATGTCTACGGCGATCGCAACATCATGTGCTCGTGCGTGCCGATGGAGGCGTATCGGGAAGAAGCCGCGGCAGCGCAGTGACGGGCGAGCAGGTGCGACTGCTGCGGCGGCCGCAGGCAGCGCCGGCCGACGCCGCGGTGGTTGCTCGGTTTCTCGCGCAAGTCCAGCGCAACGCAAAGGTCGTCGCCCTGCTCGGGCGGCTGCCGCAATTCGCGCTGCCGCAGGCGGCGCTGGTGGCTGGCGCGCTGTTCCAGACCGTGTGGAACGTGCAATCCGGAAAACCGGCGGACGCCTCGATCAAGGACTACGACGTCTTCTACTTCGACGCGGGCGATCTGTCCGCCGCGGCCGAGGCGAGCGTCGACGCGAAGCTGAACCGCGAGTGCGCCGACCTGGGCGTCACCATCGAGGCCTGCAACCAGGCGCGCGTGCACCTGTGGTACGAGGGCTTCTTCGGCCATCCCTATGCTGCCTTGGGCAGCGTCGACGACGGGGTCGCCCGCTTCCTGGTGCGCTGCACGTGCGTCGGCCTGCAACCGCACGGAGGCGGGCTGCGGCTCATCGCGCCCTTCGGACTCGACGACCTCCTGGCGGGCCGCCTCGAACGCAATGCGCCCTTCGCGCCGCACAACCTGTTCGAGCGCAAGGTGGCGAGCTATGTGGCCCGCTGGCCGAACCTTGTGGCCCTGCCCGGGTGAGCGCGGGACACCGTGTTGCTGCGCGCGCCTCTGTGGGCGGGGCCGTTGCCCACTAAACCTAGGATGCCGCCATGGCCGTCAGCGTCTTCGACCTCTTCAAGATCGGCATCGGCCCGTCGTCGTCGCACACGGTGGGGCCGATGCGGGCGGCGCGCCGCTTCGTGCAGCGCCTGGCGCAGGAGGGCGTGCTGGCGCGCGTCGCGCGGGTGCGCTGCCAGTTTCACGGATCGCTGGGCGCCACCGGCAAGGGCCACGGCTCGGACAAGGCCGTGCTGCTCGGGCTCGAAGGCGAGGTACCCGACCAGGTCGATGTCGACTCGATCGACCAGCGCCTGGCCGACATCCGCAGCGCTCGCCGGCTGCGACTGGCCGGCGGACCGGCCGTCGCGTTCACTGAATCCACCGATCTCGTCTTCCTCACCCGGCCCCTGCCGTTCCACGCCAACGGCATGACCTTCATGGCGTTCGACGCTGACGGCGGCGAACTGGCGCGCCGCACCTACTACTCGGTGGGCGGCGGCTTCGTGGTCAGCGAAGAAGTCGCGGCCGACGGCAGTCTGCAGAAGAGGATCGCGCCCGACGCCACCGTCCTGCCGCATCCGTTTCGCAGCGGCGCCGAGCTGCTGGCGCTGGCCGAGCGTGAGGGCTGCACGATCGCCGGGCTGATGCGCCGCAACGAGCGGCACTGGCGCAGCGATGCCGAGATCGACGCCGGCCTGCGCGCGATCTGGAGCGCGATGCAGGCCTGCGTGGAACGCGGTCTGCGCGTCGATGGCACGCTGCCGGGGCCGTTCCGGGTCAAGCGGCGGGCTCCTGGCCTGTATCGCCGGCTCGCCGTGCCCGGCGCCGGCGTCACCGACCCGCTGGCGGTGATGGACTGGGTCAACCTGTTTGCGCTCGCCGTCAATGAGGAAAACGCAGCCGGCGGTCGTGTGGTCACCGCGCCGACCAACGGTGCCGCCGGCATCGTGCCGGCGGTGTTGCACTACTACGCGCGCTTCGTGCCCGGCGCCGGCGAGCGCGGCATCTTCGACTTTCTGCTCACCGCGGGGGCGATCGGCATCCTCTACAAGGAAAACGCCAGCATCAGCGGCGCCGAGGTCGGCTGCCAGGGCGAGGTCGGCGTGGCTTGCTCGATGGCTGCCGGCGCCCTGTGCGCGGTGCTGGGCGGGACCCCGGCGCAGGTCGAAAACGCGGCCGAGATCGGCATGGAGCACCACCTCGGGCTGACCTGCGATCCGGTGGGTGGCCTGGTGCAGATCCCGTGCATCGAGCGCAACGCGGTCGCCAGCGTCAAGGCGATCAACGCCGCGCGACTGGCACTGGCCGGCGACGGCTCGCACGTGGTCTCGCTCGACAGCGTGATCAAGACCATGCGCGAGACCGGTGCCGACATGAAGACCAAGTACAAGGAGACCGCCCGCGGCGGGCTGGCGGTCAACGTGGTGGAGTGCTGATGAGCTGGGTTCGGTGGCGGGCGGCTGCCCCGCCGGCCCGCTTCACGTCGGTGGCGTGGGGGCCATGCCCCTGCCGGGCCGCCCGCAGCGCGAATCCCCGGCGGCGCGGCGCCGAGGCGGTCCAGTGACCCTGTCCAGCCGCCTCGCCGGCCGGCCGGCCCCCGCGCAGCGTGAACCGGAGCCCGGCAGCCCGCGCCGCCGCGCCCTGGTTGCCGCGCTCGGGGCGTCGGCTCTTCTTCCAGGCTGCACCATGATCGAGAATTTCTTCTTTTACCCGGATGCGACCACCTACACGATGCCGTCGCAGTTCGGCCTGCGTCACGAGGACGTGTTCTTTGCCGCACCGGACGGCAGCCGGCTGCACGGCTGGTGGTTGCCGGCGCTGCGCCAGCCGGCCCGTGCCAGCGTGCTGCATCTGCACGGCAATGCGGCCAACATCACCAACCACCTGCCCCTGGCGGCGTGGCTGCCACCGGCCGGCTTCAACCTGCTCATGTTTGACTACCGCGGCTTTGGCCGCTCGGAGGGCCGGCCGACGCTGGCGGGCGTGGTCGAGGACGCGCAGGCTGCGCTGGCGCTGCTGCGGGCGCGCCCCGAGGTCGATGCAAATCGGCTCGTCGTGTTCGGCCAGAGCCTTGGCGGCGCGACCGCGCTGCGCCTGCTGGCACGCGATGCGCAGGGCGTGCGTGCGGCGGTCATCGATGCGGCGTTTGCCAGCTATCGCGGCATTGCGCGCGACGCCGCCGCCGGGCCTCTCGCGCTGCTGCTGCCCATGGTGCTGCCGTCGCTGCCGCCGGCGGCCGACGACCCGATCGGCGCCCTGGCGCACATCCGGCTGCCGCTGCTGTACGTCCACGGCAGCGCCGACCGCGTGGTGCCGGTGTCCCACACCGACGCGTTGGCTGCGGCCACCCCAGGACCACATGCGGTCCTGCGCGTCGACGGCGCCCAGCACATGGAGCCGCTGCAGCGTCCGCCGGTGCAGCACGCCGTGCTCGAACGGCTGGCCGGCTGGCTTTAGTTGAGGTTCCCATGCGCCTGTGTGCCGCAGGGGCGGCGAATTGAGCTCCGCGCCATGACGGCAACACTCCCACCGATCGAGCGTGCGCTGAGCATGATCCATGACGCGAGCGGACGGCAGCGCCTTCCCCCGCGCACATCGATGCTGGGCGCTTTCGGCAGGGTCTTGGCCTCGCTAGCCATCCTCTGCGTCGGTTGCGTATCCAGCGGTTCGGCGTCCGACCCGGCCGCAGTGCCTTTGCGCACGCAGCCACCGACGGCGCTGGAAGCCGCTGCACAGCAGGAGGTGTGGCGCGACACGCTGCAGCGGCTGGCTACACGCTACGGCATCTGCAAGGTCTGGAGTTGGACTTGGAGTTGACCCCGTTTCGCGGACACCTCATCCTCAAGGAGAAAGGAGTCCGATATGCCAACGACGAAGCCGCCTTACCCGGTGGAGTTCAAGCAACAGATGGTCGAGCTGGTGCGCGCCGGGCGCAGCCCGGCAGAGCTT
>JADCGS010000029.1 GCA_020248865.1 Burkholderiales bacterium | reverse complement strand
GTGCGCGCAGCGCGCAGGTTGTCCGATCAGCCCGCCGGGCCGTCCCAAGGGCGAATCCCTGGGCGCGCAGCGCGCAGGTTGTCCGATCAGCCCGCCGGGCCGTCCCAAGGGCGAATCCCTGGGCGCGCAGCGCGCAGGTTGTCCGATCAGCCCGCCGGGCCGTCCCAAGGGCGAATCCCCGGGCGCGCAGCGCGCAAAAGGAGTCCAATGAACCTGCCGATCAGCCGTCATCCCGTCCCCGATCTGCCGGACCTGCCGGAGGACGTGCGCGCCCGCATCCTGGCCGTTCAGGAGAAGTCGGGCTTCGTGCCCAACGTGTTCCTCGCGCTGGCGCGCCGGCCGGAGGAGTTCCGCGCCTTCTTCGCCTACCACGATGCGCTGATGGAAAGGGAGGGCGGACTGAGCAAGGCCGAGCGCGAGATGATCGTGGTGGCCACCAGTGGCGCCAACTCCTGCCTGTACTGCGTGGTGGCGCACGGCGCCATATTGCGCGTCCGCGCCAGAAATCCACGCCTGGCCGACCAGGTCGCCGTGAATTACCGCAAGGCCGAGATCACGGCTCGTCAGCGCGCCATGCTCGACTTTGCCATGAAGGTCGCGACTGCCTCGCACACCATCGCCGATGCCGACTTCGAGGCGCTGCGCGGGCACGGCTTCGGCGACGACGATGCCTGGGACATCACCGGCATCGCCGCCTTTTTTGCGATGAGTAACCGCATCGCCAACGCGTTTTCGCTGCGGCCGAACGACGAGTTCCATCTTCTGGGCCGCCTGCCCAGGCCCGAGGGTCCGTCCGCGCGTGAAGATCGCACGCCCGCGCCCGGTCCGGGCTAGCGGGGCGGGCAGGGCATGGCGGGCCGGGCCGGCCGGGCTAGCGAGCGACAGGCGGCGAGATCGCGCAAGTCGCCTCGAGCGTGTCCGCAGCCGCCGGTTGCTGGGCGGCCCCAACCGGCCCGGATCAGATCCCTGCGCGGTGGCCAGTGCGCCGCCGGCAGCACCTACAATCCGGCCTCCACAACACGTTCACCCCCGATGCACCGTCCGATACTGACCGAGGGCCCCGAAAGGCGAGGTGCGCCGCGCAAGGTACTGCGCACGGCCGCAACCGTCCGCTTGCCGGACGGACGCACCTTCGACGCAAGGACGATCGACATCAGCCTGTCCGGCCTGGGTTTCGCTTGCGACCGGAACCTGCCGCCGCGGCTGGCCTGCCGGGTTGAGTTCGCGCTGGCCATCGAGGGCGAGCCCCGGCGCATCGAGGTGTCTGGCGCGGTGACCCACACGGTCTTTTCCGCCCAGCATGGCCTGTTCACGGTGGGGATGAAGTTTGCTACGCTGCCCACCGAGTTGTCGGCTGCCATCGCGCGGTATGTGTCTTCGCAGGCCATCGGGGACTAATCCCTGTCGGAGCCTGGATCGCTGCCCCGGGTGCCGCGCCACGCGGGCCCGTCGAGGTTGGCGGGCGATAATCCGGTGAGAGTCATCGGTTGCTCGTCGCGTTCCTGCTCGAGGTTCCGCAGGCGCCTTGACCAAGCAGGCAGCAAATGAAGATCAGCGTGATCGGAAGCGGGTACGTGGGGCTGGTCACCGGCGCCTGCCTGGCCGACGTCGGCAACGACGTGCTTTGCGTCGACGCAGACGCCGCCAAGATCGAGAGGCTGCAGCGCGGTGAGGTACCCATCCACGAGCCCGGGCTCGATCAGGTGGTGGCGCGCAACGCGCAGGCCGGCCGGCTGCGCTTTTCCACCTCGTACGACGCAGCCGTGACGCATGCGCCCGTGGTCTTCATCGCGGTGGGCACGCCGTCGGGCGAGGACGGCTCGGCCGATCTGTCGCACGTGCTGGCCTGCGCGCGCGAACTCGGGCGCCGCGTGACCCGCGACACGCTGGTGGTGGTCAAGTCCACGGTCCCCGTGGGCACCGGCGATGCGGTGCGTGCCGTGCTGCGCGAACAGCTGGTGCGCCGGCAGGTGAGCCTGCAGGTGACCACCGCGTCGAACCCGGAGTTTCTCAAGGAGGGCTACGCGGTCGAGGACTTCATGCGGCCCGACCGCATCATCGTCGGCGTGGACGATGCCCGGTCCGCCGAGCTGATGCGGCAGCTGTATGCGCCGTTCAACCGCAACCGCGACCGGCTGGTGGTCATGGACGTGCGCTCGGCCGAGTTCACCAAGTACGCGGCCAACTGCATGCTGGCGGTGCGCATCTCGTTCATGAACGAGATGGCCAATCTGGCGGACCGGCTCGGTGTGGACATCGAGCAGGTGCGCCACGGCATCGGCTCGGACCCGCGTATCGGCCCGCACTTCCTGTATGCCGGCGTCGGCTTCGGCGGTTCCTGCTTTCCCAAGGATCTGCGCGCCATGATGCACACCGCGGGCCAGGTGCAGGAACCGGCCGAGATGCTGCAGGCGGCCAGCCGCGTGAACCGGCGCCAGCGCGGCCTGCTGGCCGACAAGATCCGGGACTTCTTCGGCGGCGATCTGCGCGGCCGGCGCATCGCCCTGTGGGGCCTGGCGTTCAAGGCCAACACGGACGACATGCGCGAGGCCTCGAGCCTGGCGATCATCGACTCGCTGGTCGGCGCCGGCGCTGCGGTGCAGGCCTACGACCCGGTGGCCATGGACAACGCACGTCGGTTGTTGCAGGGCACCGCCGGCCTGAGCTTGGCGGCCTCGGCGCAGCAGGCGCTCGAAGGCGCCGATGTGCTGGCCGTGGTGACCGAGTGGCTGGAGTTCCGCAGCCCCGACTTCAACGCGCTGGCGCAGCAGCTCAGGGCGCGGGCGATCTTCGACGGCCGCAACCTGTACGACCCGGCCAGCGTGCGCGCCGCGGGGCTCGCCTACTTCGGCATCGGCCGCGGCAGCCGGCCGGGGACCTGATCGCGTGGGCGCCGTCCTGGTCACCGGCGCTGCGGGCTTCATCGGCTCGTTCGTGGCCCTGCGGCTGCTGGAGCGCGGCGCCGCGGTGGTCGGCCTGGACAACCTCAACGACTACTACGACCCGCGCCTGAAGCAGGACCGGCTGGCGCGCCTGCAGCCCCATGCGGGCTTCTCGTTTGAGCGGGTCGACCTGGCCGACCGGGCGGCGATGCAGGGCGTGTTCGCGCGCCACCGCTTCGACAGCATCGTGCATCTGGCTGCGCAGGCCGGGGTGCGCTACTCGCTCACGCATCCGCATGCCTACGTGGACAGCAACCTGGCCGGCATGGTGACGGTGCTGGAGGGTGCACGGGCGCAGCAGGTGCGTCACCTGGTCTATGCCTCGTCGAGCAGCGTCTACGGTGCCAACACCAAGCTGCCCTTCGCGACCACCGATCCGGTGGACCGGCCGGTCAGCCTCTATGCGGCAACCAAGCGCGCCAACGAGTTGATGGCCTACGTGTACGCGACGCAGTTCGGCTTGCCGGCCACGGGCCTGCGCTTGTTCACGGTCTACGGCCCGTGGGGCCGGCCGGACATGGCGGCCATCCGGTTCACGCGGGCGATCCTGGCGGGTGAGCCGATCGAGGTCTACAACCACGGCGATATGCAGCGCGACTTCACCTACATCGACGACATCGTCGAGGGCGTGCTGCGCGTGCATGACCGTCCACCGGCAGGTGACGCGGACGGCGTGTGCCACAAGGTCTACAACATCGGCAACCACCGCGCCGAGCCGCTGCTGCGCTTCATCGAGGTGCTGGGGCAGGCGCTCGGGCGCCAGCCCGAAATGAAGCTCATGCCCTTGCAGGCCGGTGACGTGAAGGCGACGTTTGCCGACACCGCGGACCTGCGGCGCGAATTCCAATGGGCGCCGTCGACGTCGATCGAGGTTGGTCTGCCGCGGTTGGTGGGGTGGTACCGCGAGTACTACGGCGGGCCAGCGCAGCCTCGGTGATCGGTTGTCTTGCAGGCTGAAGTTGTCGCCGACCCTCGCGTCCAGCGAGGCGGCGATCGGGAGCGCCACTTCCAAAGACGGCGAATGCTCGTGGCCGCGTTGCTCCGGCATCGAGGCCGCCGATCCGCTCCAATCCCGTCGCTGTCGTAGTGCTCCCGGTGGTGCAGGCGCTCGACCGTCATGTTCCTTGGGTTCGAGATCGGCCGTGTACCGCATGCCGATGCCGGCAGGTGTTGGCGACCGATTCAGCCCGGATGGCCGCGCCGGCGTCGCGCCAACCCGCTTCGCCTCGACCGACCGAAACGGCTTCGGCCCAGCGCGCGCTCTTGCGCCCGCCCGCAGAGCGAAAATGGCAATGCCCTGCGGCGACCCCATGAAGCATCCGGGCTAGAACTCCTTCCAGTCCTCGCCGGCCGATGCCCGGTCGCGCGCGGCCGGGGCGGTGGCCGGCGCCTGCGGCTGGGCGGGCATCGCCGTCCGCGGCGCCTTGCGCTCGACCGGCCGCTTTGGCGCAATGGCCTTGCTGCTGTGCTGGGCCGAGGCGATGGCGGCCGCTGCCTGATCCTGGCTCAGGCGGAACACCGCGATGGCACGCGCGAGCTTGTCGGCCTGCTCGCGTAAGGACGCGGCGGCGGCCGCGCCCTGTTCCACCAGCGCCGCGTTTTGCTGCGTGACCTGATCCAGTTGCGTCACCGCTTCGCTGACTTGCGTGATGCCGCTCGACTGCTCGGCGGTCGAGGCGGTGATCTCGCCAATCAGGCGCGAGACGCGATTGACCTGCTGCACCACATCGTCGATGGTCTGGCCGGCTACCTGAACCCGGGCGGAGCCATTGTCGATCTTCTGCACGCTGTCGGAGATCAGCGACTTGATCTCCTTGGCCGCCTGTGCGCTGCGCTGCGCCAGGTTGCGCACTTCGCCGGCGACCACGGCAAACCCGCGGCCCTGCTCGCCGGCGCGCGCTGCTTCGACCGCCGCGTTGAGCGCGAGGATATTGGTCTGGAAGGCGATGCCGTCGATGACGCTGATGATTTCCTCGATCCGGCGGCTGGCAGCCTGAATCTCGCCCATCGTCGAGACCACTTCGCTTACGGCGGTGCCGCCGCGGCCGGCGACCTCGGAGGCGCCTCGTGCGAGGCCATCGGCCTGGCGGGCCGAATCGGCGTTGGTGCGCACCGCGGCGGTCATCTGTTCCATGCTGGCGGCGGTTTCTTGCAGGCTGCTGGCCTGCTGTTCGGTGCGGCTCGACAGATCCTGATTGCCGGCGGCGATCTGCGCCGAGGCCGTAGCCACCGAGTCGATCCCTGCCCGTACCTCGGTGACCAGACGCGTCAGCGCGCTGTGCATCGTCTGCATGGAGGCCATCACGCTGCCCGCGATCGCCGGGGGCGCGTCGAGCTTCGACAAGTCCCCCTGCGCGATGCGTTCGGCAACCGCGGCAAGATCCGCCGGTTCCGCGCCGAGCTTGCGCACCAGGCCGCGCGTCAGGAGCACGGCGATCGCCGTGGCGATGAGAGCCGCGGCAATCGCCAGTCCGACGATCACCAGATTCAGTCGGTGGCTGAGCGCCTCGCCCTGCGCGTTCGCCTCGGCGGCTACGCGCACCTGCAGTTCGACCAGTTGCTCCAGGGCTTCGGTGGCTGCGGGGGCGAGCGGGCTGACCTTGTCGCGATAGATGCTGCGCGCCTCGTCGATCCGGCCGGCCCGCATCGCCGCCACTGCCGGCGCCAGTCCCTGTCCGTTGTAGGCGTCGAACCCCTTGTCGAACTTGCCCGCGAGCGTGGTTTCCTCGGCCGTCATCGAAGTCGCGAGAAAGGCCTTCCATTGCTGTGCGCCCAGCGCAAAGTTCTTGTCGACCTCGGCGCTGCGCTTGGCGACGTTATCGGCGGAGGGCTTTTCGAACATGTCCAGCAGCAGCACGCGGTTGCGCAACATGACTCGGGTGACCTCCGACAGCTGGCCCAGGGGCACGACGCGGTCGTCGTACACCGTCTTGGAGAGCGCACTCATACGCGCCAGACCCCAGGCGCTGGCCGCGCCGAGCGCGATCAGGAATGCGACGACGACCGCGAAACCGAGGCCCAACTGGGCAGCGGTGGACAACCTGGAGGTTCTGGCCTGCATTCTTCTTTCTCCCCGGCACCCCGCGATGGGGGCGCATTGAACGTTGCGTTGCACGGTGCCGAGTATTTCGCCTTCGGGAAACTCCTCATTCCGCGAATTGGAGGGCCGTGAGGCACCAATTCGGGTCGTGAGCTGCGCGGCGGGTACCGTGCGTCACCGGGTGGGGCGGCGCGTAGGAAAGCGGGTCCGGCAAGGACGACCAGCGGGATGCGCGGAAACCCAGACACCCGAGGGTGACTACCAGTGCGCGGTGAGATCCCGCGCAGGCCTAGACCAGCACGATGTCGTACTGCTCCTGGTGATACAGGCTCTCGACCTGCATCGAGATGCGCTTGCCGATGAAGTCGCTCAGCATGGTGAGCGACTGCGCCTCTTCCTCGAGAAAGAGGTCGACCACCTGCTGCGCGGCCAGGATGCGGAACTCGCGCAGTTTGTCGATCGAGTCGCCGAACTGGCGCGCCTCGCGCAGGATGTCGCGCAGGATGGCGTAGCAGACGGTGCGCGCGGTCTTGACCTCGCCCCGGCCGCTGCAGGTGGGGCAAGGCTCGCACAGGATGTGCGCCAGGCTCTCGCGCGTGCGCTTGCGCGTCATCTCCACCAGCCCGAGCTGGGTGAAGCCGCTCACGCTCATGCGGGTGCGGTCGCGGGCGAGCACCTTGCGGAACTCGGCGAGCACCGCCTCCCGATGCTCGGCCGTCATCATGTCGATGAAGTCCACGACGATGATCCCGCCGAGGTTGCGCAGGCGCAGCTGGCGCGCCACCGCCTGCGCCGCCTCGAGATTGGTCTTGAACACCGTGTCGTCGAAGCTGCGGGTTCCCACGAACCCGCCGGTATTCACGTCGATCGTGGTCATCGCCTCGGTCTGGTCGATGATCAGATAGCCGCCGCTCTTCAGGTCGACGCGGCGGGCCAGCGCCTTCTCGATTTCGTCGTCGATCTGGTACCGGTCGAACAGCGGCCGGTCGCCGGCGTAGTAGGCAAGCCGGGCCGTGACCCGGGGCACGTACTGCATGGCAAAGGCTTGCAGCGCCACGAAGTTCTCGCGCGAGTCGATCTGCACGCTGGTTGTCTGTTCCGTCACCACGTCGCGCAGAACGCGCTGCGCCAGAGACAGCTCCTGATACAGCAGGGTCGGTGCGGGCACCTGCCGGCTGACCTCTCGGATCTGGCGCCAGCGCAGGCGCAGGTACTCGACGTCGGCGGCGAGGTCCGCATCGCTGGCGTCCTCGGCGCTGGTGCGGATGATGAAGCCGCCTTTTTCTTCCGGCGGAATCAACCGCGCCAGCATGTCCTTGAGCTTGGCGCGCTCGGCCTCGTCCTCGATGCGCTGGCTGACGCCGACGTGGCCGTCCTGCGGCAGGTACACGAGCATGCGGCCCGCCAGCGAGATCTGCGTCGACAGCCGCGCGCCCTTGGTGCCGATGGGGTCCTTGACCACCTGCACCAGCAGCGGGTCGCCCTCGTGCAGCAGCCGCTCGATGGGCGGCATGGCCTTGCCCTTGCCATCGGCCTTGTCGGCTGCGGCGCCCTGACGGTGCTCCCAGATGTCGGCCACGTGCAGGAAGGCAGCGCGCTCCAGGCCGATGTCGACGAAGGCCGACTGCATCCCCGGCAGCACGCGCGCCACCTTGCCGAGGTAGATGTTGCCCACCAGCCCGCGGGTGGCCGCGCGCTCGACGTGCAGTTCCTGCACGACGCCGGCCAGCAGGACCGCAACGCGCGTTTCCTGCGGGGTGATGTTGATCAGAATGTCTTCCATGCTCTTTCGGAGTGTACGCATCGGCCTTGCCGATGCACCGCCGCTTCGAGCGCCGGACCATGCCGGCCGCTGTCGAACGGCGATGGCGCATGGCGTGCGGCGCGCGCAGCCGACCGCGTTCAGCCGCGCGGAGCGCTAAACGCGCAGGCCGGCCTGGCGCAGGAGGACGGCGGTCTCGTGCAGCGGCAGCCCCATGACGCCGGTGTAGCTGCCCTCCAGACGCTCGACGAAGATGCCGGCGTAACCCTGGATGCCGTAGGCGCCGGCCTTGTCCATCGGGTCGCCGCTGGCCACGTAGCGGTCGATCTCCGGGTCCGACAGTGCGCGGAAGCGCACGGTGGAGACCGAGGTCGTCTGCAGCAGCTGGATGCGCTGTGCGACCGGCACGGCGATCGCGACGCTGGTGCGCACCTCGTGCACACGGCCGGACAGGCGGCGCAGGAAGTCCGCGGCCTCCTCTGCATCCTCGGGCTTGCCGAGGATGACCCGATCGAGGATCACCACGGTGTCGGCCGACAGCACCGGCTTGGCCAGCATCGAGCGCATGGCCAGCGCCTCGATGCCGAACTGCGCCTTCTCGCGTGCGATGCGTTCCACGTAGTCCGCCGGTGCCTCGCCCGCGCGGATCGCCTCGTCGACATCCGGCCCGCGCGGGGCGGCCAGTCGCGTGATCAATGGCTCGAAACGCACGCCGATCTGCTTGAGCAGTTCCCGTCGGCGCGGGCTGCGCGATGCGAGGTACAGGTCGGCCATGCGTCTCAGGCTCGGTGATAAGGGTGGTTCGACAGCACGGACCATGCGCGGTAGATCTGCTCGGCGAGCAGGACGCGCGCCAGCGCGTGCGGCAGCGTCATGGACGACAGGCGCAGCAGCAGGCGCGCACTGCGCTTGAAGCCGGCATCGAGCCCGTCGGGACCGCCGATGACAAAGGCCACCGCTTGCGCCTCGTCGCGCCAGGATTGCAGCGCCCCGGCCAGTTGCATCGTGTTCCAGTCCTTGCCGCGTTCGTCGAGCGCCACGATCGCCGCGCCCGGCGGACAGGCGGCGCGCAGTCGCTCCGCCTCCGCCGCCTGCAGTCGCTCCACCGGCTTGCCGTCGCGCGGCTCGGGTCTGACTTCCTTCAACTGGACCGCAAAGTCGGGCGGCAGCCGGCTCAGGAATTCGCGCGTGGCCTCATCGGCCCAGCCTGGTTGCCGCTGACCGACGGCGACGATGCTGATCTTCATGACGGCGGCAGGCGCTGCTCGACATCGGCTCGGCCGCAGCGCTCAGCGCGTCGACCGGGGGACGCGCTTGCGGGCGGCGCCAGCCCGCGCGCCGGGGGAGGACGAGTCGGACTTTGCGCCCGAGCGCGCCGCCGACGGGGTTGCCGGTCGGCGCACCGACCCGGCGGCGGGGGCGGCGGACGAGCGCTTCCGGGCCCGGGTCGCCGGCTGCTTCACGCTTGCCTTGGGCGCGGTCTTGACCGGCCTCGTGGTGGCGCCGGACCGGGCGCCGGCCTTGGCGGCAGACGAGGCGGCCGGCTTTGCTGCCGACTTGCGCGACGTGGCCGACTGCTGCGTTGCGGTCTTGCCGGCGGCCTTGCTGGCCGCCTTCCGGGCGACCGAGCGGACGCCCCCTGCGGCGTCACTGGCGGGCTTGGCCGTACTCCTGGTCTTGGCTTTGGTCTTGGCCGCAACCTTGGTCACGGCCTTGCCGGCCGCCTTGGCGGTGCGCTTGACAGCCCGCTTCTCGTTGCCGACCGTGTTTGCCGCCGCCTTCTTCCCGGCAGCAGTCTTTCCGGCGGCCTTCGTCCCGGCGCTTTTCCGGGCAGCGGCCTGCGTGGCCGGGACCGCGGCCGGTGCTGCGACGGGTAGGGCACCGGCATCGACTGCGGCCGATGCAGACGGGGCCGTGTCCGGCCCGGCGCGGCCAGGCCGGTTGCTGCGCCGGTCCTCGGCGAGCTTCAGGCGGACCGGCTTGGCGCCCCACATCTCCTCCAGCCCGTAGTACTGCCGGATCGCCGGCTGCATGATGTGCACCACCAGATCGCCGAGGTCCACCAGCACCCATTCGCCGGGGTCGGTGCCTTCGACGCTGATGACCTGGCCGCCGGCCGCCTTGACCTTCTCGACCACGCTCCACGCCAGCGAGCGCGTCTGCCGGTTGGAGGTGCCGCTGGCCAGCACCACGCGGTCGAACATGTCCGACAGTCCGAGCGTATTGAAGACCTTGATGTCCTGTGCCTTCACGTCTTCGAGTGCGTCGACGACCAGGCGTTGCAGTTTCTGGATGTCCAGGATTCCTCCGGCCAAAGGTGGCGGTCAGCGGTACAGGCGATGGCGGTCAATATAGTCGAGCACGGCTGCCGGGACGATCGCGGCGAGCCGCTCGTCGCGCGCTGCCGACGGCGCCTGCGCCAGCAGGCGGCGGGCTTCCGTGGCCGAAGCGTCGACCGGCGTCATCGCGAACTCGGTCACGCATCCGGCTGCCGCTGCATGCACCTGCGCAGCCGGTGCCCAGTGGGTATTGAACCACGCGTGCAGCCGGTCGTTGAGCACCAGCACCGCGTCGTTGCGCCGCGCGACCGCCAGATGCGCGTGGTTCAGCAGCTCGTCCCAGGCGCGCCATGTGTCGAGCCGCTCGAGCTGGTCGCCGCCGATCAGCAACACCAGCGGCACCTGCGGACCGAGCGCCCGGCGCAGTTCGCGCAAGGTGTCGATGGTGTAGGAGGGTCCGTCGCGCTCGATCTCGTGCGCATCGACGCTCATGCGGCTCTCGTCCTGCAGCGCCAGGTGCACCATCGCCAGCCGGTGCCCGGCCGGCGTCAGCCCGGTCTTTTGCCACGGCTGGCCGGCCGGCAGCCAGCGCACCTCGGTCAGGCCGAGCTGGTCGCGCGCATCGCGCGCCAGCTGCAGGTGGCCCCGGTGGACCGGATCGAAGCTGCCGCCGAGCAGGCCGATGGCGCGCGCCGGCGGCGGACGGGAACTGTGCGTGGCGGTATTCAGCACGGCGGCTGCGGCAAGGCGGCCGTCGCCGCCGCGCTCGTACCGGGTCCGGCGTCCGCCATTACGCCCAGTCGCGCGGCTTCAGGAACTCGTCGTACAGGCGCGCCTCCGGGGTACCCGCCGCGGGATGCCAGTCGTAGCGCCACTCCACCTTGGGCGGCAGCGACATCAGGATCGACTCGGTGCGCCCACCCGACTGCAGGCCGAACAGCGTGCCGCGGTCAAGCACCAGGTTGAACTCGACGTAGCGACCGCGCCGGTAGGCCTGGAAGCGGCGCTCGGCCTCGGTGTAGGGCGTGGCGCGGCGGCGCTCCACGATCGGCACGTAGGCGTCCAGGAAGGCATCGCCCACCGCGCGCATCATCGCGAAGCTCTGCTCGAAGCCCAGCTCGTGGAAGTCGTCGAAGAACACGCCGCCCAACCCGCGCGGCTCGTTGCGGTGCTTCAGAAAGAAGTACTCGTCGCACCACTTCTTGAAGCGCGGATGCTTGTCCGCGCCGAACGGCGCGAGCGCCCGCTTGCAGGTCGCATGGAAGTGGCGAGCGTCTTCCTCGGTCGCGTAGTAGGGCGTCAGATCCATGCCGCCCCCAAACCAGTACACGTCGGGCTGAGCCTCGCCCTTGGCGATGAAGAAGCGCACGTTCATGTGCACCGTCGGCACGTGCGGATTGCGCGGATGAAGCACCAGCGACACGCCCATGGCCTCGAAGCCGCGGCCGGCCAGCTCCGGGCGCTGGGCGGTGGCCGAGGGCGGCAGCGTGCTGCCAAGCACGTGCGAGAAGCCGACGCCGCCGCGCTCCAGCAGGTTGCCGTCCTCGATGATGCGCGTAAGCCCGCCGCCGCCCAGGACCGAGTCGGCCGGTTTCTCCCAGGCGTCGCGCAGGAACGGTTGGCCGTCGAGCCGCTCGAAGGTGGCGACGATGCGCTCCTGCAGGCCGAGCAGGTACTCGCGGACGGTCTGGCTGTCGATGAAGGCGTCGGTCATGCGGCAGGCTTCAGTGCATGTGCTTGGCGAGGAAGCCCAGCACGTTGTCGTACCAGGCCACGATGTTGCGCGGCTTGAGGATCCAGTGGTTCTCGTCCGGAAAGATCACGAGCTCGCTGTCCACGCCGTGGTATTGCAGGGCCTCGAACAGATTGAGGCCCTCGCCGATCGGGCAGCGGTAGTCCAGTTCGCCGTGGATGATCAGCGCGGGCGTTTTCCACCGCCTGATGTAGCGGATCGGCGCGTAGCGGTCATAGCGCGCCGGGTCGGCATACGGGTTCTCTCCGCCCATCTCCAGGTACCACCAGGCGGGGTGATCGGTGGTGCCGGTGAACTGCGCCATCGTGACGATGCTGGCATGCGTGATCAGGCAGCGGAAGCGCTGCGTCTGCGTGCCGATCCAGTTGGTCATGTAGCCGCCGAAGCTGCCGCCCATGGCCATGATGCGCGCAGCGTCGACCTCGGACCGCTGCTCGAGCGCGTCGGCCACGCACATCAGGTCTTCGTAGCACTGCTGGCCCCAGACGTTGCCCCAGATGCCGTGGACGAAGGCCTGGCCGAAGCCGGTGGAGCCGCGCGGGTTGGGCTGCACCACGGTATAGCCCTGCGCCACCGCCAGGAGCGGATTCCAGCGCCAGTGCCAGCCGTCCCCGCTCATGCCGATCGGACCGCCGTGGATCCACATCAGCGTGGGGGACTTGGGCGCGCCGCTGCCGGGCGCCGCCCTGGGCCGCGTGATCACGCTGTGGATCGGCGCACCGTCGGTCGAGCGGGTCTCGATGTGCTCGACCTCGGCCCAGGCGGTGGCGGGCTCGAAGCCCGACAGCCGCGCCAGCGCCTGCGGGGCGCCGCTGCCATCGGTCGGCAGCAGGTGGCACTCGGGCGCGTCGAGCAGGCTGGAGCGGATGCAGGCGGCGCGGCCGTCGACCAGCGCCACCACGTTGGAGTGGGTGCCACCGGCGGCGCGGGGGGTCAGCGCCGTCACGGCACCGCTGCCGGCCTCGATGCGGAACACGGGCGTGATGCCGTGGTCATCGGCGGTGACCAGCAGGGCGCGGCCGTCGGCGGTCCAGTCGGCCGCGGCGGGCCAACGGTCCCAGTCGGCTGCCAGATCGCGCCGCGCGCCGCTGGCCACGTCGATCAGGGCCAGCAGCGGCCGCGGTGCCCGCGTGGGCGAGCGGGTGCTGTGGTTCACCGCCAGCGTGCGCCCATCGGGCGCGAACAGCGGCGTGCCGAAGTTGGTGTTCTGCGCCTGGGCCAGCACGCGGCGCGCGCCGCTGGCGATGTCGACGACGACGATGGCGGAGTCTTCCTCGCGGTCGGCGCCCGCGCTGGCCCAGGTGATCGCCACCTGGCCGCCATCGGCCGAGAGGTCGAACTCCGGCTCGATCCACAGCTCGGTGGTCGCTTCGGGGGTGAGGTCCTGCCGCTGGCTGCCGTCGCTGCGGCTGGCGATCAGGTGCGTGCTGGCGCGGTCGGCGTTCTGGTGCAGCCAGTGGTCCCAGTGGCGCACCGGCTGGCGACGGTAGTTGCGCGCGCTGGGACCCTTCTTTGCGCGCTCGGCCGCCGTCTCGCGCTGCTTGTCGTGCGGCACGCCCGGCAGCACTGGCGCCAGGACAACCAGGCGGTCGGCGCGCGCCGCGAACTTGAACGACTCGACGCCGAGCGGCTCGTCGGTCAGCTGCTGCGGCTCGCCGCCGGCTGCGGGCAGGACCCAGACCTGCATGCGCTTGTCGGCGTCCTCGTCCGGCTTCAGCTCGTTCGGCCGGCGGTTGGACAGAAAGCCGAGCGCGCCATCGTGGCGGAAGCAGGGCGCGGCATCCCGGCTGTCGCCGCGGGTGAGTTGCACGGCGGTGCTGCCATCGGTGGGAACCTTCCACAGGTCGGAGACATACTTGGCTCCATCCTGGTCCAGGCGTTGCACCACCACGGCCAGCCAGCGGCCGTCGGGAGACGGAGCGATGGCGCTGACGCGCTTGAGGGCGATGTGCTGTTCAGCAGTATAGGGCGCGTGCATGGCGATGGGCGCAGTGACAGAGGCGCGATTGTGCTTGAACGGGACGGCGCCGCCGCGGATTGGCCGCCGTTGCCGCACCGGGCGCCGATCCGCGTTCACCGGTCGATCCGTGTCGAGCGCCGTGCTGCCCGATGCGCGCGTTCCGGCCGCCTTGGCGCATGCGGCTGTCCACTGCCTGGGCCGGCAGCCAGCGGTGGGCGACGGCTGGCCGGCGTGGCGCCGGACGCCTCACGCCGGACTCACAGGCCAAGCCGCATTCTGCGTTTCGGCCGCAACAGCCGGGCGCGCCGGGCGGGTCAGGTCGCCGGGGCCGCCCCGCGCGACTTGACGGCGCGGTGGCCGATGTCCTTGCGGTACTGCAGGCCTTCGCCGCTGATCTGCTCGACCGCGTCGTAGGCGCGTTTCTGCGCCGCGCGCACGGTGTCCCCCAGCGCGGTGACGCACAGCACGCGACCGCCGCTGGTCCGCAGCCGTCCGTCCGCCAGCTGCGTGCCGGCGTGGAACACCACGCAGTCATCGGTGTCGGCGGGCAGGTCGGCGATGATGTCGCCTTTGCGCGGGCGGTCGGGATAGCCGTGGGCGGCCAGCACCACGCCGAGCGCGGTGCGACGGTCCCAGTCGACATCGACTTGGTCGAGCCGGCCGGCCAGGGCGTGCTCCAGCAGTTCCACCAGATCGGTCTTCATGCGCAGCATGATCGGCTGGGTTTCCGGGTCGCCCATGCGGCAGTTGAACTCGAGCGTGCGCGGCGCCCCGTCGGGTCCGATCATCAGGCCGGCGTAGAGGAAGCCGGTGTAGGGGAGGCCATCGGCGGCCATGCCGTTGACGGCCGGCAGGATGATCTCGCGCAGCACGCGGGCATGCAGCTCGGGCGTGACCACCGGCGCCGGCGAGTACGCGCCCATGCCTCCGGTGTTCGGCCCCTGGTCGCCGTCGAGCAGCCGCTTGTGGTCCTGGCTGGTCGCCAACGCCAGCACGTGGCGGCCGTCGCTCATGACGATGAAGCTGGCTTCCTCGCCGGCCAGGAACTCCTCGATCACCACGCGCGCGCCAGAGGTGCCCAGGCGATTGTCGAGCAGCATGTGATCGATGGCCGCATGTGCCTCGGCCGCGGTTTGCGCCACCACCACGCCCTTGCCGGCCGCCAGGCCATCGGCCTTGACGACGATCGGCGCGCCCTCGCGGTCCACATAGGCGTGCGCCTCGGCCGCATCGGTGAAGCTGCGGTAGCGCGCAGTCGGAATGCCGTGACGCTGCATGAACGCCTTGGCAAAGTCCTTCGAGCTCTCGAGACGAGCCGCCGCCTGCGTGGGTCCGAACACGCGCAGCCCGCGGCTGCGGAACAGGTCGACCGCGCCGGCCGCCAGGGGCGCCTCGGGCCCCACCAGGGTCAGGCCGATCCCCTCGGCCTGCGCGAAGTCGGCCAGCGCGGGAAGGTCGGTGACAGGAACGTTCCGCATGCGCCGGTCCAGCGCGGTTCCGCCGTTACCCGGTGCCACGTACACCAGCTGCACCCGGTCGCTGGCAGCCAGCTTCCAGGCCAGCGCGTGCTCGCGGCCGCCGTCGCCGATCACCAGGAGTTTCATCGACCGATCGCCGCCGTGGTGTAGACCGCCTGCACGTCATCCAGGTCGTCCAGCGCATCGAGCAGTTTCTGCATCTTCTCGCCGTCGGCGTCGGCGAGCGGGTTCTCGGACAGCGGCTTCATCGTGACTTCGGCGACCTCCGGCTTCAGGTCGACCCGGGCCAGGGCGTCGTTGACGGCGCTGAAGTCGCCGGGCGCGCAGATCACCTCGATCGAGCCGTCCTCGTGGGTCTGGACATCGTCGGCGCCAGCCTCGAGGGCCGCTTCCATGATCCGTTCCTCGGAGGCGCCCGGCGCAAAGACGAACTGGCCGCAGTGCTTGAACTGAAACGCCACGCTGCCATCGGTGCCCAGGTTGCCGCCGTGCTTGGCCAGCGCATGGCGAACCTCGGCCACGGTGCGGGTACGGTTGTCGGTCACGCAGTCGATCATCAGCGCCGCACCACCCACCCCGTAGCCTTCGTAGCGCACTTCCTCCAGGTTCTGGCCCTCGGCGGTGCCGGTGCCGCGCGCAATGGCGCCCTGGACCTTGTCCTTCGGCACGTTGGCCAGGCGCGCCTTGTCGAGCGCCAGGCGCAGGCGCGAGTTCATCGACGGGTCACCGCCGCCGTCGCGCGCCGCGATCTGGACCTCGCGGATCACCTTGGTCCAGACGGTCGCGCGCTTGGCGTCCTGGCGACCCTTGCGGTGCTGGATGTTGGCCCATTTGGAATGTCCGGCCATGGTGCTGCCTTCTTTGAAGCCAACGCTCTGAAAGGGGCGCGAGTGTATCAACGGTGGCTTGGCGAAGCCCGGGTCCGGCAACGGCATCGGGGCACCCGCGGGTAGGCGCGCCGCCGAGCGTGAGCTACGCTTTTCCCCGAATCCCCCATCCTCGATCCCGAGTCCGATCCATGGCCGACCCCCTCGTCATTGCCAAGACTGCCGACACCGAACTGGCGCTGCTGCCGGCGCTGGCCAACCGCCACGGCTGCATCACCGGGGCCACCGGCACCGGCAAGACCGTCACGCTGCAGGTTCTGGCGGAGCGCTTCTCGCGCATCGGCGTGCCGGTGTTCATGGCCGACGTCAAGGGCGACCTGACCGGAATTGCCAAGGCGGGCAGCCTCGGCGAGAAGATGAAGAAGCGGCTCGACAGCCTCGGGATGCCCGAGCCGCAGTGGGCAGCGTGCCCGGTCGCGTTGTGGGACGTCTGGGGCGAGCAGGGTCACCCGGTGCGCGCCACCGTCAGCGACATGGGGCCGCTGTTGCTGGCGCGGCTGCTCAATCTGAACGAGACGCAGGAGGGCGTGCTGACGCTGGCCTTCAAGATCGCCGACGACCACGGCCTCTTGCTGCTTGATCTGAAGGACCTGCGGGCGATGCTGCAGTTCGTCGGCGACAACGCGGCGCAGTTCAAGACCCAGTACGGCAACATCAGCCCGGCCAGCATCGGCGCGATCCAGCGCGGCCTGCTGCAGATCGAGCAGCAGGGCGGCGAGAAGTTCTTCGGCGAGCCCATGCTCGACATCGCCGACCTGATGCAAACCGCCGACGGCCAGGGCGTGGTCAACATCCTGGTGGCCGACAAGCTGATGAACAACCCGCGGCTGTACTCGTGCTTCCTGCTGTGGCTGCTGTCGGAGCTGTTCGAGAACCTGCCCGAGGTCGGCGACCGCGACAAGCCCAAGCTGGTGTTCTTTTTCGACGAGGCGCACCTGCTGTTTTCCGAGGCGCCGCCGGCGCTGCTGGAAAAGGTCGAGCAGGTGGTGCGGCTGATCCGCTCCAAGGGCGTGGGCGTGTACTTCGTCACCCAGAACCCGCTCGACATTCCGGAGAAGGTGCTGGGCCAGCTCGGCAACCGCGTCCAGCACGCGCTGCGCGCGTTTACGCCGCGCGACCAGAAGGCGGTCAACTCGGTGGCCGAGACGATGCGGCCGAATCCGCGGCTCGACATCAAGGCCGCGATTCTCGAGCTGGCGGTCGGCGAGGCGCTGGTCTCGCTGCTCGATGCCAAGGGCACGCCGGGCATCACCGAGCGCGCCTACGTGTGCCCGCCGGGCAGCCAGATCGGCCCGATCTCGGTCGATGAGCGCCGGGCACTGATCGCCGGTTCGGTGGTGGCGGGCGTGTACGAGAAGGCCGTCGATCGCGAAAGCGCCTTCGAGTTGCTGCGCCAGCGCGCCGGTGGCGATGCCGCACCGGCCGGCGGCGGCAAGGCGGCACCGGCTCTGCCGGGCAGCGCGCCGGCCGGCGAGGCGGCCGGCGGCGGGCTGATGGGCGGCCTGGGTGACATCCTGTTCGGCTCGACCGGGCCGCGCGGCGGTCGGCGCGAAGGCGTGGTGGAAACGGTTGCCAAGAGCGCCGCGCGGTCGGTCGGCTCGTCGATTGCGCGGGAGATCACGCGCGGTGTGCTGGGTTCGCTGCTCGGCGGGCGGCGGCGCTGAACGCGTCGTTGCGGTCGGCGCGCGCCCTGGCCTTCAATCCGCTCCTGTGCCCGCGCAGCCCCGTCCGGCCTGGTCACCATGTCCTCGCGCACTGCGCTCGACGCCCTGCAGCAACTGCCGCTGGCGGTCACGATCCGCGAGTCGGCCTGGGCCTTCCCGCTGCTGGAGATCGTGCACATCGCCGCCTTTGCCGCCATGATCGGCACGGTGCTCACGGTCGAGATGCGGGTCCTGGGGCTGCAACAAACCGTGCCCCTGCGGGAGCTCGGGCGCCTGGGCATCAAGATCGCGCTGGCGGCCTTCGTGATCATCGGGCTCAGCGGCAGCCTGCTGCTGTTGACCGATCCGCTGGGCTACATTGCCAATCGCGCCTTCGCGGTCAAGCTCGGGTTGATCGCCCTGGCGGCCATCAACATGGTGGTGTTTCACCTGCGCGGATCGCTGGCGCAACCCGATGGCCTGGCACGTGCCCAGGCAGTGCTGTCCCTGCTGCTGTGGCTGGGGGTCATCAGCGCCGGCCGGCTGATCGCTTACGTCTAGGAGGCTGCATGCAACATCGTCGTGTCTTGGTCCTGGCTGCGCTGGCGGCCGCCGCGCTGCCGGCCGTGGCGCATCACGGCTGGTCCAGCTTCGACCAGAACGAACCGCTGTACCTGGAGGGGCAGCTGACGTCGGTTCGCTGGACCAACCCCCACGCGGAAGCCGCGCTGGAGGTATCCAAGCAGGTCGCGCTGCCGGCCGATCTGCGCGCACGCAAGATGCCGCCGCAGCAGCAATCGGTGGACGGCGCGGCCATCGTCGCGCGGGTGCAGGTGCCGCCGGCGGCCGAAGGCCGGTGGGAACTGGAGTTCGCCCCGCTGCCGCGCATGCAGGCCTGGGGCGTGCCGCCGCTCAAGGTGGGTGACCGCATCGAGGTGATCGGCTACACCGGCGTGGCCGGCAAGCCCAAGCTGATGCGGGTCGAGTACCTGATCGTCAACGGCACGGCCTACGGTCTGCGTTCGTCGCCGGCACGCTGAGCGCAGGCACCGGTGCCTGGTCCGGGCAGGCCCGCCTCGCCGCGACAGCCGGGTTTGCCGTTGCATCGCGGGAATTGATTCTCGTCACCGCAGGTGCTCGGCGTGCAGGGCGTCGTCATCTGCGCGCGCCGGAGCGGGGAGGTCGCCGGCCTGCCGCTGGCCGCCGCCGAGTCGCACGAGGGTGACATCTGCCACCAGGTGCGGTGCGCCGACGGCCCGGACGCGGCGCGCGTGCGCTGGCACGAACTGAAGGAGGCGCGTCAGGGCGCAACTTCGCAGGCGGCCGTCGGGGTGCCGATCGTCGATGGCGAGAGCGTGTTTGGCGTGATGCCGCTGCTGCTCGCCCCGGGTGAGCAGTTGGCGACCTGGCAGCTGGAGCTGGCGCAGACCGTCGGCCGCCACCTGGGCGCGGCGCTGTCGGCGGCCGAAGCGCGCGACGAGCACCGGCGACTGGCGATGCTGGAGGAGTGCAGCGCCATCGCGCGCGAGCTGCACGACTCGCTGGCGCAGTCGCTGTCGTACACCAAGATCCAGCTGACGCGGCTGTCGGCGCAGTTGACGGTCGAGGGCGGCACGCCGCCGACCGCGCTGGAGGTGTTGCAGGAGCTGCGCGAGGGTGTGGCCGCCGCTTATGGCCAGTTGCGCGAACTGCTGACCACCTTCCGCCTGAAGCTCAACGGCAAGGGCCTGTCTAGCGCGGTGCAGGAGGCCGCCGAGGACGTCACCGCGCGCACCGGAATCCCCGTGGGTCTACGCAACGAGCTGGTGGGGCCGGAGCTGTCGGCCAACCAGCAGATCCACGTGCTGCAGATCGTGCGCGAGGCGCTGTCCAACGTCGAGCACCACGCGCGGGCGCGCCGGGTCGGCGTGCGGCTGCACCGGCTCGGTACGCGAGGCCGCGGCCAGATCGAGGTGACGGTGGAGGACGACGGCGTCGGCATTGACGGCGTCGGCATTGCCACCCGGCAATCACCGCGCCATCACTTCGGCCCGTCGATCATGCGCGATCGCGCCCACATGCTGGGCGGCAGCATCGATGTGGCGCAGCGCGATACCGACGCCCCGCGCGCCGGCACGCGGGTGCGACTGCGTTTCCCGTCTCCGGCCCACGGTCTGCGCGAGGCCGAGGCGCCGCGCCCGGCACAGCAGGCCCGGCACGCCTGATCCTGCAAGCCTTGCTGCTCTCCGACCATGCCCAGCACCGTCCTGATCGTCGCCGACCATCCCCTGTTCCGCCGCGGCATGGCCGAGCTGCTCGCCATGGACCCCGAGATCGAGGTGATCGGCGCGGCTGCGCACGTAGCTGCGGCAGTAGAACTGGTGCGCGGCCGCGACCCGGACATGATCCTGCTCGACCTCAACCTGAAGACCGCGACCGGTGCGGCCGAGAGCGGCATCGACGTCCTGGCTGCCGTCAAGGACGAGGACCCGTCGCGCCGGGTGGTCATGCTGACCGTGTCCGACGCGCCCGATGACCTGATGCACGCCATCCGCGCCGGTGCCGACGGCTATCTGCTCAAGGACATGCAGCCGGAGGAGCTGCGGGCGCGGGTACGCGAGGCGCTCACCGGCAAGACCGTCATCTGCGACGCGCTCGCCAGCCGGCTGGCGGTGCCGCTGCGCGAGCAAGCGCAGGACGGCGCCCGCATGGGCCAGCGCGACCTGGCGTTGCTCACCGACCGCGAGCAGGCGGTCCTGCGCTGCATTGCCGACGGCCAGTCCAAAAAGCTGATCGCGCGCACCCTGAGCATTACCGAAGGCACCGTCAAGGTGCACGTCAAGCACCTGCTGAAGAAGCTCGGGTTCCGCTCGCGCGTCGAGGCGGCGGTGTGGGCGACCGAGCTGGGGCTGCGGGACAGCGCCGCGCGCTGAGCACGTGCCGACCCGTATGCCGCGCCGGGACAGGCACAGCGCGGCGTGCACGGACGAAGGCAATCCTGGCCAATGGCTTGCCGAACGGCACCCGGGTCGAGACGGCCGTCCGCCGCAGGTTGTTCTCGGCGCTCGCCGTGCTTGCCGTGCTCGTCGCGTGATCTGCCCACTGTCGCATGGAGGTCGAAGCCATTGGCACTCAACGACCGAGAGTGCTGCATTGCCTTTTCGGCATGTTTTTCGCACGATCATGGCAAGCGCCTTGCTTTGAATGTTGCTCGACGCATAGACGGCGTGCCCGCCTTCCCGGTTGCCTTCGCAGGAGGAGATTGCCATGAGCGTTCCCGCCACGATCCCGACCAGTGCGCCGATCTCGATCGCCGGTTTCAAGGACGTGTATCGCGTCCCGCGCATCGAGGAGGCGCTCAACGAGCTGCACGAGCAGGGCAACGGCCACGAGCAGCTCAAGGCCACCTACGTCAGGATGATCAAGGCCGGCGGCCAGCGCTTCACCATCAAGCCCTCTTCGCTGCCCGACATCGATGCGCTGATCGAGGAGCTTCCAAACTTCGCCGAGCCGCTGGAGGACATCCGCCGCCAGCTCGCACTGTGCCTGTCCAGCGACGACCCGCTCGACCTCGAGCCGATCCTGCTGCTCGGCGACCCTGGGATCGGCAAGACGCATTTCGCGCGTCGCGTGGCGCGGCTGCTGGGCACCGGCTACAACTTCATCGGCATGAGCTCGCTCACGGCGGGCTGGATCCTCAGTGGCGCCAGCACGCAGTGGAAGAACGCCAAGCCCGGCAAGGTGTTCGACGCACTCGTCAACGGCGACTACGCCAACCCGGTGATCGTGGTGGACGAGATCGACAAGGCCGGAGGCGACCAGCAGTACGATCCGCTCGGTTCGCTGTACACACTGCTCGAGCATGACACCGCCTGCGAGTTCGTCGACGAGTTTGCCGAGGTGCCGATCGATGCCGGCGACGTGGTGTGGGTGGCCACCGCCAACGACCATCGGTCGATCCCTGAGCCGATCCTGAACCGGATGAACGTCTACGAGATCGACGCGCCGGATGCCGACGGCGCGCGCCGCATTGCATTGAGCATCTATCGCGAGCTGCGCGACGAGCACGCCTGGGGCAGGCAGTTCCCGCCCGCGCTCGAGGACGATGTGCTCGAGCGCCTCGTCAAGCTCAAGCCGCGCGAGATGCGTCGAGTGATGCTTGCCGCTTTCGGCAATGCCAAACTGTCCGGCCGCCGGACGGTGCTGGCGGCCGACATCAGCGAAGAGCGCATCGCCAAGAAGCCGCGTATCGGCTTCTAGCCACACCCGCCGCGAAGCGCGCTGGGTCCATCTCGGGACTTTCCCGAGGGCCCCTGTTGGCTGAGATACGCGACCGCACCTTCGGAGCTCCAATGGTGTTTCACGAAGGCAGCTCATGAAGGTCGCACTCTGGCTCCTCGTCGTCGTGCTCGCCGCCTTGTGGACGGGCGGGGCGGCCTTGACGGCCTTTGTCGCCCAGGCGGTCGGTCTTCTGATCGCCTCCGGCGGCGCGACCGACCTTGGTCAGGCCGCCGCGCAGGTGCCGGTGCCGGCCTGGCTCGCGCTTTGGGGCATCGATCCTGCCTGGGTTCGTGGCCTGCAGGAGACCTTGCTTTGGGTGCTGCAGGCGTTCGTCGACCTGTTGCCGTGGATCGGCTCGGCGCTCGGCTACCTCGTGCCGCTGGTGTGGGTGCTATGGGCAATTGGCCTGTTCGTCCTTCTTCTGCTGGCCGGCGCCGCCCATGTTTTCCTGGGTCGCCGCGGACGGGCGGCCCCGGTTCCATAGCCTGGACACATCACCCAGTCGCCCATGTGCACGGATGAAATTCCTCCGCGAGCTGCACAGACAGACTGCAAGTGGTCAAAACCATCTGGGCCGGCCGGTGCGGTGTGGGATTGCGCGGCGCTCCGCCTTCGCACGGCATACGCGCAGATGCCGCGCCCCTTTTCTTGCGTCCAGGCTAGCGCCTGGGCTGTCCCGCGATGCGCCGATAGACCGGTCCCCAGATTGGATGTCCGATCTCGGCATCGGTTAGCACGAACCCCGGGTCGACGGCAAAGGCGTTGCGGAACTGCCTCTCGCACTCGGGCAAACGATTGAACGCGCAGGCGATGAAGGCCAGGTACTTGTGCGCCACTGCAGTGTCGCGCCGGTCGCGCAGGCCCTGCAGCAGCGCGGTGCGCAGGGCCTGCTCGGCCCGATCGAAGGCGCCTTCGTCGTACAGTCGCAGGCCACCGATCAGTGCGCGCTCGGCCGGCAGTTGCAGCAGCAGGACGACGCTGTCGGTGGCTGGCGGCGGCGGTGGAGCTGGCGTGAGCTGCAGCGGTAACGACTCACAGCCGGTCAGCAAGCTGGCGGCCAGCGCCGCGGACAGCAGCGCATGCGGGCGTGTGGAAGTGGTGCGAGGCGTGTTCATTCGAAGCGGTGGGCGATGACCCGCGGCCGATCCGGATCGACGTCGACCGGGAAGCTGACAGATGCCTTCTCCCCGTAGCGGATTTCAACCGCATGGCGACCGGCACGCAAGCGCAATTCGGTCATTGGAGGCGCCACGCCGGTGGGTTTGCCGTTGACGAAAACCTCGCCCCACGGCTGGATGTCGAGCGTGACCACGCCGATGCCCACCGGGGTTGGCGCGGCAGGCACGGGCGCCTCGGGCGCCGCCGGCGCACGAGCGACGGGGTTACCGAGCAGGATGCCGATCAACAGCGCCAGCACCGCCACCGCGGCGGCCGAACCAGCCACCAGCCGATGGCGCCAAAGCTGAGGAACGCCCTCGCGTACCGCCGATGGTGTCAGGCGCCGCAACCCGGCGAGCCACTGGGCCGCAAGGTTGGGTGCGGCGGCCGCTGCAGCGGTGTGTTCCGAACGTGCCGCGGGCCGCACGACCCGGACCGTGTGCGGTTCGCCGGGTGGGCGGTTCTGCTCGCGCAGCATCCGTTGCGCGTTGGGCAGTGGCGCCGGGGCGGCCGCCGGCCCGGACTGCAGTGGCGCAGTCGATGCGGCAGCCAGGTCCGCAGGTGGTGCCGCGAGCGGGATACCCAGGGTGGCGGGTGCAATGCGCGGCTCGCGCTGCTTCCAGAGAAAGGCTGTAAGTGCGTCGCGCAGGTCGCCGGCGGTGCAGCGGTCGCCGCGCCTGAGGGTTTCGTTCACCAGGCGGACGAGCGCGTCGGGCGCAGCGTCCCGCGCCCCTGACGGCGATGCCGGTGCGGATGCCGAGCGGGCGGGGGCGCCCGCCAGCATGAGGACGAGCGACGCCAATGCCTGCACGTCGCGTCGGCGCAAGTCTTCCGACAGTTCGCTTTCAAAGTAGGGCAGCAGCCGGCGGGTGCGATGCAAGGCGTCTTCGCCGCCCGTGCCGGTGTCGATCCAGCCGCCAAAGCCCTCGACCTTGGGCACGCCACTGGCTTGCAGCAGCACGTGCTGCGCGCTCAGGTGGCCGTGCGTGACGCCCTGTGAGTGAGCGTGCTCCAGCGCGTCGGCCACGCGGGCAGCGATCGAGACGGCGTGCACGAGCTGCGGGCGCCAGCCCGAGGCCAGCAGCTCGGCGAGCGGCCGACCCATGACGCGCTCGATTGCCAGGAAGGCCTGCTGCCCGATGCGTCCGGCCTCGTAGACCGTCACGATATGGGGGTGGTTGAGCTTGCCGGCCGCCTGCGCCTGTCGCATGAACGCCTGCTCGAGCGGTGCCAGCTCGGCTTCCAGCTGACCGTCCAACGCCGCCGGCAGCGGCAGCTGCACCACCTTGAGCACGACCTCCCGGTGCATGACCGGGTCGAGTGCCAGCCAGGTGACGGTCGAGACGTCGCGACGCAGCTCGCGGGTCAGCGAGTAGCGTGCAAACTGGCGGGCCGTAAGCGAGATGTCGTTCATCGGAGCTGCTCAGGGTAGTGCAGGCCGGGCTGCCTCGCCAGTGGATCGATTGGCGGAGGGCCCCGCGTCAGAAGCGATGTTGCAGCGCCACCAACTGCCCGGGTCTGACCTCGACGCGCGCCCTGTAGGGGGGGAAGGCGCCGTTGCGTACCTCGATCTGGTAGGTGCCGGGGGGCAGCGACAGGCTTGTCAGCGGCGGCGCAACGCCGCGCGAGGTGCCATCGATGAGCACCTCGCCCCACGGCGCGATGGCCAGGGCGACGGTGCCGTTACCGGTGGCCGGCGTTGCGCCGCTGGCGCCGCCGCCGTCTCGCGGGCGTGGCGCGGCCGCGCGAGCCGGACCGGGCTTGCCCTCGGCGGGACGGGGGGCGGTGGTGACATCCGGCGTGACTGGCGGCAACGGCAACGGCAACGGCACCGGCACCGGCGTCTGGGTCGGTGCGGCGACGACTGCGGGGTCCGGCGCGACGGGTGCGGGCGCGGGCACCGCCGCGGTGACGACCGGCTCGGGTGCAGGGCTGCGCTGATTAACCAGCACGCCGGCCAGCAGCGCGAGCGCGGCTCCCACGACCAGAATGCTCCGGCCGCGGGTGCTTCTCCAGACCTTCGGCGCAGCAGGTGCCGGCGCAGCCGCGGGAGCGGAATACGCCGAAAAGGCGGCCAGCTCCTTGCGCAGTTCCGCGGCGGTGGGAAAGCGCTGGTCGGCGTCCTTCGACAGCGCTCGCTCCACGATCCGGCGCAACGGTTCGGGCACCTCGGGGCAGAGCTCCCGCAGGGGGCGTGGCGCATCGGAGATGACCTGCATCAGGGTCTGCTCGGTGTCCTTGCCCTCGAAGGCGCGCCGTCCGGCCAGCAGCTCGTACAAGACCGCGCCCAGAGCGAACACATCGCTGCGGGCATCGAGCTTGCGGCCGAGCGCCTGCTCGGGCGACATGTAGTTGGGCGTGCCGATCAGCTGGCGCCGTTGCATCGAGTTGGCATTGCCGATCATGGGCAGCGCCACGCCGAAGTCGAGCACCTTGGGTTTGCCGTCGCGCGTGATGAAGATGTTCGATGGCTTGATGTCCCGATGAATGATGCCGCGCTTGTGCGCAAAGTGCACAGCGTCGGCCACGCGCGCCATCAGCGAGGCCGTCCTGGCGAACGAAAGCCGCTGGCCGGTGGCCAGCGCGTCGTGCAGATCCTGACCCTGGAGGCGCTCCATCGCGATGTACGCGAGCTGCTCGTTCTTACCGGCGTCGAACACCGTCACGATGTTTGGGTGATTCAGGCCGCCGGCGGCTTTCGCCTCGTTGAGGAAGTTGGCTTCGATCTGCTCGCGGAAGAACGTGTCGCCGCCGAGGGGAATCGCCTTGATGGCGACCTCACGGTCGAGCACCGGGTCGTGCGCGCTGTAGACGACGCCGTTGGCGCCGCGGCCGATCTCACTGCGGATCAGGAAGCGCCCGATGGACGCGGGAGGCACCGGCAGCAGTGCCGCGGGCTCGGTAGGCAACGAGGCGAGCGTGGGCGGATTCATCGGCCGGCCAATTATGGCACTGCAAGCCTGCCGGGACGGCTCGCCGTGCGCCTCAACCCTGCGACGCCGCCGCGCGACTCAGCCGCGCGACTCAGCCGCGCGACTCAGCCGCGCGCGAAGATGATCGACTCGCGCCGCAGAAGTGCCGACTGGACCAGCAGACAGGCCGCCATGCCCGCCAGGCAGACCAGGGCCGGAACAACGAGGTCGGCGGCGGCGAGCGGCTCGCCCCGCAGGGTCTTCATCAGCACCGACAGTTGTCCGATCGACGGCGCAAACAGGTGCCAGAACGCGTCGCGCTGCGGGGCGAACACCGGCACGATCGCCGCAAACTGCACGGCCATGGCAATGTAGCTGACGTAGGTCTGCGCCTCCTTGTGGCTGCGGCCGAAGGTGGCCGCGAGCATGTTGACCGCCGCCATCAGACCAGCGAAGGGCAGCAGCACCAGGCAGAAGATGCCAACCTCGCGCCATTGCAATTGCATGAGAGCTGCCAACGTTTCGCTGGAGATGAGGCGCATCGAAACAAGAAATCCTGCCATGGTCAGCAGCACGATGACGGTGGAATAGACCATCACAACGCCCCATTTTCCCAGCACCAGCTCGCCCACCGGCACGGGGTTCATCAGCAGCGGCTCCAGCGAGCCGCGTTCGCGCTCGCCTGAGGACACGTCGATGGCCACCGACAGCGCGCCGAAGACCGCCACCAGCAGCGCCACCCAGGGCACGATGAACAGCAACTGAGCGCCGCGCGCCTGCGACGGCGCCAGGTTCTGCTCCTCGAGCTCGATGGCGGCCAGCAGTTGCGGACTGACGCCGCGCGCCAGCAGCCGCTGCACGCCTGCCTCGCGGTTAAAGGCGCGCAGCAGGCTCAGGCTGGCGCGTACCAGCGGCTGCGCGCGCTCGTGGCTGTCGTCGAACAGCACTTCGACCGCGACGCTCTCGCCGGCCGCCAGCAGCGACTCGAAGTCCGCTGGGGGAACCAGCACCGCGTTGAGCAGGCGGCCGGCACGCAGCTGCTCAGCGTAGTCGTCCGGCGCGGTGCGCACCGTGGCGCCCGCGCGCTGCAGGAAGTTGACCAGTGTGGGCGCCCGCTCGGGCTCGTGCAGCCAGACCTCGCGTGCAGCGGCCCGCTCCTCGATCCCGGCGATGAAGCTGGACATCAACGTGAACAGCAGCGGCCCCGACAGCATGGATATGACGAGCGCCACCATCCAGCTGCGGCGGTCGCGCACCGCATCGGTGAGCTCCTTGCGAAACACGGTCCAGGCGGCGCGCATCAGGTGGTCTCCGCGTGGCCCAGCGCCAGCGTCACGAAGGCGTCCTCGAGCAAGGTGGTGCCGGCCTGCGCACACAGTGCCGCCGCGCTGCCGCTCGCGATCGAGCGGCCGCGCGCCACGATCACGATCTCGTCGCAGATGGCCTCCACCTCCTGCATGATGTGTGTCGAGAACACGATGCACTTGTCCTGCGCGCGCAGCGCCAGCAGCAGCCGCCGCAGAGCGCGCGTGGACATCACGTCCAGGCCGTTGGTGGGCTCGTCGAGCACCAGATGGCTCGGGTCGTGGATCAGCGCGCGCGCCAGCGCCACCTTCATGCGCTCGCCGGTGGAAAAGCCGTGCGTCGGCCGGTCGAGCAGGTCGGCCATGTCGAGCAGTGCGGACAGCTCGGCGAGGCGGCGCTCGAAGTCGGCCGGCGGCACGCCGCGCAGCCGGGCAAAGTAAGCGATGTTCTCGCGCGCGGTCAGGCGCGCGTACAGCCCGCGCGCATCGGACAGCACACCAAGCTGGGCGCGCACTGCCGCTGGCGCGGCGGCCACGTCGTGCCCGCCGACCCGCGCCGTGCCGCCATCGGCCTGCATCAGGGTGGTGACGATGCGCAGCGTGGTGGTCTTGCCCGCGCCATTCGGTCCCAGCAGCGCGGTGATGCGGCCGTTGCGCGCCGTGAAGCTCACGTCCGCCACGGCCATGACCGGGGCCGTCTTGCGGTTCCTGCCGGCAAAGCGCTTGGAAAGGTGTTCGACCTCGATCATGGCCGTTGCATGCCTTCGGTGGGGCGCGTTGCCGGGGCGAGGAAGACCGGGGCGGCCGGCAGCTTGTCCAGGCAACTGCCCTCGATCGGCTTGCCCTGGTCGTCGGTGAAGCCGGCGGCGCGCACGAAGCGGCCGATCAGTTCGGGCGCGCACCCTTGCCCGCTGACCCCATGGCCCAGATGCGGCGCGACGAAGTGGCGCACGTTGGGCAGCTCCCTGGCGATGGCCTCGCCGTGGCGTGGCGGTGTCACCGGATCGGCACCGCCGGACAGGATCAGCACGGGCACATTGGCCGTGGGTGGCTCGTAGAACGCGGGCGGCGCCGGCCGCACCGGCAGCTTGCGGCAGGCCTGCGCGTACAGGTCGAGGAAGCTGGTTCCAAAGCGGGTGGCGCGGCTGGCCGCCATCTCGGCCGGACCCACGCGCGGCAGGTCCTCGGCGCAGACCACGGCAAAGTGCATCACCTCCGCGAAGTTGTCCTGTACGCCGCCGGCCAGGGCGGTGTGCAGCGCCAGCAGCGGGTTCCAGTCACCCCGCCCGGCACGCGCCAGCGCGTGCGGCAGGACGGCGGCCAACTGCGGCACGTAGAGCGGCGAACGGAGCATGCCGGCGAGCGCCGTCCGGTCGATGGTCAGCGACTCGGGCGCGCCGGTCACCGGATGCGCCACCGTCACCCGGGTGCCGCTGGCGGCCGATTTCAGCAGAGCGTCGATGTCGGCCGCCAGCGTCGGGTGCAGGCGGCTGCAGGCCGGCTCGCTGCGGCACCGCTCGACGAGGTTCTGCAGCGCGGCTTCGGAGTCGACCGCAAAGCTGGCCGGCAGCGCCATGGCGGCCGGCGCCACGCCGTCGAGCACGACGCTGCGCACATGCTGCGGGAACTGCCGCAGGTACTCCAGCGCGGCGCGGGTGCCGTACGAGCCGCCCCACAGGTTGATCTGCGCTGCGCCGAGCGCCTGCCGCACGGCGTCGATGTCGCGCACCGCAATCCATGTGGCGTACTGCGCCGGATCGGCCGGCAGCCGCGCAACGCAGGAGGCGAGCTCGGCGATGGCGCGTGCCGGGTCCACGGTCTCGGCCAGAGGCAGCGTGCGGCGCGGCGGGCCGCACTCGAGCGCGTTGGAACGCCCGGTACCGCGCTGGTCCACGTAGACGATGTCTCGCCGCGCGTTGATCTGCGCCAGCACCGGCTGCAACGGGCCGGCCATCTGCATGGCCGCCTGGCCCGGGCCGCCGGCAAAGACGAACAGGGGATCGGCGGACTTGTTCTTGGCCAGCGCCGGAACCACCGCAAAGTGGATCGTCAGACGCCGCCCCGTCGGCGTGTCCGGGTTCTCCGGCATCTCGACCTGGCCACACTGCACCGCCCGCTCGATGCCCTTGAGCCGGCAGGCTTGCAGCGGCTGGGCCTGCAACGGGGGCAGCAGGAGCAGCAGCAGGAGCAGCAGCAGGGCAGGGGCGGCGCGCAGCATCGTCGGTCGGCAGTCAGCTCGACGCAGCATAACGGCAGCGACCCATCGCACCGGCCGGTTGCGACGAGGCGCGCTGCGGCGGGTACGAGCGACGGCGCGACGGTGACAGGCTTCGGCGGCTGGCTACTCGTGCAGCAGCTTCAGCCCCACCACGCCGCCGACGATCATCAGCACGCAGCCCAGGCGGGCGGCGCTGGCCGGCTCGTCGAGCAACCACATGCCAATCAGAGCCGCGCCGGCGGCGCCGATGCCGACCCAGACGGCGTAGGCGGTGCCCACGGGCAGCACCCGCATGGCCAGTCCCAGCAGCCAGAACGACAGCAGCGCCAGCCCCAGCACCGCCAGCGAGGGCCACGGGCGCGTGAAGCCGTCGGTGAACTTCATGCCCACGGCCCAGGCGATTTCCAGCAGTCCGGCAATCAGGAGCAGCGCCCAAGCGGTGGTCGGGGAAGGGTTGAGCAGAGATGACATGGCGGGCTCAGGTTGCGGGTTGCGGGCTGCTGGGATCGGGGGAAGGGGGTAGGCGGTAGGGGGTAGGGGGTAGGGGGTGCGGCAGGACCGCGTGGTTGCCCAGTACCGACGATAGCGGCTCGCCGCCTGCGCGACGCCCCGTACCGGCCCGGCCCGTGGATCCGGGTTGCCGATTGCGGGTCCCTAGAATCCGATCGATGTCTCCTGCCCACGCACCCGCCAGCGGCGCCGCCGTCGCTTCGCGCTTCACCAGCGGCCTCATGTTGGCGGCGGTCGGCAGCGTTCTGTTCTCGGGCAAGGCGATCGTGGTCAAGCTGGCGTACCGGCACGGCGTCGATGCGGAGACCCTGATTGCGCTGCGCATGATCTTTGCCGTGCCGTTCTTTGTCTTGGCCCTGTGGTGGACCTCGCGCGGAGCGGCCGCGCTGACGCGCGCGCAGCACCTGCGGCTCTGCGTCATCGGCCTGCTCGGCTACTACGCGGCCAGCTACCTCGACTTTCTCGGCCTGCAGCACATCAGCGCCGCGCTGGAGCGCCTGATCCTGTACCTGAACCCGACCATCGTGCTGCTGCTGTCGGCACTGTTCTTGGCCAAGAAGATCGTGCGGCTCGACTGGATCGCGCTCGGTCTGGCCTACGGCGGCATCGTGCTGGTGTTCTGGCACGACGTGCGGCTCGATGGCGACGGCGTGGTCCTCGGCGGGTTGCTCGTGTTCGGCAGCGCGATCTGCTACGGCCTGTATCTGGTCATGTCGGGCGAACTGGTGCAGAAGGTCGGTGCCATCCGGCTCACCTCCTACGCCATGATCGTCGCCACCGCGGCGGTGCTGCTGCAGTTCCTGCTGATGCGGCCGCTGGAGAGTCTGGCGCAACCGCCGCCGGTGCTGTGGTTGTCGGCCATCAACGGGCTGTTCTGCACCGTGCTGCCGGTGTTCGCGACAATGCTGGCGGTGGCGCGCATCGGCGCCGGCAATGCCTCGCTGATGGGCATGATCGGCCCGGTGTCGACCATCGGTCTGGGCTATCTCTTTCTCGGTGAACCGGTCACCGTATGGCAACTGGCCGGCACGGCGCTGGTGCTGGCCGGCGTGTATGTCTTGTCGCGCAAGGGCGCGGCAGCCAAGACGCAACCGGTGCCGGAGTAGCCGGCGAGCCGTCGTCCCGTCCGTTCCACTCACCCATCAAGAAAGCCAGGAGCAACCATGAAGACACAGGCGATCCGCATCTCAGCCCACGGCGGTCCCGAAGTGCTGCAGTACGTCGAGGTCGAAGTGCCCGATCCCGGGCCGGACGAGGTACGTGTCCGCCACCGCGCCATCGGCGTCAACTTCATCGACATCTACTACCGCACGGGCCTGTATGCGTCGGCCCTGCCGCACGGCCTGGGCTTCGAGGGCGCCGGCGTGGTGGAGGCAGTCGGCAGCAACGTCGGGTTCCTCAAGGAAGGCGACCGCGTGGCCTATCCGCAGGGGCCGCTGGGTGCGTACGCGCAGGTGCGGACCCTGCCGGCCGCCACGGTGGTCAAGCTGCCCCGCCGTGTCAGCGACGAGGAAGCCGCCGCCGTCATGCTCAAGGGCCTGACGGTGCAGTACCTGTTCCGCCAGACGTACCGGCTGCAGGGCGGAGAGACCATCCTGTTCCATGCCGCCGCCGGCGGCGTGGGCCTGATCGCCTGCCAGTGGGCCAGGGCGCTCGGCGTCAAGCTGATCGGCACGGTCAGTTCGGACGAGAAGGCGGCACTGGCCAAGGCGCACGGCGCCTGGGCCACGATCAATTACGCCAAGGAGAACTTCGTCGAACGCGTCAAGGAACTCACCGGCGGGGCCAAGTGCCCGGTGGTGTTCGACGGCGTGGGCAAGGACACCTGGGAGGGCTCGCTCGACTGCCTGCAGCCGCGCGGGCTGATGGTGAGCTTTGGCAACGCCTCGGGCGCCGTCGCGGGGGTCAACCTCGGGATCCTGGCGCAGAAGGGGTCGCTGTTCGTGACGCGGCCCACGCTGGCCACGCACATCGTGCCGCGCCGGCGCCTGGAGGAGTCGTCCGCCGAGCTGTTCGACCACATGGCCAAGGGGCGCATCAAGGTCGAGATCGAGCGCCGCTACGCGCTGGCCGATGCGGCGCAGGCGCACATCGACCTGGGGGGCCGCAGGACCACCGGCTCGCTGGTGCTGCTGCCGAATTGACCCCGCCTGCCGCGCCTGAGCGGGCGCTGATCACGCTGCTGTCGCTGGCGGCCTTCGGCAGCGCGGTGTCGATGCGGGTGGCCGACGCACAACTGCCGGCGCTGGCGGCCGGCTTCGGGGTGAGCCTGGCAGCCGCGGCGCAGGTCATCACGCTGTTTGCCGTCGCCTACGGCCTCCTGCAACTGGTGATGGGGCCGCTGGGCGACCGCTACGGCAAGTGGCGCGTGATCGCGTGGGCCACGCTGGCCAGCGCGGCGACGGCACTGGCCTGTGCGCTGGCGCCGGACTTCGACAGCCTGCTGCTGGCGCGGCTGGCCGCCGGCGCCACCTGCGCCGCCCTGATCCCGCTGGCCATGGCCTGGATCGGCGACGCCGTGCCCTACGAGCGGCGCCAGGGCGTGCTCGCGCGCTTCCTGCTGGGGCAGATCCTCGGCATGGCGACCGGCCAGTGGCTGGGCGGCGTGGCGGCGGACTACGACAGTTGGCGCGCACCGTTTGCCTTGCTGGCCGTTTGTTTCCTGGGTGCAGGGTGGGCACTGTGGCGGGCGCGCGCGGCGGCGCTGGCCTTCGCTCCGCTGGCGCCGCGCAGCGGCCGTCCGCTGCGCGAGATGGGCTACGTGCTGCGTCAGCCGTGGGCGCGCGTGGTGCTGGCGGTGGTCTTCACCGAGGGCCTGTTGCTGTTCGGGCTGATTGCCTTCCTGGCCACGCACCTGCACCTGAAGCACGGTCTGTCGCTGTCCTGGTCCGGTGGCATCGTCACGCTGTATGCCTTTGGCGGCCTGGTCTTTGCGCTGTTTGCGCGCGTGTTCGTGCGGCGGCTCGGCGAGCAGGGGCTGGCCGCCGCAGGCGGCGCCGCCATGACCGGCGGGTTGCTGGCCGTGGCGCTGTCGCCCACGCCGTGGACGGCGCCGCTTGCCTGCTTTGTTGCCGGGCTCGGTTTCTACATGTTGCACAACACGTTGCAAACCAACGCCACGCAGATGGCGCCGCAGGCGCGCGGGGCGGCGGTGTCGCTGTTTGCCAGCGTGTTCTTCATCGGCCAGACGGTGGGGGTGGCGCTGACCGCTTTGCTGGTGCAGCGCCTGGGCTCGACCCCGGTGCTGGCGCTGGGCTCGCTCGGGCTGCTGGCGCTGGCGCTGCTGTTCGCCCGCCTGCGGTCCGGACACCGGCACGCCGAGGGCTGAGAGCATCAGAGGCCGCCCGTCATGTCCGCTGCGATTGCCCACGAAGCCCCACGCGTCGTTGCAAAGGCTCGCCATGGCTGGCGGCTGCGGCTGCGCCTTGCACCTCGACCGGGGCGCCATGGGCGGCCCCCTCGGCCATGCCGGATGACCTCTCACCCGCTGAGCGCCGCCGCCTACACTCGACGCTGGAGCAGCCGATGAGCAAGGCATTCATACGCGAAGGCGCCGACGGCGCGGGCAGCGAGGACGACGGCGAGGACGATGGCGTCGGCGCGCCGCCGATCCCGCCCGGCAGCAAGAACTACATGACGCCGCAGGGGCACCGGCGGCTCAAGGACGAACTTGTGCACCTGCTGAAGGTGGAGCGGCCCGAGGTGGTGCGCACCGTCTCGTGGGCGGCTTCCAATGGCGACCGCTCGGAAAATGGCGACTACATCTACGGCAAGAAGCGGCTGCGTGAGATCGACCGGCGCATCCGCTTCCTGACCAAGCGGCTGGACGCTGCCGAGGTGGTCGACCCGGCCACTCGCGAGGCGACCGACCAGGTGTTCTTCGGTGCCACCGTCACCTACCTCGACGGCACCGGTGAAGAGAGGACGATCGCCATCGTCGGCATCGACGAAGTGGACCTGCCGCGCGGTCGCGTCAGCTGGATTTCGCCGATCGCCCGCACGCTGACCAGGGCCCGCGAAGGCGACACGGTGCAGTTACGCACGCCGGCAGGGGTGGAATCGTTGGAAATTGTCGGTGTGCGGTACTTGCCGCTGGAGTAGGGCGTTGCATTGAGGGCGTCCCTTGCGCCGGCGGGCGCCGTGGGGTGCCTCGCGCAGGGTGGCAATGCGCCGGGCGCATGCGACTTCAAGGCAGGGGCGGGCTGAAGCTCAGCCCCGTAGTGGCCTGTCGCCGGCGGCCCTCGAAGCACCTGACAAGACTGCGGTCCGCCCTGCGGGCCGTTAATCGCCTACCGCCTACCGCCTACCGCCCGCCGCCAGCCAGCCCGGAGTCGAAGGACCCCGCAGCGCACGGCCGCGCGATGGAGCGCGGAATGCATGCCACGACCAGGCCAGGGGTCTGAACTACATGTTCGGATAGTTCGGCCCGCCGCCGCCCTCCGGCACCACCCAGACGATGTTCTGCATCGGGTCCTTGATGTCGCAGGTCTTGCAATGCACGCAGTTCTGGAAATTGATCTGGAAGCGGTCGCCGCCCGCCTCATCCTTCACGTACTCGTAGACGCCGGCCGGGCAGTAGCGCGCCTCGGGCCCGGCGTATTTGGGCAGGTTGACCGCCACCGGCATGGCCGGGTCCTTCAGCGTCAGGTGGGCCGGCTGGTTCTCCTCGTGGTTGGTGTTGGACAGGTACACCGAGGACAACTTGTCGAAGGTGATCCGGCCGTCCGGCCGCGGATACTCGATCGGCCGGCACTGCGCCGCCGGCCGCAGCTTCTCGTGGTCGGCCTTGCGTCGGCGCAGCGTCCAGGGCGCCTTGCCGCGGAACAGTAGCTGGTCGATGCTGAACATCACCGCGCCCAGGCGCAGCCCCTTGTCCAGCCAGGGCTTGAAGTTGCGGGCGCGATACAGCTCGTCGTGCAGCCACGAGCGCTCGTAGGCCGCCGGATACTCGGCCAGCTCGTCGTGCGCACGTCCGGCGGCCACTGCCGGGGCCACCGCCTCGGCCGCCAGCATGCCGCTCTTGATCGCCGCATGCGAGCCCTTGATGCGCGGCGCATTGAGAAAGCCGGCATCGCAGCCGATGAGCGCGCCGCCCGGGAAGACCAGCTTGGGCACGCTCTGCCAGCCGCTGGCGTTGATGGCGCGCGCGCCGTAGGCCACGCGCTTGCCGCCTTGCAGGAAGCGGGCGACCTGCGGATGGGCTTTCCAGCGCTGAAACTCCTGAAACGGTTCGAGGTACGGGTTCTCATAGCCCAGACCCACCACAAGGCCGAGCGAAACCTGACCGTCCTCGAAGTGGTACATCCAGCCGCCGCCGTAGGTCGCATTGTCGAGCGGATAGCCGGCGGTGTGGATCACCAGCCCCTGCCGGTGCAGCGCCGGGTCGATCTGCCACACCTCCTTGATGCCGATACCCCAGGTCTGCGGGTCGCGGCCTTCCATGAGATTGAAGCGTGCCAGCAGTTGCTTGCCCAGGTGGCCGCGCGCGCCCTCGGCAAACAGGGTGTACTTGCCGAGGAGCTCGACGCCCGGCTGAAAGTTGTCCGTCGGCGCGCCGTCCTTACCCACGCCCAGGTTGCCGGTGGCCACGCCGCGCACCGCGCCCTGGGCGTCGTACAGGATCTCGGCAGCGGCAAACCCGGGGAAGATTTCCACGCCGAGCGCCTCGGCCTGCTGGCCGAGCCAGCGCACGACGTTGGCCAGGCTCACCACGTGGCAGCCGTCGTTGTGGAAGCAGGCCGGCAACAGGGCGTGCGGCGGCGCGACGGCGCCCGTTGCGGTGAGGAACAGGAAGCGGTCCTCGGTCACCGGCGAGCGCAGCGGCGCGCCGCGCTCCTGCCAGTCGGGCAGGAGCTCGTTGAGCGCAATCGGGTCCATCACCGCGCCCGACAGGATGTGTGCGCCGATCTCGGATCCCTTTTCCAGCACGCACACGCCGATCTCGGCCCCGTTGCCGGCTGCCCACTGCTTGATGCGGATGGCCGCGGCCAGACCGGCCGGACCACCGCCGACGATGACGACGTCGTACTCCATCGACTCGCGCTCGATTGCGCTCTGGCTCATGTTCCGGACTCCGATGGCGGGCGCGGCGAGGGCCGCGCCGATCCGGGCGAAGTCTAGTGTGGGATATCGTTGCGGGCATTGGAGGGGAGACTCGATGAAGACGGATCTGACCGAGAAGATCGCGCTGGTGACCGGCGCTTCGAGCGGGCTGGGCGCGCAGTTCGCGCGCGTGCTGGCGGCCAACGGCGCGCTGGTGGTGCTGGCGGCGCGGCGCGTCGAGCGGCTCAAGGAGCTACGGGCCGAGATCGAGTCGCAGGGCGGGGCTGCCGACGTGGTGCCGCTGGACGTCGGCGACCTGGAGTCGATCGAGGCGGCGGTGGCCAAGATCGAGGCCGAAAACGGCCCGATCGACATCCTCGTCAACAACGCCGGCGTCTCCACCGTCGGGCGGCTCACCGACGTGACGCCGCTCGACTATGACTTCATGTTCGACACCAACGTCAAGGGCGCCTTCTTCATGGCGCAGGCGGTGGCCCGGCGCATGATCAACCGCGCCAAGCGGCAGCAGGACTTTCGCGGCCGCATCGTCAACATTGCGAGCGTGGCGGCCTTCAAGGTGGTATCGCAGATCGGCGTGTACTGCATGACCAAGGCGGCGGTGCTGCACATGACGCGCGCCCAGGCCAGCGAGTGGGGCCGCTACGGCATCAACGTCAACGCCATCTGCCCGGGCTACATCCGTACCGAGATCAACGAGGGCCACTGGGACACCGAGGCGGGGCAGAAGCTGGTGCAGATGCTGCCGCGCCGGCGCGTGGGCGAGGCCTCCGACCTCGACTCGGCGCTGCTGATGCTGGTGGCCGACGAGTCGCAGTTCATCAACGGTACCGTTATTGCCGTCGATGATGGCTTGAGCGTGACCTAGCCGGCGCGCGGCGGGCTGCCCGTCGCGCCGATGTTCACGGGGATCCGCGGTGAAGGATTACGCAGTCGAGATTGCGCTGCGGTGGGGCGACATGGATGCCATGGCGCACCTGAACAACGTCGTGTACTTCCGGCTCATGGAAGAGGCGCGCATCCGCTGGTTTGCGGAACTGGGCTTCTCGACCCTGCCTGCGGGCGCCGCGCCGATACTCGCGCATGCCTCGTGCGACTTCGTCAAGGCCATGACCTATCCGGGCACGGCGCGGGTGCGGCAGATCGTCACCCGCGTGGGCCGCTCCAGCGTGGAGATGTCGCTCAACATCGAGCGTACGGACGAGCCGGGCGTGCCGTATGCCACCGGGCGCACGGTGGTCGTCTGGTACGACTACGCGGCGGGCTGCTCGGCACCGTGGCCGCCGGCCGTACGCGCGCGGATCGAATAGGCCCAGGGCCGTGGCGGCGGTGCCGCGGCGCGGGTGCCCGCCGCCGGCAGTGCCGGCGCCGGCGGGTGCCCGCGCGGCAGTCACGCCGTAGAATGTTGCATCGCAATCCCTTGCAGCGCGAGCGTCGCTGGGCGCAGGAGTGAAGGAGCCATGAACAAGATCTTTCCATCGGCGGCTGCGGCGCTGGCCGATGTCGTGCAGGACGGCCAGACGATTGCGGTCGGCGGCTTCGGCCTGTGCGGAATTCCCGAAGCCTTGATCGGCGCGCTGCGCGACTGCGGTGTCAAGGGGCTGACCTGTGTGAGCAACAACGCTGGCGTCGACGGCTTTGGGCTCGGGCTGCTGCTGGCCACGCGCCAGATCCGCAAGATGATTTCGTCCTACGTGGGCGAAAACAAGGAGTTCGAACGGCAATTCCTGGCGGGCGAGCTCGAGCTGGAGTTCACGCCGCAGGGCACGCTGGCCGAGCGCATGCGCGCCGGCGGCGCCGGCATCCCGGCCTTTTTCACCAAGACCGGCGTCGGCACCGTGGTGGCCGAAGGCAAGGAGGTGCGCGAGTTCGACGGCGTGCCGTACGTGATGGAGCGCGGCATCCGCGCCGACATCGCACTGGTCAAGGCCTGGAAGGCTGACCGGCAGGGCAACCTCGTCTACCGCAAGACCTCGCGCAACTTCAATCCGGTGGTGGCGATGTGCGGCAAGGTGACGGTGGTCGAGGTGGAGCAGATCGTCGACAACGGGTCGATCGACCCCGACCACGTGCATACGCCCGGCATCTTCGTGCAGCGCATCGTGCTCAATCCGACGCCGGAAAAGCGCATCGAGCAGCGCACCGTGCGCAAGCCGTGACCGGCGCGGCACGATCGTCGCCGGCCCTGGCCGGCCCTGCCTGACCCCGCAATAATCTTCGACTCTCTTTCTCGACTCTGAACGCGGAGCCCCCCCGATGGCCTGGACCCGTGAAGACATGGCGGCGCGTGCCGCCCAAGAACTGCAGGACGGCTTCTACGTCAATCTGGGCATCGGCCTGCCGACCCTGGTGTCGAACTACATCCCGGCCGGCATGGACGTGATGCTGCAGTCCGAAAACGGCCTGCTCGGCATCGGGCCCTTTCCCACCGAGGACGAGATCGATGCCGACCTGATCAACGCCGGCAAGCAGCTCGTGACCGCGCTGCCCGGCTCGAGCTTCTTTTCGAGCGCGGACTCGTTCGCGATGATCCGCGGCGGACACATCAACCTGGCGATCCTCGGCGCCATGCAGGTGAGCGAGAAGGGCGATCTGGCCAACTGGATGATCCCGGGCAAGCTGGTCAAGGGCATGGGCGGCGCGATGGATCTGGTGGCCGGGGTGTCGCGCGTGGTGGTGCTGATGGAGCACTGCGCCAAGAACGGCGAGCACAAAATCCTGCAGAGCTGCACGCTGCCGCTGACGGGCGTGGGTGTCGTCAACCGCATCATCACTGACCTCGGCGTGTTCGACGTCGCGCGCGACGGCCTCAAGGCCGTGGAGCTGGCGCCGGGCGTGACGCACGAGGAAGTGCGCCTGAAGACCGGCTGCCACGTGCATCTGTCGCACCTGCAGCCGGCCTGAAGTCGCGCAGCCGCGCATGGGTGCCGGCCACACCCAGCGTCAGCCGGGCGTCGCGGAGACGGCACCGGGTCATCGGCTGAGCCAGCACCGCGACGGCGACTCCGGCTACGCCCACCGCAGCCGTCCGCACGGCGCGGTACCGCTCGCGGTGGCCGTGGTGCTCACGCTCGGCTTCGCCGTCGTCGAGCTCCTGGGTGGCCTGTGGACCGGCTCGCTCGCGCTCATTGCCGATGCGGGCCACATGGCCACCGACGCGGCCGCGCTGCTGTTCGCGCTGGCCGCCAACCTGATTGCCCGGCGGCCGGTGTCCGACCGGCACTCCTTCGGGCTGGCGCGGGTCGAGGTGATCGCGGCCTTCGTCAACGCGCTGTCCATGCTCGCCGTGGTGGCCTGGATCTTCTACGAGGCGATCGACCGCCTGCGCACGCCGGTGGAGGTCAAGGGGCTCGGCGTGTTTGCGATCGCGGCGGTGGGTCTGGCGATCAACATCCTGGTCGCCTGGTCGCTGTCGCGCGACCGCGAGAACGTGAACACTCGGGCCGCCTTCGTCCACGTGCTCGGCGACCTGCTCGGCTCGGTGGCCGCGATCGCGGCCGGCCTGATCATCTACTTCGGCGGCCCGGCCATGGTCGACCCGCTGCTGTCGATGTTCGTGGCGGCGCTGATCCTGCGCTCGACCGTCGGCGTGCTGCGCGAGACGCTGCTGGTGCTGATGGACAGCGTGCCCGAGGGCATCGACTACCCGCAGGTCGGCCGCGCACTGGCGGCGATCCATGGCATCAAGTCGGTGCACGACCTGCATATTTGGTCCATGGTGCCCGGGCGCGGCGCGCTGTCGGCGCATGTGCTGGTCGACGACAGCGCCGACTGGCCCCGCGTGCTGCGGCAGGCGCGCGCCATGCTGCGGCGCGACTTCGGCCTTGATCACGTGACGCTGCAGCCCGAATGGCTCCACAGAGGTCCACGTCGCCGGCGCATCGACATCAAGCCGGCGGCTTGAGCCTGCCGCCGGGCGCGCGGCGTGGCGCCGGGCCGGTATTCACCCCAGCTGCTTGACCAGCCAGAGCAGACCCATGAGCACCGGCTGGTGTGCCAGGTAGACGGTCAGCGCCCAGGTGCCGAGCAGCACCAGCAGGCGCGGCGGCGCCGCATTGAGCCACTGCAACTCCGGCGCTATGGCAAAGCCATGCCGTTGCCATAGCGAAGCGGCACCGATACCCACGAGCACCACGCCGATCCACGGAAACAGCGGCACGTAATCCTCGGTGCGCGGCTTTTGCGGCGCAAAGCCAACGATGCCCGTGGCCATGGTGCCGAAGAACTCATGCTTGAAGCCGAGGCCGACGGCGATCGCCGCCAGGCCAAGCGCGATGCAGCCGGTGCCCAGGGGCAGCAGCAGACGGCCGATGACGAGCGCCGCGGCAATGAAGTGCAGGATGCCGAACCAGATGAAGCGCGGCCCGAACACCAACCAGCTACCGAGCGACACCAGCGCCGCTGCGCCGGCAACCTCGGCCCAGCGCCGCCAGAAGTCGCTCCAGCCGGGCCGGTAGGCGCTGCGCAGCACCAGACTGACGCCCACCAACAGCAGGAACTGCGTGACGATCAGCGTGCGCCAGGCGATCCACGGCTGGTCGCGATTCATCGCCAGGCTGACCCAGCCGAAGTGGTTCAGGTCGTAGATGAAGTGGTAGACGATCATCTGCGCCACGGCCAGGCCGCGCAGCGCGTCGATGATGGGCAGGCGAGGGCGGTGGTGCGACATGGCTCCATGCTAAAGCGCCCGGCCGGGACGCCTGGTGCGGTCGGGCGCGCTGCAACCGCGCCCCGGTAGCCGTCAGCAACGCCCTCGGCGCGGTGCTCGTATGGGGTTGGCCTTCGACGCCTGGGGCAAGCGGATGCAGCCTAACGGCACCGCCGATCCGGACGGCCAGCTCAACCTGGTCAGCACCGACCGCGGCTTCACCGGGCACGAGCACCTGGACGTGCTGGGCTTCGTGCACATGAACGGCCGCATCGACGACCCGCTGCTGGGCCGCTTCCTGTCGCCGGACCCGCACATCCAGGACGAGGGGCTGCTGCAGAACTACAACCGCTACAGCTACGTGCTGAACAACCCGCTGCGGTACACGGATCCGAGCGGGGAGGTCTGGCAAATCGTCGCCTTCATCGTCGGCGCGGCGCTGGCTTCGTCCAACAACCGGGACCTGAAGGTCATCGGCACCCTCATGATGAGGGCAGCGTTGGCGACGGTGAACGGCGAGCCGGGGCTGCTGCAGATGTTGGCGGGCGGCGCGAGTCAAGGTAGTTGTCGCCTCAGTCATGCAGCCTTCTGCTGAGACTGCGTGGCGCTGGCAGCCGGGTTGACCCCCGAGTCGTGCTCCGGATTGAGGCTGACCACGCCGATGTGCGACCAGTCGCGCGTGCTGCCGGACCAGCGCCTTGGGTTGCGCTGTCGTGCTTGGATGTACAGCGCGTGGCGG
>JADCGS010000028.1 GCA_020248865.1 Burkholderiales bacterium | reverse complement strand
TGAACTCGTCGGTCGGCGTGACTTCCGGCGCCTTGTACTCGGGCCCGATGTAGACCTCGCCGCGGGTGTTAAGGCGGCACCAGTGCTGGTGGCTGTCGATGCGGATCTCGGTCAGCCACTTGATCCAGGAGGTGCCGCCCCAGCCGGGCACCGCCATGCGCACCGGCGCGCCGTGGTCGGGCGTCAGCTCGTTGCCGTTCATGCGAAAGCAGATGCCGATGTCGTCGGGCCGGCTGGTGAGCTCGGCCACCGGGATCGGACGGCCCATGTCGCCGCCGTCCACACCGGACCAGAACAGCGCCGACTTGGCGCCTTTCTTCAGACCGACGAGATTGAAGATGTGGCTCATCGGCACGTACTGCCACTCGGCCTGGCCGACCGCGCCCATGACCCAGTTGCCGCCGGCCACGTCCTTCATGTCCTGCTGTTCCCAGAACAGCGTGCGCGAATTGCCGTGGCACTCGAGCGTGGCGATCATGTGCCGCGTGGGCATCTTCACCAGATCGGCATAGGTGATCTCCAGCGGCCGCTCGACGGCGTTGCCGTGAATCTTGAGCTTCCAGTTCTTCGCGTCCAGCACCGGCTTGTCGGCCACCAGCGGCGTCGGATAGTGATTGCGGATGTAGAACTCCTCGACCGGCGTCATGTAGGTCGTGAAGTCCCAGTAATTGCCGCTGCGCACCGTGGCGCCGATGTTGAGCAGGCGCGCATCGCTCTTGACGAACACGCGGCGCGGCGCCGCCGCGGGCGCCGCAGCCGCCGGCGCCGCCTGCGCGCCCGCCACCAGTGGCGTGGCCGCTGCCGCGCCGAAAGCGGCTGCCGAGACGAAGAATCGGCGGCGGTCGTTGTGCGGACCGCTGCTCAGAACTTCGCGCACCAGGGCCTCTTCCTGGGCGCGCTGCTTGTCTGCTGACATCGAAACTCTCCTCGGTGGGTGGCTCAGTCGTGACGGCCCCTGTTGCACCGGCCGCCTTTGCGTGGATACTCGCGCGTCGCTCTCGTGTGGCCGCATCGCCCGGCAGCGTGGCCCAATCAGAGTCGCTTGCAAGACGCGCGCCATCGCAGGGCAGCATGCGCAAGTGCCTGATGCAGCGGCACGGAGTCTGCGATCTGCACGCGCCTGCGGTGGCGTGGCGGTAACCAGCGGAGGTCTGCGCATGGCGGACGCGTTACGGGACCGAAACCGTCGTCGGTGGCTGCAGGGCGCAGCCGGCCTGCTGGCGGCGCCGCTGCACGCCGCGGCGGCGCCGGCCGCTGCCATGCCGCTGCGCTTTGGCACGACTCCGGTGTTCCTCGACAACCAGATCGCCCTGCTCGGGGTATGGCAGAGCTATCTGGAATCGCGGCTGCAGCGGCCGGTGACTTTCGTTCAGCGCGGCAGCTACCGCGAGATCGTCGACCTGCTGCTGGGCGACGGGGTCGATCTGGCCTGGCTGTGCGGATATCCGTTCGTGCTGTACGCGCCGCGGCTGGCGTTGCTGGCGGTGCCCTCCTACCAGGGTGCGCCCCTGTACCGCTCCTACCTGATCGTGCCCGAGGCGGACCGCGGCACCGCCGGCGTGGCGGATCTGGCCGGACGCATCTTTGCCTACAGCGATCCGCTGTCCAACAGCGGCTACCTGGTGCCGCGCGCCGAGTTGCTGCGCGCCGGCCGGCGCGTCGAGGGCTTTTTCCGCCGCAGCTTCTTCACCTTCGGGCATCGCAAGGTGGTGGAGGCAGTCCAGGCCGGCCTGGCCGACGGCGGCGCGGTCGACGGCTATGTCTGGGACACGCTGGAGCGGCAGCAGCAGCAGGCCACGACCGGGGTGCGGGTCGCGTGGCGCTCGCCGACCTACGGCTTTCCGCCACTGGTGGCGCGCGCCTCGCTGCCGGCCGACGAGCGCGCGGCCATCACGCGCGCGCTGCTGGGCATGCCCGGCTCGCGCCGCGGACTGCAACTGCTGGAGCGGCTGAATATCGACGGCTTCATGCGCGCCGAGCCGGCGCTGTTCGACGGCATCCGCGCGCTGGTGCGCACGGTCGATCGGCCGGGCGCCTGAACCCCGCGCGCGCCGCCGCGGAAACACCCGCCACATGAAGCTCGCCGACCTGTCCTACCGCGTCAAGATCCCGCTGGCCATCAGCGCGGTGATCCTGCTGACCGAGCTGGTGGTGACCACCGCGCTGGTCACGCGCGCCTTTCGCGACGCGCGCGCCGACCTGGAGGCCAGCGCCCGCAACCTGACCACGGTGCTGGCGCGCTCGCTGCGCGATCCCATGGTGCGCGACGACCTGTGGCAGGCCTTCGAGGTGATCCGCACGCCGCTGGCCGCACGCACCCAGGACAATCCGCTGCAGGCCATCGTGGTGCTCGATGCGCAGGGGCGCGTGTTCGTCGCCAGCGAACCGCGCCGCCTGCCGGCGACCAGCCCGGCCAGCGCCCTGCCGGCAGCGCTGGCCTCGGTGGTCGAACGGGCCGGCGCCGACGGCCGCTTCGTATTCCAGCGTGCGCAGGGCGCAGCCGGCAGCGAGCTGGCCGCCGCCGGGCCGGTACTGGCGGAGGACGGCACGCTGCTGGGCACCGTGCTGGTGGAGTTCGACGCCGAGCGCTACGGGCAGCGGGTGCGCTCGACGCTGTCCGACCTCGCGCTGATCTCCCTGCCCGGCCTGCTGCTTCTGATCCCGCTCGGGTGGTACTGGGGCAAGCGCATAGCCGAGCCGCTGGCGGGCATGGCGCAGGCGCTGGGGCGGGTCGGCCACGATGCGCCCGCCGCCATCGCCGCCGGGCTGCCGCCGGCCAGCCGCGACGAGATCGGCACGCTGGCGCAACGCGCCCGCACCATGCTCGACGAGCTGGCGCGCAAGGACGCCCTGGAGCGCGAGGTGGTCGCCTCCGAGCGCCTGGCCGCGGTGGGCCGGGTGTCGGCAGCAATCGCGCACGAGATCAACAACCCGCTCGGCGGCATGCTCAATGCCATCGACACCGTGCAGCGGCACGGCCAGCCGGACCCCTTCACGCACAAGACGCTCGGCCTGCTCGGGCGCGGGCTGCAGCAGATCCGCACCACCGTCGGCGCGCTGCTGGTGGAAGCGCGCCTGGACTCGCCGGCGCTGACCGAGGCCGACTGGCAGGACCTGCACACGCTGATCCAGCCGCAGGTGGCCGCGCGCGGGCTGCAGCTCCACTGGCGCGTCGCGGCAGCCGCCGGTGCCGCGCTGCCGCTGCCGGCGCACCTGGTGCGCCAACTGGTGCTCAACCTGCTGCTGAACGCCGTCAAGGCGGCCGACGCGGGCGGCCGCATCGCGCTCGACGTCACCGACGGCGACGGCTCGCTGGCGATCGAAGTCGCCAACAGCGGTGCACCCATCGCCCCCGAGCTGCTGGGGCGGCTGTTCGAGCCGTTTGCCGCGGCCACCGAGCGCGACGGCAAGCGCGCCTACGGGCTGGGCCTGTGGGTGTGCTGGCAGATCGTGCAGCAACTGCGCGGTAGCATCAGTGCCGACAGCAGCGACGCCGGCACGCGCTTCGTGGTCACGCTGCCGGTGTCGCCGCGCACTGCCGCCTGAATCGAAACCCCATGGCCCGCATCTGCCTGATCGAGGACGACCCGATCATGGGCGAGTCCCTGGCGGACCGCTTCCTGCTCGAAGGCTTCGCGCTCGACTGGTTCAAGCGCGGCGCCCCGGCGCTGCAGGCGCTGCGCGAGCAAGCCTACGACGCGGTCATCAGCGACGTGCGCCTGCCCGACCTGTCGGGCGAGGAGGTGTTCCTGCAGGCCGGCGGCGCGGACGCGGCACTGCCGCCGTTCCTGTTCATCACGGCCTACGCCTCGGTCGACCGGGCGGTCGAGATGCTCAAGCGCGGCGCGCGCGACTACGTGACCAAGCCGTTCGACATCGGCGAGCTGGTGGGCAAGGTGCGCCAGTTGGTCGGACCCGCAGCGGCGGCGGCGCCGGCGGCGGCCGCCGGCGTACTGGGCGCCTCGCCGGCGATGCGCGCGCTGGAGGCGCAGGCGCCGCGCATCGCCGCCCGCGCGCCGACGGTGCTCATCACCGGCGAAAGCGGCAGCGGCAAGGAGGTGCTGGCGCGGCACCTGCATGCGCTGGCGCATCCGCAGCGGGCGGCCCCGTTCGTCGCCGTCAACTGCGGCGCGATTCCCGAGCCAATGATCGAGGCGGCCCTGTTCGGTCACGAGCGCGGTGCCTACACCGGCGCCGAGCGGGCCCGCAAGGGACACTTCGAGCAGGCCGAAGGCGGCACCCTGTTCCTCGACGAGATTGCCGAACTCGGCCCGCCACTGCAGGTCCGGCTGCTGCGGGTGCTGCAGGACCGCCGCGTGCAGCGGCTGGGTGCGGAGTCCAGCGTCGCGGTCGACTTGCGCGTGATCTGCGCCACCCATCGCGACCTGCGGGCGCAGGTGGCGGCCGGTGCCTTCCGCGAGGATCTTTTCTATCGCATCAACGTCGTGCAGCTGGCGCTGCCGCCGCTGCGCGAGCGGCCCGAGGACGTGCTGTGGCTGGCGCAGCGTTTCCTCATCGAGCAGGCCCGCCGGCTTGGCGAGGCGCCGCGCAGCCTGACGCCCGACGCGCGCGCCGCCCTGCTGGCACACCGCTGGCCCGGCAACGTGCGCGAGCTGCGCAACCGCATCGAGCGCGCCTGCGTGCTGTCGTCGCAAGCCGTGCTCAGCGCCGCCGACCTGTTCGACGGCACCGCCACCCGCGCGCCGGCGGGCGAGTTGCCGACGCTGGAGGCGTTCATGGCCGAGGCCGAGCGCAGCTACCTGCAGGCGGTGCTGCAGCGGTTCGACGGCCGCGTGGGCGCAGCCGCCGCCGCGCTCGGCATCTCGCGCAAGACCTTGTGGGAGAAGAGCAAACGCTACGGCCTGCGCGCCGACGACCTGCCGGCCGCCTGAGCGGTCGAGAAAGGATCGTCGCGAGCGGCCCGTGGTCGCACCGAGCAGCGCACCGCTACCGCGTGGTACGGCGAGCGGAGCAGGTGCTCGAACGGGTCGCGCCGGAGATGCTCTCCGGCGCCGAGCGGCCGGCTGCCGCCGGCTCAGGGCCGCGGCTGGAACTCCGGCAGGCCCATCTGCCACAGCATGAACGACCAGATGTCGGCGGTCTGCGCCAGGGCCTGGGCACGGGTGGCCCCGCCGCCGTGGCCGAGCTGATAGTCCAGCCGCATCAGCACCGGCCCCCCGGTGGACGCCTGCGCCAGCCGCGCGGCGAACTTGCTGCTCTGCGAGACCGAGACGCGAATGTCGTTGACGCCGTGCACCAGCAGCGTGCCGGGATAGCGCACGCCGTCCTTGACGTGGTGGTAGCTCGACATCGCCAGCAGCGCGCGGAAGCCGGCCTCGTCCTTGACGGTGCCAAACTCGGGGATGTTGGCCGGGCCGTTGGGGTCGCGCTCGGCGCGCACCATGTCCATCACGCCCACGGCCGGCACGGCAGCAGCAAACAGGTCCGGCCGCTCGGTGATCGCACGGCCGACGAAGATGCCGCCGGCGCTGCCGCCGAAGATGGCCAGCCGCTGCGGGCGCGTGTAGCCGCTCTTGACCAACCACTGCGCCACCGCGATGCCGTCGCGCCACGTGTTGGGCTTGGTGGCCTTCTGCCCCGCCCGGTGCCATTCGGTACCGAGCATGCCGCTCCCGCGCACGTGCGCAATCACATACACACCGCCGCGTTCGATCCAGGCCAGCAGGCGCGGGTTGAAGAAGGGATCCTCGGTGATGCCGTAGGCGCCATAGCCGTAAAGGATGGTGGGGCTGTTGCCGTCGAGCTTGAGATCGCGGTGATGGATGATCGACGCCGGCACCAGCGTGCCGTCGTGGCTCGGCACCATCACCTCGCGCGCCACCATCTGCGCAGGCGCGTCGAAACTGCCGGCCCGGGCGATGGTGAGCGGCACCAGCGTCGGCGCCTGGCCCGCCGCCGCCGCCGGCCGCAACTCGAAGCGCTGCGTGGCGCGCGTCCAGCCCTCCACCGCCAGGGCCAGGCCGTCGCGCTGCGAGTCGCTGTCGAGCACGCTCACCGTGCCCTCGATCGGCAGCGCCACCGTCTGCGCATTGCGCGGGGCCTCGTGCGGCAGGCGCACGAGCTGCATCGCGGCGCCGCGGCGCTTGATCACGTACAGCGCATCGCGGGCGGCGGCGATGCCGACGATCACCTCGTCGCTGGCCTCCACCACCACCTCGGCGCGCGCCAGATCGGGCGCAGCGAGCGGCATGCGCAACACGCGGTGGCGCGGCGCGCCCTTGGCCGACAGCGCGTAGAGAAAGCCGCCACCGGTCGTCACCTGGCGCACTTCGTCGCTGGCGTCGACCACCTTGCGCCACTGGGCGCGGCCGGCCGTGGCGGCCTGCAGGTCGCCGATGAAGGCCACGCGGTTGCGGTCCACACCCAGGCCCACCCCCAGCAGCGCCAGGCCCGTTCCCGGCACCTCGGCAACAAAGCCGGACGCGAAGATCGGCAGCTTGAGTTCGGCGTTGCGCAGCGGACTGAACACCGCGACCGACTGGCGCGTGGCCATGGTGAAGAAGTGCGTGGTGCGGTCGCCGAAGCGCTCGGTCTCGGGCAGCTTCTCGTAACCCTCACGCAGCCGCGCGAAGAAGAACCCGCTGCCGTCGCGCAGCCAGGACACGCTGCCGAAGCGGATGCGGTCGATCGGCGCCACGATGTCCTGGCCGGTGGCCACGTCCATCACGTGCAGCTCGCCGATCTCGCTGCCGCCCACCTGCAGCACGTAGGCCACATGGCGGCCGTCGTGCGCGGGAGCCCAGTCGAGCAGCGCCAGCACCTTGCCGGCTGCCTTGCCGCGCGCCTCGGCATCCACCAGCACACGCTCGGCGCCACCGGCCTCGCGCAGCACCAGCTTGAACTGGTTTTCGCCCGGCTCGCGGCGCGCGAAGAACAGGCGCCCACCCTCGGCACGGCGCAGGCTGCTGATGGCGCCGGCAGCCGCCGCATCGATCTCGGTAAGGCGCGCCAGCAGCGGCGCACGCCCCGGAATCGTCTGCAGGATGGCGGTCGTGGCGTCCGCCTGCCCCTTCATCCAGCCGGCCACCTGCGGATCCTTCACGTTCTCCAGGAAGCGGTAAGGATCGGCCACCCGCGTGCCGTAGAAGCTGTCCTCCTGCGGCTGCGCAGCAGGCGGCGGCGCCACCGTGACGCCGGCGATCGTGCGCGGCTGCGGCGTAGGCGTGGGCGTGGCGCAGGAGGCCAGCAGGACGACTCCGGCAACGAGCGCCGGGCGAAGCGGATTGGGCATGAGGGTCTCTGGGTGGTGAGGGCCGGGCAGGCGCTGCGGCCGGCGCCGTAACCGGCGATGTGGCCGGCGCAGCGGCACGGCCGAGCGGCCATGGGAAGTGAATTGTAGCCGCGCGTCAGTCGGCCCCCTTCCCCCGCACCGCGCATGGCCGCAGCGGCAGCCCGCGTGTAGATTGGCCGCTCCATCCGGCGAGAAGGACTCATGCGCGCCAAGGGCCGCTGGTTCACGCTGCACCGCTGGCTCGGCCTCGTGCTGGGGCTGTGGTTCGCGCTCGTGGGGCTCACGGGCAGCGTGCTGGTCTTCGAGGAGCCGGTCGATGCCTGGCTCAACCCGCTGCTGCTCACGGCGCGCAGCAGCGGCCCGGCGCTGTCGCCGCAGCAGATCGTCGCGCGCGCGCAGCAGCAGCAACTCGGCCACGTGGAGCGCATCCGCCTGCCGGCTGCCGAGGGCGAGGTCTACCGGCTGCTGGTGCGCACGCGGCCCGAGCGGCGCGTCGGCGCAGAACGCGTCGAGGCGATGTTCGACCCGGCCAGCGGTGCGCTGCTGGGCACGCGCAGCGCCGAGTCGCTCGGCCTGTCGGCCCCGCTGGCCATGCAGACGCTGTACGAGTTCCACCGCAACGTGCTGCTGGGCAATGCCGGCTCCAATGTCGTCGGCATCGCCGGGGCGCTGTTGCTGGTCTCGGCGCTGACCGGCATGGTGCTGTCCTGGCCCGCCCGCCAGGCGCAGTGGCGCAGGCTGCTGTCGGTCAACTGGCGCGCCTCGTTCACGCGCGTGGCGTTCGATGTCCATCGCACCGCGGGCGTGCTGGCAGCGGCGCTGCTGCTTCTGGCCACGCTGACCGGGCTCACGCTGGTCTACGTCAACTACGTGCGCGACGCGGTCAGCCTGGTTTCCAAGGTGGAAAGCTTTCCCACCATCCCCTGGCGCGATGCGACCGGCGAGCCGGCACCGCTCGAGGCCCTGTTGCGCGCGGTGCATGCGCAGTACCCCGAGGCCCGCCTGCGCGAGATCCGCGTACCGGCAGGCCAGCTGACCGGCTACCAGTTCTTTCTCGAGCAGCGCGGCGACCAGTACCGCCTCGGCGACACCATCCTGTGGGTGCATCCGGTCAGCGCCGAGATCCTGGTCGAGCGCAGCGACCGCACGCGCAACGCCGGCGAGACCTTCATGCACTGGCTGTTCCCGCTGCACAGCGGCACCGCGTTCGGCACCGCCGGCATGGTGGCCATGTCCCTGGCCGGCGTTGCGCCGCTGCTGCTGGTGCTCACGGGCCTGTGGGTCTGGCTGCGCAAGCGACCGGGCGAACGACTCGCTGCCGAACACCAGCGTGCCCGCTCGGCCGCCCGCGCCGGCACCAAGCCCGGCGTCTGACAGCTATCCCCGGAACTGACGCCAGCGACCCAGTCGGGGGCAGGCCCGGCTTCCTCCCCGCTGCCTTCCCGGCGGCGCTCAACGCCGCTCGGCAGCGGGCGAACCTTCGCATCCTTCGGCGGCAGCGCGCGCTTGTGCAATCTGCTGTTCGGCAAGCCGGATGTACGGCACGGCGTGGCGCCAGCCCAACTGGCGGTACTCGTGGCCAGCATGCACCAGTTCCACTTCGGCGCAGGCCGCCTGTGGCGCCGCGCAGCGCCAGCCGCGGTGCATTCGCAATGCGGCTGCTTCGGCCCACAGATCGGGGCGCAGCCGTGCGGCATCGTTCACCAGCGGCGTGCCCTCCGGCGGCATGCCGCGTGCCTCGAGCGCGCCGATCAGCCGCTGCGCCTGGCCGAGTGCGACCTGTGGAAACGACGAGCGGTCATTGCGCGTGTACTCGTGGAATGACACGTCAAGCCAGCACTGCGCCTTCGCGAGGTGGTAGTCGGCCACCGCCGGTCCGTCGTTGGCGCGGCCGCGGTCGTTCAGGGCCTGAACGCGCGCCTGCAACGCCTCGAAGGCCTTGAGGTCGGCATGGATCGCGCGGTCGCTGATGCGCTCGGCCGGCGGCGCGAGCGCGCCGGCGGGCGGCGGCGACGGCTGCGCGCAGGCGCCGAGCAGCAGGGCGCACGAGCCCAGGGCCAGCGATCGCAGAAGCATCGGTTTCGTCGGAGTCTGGGTCATGGCGTTGGTCTTTCTCGTCAATGCACGGGCCGATCAAGGCGGGGGCCGACCGAGCGCGCGACTGATGTCCGGATCGCCGCCGGCCAGGAGCCGCTCGTCGAACTTGAAGCGCAGGCGCAGGAACACGCCCTGCGCGGTGTACTCGCCGGCGGTCAGGTCGCGGTCCGAGAAGCCGGTGAAGTTCACGCCTAGCGACAGCCACAGGTTGGTCTTCAGCAGGTAACCCGCTTCCACGCCGAGAGCGTGCTGCAGGCTCGACCCCTGCGGGCTGTACAGCGCCGAGGCGAGCACGCCCAGATCCCAGCGCTCGGTCAGGTCGAGCACCGCGCGCCCGCCCAAGAGGTAAGCCTCGTAACGGTCCCAGCGGCCGCTACTGCCGATCGCCGGCAGCCGCTCCTTCAGCGACTTGGCGGCCACGCGACCGGTCAGCCACCACGGCCGGCTCGGATGCCAGTCGCCGTGCAGCGAGACGATGTGAACCTGGCGCTCGGCCGGTGCCGCCGTAGTGCCGGCCAGCGGCACCGGCAGGCCGGACTCGTCGCGCTCGAACTTGAACTCGTACTTGCCCAGCGCGTTGAAGCGGTTGTGGTCAACCGGCCGGTACGCCAGGCCGAGCTGGAAGCGGTCCTGCAGCCGCTCGCCGCCGGCCTGGAAGGTGTTGAGCAGTGCGTAGTTGCGCGCCAGCAGCGTCCAGTCGCGGTCGAGCTTGCGCGCCACTGTGATGGTCGACAACCACGCGTCCTGCGCGTCGGCCACAGAGGTGATCGGGTCGTCTTGAAGGCGCCGCCATTCCAGGCGCGTACTGCCCTTCCACAGCGGATGCGCCGTGTAGTCGAGGCCGCCGGCCAGCGCAATGGCGGCGCGGCCGGCGCCATCGAGCACGCGCAGGTACTCGGCCGCCGTCACCGCACGCAGGCCCGGCGCCAGCGTCCAGGTGTTGCGCAGGCCATTGGCGAGCTGGGACTCGCGAGCGGCGATCGGATCGCCCAGCGCATCGCGCAGCCGGTACTCCGAATAGAACTGGGCGTCGGCCCGATACGTGGTGTCGGCGCCGAAGACGAAGGTGGTGCTGCGCTCGGCCGGGTTGAGCGAGTAGATCGACGCCAACCCCTGCTGCGTCTCCCAGCGTGCATACAGGCGCGACCGCTCGGCCAGTGCATAGGCGCCGCTGACGGCCAGCCGCTTCTTGTCGTCGCCGGTGATCTCCTGCTCGGCCTCGGCGGCCAGCGACCAGGCCGCCGCCGGCTGCCAACGCAGGCCCAGTTGCACGGTGGTGGCATCGAGCGGCGGCGCCGTGCCCGAGCGCGTGCCGGCGGCGGGCGTCAGTGAAGTGCCGCTGGCCGGGTCGAGCGCGCCGCTGCCGGTGCCGAAGAAGCCACCCGAGGGCGTTAGCGCGCCGCTCGACGTGCCGGTGGTGGCGGCCGGGTTGGCTGCGAGCGTGGCGCCGGGCAAGCGGCCATTTTCCTGCTGGCGCTTGATGGCGAGCTCGATGGTGAGCGCCTCGTTGAGCTTAAGCGCCACGCCCGCCTGCGCGCCGTCGCGCCGGGCGTCGGTCGCGCGGTCCTCACTGCGCACCGCCTCACCGAACAGCATCAGGGACTCAGTGAGCTTGTAGGCGCCGCGCGCGCCAGCGTCACCGCGACCGCCGCTGAAACTGGCCGACGAGTTGCTGAACCCGCTGTCGGAACGGCCGTAGTACACGCGCGCCTCGCTGCGCTCGGCCTTGTGCTCCAGCGCTACGCGCGCCGCATTGCCGCTGGCATCGACCAGCGGGTCATTGGGCGGCGGCTGCACCGCGCCGCGCAGCGTGCCCTGGCTGCGCGCCACCTCGGCCACCAGTTGCGTGCCCCGCCCCAGCCGCAGGCCAAGGTTGGCCGAACCGAGCCGGTACGGCGCCAACTCGTTGCGGTCGTCGACCAGCGCGCCACCGACTTCCACGCCGGCGGCAATCCGCCACTGGCCGTCGACGCCATACAGCCAGAACGGATCGCCGCCCTGGTCGATCTCGTAGCTGATGCGGATCGACACGGGGTTGCCGTTCGGGTCGAGCGAGGCAACCGGCCGGTTGAGCAGGATGCGGCCGGAAAACGGCTCGAACACATAGTCGACCAGCCGCGCGAGGGGCTCCACCGACAGGATCACCGCGCGGTTGTTGCGGTCGCGCGTGATGACCTCGACGCGCTCGCTGCCGGCCAGCGCACCGCTGGAGCGCACCGCGAACGGCCCCGAGGTGCCGTTGGCCGGGTACTCCTCCACGGCCTGGCGCAGCGTGTCGCGGGTGGCAAAGGCGCCAAGTTCGCCGCGCTCGTCGGCCCAACGGCCGCGCACGCCGGTCACGGTGCGGTTGTACTGGCCGAGGTCGCGCAGGCGCAGCGGTGCGGCGCGGATGCCGCCCGTGAGCGGTGTGAACTGCGCGGCGGTGGTGAAGTCGCCATAGAGCAGATAACTACGGTCCTTGTCGATGCGAACGTAAAGCTTGCTGGCCGACTGCGCGTCGAAATTGCGCACCGAGGCATCGCCATAGACCGGGTAGTACTCATCGGGCCGCACGTCGCGCATGAGCCGCTTGCGCTCGTCGCGCTCGGAGTCGTAGGCCAGCGTCAGTAGCGCGTCGCCGCGGATCTTGCCCTTGAGGAACAGCGCCGCGCGCACCGCCGCGCTGTCGCGGTCATCGGCGCCAAAGCGGTGCGACCACGAGCGCAGCTCCTGCTCGAAGCCGTCGTCGATGCTGGCCGGGCGGATCGCGTCGCGATCGCCCCGCCGCAGGGCAATCACGCCTTCCACCAGACCCACCGCGAGCAGCTCGCGCAGCTCGGGGTTGAAGGTGACGAGGCCTTCGGCCACCGCCGCGCCGGCGGTCACGCGCAGCCGCACGTCCTGCGGCGTGGCCGGCGCCAGCAGCCAGAAGTGGCCCTCGCCCTGGGCGACCTCCAGTTGTACACCCGGCGTAGCGCGGTCGCGGTCGAGCGCGCCGGGACCGGTCTCGTCGGTGCCCGCGCCGGGCAGCAGGATGCGGCCGCCGCTGGTCTCCAGTGTCACGGCGGCCGGTGTCGTAAGGCGCTTGCCGTCGCGGTCGCGCAGCTCCACACGCACGGCTACCCGCGTCACGCCATCCGCCACGAAGGCGGCGCGTTCAATTGCAACGATCACCTCGTGCACGCGGGCGTTGTGCGCCAGCGCCGGTACGACCTGCGTTGCGCGCGGCGCGGCATCGAGCTGCCGCGCCGGCTGCTGCGCCAGCGCAGCGCTACCGGCGCAGGCGAGGGCCACCGCCGCCGCCAGCGGCCGCAGCAGGCGGACTTCACCGGCCCGGACCTCAGCGGCGCACATCGCTGCCTCCGGGCTCGTTGCTGGCGGGCCGCGGCCGCACCGCCGGTTGCTGGTCGGCGCTGTCGGTGGCCTGGCGCGGCGCGGCCGGCGCCTGGCCGCGGAAGCTGTAGGGGGCAGCGCCCCGCCGTTCACCGGGCCGCTCGTTCTGTGGCGCGCCAACCTCGCCCTGCGTGCGGCGCGCCTTCACCTGGCCCAGCACAGCGTTCGTGCACGAGCCGATCACGAAGTCGCCGCGGTGCAGTTCACCCCGCTTGAGGTCGAGGAACAGCGAGTGCGCATCGCCCGCGTTGCGATTGCTCGACGTGGTCAGCACCGCACCGCGCGGCAGCGTGGTCGCATCGACCTTGAGCACGTGCAGCCGCGGCGGCAGGCCGCAGTAGCTGTACTTGCCCTCGGAGTCGGTGACGAAACTGGTGCCGTCCTGCAGCCACAGGCGCACGCCGGGCACGCCGAGCTCCTCGGCGTCCTGCACGTGGTTGCCGTCGCAGTCGACAAACACCTTGCCCGCCACGCAGGCCTCGGGCGTGAACACGCCCGCGGTCACGCGCACGCGCCAGCGGCTCTCGTTGGAACAGCGCGTCGCATCGCGGGCGCAGTCTGCGTTCGGGTCGGGGCTAGCCCAGGCTCGGTTGGAGCCGTCGCCCTGCTGCGCCCCCACGCCCACCCGCACGCGGTAGGCGAGCGTGATCTCGCCATTGGCCGGCACGGCGCCGACATCGAAGCGCAGCGACGGCCCCGGCGCACCGAGCGGGTCGGCGATCGGCGCTGTGGTGCCGCCGCGCATCACACGCCCGCTGCCGGCGATGAAGCGGAAGCCCGCCGGCAGCAGGTCCCGCACGTAGACGCGCGGCCGCAGGAAGGCGGTGGTGTTACGGATGCGCACGCTGTACTCGACCGAGTCGCCCAGCTCCACCAGTTGCACCGCCGCGCTCTTGATGATCGAGATACCGGTGACGCTGCGCGGATCGAGCGGGATGTGGTTGCGCACCGGCTGCTGGCGGGCGCCGCCGCCGATGAAGCCGAGCCAGTACGGCGTGGGCGCGCCCTGCGGTGGCGGCCCCGGCTGCAGCTGCACGTCGAATGCGCCCGGCGCCGGCGGCAGCGTCAGCGTGCCGGGCTGCGGCGGCAGCACCTGCGAGACGAAGTCGTAGGCCGGCGGCGGCGTGACGGTGAGCTGGAAGCTGCACGCCGCCGGCGCAGTGGGCGTGAACAGGAACTGGTACGCGCCGAGCGCACCGGTGGTCATGCTGATCGCGCCGCTGGAGCCGATGCGATAGCCGCCGAAGTTGGCGCCGGCGATGTGATCGGCCGGCGACCAGCCGGGGCAGCTGCCCACCGGCAGCAGCGTCACCGCCGCGCCGGCGATCGGCTGGCGCGTGGTGCTGTCGTACACGACCCCGCCCGGGTCCAGCGGCAGGCTCTGCTCGGGCAGGCGATCGCCTGGCGCCAGCACGATGCGCAGCTGCGGCGCGCTGCCCGCTTCCACGCAGGAGCTGGTGCTGGCGTTGCCGGGATTGGCGCTGGCGGCCAGGCAGGGCGCCGGCGGCGTGCCGCGCTCGCCCGACAGCGGTTGTGCCCACACGATGCCGCTGTCCGGATCGCGGAAGCGCACCAGGTAGTTGCGGGTCGGGACCAGACCGTCGATGCGCCACCGGCCATCGGGCCCGGTGGTGGTCCGCCGCAGCACCGGCTGGCCCGGCGCATCGGCGTCGACGATCTCCACCGTCCAGCCCGGCTGGTTCGCGTCGGCGTTGTCGAGTTGCCGGCGCGGCAGGCCGAGGTCGTACCAGACGGTGCCACTGACCGAGGCAGTGCGCAGCACGATGACCGTGCTGCGGCAGGCGTTCTGAGCCGGTGTCGCCGCGCACGGTGGCAGCGCGCGCGGGTTGCCGTTGAATTGGTCGCGCTCGCCCGGCGTTGGCCCGAAGCCCGCCTGCTCGCCGCCGCCCGACACCAGCAGGGCGTTGTCGAAGCTGGCGCTGTTAACTCCCGCCGGCAGAGCGTCGGCACTTACGCGCACCGGCACCATGATCGCCTCGGCCAGCGTGGTGCCGGCGGCGATCACGGCGTTGGTCACGCAGGAGAACGCCTGCCCACCGGCCGCGCCGCTGCAAGTCCAGCCGCCGCCGCTCGGCGCGGCTGCCAGCCGGATGCCCGGCGGCAGGCGGTCTTCGACGGTGACCGGCCCGCTCGTCGGCTGAGTGCCGCGATTGGCGACCGTGATGCGCCAGGTGGCCGGGTTGTCGATCGCAAAGAGGCCGCTCGTGGTCTTGCTCGCCACCACGTCCGGCGAGTTGCCGAGTTCGCCGAACAGGTTGTCGATCAACACGCCGCCGATAGGCAGCACGATGTTGACGATGGTCGAGGGCAGCGCCGTCACAGGCGAGGCGGTGCCCACGCTGGCGCCGTTGAGGGTGCCGGCGGTGGTGATGCCGGGCACGGTGCCGGGCGGCTGCGCCGGCTGCGTCAGCGTGTAGCTGCCGGGCCGCAGGCCGGTGAAGCTGAAGTTGCCGTCCGCATCGGTCTGCGTGCTCAGCGACACCGCGCGGCCGAGGTCGTCGGTGCCGGTGAGCAGCACCGTCTGGCCGGCGAAGCCGGTCTCGCCCGCCTCTCGGCGGCCGTTGTTGTCGGCATCGTTGTAGACGCTGCCGCTGATGCGGCCGGCCGGCAGCTCGCCGAAGTTGTTGTTGAGCGTGGTCTGGTTGATGCCCAGGTTGATGCCGCCGATGGCCGACGGCAGCGTCGTCACCGCCGTTGGCGTGCCGCCGATCGTGCCGGCCACGGTCTGGCCGTTGAAGGTGCCCGGCGGCTGCTCGGGCTGGCGCACCGTGTAGCTGCCCGGCACCAGGCCGCTGAAGCGGTAACTGCCGTCGGCATCGGTCACCAGCGTGCGCATGACGGTCGCGCCGGTGGTGTCGGTGCCGCTCAGCTCGATGGTCACGCCGGCGATGCCGTTCTCGCCGGCATCCACGATGCCGTTGTTGTTCGCGTCGAGCCACACGCGACCGGCGATCACGCCGCCGGCCGGGATCTCACCGAACAGGTTGCCGCCGCTGCCGCTGCCCGGCGCGGCGAGGTCGATGCCGGCGATCGCGCTGGGCGTGGTGGTGGGAGGCGTGGCGGTGCCGCCGCCCGAGCCCGGCGTGGTGCGGCCGCTCAGCGTGCCCGGTGGCTGCGCCGGCTGCGTCATCGTGTAGGTGCCCGGGCGCAGGTCGCTGACGCTGAAGTTGCCGTCGGCATCGGTAACCACGCTGCCGTTGACGCTGCCGCTGTCGTCAGTGCCGGTGATAACGATGGTCTGATTGGCCACGCCCGGCTCGCCGGGGTCACGCTGGCCGTTGTTGTTGGCGTCGAGGTAGACGCTGCCGGCGAGCGACGCGGCGGGCAGCTCGCCGAACCGGTTACTGACCGAACTAGCGCCGACGCCGAGCGCGATGCTCGCGATGCGGCTCGGCGTCGCCCCCGGCGCGCTCGCTACACCGCCGGCGCTGCCGGCCGTGGTGCGGCCATCGACCGTACCGGCCGGCTGCGTGACCTGTGTGACCGTGAAGCCGCCCGCACCGGCCCCCGGCAGGTCGAAGAACACGAAGTTGCCGCTGCCGTCGGTGGTGGCGTAGCGCGAAACCGGCCGGCCGTCCAGATCGGTGCCCGCGAGTTGCAGCGTGCTCGCCAGGCCCGGCTCGCCGCCATCGCGCAGGCCGTTGTTGTTCGGGTCGAGGAAGACCGTGCCGCGCAGCTCGCCGCCCCACTCGCCGAAATTGTTGCCGGCCAGCCCGGTAGACGGGAGGTTGGTGATGGCGATGACGTTACTGCCCGCCACGCCGTTGGCGTTGCCATTGCCCCAGGCCGCCGGCTGCGTCTGGCAGATCAGGTAGTTACCGCCGGCCGAGGCCCCGGCAAACGCATACGCGCCGCTCCCATCCGTGGTAGTGGTCTGCAGCGTGGTGCCGGTCGCGCAGTCGGCACCCTGGACCAACCGCAGCGTCACGGCCGCAATCCGGCCGGTGTCGGTCGGGTCGAAGGCGCTGTTGCGGTCACGATCGACGTAGACCACGCCGCTGATGAGCGCCGTGGGCAGCTCGGCGAAGTTGAAGCCGGTCCCGCTCTGCCCGCTGCCGAGCACGATGCCGCTGATGGCGCTCGGCGTGCTGGTCGGCACGGTGGCGGTGCCGTTGCTGCTGGCGCCCGAACCGGCGATCGTCTGGCCGTTGGCGGTGCCGAACGGCTGCGCTGGCTGCGTCAGCGTGTAGGTGCCGGGCCGCAGTCCGCTGAAGCTGTAGGCGCCGCCGGCATCGGTGCTAGTGCCCAGCGACACCGCCTGGCCGAGGTCGTTGATACCGGTCAGCGTGATTGTCTGGCCCGCGAGCGCCGGCTCGCTCGACTGCTGCGTGCCGCTGTTGTTGTCGTCGCGGAACGCCACGCCGGCGAGGCTGGCTGGCACCACTTCGCCGAGGTTGTAGCCGGTGGCGTTCTGCCCACTGCCCAGCACGATGCCGCTGATGACGCTCGGCACAACCGTAGGCGCGCTCGCCGTGCCCGCGGTGGCGGCACCGGTCCCGGCGCTGGCGATGCCGTTGAATGTGCCGGCCGGCTGCGCCGGCTGGCGGATCGCGTAGGTGCCCGGCGCCAGTGCGAGGAAGGCGTAGTTGCCCAGCGCATCGGTGGTGGTGGCGGCCACCACCGCGCCGGTTCCGTCGAGCAGTTCGACGGACTGGCCGGCATAGCCCGGCTCGCCGCCGTTGGGCACGCCGTTGTTGTTGTCGTCGCGGAAGACGGTGCCGGTCAGCGAGGACAGGGCGCTCACCGACAGCGTGGCCGTGGCCAGTTGTGGGTTGTTGCCGCCACTGGTCTGCAGCGCTCCGGCCGGCAGGCTGTTGATGTAGGTACCTAGAGCGCTGGCTGTGACGTTGGCCAGGATCGAGCAGCCGCCCGCCGGAATCGAGCTGCCCGAGGCCAAAGTCAGCGTGCTGCCGGCGGCGGTGGCGCCGCAGGCCGGCAGGCCTTGCGGGTCAGGACCCGGACTGATCGCCGGCGCCCCGAAGCTCACCGCCGCCGGCAGCGTGTCGCTGAGCACTGCGGTGGTGGTGAGCACGGCCGCGTTGGGGTTGCCGAGCACGATCCGCAACAGCGATGCACCGCCTGCATTGATCTGCACTGGCCGAAACTCCTTGCCAAGGGTCGGCGGATTGAACGTGGTGAACGAGGCCGCCGCTGGCGCCGCGTTGGTCACGCCCTCGGCCGAGGTCAGCGCGCCGTCGGCGATGACGTTGTTCCATGCGCCAGGGACATTGGCCAGCACGTCGACGGCAAAGGTGCACGAGCCACTGGCCGGCACGGTCACTCCGGTCAGCCGCGCGCTGGTGCCCGAGGGCACCGCTGTCACGAGACCGCCGGCGCAGGTGGTGCTCGCGTCCGGCGTGGTGGCGTTGAAAACGTTCGCCGGATAGGCGTCGGTGAGCGCGACGTTGGTCAGCGGCACCGTGTTCGGATTGCTGATCGTGACGACCAGCCGGATCGGCTCGTTGACGCGGCGGCTGGTCGGCGCGGCGAAGCTCTTGGCGACGCCGGCCGCGACGCGCACGTTCAGCGTGGCATCGGCCGGCGCGGTGTTGCTGATACTGCCGTCGGCCGTCACGTTGCCGGGCGCAATCGTGTTGGCGTAGGCGCCCTGCGCGGCCGACTGCACGTTGATCCGCACCTCGCAGCTCGTGGTGGCGCCGGCACTGCCAACCAGTATGGCTCCTTGCAGCACGACGTCGGTGCGGCCGCCGCCCAGCAGGCTCGGGCGTGTAGTCACGGAGCCGCCCGTGCAGGTGGTGCTCGCGTTCGACGGCGTCGACACGATCAAGCCGGACGGCAGCGCGTCGACCACCGTGAGGTTGGTGAGGTCGACCCCGGCGTTGTTCAGCACCGCGATGGTCAGCAGTGCCGGCGTGTTGGGCGGGACCGCCTGCGGCGTAAAGCGCTTGGTCACGCCGACCGTGGCTAGCGCAGTGACGTTGGCCACCGCCGCGTTGGTGTTGGTCAGGCCCTGGTCGGTGGTGACCGCGTTCAGCGGGATCGTGTTGGCAAGCGTGCCGACGCGATTGAGGGTGACGTTGGCTGCGATCACGCAGGTGGCCGGAGCCGGCGCCGGCAGTACGCCGACGCCAGGCGCGACCGTGCCGCCGCTGAAAACGATGCTCGTGCCGTCGGGCTGTGCGTTGACCGTGCCGCCGCAGGTGGTGGTCGGGTTCGGCGCGGCCGTCAGCACCATGCCGGTTGGCAACGTGTCGGTAAACGCAATGCCGGTGAGCGCCTGCGTCGAGGTGTTGCTAAGCCTGATGGTCAGGCGGGTCGGCTGCCCAAGCCCCGCTAGGTCGGTGAGCGAGAACTGCTTCTCGACGTTGAGGCCACCGCCGTTGAAGGTGGCGAGCGAGGCGCTGGTAGGCGTGGTGCTGATCACGCCACCGGCAGCGCTGATACTGCCCGCCGGAATCGTGTTGACGACCGGGTTCGGCGCGGCCTGCGTCACCACATTGAAGGTGAAGGTGCAGGTGGTGCCCGCCGGCAGCGTGGCACCGGTCAGCTGGGCGGTGCTGGCACCCGCATTGGCGGTGATTGCCGTCGGACCAGCGCAGGTGGTTGCCGCCGCCGGCGTGGACGCCACGCGCAAGCCGCTGGGAAGCGGGTCGTTGACGCTAACGTTGGTCAGCGCGGTTGCTCCGATGTTGCCAAGTGTCACCGTCACGGTGGAATTGCCGCCGTTGGCGGCCACCGGCGTCGGACTGAAGGACTTGGTGGCCGTCAGCGAAGGCGTGGTGACCAGCGTCGCATTGGCCGGGCCGGGCGGGTTGACCGTCTCGCCGGTGCGCGCGTCGGTGCCGGTGGCAGTGGCGCTGTTGTTCCAGGTGGCCGGCACCGGTGCCACCACGGCAAAGCTCACCTGGCACTGGCCGCTCTGCGCGCCTGCTGCACGCGCAGGCACGGTAATGCCGCCCACCTGCAGCCGGTCGCGCTCCGCGCTGATGGTGAACACCGGCGTGCCGCCGCAGTTGGTGGTTGTGTTGGCGGGCGTGGCCACGCGCAGCTGCGCCGTGACCGTACCCACGACCACGGAGGGCAGCGCGTCGTCGACCGCCACGTTGTCGAGCGCGTACAGGCCGTTGTTGACGAGCGCGAGCGTGACGATCGAAGTGCCGCCGGCTGACAGGGCAGAGGGCGAGAAGCTTTTGCTGATCGGGAACTGGTTGAGCACCGGGACGTTGGACACCACCACGTTCTGGAAGCCCGACCCGCCGCCCCCGCCCCCGCCCCCGCCGCCGCCGCCGCCGGATATCGCGTTCGACGGCAGGCTGTTGACCAGATTGGTGCCCACCGGCCAGTTGCGCGGGAGGCGCGCATCGAACTCGATGAAGCAGCGCGCCCCGGGATCGGAAACGCCGCTCGGATTGCCGGGCACCACGAGGCCGGTGAAGCTCACTGAGGCGGCGCCGTCCGTCTGCACCGTGGCGGGGGCAGCAATCGGGCCCGGCACGCCCGGCGTGCCGGTGGCCGTGCAGTTGGTGCGCGGATTGGCCGCGCCCGGCGTGGCTGCCGTGGCGTACACCATCTGCGCGCCGCCGATCGACGGGAATGGATCGGTCAGCGACACGCCGGTGATCTGGCCGGTGGAGAAATTCTCCAACTCGACGCGATAGCGCACCACATCGCCCGGCACTACGCCGCCTGTGAGCGAGCTGCCCGTCCGCGGGTCGAGAATCGACTTGAAGCCGCGGAACCCCGAGAACACGTTCAGCGTCGCGCTGGCCGCAGCAGTCGACTGCGTAAAGCCGCCCTGCGTCCAGGTCGCGCCGGCAACGATCGTGTTCGTGTAGGTCTGCGGGCCGGGCGCGCTCACGGTCGCGGTGACCAGACACACGGCTCCCGCGCCGATGCTGGCGCCGCTCATGACGATCGAGTTGCCGCCGGCCGCGCTCGTCAGCAGGGGCGCGCCGCAGGCCGAGTTGGCGGCCGCCGGCGCTAACAAAGTCACGCCGGCCGGCGCGGAGAGCGGGTTATCGGTGAAGCCCACCGCAGTCACCGCGCTGGCACTGCGGTTGGTGATGCTGATGGTCAAGGTGACCGGCTCGCCGGCGCGCGCGGTTGCGGGCGCGAAGCTCTTGGCCAGCGTGATCGGCGACTGCACCGTGACGTTGGCTTGCGCGATCCCATGGCCCAGGCCGCGGCTGTTCAGCACGCTGTTTGCCGGGATGCGGTTGGTGCTCGTGATCGATGTGCCGTTGGACGGGACTGCGGTCAGGGTCCAGCTGACCACGCAGCTGCCGCCACCGGCCACTTCGGTACCTCCGGCGAACGTGAGGATCACCGTACCGGCGGTGCCGCTGGCGGCCACGCTGCCCGGCAGACCGCCGGCCGAGCAACTGATCGACGGCGTGGGGCTCGTTGCCGCCAGGGTCTCCGGCAGTTCCTCGGTGAGCTGCGTCAGTCGGACCGGCCGGCCGGTGTTTGGGTTGGCGACTGTGATGGTCAGCGTGGTCGTTGCGCCCATCAGCAAGGTTGACGGGGCGAAGCCCTTGCTGACGCTGAGGCTGGACAGTCCCGTGACGGTCAGGCTGCGCGGCGCCGGGTCGGGATTGCTAATGACGCCGACGCCCGCCGCGTTGCCGGTGAAGCCGCCGGCGGCTATGACGTTGTTCCAGGTGCCGACCACGGTCGACACAACGTCGAAGTAGATGAAGCAGCGCCCGGGATCCGCATCGATGCCGCTGGGCACCTGCAGGCCGGTGGCGATGAAGGCACCGCCACCCGGGCTTCCGGTGGCAACAACGGCGCTGGGCCCGCAGCCACTGCTGAAGCGCGCGTTAACCGGATCCGCCAGCCGAATCTGGGTCGGCAGGCTGTCAGTGATCTGACCACCGCTGATCGCTGCGCCGACGTGGCTGATCCCCAGCCGAACCGTGCGCAGGTCGCCCTGCGCAGGCGTCGCGTCGGTTACTTGTCCGGAAAGGTCCTGAAGGTTGCTGCCGTTGACGCTGGCAGGATCGAGAAACTCCTTGCTGACCACCACCGCCGCCTGGGCACTTGCTACGGCTCCCACGACCAACCAAAGCGCCGCAACGATTTGCAGCGCACTCGCACACCAATGCACGGATTTCATCCCTTTAGCTGTTGCCCGGGCCTCGTGCGGGACCGCCGCGATTGCCGATTTGCCCTGTTTGTCTCGATACCGACGCAATCAAGCTTAAGCGGGCCACTCAACACAGATCACTCAGTCATGTGATCTAGCGTCCTCCGCGTCTAGATTCATCAATCATTAATTGTGTCTAAGTCTTTTCTTATGTACTGATAATTATTTATCCTCAATTTAACTTTTTACCTGAACCCATCAATCATGCCAGATGACTCGATCTCATTGCACAAATGAGGCAGGCCGGCTCCAGGTGCCGTGTAGGGAGCCTGGTCGACCGAGCAACGGGTCCGACGGGTGAACTTGCGTCTTCCAGCGATAAACGCGGCCTACCGTTCTCGGCCCCGGGCGCTCACGCCGTTCAGTGCGTCGAATCAGGCGCGCGCGACAAGGGCTGCGGGCGAAAAAATATCCCGCGCCGCAACGGCATGGCTTGCGACTAACGCGCACCTACCGGGAGGCGGGCCAGGCGGCCAACACGGTGTCCACGCACGTGTTGCAGCGTCCAGAGCGGACTCGTCAAGACCGCCAGAGTCGCGGCGCTGGCCGCGACGGCGCCAGACAATGAGCGGCCCAATCAGGGCCGGCTTCAACGGTCACCGCGACGGGTCCTGGAAACGATCGCGGCGGTAAGTGAGCACGAGGGTGTCGCGCCAGCCGGCGCACGCGCCGGGCGCGGCGGCCGACTGGATGGGCGTGGTCTCGTGCACCACGCGCGCGTCGTCGAGCAGCAGCGCGCTCCAGGGCTGCGCCAGCGTGAAGCGCACGCCGAACGGCGCATCGGCCTGGAACACGCGCGTCTCGCCGCCGCGCACCGCCTGCCGCTGCACCAGCACCACGGCCACGAAGTCCACACCGTCGCGATGTGCGCCCTCGGGTGTGGGCCGGCCGATGCCCTGCGCGGTGTCGATACGGAACTGGTGCGCCTCCACGTACCAGCGCGTCACCGGCGTGGCCGCCGCCGCCGCGAACACGCGGCCCAGTGCGGCGAGCAGGCCGGTCCACGCCGGCTGCGCATCGAGCGCCGCATGCACGGGCTCGAACCAGCGCTCGATGCCGCCATGCAGCGCGTTGTAGTCGGTGGGCTGCCAGTGCGCGCGATGCGGCACCCGCGCCAGTTGCGCGGGCAGGTCGAGCGTGTAGGACGCGTGCCGCCGGAAACGGTAGGCGCCGCCGTCGCGCAGGTGGGCATCGGGCGGCAGATCGTCCCAGGACGCGGTGAGCGGCGCCGGCGCGGCCTGCGCCATCTGCGCTAGTGCCGCCGCATCGAGCAGGACGAAGCCCTGCCGGCGCAGCGCAGCGGCGGGATCGTCGCTGTGCAGCGACCAGCCGAGCGGCGCGGCTGCCGCGGCGGGGTCCGTGTCGATGCCGCCGCGCGCTTCGGGCAACCGGTCGTTCATGCCGCGAGGTTAGCAGCGCCGGCCCCTCGCGCTGCGATCGGAGCATCTGGCGCTGTCCCGGGGCGGCTGGTCGCCTGCCGCGTGCATTGGCACGCAAGCTGGCTAAAGTGGCGGGCGTCCACCACGACGGCACCCGCGCCCTGCATGAGACACCGTCGGGCCGCCCCAAGGGCGAATCCCGAGCGCGCAGCGCGCAGGCAATCCAGCGAACGCCGCCGGGCCACCGCAACAGTCAATCACCGAGCATGCAGCGCGAAGGTTGTTCAATGAGCGCCACCTGGCCCCCGCATCTCGTCATCCACACGCTGGCCGCGCTGACGGCACTGCTGCTTGGCATCGTGCAGCTCGCAGCGCCCAAGGGCACGCTCAACCACCGCGCCATCGGCTGGCTGTGGATCTGGGCCATGCTGATCGTGGCCGTGACCTCGCTGATGATCCGCGACACCGGCCTGTACAACCTGGGCGGCTACACCGTGATCCACCTGTTCACGGCGCTGACGCTGGTCACCCTGCCGCTGGTGGTGGCGTACGCCCGCGCCGGCAACGTGCGCGGCCACCGGATCGCCGCGCTCAGCCTGTTCTTCGGCGCACTGGTGGTGGCGGGCCTGTTCACCCTGCTGCCGCACCGTCGACTGGGGCAGCTCTTGTGGTCGGCACCGGGGCTGGCGGGCTGAACTGGCGCACCGGTTACCGTCAACCCGCCTGGACGGCGCCCGATGACAGACCGCCGCGACAGGCGCATGATCCGGGGCGGCGCCCGGGCCCTCGCCCGCCGGTTGCCGCGTCAACTTTGGGGAGAACGGCCATGACGCATCCCGCACAGGCCGCCGCGCGGTCCAGCGGCAACTACACCTTCATCGGTCTGCTGGTCGGCCTGGCGCTGGCCTTTGCGCTGTCGCTGCTCGGCAGCCCGGGCGGTTTCGGCTTCGGCTTCGGCATCGCGGCCGGCGTGCTGGGTGGCGTGCTGCTCGACCCATCCGAGTCGCGCAACAAGCGCATTGGCGCGGCCGTGCTGCTGACGGCGGTGACGGTGCTGTCGGTGGTGCTTGGCCGCTAGAGCGCGAGCTTGCTTCACCTGCGGGGCCCGGGAGCCCGCGCCCGGACCATGATTCCCGCATCGACCACCGCACCGTGATCCTCGAAGTCGCAGCGCTGACCATCCGCCCGGGTCAGAACTCCCAGTTTGAGGCAGCGTTCGCGCAGGCGCAGGCCATCATCGCCTCGATGCCCGGCTATCTGGGCCACGAGTTGCAACGCTGCATCGAACACGATCACGAGTACCTGCTGCTGGTGCGCTGGACCTCGGTGGCAGCCCACGAGGAGGGCTTCCGCCAGTCGTCCCAGTACCAGGAATGGAAGCGGCTGCTGCACCACTTCTACGACCCGTTTCCCCGCGTGCTGCACTTTGCTGCACTTCCGGGGCTGCGCGGGTGATGGACAAGGTGTCGCACGCCGCTGAAGGTTGCGCTGCGCCCTGAGCGAGCCCCGACGGGAGGCCGCCTCGCCCGCGGGCGAGGCGGCCGGCAGCAGGCACCGGAGCGTCGGTCGCGGCACTGCAACAACTGGTGGCACAATCCCTTTGCACAGCAGTCGCTTTCACGCTCCAGGCCTCATGGATACGCACCCCGCCGGCACCAAGAACAAGAGCGACGAAGGCGCCGGCCGGCCCGCGCCCGCCCCGAGTACCAACTTCATTCGTAACGTCATTGCCGAGGACCTCGTCCGCGGCACCTACGCCGACCGCCGCTGGGCCGGCCGCCCCGGGCCCTACGACCAGCACGCCGCCGCGCCGCTCGACGCCGCCCACATCCGCACCCGCTTTCCGCCCGAGCCCAACGGCTACCTGCACATCGGCCACGGCAAGAGCATCTGCCTGAACTTCGGCCTGGCGCGCGACTTCGGCGGGCGCTGTCACATGCGGTTTGACGACACCAACCCGGTGAAGGAAGACCAGGAGTTCGTCGACGGCATTCTCGACAGCGTGCGCTGGCTGGGTTTTGACTGGACGCACACCTCATCGAGCGGCGCCGAGAGCAACCTGTACCACGCCTCGGACTACTTCGAGGACATGTATCGGTTTGCCGAACACCTGATCGCCACCGGCTACGCCTACGTGGACGAGCAGAGCGCCGAACAGATGCGCCAGACGCGAGGCACGCTGACCGAGCCCGGCACCAACTCGCCCTACCGCGACCGCCCGATCGAGGACAACCTGCGCCTGTTCCGCGAGATGCGCGCCGGCCAGCACGCCGAAGGCAGCATGATCCTGCGCGCCAAGATCGACATGGGCTCGCCCAACATCAACATGCGCGACCCGGCGATCTACCGCATCAGATTCGCCGAGCACCACATGACCGGCGACGCGTGGAAGGTGTACCCGATGTACGCCTACGCGCACCCCATCGAGGACGCGCTGGAGAACATCACCCACTCCATCTGCACGCTGGAGTTCGAGGACCAGCGCCCGTTCTACGACTGGACGCTGGTGCGCATCGTCCCGCTGCTGCGGCGGCCGCAGTACGAGGCCGCCCGCGCGCTGCTCGACCGCATCGCCGGCGAGGGCACCGAAGCCAAGCGCCAATTTGCCCTGCACTGCCGCAACGTGGTCGAGGGCAGCCGCGACAAGCTCGGCCACAGCCGCTACGAGCGCCGCGTCGAGGCGATGTTCGCCAGCTGGAGCAGGAACCCCGACCTGGCGGTCAACGACGCCGACGAGCTGCTCAAGCTCCTGCGCGAGCACACCCAGCACTTCACGCCGCTGCTGCAGGCCGCGCTGGACGAGCGCGTGCCCAACCCCTTCATGCTGCCGCACCAGTACGAGTTCAACCGGCTGAACCTGACGTACGTGGTGATGAGCAAGCGCAAGCTGATCCAGTTGGTCGAGGACCGGCACGTCGACGGCTGGGACGACCCGCGCATGCCCACGCTGGTCGGCCTGCGCCGGCGCGGCTTCACGCCGCAGAGCATCCAGACGTTCATGGAGCGCATTGGCGTGTCCAAGAGCACGCAGTGGATCGACTACAGCGTGCTCGAGCAGGCGCTGCGCGACGACCTCGATGCCACCGCCCCGCGCGCCACCGCGGTGCTGGAGCCGCTGAAGCTCGTTATCGACAACTGGCCGGCCAGTACAACGGAAGACTGCACGTTTGCCGTCCACCCCCACAAGCCGGAACTCGGCACCCGCACGATCCCGCTCGGCCGCGAGCTGTGGATCGAGCGCGAGGACTTCAACGAGAACCCGCCCAAGGGCTACTTCCGCCTGACGCCCCCGCGCAGCGACGCGACGGGCCACGTTGTTCCCGGCGGCATGGTTCGCCTGCGCAGCGCCTACGTGATCCGCTGCACCGGCGTGGACAAGGACGCCGCCGGCAACGTCACCGCCGTGCACGCCGAGTACCTGCCCGAGACCCGCAGCGGCACCGAAGGTGCGAACAGCGTCAAGGTGAAAGGCGCCATCCACTGGCTGCCCGTGCACGCGGCGCAGCCGGCCGAAGTGCGCCTGTACGACCGCCTGTTCACCGACCCGCAACCCGATGCCGGCGGCAAGGACTTCCTGACGCTGCTGAACCCCGGCAGCAAGCGGGTCTTGTCGGCCTATGTCGAAGCATCGCTGGCCAACGCCCAACCCGACGACAAGTTCCAGTTCGAGCGCAACGGGTACTTCGTGGCGGACCGGAAGAATCACACCAGCGAGAAGCCGGTGTTCAATCTGGCGGTGACGTTGAAGGATTCGTGGGGGAAGTAGTTGTCTGAGCTCACAGTCGTTCCGACAGGGAATCGCCTCGAAATCGGTGGTGTACTCGCCGCCAGCAACTTTCGCCGTCTACTAGCGGGAATGCACAAGTTGGTGGAGGCGCACACGCCGGTGCCGGGCGCGCTGGACCTGTGCTTCATCACGGCGGTTCGCTGGCCGAGGTAATTGCCCGGCTGAAGACCGCCGGCGTGCCGATCATCGAAGGCCCGTTGCTGCGCACCGGCGCCACCGGCAGGGTCCGCTTGGTGGTCGGGCGCGGTCCGGAGCTCAAACTGATCGAGATCTCGGAGCCGGCTTGGCTGAGGTTCACTCGCCGCACTGTCCTCAATCCGCTCACTCCCGATAACCCGCCTCGCGCTGGTGCCGGATCGTCAGGATCTCGACTCGCGCCACACCGTTGCGGAGCCGGTAGAGGGCAACGTATCCGGTCCGCCCGCTCGAGATCACGAGTTCGCGGATGTCGCCCCTCACGGGGCGGCCGATCAGCGGATGCTCGCGCAGGATGCCGACAGCCTCTGTGATGCGGCGCGCGGTGCGAACGGCGCTGGCGGGGTCGTGCTCCGCAATGAGGTCGAACAGGCGATCGAGCTCGGCCAGCGCGCGGGCACTGAAGTAGACGGCCGCCACGTCCCGATCCAACCGATGCGATGGACGACCTATCGACGCCGCCGCGCACCGGGCGGCGTCGCAGCCGCAGCGCTCTTGCCGCTCTTGCCGCTCTTTCCAACCCGCCTGGGCCGCGCTGCGGCCTTGCCGGCAGCGCGGGAGAGCAGGTAAGCGGCAACGTCTTCCGCCGAATACAGCGCGCCGCCGGCATCGATTTCCGCCGCGGACGCCCCGGCTTCCCGCAGGAAGGCTTCGCGCGCCTCGGCCAGTGCGGCCTGGCGTTCCAGCGCCTCGACCATCCAGGCATGCGCCGTCTTGCCGGCCGCTTCCGCGAGCGGTGCGATGCGCTGTTTGAGGTCTGCCGGCAGTTTGATCGTCGTCGTCGTTGCAGCCATTGGCACGCTCGTATCGTACTCATCGAGGTGTTACCAAAGTAACACTGAAGAATCCGACGGGTCAAGGTAGAGAGGGGCCGCACCGCACCCGCTGCTACGCTGCGTCGATGACCAGCCCCTTCATCGACCTCGGCCTCTCGCCCGCGCTGGCCAAGGTCCTCACCGGCCTCGGCTACGAGGAACCCACCCCGATCCAGAGCCAGTCGATCCCGCCGCTGCTGGCCGGGCACGACCTGCTCGGCCAGGCGGCCACGGGCACCGGCAAGACGGCGGCGTTCGCCCTGCCGCTGCTGCAGCGGGTGCTGGCCGCGCGCAGCACGGCGCCGGGGCCGGAGGCGCTGGTGCTGGTGCCCACGCGCGAACTCGCCATCCAGGTGGCCGAGGCGCTGCACCGCTACGGCCATGCGCTGGGCGCGCTCACGCTGCCCATCTACGGCGGCGCGCCCTTTGCGCGGCAGGTGCAGGCGCTCAAGCGCGGCGTGCATGTGGTGGTGGCCACCCCCGGCCGCGCGCTCGACCATCTGCGGCGCGGCACGCTGTCGCTCGCCGGCGTGCAGACGGTGGTGCTCGATGAAGCCGACGAGATGCTCGACATGGGCTTTGCCGAGGACATCGAGCTGATCCTCGAGGCCGCGCCGGCCGGGCGACAGACGGCGCTCTTCTCCGCCACGCTGCCGCCGCGCATCGCGGCGATTGCCGACAAGCACCTGCGCGCGCCGGTGCGCGTGCAGATCGCGCGCGAGAAGCCGGCTGGCGGTGCCCAGCCGCGGGTGCGCCAGACCGCTTATGTGGTGCAGCGCGCGCACAAGGTGGCCGCGCTCGGCCGCGTGCTCGACCTGGAAGCCCCGTCACTGGCCATCGTGTTCGCGCGTACGCGCACCGAGGTCGACGAAGTGGCGGAGAAGCTGCGCGGCCGCGGCTTTGCGGTGGAGGCGCTGCACGGCGGCCTGTCGCAGGACCAGCGCGACCGCGTAATGAAGCGCGTGCGCGGCGGCGGCAAGGCGGGCAAGTCCGGCATCGGCTCGGACCCCGGCAGTGTGGACCTGCTGGTGGCCACCGACGTCGCCGCGCGCGGGCTGGACGTGGAGCACCTGACGCACGTCATCAACTTCAACGTGCCGGCCTCGCCAGAGAGCTACGTCCACCGGATCGGCCGCACCGGCCGCGCCGGGCGCGCCGGCGTGGCGATCACGCTGGCCGAGCCGCGCGAGCACCGGCTGCTGCGCAACATCGAGCAGCTCACCCGGCAGAAGATCGAGGTCGCCACGCTGCCGACCGCGATGGACGTGCGCGCGCGCCGGCTCGATATGACGCGTGCAGCGCTGCGCACGGCGCTCGAGGCGGGCGCGCTGGACGGCTATCGCGTGGTGACCGAGGAACTGGCCGGCGAGTTCGACCCGCTGGACGTGGCCGCCGCCGCCGTCAAGCTGGCACACGAGGCGCTGCAGGGACCGACGGTGGCCAGCGATGACGAGGACATCCCGTCCCTGCCCGCACCGCGGGCACCGGGCGGCAAGGACGGCAAGGCGCACGCGACACCCTTCGCCGGCCAAGGCGCCGCGCCGCCTGCTGGCCGGCACAAGACCGGCAAGCCGCGGCGCGGCGGTGCGATGGTGCGCCTGTGGGTGAGCCTGGGCCGCCAAGCCGGGCTGCGGCCGGCGGATCTGGTCGGCGCGATCGCCAACGAGGCGGGCATCAGCGCGCGCGAGATCGGCGGAATCGAGATCGAAGACCGCTTCAGCCTGGTAGAAGTGTCGGACGAGCTGGCCGAGCAGGCGGTGCGGGCGCTGCGCTCCACCTCGCTGCGCGGCCAGCGTGTGGTTGTGCGGCGCGATGCGCCCCGCGACGGCGCGCGCTCGGACCCGGCGCCGCCCCGCCGCGAGCCGGACCGACCCGGCCGGGCCGACCGCGTGGCCTCGCCGCGCCGACCGCCAGGGCACTTCACGTCACCGGGGTCGTTCACGTCGACCGCTGCGCTCAAGTCGGCCCAATCGGTCAAACCGTCCAAGCCGGTCGAGCGGGTCAAGCGGCACAAGCGCGACAAGCCGGCCAGGCCCGATCGCGCATGAGGTCCGGACGAGGTCCCGATGAAGTCCGGCACTGCCTTGCACGAGGCAGCAACGGTGTCGCCCTGACTCGGCGACGCTGTGTCGCAAGCGCCACTCGCCCGCCCGCAAGAGCACTATGGACCGCTGGATCGACCTCATCGGGCGCTCGCAGACAAGGGGAGCGTCCAACGCCTGCCATCAGCAGCAAGCCGGCGCTGGGCAGCTTCGCAGCCTACGCGCAGGCGCTCTTGGCCGGGATCGCATCGAAGGCCCCGCGCGCAAAGTGGCGCGGACGCCTCGACGAGAGCAAACGCCGATGGCCGCGGGCGTGCGGTCGCGCGCCGCTTCGCTTACGATCTTCGGGAGCAGCACCGGCCCCTGGTCCCTCCTCTTCCCACCACTCCTCTCCCCTCTTCTCCACTTGTCTTCTGCTCTCTGTCCAAGCACTCGCGCCCGATGAGCCTCGCAACGCTGTCCCGTATCCTGGTGATCGGGGGCCTGCTGCTGCTGGCGGTGTCATGGTGGCAGCGGTACGCGCTGCCGGCGCCGGCCGCGCTCAAGCCACAGCTCGTGCGGGAGCCGGTGCAGGTGCCGACGGCAGTCACGCCGTTCAAGACTACCGTCGGCGGCGTGACCTACACGGTCAAGCCGATGTACGAATACGAGCTGTGGGGGTTGGTGGTCAGCCAGCACGACACCAGCACCTGGTGGAACTGGATTCACGAAGCCAGTCACGACCACCTGAACGTGATGGATCTGTGCGTGGTGTTCGGCGACAACGTCAAGACGGGCGCCTATGCGGGTCTGGATTACTCGAGCGGCCAGTTCGTCTGCTACGTGCAGGCCAGCTCCACCGCCAAGTGGCAGGCGTTCTCGATGTCGGCGCTGTCCAACAACCACCTGCTGAGCGACCGGCTCAGCGTGACTTCGCGCCTGCGCGGCGTGCGGGTGGGCGACCAGGTGCGCGTGCGCGGCTACCTTGCCGAGTATTCGCACCAGCATGGCTTTGCGTTCACGCGCGGCACCAGCATCACCCGCACCGACACCGGCAACGGTGCCTGCGAGACGCTGTACGTCGAGGAGCTCGAAATCCTCGCTCGCGGCGGCGGCCCTTGGCGCCTGCTGTATCCGGTGGCCTGGGTGATGCTGGCGGCCGGCGTGGCGGTCTGGCTCGCAGCGCCGATCCGCCTGCGTTGACCGGCACCCCGGCCACTGCGCCGGCCCGGGGCAGGGGTTGCTGGACGCGCGGGCGAGACGGCCCACGCGGTCCCGCCTCCGAGTGCTTCTAGCCGCGCACCAGATCGACCAGATGCAGCGAGACGGCCAGCACGTGCGCGCCGAGCGTCACGGCAAAGGCCTGCGCGGCGCCGATGTGTACGGCACGCAGCAGCACGGCGGCCTGGCCGCCCTGCAGCAGCAACCACAGCGCGCCGGTGACGGCAGTGACCAGCAGCGCCAGCAGCAACAGGCCCTCGATGGCCGCAAACAGGCCGGCGCCCTCGTTCATCGGCCGCTCGCCGCGAGCCATGCCCCGGAGGTCGCGGCCAATGCCGCTCCACTGCCCCGCCAGCCACGGGAAGTAGGTGCGCCACAGTCCGCCCTGGGTGCAGGCGCGCAGGTACACCAGCACCAGCGGCAGGGTCAGCAGCCCCACGCCCGCGTGGGCGAGGTTGACCCAGCCTGCCTGCGCTGTCAGCTCCCGATACAAGCCGACCCACGGGCTACTGACCAGCAGCCACAGGCAGGCCGCCGCGAGCAGGGCATGGAGCCGACCGGACAGGCGTTCGAGCAGCGGCTTCATGGCTGCGCTGTCGCCGGAACAGAGGCGGCGCGGGTCACCCTCACCGCGCCGGCGCCAGTTCGGGCGCCGGGGCGCGGGGATCGGCGGCCACTGCAGCCGGTGCAGCCGCTGCGGCCGGCCCTGCCGCCGCGACGGACGGCGCGCCGCGCACGAGTTCGGCCACCTGGCCGGCGAAGCGATCCACTTCGTCCCAGTTGGTGAAGCTGACCCGGGTGCGCGGGTCGATGGGGCCGCGGTTCACCCACATGACGAACCGCATCAACTGCTTGTCCACCGCGCCGTAGCGCGCGTAGTCGAGCTCGCCGGCAAACACGCCAGTCAGCTGCGGCTGCCACGGCGACTGCGCCAGCAGCGCCTTCAGATACGGGTTGGTCTGCGGGGTGTTCTTGGCGGGCTTGCGCGCCACCAGGTTGACCGAGAACAGCGCGCCGGGCCGGGATTGCAGCACGGCGCGGTGACGGCGCAGGTACTCCAGCACGGTGGGATGGTGCTTGCCGTGCTTGATGCTGGCGCCGACGACGATGGCGTCGAACGCGCTGGGGTCGAGCGCCGGGTCGGTCAGCGCAGCCACCGTGGCGCGCTCGCCGCGCTCGCCGAGGCGGGCGGCGATGCGCTCACAGATGCGCCGGGACTGCCCGTAGACACTGGAGTACAGCAGCAGGATGGTGGCCATGGCGGCAGGACGCGCGCAGCGCGGTGCGCGGTCGGTTACACAGATGGGTGCAGCCTAGCCAGAGACCGGGGCACGCGGGCTGACCGAAGTCAGTCGCGCCGCCCGCCCGCGGCGCCGGACTTGACGCCACCCGACCGCGGCGCAGGCACGGCGCGGCGCGGCAGGGCCGCCGGCCAGTCAGCGCGCCAGGCGCTCGGCCGGGGCGTCGGAGGGCACGGCGTCGGGGTCGTCCGGGCGGTCTGCCGGGCTGGCGCGGCTTGCCGCCTTGGGCTTGCCCTCCAGCGTCGGCCGCCACACGCCAAAGGCGACGGCCGCCACGCAAAGCCCCACCGACAGCCACGCGCCCAGCCACTCCATGCGCGCCAGGCGCGCCAGTTCGGCCAGCGCCGCCTCCTTGCCGGCGATCCCCTGCGCCACCAGGGCCATCAGCTCGTGCACCACCGGGTCGTTGACGGTTATCACGGCCTTGACGAGCAGCAGCCCGATCAGCGCCTTGGCCCATACCCAGTAGGCCGAAGCAAAGCTGCGGTTCAGGCCCATCAGCAAGAGGCCGGTCACGATCACCACGACCAGCGACGGGCCCATGACCCAGCGCGTGACTTCGACCATGACCTGGCGCGCGCCGGCGGCCACGGCGTCGTCGCCGGCCAGCAGGGCGTTGTAGCGGAACGCGATGACCAGTTGCAGCGCCAGCGTACCCAGCAAGGTGGCGGTGCCGACGGTGTGGATGAACTTGAGCGAGCGACGCATGCGCCAAGGCTAGCGCAAGGTCACGCACGAAAAAAAGCCCGGCCGAGGCCGGGCGTCCGGGGAAACGGTGCGGTCCGTGGCGTTGGCGCCTTGTCTCTGCCCCGCCGCGGACCGAAGTCCGGGCACGGACACTGGACGAGGACCGGGGATGCTCAGAGCGCCTTGACGGCGGTGACCACGACCGGCTGCAGGGCGATCACCGGCAGCCCGGCGCCCGCCGGCTGCATGGCGGCGCCGGTAGCGCCGATCACGGTCACGCTGGTCAGCAGGGCCAGAGCAAGGGCGGCGGACTTGGCGCGCAGGTCGGTGGTGGCATACATGGCGGTGCTCCCTGAGTGGCGTGTTGCGTGGTCGATGGAGCGCACTGTAGGCAGCGCCGGCCGGCGGCGCGAGCGGGTTGCGACGAGCCGCAAGGCGGCGGTCGGTCGAGTTACCTGCGAGCCGTCGCCGGGCATGCCATCTGTCCGCGCCGGTTGCAGTTCGTCACGGCCAGCGGCCGTTCGCGCCGGTTTGGCCGCATTGCAGGCCGGGGCCCCGGCCACGGCGCAGCGTGCGACGAACGGCGCCGCCGGGCGCCCGGGGCGCCGGGAGCCAGCCGGCCTTGGGACCGGCTATCCGGATTCGGGGGCGCCGGCAGGGTGCGTTGGCGCCGCGTCATGGGCTTGCGCGGGGCTTTGCGTCGCATGCCCGCCCGCGCACCGGAAGACCCGATTTACGGCCGCTTGACCCGCAGTCCGCACGACGTGCTGTGGGCAACAGCGGCAGCGCCGCCGCCGTCCCATCGAAATCAGCTTGCGTCGAGACCTTCGAAGTAGTCCTCGTCCGCCCTGAGAACGCGAATCTCCTCCGCGGGAGAAACACCGACCCCGGCTTCCATCATCAGCTCGGCGAGCTGTCGACCGTCGATGAGCACGATCGTCGTTTGCAGACCGCGGGCATACGACACCGCATCGGCGGTGAATGTCGAGGTCGTGATGAAGATGCCCTTGCGCGCCCGCTGTCCCTGCAACGCGCCGGCAAAGCGCTGTATCTCCGGGCGCCCCACCGTGCCCTGCCAGCGCTTGGCCTGCACATAGATCGATTCGAGGCCGAGGCGATCTTCCTTGATGATGCCGTCGATGCCTTCGTCGCCGCCGCCGCCCACCACCTCGGCTGCATCGAGACGCGAACCGCCGTAGCCCAGACCGACCAGCACGTCGACGACCAGGCGTTCGAACGAAGACGGCGACAGGCTCAGGGTGCGCTCGAGCAACTGGGCCGCGAGCGCCTCGCGCAGTCGCTTGTAACCCGCCCGAATCTGCTCGTCCGGCGTGAGCGGGGCCGCGGTCAGCGCCGGCGCCGCGATCTCGCCCGGCGCGTTGCCTGCGGGCTGACGGAACGCCTGAAACTCCGCAAAGCGCGACAGGAACGGGATGTCGATTCGCCCCGGAGACTGCGCAAGTGTCTCGCGCCCGCGCGCCGTGATCTCATAGACACCACGCCGGGGCGAGGCAATCAAGCCTGCCTGCTTGAGATAGGAATACGCCCAGGCGACGCGATTTGCGAAAGTCGTCTGCCGCCCGCTTGGCAACAGCTCCGCCAGCTCCGCTGCCGTAAGGCCAAACTCCGCTGCCAGCGCTGTGCGCACTTGCGCCGTCGTTGCCGGCGATACCGTCGAGAGCACCCGCAGGGCGGGCAGCATGAGGGTCTGGAAGTCGGGAATCGCCATCGGCGCTGCTGACAGGGCAAAGTGCGCGGCTATTGTATGCACAGCCGCCACCGATGGCGTCACCGGCGCGAGCACTTACCCGACGGACCCTACAAGCGCGTGGTCAGATCGATCCCGCCCTGTAGCAGAAGGTGGATCAGACGTGCTTCGAGCCACTTGTCGCCACCCATCAGGATCGTCAAGCCGGCGGCTTCCTTCACCTTGATGCGAATGGTCAGAGCCATCTCCCGGTTTCATGCTGGGAGTCGGTCCGTTTGCGCGAGCGGAGTGGCGCTTGGTTGGCGAGCGCGGTGGCGCCGCCCGCTGCAGGGTCGTCGACGGCAAGTGGCGCGGCGGACAACCCGGGTTGGCTGGTTCGTCAATGCCGCTGCGTCAGGAGATGGCCCCGATATCGACCGGCCGCGCCATCAAGGCGCTGACGTAGTTGGTTTGGGGCCGCCAGTCGCACTCGCCGACGACCTCATAGCCCCATCCCTGGTACAGGCGGATCAGCGCGCTGGCCGGCTGGGCCGTGTCGAGCGCGATGGTTCGCGCGCCCCCTTCGCGGGCCACCGCCAGCGCGTGATCGTGCAGCCGTCGCCCCAGTCCCTGGCCCTTGAACCGGGGCTCCACGCAGAACTGCGACAGGCTGTAGACGGTCGGATCCCGATACAGCGCAACGCTGGATTCCGGCTGCGGCGGACGCACGGTGACGGTTCCGATGTACTCGCCCTGCCAGAGCATCACCAGACCCACACCCGCGCGCAGCCGCTTCTCGGTGTCCGACGCCGGCTGGTGCGTGCCCCAGTAGCGCAAGCCGTGCTGCAGGTGGACCGCATAGGCGCGGTGGATGAGGTCGGTGATCGCAGCGAGGTCGTCGCCAGGCCGGTAGGGGCGAATGTCGGGGATCATCGTGGGCTGCGGCACGGCAAACCGGGCAGGCGGCCGGACGGACGGCGGCACGCCGTACGGCCGGTGCGGTGGCCCGCCTTGCTCGAACGAGATCTTACTCGGTGCGCTCCGCAAGGTGCGCTCGGCTGAGCGGCGCATCGTACGGCTCAGGCCAGTACTCCACGAGCCGCCGGATCCTGCCGTGGCTCACCTCGAAAAACGAGATCGCCCGGGCGCTCTGAACCCCGTCGGTGATGGAAACGTCCGAGACCGCTTCCGCAACTCCACCGACGATCCGATTGATCGTGAACGACCAGCGGCCATGCGCCGGATACTCGGCGTTCATCCGGGCAAAGCGCTCGGCGCCCCGAATGCGCTCGCGCGACTGCGGCCACTCCAGCACGAACTCCGGCGCGAGCACTGCCCCGACCGCGTCGAAGTCATTGGTGGCCATGAGCCGCCAGAACTCATGCACCACGTCGATTGCGCTCGGCGTCTGCATGTCATCGCGCACCGCGGCCCGCCTTGCAGGCAAGACCCACTGCGGTACCGCCTCGTTGCCATTGCAAGCGCGAGGCTGCCGCTGCCCCGCACCTCACCGCTCGCCCCCCTGCGGCCCCCAGAACACCACCCAGGTGGCGAAGTCGTCCGAAAAGCCCTCGAAGCGGTGCGGCGTTCCCGCCGGCACGAACAAGGCCATGCCGGGGGCGAAGCGTGCCCGCTCGTCGCCGCAGACGAACTCGCCGCTGCCGGCGATGATGAAGTAGAGCTCGTCCTGCTCGTGTGGTCCCTGCGGGTCGGTGCCTTGCGGCGCGTACAGCTCCACCGACATGGTGCCGTGCGCGAGCGCCTGGACGAAGCGCTCGCCCGCGGGCCAGCGCGCACTGATCCTGCCGGGCAAGCGGGACAGCAGCTCTGCGGCGGTGGCCTTCATGGCGGGCGGCATCCTTCCGGGTCGGGCGCGCAGCCCATCGCCGCCGGGCGAGAGGCTGCACCGCCTTCATCCTGCGGGTGGGCAGAGTGCTTCGAGCGATCCCGGTGACGGGACCGAGCCGTACGTCACCCTGGCGAGAACAACCCTCTCATTGTCGCCGAGCCAGGCCGGCATCCGGGCGACGCGGGCACGCCCGGGCATCGACCGCGCCGCAGACGGCGCGCGACGGCGCCTCAGGCGGTGGTCTGGAACAGACGGCAGGTCGATCGATCTTTGAAGGGCCCTGCGGGCAGGCCCCAGGCGTGGGCATACGTCAGGCTGCCGTCGGCACCGAACGCGAGGGTGATCTCCTCCCGGAAGCAGTCTCGGTCCTCGCGCGCACCGGAGGCGAAGACGGCCGTGGTTCGGGGATCGCCCGGCGCCTGCGTCTCGATCTGCGCGTGCGGCAGCACGACCGGCCACTCGGACATCACGGGCTACAGGCAGAGCCGGCCGTCCGGCCCGGGCGCCAGCAGCGTGGACTCGGTGTGGGCCACCGTGCCGTCGTCGAGGGTGGCGCAGTAGTGCAAAAGCACGGCGCGGCCGTCGCCGAGCACCTGCACGCGCAACGCGCCGATGAACGGCTCGCCGTCGTGGTTGGTGCCCCGGCCGCGGTAAGCGGGCGGCCCGGAGGCGAGCAACTCCAGAACATTCACCTTGCGAGATCCTGCTGCGGCACCGTGTCGCGGGTCAGTTGCGCGCGCCACCGGCGCGCCCTGCGATCTCGTGGCCGCGCGCCGTTGGCGGTCCCATGCCGTTCATGACCGGATCGCTCAGGCCGTCCAGGACCACGACCGCGCCCGCACGCCGGGCTCGATCGACGGTCGAGGCCATCGCGTCTCCGCCCAGCTCCAGCAACGGCACGCGGCAGCACCATCCACGAGTTCCTCCCCGAAGTCTTTCGGCAGGATTCCGATTCTCCGCCCGGCGATCAGGAACTCCGACCGCCGCCGACCCGACATGACCGGGTCAGGCTGAAGCGAAGGTCGCCAGAACGCGACTCCTGCGCTCATGACCGACGCCTCCAGCGCGGTCAGTGGGCCGTAGGACGTCGGTCCTTCGTCAGACCGGAGGCCCGGCACGGGTCCGAGAATAGTCTTCACCCGGCGGCGCGCCGCGACCCCAGAGCCGACATCACCTTCCCCGGCCGCTTGACGAGCAAACGGCCAGAGCAACCCGACGCGCCCGGATGTGACTAGACCACCACCCGCGCCGCCGCAGTCGCGGCATCGCCGGTGTTCGACGTGCCCCGCGGTTCGATCAGAAGGACATGGGTCTCTTCCTCGGCCACGGGGCAGTGCTCCACACCCCGGGGCACGACGAACAGTTCGCCGGGACCCAGGGTGACGTCCCCGGCCCGCAACTGGATCGTCAGCCGGCCCTTCAGCACCAGGAAGAAATCGTCGGTCTCGTCGTGCTTGTGCCAGACGAAGGGTCCCTTCACCTTGACAACCATCAGGTCGTGCCCATTGAACTCGCCCACGGTACGGGGCTTGAAGTGCTCACTGAACAGCGCCAGCTTGTCGGCAAGATTTATCGCTTGCATGACGATCCTCCCGTTCATCCGAAGTCCGGCGCGCAGCGCGGCCGAACACGCCGAACCGAGCCTTCCGCAATCCTAAACCGCATGGTGCCAATCGGCACCAGCGACTAGGCCAACGACCAGCCGGCGCGCGTCAGCGGCAGTCGGGTGACCGGCGTGCCGCTGGCCGCCAGCAGTGCATTGGCAATGGCCGGACCGATCGTCGGCGGCCCTTCCTCGCCGATGCCGGCGGGGCGATCGCCGTTGCCGAGTACCACCACCTGCAGCGGCGGCACCTGCGCCGCGGTCACCAGCGGATAGTCATGAAAGTTGCTCTGCTGCACCCGGCCGTCCTTGAACGTGATCTCGTCGAACAGCGCCGCCGACAGACCAAACAGCGTGCCCCCCATCATCTGGGCCTGCACCGCGTCGGGGTTACCGACCACGCCGGCATCGATCGCCGCGGTGATGCGCTCCAGCCGGAACCGGCCGGGGGCGGTCACGGACAGTTCGACGACATGGCCGCTGATCGAGCGATTGGCTTCGCTGATCGCCACGCCACGGTAGCGGCCGGCGACAGCCGGGCGGTCCCAGCCAGCGGCCGCGGCCAATGCGTCTACGAAGGCCAGTGCGCGTGGCTGCTGCGCCAGCAGGCGGCGCCGGTACGCCATCGGATCAACCCCGGCCGAGCGCGCGGCCAGGTCGATCGTGTGTTCGAAGAAGAACGTGTTCTGCGAGGCGCCCACCGAACGCCAGTAGCCGCAGGGCACCCCGACCTCGACCCGCGTCCAGCGCAGGTCCATCGCCGGGATCGCGTAGCTCTGGCGCGCCCAGCCCATCGAGGCCGACCAGTCCAGCGCCGGCCGCGGCTCTGCGTTGCTCAGCCCCGAGTGATCGAGCAGCGAAGGGTGCGCCAGGTCGGCTGCCAGCGCCTGCGGCATGCCGTCGGTTCCCAGCGCCAAGCGCACGCGCGCCGCCGCGGCCGGTCGATAGAACCCTGCGGCCAGATCGGTGGCGCGCGACCAGATCATCTTGACCGGGCGGCCGGCCAGCTTGCCGCGCAAGGCCTGCGCGATGCGCGCGGCCTCGACCGCGAAGTCGTGCTCCAGCCGGCGGCCGAAGCCGCCGCCGATCAGTTGCTGATGCACGGTCACCCGCGCCTCAGGCAGCCCGAGCGCGGCAGCCACCGCGCGCTGGGTGTCGAGCGGGGCCTGCGTCGACAGCCAGACCGTGGCGCCCGCGGCGCCCACCTGGGCGGTGCAGTTCATCGGCTCGATCGGCGCGTGCGCCAGGAACGGCACGTCGAAGGTGGCCTCGACCACGCGCGCCGCGCCGCGTAGCGCCGCCGCGGTAGCCTGGCCGTCGAGTCTGGGGTCGTAGTCGGCCGGGAAGCCTGCGCCGCCGCCAGCCGCCACCGCCTGCCGCAGGGTGGCGCGCAGCGCCTCACTGTCGAGCGCGGCGTTCGGGCCGGCACGCCAGCGCGGCTGCAGCGCGGCCAGCCCCTGCTGGGCGGCCCAGTAACCATCGGCGACCACCGCCACCGCTGCAGGCAACGACACCACCTGCCGTACCCCGAGCACCGCCAGAGCCGGCGCCGGGTCGACCCGCTCGAGCGTGCCGCCAAAGGTGGGCGCGTGCGCAACGGCGGCCGCCAGCAACCGCGGCGGCGCCACATCGATGCCGAAGATCGCGGTGCCGCGGGTCTTGGCCTGCAGGTCGGCGCGCGGCACTGACCTGCCCAGCACCTTCCAGTCGCGCGGCGGGCGCAGCACCGGCTTGTCGGGCGGGGTAAGGGCAGCCGCCGCTTCCAGCAGTGCGGCGTAGGGCAGGCGGCGGTCGCTGGCCGCATGCCGAACGCCACCGTCGGCCGTGCTGCACTCGACCGCCGGCACCGCCCAGCGCTGCGCGGCTGCCGCCACCAGCATGTGGCGCGCCGCCGCGCACACCGGCGCCAGCACTGCATAGCTGACACGGAATCCGAGCGCGCCGAAGGTGGCGTAGTTGTCGATGAAGGGGTTGAAGAATTGCGGGGCCAGCGGCGCCGGCTGCACGCGCACCGAGGCAAACGCCACGTCGAGTTCCTCGGCCGCAATCTGCGAAATCACGCTGATGGTGCCCTGCCCCATCTCCGCGACGTTGGTCAGCACGGTGACGCTGCCATCGGGCGCAAACTGCAGCCACGGGCTGAAGCCCGCTTGGCGCGCTGCGGGCCCGGGGGCGGGCTGCGCCTGCGCCGTTGGCAGCGCGGCGTGGCCGAGCGTCCACACACCAGCCGCCAAGGTCGAGGTGAGCAGCCGACGCCGGCCGGCGTTAACGCCAGCGCCGGCGGCCGCAGCGGGGCGGCGAGCGCGTGCGCTGCTCATGGCCGGCCGGCCGCAGCAAGAGCAGCCGCCGCCGCGTGGATCGCCGTGCGCATGCGCGGGTAGGTGCCGCAGCGGCAAAGGTTGGTGATGGCGGCGTCGATCTGCGCGTCGGTCGGCCGCGCAGTCGCTGCAAGCAGCGCCGCGGCAGCCATCAGCGCGCCAGTCTGGCAGTAGCCGCACTGCGCCACCTGGTGCTCGATCCAGGCGTTCTGCAACGCACGCGCTTGCGGCGTGTCGGCGCCCTCGATCGTCGTGACCGCCCTGCCGGCCACGGCGCTCAGCGGCGTCACGCAACTGCGCACCGCCTGCCCGTCGACATGCACGGTGCAGGCGCCGCACAACGCCGCGCCGCAGCCGTACTTGGCTCCGGTCAGGCCGAGGTCTTCGCGCAGCACCCATAGCAGCGGCGTATCACGCCGGCTAGCCACTCGCCGCAGCCTGCCGTTGACGAGAAGAGACTGAGCCATGGCTACCTGTGCTCCCCGATGACGCGGGTCGGCGCATCTGGCACCGCGACTGCCGACCGAAGGTGCCTGATTTCAGCACACGAGGCCGACGTGCGCCAGGTGCCATACGCCGCGAGCGCCGCTCCGGTCAGTCGTGCGCGCCACAGGTGCACAGTTCGAACTCGTGGCCGCCCGGCGTCGCCAGGACGATGCTGTTCATGGCCGGGTTACTCAGGCCGTCCAGGACCACGACCGCGCCCGCACGCCGGGCTCGGTCCACCGTCGAAGCCATCGCGCCTTCGTCAAGCTCCAGCACGGGCACGCTGCTACATCCCGCGAGTTCCTCCCCGAAATCATTCAGCAGGAATCCGATTCTCTGCCCGGCGATCAGGAACTCCGACCACCGCGGACCCGACTTGACCGGCTCGACTTCGAGCAGCGTTCGCCAGAAGCGGACCTCGGCGTCCATGTCCTTGACCTTGAAGTAGTACGAGCGCACGCGCAGGGTCATGAAGTCCTCCGTCTTGTCGGCGCGAAGATGGTAGGCGTAAACGCCGGCCGCAGCGTGACTCATGCGCAGAGGCCCGGCGCGCTGAAGGCCGACACTGAAGCCCGGCACGGGAGGTACGGCGCTGGCGGCGCCAGCGGCGCACGACTAAGCTGCGCCGCAGGGAGACCACCGCATGCAAAGTCAGAGCGCAGCGCGCCGCCGGAGGACCGATTGATGGACAGCGTGCCGCTGCGGCGGATCGATGCGGCCGCGCCCGCACCGCAGCGCGACCTGTGCACCGACTGCGGCATCTCGCGCACCGCCGATCCGCATCGCTGCGGCCGCGCCTGCCAGTTCATCCGGCCCGACTACGCGGCGCTGGAGACGCAGGTCCACGGGCGCGTGCGCGATGCGGCGCGCGGCGACGAGCGGTTCTTCGGCCCGTATCGGGCCATGTGGCGTGCCCGCCTGCGTGCGCCGAGCGCTGGCGCGCAGTGGACCGGCATCACCACGCGCATCGCCGAGCGGCTGCTGGAGACCGGCGCCGTGCAGGCGGTGCTGACCATGGCGAGCGACGCGGCCGACCGCTGGAAGCCGGTGCCGGTGCTGGTGACGCGGGCGGCGGATCTGGCCGCCTGCCGCGGCATGAAAATGGGGCATGCCCCGCTGCTGCAACTGCTGGAGCCGGCACGCGCGCAGGGCATCACGCGGCTGGCGGTGATCGGCATTCCCTGCCAGATCTATGCACTGCGCGCGCTGGAGGCGGAACTCGGCTTCGAGCGGCTGTACGTGATCGGCACGCCCTGCTCGGACAACACCAGCACTGCGCGCTACCACGAGTTTCTGGCCTTGATGGCGCAGCAGGTCGGTACGACGCCGGCAGCCATCACCTACCTGGAGTTCCGCGCCGACTACCACGTGGAGCTGCGCCTGGCCGACGGCCGGCGCCATGCCATCCCGTTCCTGTGCCTGCCGCTGTCGCAACTGCCGGCCGACTTCTTCCCGCTGACCTGCCGCACCTGCGTGGACTACACCAACGTGCTGGCCGACATCACGGTCGGCTACATGGGCGGCACCGGCGAGCAGTGGCTGCTGGTGCGCAATGCGCGCGGCGAGGAACTGCTGGCGCTGCTGGGCGCGGAGGTCGCGCTTGAATCACCGGCCAGCGGCGGCCGACGCGCTGCGCCGGTCAAGGGCTTTCTCGCCAACACCGAGCGCGCCGCCGGCGGCCTGCCGCTGCGGCGCATGCCGCAGTGGCTGCGGCCGCTGGTGGGCTGGCTGATGCCCAGGGTGGGGCCGCGCGGGCTGGAGTTCGCGCGCTCGCGGCTGGAGATGAAGGCCATCGAAACCGTGATCCACCTGCGCCGCGAGGCGCCGCGCAAGGTCAGGAACATGGTCCCGCCGCATGTGTGGGAGCTGGTGCGGCCCTACGGCCTGGCGCCGCGCCAGGACGAGCTGCCGCCGCGCTGACCGGCCATCGCGGGGCTTGCCCACAGCGGGCGCGGCTGCGGCGACCGAGGCTGCCCGCCGGTTCATGCCGCACCGCTGTCAGCCGGGCGGATCGGCGGCGAACAAGGCCGCCCAGCCCGCGTGCCCCAGCCGGCGCAGTGTCTCGATGTTGGCGCCGAAGATCGCCTCGGGGTCCGGGAACGCCGCCACCGCGCGCTCCACGCTCGCCTGCCGCAGCAGGTGCAGCGTCGGATAGGGCGAGCGGTTGGTGTAATTGGTGATGTCGTCGGGCTCGGTGCCGGCAAACTGGTAGCGCGGGTGAAAGCTCGCCACCTGCAACGCCTCGTCGAGGCCGAGCGCCTCGAGCGCCGCGTCGGCCACGTCGAGGAAGTCGTTGTAGTCCAGGAAGTCGGCCAGCGCCTGCGGGTGAATCAGCAGGGTGGTGTCCACCGCGTCGGGATCGGCTGCCTGCAGCGCCCGCAGTTCGCGGCCGAGGTCGGCCAGCAGCGCATCCGGCGTGGTGGCCCGGCTCACGACCCAGCGGATGCGCCCGCTCAGGTGCACGCCCCTGGCAAACGGGCACAGGTCGAGGCCGATCACGGCGCGCTCCAGCCAGCGGCGTGTGGCGGCGATGACGGCGTCGTCGGCAGGGTCCATGGTCGTCGCAGACGGGAGTCCGAGCTTACGCGGCGTTGCGGAAACGGGCGGCGCGGCGCCACCCTCAGCGCGGCTGCACCCCGGCGCCCCAGGCGATCAGCGTGAAGCTGACAAAGGCGAGCGCGGTCGAGCTGACCACCACGCGCGCGATGCAGCCGTTGTCCGCGCCGTAGCGCTCGGCCAGCAGCGACACCGTGCTGGCCGATGGCAGCGCCGCACCCAGCACCATGACGGTGACCGCAAAGGCGGTGATCGGCGCGCCCGCCTGCATGGCGGCCGCACCCAGCGTGAAGATCAGCAGCGGGTGCACCAGCAGCTTGGCCAGGGCGATCGGCAGGTAGCGGCCGACCGGAGTCGGCCCGGTGGTGGTGGCGGCGGCGCGGTACAGCACGGTGCCGATGGTGAACAGGGCCACCGGCGTGGCCGCGTCGGCCAGCATGCCCACCATGGCGTCCGCTGGTCCGGGCAGGCGCAGCGCCAGCGCCGAGGACAGCATGCCGGCGGCGATGGCCCAGGGCAGCGGATTGACGAGCGCCCCGCGCAGGGCGCGCTGCGCCGCCCGCCACGGCGATTGCGCGCCCTGCCCGCCGGCCTGCGACAGCGCAATGGCCAGCGAACTGGTGACCAGCAGGTCCACCAGCACCATCGTGATCACCGGGCCGGCCGCCGCCGGGCCGAGCAGCGCCGGCAGCAGCGGCACGCCCATGAAGCCGGTGTTGGGAAAGGCGGCGGTCAGTGCGCCGAAGGCGGCGTCTTTCATCGGCACCTGCGGCGAGCGCGTCAGCCACACGGTGGCAAGGACCATGACGAGCGCGCCGATCAGGTACAGGCCGAACACCAGCGGGTTGAGCACCTCGGCCACCGGCAACGACGAGCCGAAGCGGAACAGCAGGCAGGGCAGCGCGAAGTACAGGACGAAGCCATTGAGTCCCGGGATGGCCGACTGCGGCAGCAGCCCGGCGCGCGCGGCCAGATAGCCGCACAGCACCAGGCCGAAGAAGGGAACGGTCACGGCGAGGATCGACTGCATGGGGCGAGTATCTCAGCGCGGCGGCGGCACGGCGACGCAGTGCTGCGGCACCGGCACGGCCCGTCCGCGCAGCATCGTGACCGGTATGCCACAGACGCACCGGCTCTTGCGCGCCCGCTTGCGCCGCATCAAGTGCCGCCTACCGCACCGGCAGACGATGGAGGTGCGCGCCCCCGGCCCCGTTACGCGGCAGCGCCGCCCCGCGGTCGGGCCGCCGCCCGCACGGGCGGTCGCCGCGGGCACGTTGAGCAGGCATTTCCGACGAACCAGGCATCCGACCATGACGTATCCGATCACCATCCGCTTCCTGCACATGACCCCGTCGCCGGCGCTCGAACAGGCGCTGCGCGACAAGGCCGTCAAGCTCGGCCAGTTTCACTCGGCGCTGGCCGGCTGCAACGTCACCGTCGAGCCGCTGGGCATGCACCAGCACCAGGGGCGCGGGTACAACGTTCGGCTCGACCTGCAACTGAAGGGCAAGGACATCGCGATCACGCGGGCGGCCGCCGAAGACCCGTACGTGGCCGCGCGCGAAGCCTTCGAGGCGGCACAACGCGCGCTCGACGCCGAGCTCGACGTGCGGCGCGGCTTCGTCAAGCCGTAGTCGGCGCGGGCTGGCCGCAGCCGCCTCTTAAGAAACAAAACTGAAGACGGCTGATGTCATGCGGCCGTTGCCACGGGGTTGATCTGGAATCCCAGCGCAGCGGCGCGGCGCTTGAGTGCGGCGATGCTGCGTTGGCGCTGCTGCTCCTCGTAGCGCTGCTGGCCC
>JADCGS010000027.1 GCA_020248865.1 Burkholderiales bacterium | reverse complement strand
GTTTGCGCGGCGCCCGCGCGGCCACACTGCGCTCAAGTGCTCGCCGATGCCTACGGGCATCGGCTGCGCCCCTCTCGCGCAATCTGGCTCGCGCGCGCATCCGCGCAAATCCCGCGTCCCTGATGAAACATCCGGGCTAGCATGAACCTCAAGCACCTGCGCTACATCCTCGCCGACAACCCGTTGTCGGCAGTCGGCGCGGCGCTGTGCGTGCTGCTGCTCCTGGCTGCGATCTTCGGTCCGTCGCTCGTGCCCTACGACCCGCTGGCCTCCAAGACCGATGCGGCGCTGCAGGCACCCTCGGCGGCCCACTGGTTCGGCACCGATGCGCTCGGCCGCGACATCTTCTCGCGCGTGGTGGTGGCCACCCGGCTGGACCTGATGATCGCCCTGTCGGCGGTCGCGCTGTCTTATGTCTGCGGCATCGCGCTGGGGCTCGCGGCCGGTTTCTACGGCGGCTGGTACGAGAAGATCATCGCGCGGCTGGCCGACACGATCATGGCGTTCCCGCTGTTCGTGCTGGCGATGGGCATCGTCGCCGCCCTCGGCAACACGGTCGGCAACATCATCCTGGCCACCGCGGTCATCAACCTGCCCTTTTACATCCGCATGGCGCGCGCCGAGGCCAACGTGCGCCGCAGCGCCGGCTACGTGGAGGCGGCGCGGCTGGCCGGCAACACCGACCTGCGCATCCTGGCCGTACACGTGTATCCGAACATCATCCCGCCCACCATGGTGCAGGTGAGCCTGAACATGGGCTGGGCCATTCTCAACGCCGCCGGCCTGTCGTTCATCGGCCTGGGCGTTCGGCCGCCCACGCCCGAGTGGGGGATCATGGTGGCCGAGGGTGCGGCCTACATCGTCAGCGGCGAGTGGTGGATCGCCTTCTTCCCGGGCGCCGTGCTGATGCTGGCGGTGTTCGCCTTCAACATGGTGGGCGATGCGCTGCGCGACATCTTCGACCCGCGGAGGCGGACGTGAGCGCGCCCGGGCGACCCGCGGGCGAAGCTCCGAGCGCGCCGCGCGCCGGCAGTGCGGCGCGCGCCGCGCACAAGGCGGTGCCGCTGCTCGACGTGCGCGACTTCTCGCTCGAGTTCCGCACCCGCGGCGGCACCGTGCGCGCGCTGCAGAACGTGGGCCTGACCCTGCACAAGGGCGAGATCGTCGGGCTGGTGGGCGAGTCGGGCTCGGGCAAGAGCGTGCTGGCGTACTCGATCCTCGGCATCTCGGACCGTGCGGCGCGCATCACGGCGGGCCGCGCCGTGTTCGGCGGGCTCGATCTGATCAAGGCGAGCGAGAGCGAGCTGGCCGACATCCGCGGCCGCGAGATCTCGATGATCTTCCAGAGCCCGCGCACCGCGCTCAATCCGATCCGCACGGTCGGCCGCCAGATCGAGGACGTGCTCCGGCGCCACGCGGCGGTGCGCAGCGCGGACCTGAAGGCGCGCGCCATCGCCGCGCTGCGCGAGGTGGCCATCGCCGACCCCGAGCGGCGCTACGGCGCCTATCCGTTCGAGCTGTCCGGCGGCATGTGCCAGCGCGTGATGATCGCCATCGCGCTGGCCTGCCGACCGCAACTGCTGATCGCCGACGAGCCCACCACGGGGCTCGACGTGACCACGCAGGCCGCGGTGATGGACCTGGTGGTCGGTCTGGCGCGCGAGCGGCAGATGGCCACCCTGTTCATCACCCACGACCTCGGGCTGGCAGCCGACTACTGCGACCGCATCGTGGTCATGCACGCGGGCCACGTGGTCGAGTCCGCGCCGGCGCGGGCGCTGTTCGGCGGCGCACGTCATCCCTACTCGGCCAAGCTGATCAGTTCCACGCCGCGCGAGGACACGGTGCTCGCGCGGCTGACGCCGATCGCGGGCTCCCTGCCGGACCTGCGCCGCGCCGACCTGCCGGCCTGCCGCTTTGCCGAGCGCTGCGAGCGCGCGACCGCGCAATGCCGCAGCAGCCTGCCGGCACTCGATCCGGCCGCGCCGCACGCCGCCGCCTGCTGGCACCCGCTCGTGGAGGACACCGCCCATGCCGGATGAAACGCTGCCGCCGGCCGGGCACGAGTCGGCCCGGCCGGCCGCCGCCACCGCTTCGCCGTCCGTGCCGCTGCTGGCCGCCGAGCGGCTGAGCAAGCGCTTCGCGGTGAGCGGACGGCGCGGCGCGCAGTTGCACGCGGTGGACGACGTGTCGCTGACGATCGGCGCCGGCCAGAGCGTGGGTCTGGTGGGTGAGTCCGGCTGCGGCAAATCGACGCTGGTGCGGCTGCTGGCGCGCCTGCTCGATGCCTCCGAAGGCCGGCTCACCTTCGACGGCACCGACATCGGCGCGGTGCCCGCCGCCCGCTTTGCGCGCCATCCGCTGCGCGCCAGCGTGCAGATGGTGTTCCAGGACCCGACCGACAGCCTGAACCCGCGCTTTTCCGCGCGCGAGACGATCGCCGAGCCGCTGCGGCTGCTCAAGGGGATGGCCGCGGCGGACGCGCAGCGGCGCGTCGACGAGGTGGCCACCCAGGTCGGCCTGCCGCTGGAGCTGCTGTCGCGCTTTGCGCACCAGTTGTCCGGCGGCCAGAAGGCGCGCGTCGGCATCGCCCGCGCGCTGGCGGTGCAGCCGCGCCTGCTGATCCTCGACGAGCCGACCTCGGCGCTGGACGTCTCGGTGCAGGCGGTGGTGCTGCAGTTGCTGGACCGGCTGCGGCGCGAGCTCAACCTGTCGTATCTGTTCGTCTCGCACGACCTGAACGTCGTGCGCCTGCTGACCGACCGGGTGGTGGTGATGTACCTGGGCAAGGTGGTCGAGCAGGGTCCGGTGGAGCAGGTTTTCGGCGCACCGCGCCACCCCTACACGCAGGCGCTGGTGGCGGCCATCCCGGGGCGCGCGGCGGCAGCCGGCGAACGGGTGCGCCTGCAGGGCGAGGTGCGCAGCCCGATCGACCCGAGCCCGACCGTGTGCCGCTTCCACGGTCGCTGCCCGCGCAGCACCGAGCGCTGTACGCTCGAGATGCCGCTGCTGCGCGAAGTCGCACCCGCGCAGTGGTCGGCCTGCCATTTCGATGGAGACGGTGAGAGCCCGTGACAGAATCGAGGCGAGCGGCCTGCGGTCGCGCCGCGCGACTGACCCGTTCAGAGTGGTTCGGCGAGCAGCGCAGGAGCGCGACCGGTTTGCGCAGCCGTGTTCTGCGCAAGCCCTGACCGACCAGCCAGGCGAGGCGGGAGACCCGGCATGGGCAAGGTGATCTCGGTTCGCAGCGGGGCCGGCAAGCCGGCGCCGGTGAATCTCGCCGTGCAGGTGTACGAGCAGATCAAGGCTCGCATCTTCGACTTTCGCCTCCTGCCCGGCGAGCGCTTCACCGAGGGCGAGATCGCCGCACAGATGGGCGTGTCGCGCACGCCGGTGCGCGAGGCGCTGTACCGGCTGCAGCGCGACGGCTACCTCGACGTGCTGTTTCGCGCCGGCTGGCAGGTGCGGCCGCTGGACTTCGCGCAGCTCGACGAGCTGTACGACGTGCGCATCGTGCTGGAACTGGCGGCGGTGCGGCGCCTGTGCGAGATGCCGGATTTGTCCGGGCTGCCCGCGCTGGAGGAGTTGAAGCGCATCTGGCTGGTGCCGGCCGCCGAGCGCGAGGCCGACGGCCTGGTGGTGGCGCGGCGGGACGAGGAGTTTCATCATCGCCTGGTGGCCGCCACCGGCAACCGCGAAATGGCGCGCCTGCACCTGGAGGTCACCGAGAAGATCCGCATCGTGCGGCGCCTGGACTTCACGCAGAAGCCGCGCATCGAGGCCACCTACATCGAGCACGGCCGCATCCTGCGCGCCGTGCTCCAGCGCAAGCTCGACCAGGCTCAGTTGCTCCTGCGCTCGCACATCGAGGCCAGCAAGGCGGAGGTGCGCAAGATCACCCTGCACATGCTTTATGAGGCGCGGCGCAGCAACGCCGACCGCTGAGACTCCCGCGCGCGGCGCCTTGCGGGAGCGGTTTGCGCCGCCACCCACGGCGGCAGTGCCATCGGCCGCGCGCGGCGGCGCGTAGCCGCCACCGCCGCCCGCCGAGCGCGTCCGGTGCGGGTCGGCGGCGCACCCGCAGCCGCGCCGAGCCTTTCAGCCGACGCTTCCGCCGACCCTTCTCAGCCGACCCTCCAGCCCGCCGCTTGCGCGCTTGGTCGCACCGGCACCGCGCGGGGCGGCCGGTGTCTATGCTGGCGTCCTGTCTCTCGCTGGAGCCGCCGCCATGTCCGCCGCCCTGCCCGCCCCCGACAAGTCGCTCGTCACCACCACCCACATCGTCTACGCGCTGCACGCCCTGAGCCTGGTGATCGGCGCCTTCGGCGCGGCCAGCATCATCGGCGCCTTCATCTTCGGCTGGCCCTCGATCATCGCGGTGGTCATCAACTACGTGAAACGCAGCGACGCCCGCGGCACCTGGCTCGAGTCCCACTTCAACTGGCAGATCCGCACCTTCTGGTACGCGCTGCTGTGGGCCGCGCTGGTGTTCGTGGTGTCGGTGCCGCTGGCGCTCGTGCTGATCGGGTTCGGCACCTGGTTCCTCGGCATGTTCGTGCTCGGCATCTGGGCGATCTACCGGATCGCACGCGGCTGGCTGGCGCTCAAGGACGGCAAGCCGCTGCCCGTGTGATGCCGCGCCGGCGC
>JADCGS010000026.1 GCA_020248865.1 Burkholderiales bacterium | reverse complement strand
AGCACTTGAGCGAAATGTGGCCGCGCGGGCGCCGCGCAAACCCGCGTAGCCCCGGCCGTCCAAATTGGCTTGGGCCAAGTGCTGGGTACCGCCGCAGCTTACGGAGGCAGATCGTGGATGCACGGGGGCGACCTGGTGAAGTATCCGGGCTAGCCTCTGTCCGCACCATGAACCGCGACCCTAACCCTGTCACCCTCACACCCGCCGCGGCGTTGCGACTGGACCTGCCCGTCCGCGGGATGAGTTGTGCCAGTTGCGTGGCGCACGTGGAGAAGGCGCTGGCTGCGGTGCCCGGCGTGGCGCAGGTGGGCGTGAACCTCGCCACCGAAGTGGCCACCGTCAGGCTGGCGCAGCCGGTGGCCACCGCGCTGCTGACGCAGGCCGTGGACGACGCCGGCTACGAGGTGCCCACCGAGACGCTGCGCCTGCAGATCGACGGCATGACCTGTGCCAGTTGCGTGGCCCGCGTGGAAGGGGCGCTGGCCGCGGTGCCGGGCGTGCTGCGGGCCAGTGTCAATCTCGCCAGCGAAAGCGCCGGCGTGGAGGTGGTGCAGGGCCTGGGCAGCGCGCCGCTGCTGGCAGCCATCGCCGCCGCCGGCTACACCGGCCACAGTGCCGAGCCCGCGGGTGCTGCCGGCGCCGCCGCGCGGCCGGATGCCGCCGCCACGCTGGGCCGCGAGGCGCTGCTGGCGCTGTTGCTGGCCGCCCCGCTGGCGGCCCCGATGCTGCTCGCCCCGTTCGGCGTTGCGCTGGCGCTGCCGGCCGCTTTGCAATGGCTGCTCGCCACGCCGGTGCAGTTCTGGCTGGCGCGCCGCTTCTACGTGGCCGCTTACAAGGCGGTGCGCGCCGGCGCCGGCAACATGGACCTGCTGGTGTCGATCGGTACGCTGGCCGCCTACGGGTTGTCGCTGTACCTGTGGCGGGTCGAAGGCCATGGCGGCCACCTGTACTTCGAGGCGGCTGCGGTGGTGATCGCGCTGGTCCTGCTCGGCAAGTGGCTGGAAGCGCGGGCCAAGCGCGAGGCCTCCGCGGCAGTGCGCCTGCTGGGCCAGCTACGGCCCGCGACGGCGCGGCTGCTGCGCGACGGCACCGAGCACATGGTGCCCGCCGACAGCGTGCGGCGCGGCGATCTCGTCGTGGCCCTGCCCGGCGAGCGCATCGCGGTCGACGGCGTGATCCGCGCCGGCCGCACCGCGGTGGACGAGTCGTTGCTCACCGGCGAAAGCCTGCCGGTGGACAAGGCGCCGGGCGACCGCGTGGCCGGCGGTGCCCTCAACATCAGCGGCCGCATCGAGGTCGAGACCGCCGCCGTCGGCGCCGAGACCCTGATCGCGCGCATCGGCCGGCTGGTCGAGGACGCGCAGGCGGCCAAGGCGCCGATCCAGCGCCAGGTCGACCGCGTTGCCGCCGTGTTCGTGCCGGTGGTGCTGGCGATCGCGGCGGTCACGCTGCTCGGCTGGCTCGCGGCCGGCGCCTCCGGCGAAAGCGCGCTGATCCACGCGGTCAGCGTGCTGGTCATCGCTTGCCCGTGCGCGCTCGGGCTGGCCACGCCGGCGGCCATCATCGTCGGCACCGGCGTGGCGGCGCGCCGCGGCGTGCTGATCAAGGACGCCGAAGCACTGGAGGTGGCGCGCGAAGTGCAGGTGGTGGTGTTCGACAAGACCGGCACGCTGACCGAGGGCCGGCCGCAGGTCGGCGAGGTGATCGGCGCTGTCGGCTGGTCGCGCGTGCCGCTGCTGCGGCTGGCCGCGGCGGCCAACGGCGCCAGCACCCATCCGCTGGCCGAGTCGGTGCGCACCGCGCTGCGCGCCGAGGCATCGGCGTCGGAGCCCAATCTGCCGGTACAGCAGGCCGCGGCGGTACCCGGCCGCGGGGTGCAGGCGCAGGTGGCCGGACACGAGGTACTGCTCGGGCGGGCCGACTGGCTGGCGGCGCTGGGAGCGGAGACGGCGGCGCCGTGGGCAACCTGGGCGGCGCGAGCGCAGGCCCTGGAGGCGGCCGGGCAGACGGTGTCCTGGCTGGGCCGGCGCGACGACGCCGGCGTGCTGCAGATCGTCGGTCTGCTGGCCTTCGCCGATGCGCCCAAACCCACGGCGCGCGCGGCCATCGCGGCGCTGCATGCGCAGGGCGTAGCCACGCATCTGCTCAGCGGCGACAACCGCGGCGCGGTGGCGCGCGTGGCGCGCGAGCTGGGCGTGCAGCACTTCGAGGCCGGCGTGCTGCCGCAGGACAAGGCCGCGCGCATCGCCGCGCTGCGGACCGGACCGCAGGGGACGCGCCGCGTGGCCATGGTGGGCGACGGCATCAACGATGCGCCGGCGCTGGCGGCGGCCGACCTCGGCATCGCCATGGGCTCGGGCACCGATGTGGCCATGCACGCAGCCGGCGTGACCCTGATGCGCAGCGACCCGACGCTGGTGGCCGAGGCGCTCGCGCTGTCGCGCGCCACCGTGCGCAAGATCCGCCAGAACCTGTTCTGGGCCTTCGTCTACAACGCGGTCGGCATCCCGCTGGCCGCTTTCGGCCTGCTGTCACCCGTGCTGGCCGGCGCAGCGATGGCGTTCAGCTCGGTCAGCGTGGTGATCAACAGCCTGCTGCTGCGGCGGGTCCGGCTGCACTGACCACCGGCGCGCGCCGAGGTGGCCGGCCCTCACGCCGATCGGGGTCGAGCATCCGCACGACACCCGGACTGCGCGGCTCGGTCTACGATCGCGCCGTTGTTCTCCCTGTGCGACCCCTTCGGGTCGGACACGTCATGGCAGTCATCGCGGTGATCAATCGCAAGGGTGGCAGCGGCAAGAGCACGCTGGCGACCCATCTGGCAGTTCACCTGGCGCGCCGCGCCGGCGGCGCGCGCATTCTGCTCGGCGACCTCGACCGCCAGCAGTCCGCAAGGAGCTGGCTGAAGCGCCGCGCCGCCGCGCGGCGCGGCGACATCACCGGCTGGCCGATCGAACCGCGCGCCATGGTGCGCCCGCCCGCCAACGCGTCGCATGTGGTGCTCGACACGCCGGGCGGACTGCACGGCTTCGAACTGGCGCGCGTGGTCATGTATGCCGACGCGATCCTGATGCCGGTCTGCGAGTCGCTGTTCGACCGCGAATCGGCGGCCGATTGTCTGGCCGAGCTGCACGCCATGCCGCGCGTCGCCACCCGCCGCTGCAAGCTGGCGGCCGTCGCCATACGCGTGGACCTGCGCTCCAGCGCGGCGCAGACGATCGAGCAGTGGGCGCAGTCGCTGCGGCTGCCGCTGGTCGGCCAGCTCAGCTACTCGTCGTACTACGCACGGTGCATGGAAGGCGGTACGACGGTGCTCGAGATGCCGGCGCGCCAGGCGCGCCACCTGCACGATCAGTGGCAACCGATCCTCGCGTGGCTCGACGGTGCGCTGGCCCCGCCCGCGCAGGCGGCCGATTGGCAGGACTCCCGCAACATCACGCAGCCGTTGCCCCTGGACACGCCAACGGCGCCATCGGCCGACGCCGAGGCCACGCAGAGTGCGCCGGAAGCCTCTGCGCCTTCGGCCGTGCGCCGCCTGCTGGGGCTGGCGGTGCCGCAGTTCCTGCGCCGCGACCGCTCCGCGCCCTGAACCGTCAGGACTCCGCGGCGCCGCGCAGCAGTTGCGCGAGCTGCCAGCGCAACTGGCGGATGACCAGGGCGCGGCCGACGGCCACCAGCAGCGCCAGCGCGACAGAAAAGCCCAGCCAGCCCGGCAGGCCGACCGCGCCGAACAGCATCGCCATGCCGAGCAGCGTGATCCACACCAGTACGTTGTTGCGCGGTCCCTGCCGGCGCGGTGGCTCCCAGGCGCTCAGCGCATCGACCAGCCGTTCGCGCGCGGCGCAGTCTAGGTCCGGCACGCGCTCGACCTCGCGCATCACCCAGCCGCGCGACACGAGCAGCGCCGCGGTGGGTGTCAGATGATCCTTCAGTCCGCTCACAGGCCGCAGTGTCCCCGATGACATCGCCATCCCGTCGCGGCGCAGTAACGCGACAGCCGCGAGCCGTTGCGCGGTCGTGTGGCTTTGCCACCGACCGCGGACCGATCGACCGCTGCACGCGCCCGTGCGAGGCGCAGCGTCGCTTGCGCGCGCAGCGCCTAAACCAGGTTCCGCAATTCCCTCAACGCCACCGACAGCATCGCCAGATCGACGCTGCGTGACTCGGCCAGCTCGGCCACCAGCCGCTGGGCGCGCTCCAGCGGGGCGGCGTTGCGGGTGAGCCAGTGCGTGAGCGCAGTGTGGGCGTCGGCCGAAGGGGCGATGGCGCCAGCCGGGGCCTGCAGCGCCGCTGCGGTGAGCGCGCGTTGCAGGCTGGCCAGGTCATCGCCGAGCGCGCCCTTGGCCAGGCCCTGCCAGTGGCCGTCGGACGGCAGCGTGCCGATCAGCTCGCGCAGGCGCGGCAGCGCCAGCTTTTCGCCGATGGCGGCGTGTACGGCGGCCACCGCCTCCAGCGGCTGGCGGCTGGTCTCGGCCAGCTCCACGATATCGGGCGCGGCGGCCAGCGCAGCCGACACCGCCACGCGGCCGGCCAGCGGCGCGGGCACGCCGGCCGCGGTCCAGCGGGCGGCAGCGGGCGTGGCGAGCGCGGCCGGATCGGCGGCAGTGCGCTGCGCGAGCGCGGCCACGGCGGGGCCGAACAGACCGATGGTCTGGCCCATCGGCGCGGCCAGACGGCGCGAGCGCAGGAACCAGGTGGTGGCGCGCACGATCAGGCGGCCGATCTCGATCAGCATCTCGGCCTGCACCTCGTCGGCCACCCGGTTGTCGAGCGATTCGATCTCGATCCACAGCGGCACCAGGCCAAAGCTCTCGCGCGCCAGCAGGTAGGCGCGCACCACCTGCGCGGCGGTGCTGCCGGTGGCTTCCATCAGCCGGTGCACGAAGGTGCTGCCCACGCGGTTGACCATGCTGTTGAGCACGTGCGTGGCCACGATCTCACGCCGCAGCGGGTGGCGCGGCATCAACGCCGCATAGCGTTGGCGCAGCGCGGCCGGGAAGTAGCGGGCCAGCGCGGTGCCGACCCACGGGTCGTCGGGCAGGTCGCTTTGCAGCAGCGTGTCGAACAGCCACATCTTGCTGTAGGCCAGCAGCACCGCGCGCTCGGGGCTGGTCAGCGGCACGCCGCGCGCCTTGCGGTCGGCGAAGGCCTCGTCGTCGGGCAGGTACTCGAGCGCGCGATTCAGGCGACCCTGCTTCTCCAGCCAGCGCACCAGCCGGTGCTGCTGATCGAACAGGCGCATGCCCATGCGGCCGCCGATGGACAGCGTCTGCGTCTGGAAGTAGTTGTCGCGCAGCACCAGCGCGGCCACCTCGTCGGTCATGTCGGCCAGCAGCGCGTTGCGCTGCTTGTCGGTCAGCTCGCCGTCGGCCATGGCCAGGCCGAGCAGGATCTTGATGTTGACCTCGTGGTCGGAGGTGTCCACCCCGGCCGAGTTGTCGATGGCGTCGGTGTTGATGCGGCCGCCGCGGCCGCCGGCCCCCATGAGCGCGTACTCGATGCGCCCGAGCTGGGTGAAGCCGAGGTTGCCGCCCTCGGCCACCACCTTGCAGCGCAGCTGGCGGCCGTCGACGCGGATCGCGTCGTTGGCGCGGTCGCCCACCTCGGCATGCGACTCGCTGCTGGCCTTCACGTAGGTGCCGATGCCGCCGTTGTAGAGCAGATCGACCGGCGCCTTGAGGATGGCGATGATCAGCTCGGCGGGCGTGAACGACTCGGCCTCGATGCCGAGCGTCGCCCGCGCCTGCGGCGAGATCGGCACGCTCTTGGCGCTGCGCGGCCACACGCCGCCGCCGCGCGAGATGAGCTCGGCCTCGTAGTCGGCCCACGACGAGCGCGGCAGGCGAAACAGGCGCTCGCGCTCGGCGAAGGAGGCGGCCGGGTCCGGATCGGGGTCGATGAACACGTGCCGGTGGTCGAACGCGGCCACCAGCCGGATGTGCCGGGACAGCAGCATGCCGTTGCCGAACACGTCGCCCGACATGTCGCCGATGCCGACCACGGTGAAGTCCGTGGTCTGCGTGTCGAGGCCCATCTCGCGGAAGTGGCGCTTGACGCTCTCCCACGCGCCGCGGGCCGTGATGCCCATCTCCTTGTGGTCGTAGCCCACGCTGCCGCCGGAGGCGAAGGCGTCGCCCAGCCAGTGGCCGTACTCGGCGCTGATCTGGTTGGCGTAGTCGGAGAACGTCGCCGTGCCCTTGTCGGCAGCCACCACCAGGTACGGGTCGTCGCCGTCGTAGCGCACGGTCTGCGGCGGCGGCACCACCGCGCCTTCGACGATGTTGTCGGTCAGGTCGAGCAGGCCGCGCAGGAAGTCCTGGTAGCAGGCGACACCCTCGGCCAGGTAGGCCTCGCGCTCGCTCGCCTGCCCACCGAGCGGCGGCGCCTTCTTCAGCACGAAGCCGCCCTTGGAGCCAACCGGCACGATCACGGTGTTCTTGACCATCTGCGCCTTGACCAGCCCCAGCACCTCGGTGCGGAAGTCCTCCGGCCGGTCCGACCAGCGCAGGCCGCCGCGTGCGACCCGGCCGCCACGCAGGTGGATGCCCTCGAAGCGGGTGGAGTAGACGAAGATCTCGAACATCGGCCGCGGCTCGGGCAGGCCCGGCACCTGCGCCGGATCGAACTTGAAGCTCAGGTAGCCGCGCCGCTGCCCGGCAGCGCTGGTGCGCCAGTAATTGGTGCGCAGCGTGGCGCCGATCAGCGCCAGCAACTGGCGCAGCACCCGGTCCTCGCTCAGGTTGCCGACTTTCTCGAGCGCCAGTTCGATGGCGTGCACTTGCGCGGCGGCGGCCGCCTCGTCGCGGCCGGCCGGGTCGAAGCGCAGCTTGAACAGCTTGATCAGTTGCCGCGCGATGCCGGCATGCTGGGCTAGCGTGGCCGCGATGAAGCTCTGCGACAGCGCAAAGCCGATCTGCCGCAGGTACCTGGCATAGGCGCGCAGCACGACGATCTCGTCGGCCGCCAGCCCGGCCCGCAGCACCAGGCGGTTGAAGTCGTCGTTGTCGATGGCGCCGGCAAACACGCGCGCGAACGCCTCCTCGAACAGCGGGCGCACTGTGTCGAGGTCGACCGCCGCGCTGCCGCAGTCGAGCTCGAAGTCGTGGATCACCACCGGCGCGCCGGCGGCCGGCTGCAGCCGCACCGGGTTCTCGGTGAGCACCGTCAGGCCCATCTTCTCGAGCATGGGCAGGCTGTGCGACAGCACCACCGGGCCGCCGCGCCGGTACACCTTGAAGCCCAGGCGCTGCTCGGCGGCGCCGAGCGGGCGGTACACCGCGAAGGCGATGCCCGCCTCGTCCATGCCCTCGATCCTGCGCAGGTCGGCCACCGCGGCGGCGGCCGGCGTGCGCTCGCGGTAGGCGGCCGGAATGCCGCGCAGCCAGCGCCGGTACAGCGGGGTGCCGCGCGCCTCGCCCTCGGCCTCGACCAGCGCATCGCGCAGTTCGTCGTCCCAGCCGCGCGCGGCAGCCGCCAGCCGCACCTCGAGCGCCTTGCGGTCGTACGCGGGAATGGCGCCCGGCGTGGTGCGCACCGTCAGGTGGATGCGCGCCAGGATGGCGTCGGTCAGCAGCACGTCGAACTCGGTGCCCTGCCCGGCAAAGGCCTGCATCAGGATGTCCTGGAACTTCATGCGCAGATCGGTGCCGTAGATCTCGCGCGGCACATAGACCAGGCAGGAGACGAAGCGCTCGAACGGGTCGCGCCGCAGGAACAGGCGCAGCCGCTGCCGCTCGCCCAGTTGCAGGATGCCGAGCGCGATGTCGTGCAGCTCCTCGACCGAGATCTGGAACAGCTCGTCGCGCGGATAGGTCTCCAGGATGTGGGTCAGCGCCTTGCCCGAGTGGCTGTCGGGCGCCAGTCCGGCGCGCTGCGCCACCGCGCCGACCTTGCCGCGCAGCAGCGGAATCTCGGCCACGCGCGCGCTGTAGGCGGTGGAGGTCAGCAGGCCGAGGAAGCGGTGCTCGCCGATCACCTGCCCGGCCGCGTCGTAGCGCTTGATGCCCACGTAGTCCACATAGCCCGGCCGGTGCACCGTGGCGCGCGCATTGGCCTTGGTGAAGATGACGACCGGGCTGGCAGCCCGCGCCAGCGCCCGCGCCTGCGCCGGCAGACGCGCAAAGCTGCCCGAGATCCGCTCCTCGCCCGTCTCGCGCAGCAGCCCCAGGCCGCTGCCCGGCACCAGGCGCAGCGCGTCCTCGCCCTCGTGCGTCACCAGGTCGTGGCGGCGGTAGCCCAGCAGCAGCAGGTGGTCCTCGGCCAGCCACTGCAGGAAGGCGCGGCTTTCCTGCTGATCGGCCGCAGCCGCGGCCGGCACCTGCGCGCCGACCTCCTCGATCGCGGCGACCAGCTGCGCCAGCATGGCGCGATAGTCGGCGGTGGCGGCGCGCACGTCGGCCAGCACGCGCTCGATGCCCTCGCGCAGCGCCGCGCGGCTGGCCGCGTCCACCAGGCGGTCGACCTCGATGTGCATCCACGACTCGCGTGGCCACTGCGGCGCCGCGCGCCGCGGCTGCACCGCCGTCAGCCGGCCCTGGGCGTCGCGCTGCACCGCCAGCACCGGATGCACCACCAGGTGCAGCGTCAGGCCCTGGCGGTTGACCTCCATCGAGGCCGAGTCCACCAGGAACGGCATGTCGTCGTTGACGATCTCGATCACCGAATGCCGGCTGGCCCAGCCGTGCTCGGCCTGCGTCGGGCTGAGCACCCGCACGCGCGCCTGGCCGGCGGCGCGGCTGCGCGCCAGCTGCCAGTGCGACAGCACAGCGCCGGCCAGATCGTCGACGCCGCGGGCCGCCAGATCCTCGGGGTCGACTTCGCGCAAGTACTCGGTCGCCAGGCCGGCGAGCAGGTCGCGCTCGCCGGCGGCGCTCGCATGCCCTGCCACGCGCGCAGCAATGGCGCTCAACCGCTGGTCGGGAACCGTCGTGTCCACCTCGCCTCCTCGCGCCCTCGGCCGGGGCGCTGTTCGTTGTTGATTGCTGCCGCGGGCCGCCCGGGCAGCGGCCGGCCGCGTCATGAGCCCGCTGGGCCGCCCCAAGGGCGAATCCCCGAGCGCGCAGCGCGAGGGCAGTCCAGTAAGCCCGCTGGGCCGCCCCAAGGGCGACTCCCCGAGCGCGCAGCGTGAGGGTAGTCCAGTAAGCCCGGCAGTATGCCTGCGCCGCGTGACCGGACTGCGGCCCGAAAAGCCGCCGGTTTCGGCGCGGCGTGGCGCCTATGATCGTCGGCCCCATGGACCTTGCTGCGCAGCGCATGCGTACCTTGCCGTCACCGTCGTCGGCGCCGCTGGCCGGACTGGCCGACGGTCCGCGCCGCTGGTGCTTCGTCGACCTGGAGACCACCGGGTCCGCGGCGGCGCGCGAACGGGTGACCGAGATCGGCATCGTCACGGTCGACGTCGACGGCGCCGACCAGCGCGTCACCGAGTGGTCGTCGCTGGTCAATCCGGAGCGGCCGATCCCCAGCGAGATCCAGTGGCTCACCGGCATCACCAACGCCATGGTGCGCACGGCGCCGCGCTTTGCCGAACTGGCCGACGAGCTGCTCGAACGGCTGCGCGATGCGGTCTTCGTGGCGCACAACGCGCGCTTCGATTACGGCTTCCTCAAGGCCGAGTTCGCGCGGCTGGGAATCCCGTGGCGCGCCACCACGCTGTGCACGGTGCGGCTGTCGCGGCTCATGGACCCCGACCGCAGCCCGCACACGCTCGACGCGGTGGCCGTGCGCTACGGCCTCGACGGCGAGCAGCGCCACCGCGCGCTGGGCGACGCGCGCCTGCTGTGGCGCTTCATGCAGGCGCTGGCGGCACGCCGGGGGCCGCTGGAGATCGAGCAGGCCGTGGGCACGCTGCTGCGCGCCAGCAGCACGCCGCCGATGCTGCCGCCCGATGCGCTCGACGGCATTCCCGACACGCCCGGCGTCTATCTCTTCTACGGCCTGAACGAGCATCCGATCTACATCGGCAAGAGCCTGACGCTGCGCAGCCGCGTGCGGGCGCACTTCTCGGCCGACCACGCCAGCGCGCAGGACGCGCGGCTGTCGCAGCAGGTGTGCCGGATCGAGTGGGAGGAGACCGCTGGCGAGGTCGGCGCGCTGCTGCGCGAGGCCGAGCTGGTGAAGACGCGGCTGCCGGCCCACAACATCGCGCTGCGCCGCCGCGCCGGCCAGGTGCTGCTGCGGCTGGCCGGCAACCGGCTGCGCTTCGTGCCGGCCGCGCAGGTACCGCCCGACGACCTGCCCGGGCACCACGGTCCGTTCGGCTCACGCGCGGCCGGGCGCAGACACCTCGTGGCGCTGGCGCGCGAGCACCAGCTCTGCCTGAAGACGCTGGGGCTGGAGCGCGCGGCGAGCAAGGCGCGGCCGACGTCCGCCGCAGGCTCGGCGCCGCCGGGCATCGATGTGCAGGGCCCGCCATCGACCGCGCAACCGGCCACACCATCGACCGCGCTATCGACGGCGCTATCGACGGCGCTATCGACCGCGCAATCAACCGCACCATCGACCTTGCCATCGACCTTGCCATCGACCGCGAATACGGCCGCGCATGCGGCCGCGGAACCGGCCGAACGAGCAGCCGCACAACCCGCCCCACAACCCGCCCCACCGCCTGCGCCCTGCTTCGCCCATCAGGTGCGGCGCTGCCTGGGCGCCTGTGTCGGCGCGGAGCCGGCCAACGCGCACGCGCAGCGGCTGGCCGTGCTGCTGGCGCCGGCGCGTATTGCGCCCTGGTCGCACGACGGCGCCGTGGCGCTCATCGAGCGCCGCGCCGACAGCCTGCGCGAGCAGTTGCACGTGTTCGACCGCTGGTGCTGGCTCGGCTCGGTGGCGACGCTGGAGGCCGCGCATGCGCTGGCCGCGGCCGATACGCCGCGCCGCTTCGATGCCGACGCCTACCGGATCGCGCGCGCGGCGCTGGCGCGGGGGGCCTGCGCGGTGCTGGCGCTCGGCAGCGGTTGAAGTCGCACGCGGGCCGGCGCGGCGCGCGCCCTGCTCCGACACCCAGCCAGAGCGCGCTCGATCGCCGGTGCCGGCACCCCTCGCGCCAGTGCGACGTAGGTGTACGCTGCGCGACACGAAGAGCGCGACGACACGCGGCACCGCGCCGGCACGCTGGCCGGCTGCGCAGCACCCGCACTCATCCACAGCCCCGCACCCGCCACCGGAGAACAGGCCGCCCATGAGAGTCCAGACCGCGCACCGTGTGCCGTTCCGCGTCTTCGGCGCCGCCGCCAGCGGCAACTGCCACAAGGTGCGGCTGGCGCTCGACCTGCTCGGCCTGCCCTACCGCTGGCACGAGGTCGACGTGCTCGCGGGCGAGTCGCGCACCGACACGTTCCTCGCGATCAACCCGGTCGGGCAGGTGCCGGTGCTGCAGATCGACGACCACACCTGGCTGCCGGAATCCAACGCGATCCTGTGCTACCTGACCGACGGCACCGCGCTGTGGCCCGGCGACCGGTTGGCGCGCGCGCAGGCGCTGCGCTGGATGTTCTTCGAGCAGTACTCGCACGAGCCGGCGATCGCGGTGGCGCGCTTCATCCGCGCATTCCAGCGCAATCCCGACGACCCGCGCCTGCCCGAGCTCGACCGGCGCGGCGCGCGGGCGCTGGGCATCATGGAGCAGCACCTCGCGCGGCATGCATTCTTCGTCGGCGACACGTTCACCATCGCCGACATCGCGCTGTTTGCCTACACGCACAAGGCGCCGGAGGGCGGGTTCGACCTGACCGGCTATCCGGCCGTGCGCGCCTGGCTCGACCGCTGCCGCGCGGTGCCGGGCGTCACCGAGATGGCGACACCCTGAGCCCCGCGCGGCACGCCGCGACGCGCGCCACCGATCCTTTTTTGCCCCGACCCACCATGAACGTCGTCCTTCGTCCGACCGCCGGCCGGCGGGCCACACGCTGTGGCGCCGTGCTCGGCGCGCTGGCCAGCCTGCTGCTGGCGGGCTGCGCCACTTCCGTGACCGCACCGTCGGCCCCAACCGAGGCGGCGCCGGCGCTCACAGCCTGCCCCGAGGGCGTGCCGGCCGGCGCGCGCTGCTGGCGCGGCATGGACTCGGCCAAGGCGCCCTACCTGATCGTGATGCCGGCGCAGTGGAGCGGCGTGCTGGTGGTGCACGCGCATGGCGGGCCGTTCCTCGGCGCGCCCACCGACGCCCGCGCCGACGAGGACATCAAGCGCTGGGCGATCACGGTGCGCGCAGGTCATGCGTGGGCCGCCTCGGTGTTCCGCCAGGGCGGCTTTGCGGTCACCACCGCCGCCGAGGACACCGAGCGCGTGCGCCGCATCTTCGTCGACCACGTGGCCCGGCCACGCCGCACGCTGCTGCACGGCCAGAGCTGGGGCGCGATGGTGGCCACGCGCGCCGCCGAGTTGTACCCGCAGAGCTGGCAGGGCATGCTGCTGACCAGCGGCGTGGTGGCTGGCCCGGCCACCTACGACTTCCGCCTCGACCTGCGCGCGCTGTACCAGCACCTGTGCAACAACCACCCGCGCCCCGACGAGCCGCCGTATCCGCTGTCGATCGGACTGCCGGCCGACTCGAAACTCACCGCCGCCGAGCTGGCCGGCCGCGTCGATGCCTGCCTGGGCCTGCGCACGCCGGCCGCGCAGCGCACGCCCGAGCAGGCGCAGCGGATCAGGACGATCGTCGAGGTGATCCGCATCCCGGAGCAGTCGATCCAGGGCCACCTGAACTGGGGCACCTTCACCCTGCGCGACGTGGCGCAGCGCAGCGGCGGGCGCGGTCCGTTCCACAACGCCACCGTGCGTTACCAGGGCTCGGCCGACGACGCTGCGCTGAACCGGCAGATTGCGCGCTTCGCCCCCGACGCGCAGGCCGTGCGGCGCTTCGCCGCCGACGTCGACCATGCCGGCCGCTTCGCGCTGCCGGTGCTGACCACGCACGGCATCGGCGACAGCACGGTGTTCGTCGAAGGCAGCGACACGCTGCGCCGCCGGATGGAGGCCGCCGGCAACGGCCGCTGGCTGGTGCAGACCTACGTGCAGTCGGCCGAACACAGCTATCTGGGCGACGCCGCCTACCCGCCGCTGTTCGAGGCGCTGCTGAACTGGATCGACCAGGGTGAGAAGCCAAGCGCCGAGGGCATCGCCCGGCGCTGCCTGCACCTGCGCGCGGCCGCACCGGCCGCAACGGCGGACTGCCGCTTCGTGCCCGACTTCCAGCCGAAGCCGCTGGACAGCCGCATCGCGCCGCGCTGAAGCGGGGGCGCGGGGCGGGTCCGCGCCGTGCTCCAGCGCGCGCAGCAACGCCCCGCAGCTCGGCCGGAGCGCGTCGGCCGGAGCAGGCGCGCAGCCCGAGCGGCGCGGTGGTGCGGCGGGCGCCCGGCCGGAGCGGCGCAGTCAGAGGGTGAGAGGCAATCCGGCGTGCCCGAGGGGGCTGCCCAAAGCGCTCCAATCTAGGCGCAAAGCGCAGCCGTAGCTCGGGCTACTTCGAGCATTTGCAACGACGAGTGGGGCGCTTTGGGCAGTCACAGCGGGCATGTCGGATTGCCTCTCACCCTCTCAGCCGGCTCCCGCAGCCAGACCGAGCGCTGCTGCCGCCCAGGCGCCGGGCACGTGGATGCGGCGCATCGGTACATACGTGACCAGGCTGCGCGGGTCGGGTTCGAGCACGCGCGAGAACACGCCGATCACGCGGCCCTGCACGTCGAACAGCGGCGAACCGCTGTTGCCGGCGGCGCCGTCGACGTCGCTGACGATGAAGCGCTCGCCGTCCTCCTCCCCCGTGCCGATGGCGGTGACGCGGCCGGCGCTGATGCGCAGGCTGCCGTCGGCGTCGCGGTAAGCGGCCGCGCCCCGCGCGGTGCGCAGCGGATAGCCCGCCATCCAGACCGGATCGCCGGGCCGCGGCTGCGCGACCGACAAGGGCAGCCAGGCCACGGGGGCCGGCTCGATGCGCAGCAGCGCCACGTCGGCATGCAGGCGGAACCGGTAGCGGGAGTCTGCCGAGGGACGCAGCGCATCGCCTTGCGGCGGATTGGCCACCAGGTACACCGCGTCGGCCCGCTGCCAGCGCCAGGTCGCCCCAGCAGGAACCGCCATCCACGCCTGCAGGTTGCGGCAGCGCTCTTCACGCCCGCGCACCCCGGCCTGCCGGTCCAGGTGCTCGATCTCGCCGGTGGCCAGGTGGTAGTTGGTCAGCACATGGCCGTCGCGGTCGATCGCACAGCCGGTACCGCCGCCCTCCAGCAGCACCTGCGCCGGGAAGCTGCCGCCGCCGCGCACCACCTGGCAGAACTCGTGATTGACCATGGCAAGCGCAAAGGTCGGGTCGTCGCAGCGCGCCTTGTCTTCCTCGGTGAAGTAGCGGAACCAGTGTTCGGCGCCGTCGTCGCGCGTTTCGTTGCGCGCCAGCCGCTGCGCCGCGGCGCGGTCGGGCGCCAGATCCAGATGCAGCGGCGTTTGCGGCACCAGCCGCACCACCGCCGCACGCAATGCGGCCGCTTCGACACCCGGAGGGCAGCACTCCGACAGTTCGAACAGCCCCTCGGCCACGACATCTACCTCAGTGCATGGATGCAACCGGTAACGGACGCGCACCCAGCCGCCGCCCGCGCGCCGCGGCAATGCCGCCCCGCCGGGGCTGCTACTTGAGCAGCCCTTCGGCCCGCAGCGCCGCCTGCACCGCCGGCCGCGCGCTCACCTGCGCGTTGAACGCCACCACTTTCGGAAACGGCGCCAGGTCCAGCTTGACGTAGCCGCTCCAGGACAGCACCGTGAACAGGTAGGCGTCGGCAGCGGTGAAGTGGGTGCCGGTCAGGTAGGGGCCGACCAGCGTCTGCTCCACGTAGCCAATGCGCCGGGCAAGCTGCTGCATCTGGTACTCGCGCACGCTGTCAGGCGTGGCGGGGTTGAACAGCGGCGAGAAGTTCTTGTGCAGCTCGGTGGAGATGAAGTTGAGCCACTCGATCAGGCGGTAGCGCTCCAGGGTGCCGGCCGGTGCCATCAGGTGCTGGTCCGGCACCTCGTCGGCCACCCACTGCACGATGGCCGAGCCCTCGGTCAGCACACTGCCGTCGTCGAACTGCAGCGCCGGGACGTAGCCCTTGGGGTTGATGCGGGTGAAGTCTTCCCCGCTGGCCGTGACCTTGGTCTTGAGGTTGACCTTTTCGAGCGCAAACGGCAGGCCGGCCTCGCGCAGGACGATGTGCGGCGACAGCGAGCAGGCGCCGGGGCTGTAGTACAGCTTCATCGAACGCTCCGTGGTGAGAAGTGGACGATGATAGGCCGCCGCGGCCGCGGGGCGAACTCCGCGCCGATCGGCCGCGCCGGGCGATGGCTACGGCGTCGGCTGGTCTTCGAGCGACTGCACCGCGCGCACCAGCATGCGACAGGCCTCCAGCAGCGTCCAGGCCAGCAGCATGAACATGAAGGCGCGCAGGCTGGCCGAGGCCAGGGCCTCGGCGCCCGTCACCGCCGGACCGAGCAGCCACTCGGCGGCAATGCCCAGAATGAAGGCGAACTTGAACATGTGCGCGTATCCGGAAATTTTTGGGCGAGAACGCCCTGTCCTGGTATCGGCCGCGCGGCGGCGGACTTTAGGGCGGCCATTGGCCGGGACACCACCGCGCGGGCCGGAGCCGACGCCGGGACCGCGGGCGCCATCGGCGCGGCCGGCAACGCACCGCAGCGGCGGCGGGCGGCCGACGGCGGCCAGCAGCGGCGTCAAGCGCGCGGGGTTGGAGCACGGGCCCGGCGGCTGCGGGCGCGAGGCCGCTCTAGACTCGGGTCATGAACGTTTGCGCGGTTTTCGCTGGCGCCGGCCGTGCGGCCGGCCGTCCCTCGCCGGCGCCGCGGTTGCGTAGCCATCGGGCGCGCTGTTGCCCCGCCTACCACCGGCGCGCCGGCGCCGGCCCGACCGCGCGCTGAGGGTCCGCCATCGATGCGCTACGAACACCTGGTCGAGGTCAACGATCCGCGGGTGCCGCTGCTGCCGCTGCTGACGCGCGCGCAACTGTGGCGCGGGCTGGTGCGGCGCGCCGAGCAGCCGTGGGAGTTCGTGCTTGGCCTGAACGGCGCCACCGTGCATGCGCGCGGCCACGAGGGCGCCGTCGCGACGCTGACCCGCACGCTCGACTTCGGCAGTTTCGTGGTGCACGACCGCGTGCTGCTCACCCCGCTGGAGCAGACGCGCATCGAGACCGAGGCGGCGGCCGGCTTTCCGGCCAGCTCGCTCACCATCCGCATCGAGGAGCCGCACCCGCAGCGGCTGTACCTGCGCTTCGTCTACGAGTCGGCTGCGGTCGACGGCCAGGGCGAGCTGGATGCCGTCACCGTCGGCTTGCGCAACCAGGCCTACGAGCAGGCCGACATCGACACCGTCGGCCGCATCCGCGAGCTGGCCGAGCAGGGGCTGCTCTAGCCCGGACGGGGCCCGCGCCATGCGGGACGGGCGCGCGGATGCCCGGCCGCGCCGGGTTGCAGGCGCGGGGCGCAGCGGCGGCACCCGCTACGGCGCCCGCGCACGCGAGCGGCCCCATGCAAAGGGCGGCTGACGCGGCCCCTGCCGGCGGGCGGCGGCGGCCTCAGCAGCCGCCCTTGGCCTTCTTCTCCTTCTTCTCCTTCTTCTCGTCCTTCCTCTCGTCCTTCTTGGCCTCGCTCTTCTTTTCTTCCTTCTTCGGGTCCTGGGCGATGGCCGGGGCACTCAGGGCGAACAGGGCCGTGGCGACGGCGGCGGCAAGCTTGGGCATCGGGGTCTCCTGCGGGTTCGGCGCAGCAGGCTGCCGCGCCGGGGAGCGCAGGCTAGCGCGGAAGCTTTACCCGGTCGCCCCCCCGGCATCGCCGTTGCTCGAGCGGATGCAAGGGCGCGCGTCGGGCCGCAGTCGGTCGGGGCGGTCGGGGCGGTCGGGGCGACGTGGGTTTGCGCGGCTGCCGCGCAAGCCCGCGCGCCTGAAGAAACGTCCGGGCCGGCTAGGTCGGCCGGCGCGCCGCCCGGTAGTGCGGCTCGATCTCGTCGACGTTGTCGCGCAGCATCTTGTCGTACTCGCTTGCGTAGTAGGCGGCGGCCGCATCGAGCGTCTGCCCGGGCTCGCCCTCGCGCGTGACCCAGGTGAAGGCGTTGTAGCGGGCGGCGGCGTACATCATCACCGCGCACACCCAGTCGCGCGGGTACTGCTCGCTGAGCCGGTTGGCCAGCTGCACGAACTCGTCGGCAGCGTCGAGGAACTCGGGCGGGATGTTGTGGCGGGTCGCAGGGGCAGCCATGGCGGAACCGGCAAGGGTCGTTGCAGCAGGATCGCTATCTTGCCGCGATCCTGCCGCCCGCTGCAGCGGCCCGCCGCCGCCGGCCGCCCGCCGGCGGCGCGGGCCGGGCATCATGTGCGCATGGACCGACTGTTCTTCTCGCTGGGCGCCCTCAGCGGCGCCCTCAGCGTGGCCGCCGGCGCCTTCGGCGCGCACGCCCTGAAGGTCCGGCTGGCGCCGGACCTGCTCGCCGTGTTCGAGACCGGGGCGCGCTACCAGGGGCTGCATGCGCTGGAGCTGCTGGCCGCCGCCTGGGCCTGCGCGCACTGGGGCGGACGGCTGCCGCGCGCGGCCGGCTGGTGCTTTGTCGCCGGCACGCTGCTGTTCTCGGGCAGCCTGTACGCGCTCGCGCTGAGCGGCGTGCGCACGCTCGGCGCGGTCACGCCCTTCGGCGGGGTGCTGCTGCTGGCCGGCTGGCTGCTGCTGGCGGCCACACCCTGGCGGTCGCGCTAGGCGGCGACTGCTTCGACCTCCCGCGGCGGTTCGGCGCCGTCACCGACCGACCAGGCGCCGGCTCGCACTGGGCTGCCGGCCGGCAGCATCTCCCGTCGCGGCAGCAGAACGATCAAGACCGTCGCGTCCCCATCGATCGCGCAGGCCCGATGCGGCAGGCGCGAGTCGAGCAGCACCGTGTCGCCAGCCTCCAGCACGTGGCGCTCGTCCCCGACCTGCCAGGCAGTCCGGCCGCTGAGCACGTAGGCGAACTCCTCGCCATCGTGCTCGAAGAACACGTGCCGGTCGACGTCGCGCGGCAGATGTACGACGAAGGGGGCCATGCGGGCGAAGGCGTCGTCCGGTGCAAGCGCCTCGTAGCGGTAGCCCAGGCGGCTGCCGTCCCGCTCGACCACGGGCCGCTCGCCGGCGCGCAGCACGCGGTACTGCGGCAGGCCGTCGAGCCGGGCAGATGCGGCCAGCAGCGCCTGCACCTCGGTGCCCAGGGCCGCTGCAATCCGGCCGAGCGTCGGCAGCGGCGGGGTCTTCCTGCCGTTCTCGATGCGCGAGAGGTAGCCCTTGGAGAAGCCGGTGCGCTGCGATATGACGTCCAGGGTCATGCCCCTCTGGAGGCGGCGTTCCTGGATGCGCCACCCCAGCTGGGCAATCTCTGCCATGGGCAGTCGGCGGCGTGCAAAGTGATGGAGGTTGTCGGAGTTCATCGGAAGCTCGATCGTCGAAGCCCGGGTCCGGGCCGGCCTGACGGCGGCGGCGCAAGCGCCGCCACGTGGACCGCCCACCGGACCACGGGTACCGTCAGTTGCCCATACGGAAAAAAGGCACGCGGCTTCGCACCTTGGCAACTTTTCGAAATGCCCCGGCTGCGCGTTACCTGTTGCCTGCTGCCTGTTGCCTGTTACCCGTTAGGCAACCCACGCCGCCGACCCGCGGCCGCTGCCGGGGCCGGTGAGGCGCCGGCAGCGACCGTTCGACCGTCAAGCCGCTGCCCGCCGGGAAACGGCCGGAACGGTCAGGAAGGGGGCCGGCCCGGCGCAGCGATCCGCCCCGTAACCCCGTTTTCCGGATGCAGCTACGCCGGTCTGCGCGATCCGGCCGATGGCGCGCCGGCCTGGACCGGCGTCAGCCCGTCGAGCCGCTGCTGCAGAACCGACCCGCGGCACTCCGCAGCGCGCTCGGCCGAGGGCTGGGTGCCGCGGCAGGCGCGCTCCTCGTCGTAGCGCTGGCTGTGCAGCCAGCGCCGCTCGCTGGCGGAAAACGCCTGCCGCTGCGCCGGCGTCAACGTTGCCCAGATCTGCTGGTAGCGCGCCGAAAGCTGCGCCAGCGCCGCCTCGGCGCGCGCTTCGGCGGGGCTCTGCGCATGAGCAGCAGCAAGCGGCAGGGCAAGGCACGAGGACAGCGCGACAGCGGCAAGCAGGCGATGCATGGCAGGTCTCCGGACGGAAGACCGGCATCGTAGGAAGCCGGCGGCACACCGCTTAGGCCAATTGGTTATGCCGATAGCGCCGGCGCCGGCGCGGCCGGCCCTGCGACAATCGGTGCCGCCGCCGCGGCGTTCCGGCGCGCACCCCGCCCTCCCCATCGGCCTTGCCCGCTGCCCCGCCATGCCCGCCTCGCGCCCGGCCCGACTGCGCGCCTACCTGCTGCTGACGGCCTCGATGGCGCTGGTCGGCAGTTATGTCGCGCTGTCCAAGCCGCTGGTGGCGGTGCTGCCGGTGTTTGCGCTGGCCTTCCTGCGTTTTGGCATCGCGGCGCTGGCGATGCTGCCGTGGCTGCGGCGCGCGCCGGGCGAGCCGCCGCTGGCGCGCAGCGAGCAGGTGCAACTGTTCGTGATGTCGTTCTTCGGCAACTTCCTGTTCAGCATCTGCATGCTCAGCGGCATTGCGCTGACGACGGCGGCGGCCGCCGGCGTGATCCTGAGCACGCTGCCGGCGGTGGTGGCGCTGCTGTCCTGGCTGGCGCTGCGCGAGACGCTCGGCGGGCGCGCCCTGCTGGCCATCGCGCTCGCGGTGGGCGGCATCGCGCTGCTGCAGCTGGCGCGGCACGACGGCGCGACCGATGCACAGGCGAGCCTGCTCGGCAACCTGTTCATTCTCGGCGCGGTGGTCTGCGAGGCGATCTACGTGATCCTGGCCAAGCGCCTGGCGCACCGGCCGCCGTTGCGCGTGTCGGCGCTGATCAACCTCTGGGGCCTGGTGCTGATGGCGCCGCTGGGCCTGTGGCAGCTGACGCGCATCGACCTGGGCGCGCTGGGCGCCGGACTGTGGCTGCTGCTGGTGTTCTACGCGCTGGCGGCGAGCCTGTTTGCGGTCTGGCTGTGGATGGCCGGCATGCAGGCCGTGCGCGCCAACGAGGCCGGCGTCTTCACCGTGGCGCTGCCGGTCAGCGCCACGCTGGTCGGCGTGGGCGTGCTCGGCGAGGTCTTCACGCCGCTGCACGCGTCCGCGCTGGCGCTGGCGGCCGCCGGCGTGCTGCTGATCGCCACCGCGCCGGCACCGGCCGCCGCGCCGGCACGCTGATGGCGCTGCTGACCCTGCTCGATGCCGAGCTCGCCCATGGCGACGTGCCGCTGCTGGACCGCGCACAACTGACCTTGCTGGCGGGCGAGCGGCTCGGCCTGATCGGCCGCAACGGCAGCGGCAAGAGCTCGCTGCTGCAGGTGATCGCCGGCCGCGCGACGCTCGACGCCGGCGAACTGCAGCGGCGCGACGGCCTCGCCGTGGTGCTGGTGGATCAGGAACCCGAGCTGCCCGCCGCGCCAACGCTGCAGGACAGCCTCCTCCTGCGCGGCCATGTGCCGGCGCTGGCCGATGAGCGGCGCCGCTGGCAGGTGCAGGCGCGGCTGGCCGAGTACCTGCAGCGGCTCGGCGTGGACGGCAGCCTGCGCCCTGCCACCGCCTCGGGCGGCGAGCGCAAGCGCGCCGCATTGGCTCTGGCGTTTGCGCTCGAGCCCGACCTGCTGCTGCTCGACGAGCCGACCAACCACCTCGACATCGGCGCCATCGAGCGGCTGGAGGACCTGGTGCTGCGCACGCCGGCGGCGATCGTCATCACCCACGACCGCCGCTTCCTGGACCGCGTAGCCACCCGCATCGTCGAGCTCGACCGCGGCGTGCTGCGCAGCTACCCGGGCAACTTCGCGGCCTACGAGCAGCGCAAGGACGAGGAGCTGGCGGCCGAGGCGATCGCGCGCCGCAAGTTCGACAAGTTCTGGGCGCAGGAGGAAGCCTGGATCCGCCAGGGCATCGAGGCGCGACGTACGCGCAACGAGGGCCGCGTGGCGCGCCTGCAGGCGCTGCGCCGGCAGCGGCAGGCGCGCCGCGAGCAGCAGGGCCAGGTCAAGCTGGCGCTCGATGCCGGCGGCCGCAGCGGCAAGCTGGTGGCCGAGCTGGAGCACGTCGGCAAGGGCTTCGACGGCAAGACCGTGGTACGCGATCTGTCGGTCACCCTGATGCGCGGCGACCGCCTGGCGCTGGTCGGGCCCAACGGCGCCGGCAAGAGCACGCTGCTGAAGCTGATCGTCGGCACGCTGGCGCCCGACAGCGGCCGCATCCGCCGCGGCACCCAGCTCACGGTGGCCTACTTCGACCAGCTGCGCGCGCGGCTCGATCCAGAGAAGACCGTGGCCGAGACGATCGCGCCGGGCTCGGACTGGATCGAGGTCGCGGGAGTGCGCAAGCACGTGATGAGCTACCTCGGCGACTTTCTCTTTCCGCCGCGGCGCGCCACCGCGCCGGTCAGGACGCTGTCGGGCGGCGAGCGCAACCGCCTGCTGCTGGCGCGCCTGTTTGCCCAGCCGGCCAACCTGCTGGTGCTCGACGAGCCGACCAACGACCTCGACATCGACACGCTGGAGCTGCTGGAGGACACGCTGCAGGGCTACACCGGCACCCTGCTGCTGGTGAGCCACGACCGCGCCTTTCTCGACGCCATCGCCACCCAGACGCTGGCCCCCGAAGGCGACGGCCGCTGGCGCGAGTACGTGGGCGGCTACAGCGACTGGCTGGCGCAGCGCCCGGCGGCAGCTCCTGCGCCCGCCGCCGCGGCGGCAGCCGCGCCGGCAGCGCCGCGCGAACGCAGCGCGCGCAAGCTCAGCTACAAGGAGCAGCGCGAACTCGACGCCCTGCCCAGCGAGATCGAGGCGCTCGAAGCCGAGCAGCAGGCGCTCGGCACGCGCATGCACGCCGCCGAGTACCACGCGACCGCCCCCGCCCAGATGGCCGCCGACGCGCAGCGCACGAGCGAGCTGGAGGCGCTGCTGCACGGCAAGCTCATGCGCTGGACCGAGCTGGAAGAGAAAGCGAAGGAAGCGGCCGCGCGCTGAAGGCACCCGCCCGCTGAAGGCACCCGCGCACCGCGCGCACGGCCTGCGGCCCGGACGTGGCAAGCGGTCATCCGCGCGGATTGCCGCCCGCGCGCTGCAAACGCCCCCGCGCCGGCCTTTGCAGCGCGCGGGCGTCTGGCCGACACCCGTTCACCCGTCGCGCGGATGGCGCAGTCCCGGGTCCGCACTGTTGCCGGCCACCGGCGCGGCTGGCGGCGCTCAAGCGCGGGCGGCCGCGCAGCTGCGCACCGCCTCGCACAGCCTGGGCGCGTCGATCGGCTTGGTCACGAAACCGTTGGCGCCCAGCGCCATGCAGCGCTCGCGCTCGGAAGACAGCGCGGCGGCGGTCAGGGCGATCACCGGCAGTGCGGTGGCGCTGTAGCGCTGGCGCAGCTGTGCCAGCGCCTCATAGCCGCTCATCACGGGCATGTGCATGTCCAGCAGCACGGCGTCGAAGCGGCCGCCCTCGCGCTCCACCGTCTCAAGCGCCTGGCGCCCGTCGGTCGCCTGTACGACCGCAGCGCCCCAACCGCGCAGGAGGGAGTCGGCAATCAGCATGTTGACGGCGTTGTCCTCCACCAGCAGCAAACGCAGGCCGGCGAGCGGGAGCTCCTCGTCGGCGGCAGCCGCCGCCGGCGCTGCCGGCGGCGCGGCGGCCGGCAACGGCAGCTCCGCCCAGAACGTGCTGCCGCGGCCTGCCACGCTGTCGACGCCCACCTCGCCGTCCATCAGCAGCGCCAGCTCGCGGCAGATCGACAGGCCCAGCCCGGTGCCGCCAAAGCGGCGCGAGGTCGACTCGTCGGCCTGGGAGAACGGCTGGAACAGGCGCGCCTGCGCCTCGGGCGCCAGGCCGATGCCGGTGTCGTTGACGGCAAAGCGCACGCGCCCGTTGGCCGGCTGCACGCGCAGCTCGATGCGGCCATGGGCGGTGAACTTGAGCGCGTTGGACAGGAAGTTGGCGACGATCTGGCGCACCCGCACCGCATCGCCGTTGACGTGCACCGGCACGCCGGGGGCCAGATCGAACTGCAGGACGAGTCCCTTGGCGGTCACCAGGTCGCGGTAGGCCGTGTAGATCGTCTGCAGCAGCGCGTGCAGGTCGAAGTCGGCGCGCTCCAGCGTCAGCTTGCCCGCCTCGATCTTCGACAGGTCGAGGATGTCGGAGATGATGGTCGACAGCGTCTCGGCGCTTTCGAGGATCAGCTTCAGGTACTCGCGGGTGCGCGCCGTATCGCTGCGCGCATCGAGCGCCAGCCGCGCCAGCCCCAGCAGGCCGTTCAGCGGCGTGCGGATCTCGTGGCTGGTGTTGGCGAGGAAGGCGCTCTTGGCCTGGCTGGCCGCCTCGGCCTGCTCCTTGGCTGCCGCCAGCGCGCGCTGGATCTCGCGCCGCTCGGTCACGTCTTCGGCGATCCAGATCGTGCCGCCCACCACCGGCTGCAGCGGATCGACCACGCGCGCCAGCAGCCGGCACCAGAAGGTGCTGCCGTCGCGCCGGCGCATCAGGCGCTCGACCTCCACCGGCTCGCCGCGCGCCAGCGCCGGACCGACGATGCGCCCGACTTCGGCGTAGTCCTCCGCGGTGGGCCAGACCACCGCGCCGGGCTGGCCGCCGAGGCCACCCAGCGGCCAGCCGAACATCTGCTCGAAAGCCGGATTGGCGTGCTCGAAGCGGCGCTCGCGGGTGAACCCGATGCCGATCGAGGCGCTGGCCAGGATCGCCTCGTACTTGAGCCGCTCGACCTCCTTGGCGGTGACATCGCGCGCGGTGGCCACCAGATACTGCTCGCCGCCTGCCTCGAACTGTGCCGCCGAAAACAGCACCTCGCGCAGGCTGCCGTCGACCCGCCGCAGCCTGGCCGGCACGTCGTGGGCCAGGCCCTCGGACCGCACCGCCTCCACCAGGCGCACCCGCTCGGCCGGGTCGTGCCAGATGCCCAGGTCGAGCGCGAAGCGGCCGACCACCTCGGCGCGCGCCAGCCCGGTCAGACGCTCGAAGCCCGCGTTGACGAGCTCGAGCCGGCTGTCGCGCAGGCGGCTGACGGTCACGTAGTCCGGGTTGGACTCGACCAGCTGCTTGAGCAACTGCTCGGAGCCGCGCAGCTTCTGCTCGGCGGCGCGCCGCTCGGTCAGATCGAAGTACAGCGACATGTTGGCCGGCCCGTCGACCAGCTCGACGCGCACCACGATCGCCTGTACGAAGCGGGGCTGGCCGAGGCGGGTCTGCATGGTCAGCTCGGCCGTGGGCAGGGTGCTGCCCACCGGCATTTTCTCCATTGCGGCGATCTGCGCGGCCGCCGGCTCGCGCGACTCGGGACGGTTCAGCGCCGTCATGACCAGACCGGTCATCGCCGCCGTCGAGGGGAAGTCGAACAGCCGGGCGGCCGCCTGGTTGGCAGACACGATCGCGCCGCGCCGGTGCACGATGAACGCCGACGGCGAGACCTCGAACAGCCCGCGGAACAGCCGCTCCGAGCGCAGCGTGGCCTGCTGCGACTCGTACTCGGCAGTGATGTCGCGCCCCACGCCCCAGTAGCCGCGGAACTTGCCGTCCACGTCGAACACCGGCTCGCCGCTGATGGCCGCATAGATCGGCCGGCCGGTCGGGCCGAAGCGGCGCAGGATGAGGTCGCGGAACGGACGATGCGCCAGCAGGTCGGCGCGGTGGGCTGCCGCCTCCGACTCGCTCATGCCCAGCTCCGGGAGCTCCCAGCGCGTCCTGCCCAGCTGAGACTCGATCGCCATGGTGCTGCGGGTCGCCGCTTCGGGCGAGATGTAGGTGAAGCGAAACTGCTCGTCCTGTTCCCAATACCAGTCGGCCGCAATACGCAGGAGGGTGTGGAAGCGTTCGCGCTCGAGCTGCGCGGCTCGCGCCATGAACTGGAACACGCGCTGCAGCAGGTAGCCGACCAGCAGGGCGCCCAGCAGGATCGCGCCGTGCGCATACAGGCGCAGGACGCCCGGTCCGTCGGCCGCGGCAGCAGCACCGCCGATCAGGTGCGCGTGCTCGGCCCCGTGCAGGACCAGCACCACGAGTGCCGACAGCAGCGTGTAGGCGATGGCCGCGCGCAGTCCCGACAGAACCGCGGCAGCGGTGATCACGACGGCCAGCCCGCCGAGCGAGGCAGCATGACTGCCCAGCTGCGTCGACCAGCCGAAGCCGCCGATGGCCAGGCAGGCCGCCGCCAGCACGACGTGCGTGGCGGCGGCAATGCGGCCGGCGCGGCCGAGCAGCGCCGCCACGACCATGGTCGCCGCCAGGGCCACGGCCGCCACGCCGCTGGGCCAAACGAGGGCCCAGGGCAGGACCGCCGCGCGCAGGGCGGCGTACAGCAGTCCCACGGCGGCCAGGACTGCGGCGGCACCGACCAGCACTGGGCTCAGGACCGCATCGATCGTGCGCCGCGGACCGGTCGCTGGCGCAGAAAAGTGGTCTTGGGAGAACATGGTGGTCTCACTCTGGCAGAGCCGGCCGGCCCGTGAAGGCGCGAAAAGGCCGAATGATCCGGGTCGCAGGCCGCAGCGGCCGGCCGCGGGCACCGCGCAGGCATGGGGCAAGCCCCGGTGATCCGACCGGGCCCGACCCGCCGCACAGGCTGTCGCCAGCCCGCCCCCGGGACGAGTGCCCGGATGCAATCGCTCCAAGCGGCGGCAAGCTGCACCGCAGCGTTCCGAAAGCGCCGGCCGCCACGACTAGATGCGCTGCACGCGTCCCTCGCGCACCAGCGGCGTGTAGGTGGCGATGTCGGCGCCGATGAGATCGCGCATCTGCGGCGGCGTCGAAGGCGCCAGCTGGAAGCCGGCGCCTTCGATGCGAAGGCGTACCGGGTCGCTCGCCAGCGCCAGCAGCACGTCGCGGTGGATCTGCTCGAGCACCGGCGCGGGCGTGCCGGCGCGCGCCACCAGTCCGGCCCACGGGCGCATCTCCACCGGCGGCCCGCCGGCCTCGGCGAAGGTGGGCAGCTCGGGATGGTCCGGCAGGCGGGCCCGCGCGGCCACCGCCAGGGGCTTGAGGCGGCCGGCCTTGATCAGCGGCATCACCGTGTGCATCGACAGCGTGGTGAAGTCGACCTCGCCGTTGGCCACCGCCGCCAGCTGCGCGCCGCCGTCCTTGAACGGCACATGCAGCAGATCGAGGCTGGCGGCGCGCGCGAAGGTCTCCACCGCCACGTGCGAGGGATGGCCGTTGCCGAAAGAGGCATAGCTGACCGCGCGCGGCGCCCGCCGCGCCTGCGCGATCAGCTCGGCCAGCGAGCCGAAGCGGCTCTTGCTGCCGACGTGCAGCACGAAGGTGGCGCGGAACAGGGTGGTCAGCGGCGCGATGTCGCGCTCGACGTCGTACGGCAGGCTGGCGTGGATCAGCGGGTTGACGGCCAGCGACCCGGTGTCGCCAACGAACAGCGTGTGGCCGTCGGGCGGGGTCTGGCGGATCTCGTTGAAGGCCAGGATGCCCGAGGCCCCCGGCTTGTTGTCGATGATGACGGGCTGCTTCCAGGTCTTCTCGAGTTCGGCACCGACCGTGCGCGCCACGACGTCGGGCCCGATGCCCACCGAATACGGCACCACGATGCGCACGCTGCGCGCCGGGAAGGCGGCGGCGCGCGCCGGCCGCAGCGGCGCAGCCAGCGGCAGCAGCAGGCCGGCGGCCAGCAGGCGCCGCCGCGGCGCCGCCGCCGGGCGCGGCCGTGCCGGCAGCGGGCCGGAGGCGTCCTGCCGGTTCATGCCAGCCACCGCGTTGCCAGGGCGCCCAGTGCCAGCAGGGCGGCAAACTTCAGTTCCATGGCAAAGGTGCGCACCAGGATGTCGTTGAAGGCCAGCCCGCCGGGGCAGCGGCAGAAGTCGCGCCACAGCGTGGCCACTGCTGGCGCCAGCACCAGCGGCGCCAGCAGCAGCGGTGCGCCTTCGAGCCAGGCCAGCGCCAGCAGCAGGGCAAACGGTAGCGCCAGCCCCAGCGCGTAGAAGCGTCGCGCCAGCGCCGCCCCGAACACCACCGCGAAGGTGCGGCGACCCACATCGGCGTCGTGCGCCGCGTCGCGGACGTTGTTGACGTTCAGCGCTGCCGCCGACAGCGCGCCGAGCGCGATCGCCGCCACCCAGGTGGACGGCGGCGGCAGCACGCCGGTCAGCACGTAATCGGTGCCGACCACCGCCACGATCCCGAAGAACAGGAACACGAAGGTCTCGCCCAGCGCCGTGTAGGCGATCGGCCGCGGCCCGCCCATGTAGGCCAGCGCGGCCGCGATGGAGGCAAGGCCCATGGCCAGCACGGGCCAGCCGCGCTCGGCAATCAGCGGCAGCCCCAGCAGCAGCGCCAAGCCGATCAGCAGGCCGATGGCGCGCCGCACCTGGGCCACGCCGAGCAAGCCGAGCGCCGTGGCGCGCGGCAGGCCCTTGCGATTGCCGCGCTGCTCGGCCCCGCGCACGGTGTAGCCGACGTCGTTCTGCAGGTTGCTGATGATCTGGATGACCACGCTGGCGGCCAGCGCCAGCAGCGCGCTCGCCACGTCGATGGTGCCGGTACGCTCGTACACGAGCGCCACGGCCAGCAGCACGGGACTGACCGCCACGAACAGCGACGGCGGCCGGCTGGCCATGAGCCAGGCGCGCCAGGAATTGGGCGCAATGCCGCTCGCGCCCATCCCGCCGGCTGCCTGCGCAGCGGGGCGCATGCTCGTTGTGTTCAAGGGAACCTCTCCATCCAGGCCGACCGGCGGTGGCGATGCGGCGGCGGCTCTGCGGCCAACTGCGCTTGCCGGCACGGGCAAGACCCGACGCTAGCAAAGCCACGTGCGCCGACTGCTTGATGCGGCGCAAGCTTGGCGGCATCGGGCGGGCGTGCCAAGTGCCCGACGGCAGCTTCCGTCCCGGCTTGCGGCCCAGCCGCAACAGACGGCACAAAAAAACGGCGCGCCACCCAGCGAGGGCGGCGCGCCGCAGAACCCGGCGGGCTGAGGACCCGCCATCGACATCAACCGGCAAATGTCCTAGCGGTCGTTGAGCACCTTGAACTGGAACGGCTGCGCGCCTGGGGCGGACAACGCACCGATGGCCACCACGGTGACCACGTCGCCGGCGGCCAGCGTGACCGTCACGCCGGCCGCGGTCGGCAGCAGCGGCGTGGACGCGCCGGTCGGCACCACCGCAAGGGTGTAGCTGCCCGGGTCCAGTTGCAGCGACGTGGACGTCGCATTGGGGAAGGCGAGGTTGGTGACGGGGCGCGCCGCGATCGCACCGCCGCTGAGGACCACCACGTCGACGGCTGGCGCATCGGGAGACAGGTGAATCACCCGAACCTTGGCCTTGCCCGCCACCGGCGCGCGATCAACCGAATAGGCCCGCAGCGCAAGCGCCTGCGGACCACTGCCGCCGAGCAATCCAGTGGCGAACACGCTGGTGCTGGTCCCGCGAGCCAGGGCAGCGCCATTCAGATTGAGGACCCCGGTCAGCGTGCCAGCCAGCGCAACGGAGGCGTCATAGGTACCCGCCGCCACGTTCAGGAAGCCCGAGTCGGTCGGAAAGCTGACGTTTTGCAACGCGCGGTTGGACGCGGCATTGGAGGCGCCCGGCGCCTTCAGGAACACGTCGACCGCCGGCACGTCGGGCGCGAAGTGCGCGACCCGCAGCGCCGCGCGGGCATCACGCACGAAGGCGGCGTTGGCCCCCTTGGGCGCGAGCAGCAACTGGATTGGTGACAGGCTCGGGCCGGCGTCGGGCACGGCCACGACCACCAGGTCACCGCCGGCCGGAACGGCCACCGTGCCGGAGTCGAAGGCAATGGCCGTCTGCCCGGCCACGCGGACGCGGATGCGGTAGTCGCCGGCCGGCACGGTCAGGGCGGCACTCGCAGCGGCGGGTGCCTGCTGAGCAAACGCAAGGGCCGGGATGGTTGGGCTGGCCGGCAGGTCGGCCGTTGGCGAAGTCACAAAGATGTCCACGGCGGGTACCGCCGGCGCCCCATGCACGACGCGCAACTTGGCCTGACCCGCCGGCGCGGCAGCGCCGGCATCATCGATGAGCACGGCCTGCAGCCGCGTCGCGCCGGTGGTACCGCTGCCTACGGCGATGGCGGTGTAATCGCGCCCGGCCGCAAGCGAGGGGCTGACGTCAATAGCAGCGGCGGAGGCGGGCTGACCCGCCGGGCTGACCTGTACGCGCGTGGTGCCCGCCGGCACGGTGTTGAATCCGGAAGCCTGGCCGAAGGTCACGCCCGCGAGCGCGCGGCTGCCGTTGACGAACACATCGACGGCCGGAGTGTCGGCGGAAGCGTGGATAGCGCGTAGCTGCGCGTTGGACGGTGGCGGTGGGGCAGCATCGTCGCTACCACAGGCAACCAGCAAGCTGGCCGCAGCCGTCGCGGCCAGTAGAGAACGTCGGGGAAGGGGCATCGGAAGTCTCCAGGCCGCGAGGCAGCCGGTTACGGGAAGAGGAAGAGCCGTAGGGAACCCGCAGATTTGTCTTATATGACCTAGCGGTTTCAACAATGTACTTAGTGGTCTTAGCGTTGCACCAGTCAGTCAAAGTCATTACCAGATGGCGGGTAAGCCAACCCCTCTACCTCTTGCCCTGGTCGGTGCACCCGCGGCGGCCGCCACTGCGCGAGAACCTGTTCTGCCGGCCGGCAATGCGCGGCAAGTGGGCGAAGCCGGAGTGGCGCGACGCCCGCGTGCGACCCGACGAGCACTCTTGCTTCCCCTCGCAGAAGGCGCGCGGCGGGATGCGCCGGGCGACCTGGTAAAGCATCCGGGCCAAGCCGATGGCGAGCTGACGCCACTGCCCCTGGACGTCTTGCCGCTGACGCCAGTGACGCCCAGGTGCGCCTCGCTGCTGGATCCGCCAGCAAGACGCACCGGCACGCAGGACGACGCGGCGACGGCCGAGTGCTGCGTGCCATCACGCTCGAAGGCATGCCACCGCACGGCCGCCGAAGCGCGCTGCAAAACCGGCGCTTGCGGTCGCCCTTGGCCTTGATGACAAGCCCGGGCAGACACTGGCCGCGACAAGCCCGACCGCCCCCATTCATCGGGCGCCCCGCACATCGCTTGGCGCAGCTCGTCTTGCCGCTGCCCACGCCAACCGCCTGAGTTGGCCGGGGCACGGCGCTGCTGCCGCGCGACTGCGCGCTGACACGGGCGCCCGGCATGCTCACCCAGTCTGGCGCGAGGGTGGCGGCGCAGCCACCGGCGGCGCGATGCCGCCGTGTTGCCGGGCCTGCCCGGACGATCCCCCTCAGGCCCTAACATCCGACTGCGCCACCCCATCTGCGCAAGGAGCCACGATGTCGACCCCGTTGTTCCCGGCCACGCTCGCCGGCAGCCTGCCCAAGCCCGTGTGGCTGGCCGAGACCCACAAGCTGTGGCCGCAGTGGAAGGCGCAGGGCGAGGACCTGGCCGCCGCCCAGCGCGACGCCACGCTGCTGTGGCTGAAACTGCAGGAGGACGCCGGCCTGGACGTTGTGACCGACGGCGAACAGTCGCGCCAGCATTTCGTCCACGGCTTCCTCGAGTTCGTCGAGGGCATCGACTTCGAGCACAAGGTCGAGATGGGCATCCGCGGCGACCGCTACAAGGCGATGGTGCCGCAGGTGGTGGGGCCGCTGCGGCTGAAGGGCCGCGTGCACCAGTCCGAGGCGCGGCTGCTGCGTGCGCACACGGACCGGAAGATCAAATTCACGCTGCCCGGACCGATGACCATCGCCGACACGGTGGCCGACCGCTTCTATGGCGACAAGGTGAAAATGGCGATGGCCTTCGCCGCGTTGCTCAACCAGGAGGCGCACGCCCTGCAGGCCGACGGTGTGAACGTGATCCAGTTCGACGAGCCGGCCTTCAATGTCTTTCTCGACGAGGTGCCGGTCTGGGGCATCGCGGCCCTGGAGACGGCGGCCGCCGGGCTCACCTGCACGACCGCCGTGCACATCTGCTACGGCTACGGCATCCAGGCCAACATCGACTGGAAGAAGACGCTCGGCGAGCAGTGGCGCCAGTACGAGAAGATCTTTCCCGCCATCGCCCGCAGCTCGATCGGGCAGGTCTCGCTCGAGTGCTACCACTCGCACGTGCCGCCGCAGCTGATGGCGCTGCTGGCGGGCAAGGACGTGCTGGTCGGCGTGATCGACGTCGCCAGCGACGTGGTCGAGACGCCCGAGCAGGTGGCCGACACCATCGGCACAGCGCTGCAGTACGTGCCGCGCGAGCACCTGTATGCCTGCACCAACTGCGGCATGGCGCCAATGGACCGCGAGGTGGCGCGCCGCAAGCTGGAGGCGCTGGCACAGGGGGCGGCCATCGCGCGCCAGCGCTGGGGCTGAGCATGTCGCGCCGCACCCTGCAACTGGACGATGCGCTGCTCGGCTACGTGCAGACGCACACCGCGCGCGAGCACCCGGAGCTGGCGCGGCTGCGCGAGTTCACCGCGACGCACCCGCGCGCCGGCATGCAGATCGCACCGGAGCAGGGCGCGCTGCTGCAACTGCTGGTGCGGCTCACCGGCGCGCGCCGCACGATCGAAGTCGGCGTGTTCACCGGCTACAGCGCGCTCGCGGTGGCGCTGGCGCTGCCGGCCGACGGCCGCATCCTCGCCTGCGACGTCAGCGACGAGTTCACCGCGCTGGCCCGCCCCTACTGGGAGCGTGCCGGCGTGGCCGGCAAGATCGAGCTCGTGCTCGCGCCGGCGCTCGCCACCCTCGATGCGCGCCTGGCCGCCGGCGCGGCCGGCCAGTACGACTTCGCGTTCATCGACGCCGACAAGAGCAACTACGACGGCTACTACGAGCGCTGCCTGGCACTGCTGCGGCCGGGCGGGCTGATGGCGATCGACAACACCCTGTGGTCGGGCCGCGTGGCGCGGCCGGTGGACGCCCGCGGCGACGCCGACACCGCCGCCCTGCAGCGGCTGAACGCCCGCCTGCCCGACGATCCGCGCATCGATCTGGCGCTGCTGCCCATCGGCGACGGGCTCACGCTGGCGCGCAGGCGCTGAAGCCAAGCCCGGTTGCCATCCTGCCCGCCAACCCCGGCTCCGCCCGCCCGGTTCCGCCCACATGTCCCCGTGCCCCGATCCCGATCCACTTGTCACCCGCCACGACGAGTGCCCGGCCGATGCGGCGGCGGTCATCGACGCCGGCCTCGACGCCTACAACGACGGCGCCGCGCCGCTGCACGAAGTGCGCCCCGTCTCGAGCGTGGCTCGGGCGGCCGATGGCTCGGTACTGGGCGGCGCCATCGGCCGCCGCTGGGGCATGTGCTGCGAGCTGCAGCAACTGTGGCTGCGCGACGACCAGCGCGGCACGGGCCTGGGGCGCCGCATCGTCGGCGCCTTCGAGGCACGCGCCGCCGACCTCGGCTGCCAGGTGGTGATCCTCGAAACCTTCAGCTTCCAGGCGCCGGCCTTCTACGCCAGGCTCGGCTACGTCGTCGAGTTCGAGCGGACCGCGTATCCGCACGGCCTCCGCAAGCTCTTCCTGAAGAAGCGGCTGACGCCGACCGTCGTGGCCACCTGAACCGGCCGCCTGAACCGGCCGCCTGTACCCGCCGACCGCCGCCCGCTGCCAGCCCGCGGCGGTCAGGCCGCCCGCGCCGCCAGCAGCGCGCCGCAGGTCGCGCGCTCGGGCGCCTGCGCCGGCAACTGCGTGCACAGGCCGTTGAGCTGGGCGCGCAGCCGCGCCAGCAGCGCGTCGTGCCGGCCGTCCTTGTTCCACTCGATGAGCTGCCGGCCCATGCGCTCGAGGATGCCGCGGTTGCGGCCGTGGAAGGTCTCGGGCCTGGGCTCCAGCTCGCCGATGACACTGGCGGCGGTGCGCTCGATGCGCCCGGCTTCGGCCGGCGCATGGTTGATGAGGTTGCGCAGGTAGCCCGCGCCCCACTCCAGCCGCGTGGCCGGTCCCTTGGCGCTGGCGTAGGCCTTCTCCGACCAGCCGATCGCCGCCGCAAAGTCGCCGCGCTCGCGCGCCAGCGCCGCCAGCACCCGCATGTGGTAGTAGGGCGTGGACGAGCGCTCCATCTGGGTCTTGGCGACGTTCTCGGCCTCGCTCCACAGGCCGGCGTCGCCCAGCGCGCTCGCGGCGGCCACCGACAGCGCCTCGCGCTCGAACGGGTCGCGCACTTCGCGCAGCGCGCTGAGCACGGTGCCGCGGATCTCGGTCTGCAGCGCCGTCGGCAGCGGGTCCTTGGGCGCGTCGACGCGGGCCAGATCGATGCGCGCATTGACCGCCATCACGCGGTCCAGCCGCGACAACTGGCCGTCGCCGATCGTGCGCACCAGCGCGCGGTCCCACTCGCGCAGGAGCTGCGCGCGCTGCGGCGTGCCGGCCTCGGTGATAAAGCCCGGCACGCGCTGGGCGCCGTAGGCCAGCTCGGTGAGGTTGGCGCGGGCAATCGGCGGCGAGGCGAGCACCGCCCGCACCCGCTGCAGCGCCGCCGCCTTGTCGATCGTCGGGCCGGCATTGCGGTCGCTGCCAGCCATGCGGATCGCCTGCAGCGCCAGCCGGGCCGAGGCCTCCGGTGCGGCGGCGTTGGACTGCTGCGACAGCGCCCACAGCGTGCCGGCGCGCTCGGCGCGCGGCAGCACCGTGTCCTCGTCCACCGACCACGCGTGAAAAGCGAGCTGGCGCCACTCGTCTTGCGTCAGCGGCTTGCCGCCCGGCGCGCGTGCCTGCGCCAGCAGCGCCCGGACCGGCCTGCCGCTCATGCCCTGCGCCAGCGCCTGCATGTAGCGCTCGCCGTCCACCTCGGCCGGCAGGCGCATCACCTCGGTGCCGTCGGGCCGGAACAGGATGGTCGTCGGGTAGCCGCTCACCTTGAAGCGCGCGCCCAGTTGCTGCGCCGCCGGCGCGTCGCCGTCGATGTACACGGGGATGAAGCTGCGCGCCCGCTCGATGAAGTCCTGGCGGCTGAAGACCGTGGCCTTGACCTGGTTGCACGGCGGGCACCACACCGCGCCCCAGTAGAGGAACAGCGGCCGGTTCTCCTGCCTGGCCCGGGCAAACGCCGCATCGACGCTGCCGCCGGCCTTGACGTCGACCCACGCGATGCCCGGGGGCATGTCGGCGGCCGGCGCGGGGCCGGGCAGCAGACCGCCGCCGGCCAGCGCGGCAACGGCCAGCACGCGGCGCACGGTCGGCCGGCAGAAAATGGCAGCGAGGCGATCGAACATGGCAGCCACCGGCGGCGGGCACAAAGGACCGATAGCGTAGCTGCACCGGCCGCCCCGGCGGGCCAGACCGATGCATGGCCAGCCCGGCGGGCCGGCAAGGGGCGCCCGCCGGTTTTGCGCGCCCGCGGCGCTCGGCTACGCTCACGAACGGACTGCACGGCCGCTGCGCCGTCGTCGTCATCCGCCGCGCCAGTTGCCTTGCACTCCACCGTTCCCACCGCCGCCTGGCTGTTTGCCCACGACTGGGACCTGCGCGCGCTCACACGCCTGGGTGCCGCCCGTCCCGTGCGCTTCGTGCGTGCCGGCTTCGACCTGTTCTCCTTCCCCGGCAATCTGGCGCTGGCGCGCTTCGACCTGGAGGCCTTTGCCGACCGGCTGGCCGCCCGCGGCCGGCGCGCCGGCTGGCGCGCGGTGCTGTCGCACCACGAGCACTTCGGCGCGCTCGCGGCGGCCATGGTGGCCGAGCGGCTCGGCCTGCCGGGGGCCCGCCCGGAGAGCATCGTGGCCGCGCAGCACAAGCTGCACACGCGGCGCGTGCTGCAGCAGATCGCGCCGGCGGCCAGCCTGCCGTTTCAGGACGTGGCGATGAGCCCGACCGAGGCGCTGCCACCGGACCTGCGCTTCCCGGCCTTTGCCAAGCCGGTCAAGGGCGTCTTCTCCGTGCTGGCGCGGCGCGTGGACAACGCAGCCGAGCTGCAGCGGCACCTGGCGCTGTCGCGTGCCGAACGCTGGCTGGCGCACCGGCTGCTGGAGCCCTTCGAGCGGGTGCGGCGCGCCCGGCTGCCCGCGGCCGGCAGCGCGCACCGGATGCTGCTGGAGCAGCCGGTCCCGCTCACCGTCCCGCAGTTCAACCTCGACGGCTGGGTGCAGGATGGCCGCGTGCACGCGGTTGGCGTGGTCGATGCGGTCACGGTGCCCGGCACGCAGGCCTTCCTGCGCTGGGAGGTGCCGAGCCGGCTGCCGCCGGCGGTGCAGGCGCGGGCGCTGGCGCTGGCGCAGCGGCTGCTGGCAGCGCTCGACTACCGCCACGGCTGCTTCAACCTCGAGTTCTTCTACGACGCCGCAGCCGACCGGCTGACGGCGATCGAGCTGAATCCGCGGCTCGCCTCGCAGTTCGGCGACCTGTACCGGCGCGTGCGCGGCGTCGACCCGCATGCGATCGCGCTGGCGCTGGCGCTGGGCGAGGACCCGCTGCAACTGCCGCCGGCCGAGCCGACGGCGCAGGTGGCCGCCAGCCTGGTGTACCGCGCGTTCACACCCGCCGCGGTACCGCGCGCCCCCGACCGGCGCCGCCGCGCCGCCCTGCATGCGGCGTTTGCCGACGCCGAATTGCACTGCTTCACGCGGCAGGGTCGCGCGCTGGCGCGCGACCTGCGCTGGACCGGCAGCCACCGCTACGGCGTGCTGCACCTGGGCGCGCGCGACTGGGGCGAGCTGCGCCAGCGCGCCGAGCGCGCCAGCGCCCTGCTCGGCTGGCCCGCACCCTACGCCGACGCCGCCCCCGCGACCGCGCCGTGCGGCTGGCCGGCCGCAGTGGCCGCGACGACATGAGCCCGCCGGGCCGCCCCAAGGGCGAATCCCCGAGCGCGCAGCGTGAGGGTCGTCCGATGCTCCCGCCGGGCCGCCCCAAGGGCGAATCCCCGAGCGCGCAGCGTGAGGGTCGTCCGATGTTCCCGCCGGGCCGCCCCAAGGGCGAATCCTTGAGCGCGCAGCGCGAGGGTCACCCGATGTTCCCGCCGGGCCCCCCAAGAGCGAATTCCTGAGCGCGCAGCGCGTAGGTTGCCTGATGAGCCTCCCGCCCGCCAACACCGCGCACCACGACGCGCCCCAGCCACCAGACCGTGACGCGCTGGTGCGCCAGCGCTCGGTGGCCAAGTACGCGCGCCGCGCCGCCGCCTACGACGCGAGCTGCGGCCCGACGATGCCGATCCGCGCACGCGCCGTGGCGCTGCTGCGGCTGGCGCCCGGCGAGCGCGTGCTCGACGTGGGCTGCGGCACCGGGCTGTCGCTGCCGCTGCTGCGCGCCGCGGTGGGCGCCACCGGCGCGGTGATCGGCTTCGACCACAGCGAGGCCATGCTGGCGCAGGCGCGTGCCCGGGTGGCGCAGGCCGGCTGGCGCGACGTGACGCTGGTGGGCTGCGCCGCCCAGGAACTGGCCGCGCAGCCCGCGCTGGCGGTGCGCGTCGACGCGCTGCTGTTTCACTACACGCACGACATCCTGCGCTCGCCTCGCGCGCTGGCTGCCGTGCTGGCCTGCGCACGCCCCGGCGCGCGGGTGGCGGTGGCTGGCATCAAGTACTTCAGCGGCTGGCTCGCGCCGCTGAATTTCTGGGTGTACCTGAAGAACCTCGGCTACAACGGCGCGCCGGGCGAGCTGCGCTCGCCCTGGGACCGCCTGGCGCCGCGGCTGCACGACTGGCACTTCGAGCCGACCCAGTGGGGCATGGGCTACCTGGCCTGCGGCCTGCTGCGCGCCGAGGCGGGCGCACCTGCGGAGGCGGTGCGTTGAGCCCGCCGGGCCGCCCCAAGGGCGAAATCCCGAGCGCGCCGCGCGAGGGTAGCCCCATGTTCCCGCCGGGCCGCCCCAAGGGCGAAATCCCGAGCGCGCCGCGCGAGGGTAGCCCCATGTTCCCGCCGGGCCGCCCCAAGGGCGAAGTCCCGAGCGCGCCGCGCGAGGGTTGCCCCATGTTCCCGCCGGGCCGCCCCAAGGGCGAAATCCCGAGCACCCCGCGCAAAGGTCGGCTCTCATGAACCCGCGCCTGCCCAGCGCGCTGCGCGTCTTTGCCGCGCTCGCCCTGATCAACACCCTGCTGTCCTTGCGCAACTGGTGGCCCACGCCCGGCGTGCTGCCCGATGCGCGGCTGGCGCCGGAGGCGGTGCTGGGCTTTGCCCTGCTGGCCGCCTGGGTCGCCTGGCGTGGCGTGCCGGGCCGGCGCGGCCTGTGGCTGATCAGCGGCGCGGTGGTGCTGCTGGCGCTCGGCCGCTACTTCGATGTCACCGTGCCGGCGCTGTTCGGCCGCCCGGTCAACCTGTATTGGGACGGCCAGCAGATCCCGACCTTCCTGTGGGTGTCGGCGCGCGAGTACCCGTGGTGGGTGAGCGCGGCGTTGGCCGGCGCGCTGGCCGCCGTGCTGGCGCTGCTGGTGGCCGGCGCGCGCTGGGCCGTAGGCGTCGCGGCGCATGAGGCGGCCCCCGCGCTGCCGCAGCGGCGCTGGGCCTTGGCGCTCACCGCGCTGGCGGTGCTGGCGGTGTGCGCGCATCTGTTCAAGGCGGTGCCGCAGGTGACCTGGCACTGGGTCGCCGACCCGATCACGCCCACCTACGCGCGCCAGTCGGTGCTGCTGGCCAACGCCTTCCTGCCCGGCCGGGTGGAGCGCGTGCTGCCGGCGGCCACGGTCGTCGACCAGGCCCTGCAGCAGCCGCCCGGGCAGGCACTGGCGGGCCTGCGCGGTCGCGACTTCAAGCTGATCTTCCTCGAGTCCTACGGCGCGATGGCATTCGAGCATCCGCGCGTCGCACCGCGCCTGGACGCGGCACGGGCCGCGCTGGCTCGCCAGCTGCAGGCCAGCGGGCACCTTGTCGCCTCGGCCTACGTGAAGGCGGCCACCTTCGCCGGCGCCTCGGAGCTGTCGCACCTGTCCCTGCTGTCGGGCATGGACCTGTCGGACCCGCTGCGCCACGACCTGCTGCTGACCACCGAGCGGCCGACGCTGACCGCGCTGTTCCGGCGCGAAGGCTACGAGAGCTTCGGCCTGTATCCGGCCCTGAGCTGGGACTGGCCGGAGCGGCGCGTCTACGGTTTCGACCGCTTTCTCGACGGCCGCGATCTGGACTGGCGCGGCCCGCCGCTGGGCTACTGGAAGATTCCGGACCAGTACGCGCTCGCCAAGTTCGAGGCGCTGCACCCGCGCGCCGGCGACGCGCCGCCGCGCTTCCTGTTCTTTCCGACCATCACCACGCACCTGCCCTTTGGCCCGGTGCCGCCGTACCAGCCCGACTGGGCGCGGCTGCTCGGCGCCGATCCGTACGGCCAGGAGGAGTCGCAGCGGCTGCTGGCGAGCTTCGTCGACTGGATCGACATGCTGCCCAACTACGTGGCGATGTTCGAGTGGACTTACCAGTGGCTGGGCGGCTGGCTGGCGCGCGGCGAGCCGCGCGAGTCGGTGATGCTGTGGGTCGGCGATCACCAGCCGGCGGCCAGCGTCAGCGGCGCCGGCGCGTCCTGGACCGTGCCGGTACACCTCGTCACGCGCGACCCCGCGCTGCTCGAACGTTTTGTGGCGCTCGGCTTCACGCCGGGACTGACGCCGCGCGGGCCCGAGCTGGGCGGCATGCACGACCTGACCGCGGTGCTGCTGCACGGCCTGGGCGCGCCGGCCACCGCGGCGACGACCGCGACGGCAGCGGCAGCCGCCGGCACGCCGCTGGCGCGCTGACTGCGGGCCGCCGGCCGCCCGCTACAGGCGCAGCGTGGCCAGGTAGGCGACCACGTCCTCGACTTCCTGCGCGCTCAGGCGCGGCGCCGCGTCGCCGCGCGCCTTGTGGAAGCTGGGCATGGCCCGGCCGGCGGCAACCTGCGAAAAGTCGACCACCGACAGGCGCAGTTGCGGCACCGTGAGGCTGGCACCGATGCCGTCGAGCGGCGGCGCGCTGCTGCCGCCGTTCAGCCCCTTGATGGCGTGGCACTGCAGGCAGTTGGCCTGCTGGCGCTGCTGCAGCAGCAGCTTGCCGCGGGCGGCCGCGCCGGGCGTGGTGGCCGTGAGCGGACTGGGAATACCGTCCTTGACCACCTCGTAGGGCACCGCCTGGCCCCGCGCGACGGGGGCGGCCGCCGCCAGGGCGGCGGCGATCAGCACGATGGGAACTCGCATCGGGTCTCTCCCGCAATGTCTCGGCGCCAGCATGCGCCAGATCCCACCGTGCGCTGTGCCCCAGCGCAAAGCGCCCGCACGGCGGCCGGTCCGCTCACTACACTGCGGCCCAGTCCCCCTCCCCTGGAGTGCCGCCCCATGACCCTGCTCCTGCTCGGACTCGTGCTGTTCCTCGGCGTGCACTCGGCACGCCTGCTGGCCGACCCGCTGCGCACCTCGCTGATCGGCACGCTCTCGCCCAACGGCTACAAGGGCCTGTACTCGCTGCTGTCGCTGGCCGGCTTGGTGCTGATCGTCTACGGCTATGCCGAGGCGCGCAGCGCGCCGCTGGCGCTGTATGCGCCGCCTGTGTGGACCCGCCACCTGGCCGCGCTGCTGACCATTCCGGCGTTCATCCTGCTGGCCGCCGTCTACGTGCCCGGCACGCGCATCAAGGCGCGTGTCGGCCACCCGATGGTGCTCGGCGTCAAGACCTGGGCCGTCGCGCACCTGATTTCCAACGGAACCCTGCACGATGTGCTGCTGTTCGGCGGGTTCCTGGCCTGGTCGGTGCTGCTGTACATCGCCAGCCGCAAGCGCGACCGGCTGGCCGGCACGGTCTACGTCACCGGTCCGGTCAGCCGCGACCTGATCGCCGTGGCGATCGGGCTGGTGGCCTGGGCGGCGTTTGCCTTCTGGCTGCACGGCGCGCTCATCGGCGTGCGGCCGTTCGGGCGCTGAGCGCCGCGCGCGCCGCGTGGCGCCGCTTTCCATGGCCGGCGCTGCGCGCACCGCCACGCTGACGGCGCTCGCGCTGCTGGCCTTTGCCGGCAACTCGCTGCTGTGCCGCGCGGCCTTGCGCGACGACGCCGGCGGTGCCGCCATCGATGCCGCCAGCTTCACGGCAATCCGCATCGCCAGCGGCGCGGCCGCGCTGTGGCTGCTGCTGCGCTGGCGCGCGGCTACGCCCCAATCTGCCGCGCCGCTGCCCGGTAGCTGGGGCTCGGCGGCCGCGCTGTTCATCTACGCCGCTGCCTTTTCCTTTGCCTACCTGAGCCTCGGCGCGGCCACCGGCGCACTGCTGCTGTTCGGCGCGGTGCAGGCGACGATGATCGGCGTGGCGCTGGCGCGCGGCGAGCGGCTGCGCCCGGTGCAGGCCGCCGGCGCGCTGCTCGCCTTCGGCGGGCTGGTGGCGCTGCTGCTGCCGGGGCTGACCGCACCACCCGCCGGCGGCGCGGCGCTGATGCTGGCCGCCGGTGCGGCCTGGGGTGCGTACTCGCTGCGCGGCCGCAGCGCCGATGCGCGCTCGGGCAACGCCACCGCGGTGACCGCCGGTAACTTCGCGCGGGCCGTGCCGATGGCACTGGCGCTGGCACTCGCGGCACTGCCCTGGGCCCACCTGGACGCACCCGGCGTGGCGCTTGCCGTTGCCTCCGGCGCACTGACCTCGGGGGTGGGTTACGCGATCTGGTACGCCGCCCTGCCGGCGCTGCGCGCCACCCACGCGGCCACCGTGCAACTGGCGGTGCCGGTGATCACCGCGCTCGGCGGCGTGCTGCTGCTGGCCGAGCCGCTGCACCTGCGGCTGGTGCTGTGTGCGGCGCTGGTGCTCGGCGGCATTGCGCTGGTGGTGTTGCCGAGGCGCTGAAGACCGCGCCCACCGCGCGGGCGCACCGGGCCGCTCCGGTCGGGCGCACCCGGTCAGGCCGTCGCCGGCGGCAATTCACGCGCCAGAGCCTGCTGCAGGCAGGCCGGGCACAGGCAGCCCTGCGCGGCATCCAGCGCGCGTGCGGGCAGGTGCGGCAGCGCGGCGCACCAGCAGCCGGCGGGATCGTCGCGCCCGCAGGCAAACGGCGCGCCGCAGCGCGCGCAGGCGCCGGGCGGCGCGGCTGCCGGCTGCAGCTTCACGCGTGGTTGCTGCCGATGATCGCGTCGATGCGCGCCAGCGCCGCGGCGTCGAGCCGCTTGGCGACCTCGGCCGCCTGCATGTTCTCGGTCACTTGCGCCACGCGGCTGGCGCCGGTGATGACGGTGCTCACGTGGGGGTTCTTCAGGCACCAGGCCAGCGCCAGCTGGGCCAGCGTGCAGCCGAGGTCCTGCGCCACGCCTTCCAGTTGGCCGACCAGGCCGTTCTTGCCCGGGTCGGTCAGCAGCTCGCGCAGGAAGGCGTAGCTGTCCACCGCGCCGCGCGAGTCGGCCGGAATGCCGTTGCGGTACTTGCCCGTGAGCAGGCCCGAGGCGAGCGGGCTCCAGGTGGTCAGCCCCAGCCCGAGGTCCTCGTACAGCCGCGCGTACTCCTGCTCCACCCGCTTGCGATGAAACAGGTTGTACTGCGGCTGCTCCATCACCGGCGGGCGCAGGTTGCGCTTGTCGGCAATCAGCCAGGCGGCGCGGATCTCGTCGGCGCTCCACTCGCTGGTGCCCCAGTACAGCGCCTTGCCGCGGTCGATGAGGTCGCTCATCGCCCACACCGTCTCCTCCAGCGGCGTGTGCGGATCGGGGCGGTGGCAGAACACCAGGTCCACGTAGTCCAGTTGCAGCCGCCGCAGCGAACCGTCGATGGCGTCCAGTAGGTACTTGCGGTTCAGTGTGTTGCTGTTATTGGGGCCGGTGCGCATGCCCCAGTAGAACTTGGTCGACACCACGTAGTCGATGCGCGGCCAGGCGAGGTCCTTGAGCACCGCGCCCATGATGGTCTCGCTCTCGCCCCGGGCGTAGATCTCGGCGTTGTCGAAGAAGTTGACGCCGGCGTCGAAGGCCGCGGCCATCAGCTCGCGCGCTGCGCGCCGGTCGACCTGGTTGCCGTAGGTAACCCAGGAGCCGAAGGACAGTTCGGAGACCTTGAGGCCGGAGCGGCCGAGGCGGCGGTAGTTCATGAGGAGCTTTCGCAAAGGCAGGGCACGAGGGCCGGCATTGTAGGAAGGCTGCGGGCGCTCGCCGGCCTGCCGCCAGGACCTCGTTGCTGATGGAGCGCGTCGCGGCCGCCGTTAGCATCGCGGTCATGCCCGCCGCGCCCCCCCTCGACGACACCGCCTGGCTGCAGTCGCAGCCCGCCGCCACCGCGCTGGCGCTGCCGGCGCACTGCTATGTCGATCCCGCCGAGCATGCGCACGATCGCGCGGCCGTATTCGCGCGCAGCTGGCAGCTTCTGGCCCGTGCAGCGCAGGTCGCCGCGGCGGGCGATCATGCGGTGGCGGAGATCGACGGCGTGCCGCTGGTTATCGTGCGCGGGGACGACGGCGTGCTGCGCGCCCTGCACAACGTCTGCCGCCATCGCGCCGGGCCGCTGGCCGCCTGCAACGGCCGCGCGGCGCGCGAGCTGGTGTGCCAGTACCACGGCTGGCGCTACGCGCTCGACGGCCGGCTGCGCGGCGCCCCCGAGATGGGCCGTGCCGAGGGCTTCCGCATCGATGAGGTGCGGCTGCCGGCGGTGCGCGTGGCCGAGTGGAACGGGCTGGTGTTCGCGGCGCTCGACGAGCGCGCGCCGCAGTTTGCGTCGCTGGTGGCCGGCATCGAGGATCGGCTCGGCGGCGTCGCGCTGGCGGACTACGCGCACCATGCGCACGTGAGCTACGAGATCGCCTGCGACTGGAAGGTGTACGTCGACAATTATCTCGAGGGCTACCACGTGCCGCGCGTGCACCCGGCGCTAAACGCCGCGCTCGACTACCGCAGCTACACGACCGAAGTGGACGAGTGGCACGTGCTGCAGGCCAGCCCGCTCGACTCGGCCGACGCGCTGTACGGACAGGGCGAGGCGCTGTACTGGTGGCTGTGGCCCAACACCATGCTCAACGTCCTGCCCGGCCGCCTGCAGACCAACCGCGTGCTGCCGCTCGGCACGGGGCGCTGTCGGGTGGAGTTCGACTTCTTCTACGCGCCGGGCGAGCAGCACCGCGCCGCAGCCGATGCGCACTTCAGCGACGAGGTGCAGCGCGAGGACATCGCCCTCTGCGAGGCGGTGCAGCGCGGATTGGCGAGCGGCTCGTACCAGCCGGGGCGGCTCAACCCGCTGCGCGAATCGGGGGTGTGGCGGTTCCAGGAGATGGTGCGGGCGGCGTATCGACAACACCGCGAACGCGCGGCGGCTGCTGTGCGCTGAACCCCGCACGGCCGCGCCGGCATGGCTTCGCGGCGGCAGGGTGCGGCAGCCGGCTTCCGACGGCTTCCGACAACTCCCGACAGCGCCCGTCGGCCCGGCGGCGGCTGCCTACACTGGCGGGGTCGCCAACCGCAACGCCGCCATGACCCTGCCGATCTCCTTCGACGACATCCTCGCCGCCGGCGCCCGGCTGCGCGGGGTGGCGCACCGCACGCCGGTGCTGACCTCGCGCACCGCCGACGAGCGCACCGGTGCGCGCCTGTTCTTCAAGTGCGAGAACCTGCAGCGCATGGGCGCGTTCAAGTTCCGTGGCGCCTACAACGCGCTGGCGAAGTTCACGCCGGCACAGCGCCAGGCCGGGGTGATCGCGTTCTCCAGCGGCAACCACGCGCAGGCCGTGGCGCTGTCGGCGCGCCTGCTCGGCATGCCGGCGGTGATCGTCATGCCGCAGGACGCCCCGCCGGCCAAGATCGCCGCCACGCGCGAGTACGGAGCCGAGGTCGTGCTGTACGACCGCTACACCGAGGACCGCGAGGCCATCGGCCGGCGGCTGGCCGAGGAGCGCGGCGGCACGCTGGTGCCGCCGTTCGACCACGCCGACGTGATGAGCGGGCAGGGCACGGCGGCGCTCGAGCTCTTCGAGCAGGTGCGGGAGCTCGACGGCGGCAGCCTGGACCTGCTGCTGGTGTGCGTTGGCGGCGGCGGGCTCATCTCGGGCTGCGCCACCGTTGCCAGGGCGCTGGCGCCGGCCTGCCGCGTGGTGGGCGTGGAGCCGGAGGCCGGCAACGACGTGCAGCAGAGCCTCGCGCGGGGCGAAATCGTGCACATCGAGGTGCCGCGCACGATTGCCGATGGTGCGCAGACCCAGCACGCCGGAGCGCTCACCTTCGCGGTGATGCGGGCCCTGGTCAATGAGGTGGTCACGGTGCCCGACGCGGCGCTGGTGCGGGCGATGCGCTTCTTTGCCGAGCGCATGAAGCTGGTGGTCGAGCCCACCGGCGCGCTGGGCGCGGCGGCCGCCTTCGAGCACGCGGTCGAGGTGCGGGGCCGGCGCGTGGGCGTGGTGATCAGCGGCGGCAACGTGGCGCTGGAGCGCTTTGCCGAACTGCTGGCCCGGGGCTGAGGCGCCCGGCGGTCCGCCCAAAGCAAACCGGCCGCACGCGGCGGCCGGTTTGCTTTGGGCTTGGGGCGTGGGCCAGGGGCCCGGCGCGGCGGGCTGGCCCGCTCAGTCGTCGCCGCTGGCGATCCCGAGCAGCGACAGCAGGCTCTGGAACACGTTGAACGCGTCCAGGTACAGCGCCAGCGTGGCGCTGATGTAGTTGGTCTCGCCGCCGGTCACGATCTGGTTCACGTCGTACAGGATGAACGCGGAGAAGATGCCCAGGCACAGCACCAGGATGGCGAGCGTCAGCGCCGGCATCTGCAGGAAGATCGCCGCCACCGCGCCGATCATCACCACCAGCGCGCCGATGAACAGGAATTTGCCCAGCCCCGACAGGTCGCGCTTGATGACGGTGCCCAGGGTGGCCATCGCGGCAAAGATGACCGCGGTGCCGCCGAAGGCGGTCATCACCAGGTCGGCGCCGTTCTTCATGCCGAGGATGGCGCCCACCAGGCGCGACAGCATGAGACCCATGAAGAAGGTGAAGCCCAGCAGCAGCACCACGCCCAGCCCGCTGTCGCGGTTGCGCTGGATTCCCCAGATGAAGGCGAAGGCGCCGCCGAAGAACACCAGCAGGCTCAGCCAGATCGAGCTGCCGAGCCAGGTGTTCAAGCCGCTGGCAATGCCCAGCCAGGTGCCGGCCACGGTCGGCACCAGCGACAGCGCCAGCAGGGCATAGGTATTGCGCAGGACGCGCTGGCGCTCGGGCGCCAGGGTGCCGGCATGGCCGGCGCGTTGGACGATGTCGGTCATGGGTGATCTCCCCGTCGGACGGATGCCCGGAATATGAGGAGCGGCGGCGGCGCTGTCCAGTGGGGCCGACCCATGCCCCTACGCGGCGTGCGCCTTTGCGAGGGGCCGCCGCGCCACCGCGTGGCCGACCGGGCTGCGCCGCCTGACCCTGGGCTTCTCAGGGCGCCCGGTGGATCGGGTCCACCCAGGGCACCTCCTGGGGCTGCTCGACCGCCTCGATGTCGAGGTTGACCACCACCGCCTCGTTGTCCGAGCGCACCAGCACGCACTCGAGCGGCTCGTCGGTGGAGGCGTTGATCTCCTGGTGCGGCACGAAGGGGGGCACGTAGATGAAGTCGCCGGCGCCCGCCTCGGCGGTGAACTCGAGCTGCTTGCCCCAGCGCATGCGTGCCTTGCCGCGCACCACGTAGATCACGCTCTCCAGCGCGCCGTGATGGTGGGCGCCGGTCCGGGCGTTGGGATGGATCGTCACCGTGCCGGCCCAGATCTTCTGCGCGCCTACCCGCGCCGCGTTGATGGCGGCGGCGCGGTTCATGCCCGGCGTCTGCGCGGTGTTGGGGTCGAGCTGGTCGCCGCGGATGACGCGCACGCCGTCGTGCTTCCAGTCGGTGGCGCGGGGCGGTGCGGAGGGCGCGCCGTCGTGGGCCGGGTGGGGCTGATGGCCCTGTTCGGCCTCCTGGGAAGAACCGGGGGCGGGGTCTTGCATGGGCGATCTCCGGGGCAGGCTGCCAGATGACCGGATTGTGCCCCCCGCCGCGCCCCGGCGTTGCGGCGGGGCATATCGCGGGACATATCCCGGGGCATATCCCGGGGCATATCCTAATGACCGATCGTTTGTGCGGACGGTCCGCCCCTGCGGCAGTATCCGCGTCTGCCCGCTTGAAGCGCTTTACGCATGGAGATCCCGGACATGAGCACGATCCGAGCCGTCCTTCGCCCCGCCGCCCTGACCGTCGCGCTGCTGCTGGCCGCGCCGCTGCCGCACGCGCAGACTGCCGCGCCCGCTGCCAGCCCGGCCAGCGCGGCGACGCCGGCCCCAACCCAGACCCCGACCCCGCAAACGGCGCCGCCGACCACCCAGCCGACCACCCCGCTGATCACGCCGCAGCAACTGGCCGTGCGCGCCGCCGAGGCAGCCGCCGCCCTGCGCATCATCGACATCCGCGACGGCCGCGACGACGAGGGCAAGACGCCCTACGAGCGCGGCCACATCGCCGGCAGCGTGCCGGCACCCTACTCGCGCTGGCGCGGTCCGGCCGCCAACCCCGGCGCGCTGCCGCCCGGCGAGAAGCTGACCGAGCTGGTGCAGTCGCTGGGCATCGGCGCCGACACGCCGGTGGTGGTGGTGTACGAAGGCGCCAGCTCGTCGGACTTCGGCAGCGCCGCGCGGGTGTACTGGACGCTGAAGGCGGCCGGCGTGAAGAACCTGGCGATCCTCAACGGCGGCCTGCGCGCCTGGCGAAGTGCCGGCCTGCCGGTGGCCACCGGTGCGCCGCCCGCGGTAGCGCGCTCGAGCTTCACCGTGCAGCTCGACCCGAGGCTCGTGGCCACGCGCGCCGAGGTCGGCCAGGCGGTGCAGGCGCAACGCGGCCTGCTGCTCGATGCACGGCCGGCCCGCTTCTTCACCGGCCAGACGCGCCACGTGGCCGCCAGCACGCCGGGCACCATCGCCGGCGCGCGCAACGTCGACAACGCGGTGTGGTTCGCCCCGCGCAGCGGCGCGCTGCTCGACACTGCCCAGGTGCAGAAGGTGGCGCAGGAGCAGGGGCTCGCCGGCGGGCAGCCCACCGTTTCGTTCTGCAACACCGGGCACTGGGCCGCCACCAACTGGTTCGTGCTCAGCGAGGTGCTGGGCCACCCCGAGGTCAAGCTGTATCCGGAGTCGGTCGTCGACTGGTCCAACAGCGGCGGCGCGATGGACAACGTGCCCAGCCGCCTGTACCAGTTCTGGCTGCAGATCAAGGAAGCCACCGGCAACCTGTGAGCCAACCTGCGAGCCGACCCGCGAGACACGGGTTCGGCAGCCAGCGCAGACGCACGCACCGCTGCGCGGCGCCCGCCCACCGCATCCTGCCACCCGAACCCCGCCTGCGCCGATGTCGGTCCTGAGCTCTTCGCTGGCCGCCGCGCCGGCCGCTGCCGCTGCGCCGGCGCGCGAAAGGCTGGCGCCCTGGATCGCGCTCGGCATCGCGCTCTGGGCCACGGTCACGTGGCTCGTCGGCCTGCGCCAGGGCCTGCTGTTTGCGGTGGGCATCGGCTTCGGCGCGGTGCTGGCGGGGGTGGCCTTCGGCTTCACCACCGGCTGGCGCGCCTGGATCCGCGACCGCGATCCCACCGGCTTCCTGGCGCAACTGCTGGCCATTGCGCTGGCCATGGTGGTCAGCATTCCGCTGATTGCCAGCGACAGCGCGCTGACCGGCGCCTACGGGCCGCTGTCGGTGAGCCTGCTGCTCGGCGCCTTCGTGTTCGGCGCGGCGATGCAGGTGGCCGACGGCTGCGGGTCCGGGACGCTGTACAAGGTGGGCCTGGGCAACCTGTTCAGCGTGGCGGTGCTGCCGGGCTTCATCGCCGGCAGTTTTCTGGGCGCCGCGCAGCTGGACCGCTGGCTGGCGCTGGGCGCGCTGCCGCCGGTGGCCCTGCCGCAGGCCATCGGCGTGCTGCCCACACTGCTGGCGCAACTGGCGCTGCTCGGCCTCATTGCCGCCGCGCTGTGGAAGTTCCGCCGCGCCACCACCACGCGGTGGCAGCCGCGCGCCATCTACGTCGGCGCCGCGCTGCTTGCGCTGTTTGGCGTGCTCAACCTTGTCATCGCCGGGCAGCCCTGGGGCATCGTCTATGGCCTCGGGCTCGCCGGCGCCAAGGTAGCCGGCGCCCTCGGCTACGACCTGGCGGCCAATGCATTCTGGGGCCGGCCCGCGCAACTGGCGCAGGTGGAGCAGACCCTCCTGGCCGACGTCACCACCATCACCAACCTTGGCCTGCTCTATGGCGCCTTCGTCGCCGCGCGCCGGCGCGGCACCGCCTGCCCGCCGGCGGCCGCCACCGGCCGCCAGTGGCTGGCCGCGGTCGTTGCCGGCCTGGTGCTGGGCTACAGCGCGCGCCTGGCCTTCGGCTGCAACATCGGCGCGTTCTTCTCGGGCATCTCCACCGGCAGCCTGCACGGCTGGGTGTGGTTTGCCGCCGCGTTCGCCGGCTCGCTGGCCGGCGTGAAGCTGCGCGCCGCCCTGGGGCTGAAAGCATGAGGCGCAGCAGCGTCTACGCGCTGGTCTTCTGGGGCGCGCTGGTGGCGCTGCTGGCGCTCGACTGGGTCAGCGCGCGGCCGTACAACCGCTTTGCCGAGCCGCCGCCGTGGCAGCTCGGCCAGCCGGCGGTGGAGGGCGCGGGCCACTGCGCCGCGCCGCTGCGGTAGCGCCGCTGCGGTCGCGCTGCTGCGGTCGCACTGCGCGGCGACGGCGCCACAATGGCGCCATGCCCAGCCCGCCGCCCGACTACGACCGGCGCAGCAAGATCGCCGTCGGCGTGGCGGTGATCTGCGGCCTGTTCATCCTCGAGACCACGCAGGCGCATCGCGTCGCGCCCAACCCCGCGTCGCCCTTTGTGTGGGCCGTGCTGGGCGGCGTGGGGGTCGGCGCGCTGCTGTACGCGCTGTGGTGCCGGAGGCGCGATTCCAGCAAGCGCTGACGGGGTTGAACGAGGCTTTCGCGTGGTTCCTTCATCCGGGCCAGTGCGGTCGGTGGCTGGACTGGCCGCGACGGATCGCGTTGCATGTCGGCTTCCGGGCTGCCTGACGACAGCGGCTTGCGGCCAGCAGCAGCCCCTGGCCCAGACTAACCAGTTTGCGTACCAGCCGACGTCTAGACACCCCGTCAGAATGACCCGAAGCGGCCATGGTTCCGCGACAGACAAGGGATGGGTTCGATGTTGTCACGCTCCGTTCTTGCTGCCGCTGTTTTTCTCGGTGCAAGCGCTGTCGCACAAGCGCAGTAAACCATTACGGTTGATCCCAAGCGACCCTCGACAGCCTCTGCGTCGCTGGATCTGACCACTTCGCGAGGCACCGAGCGCACGTTGATCGTACGTGGCGTTGACTGGGGCTTGAGGTCACAAGTCACAGTCCCACGCTGCGGCACGCAGCCGCTGGCAACTGCCGGTCCGGCCATGTGGAAGGTTCCGCCGGACTGCACCAAGGCGAGCTGGACCGTGCGCTTCGTCACGGCGCAGCCCGGTCAGGTCGAGGCGTCGAAGCAGAAGAGCGTTTACTTCCCTACTGGCCCCTGGCGGCTACTGTCGGATCCCACTTCCCTGCTGCGCCTGCAGGGCGACGAGGCTCCGTCAACGCTTGCCATCGTCTTCTCCGGCACGCCGATGCCGCAGCTGGGTGCCACGGCTATCGACAATGGCCGCTGGCGCGTGCCTTCGCTCAACAACGCCCCCGAGTTCTATGTGTTCGGCAATTTGAAGAGTGTCGAGCACGACGTCGACGGCTTTCTTGTCCGCCATGTCGCCGACAACATCGACCGGGTGCAACGGCTCGGACTGGTTCGGGCGCAGGAGGACGCGTGGCGCTATTTGAGCGCCATCATGCCGCCGCCGGCGGATACGCGACCGCAGGACCGCCAGCTGCTGATCGTCTGGCTGGGCGTGCGTGATCGCAAAATGGCCGGTGGCGCCGCCGGCAGCCGCAGCTTCGTTGCCAACTACTTCGAACAGTCCGAGCCGTTGCCCCAGGCCCTGACCTTGACCATCCTGGCGCACGAACAGCAGCACCAGCTGGTCGACCTGGTGCGCGGCAACCGGCCACCGCTGCCGGTGTGGGTGGGTGAGAGTCTGGCGCAGTACTACGGCTTGAAGGCGCTCGCCCAAAGTGGGCTGGACATGAAGGCAACAGCCGAGGTCCGAGATCGCTACGTTGACGCCGCGCGACCCGTAACGGCCGGTCTGGTCGAGTGGCAGCGACGGCACGACAAGGGCGACCCGGCGGCCCATCCGCTTTTCTACCGGCGGGGAGCGACGTTCTGGGCGCTGCTCGACGCGGCCGTGCAGAAGGCCCGCGCCGACGCGCAGAGTCTGGACACCTTCATGCCGCAGTTGTTGACGGCGGAGTTCGGCGCTGACGGCCAGTTGCCTCACGCCTTCGTGGTTCGGCTGCGCTCGGTGGCGGGGCCGTCGATCGACGACATACTTGCGAGATGCGTTGGCCCGTGAGGCTCGACCCGGGCACGAACGGCCATCTCCATTCGATTCGGGCCGGCGCACTTGCGGACGTCGCGGATTTCCCCGAGAATGCGTTGCAAATGCGACGCATGGGGTTTCGATGAAGACCGCCACCATTCCTTCCCTGCGGGTCGAGCCCGAACTCAGGACTGCTGCCGAAGACGTTCTCGAGGAAGGCGAATCTCTGTCCAGCTTCGTGGAGCAGTCGATCCGCGACGGCGTGCAGCGGCGTCAGGCTCAGCGTGAGTTCATCGCCAGGGGCCTCGAGTCAAGGAGTGCGGCAATGCGGAACCAGGACTACGTGCCCGCAGGCAAAGTGCTGGGACGCCTGGAGGGCATGTTGCAGAAAGCCAAGCGGACTGCAGCCGCGAAGTGACCTTTCGCGTCCGCTTCACCCGTGAGGCCGAGAACGACCTGGTTCGGCTATATGAGTTCATCCTCCATCGCGATGCGACGGACTGGGAGCTGGCCGAGCGGGCGCTGGAAGCCATCCGTCACGCCCTTTCCGGTCTTGAGCAGTCCCCGTTCAGCTATCGAAAGGCCCGCGGTGGTGCCAGCCCTTTCCTGCGCGAACTCGTTATCCCGTTCGGCTCCGCAGGGTATGTCGCGCTCTTCGAAATCGAGAGCAGCGACGTCGTCACAGTTCTTGCCGTCCGCCACCAACGCGAGGACGATTACTTGTAGGGTGCCAGGATCGCTTTCGGGCATGGCAAGTACGTCCGCTTCGCGGCGAACGCGATGTCAGCTCGGGGTCGAGAGCACTACCCGGCAGCGGCGGCGCTGCGGCATGACAGTCCTGACGTCGAACGCTAAGCCGTACGCCCCATGATCTGCGCGGTGGCGATCAGCTCCTCGAGCAGCGCCAGCGAGGCGCAGCCCGGCACGCTGAACGGGTCGAGCTCGGGCTTCTCGAGGTACTTCAGCAGCACCGACGGATTGATGCGGGCGAGGTTGACCTGGCCCATGGTCCAGCCGCCGAAGCGCCGCTCGGTGATCTCCTCGTAGTGCAGCAGCATCACCTGGCGGTGGCGCTCGTCGCGGGCGATGCGGTTGTACAGGGCATTGACCGGCGCGCGGCCACCCTCGAGCACCTGCATGAACACGTCGCCGGCGTAGCACAGCACGCCAGTGATGCCATTCGCGGGATTGTTCTCGCGCGACTGGCTGACGATCGCCTCGACCACCTCGGCACCGGCGCCATCGGCGAGCCGGCTGGCATACAGCAGACGGACCAGCATCTACGGAATCCTCAAGCGTTCTTCTTCTGCAGCAGCGCGAGAAACTCGCGCCGCAGGTTGGGGTCTTTCAGGAACGAGCCGCGCATCACGCTGTTGACCATCTTGGAGTCGATGTCCTTGACCCCGCGCCAGGCCATGCAGAAGTGGTCGGCCTCCATCACGATGGCCAGGCCGTCGGGCGACATGCGCTCCTGCAGCAGGTCGGCGATCTGCGTCACCGCCTCTTCCTGGATCTGCGGGCGGCTCATGATCCAGTCAGCCAGCCGCACGTACTTGGACAGGCCGATCAGGTTGGAGTGCTCGTTGGGCATTACGCCGATCCACAGCCGGCCGATGATCGGGCACAGGTGGTGCGAACAGGCGCTGCGCACGGTGATCGGCCCCACGATCATCAGCTCGTTGAGCCGCTCGACGTTGGGAAACTCGGTCACGCTGGGCGCCGGCTCGTAGCGGCCCTTGAACACCTCCTGCAGGTACATCTTGGCCACGCGGCGCGCGGTCTCGCGCGTGTTGTGGTCGTTGTCGGTGTCGATCACCAGGCTCTGCAACACACCGAGCAGCTTGCCCGCCACCTCGTCCTGCAGCGCCGCGATCTCGCCCTCGCGGACGAACTCGGCGATGTTGTCGTTGGCGTGGAAGCGACGCCGCGCCGCCAGCAGGCGCTCGCGGATCTTTACGGACATGGGCACGCCGGCATCGCCGGCGGCATTGGCCAGCACGACTTCGGCGGCTTCCGCCGGCTGATCGGGGCTCTTGGGGGGTACGGCGCGCAGGGTCATTGGACACGGCTCCGGACAACGGGGGAACATCCTAGACGGAAACGCCTACCCGTTGTTTGACGCAAGCGACTGCGCCATGCGCCGGAAAACCATCCCGGCCGCGCGCGCTCGACCCCGACATGCCCGGCCGAAGCGGCCCCCGAAGTACCCTGCCTGCCGGTAAACCCGCCTTGGCCGACCGCGGCGCGCTCCGTAGCATGCGCGGCTTCGGCTCCATCCACCCTGCTCAAGAGGCCTTCATGTCGTCTGCCCCGTCTGCCGTCCAGTACATCAATCCGCCCGGTGCCTGCCCTGCGCAGGGCCTGTACTCGCACGTGGGCAAGGTCAGCGGCGGCACGCTGCTGTTCGTGGCGGGCCAGCTCGCGGTGGGTGCCGACGGCAGCGTGGTCGGCAAGCACGATTTCGACAGGCAGTTCGAGCAGGTATTCGCCAACCTGGGCGACGTGCTCAAGGGCATGGGCTGCGACTACAACGACGTGATCAAGTTCACCACCTTCCTGGTGCACTCGCAGGACATCGAGAAGTTCATGAAGGCGCGGGCCGCCCTGTTCCCCAAGCTGTTCAAGGGGCCACTTTATCCGCCCAACACGCTGCTGATCGTCGATCGCCTGGTCAAGGAAGACTTCGTGGTCGAGGTCGAGGCCGTGGTGCGCGGGCGCGACTGAGGGCGACTCAGGGCGAGTCAGCCTTGAGTTAGTGCGAGCGGGCGCACCGGCGGCCACCGGCCGGCGCGGCCTATTGCCCGGCCGCCGGCTGGGCAGCCGCCTTCTCGGCCGCCAGCCGCTTGCGCGCGTCGCTGCCGCGCCGGCCGGTCAGCAGCGGCGCAATGCGCGCCTGCAACTGCAGCGCGTGCTCGGGCCGCAGGCGGCCGATGTCGCGCTGGTGCGCCAGGTTGGCGAGCAGGTTGTGCAACTCGTCCTGGCCGAGGGCCTTGAGCTTCTCGTCGGTCCAGTCGAGCATGATCGGCGGCATGAAGACGGGGCGGGGCGTGGGGTTCGCGCGAGCCATGGGGCGCTCCGGTTGGGTTGAGGAAACGGGCCGGCACGGGCGGCGGGCGGCGGGCGGCGGGCGGGCGCCGCGGGGCACCGCGGGGCGCCTTCAGGCCGCCGCGGCGGCCTAGCCGCGACGGTTGTCGGCCGACTGTTCCGCCGCGCGCGCCGCCGCCTGACCTCCGTGCTCGGCGCGCTGCTTGAGCGCCCGGTTCATCCCCTCGAGCGCAGCCGGGCTCAGGCGCGGCCGACGCGCGGTCCAGGCCAGCAGGCCGCTGGCGCGCTCGCTGTGATGCAGGCGCACGCCGTGCGAGCGCATTTCGATGCGGAAACGCCGTTCGGCCGCGTACAGCCCGGGCAGGCGCGATTGCTCGATCCACTGCAGCTCGCGGTTCTCGCGCAGGCGCACGATGGTCGGCCGGGTGCTTTTCTCGCCCCGCGCGTGGCGCGTGCGGATCTCGATCGTGCGGCCCTCGGCTGCGCGGCCCAGCACGCCGCGGATCAGCGGGTTCCAGCGGCCGTAGGCGGGAAAGTTGGCGAGGATCGACCAGACGACGGCCGCCGGGGCGTCGATGTCGACATGCGTGCGGATCTCTTCCATGCCGCAGTATGAGGCCGCAGGGGCGGCTGCGCCTGCGGACGGACAAGTTTCTTGCGGCGCACCCCGAATGCGGGAGGCGCAGGCGTGCGGGGAAACTTCCGCGCCACGCCAGCCCGACGCGCCAGCCCACAGCGCCACGCCGGTGCAGCCTACGCGGCCAGCACGCGCTGGAGGGCCTCGCGCAACTGGCGCTCGAGCTGGGCATCGCCCTGCGCCAGCAGCCGTTCGACATCCCCGGCGAGCTGCTCGATCCGCTGCGCCGCGCCCCGCGTCTTGATCGCGTCGATCTCGCGCTTCATCGTCAGGAACTCGGTCGCGGCCTCGCCTTGCTGCACGGCCCTGGGCTGGGCCGCCACCAGCACCGCCAGCACGTCGCCGATGCGCCCGAGCTGCCGGCCGTAGCTGTGCCGGTTCAGCACATCGGCCTCCGTCTGCGGCGACGACGAGTTGTTGCTGTTGATGTTCAGCGTCCAGCCGGGCAGGATGGGCTGCGTCAGGTTCTGCGGCGCCAACTGCCACAGCGCGCGCCAGCTGCGCAGCCAGTAGTCGGCGGGGTCGGGGGTGCTGGTGGCCGGGGGCATGGCGAATCCTCCATGAACGGATGGCCGCATTGTCCAAGGCGGCGCTGCGCCGTCAACGCGACAATGCTGCCGGCGGCCGCATCGGCCGGGATCGAGGAGGCAGCAGCATGATCATCGACGGCATCGAGGCCAGCGGCGACGCGGCCGCCGGTATTCCCATCACCGTCCTGGCCTACGGCGACAGCTGGTTCGACTATCCGGCCCATGACCTGCTGCGCGCCTTCAACGACGCCATGGACGACGCGCCGGCGATCCTGACCCGCGCCCGCGCCGGCAAAGAGCTGGTCAGGGACATCACCGGCAAGCGCGCCCTGAACGAGATCAAGCTGGACCTGAAGTCCTACGGCGCCGCCGAAGCCCTGTTGATTTCCGGCGGCGGCAACGACTTCAGCGGCGAGGACGGCAGGCACCTGAAGAACCTGCTGCGGGCCGACTGCAGCTACGCCGGCGGCGCGGCCGACTGCTTTGACGACGCCGCGGTGGTGCGACGCATGAGCCCGCCGGGCCGCCCCAAGGGCGAATCCCTGAGCGCGCCGCGCGAGGGTAGCCCAGTGAGCGCGCTGATGGACGGCTACCGCAGGCTGCTCGGTCTGGCGGCCGCGCACCGCCCCGGCCTGCCCGTGATCGCGCACACCTACGACTACGCCTGCACCAGCGGCAAGGGGCTGCTCTGGCTGGGCCCCTGGCTGCGGCCCGCGCTGGTCGCCTGCAAGGTGCCCGAGCGGCTGTACGACGGCGTGATCAACCGCCTGATCGACCGCTTCAAGTGCGAACTCGAGCGGCTGCGCACCGAGCACGACGCGCTGCACGTGATCGACCTCACCTACACGCTCGACAAGCGCGACTGGGCCAACGAGCTGCACCCCACGCCGGCCGGCTTTGCGCGGCTGGGCAAGCGCTATGCGGAGCAGTATCGCAAGGCGGTGGCCCGTTAGCGGGCGGCAGCCGGGCTACCGATCCGCCGCTTGCGTGAAGGGCGGATAGAGCACCTTCTTGCCATCCAGCCGCAGCGCCTGCCCGGCCTGCAGCGCCGCCACCACGGCGTCGACCTCGGCCTCGGGCACCTTGCGTGCCTGCAGCCAGGCCTGCAGCGCACCCAGCCGCACCGGTCGGCTCTTGGGATGCGCCGCCAGCGCTGCTGCGGCGCGGCCCGCGTGATCGACCGGCGCCGCGGCGGCGGCCGCTGATGGCCTGGCCGCTTTCTTGGCCGGCTGCCGGGTCGCTTGCGTGCCGTTCGGTCGCTCGGACCGCTGCGGCACCTGCTCGACCGGCTGCCGGGCCGTCTGCCTGGCGGACTGTTTGTCCGGCTGTTTGTCCGGTTGCTTGGCCGGCTGTTTGTCCGGTTGCTTGGCCGGCTGTTTGTCCGGTTGCTTGGCCGGTTGCTTGGCCGGTTGCTTGGCCGATGGCCTGTCCGATGGCTTCGCCGTCTTGGCGGGCTGCTTCGCCGCCGGCGTTGCGCTTTGCCTGGCGGCCCTGGGCGCCGCCGCGCTCGACTTCTCGGCGGCCTTGCCGGCGGGCTTGGCATCCTTCGTTGCGTCCTTCGTTGCGTCCTTCCCCGCCCGCTTGCCCGCGCCCTTGCCCGCCTTGCCCTTGACCTCGGACCCGGCCTCACCGGCCCCGGCAGCATGGTTGCCCAGCGCGGACTTCAGTGTCTTCTCGCGGCGCGCGCTGAAACCCAGCTTGCGCAGATACTGCAGCAGCGGCTCGTAGTCGGTGTCCTTGGACACCACGATGAACGCCGGCGCCGCCGCACCGGGCGCCTGCGCCGCGGCCAGGCGGCCGAGCTCGAAGGCGATGTGCATGTCGAGCGCATTGGCGCCCGACTTCTCGCAACGTACGACGCGCGCCTGCTCGCCCAGCGCCAGCAGCGCCTCGGCAAACTCGGCGTCGTACTTCTTCTGCCCCGGGCCGCGGAAGATCCACAGGCGCCGCTCGCCGCCGGCGGCCCGCGCCACCTCGTCGGCCTTGGGCTGCGTGTTCTCGAAGTCGACCAGGATGTGCGTCAGTGACATGGGGACCTCCTTCGTTTGGGCGGGTCGGGCGCACGGCCCGGTGGCAAGAATGATGCGGTCAGAGGGTGAGAGGCAATCCGGCGTGCCCGAGGGGGCTGTCCAAAGCGCTCCAATCTAGGCGCAAAGCGCAGCCGTAGCTCGGGCTACGGCGAGCATTTGCAACGACGAGTGGGGCGCTTTGGGCAGTCACAGCGGGCATGTCGGATTGCCTCTCACTCTCTCAGGCCAGCGTGCCGCGTGTCTCGGCCAGCACCGGCTCCTGCAGCGCCGCGCCCGAGCGCTCGGCCGCTCCGGCCTTGATGGTACGGAGCTCGTTGACCATCTCCAGCGCGGTCTTGGCGAGCGGCGGCAACTCTGCGCTGCTGGTACCCAGTGGCGTGACGCGGCTGCCCCAGCGCACCAGGTGCGCGCACAGCGTGAGGCCGGCGCCGAAGGCCGGCATCAGGATCAGCGCGCCGGGCTTGACGCGGCCTTCCTCCAGCGCCTCCACCAGCGCCACGGGCACCGTGGCGGCGCTCATGTTGCCGTAGCGCTGCACGGTCAGCATGACCTTGTCCATCGGAATGCGGGCACGCTTGACCACCGCCTCGATGATGCGCAAATTGGCCTGGTGCGGGACCACGAGGTCCACCTCGTCGGGCGTCACGCCGCACTTGGCCATGACCGCGGCAGCCGCCTCGCCCATGCCGTGCACGGCGCGCTTGAAGATCTCCTGCCCGTCGAAGTCCCACTGCGTGTCGCCGAACACCTGGCCGCGGTTGGCATAGGTGCAGCCCATGCCGCGCACGCGCAGCGTCTGGCGCGCATCGGCATAGCAGCCGAGCTGCTCGCCCAGCAGGCCCACGCCGGGTTGCTCGCCAATGTCGTCGGCAGCCTGCAGCACCACCGCCGCGCAGCCGTCGCCGAACAACACCGCCACGTTGCGGTTGCTCCAGTCCATGTAGGGCGAGATCAGCTCCACGCCGATGACCACCGCGTTGCGCACCGCGCCCGTGCGCACCATCGCCGCCGCGGTCGACAGGCCGTACAGGAAGCTGGTGCACGCGGTGTTCACGTCCATCGCCGCGGCCCGGTGCGCGCCCAGCCGCACCTGCACGCCCGAGGCCGAGTTGGGCACCTGCTCGTCGTTGCTGCAACTGCCGTAGACGATGAGATCGAGGTCCGCAGCCGCCAGCCCCGCGCAGGCCAGCGCGCGCGCTGCCGCCACCGCGGCCATCTCGATGGCCGGCACATGCGCCATCCGCCGCTCGCGCATGCCGGTGCGGCTGACGATCCACTCGTCGTCGGTCTCCAGGAACGTGGAGAGGTCGGCGTTGGACAAAACGGCCGGGGGCATGCACTTGCCCCAGCCGGTGATGGCCGCGTGGTTCATGGGGGATCGCCCGGGTCTCGTGATGGGTCGGGGCGCGGCCGGATGGGCGGCCGGGTCCCTCGCTCAGTGGGCGGGATGGTAATGCGGGGCGGGGCGGGCCCGGATGGCCGGGCGTGAACGCCGCCCGCGCAGGCCGGGCCGCTGCCCGACCCGACGCCCGTCCTGTCTAGGCGGCGTGGCCCCGGCGCTTGTGCGTCATGGGCCCGGCGGGCCTCACGGTGCGCCAGGCCAGCGACGCCTCGCGGCCGATGGCGCGGCCCGCATGGCGCAGCCGACCCCAGATCTCCATCATCGGCGTACGCGCCGCCATCGCGGCCACGTTCACCTCGTGCAGCGAGCGCCGGCCGAACCGCAGCGCCGCGCGGCCAACCCGCCGCAGCCGTACTTCAGCCTCGGGCGTGATCGCAAACATGGGCGCCGGCCGGGCGGGCTCCGCGCGCGTTACCGCCGCCATGCGCGCAGCCACCGTGGGCCGGGCGACCGGGGGACGAACCTTCGGGGTGGAACGACGCGTGACCATACAACCTCCTTCACCAGCCATCTCGCGGTGACCACCCGGCAACGACCCGGCAGCCACCACCAAGCCGGCGCAACCCGCGCCGGACGATTGCAGTGTCGTCCACCCTTGCCGGGCCGGGGGTGTGCTGCATCAGGCGGTGCCGTGTATGGACAGAAGCTACTAATCTGATGTCCTGCGCGTTGCGCTCCAGCAGGCCATCACAGGCGTTGCCCTTCACGTCGGCGCCCATGGCCGACCCGTCTTCGGCGTGGTTCCGGCCGGCGCTGCGCGCACGTTGGCGTCCCCCGGGGTGAGAACTCGAAGTCGTCATCGAACTGCCCGTCGCGCCGGGCGGGGGGGCTCGTCCAGCTCTTGCAGCCGGTAGACGGCTTCGACCTTACTGCCGGCGTCGGTGACCTCGGTCTTGATGCGAACGACGTCGTCGTTGACGTTCACGCCGTCGGCCATTGCTTGCGGGTGGCCGTATTCCTCGACCAGGTTCTGGTTGAAGAGGCCGAAGGTCTGCTTGTTGGGTGCGGCGGTAAGGCCAATCAGGTGCGCATCGAACTACTCCAGCACCTGGCGCAAGAGGTTGTCGATGGGGCGGTGCGCCTCGTCGGTGACGATAATGTCAAAGGTCTCGATCGGGAGCGCGGGGTTGCAGTCGACGGGCGGGACCTCAAGGGAAAGGGCGCCCTCACCCCTGCCCTCTCCCACTGATGTGGGAGAGGGGGTCAAGCAGGAGACTTCGTCGTCTTGTTCAGGCAAATGGCGGCCCTTGAGCATCGGGTACATGCGTTGGATGGTGCTGACGTAGACGCAGGCGGTTCGGTCCAGACATTTGTCGTTGTTGACCGGCGAGACGCACTGGTCGAACTCCTTGTGGGTCAGCCGTGTCCGAACGGTCTGCATGTTCAAACGCCACCTTGAAACTCCCGCTCTTCATGCGGGAATTTCATGTTGAGCGCATCGGCCACCCAAGAAATCGAACACGTGGCGGAGGGATGTCGTGGTCGGCCACCCGACTTCGTGGCCCGCTGCGGCTACACGTCGATGTTGCTCGCCGTCAGCGCATTGCTCTCGATGAACCTCTTGCGCGGCTCCACCTCGTCGCCCATCAGCGTGGTGAAGATCTGGTCGGCGCCGATGGCGTCTTCGATCTGCACTTTCAGCAGCCGGCGCACGGCCGGGTCCATGGTCGTTTCCCAAAGCTGCTCGGGGTTCATCTCGCCCAGGCCCTTGTAGCGCTGCTTGGACAGGCCGTTTTCCGCCTGCGCCAGAAGCCACTGCATGGCGGCCCTAAAGTCGGTGACGGCGGCCTCCCGGGTCTTCTCACCCTCGCCGCGCGCGACCCTGGCGCCCGGGCCGATCAGGCCGCGGAAGGTGCGGGCGGCGTGGTTGAGCGTGGCGTAGTCGGCGCCGTGGGTGAACTCGGCGTCGATCACGGAGAGCCTGACGTTGCCGTGGTGGCGGCGGTGAATGGTTAGGCGGTGCTTGTCGGTGCGCTCGTCGTACTGCGCGGCCACCTCCACGCTGTGGTTGCCCATGGACTGCTCGAGCGTGCGGGCGCTGGCCTCGGCGCTGGCGGCGGTGGCCAGGTCGAGCTCCACGCCGTTGGTGATGGCCTCCAGCGCGCCGCGGTCGATCACGTGGGCCAGGCGGCTCACCACGGCGTCGGCCAGCAGGTACTGGCCGGCGAGTTCGCGCAACGCGTCGCCGGCGACCGGCTGGCCGGCCTCCACGGCGCGGCCGTCCACGTACAGGCGCGCCCCGTCGAGCGCGAGCTTGAGCAGGATGTGGCTCAACTCGTGGTCGTCCTTGACGTAGCGCTCTTCCTTGCCGTGCTTGATCTTGTACAGCGGCGGCTGCGCGATGTAGATGTGCCCACGCTCCACCAATTGCGGCATCTGCCGGTAGAACAGGGTGAGCAGCAGCGTGCGGATATGGGCGCCGTCGACATCCGCGTCGGTCATGATCAAAATCCGGTGGTAGCGCAGCTTGTCCGGGTTGAAGTCCGGCCCGATGCTGGTGCCCAGCGCGGTGATCAGCGTGGCAATCTGCTCGGAGCTGATGAGCTTGTCGAAGCGCGCCTTCTCGACGTTGAGCACCTTGCCGCGCAGCGGCAGCACGGCCTGAAACTTGCGGTCGCGGCCCTGCTTGGCGGAGCCGCCGGCCGAGTCGCCCTCCACGATGTACAGCTCGGCGCGGCTGGGGTCGCGCTCCTGGCAGTCGGCCAGCTTGCCGGGCAGGCCAGCGCCGTCGAGCACGCCCTTGCGACGGGTCATCTCTCTGGCCTTGCGGGCCGCTTCCCGGGCCCGGGCGGCCTCGACGATCTTGCCGCAGATGATCTTGGCGTCGGCGGGCTTTTCCAGCAGGAAGGTCTCCAGCGCCTTGCCCACCACTTCCTCCACGGCGGGGCGCACTTCGGAGGAAACGAGCTTGTCCTTGGTCTGCGAGCTGAACTTGGGCTCGGGCACCTTGACGCTGAGCACGCAGGCCAGCCCCTCGCGCATGTCGTCGCCGGTGGTCTCGACCCTAGCCTTCTTGTCGAGCTCGTTGGACTTGATGTAGTGGTTGATCACGCGCGTCATGGCTGCGCGCAGGCCGGTGATGTGCGTGCCGCCGTCTTTCTGCGGGATGTTGTTGGTGAAGGCGAGCAGGCTCTCGTTGTAGCTGTCGTTCCACTGCATGGCCACTTCCACGCCCACCGGGATACCCTGCTGGGTGGTGACGGTGCTCTCGCCGATCACGTGGAACACGTTGGGATGCAGGACCGTCTTGGCTTTGTTGATGTACTCGACAAAGCCGCGCACGCCGCCACTGAAGGCGAAGTCCTCTTCCTTGCCGTTGCGCTGGTCCACCAGGCGGACGCGCACGCCGTTGTTGAGGAAACTCAACTCACGCAGGCGCTTGCTCAGGATCTCGTAGTGAAACTCCACCTGGCCGAAGATGGCCGCATCGGGCATGAAGTGCACCTCGGTGCCGCGCTTTTCGGTAGCGCCCGTCACGTGCATGGGCGAGACGACGACACCATCCACCGTCTCCAAGCGGCGGTCCTGCGGCACGCCGGCGGCAAACTCCATGAAGTGCACCTGGCCGTTCTGCCGCACCGTCAGGCGCAGCCACTTGCTGAGCGCGTTCACACAGCTCACGCCCACGCCGTGCAGGCCGCCGGAGACCTTGTAGCTGTTCTGGTTGAACTTGCCGCCGGCGTGCAGCTCGGTGAGCGCGATCTCGGCGGCCGAGCGCTTGGGCTCGTGCTTGTCGTCGAACTTGATGCCGGTGGGAATGCCGCGGCCGTTGTCGATGACGGAAATGCTGTTGTCGGTGTGGATGGTGACGACGATGTCGTCGCAGACGCCGGCCAGCGCTTCGTCGATGGAGTTGTCGACGACCTCGAACACCATGTGGTGCAGGCCGGTGCCGTCCTGGGTGTCACCGATGTACATGCCCGGCCGCTTGCGGACGGCCTCCAGGCCTTCGAGGATCTGGATGGCGTCGGCGCCGTAGTCGCCGGTGCCCGGGGCGATGGGCTGGACGGGCGGCGGGTTGGACGGGGGCAAACTGGGCACTGCGGACATCAAGACTTCCTTGCGGGCGCGGCGGGCGCCCCTGCGTTGCTCTTCTCACCAAACGGATCGACTGCCCTGGCCGGCGATCCCTTGCCCACTCGAGCGGGCACGGCGCACGCGCGACCGGCGACTAGATCCGCATGGGCATCACGACGTACTTGAATTTCTCGGAGTCCGGCATGGTCAACAGCGCCGAGCCGATCGCGTCGCCGAAGGAAAAACGCACGTGCTCGCTGGTGAGGTTGCCAAGCACATCGAGCAGGTAGGTGACGTTGAAGCCGATGTCCAGGCCTTCGCCGGCGTAGTCGACTTCGAGTTCCTCCTGCGCGTCTTCCTGGTCGGCGTTGGTGGAGTTGATCTTGATCGACCCCGGCGCCAGCACCATGCGCACGCCCTTGAACTTGTCGGTGGTCAGGATGGCGGCGCGTTGCAGGGCGGCCATCATCTCGGCGCGGCCTACCGTCACGAACTTGGTGTTGTTGGCCGGCACCACGCGCTGGTAATCGGGGAAGCGGCCCTCGACCAGCTTGGATATCAGCTCGATCGAGCCGAAGCTGAACTTGACCTGGTTGGCGGCCATCTGCACGCGCACGGGCTCGTCCGAGTCGGGCAGCAGGCGCAGCAGCTCGAGGATGGTCTTGCGCGGCATGATGGCCTCGACCTTGCCGGTGGCGTCGTCCTTGCTCACCTCGCACAGCGCCAGCCGATGGCCGTCGGTGGCCACGGCGCGCACGGTGGTGCCATCGACCACCAGCAGCATGCCGTTCAGGTAGTAGCGGATGTCCTGCGCGGCCATTGCAAAATGGACCATGTTGAGCAGGTACTTGAGCGTGGCCGCCGGCAGCTTGAAGTCGGCCGAAAACTCGGCCTGCGCCACGGTGGGAAATTCCTCCGCCGCCAGCGTCTGCAGGTTGAAGCGGCTCTTGCCCGACTGGATGGTGAGCTTGCGGGCCGACAGCGACAGGCCAACATCGGCCTCCGGCAGCGCGCGCAGAATGTCCACGAGCTTGCGCGCCGACACGGTGGTGGCCACGGCGTCATTGCCGGCACCGATATCGGCCGCGGTCTCGATCTGGATCTCCAGGTCGTTGGCCGTGAACGAGACTTTCGCGCCGTCCTTGCGCACGAGGATGTTGGCCAGGATCGGCAGCGTCTGCCGGCGCTCGACGATGCCGCTGACCACTTGCAGCGGTTTGAGCAACGCATCGCGGGAGGCTTTGACGAGTTGCATTTGTCTGTATTCCTCTTTGGTAGGACTGGTTAATAGAGCGGGCTTTTTCTGGGGACAGCGGCGGCAAGTGCCGGCGGTTCAAGCACTTGGCTGGCGGCAAAGCCTGTGGGCAAGCGGGCGCACAGCACTGCTGCAGCCTGTGGAGCAAAAGGACAAGTAGCAAGTCGGGCGGCAGTTGTTCATCGGTTGTTCCGGTCCATCCACAGCAGGCTGGGCGGTTATGCAGTGCGTTGTTCAGCGACCGGGGCGAGGTTGTCCCCATGCAGCGGGCCGGTTATCCCGGCTTGTGCACAGCCCTTGGCCATACGGTTCAGCCCTTGAGCACCTGCTCCAGCACGTGCAGTGCGTGGTTCAGCTCGTTGTCCATGTGCCGTGCTTTGCCGATCTTGCGTACCGCGTGCAGCACGGTGGTGTGGTCGCGCCCGCCGAACAGCTCGCCGATCTCGGGCAGGCTCTTCTGCGTCAGCTCCTTGGCCAAGTACATCGCGACCTGGCGCGGCATGGCGATGTTGTTGGGCCGCCGCTTGGAGTACATGTCGGCGACCTTGATCTTGTAGTGGTCGGCCACGGTCTTCTGGATCAGCTCGACCGTCACCTGGCCGGTGGACGCACCCAGCAGATCCTTGAGCGCCTCGCGCGCCAGCTCCGTGTTGATGGTGCGCGCATGAAACTGCGCGAAGGCCAGCACCTTGCGCAGGGCGCCTTCCAGCTCGCGCACGTTGCTGCGCAGGTTCTTGGCGATGAAGAAGGCCACGTCTTCGCCGAGTTGCGCGCCCTCGTTCTCGGCCTTCTTGAGCAGGATCGCCACGCGCATCTCCAGCTCGGGCGGCTCGATGGCCACCGTCAGCCCCGAGGCAAAGCGCGACACCAGGCGGTCCTCGATGTCCTTCAGCTCCTTGGGATAGGTGTCGCTGGTGATGATGATCTGCTTGCGGCCGGCCACCAGCGCCTCGAAGGCGTAGAAGAACTCTTCCTGCGTGCGGCTCTTGCCACCGAAAAACTGGATGTCGTCGATCAGCAGCAGGTCGAGCGAGTGGTAGTAGCGCTTGAAGTCGTCGAAGGCCTTGCGCTGGTAGGCGCGCACCACGTCGGAGACGTACTGCTCGGCGTGGATGTAGCGCACCCGCGCATCGGGCTTGCGGGTGAGGATGGCGTTGCCCACCGCGTGCACCAGGTGCGTCTTGCCCAGGCCCACGCCGCCGTACAGGAACAGCGGGTTGTACGAGCCGCCCGGGTTCTCGGCCACCTGCATGGCCGCCGCCCGCGCCAACTGGTTGGCCTTGCCGGTGACGAAGGAGTCGAAGGTCAGCGCAGCGTTAAGCCGCGCGCGCTCGAAGGTCTCGGACACGCCGCCCGCCGGGCCGTTGCCGGCACGCTGGGTGGGCTCGGCGCCGCCGGTGTGGGCCGCCGCCGCTGTGCCGGGCGAGCCGGCCGGTGCTGCCTCGGGTGGCGGCGCCTCGGCGCTGCCGTTTTCGACCTCGAACACCACGTCCACCGGCCGCTGCATCACGCCGGTGGCGGCCGCCTGGATGCGGGCAGCAAACTGGGCGCGGATGGCGTCGAGCTTGAAGCGGTTGGGCGCGCCGATGCGCAGCCGGCCGCTGCTGGCGTCGTAGTCGAGGGCTCTGAGGGGTTTGATCCAGGCGGAGAACTGTTGCGGGGTGAGCTCGCGTTCCAGCACGCGCGAGCAGTCTTGCCAGAGTGGGAGCATGTCCTACGTCCGCCTCATCGGGCCGGTGGCATGTTCCACGGGCCGGTCGTTTTGTTATGTGCCCCGCGTGGACGATCACGCGGGGTTCGTCTTGTTTCGCCTGCGGCGTCAGCCGAGTGCAGCGGTACGGTGACCCGGGCGCTGCGGCGGGTACTCCGGCGACCAGCCTGCCGTACTTGCAGCAGGGTGTCTTGCACGGAGTTCGACGCGGCGGGGCCGGCGAAATGAGACGCGCATTGTAGTCGCGCGCCGCCGGTTATCCACAGCGAGAAACCTGTGTGCGTGAGTCGAGGGCACCTGAACAAGCCCTTTGCCTCAATGTTCTGCGCGATAGCGGATGCTCGCTCACTGGCGATTGCCGAAAGGCGCGGGACGTAATTTTTTCGGCTTCGTGACAAGCCTGTGGATAAGCTGGGGACAACGCCTGTGAGCTTGTGGACGGCGCGGGGACAACCGCGTTGGGCCGGCAAGGGCGGCGCACGGTTTGACGCCGTGAGCGGCCATCGCGTCTAATAGCGGGCTTTTTGGCACGCGCGGCGACGGGCGGCGTGCCGACGGATTGCAGCCGCAGCTTGCGCGGCTCGATCGACGTGAACCCGGCCGTGGTCGCCCGGCCCCCAGCGGAGCCCCGCCGGCAAGGTCGTCGGCGCACGGCACCCGCACTCCCAGGCAAGCAGACACCAAGGACCGCAAGATGGCCACCAAACGTACCTATCAACCGTCCGTGCTCAAGCGCAAGCGGACCCACGGCTTTCTCGTGCGCATGAAGTCGCGCGGTGGCCGCGCCGTGCTGAACGCGCGCCGCGCCAAGGGCCGCAAGCGCCTGGCCGTCTAGGGCGGCACGGCGCGCGCCGCGCGACGTGAGCCTGTCTGCCGACTTGCACCCCGCCGCCCGCGCGGCGGTGGCCCCGGGCCTGCGGCTGCGCTACCCGGCCGCGCGCCGGCTGCGCGACAGCGCCAGCTTCACGGCGCTGAGCCGGCCGGCACCGGGCCAGGCGCGCTGCTGGCGGGCTGCACGGAACTGGGTCAGCGTGGCCGCGCGGATGAGTGCGGCGCCAAACCCGGCGTCGGCCGCCGCTGCCCTGCGCCCGATCCGCTGCCGTTTCGGCGTCACCGTGGGCAAGCGCAACGCCCCGCGCTCGGTGGACCGCTCGCTGGTCAAGCGGGTGCTGCGCGAGGCCGCGCGCCATGCTGCGGCGGCGCTTGACGATGCGGCGGGCGTGCAGGGCGTGCGACTCGACGTCGTGCTGCGGCTCAAAGCGGCGGTGCCCGCCACCGGCGCGCTGGCCCGCAGCCAGCTCAAGCGCGAACTGCGCGCCGAGGCCGATGCCCTGTTCGCCCTGCTGGTGCGCCAACTTTCCCGCTCCACCGCCGCCGAAATCGACCGATGAAGACCGTGCTGCTGGCACTGCTGCGCGCCTATCGGTTCCTGCTGTCGCCGTGGGTGGGGACGAGCTGCCGCTTCTGGCCGAGCTGCTCGGCCTATGCGATGGACGCCATCGAAACCCACGGCGCGCTGAAGGGCAGCTACATGACCGCCGCCCGTCTGGCGCGCTGCCACCCGTACAGCGCCGGCGGCGTGGACCCGGTGCCGGCGCGGTTCCGCTGGCGCTGCTGGTGTCATGCGCCGGCAGCGAATGCGGCCAATGCTGCCGTCGCCGCACCTGTTGAACGACCCTGAAACCGCAAGGCCTGAAAGCCGCGAATGGATATCCAGCGCACGATTTTGTGGGTGATCTTCGGCATGTCGCTGCTGTTCCTGTGGGACAGTTGGCAGCGCCATCAGGGACGCGCCTCGATGCTGAGCCCGCCCCCCGTCACCGCGCCGACGGCGGCGGCCCCGGCCGAGGCCGCCAAGGCGGCGCCGACCGCGCCGGCCGGTGTGCCCGCCGCAGCGGTGCCCGCGCCGGCCGTGCCGTCCGCCGCGGCCGCCGCGGCCCCTCCGGCCAGCGCCGCACTGCCTGCGCCGGCCGCCGCGCAGGCCGAGCGCGTGAAGATCGAAACCGACGTGTTTCGCGTGGAGATCGACCCCGCCGGCGCGGTCATGACGCGCGCCGAGTTGCTGCGCCAGGACGTCGCGCCGGACTGGACCGCCTCCGGCCTGCTCGGTGTGCTGACCGGCAAGAAGCACGATCCGGACAAGAACGTGGTGCTGCTGGAGTGGACCAGCAACCGCGTGTACCTGGCGCGCACCGGCATCACCTCCACCAGCGGCGCGCGCTACCCCAACCACCTGACGCCGTTCGAGCCGCTGCCCGGCCCGCGCACGCTGGCGCCCGGCCAGGACACGCTCGAGGTGAAGTTTGCCGCCGACAGCGGCGGGCTGCGCGTGGTCAAGACCTACGCATTCCGCCGCGGCAGCTACGCGGTGGAGGTGCGCCACGAGCTGCAGAACACCGGCGCCGAGCCGGTCACGCCCTCGGTGTACCTGCAACTGGTGCGCGACGGCAACAAGCCCGAAGGGGAAAGCGCGCTGTACTACACCTTCACCGGGCCGGCCGTCTACACCGAAGCGGCCAAGTTCCAGAAGCTCGGCTTCTCGGACATCGAGAAGAAGAAGCAGAGCCATCAGAACGAGGGCAAGGACGGCTGGATCGCGATGATCCAGCACTACTTCGTGGCCGCCTGGGTGCCGCAGGCCGGGCAGTTCCGCGAGTACCGCACGGCGATGGACAGCGCCAACCTGTTCTCGGTGTCCACGGTGATGCCGCTGGCGCCGATCGCGCCGGGCGCGGCGGCCAGCAACAGCGCCACGCTGTGGGTCGGCCCGCAGGACCAGAACGCGCTCAAGGCGATCGCGCCGGGGCTGGACCTGGTGGTGGACTACGGCTGGCTCACCTTCCTGTCCAAGCCGTTGTTCTGGGCGCTGGAGTTCCTGCACAACATCGTCGGCAACTGGGGCTGGGCCATCGTGCTGCTGACCGTGCTCATCAAGGCCGCGTTCTATCCGCTGTCGGCGGCCAGCTACAAGTCGATGGCGCGCATGAAGGAGGTGACGCCGCGCCTGATGAAGATCCGCGAGCAGTACGGCAACGACAAGCAGAAGATGAACCTGGCGATGATGGAGCTGTACAAGACCGAGAAGATCAACCCGCTCGGCGGCTGCCTGCCGATCCTGGTCCAGATCCCCGTGTTCATCGCGCTGTACTGGGTGCTGCTGGCCAGCGTGGAGATGCGCAACCAGCCCTGGGTGCTGTGGGTCAACGACCTGGCCACCCCCGACCCGTGGTTCATCCTGCCGGTGATCATGATTGCCAGCATGTGGGTGCAGTACAAGCTCAACCCGACGCCGCCGGACCCGATCCAGGCCAAGGTGATGGCGGCCATGCCGTTCATCTTCGGCGTGATGTTCTTCTTCTTTCCGGCCGGCCTGGTGCTCTACTGGGTGGTCAACAACCTGCTGTCGATTGCGCAGCAGTGGTACGTGACCCAGCAGATCGCGGGAGAGAAGAAGCCCGGCTGAGGCGCCGCGCCGGCGTGCTGCCCTCGACCCAGCGCGCCGGCGGGCGACGTCAGTTCACGGTGCCCTTGACCCTGCCGCTGCTGCCGCCCTGCGAGCACACGCAGCAGGAAAACGGCGGCGGCAGGCACGGACTGCTGCAGGTGCACTGGCTGCCATCGTCGCGGCGCCAGTGCCGATAGCTGATACCCGGCGGCGGCGGCGCTCGTGACTCCAGCAGTTCCCTGAGCGAGGGCGGGCGGCGCTGGCGCTCGCCTTCGATGACCACGGCTTCGAGCTGTCGATCGAGGTCGGGCGCGGCGCGGCGTTGCTCCAGTTCGCGCAGTGCGGCCGTCGCGGTGGCGGCTTCGGCCGCATCGGCCGGACGGCAGGACCGCTGGACTACGGAGTCGCAGCGCTGGGCCGACGGCCGTGCTGCGTCGCGCGGCACGGACAGGTCGAGTTCGGTCGCCGGGACGCTGGCTGCCAGGCCCAGCAGGAGTGCTGCGATGGGGCGCCGCATCGGCCGGCCCCGCCTCAGCGCTGCCGCCGCCCCAGCAGCAGCAGCGGCCACAGCCAGATCGAGACCACCCACTTGCCGACGCGGGCGGCCGAGAAGGCAGCCGCCTGCTCGGCCGGCGCGGTCAGGCGGAACACCACCACCGCGCCCGCGATCACGTACAGCAGCAGCCCCAGGTACACGAGCGCACGGCCGGTGTATTCGAGCGGCATTGCGCCGCCGACCAGGGCGGCGATGAACACGCTGGCGGCCAGCGCCAGCAGCACTGCCACCAGCGGGCCGGCGAATTTCTGCAGCGGGTCCTGACCGTTGGACATGGTGCGAGTGTAGTCAGGGCGTCGGGGCTGCCGTGCTAGGTTCGAGCCGACACCGCCGCGCCGGCCTGCCGCCATGAACTCCGACCGCGATCCCATCGTTGCCATTGCCACCGCGCCGGGGCGGGGCGGCATTGGCGTGGTGCGGGTGTCGGGGCGCGAGCTGGCGCCCGTGGTCGATGCGCTGCTGGGTGCGCGCGCGGCGGCGCTGCAGCCGCGGCGCGCGCTGCATGCCGCCTTCCTCGATGCCGAGGGCCGCGCGCTCGACGACGGCCTGGCCCTGCTGTTTCCGGCACCCCATTCGTACACCGGCGAGACCGTGCTCGAGCTGCAGGGCCATGGCGGGCCGGTGGTGCTGCAGTTGCTGGTGGAGCGCTGCCTGCAGGCGGGGCGTGCGATCGGGCTGCGCATTGCCGAGCCGGGCGAATTCACGCGCCGCGCCTACCTGAACGAGCGGCTCGACCTGGCGCAGGCCGAGGCGGTGGCCGACCTGATCGATGCGGCCACCGCACAGGCGGTGCGCAGCGCGGCGCGCTCGCTGACGGGGGAGTTCTCGCGCGCCGTGCATGCGCTGGCCGACGCGCTCACCGAGCTGCGCACGCTGGTGGAGGCCACGCTCGACTTCCCGGAGGAGGAGATCGACTTCCTCGAAGCGGCCGATGCGCGCGGCCGGCTGCAGCGCCTGCGCGCGCAACTGGCCAGCCTGCTGGCGCGCGCGCAGCAGGGCGCGCTGCTGCGCGAGGGCCTGCACGTGGTGCTGGTGGGCGCGCCCAACGTGGGCAAGTCGAGCCTGCTCAATGCGCTGGCCGGGCAGGAGGTGGCGATCGTGACCCCGATCGCCGGCACCACGCGCGACCGCATCCGGCAGACCATCGACATCGAGGGCATTCCGCTGCACGTGACCGATACGGCGGGCATCCGCGACGAGGCGCTGGCCGACGAGGTGGAGCGCATTGGCATCGCGCGCACGCTGGCCGAGGTGGAGCGCGCCGACGTGGTGCTGCATCTGGTCGATGCCGCGGCGGCGGCGGCGGCGGCCGGCACTGACGCCGCGGTGCTGGCGCGCGTGCGTGAGCGGCTGCGGCCGCAGGTGCCGGTCATCACGGTGCGCAACAAGATCGACCTGACCGGCGAGCCGGCGCGGGCCGACGAGGCGGCGATTGCCCTGTCGGCGCGCGACGGGCGCGGGCTCGACGGCCTGCGCGCGCGGCTGCTGGCGGTGGCCGGCTGGCAGAGTGAGCAGGCCGAGTCGGTGTTCCTGGCGCGCGAGCGCCAGCTCGATGCGCTGCGCCGCGCCGCCGCGCGCCTGGCGGCGGCGGCCGAGCAGGCCGACGTGGCGCACGGCTACGGTAATGCGCGACTGGAGTTGTTTGCCGAAGATCTGCGCCTGGCCGGCCAGGCACTGGGCGAGGTCACCGGCGAGGTCAGCGCCGACGAGCTGCTGGGGCAGATCTTCAGCCGGTTTTGTATCGGGAAGTAGCCCGGATCTTCAGCTCACGCCACCGGTCCGCCGCCGTGGGTACCATCGGACTGGACGCTTCGACCCAGCGCTTCGACTCAACGCACTCGGGGGCCGCCGCCATGAACCCACCCTTTCCTGCGCACCTGACGCGCCCGCTGGCCGTGGACGGCCGCCGGCTGTGGGAATCGCTGATGAAGCTGGCGCAACTGGGCGCCACGCCCAAGGGCGGCGTGTGCCGGCTGGCGCTCAGCGACCTGGACCGGCAGGCGCGCGATTTGGTCACTGGCTGGGCGCGCGCGGCCGGCTGCAGCGTTCGCGTGGACGCGATCGGCAACCTCTTCGCGCGCCGGCCCGGCACCGATCCGGCGCGCGCCGCGGTGGCCACCGGCAGCCACATCGACACCCAGCCCACCGGCGGCAAGTTCGACGGCAACTACGGCGTGCTGGCGGGCCTGGAGGTGGTGCGCACGCTCAACGACCTGGGCATCGCCACTGCCGCGCCGATCGAGGTCTGCATCTGGACCAACGAGGAGGGCTCGCGCTTCGTGCCGGTGATGATGGGCTCGGGTGTGTATGCCGGCGCCTTCACGCTGGCGCACGCGCTGGCGGCGTGCGACCGGCAGGGGGTGTCGGTGGCGCAGGCGCTGCAGGCGATCGGCTATGCCGGCAGCGACCCGGCTGCGGTGGCCGACGGCGCGCCGGTGTTCGGCGCCTACTTCGAGGCGCACATCGAGCAGGGGCCGGTGCTGGAGGACAGCGGCAACGTGATCGGTGTGCTCACCGGCGCGCTCGGCCAGCGCTGGTACGACGTGACCGTGACCGGCATGGAGGCGCACGCCGGCCCCACGCCGATGAACCTGCGGCGCGATGCGCTGCTGCCGGCCACGCGGCTGATGCAGCAGGTCAACGCGATTGCGCTGGCGCACCAGCCGCACGGGCGCGGCACGGTCGGCTGGGTGGAGGTGTTTCCCAACTCGCGCAACACGATTCCGGGCCGGGTGCGCTTCACGGTGGACTTTCGCAACAGCACCGACGCGGCGCTGCTGGCGATGGACGGGGCGCTGCGCGCCGCCGCCGCGCAGGTGGCCGCCGAGGCCGGCGTGCAGGTGCAGGTCGAGCAGGTGGTGTACTACCCGCCGCAGCCCTTCACGCCGGCGCTGGTGCAGACGGTGCGCGCGGCCGCGCAGCAGCTCGGCCTGCCGCACCAGGACATCGTCAGCGGCGCCGGCCACGATGCGGTTTACGTGGCACGCGTGGCGCCGGCGGCGATGATCTTCGTGCCCTGCAAGGACGGCATCTCGCACAACGAGATCGAGGACGCCCGCGAGGAGCACCTGACGGCCGGCGCCAACGTGCTGCTGCACGCGATGCTGGCGTGCGCACGCTGATTGCACAGCCGCTGACGGCCGCGGCCTTCGCACCGTTTGGCGGCGTGGTCGCCTGGCCGGGTGGCGCGGGTCGGGCGATCAACGAGGGCAGCAGCCGGCGCGCCGATCTGGACTGCGCACTGCAGCTCGACGCGCACGGCGGCCGGCCGCTGCTGGCGATCTACCGGGCCGCCGCGCGTGCCTTTCCGTTTGCGGCCGCCACGCTGGAACGGCACCGGCACGGCACCCAGACCTTCATCCCGCTGGGGAGCGCGCGCTTCGTGATCCTGGTGGCCGCGGCGGGTGCGACCCCGCAGCCCGACCGCCTGATGGCTTTCCTGAGCGACGGCCGGCAGGGCGTGAGCCTGGCGCCGGGGACCTGGCACCACGGCCTGCTGGCGGTCGATGCGGCCGACTTCGCGGTGATCGAGCGCGCCGCGCCGGTGGAGGACTGCGATCTGGCGCCGCTGGCGCCGCCCGTGTGGGTCGCGCTGGCCTGACGGATCGCCCCAAGCCGCGGCAACCACGACTGCTGCCGGGCCGGCTCCCCCCTCCCGCGTCTGCGCTTGCGGCTCTGCCGGCACCTGCGGCTGGGGCTGCGGCTGGGGCTGCGTCTGCACCGCGCGCCGTGCCGCTCGGCGAGGTTCCGTCAGCGTCCGCTGCCCGTTGTGGCCGCGGGCCGCTCGCCGCGTTTTCCCGCGGGCGCTGCGCGCCCGTCAGGCGCCGAGCTGCTCCGCCATGGCGATCAGGCTGCGATCGGACCCTGCCGGACCCAGCAGCGACAGGCCGAGCGGCGCACCCAGCCGCGTGGCCAGCGGCAGCGACACCTGCGGCAACCCGGCCAGTCCGGCGCTGCACAGCATCTGGATGGCGATGTTGCGATAGTCCTCCAGCTCCGCCTCGCTGGATGAAGACAGTGGCGCGATGTCGGGCATGGTGGGCAGCACCAGCACGCCATCGGTGCCCAGCAAGGCGGCCAGGTGGGCACGGAAGCGCTGGCGGAAGGCGGTTGCCGCGGCCACCTGCGCGTCGCTCACGTTGCGCGACCAGGCAAAGCGCTCGGCCACGCCGGGGCCGAGCGGCGGCGCGTAGCGCGTGATGAAGCTGCCGTCGGTGTTCCAGGCCTCGCGGCCCTGCAGTTGGCGGAACGACCAGTACATGGTGTCGAACGAGTCGAGCGCCACCTGGGCTGGTTGCGCGGGCCCGAAGGCCGCCTCGATGCGGCCCAGCGCCGGCGCCAGCGCGGCCTGCGCCTCGGCGCCCAGCAGCGCCCACACGTCGGCGGCGCGCAGCAGGCGCGGCGCGGCGATGGGTGCGGCGTCGGCGCCCAGCAGCACGTCGGCCACGCGGGCGAAGGTCTGCGCGTCGCGGGCGAACCAGCCGCAGGTGTCGAAGCTCGGCGACAGGTCCAGGCAGCGCGTCAGCGCGATGCGCCCGTGGGTCGGGCGGATGCCGTACAGGCCGCAGTGGTTGGCCGGCGCCCGCACCGAGCCGCCGGTGTCGGTGCCCAGCGCGAAGTCGCACAGCCGGCTGGACACCGCGGCGGCCGAGCCGCACGACGAGCCGCCGGCGATCCGCTCGGGCGCGGCGCCGTTGCGCGGCGCGCCGAAATGGGCGTTCTTGCCGTTCATGCTGAAGGCCAGCTCGTCGGTGATGACCTTGCCGACGAAGCGCGCGCCGGCATCGAGCAACCGCTGCACGGTGGGCGCCGTCGCGGTCTTGATGCCCGACAGCGCCAGCAGCAGCGGGTTGCCGCCGCTGGTCGGGTAGCCGGCGACGTCGAACAGGTCCTTGACGGCAAAGGTCAACCCCGCCAGCGCGCCGCTGCCGGCGTGGGCCACCGGCACGGCGGGGTAGGGCATGAAGGCATGGGCGGGGTCATCGTGCAGCAGCATGGGTCGTCCCAGGAGATCGGTGCAGTCGTTGGGTGCGCCGCGCGGGTGGCGGCGGCGGGTCTACGTCGCGAGCGGATGCTGGAAGCGCCCCAGGTAGGGCTTGAGCGCGGGCGGCGCATAGCCGCCGACGCGCGCGGTGCGCAGGCCGAGCGCCGCCAGGGCCTCGGCCAGCTTGACCGCGGCGGCCACGCCGTCGATCACCGGCACGCCGTGTTCGGCGGCCAGGCTCGCAGCCAGATCGGCCATGCCGGCGCAGCCGAGCACGATGGCCTCGGCGCGGTCGTCGCGCAATGCGGCGGCGATCTCGGCGCCGATGCGCGCGCGCGCCGGCGAGCCGGGTTCCTCCAGCGACAGCACCGGCACCTCGGCCGCGCGCACGCGGGCGCAGCGGGCGGCCAGACCGTACTTGACGAGGTTGTGCTCGAGCGCCGGCACGCTGCGCGACAGCGTGGTGATGACGCTGAACCGGCCGGCCACCAGGGACGCCAGATGGAACGCCGCCTCGCCGATGCCGACCACCGGTGCCCGCGCCAGGCAGCGTGCGGCGTCCAGTCCGGTGTCGTCGAAGCAGGCAACGATGTAGCCGTCGGCCGGCGCGCTGCGCTCGCAGCGGGCGATCTCGTCGAGCAGGCCGGGCACCGCGTAGGCCTCGTCGACGTAGCCCTCGATCGACACCGGGCCGGCGGCCGGGTTGATGGCGACGATCTCGGTGCCGGCCGCCGCCACGGCGCGTGCTGCGGCGCCCGCCTTGGCAGTCATCGAGGCGGTGGTGTTGGGGTTGATCAGGACCAGGCGCATGGCGCGAAGAAGAGCGGTCGGAGGATGAGGAGCGGTCCAGCGCGGCCGAGGGGGCTGTCCGTGGCCCCCGGTCGAGGCGCACCGCGCAGCCGCAGCCGCGGGCCACGGCGAGCATTGGCAACGACGAGAGGGGCGTTCCGGGCAGTCACAGCGCGCATGACGGATGGCCTTCGACCCTCTCAGGCCGCCGCCGCGGCGGTGGCGTCGGTGCGCAGGCAGCGCGCCTGGTGGTCGGCGGCCAGCACAACGGCGGCCGGCTGCTGGCCGCGGCAGGCGTCCTGCGCGAAGGCGCAGCGCTCGGCGAAGGCGCAGCCGGGCGGCAGCGCCGCCAGGTCGGGCGGGCTGCCGGCAATGGTCTGCAGGCGCGCGCCGCGCGCCAGCGCGCCATGGGCGCGGCTGCGCAGCAGCGCCATGGTGTACGGATGGCGTGGCGTGCGGATCAGCGTGCGCGCCGGACCTTCCTCGACGATGCGCCCGGCATACATGACGGCGATGCGGTCGGCCACCTCGACCGCGGCGCCGATGTCGTGGGTGACGAACACGATCGACAGCCCCATCTCGCGCTGCAGTTCGCGCAGCAGCAGCAGGATCTGAATCTGCACGGTGGCGTCGAGCGCGGTGGTGGGCTCGTCGGCCAGCAGCAGTTGCGGCCGGCAGGCCAGCGCCAGCGCGATCATCGCGCGCTGACGCATGCCGCCGCTCAGCTCGTGCGGGTAGGCGTCGAGGCGGCGCTCCGGGCTGGGAATGCGCACGCGCTCGAACAACTGCAGCGCGCGGCGGCGCGCCTCGGCGGCCGCGACCGGCTCATGGCGGCGGATGCTCTCGACGATCTGCTGGCCGACCGAGTAGACAGGGTCGAGCGCCAGCAGCGGCTCCTGGAAGATCATCGAGGCCACCTTGCCGCGGTAGTCGGCCAGCGCGCGCGGGCCAAGCCCCAGCACGTCGAGCCCGCCGACCGTGACCTGCCCGCCGATGCGGGTGCTGCGCCGCGGGTGCAGCCGCAGCAGCGAGCGCAGCGTGACGCTCTTGCCGGAGCCGGACTCGCCGATCAGTGCCACCGTGTCGCCGCGCGCCACCGTGAGGTCGACGCCGTTGACCGCGCGCACCGGACGGGCGCCGCCGGTGAAGGTGACGTGCAGGTCACGGACGGCGACCAGGGGATCGGAAGCGGATGCCATCGCGAGGGTCTAGCCCGGATGTTTCATCAGGGACGCGGGATTTGCGCGGATGCGCGCGCGAGCCAGATTGCGCGAGAGGGGCGCAGCCGATGCCCGTAGGCATCGGCGAGCACTTGAGCGCAGT
>JADCGS010000025.1 GCA_020248865.1 Burkholderiales bacterium | reverse complement strand
GCGCTTTGGGCAGCCCCCTCGGGCACGCCGGATTGCCTCTCACCCTCTGAGCATCCCAGCCGCCGCCAGCGGCGGCAGGCGCTCGCAAAGAAAACGATGGCTTACAGAACGTTTTCTTAAGAGGCCTGCGTCAGGTCGTGCCGGAACGCCGCGTGCAACGCCAGTGCCGGCGCCAGCGCCGCCGCGGCCAGGACGGCCGCTGCGACGGTCCACCGGCGCCGGCGCGTCAGCATGGCCACTACGCCGCCGTCAATACGGCCGTGACCGGCCGCCGGAGGGAGGCGGGCAGCGTCGGCCCGCGTCCGAAGCGCAGCACCAGGTCTGGCCGCTCGCCCGGCACGCCAACGAAACGCGCAAACTCGGGCCGCAGCGCCGCGACCTCCACCGGCTGGTTCAAATGCGCGGTGCGCAGGTCCAGCGCGGCGGCCTGCAGCGCAAACCGCTGGTAGGCGCGGCCGACCTCGACCCAACTCGCGCGGTCGTTGCTCGCGCCCACGAACACCGCGATGCCGGCCGAACTGCGCAACTGCCGCGCGTACTTGTCGTTCTCGCTCTTCTCGGTGAAGAGCACGCCGAACAGCAGGCGGCCGAGCCAGACGGGTACCGACGGGTTGCCCGCCGACGCGCCATACAGACCATCGCCGAGCCGCACCGCGTCGCTGGCGGAAAAGCGAATCCAGGCCTTCAGCTCTTCGATGAAGGCGGCATCGCGCATCTGCGCGCTGTTGCCCTGGAGCACGAACTCCAGCACCTGTTCCAGCGCTGCCTTGTCGGTCAGCAGAACCAGCCGCACGCCGCCGCCGGCAGCCGCCTGCTCCAGGGCGCGCAACTCGTCACGCGCCAGCGGCTTGCCGTCGTACTCGGCGCGCGTGCTCTGGCGCCGCGGGATCGCCTGGAACAGCGGCGACGTGCGCGGCGCGGTCGGTGCCAGCACGAGGCGCAGCGCGCCGCGCGCGTCATCGAACGCCGCCTGCGCGTGTAAGCCGTGCGCCAGCGCGGCCTGAGCCAGGTTCTCGGCGGCGCAGCCGAGCGAGACGAACAGGTGATGGTCGTCCGGATCGACCGCCGGACAGCGCCGCGCGAAGTCCGGCAGGATCGTCACCGCGTCGGGCTGCAGCGCGAACTTCCAGCACTGCGTGTTGTGGCTCGATGGAGCGAGCGTCGCATAGCGCACCAGCTCGGTACCCAGCGCGGCGCCCTGCAAGCCGGTCAACGGGCCGTGCCGCCAGATCTCCTGCACCGCGCTCTCGTAGGCCTGCGACCCGACGCCGACGCCCAGGGTGCATCCGGCCAGGGGCGGCGCGGCCGCCAGCAGCGCCGGCAGCGCATGGTTGAAGCGGCGACGGCTCGGCATGGCGACCCCCTGTAATTTCATAGCACCTGCAAAAAGTGTCGCCGGCGGGGCCGGGCCGCCGCTTTGCGAGCGGTCAAGGGGCCGGCGTTTCGTGCCGGCAGCGGTCGCCGCCTTTGACCGGGATCGCGCCGGTCATCGACACGGCCGCATGCCGGAGCGACGCGCGCCGCGGCGCCGAACGCCGTTCAGCCCACACGCGCCGGCCCGCGGCCGAGCGCGATGGTGGCGACCACGCCGAGCGCAAACAGCCAGGTCGTCGGGTGCACGGCCTCGCCGAACAGCAGCCAGGCAAAGCCGACGGTGAAGAACACCTGCAGCAGTTGCACCTGACCCACCCGCCCGATGCCGCCGGGGCCGGCCAGCGCGAGGCCGTTATACCAGGCAAAAAAGCCCACCAGTTGCGAGATCAGCGTCACGTAGGCAAAGGCAGCCCAGGACGCGAGCCCGGCACGGGGCGTCTCCTGCGCGACGGCCAGCAGCGTGGCCGGCAGCGTCAGCGGCAGCGCCAGCACCAGCGCCCACAGGATGGTCGCCACGCCGCCGATGCGCCCGGCCACGCGGCCGCCGGCGACGTAGCCGACCGCGCCGGCCAGCACGGCGGCGATCATCGCCAGGTCGCCCGTCGACAGGCCGAGCGTGCCGCGTGCGGCCAGACCATCGCGCAGAGCGAAGGCGACCACCATCAGCGAACCGACCGCGGCGCAGATCCAGAAGCGGCGATGATGGCGCTCGCCGAAGGCCCAGGCCGCCAGCACGGCGGTGGCAAAGGGCAGGGCGCCGTTGATGACCGCGCCGTGGTTGGCAGGGATCGTCTGCATCGCGATCGACGTCAGCAGCGGGAAGCCGATCACGATGCCCAGGCTGGCCCAGGCCAGCAGCGGCAGGTGGGCCCGCCCGGGGCGACGGGCGCCGCTGGCGATGAGCCAGAGCGCGGCGACGATGCCGGCGATGGACATGCGGCCGAAGGCGAGGAACCAGGGATCCAGTTCGCGTACGGCCGTGCGTGTCATCGGCAGTGTGAGGCTGAACGCGAGCACGCCGGCCAGGGCAAGCGCCAAGCCAAGGTGCTCGCGCGGCAGCTCGCGCAGGCTCGAGGCGATGCTCACGACAAGGGCAGCGCGAGTACGGGCTGGGCTGCGGCGCGCGCGCTTACCGCGCCATACCAGCGCTCCAGGTGCGGGTGCGCGCGGGGTGTCAGCGCCAGCCCAAACCAGCGATGAATCTCGCAGGCGACCGGGATGTCGGCCATCGTGAACCCGTTGCCCGCCATGAAGGGCTGGCGCTCCAGGTGTGCGTCGAGCAGCGCCAGCAACGGCTGCATCGCCGCCCTCGACTCATCGATCGCGGCCGGATTGCGCTCCCCGGCCGGCGTGCGGATGAGCTGCATGAAGGCGCCGCGCCCTGCTGGGTGCAGGGTGGTCTGCTGCCAGTCCATCCAGCGCTCGGCATCGAAGCGGGCCGACAGCGGCTCGGGGTACAGCGTGCCGGTCGCGTAACGGGCCGCCAGGTAGCGCACGATGGCGTTCGACTCCCACAGCACGAAACCGTCGTCGTCGATGACCGGAATGAGCCGGTTCGGATTGAGCACGAAAAACTCGGCCGTATCGATGCCGCCGAACTCGCGCCCGGTATCGATGCGCTCGTAGGCCGCGCCGACCTCCCGCAGCACCCACTCGACCTTGCGGCCGTTGATCGAGCTCAGGCGCCCCCAGAACCGGATCATTGCGGGGTCCTACGCGCACGAGCCGAGCGGGCGGCCAAGCCGCCCACTCGGCTGTGGAATGCGCCCCGTGTCATGAGGTCCGGTGAGTTGCCTTGGAACCGGTGGGGCACGCGGGCAGCCACGAACAGCATGTAGTGCGGTTCGCTGGGCAGACGTGCGGTGGCGCGATCGGCGTGCTCGATCACCGACTCGGCTTGGCCTGCAACCACGATATTGATCTGGTCGCGCGCGTGCGGCTGCGGCAGGTCGCGTCCACCCGGATGAAACCGGCGCAGTTGTGTCGAGCCGCGCTCCGTCGCCGGCGCCGACCGCACGCCCTGCGGCCACACTTGGTTCGGCGGACCGGGAATGCGGGGCAGGATCCGGCCGATGCTGCATTTCATGAACGACCTCCCGTCAGGACCGTGGATCAGACGAACGCCATCCACAGTGCGGTTGCGGCCAGCAGCCCGCCCATGGTGACATTGAAGGCGCGCAGCCGCGTGCCCTGCGCGAGCCAGTGCCGCAGTGCCGCGCCGGCGGCCGCCCACAGCAGCAGGCTGCTCGAGGCCGCCAAAGAGAACACCAGCACCACGATGCCCAGGCGCAGCGCACCCGTGCCGTCCGCCATGAACGTGGCGGCAGCCGCCGCCGCCAGCATCCACGCCTTGGGGTTGGCGTACTGGAAGGCGGCCGACTGCAGGAAGCTGAGCGGCCTCGCCAGCGCGCGCTCGCCCAGGGAGGCGGCGCCGGCCACCTGCCAGGCGATCCACAAGAGGTAGCCGATGCCGAGCCACTTGATGGCCTGCGCAAGCAGCGGGTGCGCCACCAGCAGCGCGGTCACGCCCAGGCTGCCGGCTGCGAGCAGGGTGCCGAAGCCGAAGGGCACACCCAGCACGTGCGGCAGCGTGGCGCGCAGGCCATGGTTGGCGCCAGTCACGGCGGCGATGGTGTTGTTGGGCCCGGGCGTGAACGAGCCCGCCATTGCCAGCGTGATGAGGGCCAGCAACTGGTCGGCGGGCATCAGTGCGCCGCGGCCGCGGCGCCGAGCGCGAAGGACTCGCCGGCGAGCACGCGCGCCAGCAGGTCGCCATCGACGTTGCCGCCGGTCAGCGGCAGGCCGATGCGCAGGCCGGCGAGCTGGTCGCGCTCCTGCCAGGCGGCCGCCACCGCCGCCGCGGCGGCGCCTTCGGCGACGTTGTGGGTGGTGGAGAAGACGAGACGCATGGCGGCGGCCACCTCGGCGTCGGTCACGCAGACGAGGCGCTCGACGTGCGCGGCGATGACCTCCAGCGACCCGGCGTCGGGTACGCGGCAGGCCAGTCCGTCGGCCAGCACGGTGTGTACCTCGGCGCTGACCAGCCGGCCGGCCGCCAGCGAGTGCGCGTAGCAGGGCGCGTGAGCGGAGACCACGCCAACGATGCGCGTGCGCGGCGACAGCAGGTTGCGGGCAGCCACGCAGGCATTGATGCCCGAGCCCTGGCCGATCGGCACGTACACCCGGTCCAGGTCGGGCGCGGCGCGGAACAGCTCCGCCCAGTACGTGGCCACGCCGGCCACCAGGTCCATGTCGAACGACGGCACGTAGTGCAGCCCGTCGCGCGCGCCGACGCGGGCGGCCTCCTCGCGAGCGGCCTGGAAGTCGGTGCCGTGCTCGACCAGCGTGGCGCCGAGCGCCTGCATGGCGGCATTTTTCTCGCGCGAGTTGCCGTGCGGCACGTAGATCACGCAGCGCAGACCGGCGCGGGCGGCGGCAAAGGCCATCGACTGGCCGTGGTTGCCACGGGTCGCACCGATGACGCCCGACACCGCACCCTGCCGGGCCAGCCGCGCGAAATAGACCAGCCCGCCGCGCAGCTTGAAGGCGCCGGTGGGTGTGTGGTTCTCGTGCTTGAGCCAGGCCTCGCAACCCAGTGCCGCCGCCAGTTGCGGCCAGACGTACTGCGGTGTGGGCGGCATGGCGGCGTACACGGTGCCGGCGGCGGCGTGCAGGGCGGTGGCGTCGGGCAGCATGCCGGGTTCCGGGGGCGTTGCGCAGACCGCTACTGTAGCGGCCCGCGACCGGCCGTGCGGCCCGGAGGGCAACGCTCGACCGCGCTGCGGCGCGCGCGCGATGTCCGCCTACAATCCGGCGCCCCCGTCGATCGATAGACGACGCGCGGGCCGCGTCCGGCGGCGCGCACGCCGGGCCGCACGACCGAACCGCCCCTCCGTGACCTCCGAAACCCCGTGTCCCTGCTGCAACTGATCCGCGGCTTCGTGCGCCGGCATTGGCGTGCCTACATGCTCGCCGGGCTGATGCTGTTCGGGGTTGCGCTGCTGACCGTGTGGCTGCCGCGCAAGGTGGGGCAGATGATCGACGGGCTGGCCGGCGGCTCGCTCGGCGGCGCGGCGCTGGCACACGACGTGGCGCTGCTGGTGGCAGCCGGCGTGGTCATCTACCTGCTGCGGGCCGGCTGGCGACTGCAGTTGTTCGCCGCGGCCTACCGGCTCGGCTTCGAGCTGCGCACGCGGCTGTACGAGCGCCTGACGCTGCAGGGCCCGCGCTTCTATCAGCGCCGCAAGACGGGCGACCTGATGGCGCGCGCCACCAACGATGTCGACGCGGTGGAGCTGACCGCCGGCGAGGCCTTCCTCGCCGGCTTCGACGGCACCCTCACGCTGGTGCTGGTGGTGGCGATGATGACGCTCGGGCTGGACTGGCGGCTGGCGCTGGTGGCGCTGCTGCCGTTCCCGCTCATGGCGCTGGCCTTCTGGGTGATTTCGCGCGGCGTGCACGACGGCTGGAAGCGCTCGCTCGACCGCTTTGCCGAGATGAACGAGCACGTGCAGGAGACCGTCAGCGGCGTGCGCACGGTGCGAGCGCTCGGGCTGGAGGCGCGCGCCGCCGCCGATTTCGGCCGCAAGGCCGGCGCGGCGGCCGCGGCCAACTTCGATGCGCAGCGGTGGGAGGCGGCCTACGAGCCGGCGGTCGGCCTGACGCTGACCACCGCGACGGTGCTGACGCTGGCGATGGGCGGCTGGCTGGTGCAGCGCGGCGAGCTGACGGTGGGCGAGCTGACCGCCTTCACGATGTACCTGGGGCAGCTGATCTGGCCCGCCTTTGCCGCCGGCTGGGTGATGTCGCTGATCGAACGCGGCAAGGCGGCCTGGGCGCGCCTGGACCCCATCCTGCGCGAGCCGCCGGCCATCGACGACCGCGGCACGCTCGAGTCGGTGCCGCGCGGCCCGCTCGAGCTGCGCGAGGTGAGCTTCGCCTATGGCACGGCCGCCGCTGCGCTGCGCGACGTGTCGGTCACGGTGCAGCCCGGGACCACCCTCGGCGTGGTCGGGCCGACCGGCGCCGGCAAGTCGACGCTGGTTCAGCTCTTGCTGCGGCATCACGCGCCGCAGCACGGCCAGATCCGTCTGGCCGGCGCGCCGCTGCCGGAGTACCGACTCGCCGCCCTGCGCGCGGCTTTCGCCTGGGTGCCGCAGGAGCCGTTCCTGTTCTCGGCCTCGATCGCCGAGAACATCGCGCTCGCCCGTCCCGAGGCGAGCCGCGCCGAGATCGAGCGCGTGGCTCGGCTGGCGGCGGTGCATGAGGACATCCTGCGCTTTCCGCTGGGCTACGAGACGCCCGTGGGCGAGCGCGGCGTGACGCTGTCGGGCGGCCAGCGCCAGCGCGTGGCGATCGCACGCGCCTTGCTGGCGCAGGGCGCGCGGGCGGGCGAGGACGCGCCGATCCTGCTGCTGGACGATGCGCTGTCGGCGGTCGACACCGGCACCGAGGCGCAGATCCTGACGCACCTGCGCGGCGCGCTGCGCGGTGGGGCCGGCGGGCGGTTGGTCGGCGGATCGGACGGCGGATCGGACGGCGGATCGGGCGCAGGCAAGGACGCACGTTCGCACGTGGGCGAGGGCGCCAGTGCAGGCGCCCGTGCAGCCGGTACGGCGACGCGCCGCACCGCGATCGTGGTGAGCCACCGGCTGAGCGCCGTGTCCGATGCCGAGCAGATCATCGTGCTGCAGGATGGCCGGGTGACCGAGCGCGGCACCCATGACGAGCTGCTTCGCCTTGACGGCTGGTACGCCGCGCAGTGGCGCTACCAGCAGCTCGAGGAGAGCCTCCGGTGAGCGCTGCCGCCGCCACGCCCGCGCGCGATCACGAGGACCTGCGGCCGGTGGCCGCGGCCGACCGGCGCAGCGCGCTGGCGCTGCTGTGGCGCGCGGCGCGGCCGGACCGCAAGCAACTGGTCTGGGTGGTGTTGTGGCTGGCGGTGGCCGGCGTGCTGGAGGCGGCCGGCCCGGTGCTGGGCAAGATCTTCATCGACGAGCAGCTGGTGCCGGGCACTCTCGACTGGACCCAGGCGGCGCTGCTGATCGGCGGCTACCTCGTGACCGGCTGGGTCGCGACGATCATCCGCTACTACCAGTTGCTGCGGCTGTCGGGGTTGTCGACCCGCTCGGTGCTGCGGCTGCGCGAGAGCGTCTACGGCCATGTGCTGCGGCTACCGGTGGCCTACTTCGACAAGGCCATCACCGGGCAACTGGTGAGCCGCATCACCAATGACACCGAGCAGGTGCGCCAGCTGTTCACGCAGGTGCTGTTCGAGGTGCTGTATGGCGTGACGGTGCTGTTCGGCGTGGTGCTGGCGATGGCCTGGCTGGACTGGCGGCTGATGCTGATCATGCTGCTGCTGCTGCCGGCCACGGCGGCCATCGTGGTCGGCTACCAGCGGCTGTCGGCGCTGGCGGTCACGCGCTCGCGCGAACTGCGCAGCGACATCAACGCCCAGGTGGCCGAGGGCATCAACGGCATGAGCGTGCTGCAGGCGGCCGGCAGCGCGCCGCGCTTCCGCGCCCGCTTTGCCGCCACCAACGAGGCGCACTACCGGGCGCGGATGGGCGAGATCCGCGCCAACGCCTGGCTGCTGCGGCCGGCGCTGGACCTGTGCACGGTGCTGCTGATCGCGCTGGTGGTCGCGGTGGCCGGGGTCAAGACGGTGGCGGTGATCGAGGTGGGGCTGCTGTACGCCTTCATCGCCTACGTCTCGCGCGTGGCCGACCCGCTGATCCAGATCACCATGCAGTTCTCGCTGGTCCAGCAGGCGATCATCGCCGCGGCGCGCGTCAACACCCTGCTGGCCGAGGGCCAGGCGCCGCAGGTGGTGCACCAGCGGCGCATCGAGCGCGGCCGGGTTCAGGCGCGCGAGGTCACGTTCGGCTACGACCCGGCCGAGCCGGTGCTGCACGACCTGAGCTTCACCGCCGAGGCCGGCAGCTTCGTCGGTATCGTCGGCCACACCGGCAGCGGCAAGTCGACGCTGCTGTCGCTGCTGCTGCGCTTCTATGCGCCGCAGGTCGGCCGCATCGAAATCGACGGCATTCCGCTGGCGACGATCGGCGACGCGCAGTTCCGCGCCGAGGTCGGGCTGGTGCCGCAGGAGCCGTTCCTGCTGGGGGCCAGCGCGCGCGAGAACATCGACATGGGTCGCGGCCTGCCGGCCGAGCGGATCGAGGCGGCGGCGCGGGCGGCGCGCGTGCATGACGTGATCGGCGCGCTCGAGCAGGGCTACGACACGCCGCTCGGCGAAGGCGGCGTGCGCCTGTCGGCAGGCCAGAAGCAACTGCTGGCGGTGGCGCGTGCGCTGGCGGGCGCGCCGCGCGTTCTGTTCCTCGACGAGGCCACCTCGCGCATCGACAGCCAGACCGAGCAGCGGGTGCAGCAGGCCCTGGCCGGGCTGCGCGGCCGCACCACGGTGATCGCCATCGCCCATCGGCTGTCGACGATCCGCGCCGCCGACCGCATCTATGTCCTGAACCACGGCCGCGTGGCCGAGCAGGGCACGCATGAGGAGCTGATGGGCATCGACGGCGGCATCTACCAGCGCCTGTACCTGCTGCAGCAGATCGGCGAATGACCGCCGGCGTGCTGTTTGCGCTCGCGGCGGGGCTGCTGTGGGGCCTGGTCTTCGTCGCGCCGCTGCTGCTGCCCGAGTATCCGGCGGCGCTGCTGTCGGTCGCCCGCTACCTGGCCTTCGGGCTGGTCGCGCTGCCGCTGGCGCTCATCGACTGGCGCCGCCTGCGCGAACTGACCCGGGCCGACTGGGCCGAGGCGGCCCGGCTCGCGCTGATCGGCAACCTGCTGTACTACGTCTTGCTGGCGGCTGCCATCCAGCGCGCCGGCGGGCCGCTGCCGACCATGATCATCGGCACGCTGCCGGTGGTGATTGCGATCGTCTCCAACCTGCGCCGCGCGGACCCGACGCGGCGGCGCGAAGGCCGGCTGCCCTGGCGCCGGCTGGCGCCGTCGCTGCTGCTGATCGTGGCCGGCATCGCGCTCGTCCACCATGAGGAGCTCGCGCTGTGGCGCGCGGCCCCGGCGATGGACGAGGGCGACTATGTGCTCGGCGCGCTGCTGGCGGTCGGGGCGGTGGTGTGCTGGACCTGGTACCCGATCCGCAATGCGGACTGGCTGCGCGCGCACCCGGACCGCAGCCCGCGGGTGTGGGCCACGGCGCAGGGCGTGGCCACCCTGCCGCTGGCGCTGGCCGGACTCCTCGTGCTGCTGGCCTGGGACGGGGCCACCGGCGGGCTGCGCTTCGACTGGCCACTGGGCCCCACGCCGGGCGAGTTCGTCGCGCTCATGCTGGCGATCGGCCTGCTGGCTTCCTGGGTCGGTACGCTGTGCTGGAACGAGGCCAGCCAGCGGCTGCCGACCACGCTGGCCGGGCAACTCATCGTGTTCGAGACGCTGGCGGCGCTCGGTTACGCCTATTTGCTGCGCGGGCAGGCGCCCGGGGCGGCCAGCGCGGCCGGCATCGGGCTGCTGGTGGCGGGCGTGTTCTGGGCCTTGCGCGAACGGCCGCAGCCGCCGGCGCAACCGACCTGACGACGGGCCCGCAGGCCGGCGGGTGGTCGGGCCGGCCGGGTCTGCACGGCTGCGGCCCGGGCCGAGTCCAAGCCGAGTCCAAGCCGAGTCCAAGCCGAGTCCAAGCCGAGTCCAAGCCGAGTCCAAGCCGAGTCCAAGCCCGTCTACTTGCCGCGCAAGGCCGCCAGCGCCTGCTGCGAGGCGGTGGCCAGCATCCGCGTGTCGGTGCCGCCGGTCAGGAAGCGGTAGCCGAGTTTCTGCCGCGCCAGGGCCTGCGCGGCGCTGTTGTTGTGAATGCCGGCGACCACGCCGTGCGCCTGGGCGCGGGCGGCGATGTGGGCGATGGCCTTGGCGGCGCGCGGGTCGACATCGTCGATCACCGGCCGGCAGCCCAGCGACAGCGACAGATCCGAGGGCCCGACGTAGATTGCATCGAGGCCTTCGACCGCGAGGATGGCGTCGAGCTCGCCGAGCGCCTGCGCGGTCTCGATCATGGCAAAACGCACGATGGTGCGATCGGCCTCGCGCGGGTAGTCGGCGCCGGCGTACAGCAGGGCCCGCAGCGGGCCGAAGCTGCGGCTGCCGCGCGGCGCATAGGTGGTCCAGCGGACGAAGGCCTCGGCATCGGCGCGGGTGTTGACCATCGGGCAGATGACGCCGTAGGCGCCGGCATCGAGCGCCTTCATGAGGATGCCGGGCTCCAGCCAGGGCACGCGCACGATGGGCACCGTGGAGGTGGTGCTAATGGCCTGCAGCATCGGCACCATGGCCCGGTCATCGACGAGGCCGTGCTGCAGGTCCACCGTCAGGCTGTCCCAGCCCTGGTGCGCCATCGTCTCGGCAGCCACGCTGCAGGGCAGGGCGAGCCAGCCGTTGAACGCGGTACCTCCGGCGGCCCAGATCTCGCGCAGGCGGTTGGGGCGCATCAGCGGTCCCCCGGGCGGCGGCGGTCGCAGGTAGGGCGCTGCTGCGGGACGTTCATCGGGCGGTGCGCGGGGCGGTGCTCAGGGCGGTGCATCAGGCGTCTGCCGGCAGGCGGGCGGAGCGGCGCGAGGGGAGAGACGTTAGCAAGTCCGGTGGAGGGCGGCTGGCCGTGGGCGGGCAGCGGACCGGCAACGAGGCCGGCAACCGGGCCTGCGACAAGGCCAGCAACCGGGCCAGCAACCGGGCCGGCAACAGGGCCGGCAACAGGGCCGGCAACAGGGCCGGCAACAGGGCCGGCAACAGGGCCGGCAACAGGGCTTGAAACCCCCCCGCCAGCCCCGATATCCCCGCCGCAGTTGATCTTTGTTTTCCGTCACTCCAGGAGCCGGCCCCATGGGCGCACCCGATACGCAAATCAAGCAGACGATGGGCTTCCAGGCCGAGGTGAAGCAGTTGCTGCACCTCATGATCCACTCGCTGTACAGCAACAAGGAGATCTTCCTGCGCGAGCTGGTCAGCAATGCGTCGGACGCGTGCGACAAGTTGCGCTTCGAGGCGATCGCCCGGCCCGATCTGCTGGCCGCCGGCACCGAGCTGGCCATCCGAGTGGCCTTCGACAAGGCCGCCCGCACCCTGACGATCTCCGACAATGGGGTCGGCATGAGTCGCGAGGAGGCGATCAGCCATCTGGGCACCATCGCCAAGAGCGGCACCCGCGAGTTCTTCGCGCAGTTGACGGGCGACCAGAAGAAGGACGCCCAGCTGATCGGCCAGTTCGGCGTGGGCTTTTATTCCAGCTTCATCGTCGCCGACAAGGTCACGGTGCTGTCGCGCCGCGCCGGCCTGGCCGAGGAGGAGGCGATCCAGTGGGAAAGTGCCGGCGCCGGCGACTTCACGATCGAGCCGGCCCGGCGCAGCGAGCAGGGCACTGACGTGATCCTGCACCTGAAGGAGGGCGAGGATGAGCTGCTGTCGACCTGGCGCCTGAAGTCGATCCTGACCAGGTACTCGGACCACATCGCCACGCCGATCCGCATGGCCAAGGAGGAGTGGGACGCGGAGAAGAAGGAGCAGGTGCTCAAGGACGAACTGGAGACCGTCAACCAGGCCAACGCGCTGTGGGCGCGCGCCAAGGGCGACATCAGCGAGGAGCAGTACAAGGGCTTCTACAAGCACGTCAGCCACGACTTCGGCGAGCCGCTGGCATGGACCCACAACCGCGTCGAGGGCAAGAGCGAGTACGTTCAGTTGCTCTACATCCCCGCGCGGGCGCCGTTCGATCTGTGGGACCGCAACGGCAAACGGGGCGTGAAGCTGTACGTGAAGCGTGTGTTCATCATGGACGACGCCGAGCAACTTCTGTCGCCGTACCTGCGGTTCGTGCGCGGCGTGATCGACTCGTCCGACCTGCCGCTGAACGTTTCGCGCGAGATCCTGCAGGAGTCGCGAGACGTGAAGGCGATCCGCGAAGGCTCGACCAAGCGGGTCCTGTCGCTGCTGGAGGACCTGGCCGAGAACCGCAGGGAGGATTACGCGCGGTTCTGGAGCGAGTTCGGCCAGGTCCTGAAGGAAGGCCTGGGCGACGACTCTGCCAACCGCGAGCGGATTACGAAGCTGCTGCGCTTTGCCTCCTCGGGCCACGCGAACAGCACCGACGAGCAGGCCGTCTCGCTGGCCGACTACGTGGGCCGTATGAAGAAGGATGGCGACAAGGTCGTGCAGAAGGCCATCTACTATGTGACGGCCGACACGGTAGAGGCCGCCAAGGCAAGCCCGCACCTGGAGATCTTCCGCAAGAAGGGTGTCGAGGTGCTGCTGCTGACGGACCGCGTGGACGAGTGGATGTTGAGCTTCCTGCGCGAGTACGAGGGCCATGAGCTGGTGTCGGTGGCCAAGGGCGATCTGGACCTCGGCGAGCTGGCCGATGCGGCCGAGAAGGAGGAGCAGGCCAAGGTTGCCGACGAGTACAAGGAGCTGGTGAGCCGGGTGAAGGACGCGCTGGGCGAGCGCGTCAAGGAGGTGCGCGTCACCCTGCGACTGACCGATTCGCCGGCCTGCGTGGTGGTCGACCGCGACGCCATGAGCCAGCACCTGCAGCGTCTGCTGAAGTCGGCCGGGCAGAAAGCGCCGGACTCCAAGCCGATCCTCGAGCTCAACCCGACGCACCCGCTGGTGCAACGGCTCAAGTACGAGGATGCCCGGCTGGCCGACTGGGCCGCCCTGCTGCTCGAGCAGTCCCTGCTGGCCGAAGGCGGCCAGCTCGACGATCCGGCCGCGTTCGTGCGGCGGCTCAATGCGATGCTGCTGGAAGTCAAATGATGCCGTCATGCCCGAGGCAGGCGGCGTCATCGCCCCATGCGCCTGCAGGGCCTGCCCCCCGTCATTGACGCCTGGACCCGCTGCCTGATCCTTGGCAGCTTCCCGGGCGAGCGGTCGCTTGCCAGGCAGCAGTATTACGGCCATCCGACGAATCAGTTTTGGCCGCTGCTCAGTTGCGCGCTGGTCGAACTGCTGGTGCACTTGCCCTACCGTGATCGGCTCGCGCGGTTGGCCGACCGCGGCGTGGGCCTGTGGGATGTGGTGCGAACCTGCACGCGGCAGGGCAGCTTGGACGCCGCCATTCGAAAGGCTGAGCGCAATGACGTGATGCGTCTGCGACAGCTCGCGCCGCGGCTGCAGGTCGTGCTCTTCAATGGCGCACTGGCCGCGCGCCAGCAGGGAGCCGTGGCCGCACCCGGCTATCGGCTTGCCGTGCTTCCGTCGAGCAGTGCGGCGTACGCCGGGTGCTGCTTCGACCGAAAGCTGGCTGCGTGGCGATCGGCCATCCGCCAGTGGGTCAGGCCTTGACGGGCGGATCTGCCCGCTAGATGAAATGGTGGTCGACCGCGCCGCTGTTTGGCTCTTGAGCCATCCGTTCGTAAGGCACAATTCGCGCGGAGAGCGTAAGCGTCGAACGCTGCGGAAACTGCCCGAATGACCTCCAAGGAACTCAGGACCCTCGTTGCCAGCACCATGGGCCCCGGTGACGCGCCGCGATTGCCGCGGCGTCGCGCCGATGCCCGCAAGGTGCTGGAGGGATGCTGGGCACCCATGTGGCGCATTTTGGGCGCGCGGATGATCACGGTGGTCCGCGAGGCGGTGGGAACCGCTGCCAAGGACATCAACGAAGATCTCAACAAGCCCGCCAGGCGACTGCTCGTGCAGTCTGAGGCGATCATCGAACGTTACGAGAAGGCGCTACGCGAAGAGTTCACCAGAGCGCTCGACGACTTCGCGGAACAACGGGTCGATGACAAACCCGCAGCCAAGTCGCGCGCTGCCCTGAGCCTTGTCGAGTATGGGGCCATGGAACTGTCGACGCTGGTCGAGGCGTCTGCCTCGCGCGCGCTCAACTCGGTCGACGAGCACTACACGAACCTGAAGCTGCGCGTGGCAAGCTTGGTGCGCGAGATCGAGATCCGCGAGGCTGAGTCTCCGTTCCGGCCGGTGCTGTTCTTTCGTGCGCTGCACCGGGCGATCAAGCAACTGGACACGCTGTCCGAGCAGGAACTGGTGGAGTTCTTGCCGCGCTTCGATGGTCCGATGACCCAGCCGTTGGTCAAGGTCTACGAGGAACTCGACCGTCACCTCGAAGGGCGGGGCTACGTTGCGGAAGTGGCGCCGTTGTCGGTCTGGCGCAACACCGTGCGTGGCCGTGCGACGCAGGGTGGTGTGGCCGTAACCCGGGCGCATGCGGCAGCAGCTGGCGGCAACGGCGGTGGCGGTGGTGGGATGTCGGTTGCCGGAGCCGAGCAGTTGCTGGCGGCCCTGTACCAGCGATTGAATCTGGCCTCGATGCCGGTCGGCGCAATGTCGCTGCCGGGCGCGCCGGTCGGCGGCGTGGCCGTTTCCGTCGGCGCGCAGCCGCCGGCCGGGGCTGCGTCGGGCGCCTTGCCCGTGGGTGGTGTGCCGGTGAGCGAGGCGGGCGCCGAGTTGCCGTTACCCCCGGTGGCAGCCGGGCTGCTGTTCGGCGGCCAGTTGCCTGCCGGGATCGCCGAAGCGGGCGCCCGCGGTGCGCCGCATGTCGTTCAAGTCGACCTTCTGTCGGCAATCGCCGAGATCCAGAAGCTCGGTGCGCTAGCGATGACCGCGGTGCAACAGGGCCAGCCGGCGCCGGATGCCTCGATCGACAACGCCCAACTGCGCGGCAAGCTGGTTGACAAGGCCAATGAGCAGGTCGACAAGTTGACGATCGAGATCGTCGGGCTGCTGTTCGAGCGCATCAATCAGGATCGGCATGTGCCGCAGCCAATCAAGGAGGCGCTGCAGCGGTTGCAGTTCCCGATGATTACGGTGGCGCTGACGGATCCGGAACTGTTCGTCGCACCGGACCAGCCCGCGCGCACCCTGATCGACCGGATCGCCAGCACATCGATCGGCTGGACCAGCGAGGGCCAGGAGAATCAGCGTTACCTCGCCGAGGTGCAAAGGGCGGTGCACGCGGTGCTGTCGTCGGCCGAGACGGGGTCGACGCCCTTCGAGTCGGCGCTCGAGGGCTTCGAGCGTTACCTGGCGGAAGAGCACACCCGCGACGATGATCCGGTGACGCGCGCGAAGAAGGCCCTCGCCGAGGCCGAGAACCGCGAGATCATGGCCATCAATACGATGATCCAGGTGCGCGGCCTGTTCGAGGGTTTGCAGATCGAGTCCTACCTGCGCGAGTTCCTGCTCGAGACCTGGGTGCGTGTCATGGTTGCCTCGCAGCTTCGCAATCCTGAGGATGCGAAGGCCATGCACAAGTTCATGGTGATCGTGCCCGACCTCGTGTGGAGCGTGCAGCCGAAGCTGTCTCCGGAGGAGCGCAAGCGTCTGGTCAACACGATTCCGCCGGTTCTCACGGTCCTGCGCGAGGGGCTGGCGCTGATTGACTGGCCCAAAGAGAGCATGAAGGAGTTCTTCGGCCGCCTCATGAACTCGCACGCCGAGGCGGTCAAGGCGCTCGAGCTTGCGCACCGCACTCCCGGCAAGCCAGTGGCCCCGGCGGCCGATACGATGATCAGGAGCCGCTTGGCGGCGATCAAGCTTGACGGGCTGACCGATCCGCCGCCGCGCAGCGACATTCCGGCTCACTTGAACGAGCGCATCGTCAAGCAGGTGCTCGCGGCAAACCAGGCCGACGTCAATCTTCTGCCCAAGCCGGCGACCACGGGAGAGGAGATCGACCTGCTGGACGAAGAGGAGCTCAACGAGATGATTGGCGGCTTCAAGCGGGGCGACTGGTTCAACCTGCGGCTGGGTGACGTCACCGAGCGGGTGCGACTGCGCTGGGTCAGTCCCCAGCAGACCCTGTACCTGTTCACGCCGGCCGACGGCCGACATGCGCACTCGTTGGCGCCCGACACCCTGCGCGAGTATCTGCGCCGTCGCGAGTTGCAGCCTGCGGTGGCCGAGCCGCTGTTCGATCGCGCCGTGCGCGGTATGGTTTACGAACTCGAACTGAGCGCGAGCGGAGCCTGAATGCGGCAGTCGCCAGGCTGGCCGTGCACGCTGCCAATCAACCGGTCTTGCCGTGGCCCGCGTCCGAACGCGGGCTTCTGAAATGGCCAGCCCCCGCCCGGCAAGCCACCAGGGGTCCGGCAAGAAAGCGCGAGTGCGCGTGACGCTGTCGGAACAAGGCGGAGTCCGCTACCTTCACTTCGGTAGCGTCTGGGTGCAGGGAGCCATGCGCGTGGCGCGCCCGTTCGCCCTCGAGCTCGAATACCAGCAGCAGATGATGGCGCTAGGCCTGTTGCTGCCGCGTCCGCGGCGTATCCTCCAGCTCGGTCTCGGCGCGGCGGCCCTGACCAAGTTCTGCTGGCGTCACTGCACCGAAGCGAGTGTGACCGCAGTCGACATCTCGGAATCGGTGATTGCCACGGCGCGCCATTCGTTCCGCCTGCCGCCGGATGACGGCCGCCTGACGGTCGTTGCCGCCGACGCCCGCCGCTTTGTCGAAGGCACGCGCAACCGCTTCGACTGGTTGCAGGTCGACCTCTACGACGCCGCCGCCCGCGGCCCTGTATACGATGACGTTGGTTATTATCGAGCTTGCCGCGCGGTGCTGGCGCGGCCGGGCGCTGCCGCATTCAATCTGTTCGGCCGCAGCTTCGAGCCGAGCTTTGCGGCCATTGCGGCAGCCTTCGAGGATCGAGCCCTCGTTTTGCCGCAGGCCGATGCCGGTAACCGTGTGGTGCTGGCGTGGCGCGGTCCAGGCCCGAAGCTGGGTTTGCGGGAACTATCGGCGCGCGCAGATATGCTACTTGCCACTTGGAGGCTGCCAGCTCATGCTTGGCTGGCCGGGTTGATGACCGAAAATGGGCTGGTTGGCGCTATTGTCGAGGGCTCGCCGATGTCTCCTCGGCGCAGCAGTCGCCCCTACCGCGCAGCGCATTCGCGGCACCTTGATAGGTGACCTGCCGGAGATAGATTCGATGTGTCCGAGGAATTCGCCTCTTCCTGTCCAGCCTGACTAGCCGATGGCGTCGTATCCGCCCCCCTCAAGTGCCCAGCCGCAAGCCGGCGGGTTGCCCTATGTCTCGGCAATTCAGGCGGCTGCGTTGCTTCGTTCGGCGGCAGCGATCGCAACCGAACTGGCCGGTAGTGCGTTCGGGCCGATTTCCAAGGCGGTGTTCGACGAGTTGGCCACGCGGCTGGAGTTCGAGGAGTCGCTGGTCATGGTGCGGCGGCTCATCAACGATCAGATGCTCGAGTTGCGCCGGGCGTTCCTGGAGAAGCTGAAGGCGGGGCAGGACAACGCACTGCAGGACGCGCTCGGAACGCATGTCTTTGGTGGTGCCAAGGTGGTCGAGGAGCAGTTGTCGCTGATCGATGCCGACTCGCAGCGCGTTCACACCATGGCTGCCGGCACGGGCCGCCGGATCGCCAACAAGGTGGAGGAGCAGCTGCGCTCGCTGCAGCTCATACTGCGCTTCCTGACCGGCCGCCAGACGCTCGCCATGTCGGCAAACCCGTTCGCGCCCGACGTATTCGTTCAGGCGCTGCTCGGTGCGGCCGAGGAATCGGGTCTGAGCGAAGAGGCATGGGAGTTCTTTCTGCGTGCCTACGAGACGCCGCTTGGCGCGGAGATTGCCCGTATCCATGAGGCGCTGATCGACCACTTTGCGCGCCACGGCTTCGATGCGCGCGTCATTCGTCGTGAGCTGACTGCGCGTCAGGCGGCCGATCGCGCCGCCGCGTCTGCGCTGGCCGCGAGCAGCGCTGCCGGTCAAGCTGCTGAGGCCAGTCGCAGCAGGCAGTCTGGCGAGGGCTTCGGCTACGTCGACGACAGTGGCTTCACGTCCACGGTGCCGGGCGGCGCGGCCTGGTCTTCCACCCTACCGGGCAGCAGCTACTCCCGCGGTCCGGGGACCATCGGAGCGGTCTCAGCGCCGGGCGGTCGAACGGCCGCTGCGTCGACTGGCCACGGCGCCGCATTTCGCTTCGATGCGCCGCGTGCCGATCCCAACGTGGTGCTCGGCAGCCTGATGACGCGACTTCAGGCGGACGCGCACGGCCTGCCGATGCCGGCCCTGCCTCGCAACACACCGCCCGAGCCCGCGTTGCTGAAGACCGTCGGGGAGTTCCAGCAACTCGGCCTTCAGGGACTGAGTGGGGCCACGTTGTCGGGCGATGCGGGCCAGCAGGAGTCAGCGTGGCGTGCGCATCTGATCGGCAAGGCGACCCGTACGGTCGACAAGTTGACGATCGAGCTGGTCGGCATGCTGTTCGACCAGGTCATGAAGGACGAGCAGGTGCCGTCCGAGATCAAGGCACTGCTGTCGCGGCTGCAGTTCCCGGTGTTGAAGGCCGCGCTGCTTGATGCGGACTTCTTCGCCGCCAGCCAGCATCCGGCGCGCCGCCTGATCGATCGCATTGCGAGCACGGCCATGGGCTGGGAGCCCTACGGCGATGAGAACGAGCGCTTCCGCGCCGAGGTCGAGCGCATCGTCAAGGACCTGCTGGCGAAGTTCGATAAGGATCTTGCGGTCTTCGAGCAACTGCTGGCCCAGTTCGAGGCCTTCGTTGGTGACCTGGGGCCGCGCGAGAACGACCCGGTGGCCCGCGCCAAGCGCGCCCTGGAAGAAGCCGAGAAGCGGGAGATCCTGGTCATCAACACCACCATCCAGGTTCGGCGCGCGTTCGAGAAGGTGGAGCTCGATCCCTATCTGCGTGACTTCCTCGTCGGTCCCTGGGTCCAGGTTCTCGTTGCGGCCACCTTGCGCGATGCCGAGACGCCGGGCTTTTCCAAGCGCTTCCGCGAGATGATTCACGATCTGGTTTGGAGCGTGATGCCGAAGGCCAACAACGACGACCGCAAGCGGCTGACGCAACTGATCCCCGGCCTCGTGCGTGTACTGAGGGACGGCATGGGCCTGATCCGCATGGCCGAGCACGAGCAGCAAGGCTTCCTGCGCCAGCTGATGGAGGGCCACGCGATCGCGGTCAAGCCAGTCGACCAGGCGACGTACATTCGGAGTTCGCTGGTCACCTCGGAGGTGAAGGCGCGGATGGAGAGTCTGCAAATCAATGGAACCCAGCCGATCACGACGGTGGCCGGCGGCATCAAGGTCCCCACCAATGTGGTGATGCGAGCCGCCGCCGAGTTCAATGCCGATGTCCACCTGCCCGAGCAGGTGACCGACATCGGGAAACTCGACCGCGTCGAAGAGGCGCGCATGGACGAGCAGATCGCTACGTGGCAGCGCGGCACCTGGTTCGACTACTGGGACGGCGCCCAGATGATCCGGGTCCGGTTGCGTTGGATCAGCCCTCTGCGCACCCTGTTCCTTTTCTCGGCCAATGGGGAGAAGGATGCGCATGTCTTGCCACCCAACATCATCAAGGGTTATCTGAAACGCGACTTGATTCGCCCGGTGGAGGCGACTCCGTTGACCAAGCGCGCGTTTGAGCATGTGGTCGGCGAATTCGAGCGCCGGCCGGCCTTCGCTCAGGAGCTGGCGGCGCGGCACATGCCGGCCTGATGCGGGCGCCGGCGCGCCGACTGTCCTGCGGATGAACGCCCCCGACAAGACCATGGCCCGCGACAAGACGGCCGGGCACCAGAGCCCGCCGCGCGGGCGTCTGCCGCTTGCCTGGGTGGTCAAGGAACTCGTGCACGACCGCCTCATGGATAAGGTCGTTGCCGAGCGCGTGTTGTCGGTCAGGTCGCGCGACACGCAAATCCATCCACTGGCTTTGCTGGCCGAAATGAACCTTCGCTCGCCCGATGCGGCGCGGGAGCTGCTCGACATCGAGCGTCTCACGCAGTGGCTGGCTGAGAAGAGCGGGCTGCCGTACCAGCACATCGATCCGTTGCGGGTCGACTTTGCTCGTGTGGTGGACGTGTTCTCGTCAAGCTACGCCACTAGCCACGCGATATTGCCCCTGGCCATTAGTGGCAGCGAGGTGGTGGTGGCCACCTGCGAGCCTTTTGCCGACGACTGGATCCCGGAGATCGAGCGGCTCACGCGCAAGGGCATCAAGCGAGTCATCGCCAACCCGCTCGACGTAGCACGCTTCACGGTCGAGTTCTACAAGCTGGCGCAGTCGATCAAGAGCGCCAACAAGAACGCGGGCGCCACCACCAGCCTGGTCAGCAACTTCGAGAGCCTGGTGGAACTCGGCGGCAAGGTCGATGCCGAGAATGCGCATATCGTCACTATCGTCGACTGGCTGCTGCAATACGCCTTTGACCAGCGCGCCAGCGACATCCATCTGGAGCCCAAGCGCGAGCAGGGCGTGGTGCGTTTCCGCATCGATGGCGTGCTGCATCAGGTCTACCAGGTTCCGCCGGGCGTGCTCAACGCGATGATCAGCCGCATCAAGCTGCTGGGTCGCATGGATGTCGTTGAGAAGCGCAGACCGCTTGACGGCCGCATCAAGACCAAGGTCTCTAGCGGGCTCATGGCGGGCCGCGAGGTGGAGGTCCGACTGTCGACCCTACCTACGGCCTTCGGCGAAAAATTGGTGGCGCGCATCTTCGACCCCGAGGTCGTTGTGCGCGGCTATGGCGAACTCGGCTTCTCGGAGGCCGAGGGACAAAGCTGGAAGCAGCTGATCACTAAGCCGTCGGGCATCGTGCTGGTTACCGGACCCACCGGGTCGGGCAAGACCACCACCCTGTATTCGACACTGAAGGAACTCGCCACCGATGAGGTCAACGTCAGCACCGTAGAAGACCCGATCGAGAACGTTGATCCGTCCCTTAACCAGATGCAGGTGAACCCGGCGATCGACCTCGGCTTTGCCGACGGTCTACGGGCGCTGATGCGGCAGGACCCGGACGTCATCATGGTTGGCGAGATCCGCGACCGCCTGACCGCCGACATGGCGGTCAACGCCGCGCTGACCGGGCACCTGGTCTTCTCGACGCTGCACACAAATGATGCGGCCAGCTCGATCGCCAGACTCACCGAGCTCGGCGTGCCGCCCTACCTCGTCAACGCCACGCTCTCGGGTGTGCTGGCGCAAAGGCTTGTGCGCATCCTGTGCCCGCACTGCAAGCAACCCACGGACCCGCCTCCCGAGGCGCTGTGGGCCGAGCTGATGGCGCCGTGGCGCAGCCCTTTACCCAAACGCGTTTTCAAGCCCGTGGGCTGTCTTGAGTGCCGGCGTACCGGCTACCTTGGTCGTACCGGGCTGATCGAACTGCTGGTGATGACGGATGCGATGCGCAACCTGATCGCCAGCGGCGCCGACCTCGCCCAGCTGCGTAATCAGGCCGCGCGCGACGGGCTACGCTCGCTGCGCGTCTCAGGGGCGGAGAAGATTGCCAATGGCGTGACGACGCTGGACGAAGTCCTGCGTGCTGCCCCGCCTTACCTGCATTAGTCCGGGTGTTTCACCGGGTCGCTCCAACGGATCGCCGTGGTTGGTCTGCCCTCCGCTGCAAGCGTGCGCGCCTTGCTTGGCCGGTTGGTCGGTTGGGACGACGCAGGTCTGTGCAGCGCCCCCGCCGTCGCCGACGCTGGCCCCCGCAGACCCGTTGCGCTGATATGCACGGCAAGGCCCGCGGGCATCGGCTGTGGGCCCCCGTCGCCCAGCCCAGCTCGCGCGGGCCTCTGCGTTGATCCCGCGTCCCTGACGGGATATCCCGGGTGGTGAGGCGATCGGCGGTCGGCGCTGTTTTGCCCACCCGCGCGGTTTCTGAAGCGCCTCGGCGGAGTCCCTTGTGCGCTGCACTTGCGGCCGAGCATGCGCGACTCTGCCTCCTTCGGGAGCAAGAACGGTCGTGTTCAAGAGCTGATGCGTGGGACTGCTGCGCTGGAACCGCATGAGGGGAGGGCGCTCCGAACAAGCTCGGAGCGCCGATTGGCAGAGCGCGGCAACGCAGGCTGACCGACCCGCCCCTGCGCGTCTGGAGGGTCCTCGGCGTCTCGTGCCGCGAGACCGTCGCCTAGCGACCTGCGCTGTCAGCGGGGACGCTACGTCTCGTCCGCCGGCTTGCCGCCCGACCGTACCCGCGCCACCTTGGTCACCTGCTTGATGCGCCGCAACGATCGCAGTACCCGAGCCAGGTGCTGACGGTCACGGACCTGGACCTTGAAGTGGATCAGGGCCAGTTCAGAGCCATCGTCTTCCACATGCACGTTGAGGATGTTGGAATCGGCCTCGGAGATCGCCACCGCCACGCGACCCAGTACACCGCGCTCGTTGTGGGCATTGACCTCGAGGTTGACGGGAAAGGTGCCGCTCGTCTCCTCGCCCCACTGCAGGTCGAGCCAGCGCTCCGGGTCGGCCTTGCGCGCACGCTGCGCGTTCTGGCAGTCGGACTGGTGCACCGCCAGGCCCTGGTCCCGGCGCATATGACCGACAATCGCGTCGCCTGGGATCGGCGAGCAGCAGTTGGCCATCGACAGCGCCATGCCTTCAGTGCCGCGGATCACCACCGGGGCGGTCTGCACGAAGGCGGCGCGTGACTTCTCGCTCACGGTGTCGGTCGCTTCGGTGCCCATGGGCAGCATAAGCTGGCGCGCCACCACCGCGGCGAGACGACGACCGAGCCCGATGTCGGCGAGCAGCTCGTCCCGGTCGCGCGCCTGTGCGCCCTTGACCAACGCGTCCCAGCGCGAAGGCGCCACGTCGGCCAACCGGAACTCGAGCTGCAGCGCGGCCTGCGCCAGCAGCTGCTGGCCAAGTCCAACCGACTCCTCGCGCTTCATGGTGCGCAGGAAGTGCCGAATCTCAGCCCGCGCGCGGCCGGTGCGGACGAAGGCGAGCCAGCTCGGGTTAGGACGCGCCACCGGGCCGGTGACAACTTCCACCACGTCGCCATTGCGCAGCTCGGTGCGCAGCGGCTGGACTTCGCTGTTGATGCGGGCGGCTACGCAGCGGTTACCGACATCGGTGTGGATGCTGTAGGCGAAGTCGACCGGTGTGGCACCGCGTGGCAGCGAGACGATTCTGCCCTTGGGCGTGAACACGTAGACCTTGTCGGGGAACAGGTCGACCTTGATGTTTTCCATCAGCTCGGTCGAGTCGCCCGTCTGACTCTGAATCTCCAACAGCGACTGCAGCCACTGATGAGTGCGCGACTGCAGTTCGCTCAGCGATGTGTCGTCTTCCTTGTACAGCCAGTGCGCCGCCACGCCGCTTTCGGCAACACCGTTCATCTCGCGGGTGCGAATCTGAAACTCGACCGGCGTGCCGTACGGGCCAATCAGGGTCGTATGGAGGGACTGGTAGCCATTGACCTTGGGGATCGCGATATAGTCCTTGAAGCGCCCCGGCACCGGCTTGTACAGCGCGTGGAGGGTCCCCAGCGCGAGATAGCACTCGGCCCGGCTGCCGACGATGATTCGAAAGCCGTAGATGTCGAGCACCTCGGAGAAGCTCAGGCGCTTTTCCTCCATCTTGCGGTAGATGCCGTAGATCGTCTTCTCGCGGCCCTGTACCTCGGCCTTCAGCTTGGCCTGGCCGAGCGCCTTGCGAACGGCATCGAGCATCTTGCCGAGCACCTCGCGCCGGTTACCGCGCGCCGCCAGCACCGCCTTTCGTAGCGTGTGAAACCGAAGCGGATACAGCCGCGCAAAGGCCTGGTCCTGCAGCTCGCGGTAAAGGGCGTTCAGGCCCAGCCGGTGCGCGATGGGAGCGTAGATGTCGAGGGTTTCCTTGGCGATTCGCCGCTGCTTGTCCGGCTGCATCGCATCGAGCGTGCGCACGTTGTGCAGCCGGTCGGCGAGCTTGATCAGGATCACGCGCACATCGCGTGCCATGGCCAGCAACATCTTGCGGAAGCTCTCGGCCTGCTGCTGCTCGCTCGAGTCGAAACGCAGGCGATCGAGCTTGGAGACGCCGTCGACCAGTTCGGCCACCGTCGGACCGAAGCGCTCGACCAGCTCCTGCTTGGACAGGCCGGAGTCCTCCAGCACGTCGTGCAAGAGCGCGGCCTGGATGGCGGCGGCGTCGAGCTTCCAGTCGGCGAGCAGTTCGGCCACCGCGATCGGGTGGGTGATGTAGGGCTCGCCGCTCTTGCGGTACTGGCCCAGGTGCGCGGCGTCGGAGACCTTGAAGGCCTCCTTGACGCGGGCGATGTCACCTGAGGAGAGGTACCGCTTGAGCCGCTCGGTCAGTTGCGCAAAGCTGACGACCGCCGGTTGCGGCGCCGGGGCTGGCGCATCGGATCGCCAGAAACGCAGCGCCTGGGCGGCGCGCCGCGCGAGGCCGGTCGGCGCGTAGCCGGGTGAAGGAAGGTCGCCGGAGTCGGCCGGATTACCGGTTGCCATGCCGACTCACCTCATCTGCCGCGCGCAGGGCAGGACTTGGTGGCGGCAAGCCGGACGACACATGACCGGTCAGGTCGGTACTTTGCGCAGCATCTCGACGCCAACCCTGGCCGAGGCAATCTCGCGCAGGGCAGCTACCGGGGGCTTGTCTTTAGTGTCGATCTTGGGCGCGTGGCCCTGCGCCAGTTGGCGAGCACGGTAGGCCGCAGCGAGCGCGAGTTGGAAGCGGTTGGGGATGTGCTTGAGGCAATCTTCGACGGTGATCCGGGCCATGGCAGCATTCCAGCGAGAGGAAGCCGCATTCTACCGTCGCGCGAGAGGTCGCCGGGAACTAGGGCCGCGGGCGCGCAGGCACGATCCCCAACGACAGCGGCAGACTTTCTACAGCGGAATCCCGAGGTCGGCGAACAGGTCGTGGTGCCGCGCTGCCTGGGAGGCATAGCGCAGGCGCGTTGCAGTGACGACGGCGGTCATCTGTGCCAGTGCGAGACTGAAGTCTTCGTTGATGAGGACATAGTCCATCTCTGGGGCGTGCGCGATTTCGCTGCCTGCGGCCAGCAGGCGCCGCTGGATCACGGCGGCAGAGTCCTGGCCGCGCTTGTGCAGCCGCTGCGCCAGGGCGTCGATCGACGGCGGCAGGACGAAGATGCTCACGGCCTGCGGAAATGCAGCCTTGACCTGTCGCGCTCCCTGCCAGTCGATCTCGAGCAACACGTCATGACCGGCGGCCACGCGCTCCTCGATCCAGACGCGCGAGGTGGCGTAGAAGTTGCCGTGTACCTCGGCGCTTTCCAGGAATTCGCCGCGTGCGCGTCGGGCCTTGAAGTCCTCGATACCGACAAAGTGGTACTCGCGCCCGTCCTGGTCGCCCGGACGAGGCCGCCGCGTGGTGTAGGACACCGATAGCGCCAGGGCGCCGTCGAGTTCGAGCAGGGCGTTCACCAGGGTCGACTTGCCGGCACCCGAGGGGGCAACGACGAGAAAGATGTTCCCCGCATGGCCGATGGCAATCATGCTGTGCTCCGCTATTCGAGGTTCTGAATCTGCTCGCGCATCTGCTCGATCAGCATCTTCAACTCCACGGCCGCCTGCGTGAGGTCGACCGCGGTGGCCTTGGAGCCGAGCGTGTTGGCCTCGCGGTTGAGTTCCTGCATGAGGAAGTCGAGCCGGCGTCCGACCCCGCCACCGGCGGCCAGCACCCGCCGCACTTCGTCCACGTGGGTCAGGAGCCGCTTCAGCTCCTCGTCGACGTCGACCCGCAGGCCATACAGCGTGACCTCCTGGCGCACGCGCTCGGCCAGCTCTTCCCGGCTCACGTTGCCGCCCTGCAGGGCAGCCCCCAGCGCCTGGTTGAGTCGCTCCGACAGCTTGCGCTCGGCCTGCGCCAGCATCTCCGGGATCCGCGGTCGTAGCGTCTGCGCGATCCGGACAATGCCGGTGCAGCGCTCCAGCAGCGTCTGGCGCAGTGCCTCGCCCTCGCGCTGTCGGCTTGACTGCAGGCCGTCGAGCGAATCGGCAAGCGCTGCGAGCAGGGCCTCGCGCAGCGCCTCGGCGTCGGTCTCGCGCAGGTCGAGGACGCCGGGCCAGTGCAGGACGTCGGCCACCGACAGCGGCACAGCCCCTGGCAGGCGTGTCCGTACCTGGATGTCAAGCTGCTCCAGTTGGGCCAACACCGGCGCGTTCAAGCGGGGAGGCTCGACGCCCGGCTGGCGTTGCAGCGCAACCCGACACTCGACCTTGCCGCGTTGCAGCCGTGCGCCGACCCCTTCGCGCAGCGCCGCCTCGAACTGCCGCAGCTCGTCCGGCACGCGCAGGGACAAGTCGAGGAAACGCGAGTTCACCGACCGCAGTTCAATAGTTAGGGCGAGGCCAGGGAGGCTGCGGCCGGCAGAAGAAAAGCCGGTCATGCTGGCGACCGGAGCCGGGAAGCGGGAAGCGTTCAAGGGGGGCGTCCAAGGAGGCGCGAAGCAAAGCGGCTGGGCGTGCTGGTTGATCGGTCGGCGAGCCGCGTAACGTTCAGGCTGGCGAACCCGTCACACGTGCGCTTGCGACGGGCTTTTTTCGGCGTTCGGAAATCACAGGGCGGAAGCGCCGATTGGATAGAATCGTTTCGCTTTGCGACATTGCAACGCACCCGACGGGGCTGCCGCTACCGCGCGACGCCCCGCGCAAACGCCACCAACCTGATTGCCCGATGCCGGTCCAGAACAACTCCTCGCTGCCCGAAGGACTGGAAGTCGGCGGATATCGGATTGTAAAGAAGATATCCAGCGGGGGCTTCTCGATCGTCTACCTGGCCACCGATGAGGGCGGCCAGAGCGTGGCGATCAAGGAGTACATGCCGGCGGCGCTGGCCACGCGCAAGGCCGGTGAACTTTCGCCTTATGTATCGCCGGAGAGCCTCAATACTTATCGTATCGGCCTCAAGTGCTTCTTCGAGGAGGGGCGCGCACTCGCTTCCATCTATCACCCGAACATCGTGCGCGTGCTGAATTTCTTCCGCGCCAACGACACGGTTTACATGGTGATGAACTACGAGTCCGGCCGTTCGCTGCAGGAGCACGTGATCCGCAATCGCTCCAAGGAGCAGAAGGACGTACTCTCTGAACGGTTCATCCGCCGCGTGTTCGCGCAGGTGATGAACGGGTTGCGCGAAGTGCATTCCAACCGGCTGCTTCACCTAGACGTGAAACCGGCCAACATCTACCTGCGCATGGACGGCACGCCGATTCTTCTGGACTTTGGCGCCGCACGTCAGACCCTGCAGCGCGACATTACCAAGAGCTATCCGATGTACACGCCCGGCTTCGCGGCGCCCGAGCTGTACAAGCGCGACGCCGAACTGGGCCCATGGACGGACGTTTACTCCATCGGCGCCTGCATTTACGCCTGCATGTCGGGAATGCCGGCGCAGGAGAGCGACCAGCGCCTGAAGGACGACAAGATGCCGCAGGTGCTGCGTTCGTTCCGCGGGCTGTACTCGAACCAGCTGCTGTCGATGGTTGAGCGGTGCTTGCGCCTGAATTCGCTGGAACGGCCGCAAACGGTTTATGCGGTGCAGAAGGAACTGGTGAACAACGTGCCCGAGCGGCCCGAGTTCTCTTTCGCGGAGCGGGCCGGTGCGCGCTGGCGGCACCTGCAGGAAAGGGTCGCGCGCTTCATGCGCGAGCACAACATCACATGGTTCTAGCAAGGCACGAAGAGGTGAGACCGTGCGGTTTCGCGGTTAGATCCGAAGGCAATCGGCGGCAAAGACCCACGATCGTTCTTGGCTGGGGTCACGCAACCCATCCAGGCGCCAGACGCTGAGACACGGACATGCGCTTCTCCATCTACCAGGAGAGTAAGAAGGGAGGCCGCAAGGTCAACCAGGACCGCATGGGGTACCTGTACACGCGCGACTCGCTGCTGATGCTCGTTTGCGACGGTATGGGCGGGCACGCCCGCGGCGAGGTCGCGGCGCAAATCACGCTGCAGACCATGGCCTCCATTTACCAGCGCGATGCCAAGCCGCTGCTGCGCGATCCGGTTCGCTACTTCGAGGGGGCCGTGTTGGCCGCGCACCGCGAACTGCACCGCTACCGCGCAGAACACAGCCTGCCGGAGGCGCCGCGCACCACCGTGGTGGCCTGCGTTGTCCAGCAAGGCATCGCCACCTGGGCGCATGTCGGCGACTCCCGGCTCTACCTGGTGCGCGGCTCGCGTATCGTCGAGCGCACCGTCGACCACTCGCGGGTGCACCACCTCCTGGCCGCCGGCCTAATCCGGCCGGAGGATGTCAGGGACCATCCGGAGCGCAACCGGATCTTCAACTGCATCGGAGCTTTCGTCGCCCCCACGGTCGAGGTGAACCGACCGCTGGCGCTGCGCAACGGCGACACGCTGCTCCTTTGCACGGACGGCCTTTGGGGCGTGCTCAACGATCGTGACATTGCCGAGGGCTTCGCCAAGACGACCGTGATGCGCGCGGTGCCTGCCCTCATGGAGACCGCTCTGTCGGCCGCCGGCCACGATGCCGACAATTGCACAGCCATCGCCATGACCTGGTCGGGCAGCGAGTCCGTGGAAATGGTGCCGCCAACCGAGGCCCCGGTGTCCACTCTTGTGATCCCGGATGGCGCCGTGGCCTCGACCATCCAGATCCCGCGTGCCGTCGACGACCCAGCCGAGGAGTCGCTCAGCGAGACCGACATCGACGACGCGGTTGCCGAGATCCAGCAGGCGATCGCGCGCTCAGGCAAACTCATCGACGGCAAGTAGCGGGCGCGGCTGGGTGGTGCGCCGGGCCGCCCTGATGCCGTGTCGTTTCGCTCTCGGAGTCTCGCCATGTCTGTCTTTCGTGCCGGCGGCCGTCGTGCCGACCAGTTGCGCCCCGTCCGCCTGACCCGCCGTTACACGCGCCACGCGGAGGGCTCGGTCCTGGTCGAGTTCGGCGACACCCGCGTCATCTGTACCGCCTCGGTCGAGGACAAGGTGCCGCCGTTCCTGAAGGGCCGCGGCCAGGGCTGGGTCACGGCCGAGTACGGCATGCTGCCGCGAGCCACGCACACCCGTGGCGAGCGCGAGGCCGCGCGTGGCAAGCAGAGCGGCCGCACCCTGGAGATCCAGCGCCTGATCGGTCGCAGCCTGCGCGCGGTCGTGGATCTCGCGGCACTGGGCGAGCGCAGCATCCAGATCGACTGCGACGTCATCCAGGCCGACGGCGGCACCCGCACCGCCGCGATCACCGGCAGCTACGTCGCCCTGCACGATGCGCTGACCGGACTCAAGGGCCGGGGGCTGCTGGCGCAATGGCCGCTGCGCGATGCGGTGGCGGCGGTGTCGGTCGGGCTGCGCGCGGGCGCGGCGCTGCTGGACCTGGACTACGCCGAGGACGCCGGCTGCGAGACCGACATGAACGTGGTCATGACCGGCAACGGCGGATTCGTCGAGGTGCAGGGCACGGCCGAAGGCGCGCCGTTCACCGCGGCGCAGATGCAGCAGATGCTGGCGCTGGCCCAGCTCGGCATCGGCGAACTGCTGCAGTTGCAGCGGCAGGCGCTGGCGGGCGCCTGATGCGGCTCGTTCTGGCCTCGGCCAACGCGGGCAAGCTGCGCGAGTTCCGCGGGTTGCTGGCGCCGCTCGCCATCGAGGTCGTCAGCCAGGCCGAACTGGCGATCGTCCCGGCCGCCGAGCCCTACGTGACCTTCATCGAGAACGCGCTGGCCAAGGCCCGGCACGCGGCCGCATCCTCCGGCTTGCCGGCGCTGGCCGATGACTCCGGGATCTGCTGTCCGGCACTGGCGGGAGCTCCGGGCGTGCGCTCGGCGCGGTTTGCGGGCGTGGGCGGCGCGGGTGCCGACGCGGCCAACAACCGTCTTCTCGTCGAGCGCCTGGCGGCGCTCGGCGATCGACGAGCGCACTACCTGTGCGTCCTGGTGGCGCTGCGCGCGCCCGACGATCCGGAGCCGCTGGTGGCCGAAGCGCGCTGGCACGGCGAGGTGGTGGCCACCGCGCGCGGCGAGCACGGCTTCGGCTATGACCCGCACTTTTTTCTGCCGGAGCTTGCCTGCACCGCGGCCGAACTGGCGCCCGAGCACAAGAACCGGATCAGTCACCGCGGACAGGCCATGCAACTGCTGCTGGAGCGCCTGCGCCGGTCCTGGGGCTGAGGGCGGCCGCGCGTGCAGCGAGAATGCCCCTGCGTGAAACGGGTCCCGTGAGCACCCCGGTCGGCATTCACGTGCGGCGCGCCGCGTGCGACGCCACCGATGCGCACGACGTGTCCCACTACCTGCGACCCGGAACGCTATGCCTGCCCGCGCTGCCGCCACTGGCGCTGTACGTGCACTTTCCATGGTGCGTGCGCAAGTGCCCCTACTGCGACTTTAACTCGCACGAGCCGCCGGGCGGCAGCGCCGCGGTGCCCGAGGCGCGCTACCTGCAGGCCCTGCGCGCCGACCTCGAAGCGGCACTGCCGCTGGTCTGGGGGCGGCCGATCATCAGCGTGTTCATCGGCGGCGGCACGCCGAGCCTGCTGTCGGCGCGCGGGCTCGACGAGCTGCTGTCGTTCGTGCGTGCGCTGCTGCCCCTGCAGCCGGACTGCGAGATCACGCTGGAGGCCAACCCGGGCGCCTTCGAGGCGGAGAAGTTCGCCGCCTACCGGGCCAGCGGCGTGAACCGCCTGTCCATCGGCGTGCAGTCGCTGCAGGCCGATCGGCTGGCGGCGCTTGGCCGCATACACGACCCGGCCCAGGCGCGCGCCGCCATCGACGTCGCGCGGCGCCACTTCGACAACTTCAACTGCGACCTGATGTACGCGCTGCCGGGGCAGACGCTCGACGCCGCCCAGCGCGAGGTCGAGGAACTGCTGGCGCTTGCCGGCCCGCACCTGTCCCTGTATCAGCTGACGATCGAGCCCAACACCGTGTTTGCGAAGTACCCGCCCCAGTTGCCGGACGAGGACACGGCGGCGGCGATCCACGACTGGATCGAGGCGCGCATGGCGCGGGCCGGCTATCGGCACTACGAAGTGTCCGCCTACGCCCGGCCGGGCTTCGAGTCGCGCCACAATCTCAACTACTGGACCTTTGGGGACTACCTGGGCATCGGTCCGGGTGCGCACAGCAAGATCAGCTTTCCCCAGCGCATCTTGCGGCAAACGCGCCTGCGGCAACCCGCTTCGTACCTGGAGCAGGCGGAGGCCGGCCGCTTCGTGGCGGAAAGCGTCGAGGTCGCTCGCGTCGACCTCGGCTTCGAGTTCATGCTCAATGCCTTGCGGCTGGCCGACGGCTTTGCGCCGCAACTGTTCTGTGACCGTACAGGGCTGCCGCTGTCGCAGATCCGGGTCGGGCTGGAGCAGGCCGAGGCGCGCGGGCTCATCGAGCGCAGCCCGTACCGTATCGCGCCGACCGAGTTGGGTCGCCGGTTCCTCAGCGACCTGCAGGCACTGTTCCTGCCGGGTGGCGGCACGGGCTAGACGCACGGTTTCGGTGCATTTTCCCTTGGGTGACGCATAATGCGCCGCAGTGGTGCGTTCCTCCGGTGGTCGGGTTCCAGGCCATACCGGGCGCCCGTCCGGCGGCTTGCCTTCGGCCTGGGTGCACAGGCACGGTGCGTGGCTGTGTGGCCGCGCCACCGGATCGGCACGCTTCATGCTTTTCTTGACTGTCGGCTGACGGGGCGTCGGGTCGCCGGTGACTGTGTCTGCTGCCCCGGATGAGTCCGATTTTTTGTTCAAGCCACTTCTGTCGAGGAGCTCCTGGCATGTCGACCCCTAAAGAGGTCATGAAGATGATTGCGGACAACGAAGTCAAGTTCGTTGATCTGCGCTTTACCGACACCAAAGGCAAGGAACAGCACGTTTCCGTGCCGGCCAAAGCCTTCGATGAAGACAAGTTCGAGCAAGGCCACGCCTTCGACGGCTCCTCGATCTCGGGCTGGAAGGGCATCGAGGCGTCCGACATGCTGCTGATGCCGGACGCGGATTCGGCGCGCATGGACCCGTTTCGCGAGGAAAACACGCTCATCATCACCTGCGACGTGCATGAGCCTTCGACCGGCAAGGGTTACGAGCGCGACCCGCGGTCGCTCGCCAAGCGGGCCGAGGCCTACCTGAAGTCCACCGGCGTCGGCGACACGGCCTACTTCGGCCCGGAGCCCGAGTTCTTCATCTTCGACAGCGTGACGTGGAACGTGGACATGTCGGGTTGCTTCGTGAAGATCAAGTCCGAGGAGGCGCCGTGGTCGACCGGGCTGGACTACGAGGCCGGCAACCTTGCCCATCGTCCGGGTCTGAAGGGCGGTTATTTCCCGGTTCCGCCGACCGACTCCATGCAGGACATTCGCTCCGAGATGTGTCTGCTGCTCGAGCAGCAGGGCGTGGAGGTCGAGGTGCACCACCACGAGGTGGCGGCGCCCGGCCAGTGCGAGATCGGCACCAAGTTCAGCACGCTGGTCAAGCGCGCCGACTGGCTGCAGATTCTCAAGTACACGGTGTGGAACGTGGCCGCCAGCTACGGCAAGACCGCGACCTTCATGCCGAAGCCGGTGGTAGGCGACAACGGCTCGGGCATGCACGTGCACCAGTCGATCTGGAAGGACGGCACCAACCTGTTTGCCGGCAACGGCTATGCGGGGCTGTCGGACTTCGCGCTTTACTACATCGGCGGCATCATCAAGCACGCGCGCGCGCTCAATGCGATCACCAATCCGGGCACCAACAGCTACAAGCGCCTGGTGCCGGGCTTCGAGGCGCCGGTGAAACTGGCGTACTCGGCGCGTAACCGCTCGGCCTCGATCCGCATTCCTTACGTGTCCAACCCCAAGGGCCGTCGCATCGAGGTGCGCTTCCCGGACCCGACCGCCAATCCCTACATGGCCTTTGCGGCAATGATGATGGCCGGTCTGGACGGCGTGCAGAACAAGATCCATCCCGGCGAGGCGGCGGATAAGAACCTGTACGACCTGCCGCCGGAAGAAGACGCCAAGATCCCGACCGTGTGCTCGTCGCTCGACATGGCGCTGGATTACCTGGACCGCGACCGCGAATTCCTGACCCGCGGCGGCGTCTTCTCCAATGACCTGATCGACGCCTACATCGCGCTCAAGATGGACGAGGTCACCCGTTTCCGGATGACCACGCACCCCATCGAGTTCGACATGTATTACGGACTTTGATCGGGGCGGTCGGCTGGCGCGAGCCAAGGTGACAAGGGGCGGGCTGACCGCCCCTTGCTTCTTGCGCGCCGGGCGGGGATGACCAAAGTGCCGGTCGAACAGATGGCTTTTGCACCCATGGTGGGGATGCCTGGGGCGCCTCGCCTGCCGTACACTGTCCCGAGACGATTGTTTGTCGTCAGCCAACTCCATGTTCCGAAGAAAACTTCCGGTCTTCCCCCTCGCGGCTATCCTGGTCGGCTGGGTCGGTTTGGCTCAGGCGCAGAGCGAAATCTTCGTTTGCACCGATGCGGACGGCCGCAAGGTCTATCAGAACACCGGCAGCTCGAACGGCTGCCGACGCCTGGACATCCAGCCGTTGACCTCGGTGCCCGCGCCCAAGCTGCCGGTCGCCGCGGCGGCGCCGCGAGCTGCCGCGCCGCCCGTGACCCCTGCCAGCTTCCCGCGCATCGCGGCCGATACGCAGCGGGTGCGCGACGGCGAGCGGCGTCGCATTCTCGAAGACGAGTTGCGCGCCGAGGAGGACAGGTTGGCGCGCTTGCGAAGCGACTTCAACGGCGGCCAGCCGGAGCGCCAGGGCGACGAAGGCCGCAACTTGGTGCGCTACCAGGAGCGGGTTACGCGCATGCAGGAAGACATCGCGCGCGGCGAGAACAATATCGCCGCGCTGCGACGCGAGCTCGCGCTGCCGCGCTGACGGGCCGACTGACTTCCCCGGCTTTGCGGGAGGTCCGGTGATCCAGCGGGCATCAGTCCAGCGCGACTTCGGCTTCGTGGCCGAACTCGATCGCTTCCAGGGTTTGGACCTTCTGACCACCGCGGTCTTGGTGCTCAACTGGCGCGGCGCCGTGGTCTTCGCCAATCAGGCCGCCGAACAGCTGCTCGAGATCTCGCGCAGCAAGCTGCAGGGCCAGCACGCCCAGCGTTTGTTTTCGGCCGAAGCCGAGGTCGATCAGTTGCTTGCCGATGCGGCCGCCAATGCGCTCGGGCACAGACGGCAGATCATGGAACTGCGCCGTCCTTTGCGTGATCCGGTGCCGGTGCAGGCGACCGCCTCGGCGTTGTACTCACGCGAGACGCCGGTGGTCATCGAGCTGGCCGAGATCGAGCAGCAGTTGAAGGTGAGCCGCGAGGAGCGCCAGCTCGACCAGAGTGAGGCCAACCGGCAGCTCATGCGGAACCTGGCGCATGAGATCAAGAATCCACTCGGGGGCATCCGTGGCGCAGCCCAGTTGCTGGAGCGGGAGCTCGCGTTGCCCGAGCAGCGCGAGTACACGAGCGTGATCATCGACGAGGCCGATCGCCTGCAGGCGCTGGTCGACCGGCTGCTTGCGCCGCACCGCCAACCGCGCCAGCCCAGCAGCTTCAACATCCACGAGGTCTTCGAGCGGGTGCGCATGGTCATGCAGGCCGAGTTCCCGCGCGGCCTGACGATCGAGCGCGACTACGACGCCTCCGCGCCCGACTGCACCGCCGACCGCGAACAGCTGATCCAGGCCGTGCTGAACGTCGTGCGCAATGCGGCGCAGGCGCTCGAACCCCGGATCGCGCAGGGGGATGCGCAGATCGTGCTGCGCACCCGTGTGACGCGCCACGTGACGATCGCCCGCCGCCATTGTCGACTGGCACTGGACTTGCATGTGATCGATAACGGTCCGGGTATTCCGGAGGAACTGAAGGAGCGAGTCTTTCTGCCGCTGGTGTCGGGCCGCGACAGCGGAACCGGCCTTGGCCTGACCCTGGCGCAGACTTTCGTACAGCAAAACGATGGCGTCATCGAATTCGAGTCCCGTCCGGGACGAACCGACTTCAGGATTCTTCTGCCTCTCCGATGAGACTGCACTCGCCACGCCTTCCGCCGGGCCTTCTGCCGCGCCCCGTCGCGCCCATTCCCGTAGTGGCGCCATGAAGCCGGTCTGGATCGTCGACGACGACCGTTCGATTCGCTGGGTGCTGGACAAGGCGCTCGGCCGCGAAAGCATCCCGTGCAAGCTGTTCGGCAGCGCGCAGGAGGTGATGGCCGAGTTGGAGCTCGACAGCCCGCAGGTGTTGGTGTCGGACATCCGCATGCCGGGCCTCAACGGCATCGAGCTGCTGCGCAAGGTCAAGGGCAAGCACCCGGCGCTGCCGGTGATCATCATGACCGCATTCTCGGATCTGGAGAGTGCGGTGTCGGCGTTCCAGGGTGGGGCCTTCGAGTACCTGCCCAAGCCGTTCGACGTGGACAAGGCGGTCGAGCTGATCCGCCGCGCGGTGGATGAGAGCCTGCGCGAGTCTGGCGTGGACGACGCGCCGCTGGAAGTGCCGGAAATCCTCGGCCAGGCGCCGGCCATGCAGGAGGTGTTCCGCGCCATCGGACGGCTGAGCCAGTCCAACGTCACGGTGCTCATTACGGGCGAATCGGGCAGCGGCAAGGAAGTCGTCGCGCGTGCGCTGCACAAGCACAGCGCGCGCAAGGGTGGGCCGTTCATCGCGCTGAACACCGCGGCGATCCCGCGCGACCTGCTGGAAAGCGAGCTGTTCGGCCACGAGCGCGGCGCTTTCACCGGCGCGCAGGCGATGCGGCGCGGCCGCTTCGAGCAGGCCGAGGGTGGCACGCTGTTCCTCGACGAGATCGGCGACATGCCCGCGGAGCTGCAGACGCGCCTGCTACGCGTGCTGTCCGACGGCTACTACTACCGCGTGGGCGGCCACCAGCCGATCAAGGCCGACGTGCGCGTGATCGCCGCCACCCACCAGAACCTCGAGGAGCGGGTGCGCCAGGGCTCGTTCCGCGAGGATCTGTATCACCGCCTGAATGTCATCCGCTTGCGTCTGCCGCCCCTGCGCGAACGGCGCGAGGACATCCCGCTGCTGGCGCGCCACTTTCTGGCCACCAGCGCCCGCGAACTCGGAGTCGAGGCCAAGCGGCTGTCGCCGGAGGCGTTGCAGTTCATCCAGGGCCTGCCGCTGGCCGGCAACGTGCGGCAGCTGGAGAACCTGTGCCGCTGGCTGACGGTGCTGGCGCCGGCGCAGGTGGTGAAGGTGGAGGATTTGCCGCTGGAGATCCGTTCCGAGCCGGCGCCGCAGCCGACGCTGCAGCCGGCGCCGGTGGCTACTGCTGCTGCACCGTCCACTAGCGGCACGGCCGCCCCTGCGGCAGCGTCGGTTGCAGCCGGCCTGGTGGACGACTGGCTGCAGTTGCTGGTGCGCGAAGTGGATCGGCGCCTGGTCAGCGGCGAGGCAGAGGTCATGGACCGGCTGGCGCGCGAGTTTGAGGCCGCGGTCATCCGGACCGCACTGCGACATACCCATGGTCGCCGGATCGAGGCGGCCACCAAGCTGGGCGTCGGCCGCAACACCATCACCCGCAAGATCCAGGATCTCGGCCTCGATCACTGAGCGGGCCAGAGGCAGTCCGTCATGCCGGCTGTGACGGCCCAAGACGCCCAATGCGGCGTCGTGATCGCTCGCCGTAGCGCGCGGCTGCGGCTGCGCTTTGCGCCCGGATCGGGGGCGCGTTGAGGGCGCCCCGCGGCCACGCCCGACGGGCGGTCAACGCCCGAGCCGGGCCCATGGCCTTGCCCGGCCTGCATGAGGCTGTCTGCAAGCTGCAGGCCGCAGTTTGTCGCCACCCGTTGCGGTTCGTCGCAAGGCGGCCGCATCGGCGGTCCCGTTCGGGATAATCCGGCCCCATCGTGAGATCAAGACGTTCGGCGACCTGCCGGCGCTTTCCGGGGGGACGATGAAGCGACGCACCCAGCTGGCGCTGGCCGGCGTGGCCTTGCTGGGACTGGTGGCTGCCGCAGCCTCGATGGCGCTGCGCGGCAAGCCGGCTGAGGCGCAGGCCGGCAAGAAGGATGTAGCGCCGCTGGAGTTTGCCGCTGCCGACCTGGTGCGCCTGACGGCGCGGCCGCTGACGGTGGAGTTGGCATTGCCCGGCTCGGTACAGGCCATGTCGCAGGCCACCGTGCGCTCCAAGCTGTCGGCCGAGGTGCGGGCCGTGCATGTGCGCGAAGGCCAGCGGGTCACCCCGGGTCAGGTGCTGGTGGAGTTCGACACCGCGGCGCTGAAGGTCCAACTGGCCGAGCGCACGGCCACGCTGGAGTCGGCCCGCGCCAGCCTGGCGCAGAACGAGCGCACACGACAGGTCAACGCGCAACTGGTCAAGCAGAACTTCATTTCGCAGAACGCCTTCGACGCCGCCGACGCGGCCTGGCGCGCGCAGGCCGCGGCGGTGGAGGCGGCGCAGGCGCAACTGGCGCAGACGCAGCTGCTGCTCGACGATGCCACCGTGCGCGCGCCGATCGGCGGCCAGGTGTCGCGCCGCCATGTGCAGCCGGGCGAGAAGGTGGGCTTCGACGCTCCGCTGGTGGGCATCGTCGACCTGGCGCAGCTCGAGGTCCAGGCGCAGGCGCCGGTGTCCGACGTGGCCAGCATCGCCACCGGCGCATCTGCCACCGTGCGCGTCGAGGGCGTGGATCGCCCCTTCGAAGGTCGGGTGGAGCGCATCAATCCGGCCGCCGAGCCCGGCACCCGGTCGATCAACTTTCACGTCTCGCTGCCGCGCGATCACGGCGTGTTGCGCGCCGGCATGTTTGCCAAGGTGTTCGTGCAGGTGGGCAGCGCGGCTGCGGTGCCGGTGCTGCCGCTGTCGGCCGTCCGCAGCGAAAATGGGCAGGATTTCGTCTGGCTGCTGGCCGAAGGCAGGCTGCGCAAGCAGGCCGTCACGCTGGGCCGGCGCGACGAGCGCGACCAGGTGGTCGAGGTGCGCGGCGGCCTGACGGCGGCTGACCCGGTCATTGCCACCAAGTTCGACAACCTGCGCGACGGCCAGGCTGCGCGCGTGGTCGGCGCGGCCGGCGCCCTGCAGCGATCCGGCCAGAACGCAGCGCCCGCGCCCGTCAATTGAGCAGATCGCCGCCATGTGGATGACGCGCGTCTCGATCCACCACCCGGTGTTTGCCACCATGGTCATGGTGGCCCTGCTGGTGCTGGGTGTGGCCTCGTACAGCAAGCTGCGCGTGGAGGCGATGCCGGACATCGAGCTGCCCATGGTGCAGATCTGGGTGGCCTATCCGGGGGCCTCGCCCGAGCAGGTCGAAAACGACATCACCAAGCCGGTCGAGAATGCGGTCAATACAGTGGCCGGCATCAAGCGGATCCTGAGCCGCTCGGAGGAAGGCCGCTCGCTCACCTTCGTCGAGTTCCGCCTCGACGTCGACACCAACCGCGTGGTGCAGGAGGTACGCGACAAGCTGGCGCAGATCCGGGCGGGTTTCCCGCGCGATGCCAAGGACCCGGTGGTGGTGCGGGCCGGCGGCGGCGAGAACCAGCAGCCGGTGGCCAGCTTCGCGCTGATGGGGCAGGGCCTGTCGCAGCGCGAGCTGACGCTGACCGCCGAGCAGGTGGTGCAGAAGGCGTTCGAGCGCGTCAACGGCGTGGGTCGCGTCGACGTCGGCGGCACGGTCATGCGCCAGATGCTGGTGCAGGTGGACGCCACCAGGCTGGTGGCCTTCGGCATCAGCGTGGACCAGGTCGTGCAGGCGCTGCGCGCGGCCAACGTCAGTGTGCCCGTGGGCACCATCGGGACCCGCACGTCGGACGCCATCGTGCGGGTGGACGGGCGGATGGGCTCGGCGGCCGACTTCGGCCGCATCATCGTCGCCCGCAAGGGGGGCGTGCCGATCCTGCTGTCGCAGGTGGCCGAGATCCGCGACACCGAGCGCGAGCGCACCAGCATCTCGCGCGTCGACGGCCAGCCGTCGGTGAGCTTCTGGATCTACCGGGCGCAGGACGCCAACCTGATCGAGGTCGGGCGCGCGCTCAAGCAAGCCGCCGCCGAACTGCAGAAACAGCTGCCGCCCGGAGAGGAACTGAAGTTCATGTGGGCGATGGCGGACTTCGTCGAGCGCTCGGTCAACAACGTCAAGCGCACCATCGTCGAGGGCGCGCTGCTGACGGTGCTGATCGTGTTCCTGTTCCTCGGCAGTTGGCGCAGCACCGTCATCACCGGGCTCACGCTGCCGATTGCGGTGATGGCCACCTTCATCGCGCTGTATGCCTTCGGCTTCACGCTCAACTACATGACGCTGATGGCCCTGTCGCTGTGCATCGGCCTGCTGATCGACGATGCCATCGTGGTGCGCGAGAACATCGTCCGCCACCTGCAGATGGGCAAGGATCATCACACCGCGGCGCGCGAGGGCACCGACGAGATCGGACTGGCCGTGCTGGCGACCACCTTCTCGGTGGTGGCGGTGTTCGTGCCGATCGCCTTCATGGGCGGCATCGTCGGCAAGTACTTCTACGCCTTTGGCCTGACCGTGGTGGTGGCTGTGATGGTGTCGCTGTTCGTCAGCTTCACCCTCGACCCGATGCTGTCGTCGGTGTGGAAGGACCCGCCGGACGGCGCGCGCAGCCTGCCGGTCCTGGGCCCGGTGCTGCGTGGCTTCGACCGGTGGGTCGACCGCTGGCACCTGTGGTACGGCGCACTGCTCGGCTGGGCGCTGTCGGCGCGGCGCTACCAGCTCTGGTGGCCCAGCTTCGGGCGCCGTCCGCCTGAACAGGGCGGCGGCTGGGGCCTGCGGCGCGCCACGCTGACGCCGCGCGGCGTGACGCTGTGGATCGCCACGGCGAGCTTTGCGGTCAGCCTGCCGATCGCCGGCCTGATCGGCACCGAAATGCAGCCGCAGGTCGACGAGAGCTTCACCCAGGTGGAGTTGACCATGCCGGTCGGCGCGAGTCTGGAGCAGAGCGACGAGCGCGTGCGCCGCGTTGAAGCGGCGCTGCGCGAGTTCCCCGAGGTACGCACCATCGACACCCTCATTGGCCAGAACGGCAGCAACACCGCGGAGGTCAACATCCTGCTGGCGCCGCGCGATGAGCGGGCACGCAGCCAGAAGCAGATCGAGGCGGCGATCCGCGAGCGCGTGGCGCGCATCCCGGGCGTGGAGATGACGGTCGGCGGCAACCGCCCCATCTACGTCGCGCTGCTGGGCAACGATGACGCGGCGATGAACCGCGTGATCGCGGACCTGAAGACCAGGGTCGCCCAGATCCGCGGCGTGACCGACGTCGAGATCTCCGTGAAGGAGGGCACGCCGGCGCTGTCGGTGCGGCTCAAGCCCGAGCTGGCCGCCGAGTACGGCATCACGCATGCGCAGCTGGGCTCCACGCTGCGCGCCCTGGTCGGCGGCGAGCTGTCGGGCTACTGGCTGGCCCCCGACGGGCAGAACTACGAGGTGGTGACGCGGGTGCCGCGGTCACACCGCTCGGTCATCGACGACATCTCGGGCCTGACCATCGCCACCGGCCGCCAACTGGCCGACGGCAGCGCCGAGGTGGTGCCGCTGCGTGCCATTGCCATCATCGAGCCGACCTACAACCCGCAGAACATCCGCCGCCAGGACCTCACGCGCCGGGTGGCGCTGTTTGCCAGCGTGCAGGGCCGGCCCGCCGGCGATGCCGGCAAGGAAGTGCAGGCGCTGGTCAAGGACTATCCGCTGCCGCCGGGGCTGCGCTTCGACGTGGGCGGGCAGATCCAGGAACAGCAGGAGGTTTTCGGCGCCATTGTCGGCGCGCTGGCCCTGGCGGTGATCTTCATCTACATCGTGCTGGCCTCGCAGTTCGGCAGCTTCATCCAGCCGCTGGCGATCATGGTGTCATTGCCGCTGGCCATCGTCGGCGTGATGCTGGCGCTGCTTGTGACCGGCACCACGCAGAGCATCTTCTCGATGATCGGCATCGTGTTCCTGATGGGCCTGGTGACCAAGAACGCGATCCTGCTGGTGGACTTTGCCAACCAGGGGCAGAAGAAGGGCATGGGTCGCACCGATGCGCTGCTGGCCGCCGGGCAGGTGCGGCTGCGGCCGATCCTCATGACCACGGCGGCCATGATCTTCGGCATGCTGCCCCTGGCGTTGGGCCTGGGCGAGGGGGCCGAGCAGCAGGCGCCCATGGGCCGCGCCATCATTGGCGGTGTGATCACCTCCACCCTGCTCACCCTCGTGGTGGTCCCGGTGATCTACTCCTACCTCGACTCCTGGGAGAAGCGCTGGCTCGGCCGCAGGTCGGATGAGAGTGGCGGCGCGGTGGCGCTCGAAGGCCGGCCGGCGCAGCGGCAGGAGTAGGCGCAGCGGCGCGGCGACCGAACGCCCGCGCCGTTCAGGCGCAAGGCCGGGGAGGGCTGGGCAGGGCAGGGCAGGGCAGGGCAGGGCCGGGCCGGGCACTGTGGCGGGCTGCCGCTTGCGCCGCAGGTGCGGCGCCTGCGCGACAATGTTGCCGTGCCCGTCAAGCGCCCGTCACTGCCCCGTCTCGACCACGATCCCGACGCGCGTGGCGTGCGCTTTGGCTGGCTGATGTTTGCCGGCGTGGCGCTGCTGCTCGCCGTTGCGGCCTGGCGCGGCGTCCCGCCGGAGCGCACACCGTTCCTCGCGGTGGTGCTCGGCGTGGCGATGGTATGGCCGGCCTGGCGGCTGGCGCTCTGGCTACGCCATGCGCTGCGCGAGGACGTCCTCGCGGCGTGGCGTGGGTCGTACTACGAGTTCGACGGCCGCCAACTGCGCATTCTGTTTGATGACGACGGTCGAATGTGGCTGGCCGCCGACGACATCCTCGACATCTTCGGGCTGACTGGTCCGGCGCGCGACCGTGAGCACCTGCGCCTGATGGCCGGGCGTGACGGCGTACGTGCGGCGCCAGGCACCCGCCTGCAGTGCTTCACCGAGCGCGGCCTGCGCGCCTGGCTGGAGCGCCGCAGCGGGCGGCGCGTCGGGCAGTTTGTCCACTGGCTCGACACTCAGGTTCTGGTGCCCCACCGGCGCAAACTCGAATGGACAGGGCGGGTGCCCGCGCCGCGCCTGCCGGACGACGAGTGAACCTGCGTATCGAAGCGGCTGATCCGCTGGGCGCCGAAGCGCTCGCGCTGCTGGCCGAGGCCGCCGCCGAGGCGCGCCAGCGCTACCCGGAGTTCTTCGATCCGGCCGCACCGCCGCCGACCAACGCGCCGCTACAGCGGCGGGCGGCCTTCCTGCTCGCCTGGGTCGATGCCGTGGCGGTCGGTTGCGGCGCCTTGCGCCCGCTCGACGCCACCACCGCGGAGCTCAAGCGCATGTTCGTACGACGCGGTGCCCGGCGGCGCGGCGTGGCACGAGCGCTGGTGACGGCGCTGCTCGCCCGGGCACGCGATCTGGACTACGCCGCGGTGCGTCTGGAAACCGGCAATCGTCAGCCGGAGGCGATCGCACTGTACGAAGGCTGCGGCTTCGCGCGCATTGCCCCGTTCGGGGTCTATGTGGGCGACCCGACGAGCGTGTGCTTCGAGCTGCGCCTGACGCGGGCATAGCGCTCTGTAGCGGGCCGATGATGGCGAGGGCGCGATCCGGCAGCGGCTGATCGCCTCGGGCAAGGCGACGCAGCGCGGATCGGAGACGACCTGGGGTGTCGGTTGCGGCCGTCCGCAAGGCAGGCCGGGTCTACTCGGTTTGTCGCCACGAATCGTGCGCTGTCCAGGATGCGCCCTCGGTACCCTGCGAAGTCTGCCGCGGGGCTGCCCGCTCGAAGCGGGCGGACACGGCGAGAACGCATCCCGCCGGCGCCTGCATTTGGAATCCTGTGAAGGGCAGTGCCCATTCACGAGACAGGCATCCGTGCAGGCCGCGTTGCATGCAGTCAGTCCGAACCCGTGGCGCGCATCCTGGCGCGCGGGCCGGTCACTCGCGCAGCTTCAGGGGCTCGTCGCTGTCGGTGCGACCCCGCGACCGGACGGTGTGCACCTGCACCTGAACCCGCGCGCCGCGCGCCCAGGCCAGCAGCACGAGGACCATGACGACCGGCACCAGCAGCACCAGCAAGACGACGAACAGCGCCGCACCGGCGAGGAGCGCGGCGGCGACCGCGGCGATGACCACCGCAACGACCACCGCGAACAGGACGCCGAACAGCAGTCGCGTCAGCAGCGGCGCCTTGGCTGGAACGGTGGGTCGCATGGTTGTCGGTGCCTATGGCACCGGAGTTGCGCGCCCCACTCGTGCGGGCGCGAGACCGAACTGGCCGCTGGGCGCCGGCCAACCGGCGCGCCAACGCACGCAAGCCCACGCGACGGACCCGGGCGGCCTCACTGCGCGAACCACCCGCCGTCGATGTTCCATGCCGCCCCGCGGATCTGATTAGCCGCCGGCGAGCACAGGAACACCGCCAACTGCCCCAGTTGCTCGGTGGTGACAAAGTCCTGCGACGGCTGCTTCTCGCCCAGCAGGCTCTTGCGCGCCTCTTCTGCGCTCAGCTTCTGCGCGGCGGCACGGTCGTCGATCTGCTTTTGCACCAGCGCGGTCAGGACCCAGCCCGGGCAGATGGCGTTGCAGGTGACGGGCGTGGCCGCTGTCTCCAACGCCACCGCCTTGGTCAGCCCGACCACGCCGTGCTTGGCGGCCACGTAGGCGCTCTTGTTGGCCGAGGCCACCAGGCCGTGTACCGAGGCGATGTTGATGATGCGGCCCCAGCCCTTGGCCTTCATGCCGGGCAATGCCGCCTTGATTGCGTGGAAGTTGGACGTCAGGTTGATGGCGATGATGGCGTCCCAGCGCTCCTCCGGGAACTCGTCCACAGGGGCTACGAACTGGATGCCGGCATTGTTGACAAGCACGTCCACGCCGCCGAGCGCGTCGGCCGCCTGCACCAGGGCGCGGATCTCGGCCGGCTGGGTCATGTCGGCCGGGTGGTACAGCGTCTGCACGCCATGGGTGCCAGCCACCTCCTTGCGCAGCGCCTCGATGGCGGCGGCCTCGCCAAAGCCGTTGAAGACGATGTTGGCGCCCTGCGCCGCCAGCGCCCGCGCAATGCCCAGTCCGATGCCGCTGGTCGAACCGGTGACCAGCGCGGTCTTGCCCTTCAGCATGGTGAATCTCCCCGTCAGGTGCGGCAGAGTATGCCAGCGGCGCTCACTACAATGCGCGCGAGGCCAACGATGACTTTGCTCACGCCCCGCCAAGGCTTTGTCCAGTGCCTGTCTCCGGCCGGCCTGCATCGCATGGCCTGGCGCGAGTGGGGCGATCCGGCCAACCCGCGCGTGCTGCTGTGCGTGCACGGACTCACACGCGTCGGCAACGACTTCGACCGGCTGGCCCTGGCGCTGGCCGACCGCTACCGCGTGGTGTGTCCCGACGTGGTCGGCCGCGGCGCCAGCGACTGGCTGCGCGATCCGCGCCACTACGGCATTGGTCAGTACGTTGCCGACATGGTCACGCTGATCGCGCGGCTCGACGCCGAGGTCGTCGACTGGGTCGGCACCTCGATGGGCGGACTGATCGGCATGACGCTAGCCGGGCAGGAGGAGGCGGCGCCGCGCCTGAAGCTGCGCCGCATGGTGATCAACGACGTTGGCCCCACGCTCGACGCCGCGGCGCTGGCGCGCATTGGCGAGTACCTCGGCAAGCCGGTTTACTTTGCCAGCGAGGACGAGGCCATCGACTACGTAGCCGCCATCAGCGCTCCCTTTGGACTGCGCACGCGCGAGCAGTGGCGCGAAATCACGCTGCCGGTGATTCGCCCGCGGCCGGCGGCCGAGGGTGGCGGCTTGCGCCTGCACTACGACCCGCGCATCGGCGAGCCGTTTCGCGCCGTCACCGCCGCTGCAGCGCACGCCGGCGAGGCGGCGCTGTGGCAACTGTACGAGCGCATCAGTGCGCGCGTCCTGGTGACGCGCGGCGCCCAGTCGGACCTGCTGAGCGTGGCGACGGCGCAGCGCATGGCCGACTGCGGTCCGCGGGCGCGGGTGGTCGAGTTCGCCGGGGTGGGTCATGCCCCGATGTTCATGCACGACGAGCAGATCGCCGTCGTGCGCCAGTTCCTTCTCGAGGAGTGATGATGGGGATTCAACGCATTGGCACCGGCGCGCGCATGTCGGAGGCGGTTGTCTACAACGGCATCTGCTGGCTGGCCGGCCAGGTGGCCGACGATGCCTCGCAGGACATCGTCGGCCAGACGCGCCAGGTGCTCGGGGCCATCGATGCGCTGCTCGCGCAGGCCGGCACGAGCAAGGCCCACTTGCTGGCCGCCCAGATCTTCCTCACCGACATGGCGGACTTTGCCGGCATGAACGCGGTGTGGGACGAGTGGATCAAGGACGCCGGCAAGCCGGCGCGCGCCACCGTCGAGGCGGCGCTGGCGCGGCCGGGCTGGAAGGTCGAGATCGTCGTCACCGCCGCCGTTCCTCCGGGCTGAGCGACGACGACCCATGGCGCGTGGGCGTCGCCTCGCCGCCGGTGCGCTGGCCCTCGCGGGCCTGGCTGCGGCGGCGTTGCTGTCCGCACTGCTCTGGTACCGGCAGGCGAGCCTGCCGGTGCACGAGGGCACGCTGCGTGTGCCCGGGCTCGTGGAGCCGGTGCAGGTGCGGCGCGACGAGGCCGGCGTGCCGCACATCCATGCAGCGCACGAGCACGACGCGTTGTTTGCCCTCGGCTTCGCGCATGCGCAGGATCGGCTGTGGCAGATGGACTTCAACCGGCGCATCGCCCAGGGCCGGCTGGCGGAGCTGGTCGGGCCGGCGGGACTGGAGGTCGATCGCTTCATCCGCACCATGGGCGTGCCGCAGATCGCGCGGCAGATGACGCAGGACCTGGACGCCGAGACGCGCGGACGGGCGCAGGCCTACGTCGCCGGGGTCAACGCGCAACTGACCGCCCGCAGCGGCCCGCTGCCGCCGGAGTTCTGGCTCACGCGGGCGCCCGCGCCGGCACCGTGGACCATCGAGGACAGCCTCGGCTGGGCGGTGGTCATGGCGCTCGACCTCGGGCAGACCTGGCGTGACGAGCTGGCGCGCCTTCTGCTGGCCGCACGCTTCTCCAAGGCCGAGATCGACGACCTGCGGCCCGAGCCCAACGGTGGAGCGCCGCCGCTCGATGCGGACTACGTCGACACCTACCGCCTGCTCGGCCTGTTTGCGCCCCGCACCGCGCTGCTCGAGCAGGCCACGCGGCTGGCGGCGCTGCCGTCGCTGGGCGGCCTGGGCGTCGGCGCGGGACTGGGCTCCAACAACTGGGTGGTGGCCGGAGCACGCAGCACCAGCGGCGCGCCGCTGCTGGCCAACGACCCGCACCTGGGCCTGACCACGCCGGGGGTCTTCTACTTCGCCTCGCTGCAGGTGTCCGGTGCGGCGGGCTTCCGGGTCTTCGGTGCCACCGTGCCGGGATTGCCGTTCGTGCTGCTGGGTCGCAACGAGCACGTTGCCTGGGGCTTTGCCAACACCGAGGCCGACGCCGAGGATCTCTACATCGAGCGCCTGCACCCGACCGACCCCACGCAGGTGCAGACCCCCGCAGGCTTTGCGCCCTTCGCGCTGCGCGAGGAGGTCATCCGCGTGAAGGGGCAAGGCGAGGTGCGGTTCACGGTGCGCGCCACCCGTCACGGCCCGGTGGTGTCCGACGTGCTGCCGGCGCTGCAGCCGGCGGCGGCCGGCGCGAGCCCGCAGAAGGCCGCGAGTGCCCTGCGCGAGCGGCCGCGCCTGGCTGGGTCCCATGTACTGTCGCTGCGGATTGCCGCTGCGCTGCCCGGCGACACTTCACTGCGCGCCTTCGCTGCCATGAACCGGGCCCGCAATGCGGCCGAGTTGCAGGCTGCACTGCGCGATCTCACCCTGCTGCGGCAGAACGTCGTCTTTGCCGAGCGGCCGGTGCAGCCGGGTGCGCCGGCGACCATCGGCCTGCAGGTGGTCGGCCGCGTGCCGCTGCGGGCGGCGGACAACGAGTTGCGCGGCGTGGTGCCGTCGCCCGGCTGGGAGCCACGGTACGACTGGCGCGGCGTGGTGCCATTCGACGAGCTGCCGCGCGTCATCGATCCGCCCGCCGGCTTCATCGCCACCGCCAACCACAAGGTGGCCACGCATCCGTATCCGCTGCACCTCGGATCGACCTATGCGCCGCCGTACCGGGTCGAGCGCATCCAGGCGCTGCTGGCGGCGCAGCCGCAGCACGACCTGAAGAGCCTGCAGGCCATCCAGCTCGACCAGACCTCGCTCGCCGCGCGCGCGCTGCTGCCGCTGCTCACCACGGCCCAGCCGGCCAGCGAGGCGGCCAAGCTCGCGCTCGGTCGGTTGGCGCAGTGGGACGGCAGCCTGCGGGCCGACGCGCCGGAGGGCTTGCTGCTGCACGCCTGGCTGCGCGAGCTGCGCCAGCGCATCTTCGAAGACGACCTGGGTGAACCGCTGCCGGTGCGCAGCGAGATGACGGTGAGCCTGTTGCGTGTGCTGCAAGGTCAGGCGCGCGCGCGCGACTGGTGCGATGACCGCGGCACCCAGCGGCGCGAGACCTGCGCCGAGCAGCTCACCGAGTCGCTGGAGGCGGCGGTGCGCGATCTGGCACAGTCCACCGGCCGCGACGTGCTCGGCCTGCGCTGGGGCGAGCAGCACCCGGCCGTGCTCGAGCACCGGCCGCTGTCGCAGGTGCCGGTGCTGCGCCGCTGGTTCGAGCATCGGCTGCCGGTGGGCGGCGATGCCAACACGGTCAACGTGGCCGCCGTCGGACGCGCGCCGGATGCACCGTTTGCCGCCATGCACGGTCCGGTGATGCGGCTGGTGGCCGATCTGTCGGGCCCGGGCGGCGCGTGGATCAGCCTCACGCCGCAGGACGGCCATCCCCTGGCCGACGACGACACCGATCTGGCGGTGGACTGGCAGCGTGGCCGATACCGGCCGATCGACTTCGACGCCCGGCCGCGCCACGTTTTGCACTTGCAGCCGCAGAAGTAGCCAGCGGCGGTCTCATCCCCGCGCAAGCGCAGCGCCCGCCGCCTGGCCGGGCGCCGACTTCCGCCGGTGCGCGAAAGACGCGGCGCCGTTGGCGACGATCGGCGACGATCGGCGACGCCAGCTCTCAAGAAAACGTTCTGTAAGGCATTGTTTTCCTTGCGAGCGCCTGTCGCCGCTGGCGGCGGCTGGGTTGCTCAGTAGAGCCCAGGCAGCAGCCGCCGCGTGCGCGCCGCATAGGCCGGGTACTCGGCAAAGCGCTGCGCCAGCAGGCGTTCCTCGCGGGTCGCCTTCAGCAGCAGCGCCGCCAGCAGGGCGAGCCACGCGCCGATGCGCCACGGCCGCGGGTCGGCCGCCACCGCGGCCAGCAGGCCGAGCAGCACCGCCAGGTACATCGGGTGGCGCACATGGGCATAGATGCCGTCGGTCACCAGGCGTGCCCGCGGCTTGACCTCGGGCCGGATGTTGAAGTTGCCGGGCCGATTGGCGGCCAGTGCGGCGATGCCGACGAACGTGGCGGCCACCACCAGCGCGAAGGCGGCCGCATTGGCCAGCGGCGTGGCCAGCGGCTGCGTGGTGGCCACCAGCAGCACGATCAGCGCAAGCTGCGCGGCGACCAGGACAGCGGACATCGGCCGGCGCGGCGCGAAAGACGCGAGAACAGCACGCCGGGTCAGCCGGCCGCCGCGGCGGCGTGCAGCCCGGTCACGTACTCGACCTCGTTGCGCGAGCCCAGGATCACCGACACGCGCTGGTGCAGCCGGGTGGGCTGGATGTCGAGGATGCGCTGGCGACCGTCGGTGGCTGCGCCACCGGCCTGCTCCACCAGCAGCGCCATCGGGTTGGCCTCGTACATCAGGCGCAGCTTGCCCGGCTTGTCGGGCTCGCGCTGGTCCCACGGGTACATGAAGATGCCGCCGCGCTGCATGATCCGGTGGACATCGGCCACCATGCTGGCGATCCAGCGCATGTTGAAGTCCTTGCCGCGCGGGCCGGTCTTGCCGGCCAGGCACTCGTCGATGTAGCGGACCACCGGGGCGGCCCAGTGGCGGCGGTTCGACATATTGATGGCGAACTCCCGCGTGTCGGCCGAGATCTGCAGGTTCTCCTGCGTCAGCACGAAGCTGCCGGTGTCGCGGTCGAGCGTGAAGGCGACCACGCCGTGGCCGAGCGTGAGGACCAGCACGGTCTGCGGGCCGTAGACGGCATAGCCGGCGCAGACCTGGTTGCGGCCCGGCTGGAGGAAGGCGGCCTCCTCGTCCTCGCTCGTGCCGGCGGGCGCCGGCAGCACCGAGAAGATCGTGCCGATCGACACGTTGACATCGATGTTGCTCGATCCGTCGAGTGGATCGAACAGCAGCAGGTAGTGACCGCGCGGGTAGGCCACCGGAATGCCCACCGGCGTGTCCATCTCCTCGCTCGCCATGGCGGCAAGGTGGCCGCCCCACTCGTTGGCCTCCACCAGGATTTCATTGGCGATGACGTCGAGCTTCTTCTGCGTCTCGCCCTGCACGTTGGTGGTGGACAGCGAGCCGAGCACGCCGCCCAGCGCTCCCTTGCCGACCGCGTGGCCGATCGTCTTGACGGCGCGTGCCACCGTCTCGATCAGCAGCCGCAGATTGGCGTCGGTGCCGTGCTGCCGCTCGCAGCGGATGAGGTAGTGCGTGAGGGAAATCCGCATGGCCAGGATGACTCGGGCTTCGGGAAAGGGCGCATTGTCCCCGAATCCCGAACCCCCAACCCCGAATCCCGAGTCCCGAATCCCGGTTCCTAGTTCTCGAGAGCCTTGGTGACGATCTCGCGCACGTCGGGCGACAGCGGGCGCGCCGCGGCCACTTCCTGCAGCGCGGCGCGCATCTTGCGGCCGCGGTCCGGGGTGTACTTGCGCCAGTGGTCCAGGCAACGCGCCAGCCGCGCCGCGACCGTCGGATTCAGCTTGTCCAGCGCCAGCACCTGCTCGACCCAGAACGCGTAGCCCGACCCGTCGGTGCGGTGGAATTCCGCCGGATTGTGGGCGCAGAACGTCAGCAGCAGCGCATAGACGTTGTTCGGATTGGTCAGCGAGAAGGCGCGGTGCTTGAGCAGCAGGCGCACGCGCGCCAGCACCGGCGGCTCGCCGGGATGACCGATCGCGCCGGCCTGCCGCGCAAACCACTTGTTCATCAGCAGCGGCTCGCCCGACCACTCGCGCGCGTAGTGCACCAGAACATCGACCTTGAATGGGGCCTTGCTGTTGACGATGGCCGCCAGCGCCGCCTGCCGGTCGGTCATGTTGTCGGCCTCGTCCAGTTGACGCCGCGCCTGTTCGAGCGCACCGGGCACCTCGCCCTCGACCAGGTAGGTCAGTGCGAGATTGCGCAACGCGCGCTGGCCGGCTGCACTCGGGTCGGGCGAGTAGGGCGCATGGCTCGCCAGCGCCTCGTAGGTGTGCTGCCACTGCTCGGCCAGGCGCGCGCCCAGTTGCGCGCGCAGGCCTTGGCGCGCAGCGCGGATGGCCTCCGGGTCGATCATCACGCGCTGCTCCGCGACGAACGCCTCGGCGGGCAATTGCAGCGCCTGCTCCTTGAAGTTGGCCGCCAGAGAAGGGTCGGCCAGCGTGCGCGCAAACACGTCGGCCAGCGCGTCGTCGAGGGCGACCGGCTGCTGCATCTCGAAGGCATCGGTCGCGGCGATCAGCCGTCCCATCGCCAGGCGCTGCCCGGCTTCCCAGCGGTTGAAGGCATCGGCATCGTGCGCGGCGAGGAAAGCGAGCTCCTCGTCGCTGTAGCGGTAGTCGACGATGATCGGCGCGGACAAGTCGCGCGCCAGCGAGGGCACCGGAACGGCCGCCAGGTTCACGAAGCGGAAGGTCTGGGTCGACTCGGTGAGTTCCAGGACGCGCGTGCCCGTGCCCGCAGCCGCCTCGCCTTCCAGTTGCAGCGGCAGGTCCCGGCCGGCGTCATCGAGCAGACCGATCGCAAACGGAATGTGGAAGGGCGCCTTGTCGGGCTGGCCCGGCGTCGCCGGGCAACTCTGCGCCAGTGTCAGCTCGTAGGTGCGGTCGTCGGCGTCGTAGCGCGCGCCCACCGCCACGCGCGGCGTGCCGGCCTGCGAGTACCAGCGGCTGAACTGGCCGAGATCGCGGCCGGCGGCCTCGGCCATGGCGGCGAGCAAGTCGTCGCAGGTGACGGCCTGGCCGTCGTGCCGCTGCAGATACAGCGCCAGGCCCCGGTCGAAAGTCGCGCGGCCGAGCAGGGTCTGCAGCATGCGCACGACCTCCGCGCCCTTTTCGTAGACCGTGGCGGTGTAGAAGTTGCCGATCTCCTGGTACGAGTCGGGCCGTACCGGATGGGCCATGGGTCCGGCGTCCTCGGGGAACTGCGCGGCCCGCAGCGCGCGCACGTCCTCGATGCGCTGGACCGCGCGTGCCCAGGCCGCCTGCGTGCCGGCGCCCGATTGCGCAGTGTCGGCCGCCAGCATGTCGGCACTGAACTCCTGGTCACGAAAGACTGTCAGGCCCTCCTTCAGGCTCAGTTGAAACCAGTCGCGGCAGGTGACGCGGTTGCCGGTCCAGTTGTGGAAGTACTCGTGGCCGACCATCGATTCGATGTTGGCGTAGTCGACGTCGGTGGCCACCTTCGGATTGGCCAGCACAAATCTGGCGTTGAAGACGTTCAGGCCCTTGTTCTCCATGGCCCCCATGTTGAAATCGTTGGAGGCGACGATCATGAAGCGATCCAGGTCGAGCTCGAGTCCGAAGCGCTGCTCGTCCCAGCGGACCGCGCGCTTGAGCGCCAGCATCGCGTGCTCGGTCTTGTCCAGCTGCCCGGGCTCGACCCAGATCTGCAGCAGCACCTCCCGTCCCGAGGCGGTCCTCAGCTTCTCCTCCCGGCAGGCAAAACGGCCCGCCACCAAGGCAAACAGGTAGCTCGGCTTCGGGAAGGGATCGTCCCAGCGGGCGTAGTGGCGGCCATCGGGCAGCTTGCCCTGGGCCACCAGATTGCCGTTGGACAAGAGTGCGGGATACGCCTGCGGCTCGGCGCGCAGCGTCACCGAGTAGACCGCCATCACGTCGGGCCGGTCGGGAAAGAAGGTGATGCGCCGGAAGCCCTCGGCCTCGCACTGCGTGAACAGGTTAGCCTGCGAGGCGAACAGGCCCAAGAGCTCGCTGTTGGCAGCGGGCTGGATGGCGTTCCTGACGCGCAGCGTGAAGCGGTCTGCCGGTGGCGTGACCGTCAGGTGCTCGTCGGTGAGCATGTAGGCGGTTGCCGGCAGAGCGTGGCCGTCGCACTCCAGCCCCAGCAACTCGAGGTCCTCGCCATCGAGCACCAGCGGCCCGCCGGGGCCCAGCGCATTACGACGGACCTGCAAGGTGGCGGTGACCAGCGTGCGGACAGGGTCGAGGTCGAAGTCGAGCTCGACTCGCTCCACGAGAAACGGTGGCGGAAGGTAATCGGCACGATTGACCGTGACGACCTGATCGTTGCGCATCGTTGCGACGGCCGGCGAAGGGATCCGACGGCCAAAGGGCGAAAGGAAAAAGTGTAGTGGCGGCGTTCCGCCCGGCGACTGCCGGGAAGGACCGCTGGCGCGCTGCCGCGCGCGGTGCCGGCTGCTTCAGGCCATGGTGGACAGTGTCTGGTCGACGCTGCGCAGCAGTTCGGCGGCCGTCAGCGGCTTGGTGAGGTAATCGGCGAAGCCGGCGGCCCGCGCGGCGTCGATGTCGGCGGGCAGGGCGTTAGCAGACAGGCCGACGCAGGGGATGCCCTGCGTTTCGCGGCCTGCGCGCAAGGCGCGAAACAGCGACAGTCCGTCGGTGTCGGGCAGCCGCATGTCGACCAGAATCAGGTCCGGCTGGCAGACCGCGGCCAGGACGCGCGCGGCCGCCCCGTCGGCGGCGCGCATCAGCGTCACGTTGGGACGCAGCCGCAGCACGGCCTCCACCACCGCGTAGTTGGCCGGGTTGTCCTCGACGTAAAGCACAGTCCCGTACACGTCCGAGCGTTCGTCCGTGCTGCCGTCGACCGCGGGCGGTTTGACCACTTCCTGGGCGGTCTTGCCGGCCAGCGGCAGTGAGACGGTGAACTCGCTGCCGCGCCCCGGCTCGCTTTGCACGCCGATGGTCCCGCCCATCTGCTCGGCCAGCTTCTTGGCGATCGTCAGACCGATGCCGGTGCCCTCGATCGGTGCCGACTCCAGGCCCAGGCGGTTGAACGGCTGGAACAGCTTTTCCTGCTGCGCCGGGGTCAGTCCCGGGCCGGTGTCGCGCACCGTGATGTGGCCGACCCCGCGGTCGTCGCTGCGGATGGACACCTGCAGGTGGCCGGCCTCCGAGTTGTACTTGACCGCGTTGCTGAACAGGTTGAGCAGCACCTGCTTCAGGCGGGTCCGATCGGCCCAGAGAATGCAGGGCTCGCCCGGCTGCTCGGCGAGCTCGACCGTAAGTTGCCGTCGCTCGGCGTCGGCCTGCACCAGCGTCAGGCAATCCTCGGCGACTTCGCGGGCGGCCACGGCTGCCATGCTGAGCGTCGCGGCACCGGCCTCGATGCGCGAGAGGTCGAGGATCTCGTTGATCAGTTCGAGCAGGTGCCAACCGGCCTGCTTGATGTGCTCGATGCGGCCGCTCTGCACTGCGGACAACGGATGTGCGCGGTCGAGTTCGAGGATCTGCGTGAATCCGAGGATGGCGTTCAGCGGCGTGCGCAACTCGTGGCTCATGCGCGACAGGAACTCGCTCTTGGCCTGGCTGGCGCGTTCGGCCGCTTCCTTGGCATGCAGTGCAGCCTCGGCGCGCTTGCGCTCGGTGATGTCCCAGCTGACGCCGACCACATGCACGGCACGGCCGGCGGCATCGCGCTGGATGCGTGCGCGGTTGGCCAGCCAAAGTTCGGTGCCGGCGGCCGACAATACCCGGAACTCCATCTGCACCGAGTCGCCGTCCTTGAGCACGGCAACCAGCGCTCGAAAGACCTGCTCGCGATCTTCGGGGTGCACCAGCTCCAGCCAGTTGCGCGGCCGCTGCGGCTTGTCGTGGCCCAGCAGCGCGAACATCTGCTCGCTCCAAACCGTCTGCCCGGTCTGCGGCAGCCACTCCCAGACGCCCATTCCGATCGAGCTGGCGACCATCTGCATCCGGTGTGCCAGCTCATCGCGTTCGCGCTCGGCCCGGCGGATCTCGGTGATGTCGAGGTGCACACCGAGAATGCGCGCCACGCGGCCGTCGGCGTCGCGCTCGATCAGCGAGCGGTCGGCGATGTGCCGAATCTGGCCGTCGGTGCGGCAGATGCGGTACTCGAGCGTGGAGCCCCCGGCCGCGTCGAAGTCGGGCAGCCGCGCCAGCAGGGCCGGCCGGTCCTCGGGGTGCACGTGCGCCAGCCACAGTTGGCGCGACGGCACGCTCGAAGGCGACGTCCCGTAGATCGAGTGCATCTGCGCATCCCATACCTCGGTGCCCGCGGCGAGGTTGCGCTCCCACACGCCAATGCCGGCGGTCTGGGTGGCCAGCTGGAGGCGGTTGACCAGGGCGGCACGCTGGCTCTCGGCCTCGCGGATGTGGGTGATGTCGAGGTTGGTCCCCAGCACGCGCAGCGCGTTGCCGCTGCCGTCGCGATGTACCGCGAAACGTTCATCCACGTAGCGAACGGAGCCGTCGGGCCGCACGATGCGGTATTCGGACTGTCCCTCGCTCAGGCCGGCGGGCATGCCGACCTCGAACACGGCGTGTGCTTTATCGCGGTCGTCGGGGTGCACCCGCGCCATCCAGCGATCGAGGTCCGGCATCCAGTCGTCATTCACCCCGAGCAGCGCGCGAATGCTGTCGTCGATCCGCATCTCGCCGCTTTGCAGATCCCACTCCCAGATGCCGATGCCGGCGGTGCGCTGCGCCAGGCCAAGGCGCTGGTTGGCGATCTGCAGCGCCGCCTGCACCGAGCGGTTGGCGGTCACGTCGATGGCCGTTCCGACCACGTACAGCGGCTGCCCCTGCTCGTTGCGCAACAGGGCGCGGCGCGTGAGAATCTGGCGCAGCATTCCGTCGGGACCGCGGACGCGGTACTCGGCTTCGACCGTGTCGCTCGATTGCCTGGACAGTTCGCGCACGCGGTGCACGCGGTGGAGGTCTTCGGGAAGGATCGCGGCGTAGAACTCTTCCTGCGTCGGGTCGGGCCCGTCGGGGTCGAAGCCGTACAGCTTCTTCATCTGCCGGTCGGCGTACAGGGTTTCGTCGTCCAGGCCCAGGCGGAAGAAAGCCACCCCGGTGGCACCGCTGGCCAGCTGCATCCATTCGGTGAATTCCCGCAGGCGCTGCTGGGTGGTCCGGATGGCGGAGATGTCGATCGCGGTGCCGACCGCGCGCAGCGGCCGGCCGTGTTCGTCACGCTCGACCAGGCCGCGTGAACTGAGGTGCGCGACGCTGCCGTCGGCGCGCGGGACGCGGAGCTCGAACTCGATGGCTTGGGTGGACTCGGTCATCAAACGCCAGGCAGCCGCTGCCTGTTCACGATCGTCGGGATGCAGGAGCCGCCTGGTGGCCTCCTGGCGCGAGGGGACCGGCTCCTCCGGTCCCACTCCCAGCAGGCGCCTCATCGTGGCGTCCCACAGGCCCTCGCCGGTTGTGAGGTCGCGCGCCCAGGTGCCGATGCCGCTGGCCTCGGTGGCCAACTGCAGGCGACGCAGCGTGATGGCCAACTGGTTGGAGGTCTCGCGCGACTCGGTCACATCGAGGGTGGTGCCGTAGATGCGCACCGGGGAGCCGTCGGCGCGTCGCTCGCAGCGGCCGCGCGACAGGAAACACCGCAACTCGCCGTCGAGCCGCACCGTCCGGTGTTCGAACTCGATCACCGAGTCGCTGTCGGCCATGCGCTGCCAGGCCTGCCGAGCGCGCTCGCGATCGGCCGCGTGATAGGTGTGCAGCGCATACTCCAGTGAGGGGGCCATGTCCTGCGGCGGCAAGCCGTGCAGGGCATACATCGTGGCGTCCCAGCGCCCTTCGCCGGTGGCGAGGTCGCGCTCCCAGGTGCCGATGCCGCTGGCCTCGGTCGACAACTGCAGCCACGCTGCGTTGGCTGCCGCCTGTGCCTTGGCCTGCTCCTGCGCCGTGATGTCGAGCACGACGCCGGCCATGCGGACCGCTGTGCTGCCGCCCGTCGGTTCGCGTCGGCTTCGGATCAACAGCCAGCGCATCTGCCCCTCGGGCGGCTGAACCCGCAGCTGCAGATCCTCGACCTCGGCCGCCGTGATCGAAGCATCGTGCAACTGCAGGTAACCGGCGTGGTCGTCCGGATGCAGTTGCGGCAAGACGCGCTCGACCGGCGGCGCCTGGGCTTCCTCGGGCATGCCGAACAGATGGAACACCTGCGCGCTCCAGTAGCCACTGCCGGTGACCAAGTCGCGCATGAACACGCCGACGCCTGCCCGCTCGGTCGCAAGTTCGAGGCGCTGCAGCGCATGGCGCAACCGCTGCTCGTTTTCCTTGCGCTCGGTGATGTCCCGGCTGGTGCCGAGGATCATGACCCGGCCGTCTTCGGCGAGCATGCGGGTCGACTGGCTCTCGATCCAGCGCAGCTCGCCGTCGCCCCGCACGATGCGGTGCTCGACGCGCCGCGGCGAGCTGCTGCTTGCCACTTCGGAGTCGTAGCGCAGGCTCTCGATCAGCCGCTCGTGATCCTCCGGAAACACATGGCGGTCGAGCCACTTGCCAACCAGCCGGGGGGCGTCGTCCGGCTGCGCGCCAAACAAATCCAGCATCCGGTCGTTCCACTGCACCGTGCCGCCGCTCGCGTCGATGTCCCAGACGCCGATCCCATGTGCGGCACTGACCAGCGCCAGGCGCTCGGTCAGAAGCCGGCGCTGCCGGTCGGCACGGCGCAGTTCGGTGATATCCAGTAGTGCGCCGACGACGCGCGCCGGGCCATGCGCGGTTGCCGGCAGACGCACGCGCAGCGCGCGCAGCCAGCGCAGCGCGCCGTCGCTGCGGCGACGGATCCGGTACTCGATCTCGACCGGATCGGCTGCGCGGTGCTCGCGCGCTTCCAGGAAGCGCTCGCGGTCCTGTGGCAGAACCATTGCCAGCATCTCGTCGGCAGGCGGGCAGGGCTCGTCGGGTTCCAGCCCCAGGATGCCGCGCGCCTGCTCGTCGATGACCATCGCCGCGCCCTGCGGATGATCGGGTCGGTAGAAAAAGCCGATGCCGGCGGCCACGCGGGCGATACCGAGCCAACTGGTCGCTTCCGTCGCCTGCTGCTCGACCCGGCGGTTCTCGGTGACGTCGTCCTGGCGGAACACGAGATGGGTGACGTCGCCCTCGCCGTTGCGCACGGCGCGTACTTCGACGACCGCCCAAAAGGGCTTGCCATCCTTGCGGTGCAATTGCAGCTCGCGGGTGCGCGTGAACCGCCTGCCGCCCTCCGCGAGGTCCAGCACTGCGCTCTCGCCGGGGGCCTGAAGGAGGTCGAACGGCCTTCGCCCCGCCGCCTCCAGCAGCGTGTAGCCGGACACCCGCGTGAAACTTTCATTGACCCACTGGATCCGCTGGTCGGCGTCGGTCAGCATGATCAGGCTCGAGGAGTTCTCGGCCACGGCAGCCAGCTTGCGCGCCTCGAAGCTGCGCGCCTTTAATGCCTCGCGCTGAGCGCGCAGGGTGGTCACGTCCTCCAGGGTCCCGCACAGCAGCACACTGCCGTCGCTCTGTGTGTGTGGCTCGCCGATCAGGCGCAGCCACCGCGTGTTCTGGTCTCGGGCGATTGCGGGAAGCTCGAAGTCCCATCCTTCGCCGTGGTCGATCGCGCGCTCGATGGCAGCCCGCAGGTGCTCGCGCTGGCCGGGCTCGATGAACGACAGCAGGGCGTTGAGGCTGGGGACGACTTCGCCCGGCGCGACGTCGAGGATCCGGTAGATCTCGTCGGTCCAGAGCATCTCCCGGCGTCCCGGGTCGATCTGCCAGGCGCCGATGCCGGCGATACGCCCCAGCGTGCGCAGCAACCGCAGTTCCGTGGCCGCAGGGAGCGGGCCTGTGGAGGAGCGCGGCGAGTCAGGCATCAGCGCGAAGGCTCGAACAGCAGCGTCAGGACTACCTGGTGTTCGTTATCCATGGCGCCGACGATTTCACGTGCCGCCGGCCAGGCTGCCTCGGCCGCGCGCGCCTCGGCGGTGGCGCACATCGCAGCCAGCCTGCTGGCGCCAAGGAACTCGGCACTGGATTTCAGCGCCCGCGCGGCGCGATTGAACTGCTCGACGTCGTGGGCGGCGACCGCCTTGCGCAAGACGTCCAGAAGCTGTGCCGACCGCAGCGCAAACGACTCGGTCACGGTGGGTGTGAAGCGGCGATCGCCCGGTTTGACTTCCGCCAGCCGGCGCACGGTGGCGCGCAAGCGTTCGGCATCCGAGGATGCCCCAGCGGCCATCGCGCCGCGCGGCCCCAGGGCGCGCTCGATCAGGGCGCTGAGCGAGCCGGCCTGGATCGGCTTGGCCAGGTGATCGGTGAACCCTTCCATCAGGCAGCGCAGCCGGTCGGATTCGGAGGCATAGCCGGTCACCGCGATCACGGGCAGCGGTGCGGCGTTGCGCTGCGCCTCGTGCTCGCGCAGCCGGCGCAGTACCTCGAAGCCGTCGGGGTGCGGCATGCCGAGGTCGAGCAACATGAGATCGCAGCCGCCGGCGAGGGCGACCTCGAGCGCGGCGTCCGCATCGTTCAGGACGCTGGCCGAATAGCCCAGCAGCGACAGCAAATGTGACTGAAAGGCGCTCGACAGCGGATCGTCATCCACCACCAGGACACGAATGCCGGTGTCTTGCGCGGCGGGATCGGGGGTAGCACTCACGACAGCAATTCCGATTTAGCCTTCAGTTTGCCTGCAGCGCGGGCACGGCGGAAGCGGATGAAGAAAGGGGAAAGCCGGGGAAAGACCCGCCCGTTCCCGGCTACGAACGGCAATGGCGGGTTGCGGTAGCAGTCGCAAGGCTCCAAAGCCGTGGCCGACCGGCGTGATCGGCACCCGCGGAGCGCCGCAAAGGTGGTGGAGGCGGCGGGAATCGAACCCGCGTCCGCGAATGATCCGCAGACAGTTCTACATGCGTAGCCGGTCTACTTGGATCTCGCCGTGCGCTTAGCCGACAGGCAGGCCGACGCACGGCCAGTCGCTGATTCTCGGCACCGGCGTCGCGACGCCGCCAGTGATCAGCCTCTGTGCATAACGCTGCAGGAGGGCTTTTCCCCCGGCTTTCGCCGCGGGTAGGCCCAACCTAGTCCAGAGACAAACTAGTGCAGCGTCTCACCGGTGTTAGGCGGCGAGAGCGAAACGCTCGTCGTTGGCGTTTGTAGTGTTCCAGATGGATTTACGAGGTCACTGGTCCTCGGCATGCCCTGCACTGCTTCACGACCCGCGTCGAAACCAGGTCGCCCCCTTTTCACTTCACATTGTAGACGGTGACGTGAGGCTGGTGCGGCTGAATTCAAGCGCGCCCGTTCAGCGCACCAGGGGCAGCAGGTCGTCCGGGGTGGCGACGATGCGATCGGCACCCCAATCCTCGATCGGCCGACCTTCGCCCAGGTAGCCGTAGCGGACCGCCACGGTGGCCAAGCCGGCGGCGCGGCCGGCCTCGATGTCGCGCAGGTCGTCGCCGACGTACACCGTGGCTCCGGCCGCCACCTCGCAGGCCGTCAGGGCGTGCAGCAGCGGTGCCGGGTGCGGCTTGGCATGCGGCGTGGTGTCGCCGCTGACCACGCAGGCAGCGCGCTCGCGCAGGCCCAGGGCGGCCACCAGTGGGTCCGTGAAGCGCATCATCTTGTTGGTGACGATGCCCCAGCGCGCGCCGCGCGCCTCGATCGCGCCGAGCACGGCTTCCATGCCCTCGAACAGCCGTGAGTGCACGCACAGCGCAGCTTCGTAGGTAGCGAAAAACTCGTCGCGCAGCGTGACGAACCCGGATTCTTGCTGCGCGACGCCGAGCGCCTTGCCGATCAGCCCGCGTGCGCCGTGGCTGGCGAGGGGCCGCAGTTCGTCGTAGGGCAGGGGTGCCAGGCCCCGGACGGCGCGCATGCGGTTGGCCACGGCAGCCAGGTCGGGGGCCGTGTCGGCCAGGGTGCCGTCCAGATCGAACAGCACCAGCGCGGGCTTCATGCGCCCCGCCGACAGGCCATCATGTAGTTGACGCCCGTGTCGTCGTTCAGCGCAAAGCGGCGCGTGAACGGGTTGTACCGCAGGCCGCGCAGCTCCAGGAGATCGAGTCCGGCGCTGCGCGCAAAGCCGGCCAGCTCGCGCGGGCGGATGAACTTGGCGTACTCGTGCGTGCCGCGCGGCAACAGGTTCAGCACATACTCGGCGCCCAGGATTGCAAAGACGAACGACTTGGGGTTGCGGTTGATGGTCGAGAAGAACACCGTGCCGCCGGGTTTGACCAGCGTGGCGCAGGCAGTCACGACGCTGGCCGGGTCGGGGACGTGTTCGAGCATCTCCATGCAGGTCACGACGTCGAAGCCGGCCGGTGCTTCGCCGGCCAATTGTTCGGCCGACGCCTGGCGATAGGCCACGCGGGTGCTCGTCTCCAGGGCGTGCAGCTCGGCTACCCGCAGCAGCTTGGCGGCCAGGTCGATGCCCAGCACGTCCGCGCCCTTGCGCGCCATGGCTTCGGCGAGAATGCCGCCGCCGCAGCCGACGTCGACCACGCGCTTGCCTGCCAGGGCGGCGGTGCGGTCGATCCAGTCCAGGCGCAGCGGATTCAGGTCATGCAGCGGACGCATGGCCCCCTGTGGATCCCACCAGCGGTGGGCCAACTCGCTGAAGCGCTGCAGTTCGGCCGTGTCGGCGTTGGCATGCATGGCGAATCTTTCGATGCGTGTACGTCGATGGTACCGGGTACGCCAGCGTCACCCCGCTGCCGGTGCGCGGCGTGAGGGGCCAGGCGCGAGGCGACGGCGGGGCGGGGCAAGTCAGCGCCGCCCAGGCGCTGGGGCCGCCGTGCCCGCTGCCTTACCTCCGCCGGCTCCACTACGATGCGGCGTTGTGGGCGGGGCGCCCCCAGGCGCCGGTATCCACTCCAGGAGAACTGCATGAAGCGAGGAAACCCCGGAAGCCGGCGCAAGCGACTGATTGCCGTGGCTTTGGCAGCTTTGCCCTGGGCGGCTGGGGCCCAGACGTCGTCGGTGATTCGCGCTGCACCCGTGGTGGATCGCGGTCCGGTCGAGGGCCTGGCGCCGAGCAACGTGTCGGCGCTGCAGGCCCTCGTCGGTGAGGGGCTCTACAGCTTTTCCGGGACGCGCGTGACCAACCTGCGGGTCCGCGGCACGGCTCAGGACAACCGTTACCCGCTGCACGAGCAGGCCGAGGCGGCCGGGGCCTTCAACTCGCACATCGATGTGGGCAACTTCGTCATCGACGGCGAGCGGGTGCGGCTGTCGAGCCCGAACTTCGCCATTCCGGTGCCCGATGGCAGCGTGCAGGTGGTCTATGGAACGGCGCGGCCACTGCACCTGTCTGTTCGGCTGGAGGCCTACGACGTCAGCGGCAGGCAGATGCAGCCGTTCCTGCGTACCCCGCGCGCGCACGCCATGCAGGATGCCGACCGTGCCGGCAGCCAGATCTTCCCGGCCGGCTCGATGGCCTACATCGTGCATGCGCAGTTCCTCGATGACGTGCTGGTGCTGCCGAGCCAGGAGTCGTTTTCCGGCGCGGTGAGCACGCGCGCTCTGCTGGCCAACTTCTCGCGCAGCATCCCGTACTGCCTGTCGTACGAGTACCGATCGGGCGCGCGGCCCTACGCGCTGATCTTCCGCGAGCCGACCGCCCAGCGCGGCACGGCCTTGCTCTATGCCGCCAAGGCCGGCACGGTGTTCTGCGACAAGGCCTCCAGTCAGCCGGTGGCAGAGGGGCGCTGGGAAGAGATCACTGTGGCGGGCACGCGCGCGGTGGTGCTCAGTTTCGGAGCCGAGGTTGACCCGCTGGACACCGGGGTGACCGAGGCCGAGCGTGCGGCCGCCTCGATCGCCTTCGTCGAGCCGCGCAAGGGTCCGCCGGGGGTCCGGCCGGGCAAGCTGTACCGCGCCGGCGCGGCGATCATCGACCACCAGTTCCGCTTCAACGGTACCGCCGCCACCGCCATTCGCGCCGCGCTCGGCGGCTGACCGGCACGCCTCGCAAGCACCACGCAGGCGAAAAAAAGAGCCCCGCCGAAGCGGGGCTCTTTTCAACTACGACTACCGTGGGTCAGCGACGGATGGAGCGCGTGCCCACCACTTCAATCTCGACGCGACGGTTCTTGGCGCGGCCTTCGGCGGTCTTGTTGTCGGCCACCGGTTGACGCTCGCCCTTGCCTTCCGTGTAGATCCGGTTGGCGTCCACGCCCTTGCCCACGAGGTAGGCCTTGACGGCCTCGGCGCGACGCACGGACAGCTTCTCGTTGTAGGCGTCGTTGCCGACCGAGTCCGTGTGGCCCGAGGCGATGATCACCTCCAGCGACATGCCGGCCAGTTTGGACACCAGGTCGTCGAGCTTGGCCCGCGCATCGGGCTTGATGTCGGCGCGGTCGAAGTCGAACAGCGCGTCAGCCGAGAGCGTGACCTTCTCGACCGTCGGGGCCGGCGGGGCCGGCGGGGCCGGCGGCGGGGCCGGCGGAGCCGCTTTCACCGGAGGCGGCGGGGGCGGCGGGGGCGGCGGGGGTGGCGGGGGCGGCGGGGGATCGCAAACCGCCTTCGGCAGCGACGCACGGTCGCACTGGCAGCCGGCGCCCTTCGGGCCGTCTATGCCGGCCAGCTGCGGCGTCCACCACGGGGTGCGCCAGCACAGGCCGAACGGGTCGATAACGACGTTGCCCCGCGAGTCCAGGACATACGCCGGCGCATTCTTCGCCCCGGGGATGTCGCGGTTCTGCGCGGAAGCTGCGCCGGTCGCGCCCACCATCGCCGCAGCGATGAGCAGGGCCAATTTCGCAGATTTCTTCATTCTTTCTCCTCACACGTGGAGCCGGGTTCGGCCGGTGTCCGGTTGACTGCCAGCCTGAGCGCGCGATAGCGCTCAGCCATGCGCAGGTGATTCCAGCAACTGCCGCATTCGATTCTGCCACGCGCCCATCATTGCGCAGATGGCGTCCAATCGCGGTGCCGATGCCCATTCGACTGCCTGTCGCTTTCGCACAACAGGCATCCCGCGCACCCAGACGTCGGTGACGGCATCTCGGCCGGCGGCGTAGACGAGTTGCGCGAGCGGGTCGAAGCAGGGCTGCAGATGCAGCGCGCCCAGGTCGAAAGCCGCCAGGTCCGCCTCCTTGCCCGGTTCGAGCGAGCCGACACGCGCTTCGAGGCCGAGCGCCCGGGCACCTCCCAGCGTTGCGGCCTCAAGCGCACGCCATGCCGGCAGCGCGGTGGCGTCCTGCGACACGCCCTTGGCAAGCAGCGCTGCCAGGCGCATGTCTTCCATCACGTCGAGTCGGTCGTTGCTGGCGGCCCCGTCCGTGCCGATGGCCACGTTCACGCCGGCCGCCAGCAGTCGCGCCACCGGGGCGAAGCCGCTCGCCAGCTTCAGGTTGGACGAAGGACAGTGCGCCACCGAAGCGCCACGCTCGGCGAGCAGGGCGATCTCGGCATCCTCCAGGTGCACGGCGTGCACCGCGATCAGCCGTTCCGTCACCAGTCCCAGGCGCTGCAGCCGCGCCAGCGGCCGCTGGCCGTGCTCGCGCAGGCTGTCGGCCACTTCGCCGGCCGTCTCGTGGATGTGGATGTGGACCGGCAGGTCGAGTTCCTCGGCGTAGGTGGCGATCCGGCGCAAGGTGGCATCGGCCACGGTGTAGGGCGCATGCGGAGCCAGCGTGAAGCTCGCCAGCGGGTCGCCGCGCAGCGCATCGCGCGCGGCCAGGCCCTTGCGCAGGTAGTCCTCGGCATCGCTGGCGTAGGCGCTCGGAAACTCGATGGCGATGATCCCCTGGACCACGCGCATGCCGGCGCTGCGCAGCCCGCGCGCGGCCGCCTCCGGAAAGAAGTACATGTCGGAGCAGGTTGTCACGCCACCGCGCAACTGCTCGAGCCCGGCCAGCAGCGAGCCGTCGTGCACGAAGCTCTCGCTGACCAGGGCCCGCTCCAGCGGCCAAATGCGCTCGGACAGCCAGCGCATCAGGGGCAGGTCGTCGCCGACGCCGCGCAGCAGGGTCATCGCGGCGTGGGTGTGCGCGTTGACCAGCCCCGGCGTCAGGGCGTGGTCGGGCAGACGCACCGTGTCGCGGGCGGCGTACCGGAGGGCCGCCTGCTCGCTCGGCAGCACGGCGACGATGCGGCCGGCATCGATGGCCACCGCGTGCTGCTCGAGCACGCAAGCCCGTGGCACGACGGGCAGGATCCAGCGGGCTTCGATCAGGGTGTCGATGGTCTGCATGGCGTTCGGGGGTGGGCGCGAATCGGCGCGGATCGGCGCGAATCTGCGCGGCTCGAAGCGGCGTCGCGGTGCGGTCAATTCCGGATGGTGCCACGCATGGGTCGGGTCACCGGCTCCGCAGAGGGGCGCGCTGATAGAATTTCGGTTTCCCCTGCCCGCATGAACGGGCGCGGCTTGCCGGTCGCGCAAGCCTCCTGCCGGGCCTGCCGCCGATGGATCAATTCGCCAAGGAAACGCTGCCGGTCTCGCTCGAGGAGGAGATGCGGCGGTCCTATCTCGATTACGCGATGAGCGTGATCGTGGGCCGTGCGCTGCCCGACGTGCGCGACGGCCTCAAGCCGGTGCACCGCCGCGTGCTGTTTGCGATGCACGAGTCCAACAACGTGCACAACCGGCCGTACGTGAAATGCGCGCGCATCGTCGGCGAGGTGATGGGCAAGTACCACCCGCACGGCGACGCCAGCATCTACGACACCCTGGTGCGGATGGCGCAGGACTTCTCGCTGCGCTACACGCTGGTCGACGGCCAGGGCAACTTCGGCTCGATCGACGGCGACAACGCGGCGGCGATGCGCTACACGGAGTGCCGGCTCGACCGGATCGCCGCCGAACTGCTGGCCGACATCGAGAAGGAGACCGTCGACTTCCAGCCCAACTACGACGGCAAGGAGCGCGAGCCCACCGTCCTGCCGTCACGCCTGCCCAACCTTCTGGTCAACGGCTCGGCGGGCATCGCGGTCGGCATGGCCACCAACATCCCGCCGCACAATCTGAGCGAGGTCATCGACGGCTGCCTGCACGTGCTGCGCAACCCGCAGTCCTCGGTCGATGAACTGATCGAGCTGATTCCGGCCCCCGACTTTCCCACCGCCGGAATCATCTATGGCCTGGACGGCGTGCGCGAGGGCTACCGCACGGGCCGCGGCCGGGTCGTGATGCGCGCGCGGGTCCACTTCGAAAACGTGGACGAGAAGTCCGCCGACAAGAGCGGCCGTCCGGCCATCATCGTCGACGAGATTCCGTACCAGGTGAACAAGCGCGTTCTGCTCGAGCGCATTGCCGAGCTCGTCAACGACAAGCGCATCGAGGGCATTTCCGACCTGCGCGACGAGTCCGACAAGAGCGGCATGCGCATCGTGATCGAGCTGAAGCGCAACGAGGTGCCCGAGGTCGTACTCAACAACCTCTACAAGCAGACCCAGCTGCAGGACAGCTTCGGCATGAACATGGTCGCGCTGGTCGACGGCCAGCCGCGGCTGCTCAACCTCAAGCAGATGCTCGAGGCCTTCCTGTCGCACCGGCGCGAGGTCGTCACGCGGCGCACGGTCTTCGAGTTGCGCGAGGCGCGCGATCGCGGCCACGTGCTCGAGGGCCTGGCGGTGGCGCTGGCCAACATCGACGAGTTCATCGGCGTGATCAAGGCCGCGCCGACGCCGCCGGTGGCCAGGGCCGAACTGATGAGACGCACCTGGGACTCGTCGCTGGTGCGCGAGCTGCTGGCGCGCGCCGGCGCGCCGCAGTCGTACCGTCCGCTGGGCCTGGCCGCGCAGTTCGGCCTGCAGGACGACGGCCTGTACCGGCTCAGCGAGACCCAGGCCGAGCAGATCCTGCAGATGCGCCTGCAGCGCCTGACCGGCCTGGAGCAGGACAAGATCGTCAACGAGTACCGCGAGGTGATGGAGAAGATCACCGATCTGCTCGACATCCTGGCGCGGCCCGAGCGCATCACCTCGATCATCGGCGAAGAACTCGCGCAGCTGAAGAAGGACTTCGGCGACGGCCGCAAGAGCGAGATCGTGCGCAGCGCCGAGGATCTGGCCACCGAAGACCTGATCACCCCGCAGGACATGGTGGTGACGCTGTCGCACACGGGCTACATCAAGAGCCAGCCGCTGGCCGACTACCGCGCGCAGAAGCGGGGCGGCCGCGGCAAGCAGGCGGCCGCCACCAAGGACGACGACTGGATCGACGAGCTGTTCATCGCCAACACGCACGACACGATCCTGTGCTTTTCCAACCGCGGCCGGTTGTACTGGCTCAAGGTGTGGGAGGTGCCGCAGGGAACGCGCAATTCGCGCGGCAAGCCGATCGTCAACATGTTTCCGCTGGCCGGTGACGGCGCGAACCCCGAGAAGATCAACGTGGTGCTGCCGATCAAGCAGTACGACGCCGAGCATTTCGTCTTCATGGCCACCGCCATGGGCACGGTCAAGAAGACCGAGCTCACGGAGTTCGCCAACCCGCGCAAGGCGGGGATCATCGCGGTCGATCTCGACCCGGGCGACTACCTCATCGGCGCGGCAATCACCGATGGCCAGCACGACGTGATGCTGTTTTCGGATGGCGGCAAGGCAGTGCGCTTCGACGAGAACGACGTGCGGCCGATGGGCCGGCAGGCGCGCGGCGTGCGCGGCATGCAACTGGACGAAGGCCAGCAGGTGATCGCCATGCTGGTGGCCGAGGACGAGCGGCAGAGCGTGCTCACGGCCACCGAGAACGGCTACGGCAAGCGCACGCCGATCGTCGAGTACACGCGGCACTCGCGTGCGACCCGCGGCATGATCGCGATCGCCACCAGCGAGCGCAACGGTAAGGTTGTGGCGGCGACGCTGGTGCGCAGCGATGACGAGATCATGCTGATCACCACCAGCGGCGTGCTGATCCGCACCCGGGTGGCCGAGATTCGCGAGATGGGCCGCGCCACCCAGGGCGTGACACTGATCGCGCTGGACGCCGGCACGCGGCTGGCTGGCCTGCAGCGGATCGCCGAGAGCGACGTCGAGGCCAGCGGCAGCGGCGCCGGGACCGAGGTCGGCGTCGACGCCGGCGGCGACGGCGATGGTGACGCACCCAGTGGCGGCGGCAGCGCGGCTTGAGCGGGTCTGCCGGCCGGGCCGACCTCAGCCTCGCGACAACCCTGCAGCGCGATGAGCCGCATCTACAACTTCGCCTCTGGCCCCGCAGTGCTGCCTGAGGCGGTGCTGCGCCAGGCGCAGCTCGAACTGCTCGACTGGCAGGGCCGCGGCTACTCGGTGATGGAGACCAGCCACCGGTCGCCTGAGTTCGTGGCCGTGATGCAGGAGACCGAAGGGCTGCTGCGCACCCTGCTGCAGGTGCCCGCGCACTACCGCATCCTGTTCATGCAGGGCGGCGGGCATCAGCAGTTCGCGATGGTGCCGATCAACCTGCTGGGGCCGAAGTTCAACGCCGATTACATCGTCACCGGCCACTGGAGCAGGGCGGCGGCCGAGGAAGCGCGCCGCTTCTGCAACGTGAGCGAGGCGGCCGACACCGTGGCCGCGGGCTGTTGTCATGTGCCGGCGCAAGTTGAGCTGCGACTCGACCCGCAGGCCGCCTACGCCCATTACTGCCCCAACGAGACCATCCACGGGGTGGAGTTCGACTACGTACCCGAAACGGGTGGCGTGCCGCTGGTGGCCGACATGTCGTCGAGCTTCCTGTCGCGGCCGGTGGACTTCGCGCGGCATGGCCTGATCTACGCCTGTGCGCAGAAGAACTTCGGCCCGGCCGGCCTGACGGCCGTGATCGTGCGCGAGGACCTGATCGGCCATGCGTCGAGCCGCTGGCCGACGATGCTGGACTACAGGGCCTATGCGGACGCGCAGTCGATGTGGAACACGCCGGCCACGTTTTCGGTCTACATCGCAATGCTGGTGCTGCGCTGGCTGCGGGCCGAAGGCGGCGTGGCTGAGATCGAGCGGCGCAACATCGAGAAGTCGCGCCTGCTGTACGAGGCCATCGACGGGTCGGCCGGCTTCTACGTCAATCGCGTGCGGCCCGCGCACCGCTCGCGCATGAACGTGCCATTCGCATTGCGCGACGAGCGACTGGAGGCGACCTTTCTGGCCGAGGCCGCCGCGTGCAGCCTGGTGCAGCTCAAGGGTCATCGCGCGGTGGGCGGCATGCGCGCTTCCATCTACAACGCCATGCCCCTGGCGGGCGTGCAGGCGCTGGTGGGCTTCATGCACGACTTCGCACAGCGCCACGGCTGAGGGAAAGCGCGCCCATGGACGAGCAACTCAAGCCGCTGCGCGAGAGCATCGATGCGGTCGACCGCGAGCTGGTGCGTCTGCTCAACCAGCGCGCTCACCTGGCGCAGCAGGTCGGGCAACTGAAGCAGAGCAACAATGCGCCGGTGTACCGGCCGGAGCGCGAGGCCGAGGTGCTGCGCAAGGTGGCGGCGCTGAACGCTGGCCCGCTGGCCGAGGGCGCGATCTGCGGGGTCTACCGCGAGATCATTTCGGCCTGCCGCGCGCTGGAGCGGCCGCTGCACGTGGCCTACCTGGGACCGGCCGGCACCTTCTCCGAGCTGGCGATGCTCAAGCAGTTCGGCACCGGCGTGGCCGGCGAGCCCTGTGCCAGCATCGACGAGGTGTTCCGGCTGGCCGAGGCCGGCACCGTCGACTTTGCCGTGGTGCCGGTGGAAAACTCCACCGAGGGCGCGGTCAGCCGCTCGCTGGACCTGTTGCTGCAGACCCGGTTGCGCATCCTGGCGGAGGTGTCGGTGCCCGTGCGCCATCACCTGCTGACCCAGTCGGGCAGCTTCGAGGGCATCGGCCGCGTGTGCGCGCACGCGCAGGCCCTCGGGCAGTGCGTCGAGTGGCTCAACCAGCACCTGCCGGGCATCGAGCGCTTGGCCGTGTCGAGCAATGCCGAGGGGGCCCGGCTGGCATCTGTCGACGCGACAGTGGCCGCCATCGCCGGCGAGAACGCCGCCACGCTCTACGGCCTGCAGCAGGCCGCCAGCCACATTCAGGACGACCCGCAGAACCGCACCCGCTTCGTGGTGCTCGGCCGCCAGGACACGCAGCCTTCGGGCCGCGACAAGACCTCGCTGATCCTTTCGGTCCACAACCGGCCGGGCGCCGTCTGCCACATGCTGACTCCGCTGGCGCAGCACGGCGTTTCGATGACGCGTTTCGAATCGCGGCCGGCCAAGATGGGGGCCTGGGAGTACTACTTCTACGTCGATCTCGAAGGCCACGAGCGCGACGACAAGACGGCGCCGGCGCTGGCTGCCCTGCGCAGCGTCTGTGCGTTCTACAAGAGCCTGGGCTCCTACCCGATGGAAGCCTGAGCCAGACCCGAGGATCGACCACCGGGCGGATCGACGCCCGCACCCGACATGACAACTGCAACCGACACCACGGGCATCGCCGCACTGGAGTACGTGCGGCAGATTGCGCCCTACCAGGCCGGCAAACCGATCGAAGAGCTGGCGCGCGAGCTCGGTCTTGCGCCCGAGTCGATCGTCAAGCTCGCCTCCAACGAGAACCCGCTCGGCATGCCCGAGTCGGCGCGCGCGGCGCTCCTGCGCGCGACCGATCTGGGCCGCTATCCAGATGCCAACGGCTTCGCGCTGAAGGCGCGCCTGGCGGCGCGCTACGGCGTGCCGGCCGACTGGCTCACGCTGGGCAACGGCAGCAACGACATTCTGGAGGCGGCCGCGGCGGTCACGCTGAATCCGCAGGCAAGCTGCGTGTACTCGCAGCATTCCTTCGCCGTCTACGCGCTGGCTACGCAGGCCCGCGGCGCGCAGGCGATCGTGGTCCCGGCGCGCGATTACGGCCACGATCTGGCGGCGATGGCAGCGGCCATCCGGCCCGACACGCGCCTGGTGTTCATCGCCAACCCCAACAATCCGACCGGCACCTTCCTGCCGGCGCCGGCTCTGGCCGCCTTCTTGGCGCAGGTGCCGCGCGCGGTCGTGGTGGTCCTGGACGAGGCCTACAACGAGTACCTGCCGCCCGAACTGCGCTACGACAGCGTGGCCTGGGTGCGCCGGCATCCCAACCTGATCGTCTCGCGCAGCTTCTCCAAGGCCTTCGGCCTGGCCGGGCTGCGGGTTGGCTACGGCATCGCCCAGCCGGCGCTGACCGACCTGCTGAACCGCGTGCGCCAGCCGTTCAACGTCAACGCGCTGGCGCAGGTGGCGGCTGCGGCCGCGCTCGACGATGCGGACTTCCTGGAGCGCAGCTACGCGCTCAACCGCGCGGGCCTGCACACCCTGACGGCGGCGTTCGATCGCCTCGGGCTCGACTACGTGCCGCCGTTCGGCAACTTCGTGCTCGTGAAGGTCGGGCCGGCGGCGCGCGTCTACCAGGAGCTGCTCCGGCGTGGCGTGATCGTGCGACCGGTGGCCAACTACGGGCTGCCCGAGTGGCTGCGCGTGACCGTCGGGCTGGCGGCGGAGAACGCGCGCTTCCTGGAAGTGCTGCCGCCGGCGCTGGCCGCAGCACGGGCGCAGTGAGCGGCGCCACCGCCGCCGCGGCGAGCACCGTTCGCTTCGAGCGGCTGGCGCTGCTCGGGGTCGGGCTGATCGGCGGCTCGGCGGCGCTGGCCTGGCGCGCCGCAGGCGCCGTCGGGCGCGTGGCCGGATTCGACCGCGACGCCGGCGCGCTCGCGCGGGCGCAGGCGCGGGGGGCCATCGACGAGGCTGCCGCCAGCGTCGCGCAGGCGGTGGCCGATGCCGACCTGGTCCTGCTCGCGGCGCCGGTCGGTGCGATGGATTCGCTGCTGGACGAGGTGGCTCGGCACGCCGCGCCGTTTGCCGTCATCACCGACGTCGGCAGCACCAAGGGCTCGGTCATCGAGTCCGCGCGTCGCTCGCTGGCGGCCAACAGCAGCTTCTCGCTGCGGCGCTTCGTCCCCGGTCACCCGATTGCCGGCGGCGAGATGCCCGGTGTGCAGTACGCGCAGGCCACGCTGTTTCGCGACCGGCTGGCGATCACCACGCCGACCGATGAGACCCACGCCGAGGCGCTGGCACGCGTGGAGGCGCTGTGGCGGGCGGCCGGCGCGCGCGTGCTGCGCATGGGCGCCGAGGAACACGACCGCATCTTTGCCGCCGTCAGCCATCTGCCGCACCTGCTGGCCTTCGCGCTGGTCGCGGCCATTGCCAGCGAGTCCGATGGCGCGCACAAGCTCGGCTTTGCCGGGGCGGGCTTCCGCGACTTCACGCGCATTGCCGCCGCCAGCCCCGAGATGTGGCGCGACGTGGCGCTGGCGAACCAGCCGGCGCTGTCGGCCGAACTGCGACACTACCGCGGCTGGCTGGAGCGCCTGCAGGCGGCGGTCGACGGTCGCGATGCCGCTGCGCTCGAAGCGATGTTCGAGCTGGCCAGCCGCACGCGGCGCGGACAGGCCGTGCAGGAGCGGCGCCCGGAGAGCGGCGCATGAGACCGTCGCCCGGCCGCCCGCAGGCCGGTGTCCGTGCGGCGCGGCGCGACAGCGGTCGGGTGCCGATCCCGCGCGGGATGCCCCTGCGCTCGTGCCGCATGGCGCAAGTAGGCCGATGAGCGTCGATCCGCCGACGCTGACTATCGCGCCGTTCGCCACGGCGCGCGGGACGGTGGTGTTGCCGGGCTCCAAGAGCATCTCCAACCGCGCCCTGCTGCTGGCCGCCCTGTCGGACGGGGCAACCCTGCTCACCGGGCTGCTCGATGCGGATGACACGCGCATCATGATCGAGGCCCTGCGCACGCTTGGCATCAGCGTGGAGCCGGACGGCGCTGCGATGCGGGTACGCGGTTCCGGCGGGCGGATTCCCAATCGGCGTGCCGAACTGTTCCTCGGCAACGCCGGCACGGCCATGCGGCCATTGGCGGCGCTGCTGGCCTGGGCTGGCGGGCACTACCGGCTCGACGGTGTGGCGCGGATGCGCGAGCGGCCCATCGGCGACCTCGTGGATGCGCTGAACTCGCTCGGTGCGCGCGTCGGCTACGCCGGAACGTCGGGCTATCCGCCGCTGCTGATCGAGCCGGCAGCGCCGCTGGCGGGCGACCACGTGCTCATCCGCGGCGACACCTCCAGCCAGTTCGTCAGCAGTTTGCTGATGGCCGCACCGCTGATCGCGCCGGCCGGCGGGCTCAGCATCGAGGTGCCGGGCGCGCTGATCTCGCAGCCCTACGTCACCATGACGGTGCAGCTGATGGCGCGTTTCGGGGTGGCCGTGGCGCAGGACGGGCAGCGCTTTCGCGTGCCGCGCGCCGGCTACCGCGCGCCCGGGCGGTTCGCCGTGGAGGGCGATGCCTCCGGCGCGTCGTACTTCATCGCCCTGGGGCTGCTGGCCGGCGGGCCGGTGCGCATCGAGGGGGTGGGCGCAGACAGCGTGCAGGGCGACGTCGCCTTTGCCCAGCTGGCGCGCGCGATGGGCGGGCAGGTCACGCTCGGGCCGGACTGGATGGAGGCGCGCGGCCCCGCCGCTGGCGCCCCGCTGGCCGCCGTCGACTACGACTGCACTGAGATTCCCGATGCCGCCATGACCGCTGCGGTTCTGGCCGCCTTTGCCCGGGGGCGCACCGTGCTGCGGGGAATCGGCTCCTGGCGCGTCAAGGAGACCGACCGCATCGCCGCGATGGCGGCCGAGCTGCGCCGGCTCGGTGCCCGCGTGGAAGAGGGGCCCGACTGGCTGGCCGTCACCGGGCCGACGACATGGCGCGTAGCTACCGTGCGGACCTACGATGACCACCGCATGGCCATGTGCTTGTCGCTGGCCGCGGCCGGCGGATCCGCTGTGACCATCGAGGACCCCGGCTGTGTCGCCAAGACCTTCCCGGACTATTTCACGCGCCTGGCGGCGCTACTGGGGCGCACCGCGGGTACGCCGTTATGACGCGCTGTCGCTTTGCCCTCGCGCTTGAATTGCGCCGGCGTGTCGGCGGTTCGCCCAGACTCGATGCGAGTGGGTTGCGCCGGCGTGTCGGGCCGGCCATCCGATGCGCCCGCTCGCGTCCCGTGTAGTCGTATGCCTGCTTCCTCCGAGCCTGCGCGGTAGCCCCGATGAATTCAACAGCTGCCGGAGCCTCAACTCCGACCGCCGCCGGCACCGTTGTTCCGGTCATCACCATCGACGGCCCGACCGCCTCGGGCAAGGGCACGGTGGCCGAGCGCGTGGCGGTCGCCCTCGGCTTCCACTACCTGGACAGCGGCGCGCTGTACCGGCTTGTGGCGCTGCGCGCGTTGCAGTTGGGCTGTTCGCCCGACGATGCGGTAGCGCTGACGGCGCTGGCGCGCGGCCTGCAGCCGCACTTTGGCGCGGGACGCATCGTGCTCGATGGCGAAGACGTGTCGCGGGCCATCCGCACCGAGGAGGTCAGCCGACTGGCTTCGCAGGTGGCGGTGCATGCGCCCTTGCGCGCTGCGCTCCTTCAACTGCAGCGGTCGTTCCGCCAGCCGCCCGGCCTGGTAGCTGACGGGCGCGACATGGGTACCGTGGTGTTTCCCGACGCCTTGTTGAAGGTTTACCTGACCGCCAGCGTGCCGGCGCGCGCCGAGCGGCGCCATAAGCAGTTGATGGAAAAGGGATTTGCCGCTAGCATAGATGCCCTTTTGCAGGATCTGCGAGCGCGTGACGAGCGCGATTCCATGCGCGCAGAAGCGCCGCTCAGGCCTGCACAAGATGCGCTGCTGCTCGATTCTTCCGGACTCGGCATCGGTGAGGTGGTCGACGCCGTGCTCCACTGGTTCAGACAGGCCAGCCGGCGCAGCGAATAGCCTCGTGGTGCACGACGCGTTTCGACAAGAATGTGATGTGAAGTAGGGGAGCACTACGCAGTAGGCACCAGGCAATAGCATTACCCGGCGCGGCAGGCCTATTCATCTTTGCCTGCCGCATTCTTCCAACTCCGCCTGCGTGCAAAGCGCGGGTGAGACTGAAAGTCACTGAATGTCATCCGTTGCAATGCAGTTCAAGGCCATGGGTACGGCCGGTAGCGAGTCTTTTGCCGCCCTCTTCGAGGAGAGCCTGTCGCGGCAGGAAATGAAGCAGGGCGAGGTCATCACCGCCGAGGTGGTGCGCGTCGACTACAACTTTGTGGTGGTCAACGCCGGGCTGAAGTCCGAGGCCTATATCCCGATTGACGAATTCAAGAACGACGTCGGCGCGATCGACGTCAAGCCCGGCGACTTCGTGTCGGTGGCGATCGAGTCGCTCGAGAACGGCTACGGCGACACCATCCTGTCGCGCGACAAGGCCAAGCGCCTGGCCGCCTGGCTCAATCTCGAAAAGGCGCTCGAAAACGGCGAGCAGATCGCCGGCACCGTCACCGGCAAGGTCAAGGGGGGCCTCACGGTGATGACCAACGGCATCCGCGCATTCCTGCCCGGCTCGCTGGTGGACATGCGTCCGGTCAAGGACACCACGCCCTACGAGGGCAAGACGCTGGAGTTCAAGGTCATCAAGCTCGACCGCAAACGCAACAACGTGGTGCTGTCGCGGCGTGCCGTAGTCGAGGCCAGCATGGGCGAGGAGCGCCAGAAGCTGCTGGAAACCCTCAGGGAAGGCGCGGTCGTCAAGGGTACCGTCAAGAACATCACCGACTATGGTGCCTTCGTCGACCTCGGTGGCATCGACGGCCTGCTGCACATCACCGACTTGGCCTGGCGCCGCGTGCGCCACCCGAGCGAGGTGGTGCAGGTCGGCCAGGAGCTGACCGCCAAGGTCCTGAAGTTCGACCAGGAAAAAAATCGCGTCTCACTGGGCATCAAGCAGCTGGGCGAGGACCCCTGGGTCGGGCTGGCGCGCCGCTATCCGCAGGGCACGCGCCTGTTCGGCAAGGTCACCAACATCACCGACTACGGCGCTTTCGTGGAGATCGAAGCCGGCATCGAAGGCCTGGTCCACGTGTCGGAGATGGACTGGACCAACAAGAACGTCGATCCGAAGAAAGTCGTTCAGCTGGGCGACGAAGTCGAGGTCATGGTCCTGGAGATCGACGAGGACCGACGCCGCATCTCGCTGGGCATGAAGCAGTGCAAGCCCAATCCCTGGGATGACTTTTCCACTTCGCACAAGAAGGGCGACAAGGTCCGTGGCCAGATCAAGTCGATCACCGACTTCGGCGTCTTCATCGGCCTGCCGGGCGGCATCGACGGTCTCGTGCATCTGTCCGACCTGTCCTGGAACGAGCCGGGCGAAGAGGCGGTGCGCAAGTACAAGAAGGGCGACGAGTTGGAGGCCGTGGTGCTGGCCATCGACACCGATCGCGAGCGCATCAGCCTGGGTGTCAAGCAGCTCGGTGGCGATCCGTTCACCAACTTCGCCGGCACGGTTGAGAAGGGGCAAGTCGTCACGGGCACGGTCAAGTCGGTGGACGCGAAGGGCGCGGTGGTGGCCATCGGCGGCGAGGTCGAGGGCTATCTGCGGGCCTCGGAGATCTCCCCGGATCGCGTGGAGGACGCGCGTACCCACATCAAGGAGGGCGACAGCGTCACGGCAATGATCGTCAATGTCGACCGCAAGAACCGCAGCATCCAGCTGTCGATCAAGGCGAAGGACAACGCCGAGACCGCCGAGCAAATGCAGCGGATGCAATCCGAGGCCCAGACCGGCACCACCAACCTGGGCGCGCTGCTCAAGGCCAAGCTGGACACCAAGAGCCAGTAGGCATTGACGGAACGCGCGCGGGTCTTCTCGCGCGCGGCGGGCGCCATGAAGACCATGACCAAGTCGGAGCTCATCGTGCGGCTGGCCGAGCGCAATCAGCGCCTGGTCGCGCGCGATGCCGACGAGGCGGTCAAGGCAATCCTCGACGCCATGGGGGCCGCGCTGGCCAGTGGGAACCGTATCGAAATCCGCGGTTTCGGCAGCTTTGCTCTCAACTACCGGCCGCCGCGCGTGGGACGCAATCCCAAGTCCGGCGAGCGCGTTCCGGTGCCGGCAAAACACGTTCCGCACTTTAAGGCCGGCAAGGAGCTGCGCGAGCGGGTGGACGGCCAAGCGCCGATACCGCCGCCGACCGACCCGGGTGATGGCTGACGCCGGCAGCCCCGACGGCCCGACCCGCAAGGTTCGTCGCGCCGATACGCCGTGAGCCCCGCCCCCGCGCGGGGCCTTTTTCTTGGTGCGCCTGCCGCTGCGGACGGCGCCCATACAATTGCCCCATGGGACTCCTAGGCTGGCTGTTCCGGCTCGCTTTCTTCGGCTTCGTGCTCTGGTTTGCGCTCAAGAACACGACGCCGGTACCGCTGCGCCTGACCGAGACGCTGGCTTACCCAGCGGTGCCGCTGGTCGTCATCATCCTAGGCTGCTTCGTTCTGGGCGTGCTGGCGGCGGCCGCAGCGCTTGCCCCGCGGCTGTTCCGTCTGCGGCGTCAAGTCGCGGGGCTGCAGGCGACCGCGGCACAGCCGGCCCGTGCGGCTGTTGACGCGGCGCAGCAAGCCTATGGCGACGAACTCGCCAGTGCGGCCCGCAATGCAGGCGCGGCCGGCCAGTTGGACGCGGACACGCGGTTCCCCCGCCTTTGATGGAAGCTTGCCGAAGCGCACGATGGACTTCGAAGCCTGGTACCTGATCTTCCTGCTGCTGCTGTTTGCCGCCGGCTGGTTCGGGCGCGGCTTCGAGTCGCGCGTGCGCATGGCCGACCAGGCCCACGCGCCGCGTTCGGTGTTCCGCGGCCTCAACCTGCTGCTCAACGAGCAGCCGGACAAGGCGATCGACGCCTTCATCGAGGTCGTGAAGCTCGATCCCGAGACCATTGAATTGCACTATGCGCTGGGCAACCTGTTCCGCCGTCGTGGCGAGATCGATCGCGCGGTGCGGATTCACACCCACCTGCTGAACCGTGCCGACCTGCCCGCGCGCGAGCGCTCCAATGCCCTGGCCGAACTGGGCCAGGATTACCTGAAGGGCGGCCTGCTCGACCGCGCCGAGGACACCTTCATCCGCCTGCTCGACGACAGCCAGCACCGCCTCGGCGCCTTGCGGGCGCTGCTGCGCATCTACCAGATGGAGCGCGACTGGCTGAAGGCCATTGATTGCGCGCGCCGTCTCGAGCGCGAGGCGGGCGAGAGCCATCACGTGGCAATCGCGCACTTTTACTGCGAGCTGGCGGACAAGGCCGCGGCGACCGGCGACATCGCTGCCGCGCAGGGCTGCCTCGATGAGGCGCAGGTGGCCGACCGCAAGTCGGTGCGGGCCACGGTGCTGGCCGGCGACCTGGCACTGCGCCGCGGCGCGCACGACGACGCGGTCAAGCACTGGCTGCGGCTTCAGAGCCTGGCGCCCGAGTATCTCGCGCTGGTCGGCGCGCGGCTGACGTCGGCCATGGATTCGGCCGGCCGACGCGACGAGGCGCTCAACTTGCTGCGCCGTGCCCTGCTCGATGCGCCATCGATCGATCTGCTGGAGACCGCCTACCAGCGAGTCAGCGAGTGGGAAGGGCCCGGACCGGCCGAGGCCTTGTTGCGCGACGAGATCAAGCGCAACCCCTCGCTGCTCGGCTTCGAGAAGCTGCTGGCGCTGCGCAGCGCGGCGGCCAAGGGGCGTGCGGGCGATCCGGAACTGGACCTGCTGCGCACGCTGATCCACGGCCAGACCCGCAAGCTGGCGCGCTACCGCTGCAACAAGTGCGGCTTCCGCGCACGGGAGTTTCACTGGTGTTGCCCCGGATGCACGAGCTGGGACAGCTACGCGCCGCGGCGGATCGAGGAGCTGGATTCGACCGGCTGACCCCGGTCGGGCCAGCCCGAACGCTCCTGCGCCCAAGGCTCGAACTCGCGGCGGCCGGCGTGGCCGTCGCCGCCTCTGGACTCGCGTCCCCGCGCACCTTGAGGTTGGTTGCTCCATACGGGAGGTGGACATGATCCGCACGCTGGCTCTGCTGCTCTTCCTCGCGCCCGCGCCGGCGCTGGCGCTCGAGTTGAACGACGCCAACCGGGCGCAGATCGAGCAACTCAACGGCATCGGCGTCACCACCGCGGAGGTCATCCTGCGCGAGCGCGCCAAGGCGCCGTTTCGCGACTGGATCGACCTGTCGCAGCGCGTCAAGGGCCTGAGCGGCAAGCGGATCGAGCAGTTGCAGGCGCAGGGCGTGACGGTCAACGGGGTACCGGGCACATTCAAGGCGGCAGCACCGCCCAGGAAGGACCAACCGTGAGCTACCCGAGCATCGATCGGACCATCGGCAACACCCCGCTGGTGCGCCTGCAGCGCATCGGCGCGGCCGAGGACGCGCGGCGCGGCAACGTGATTCTCGGCAAGCTCGAAGGCAGCAATCCGGGCGGCTCGGTCAAGGACCGGCCCGCGTTTTCGATGATCCAGCGCGCCGAGGAGCGCGGCGAGATCCGGCCCGGCGACCGGCTGATCGAGGCCACCAGCGGCAACACCGGCATCGCGCTGGCCATGATTGCCGCGATGAAGGGCTACCGGATGACACTGATCATGCCGGATGACCTGTCGGCGGAGCGCCGCGCCAGCATGAAGGCGTACGGCGCCGAACTCATCCTCACGCCCGCCAGGGGCGACGGCAAGGCGGTCGGTATGGAGTACGCGCGCGACCTGGCCATGCAGATGCAGGCAGCCGGAGAGGGCAGGGTGCTCGACCAGTTTGCCAACCCGGATAACCCGCGCGCGCACTACGAGACCACGGGGCCGGAGATCTGGCGCGACACCGCGGGACGTGTCACGCACTTCGTCAGCGCGATGGGCACCACCGGCACCATCATGGGCGTAGGGCGCTACCTGCGCGAGCAGGGGCGCAAGGTGCAGATCGTCGGCGCGCAGCCGGCCGAGGGCTCGAGGATCCCGGGCATCCGCAAGTGGCCCGAGGCCTATCTGCCGAAGATATACGACGCTGCGGTCGTCGATCGACTGGAGTACGTGACGCAGGCCGAGAGCGAGGACGCGGCGCGCCGCCTGGCTGCAGAGGAGGGCATCTTCTGCGGTATCTCGGCCGCCGGCGCCTGCGTGATCGCGCAGCGCATTGCCGCCGAGGTGGAGAACGCGACGATCGTTTTCATCGTCTGCGACCGCGGCGACCGCTATCTGTCGACGGGCGTGTTTCCGGCCTAGCGTCCGGTTTGCCGGTCAGGCCCGCCCGCTCGAGCGGGCAAGCAACACCTGATCCTGCCAGCGGGCCACGGCCGTCGGCGTTGCGAGTCGTGCCACCCGCAGATGCGCGAGCTCGGCTGCACCCAACACCTGCGGCCATCGGCGACGTCGCTGCGGTACGGTCTTCAGCGCGTACCAGAGCAGGGGATCCTTGCCAAAGACCAGCGCCGAGACAGTCTGTCGATTGCCGTTGCAAATGGACTCTGCCGTACGGGCTTGCCGCAGCACGCGTACCGTGGTGCGCCAGAGCGTCAGCGGCAGCGGCAGGTCGAGCCAGACGAGCGTGTCGGCGCGTGGCCAGACGAGATCCTGCACGCTGCTGTAATTGCCGGCCACCACCCAGTGCGAGGTTGAGGTGAGGCGGTCGACGTCGGCGCGGAAGACATCGAGCGGTGCCCTCTGCCAGCCCGACCGCCAGAAGACGTCGTCCAGGTCCGTGAACGGCAGGCCGAGGTGGCGCGCGACCCAGCGGCCGAGTGTGGTCTTGCCGCTGCCGCTGGCGCCGACCAGCACAAGCCGCTGCATGCGAGCGATCAACCCGCGGCGACCGGGATCTTGCCGATCTTCGCCTGCCACTCCTTCGGCCCGGTCTGGTGCACGCTGGTGCCGCTGGCATCGACGGCAACCGTCACCGGCATGTCCTTGACGTCGAACTCGTAGATCGCTTCCATGCCGAGGTCGGCAAAGCCCACGGTCTTCGCGCCCTTGATCGCCTTGGCCACGAGATAGGCAGCGCCGCCCACCGCCATCAGGTAGGCACTCTTGTGCTTGCGGATTGCCTCGATCGCCACCGGGCCGCGTTCGGCCTTGCCGATCATCGCGATCAGTCCGGTCTGCGCCAGCATCATCTCGGTGAACTTGTCCATCCGCGTGGCGGTGGTCGGGCCGGCGGGGCCGACCACTTCATCGCGCACCGGATCAACCGGGCCCACGTAGTAGATGACGCGGTTAGTGAAGTCCACCGGCAGCGTCTGGCCGCGGGCCAGCATGTCCTGGATGCGCTTGTGCGCGGCATCACGGCCGGTCAGCATCTTGCCGGACAGCAGCAGCGTGTCGCCCGGCTTCCAGGAGGCTACTTCCCCGCGGGTCAGCGTGTCGAGGTTGACGCGCCTGCTCTTGTTGTAGTCGGGCTGCCAGTGCACGTCGGGCCACAGGTCGAGCGACGGCGGATCGAGGTAGGCCGGACCGCTGCCGTCGAGCGCGAAGTGCGCGTGCCGCGTGGCCGCGCAGTTGGGGATCATCGCCACCGGCTTGCTCGCCGCGTGCGTCGGGTACATCCGGATCTTGACGTCGAGCACGGTGGTCAGGCCGCCCAAGCCCTGCGCGCCGATGCCCAGCGCGTTGACCTTCTCGTACAGCTCGACGCGCAGCTTCTCTTCATCGGTCTGCGGCCCGCGCTTGAGCAGGTCGAACATGTCGATGTCGTCCATCAGCGCTTCCTTGGCCATCAGCATCGCCTTCTCGGCGGTGCCGCCGATGCCGATGCCCAGCATGCCCGGCGGGCACCAGCCCGCACCCATCGTCGGCACGGTCTTCAGCACCCAGTCGACGATGCTGTCGCTCGGGTTGAGCATCACGAACTTGCTCTTGTTCTCCGAGCCGCCGCCCTTGGCGGCCACGGTCACCTCGACCGTGCTGCCCGGCACGATCTCGGTGTGGATCACCGCGGGCGTGTTGTCCTTCGTGTTCTTGCGGCCGAACTCCGGCGGGCTCACCACCGAGGCGCGCAGCACGTTGTCGGGGTTGAGGTAGCCGCGCCGCACGCCCTCGTTGACCGCATCCGCGAGCGAGCCGGTGAACCCCTCCCAGCTCACGTCCATGCCGATTTTCAGGAACACGTTGACGATGCCGGTGTCCTGGCAGATCGGGCGGCGCCCCTCGGCGCACATTTTCGAGTTGGTCAGGATCTGGGCAATCGCGTCGCGGGCGGCGGCACTCTGCTCGCTCTCGTAAGCGCGCGCCAGGTGGGCAATGTAGTCGGCCGGGTGGTAGTAGCTGATGTACTGCAGGGCGGCGGCAATGCTGTCGACGAGGTGTTCGCGCTCGATCACGGTGGGCATCCTGGGTCCTCGCAGATGGGCGTTGGGTTCAATCGTTGCGGTTGCGGCCGTCGATCTGCTTGGCCGCCCGGTCGGTGGGAAACATGAGGCGGTCGGTGGCCGCGATCGCCAGCGCCGACACCAGGAAGGTGATGTGGATCGCGGTCTGCGCAATCAGCACCTTCTCCGAGTAGGCCTGCGCGTTGATGAAGGTCTTCAGCAGGTGGATCGAGCTGATGCCGATGATGGCCGTGGCCAGCTTGACCTTCAGGACGCTGGCGTTGACGTGCGACAGCCACTCGGGCTGGTCCGGGTGGCCCTCCAGGTACATGCGCGAGACGAAGGTCTCGTAGCCGCCGACGATCACCATGATCAGCAGGTTGCTGATCATCACCACGTCGATCAGTGCCAGCACCACCAGCATGATGATGGTCTCGTTCAGCCGGATCACAGCGATGTCGGACTTGTAGCCGATGCTGGTGATCAGTTGCTCGAGCGCGGTCTCGCTGCCGAAGGCCGCCTCGATCAGATGCGTGAGCTCGACCCAGAAGTGCCAGACGTAGACCGCCTGCGCGACGATCAGCCCGGCGTACAGCGGCAGTTGCAGCCAGCGGGTCGCAAAGATCAGGCGCGGCAGGATCGGGATCGGGCGCGCGTTGGCGCTGTCGTACTTGTCGGTCGACATGAGGCGGTGGAGGGCGCACGGCCTGCGGTGAACCCGGCGCAGCGCGCTTGGTGGAAACCCTAGATTCTAGTGGGGCTGCATGACGGCTCCGTGCCGGCGGCGCGCAGCCGCACCCTTGCAGACGCCAACCTCGTCCCCAGATGGAACGCAGTGCGGGTGGGGCGGTCGAAGCGCCCGTTGCCCGCGGAACCGGGCAACCCGATGAAGATGCAAGCCGCACAGACCCCATGTAGACCTATCGCAAGAACGGATTGGTGCCCGAGGATGGCTTGGCTAGACTCGGCTTTGTTGTCGTCTGACTGACTTCATTCTGGAGAAACCATGAAACGTATCGCGCTGTTCGTTCTGACGAACCTTGCGATCATCGTCGTACTCGGCATCACGTTGTCGATCGTGAGCGCGGTCTTCGGCATCAACTTCAACATGGGCGGCCGCGAGTTGAACCTCGGCGCCCTGCTCATCTTTGCCACCATTGTCGGCTTCACCGGCGCGTTCATTTCGCTCCTGATCAGCAAGCCGATGGCCAAGTGGTCGACCGGCGCCCAGGTCATCAGGAGCCCGTCCAACGCGATGGAGCAGTGGCTGGTCGACACCGTGCGTCGCCACGCCGACAAGGCCGGCATCGGCATGCCCGAGGTGGCCCTCTACGAGGGCGAGCCCAACGCCTTCGCCACCGGCGCGTTCAAGAACAGCGCGCTCGTGGCGGTGTCCACCGGCCTGCTGCAGTCGATGAGCCGCGAGGAAGTCGAGGCCGTGCTTGGGCACGAGGTCGCGCACATCGCCAACGGCGACATGGTCACCATGACGCTGATCCAGGGCGTGATGAATACGTTCGTGGTGTTCCTGTCGCGCATCGTCGGCTACGTGGTGGACCGTATCATCCTGCGCAATCAGGACGACGCGCCGGGCATCGGCTACTGGGCCACCGTGATCGTGATGGACATTCTGCTCGGTGTGCTGGCCGCCATCATCGTGGCCTGGTTCTCGCGCCAGCGCGAGTTCCGGGCCGACGCCGGCGCGGCTGCGCTGATGGGCGGCAACCGTCCGATGATCAACGCGCTGGCGCGCCTGGGGGGCATGGCGCCCGGCGAATTGCCGGCGCAGGTCAAGTCGATGGGCATCTCGGGCCAGCCGAGCGGCTTCCTCGCGCTGCTGTCCAGCCACCCGCCGATCGAGCAGCGGATCGCCGCGCTGCAGGCCGCCCGCTGAGCGGCCGCTTGCGAAGAAGAGAGAGCCGGGCCGAGGGCCCGGCTTTTTTTACGGCAGTCGCTGGCGTGACACATGGTCAGCCAGCGCGGCGAGGGCTGCTGCGGTGAGCAGCAGGCCGATTGTTGCGGCCAGCCAGAACGAGGATGCGGCGCCCAGGCCCGCACCCAGGTCGCTCTGGTAGGCTAACGCGTAGCCGCCCATGAGGCCGACGATCCACAGCGTTGCGCCGTGGATGAGCATCGGCACGAAGGCCACCTTGTAGGCGCGCAGGACGAACCCGGCTAGGCCCTGCGCGGCGTCGAACAGGTGAAACAGGGCCGCCAGACCGACGATCGAGAGCGCAACCTGCGCGACACCGGAGTCGGTGGTGTAGGCGCCGATCAGGGGCTGTCGCAGCAGCACCAAGGCGAGCGCCAGCAGCGCTGCCAGGCCCATGGTGATGCGAAAGCCGCGCAGTGCCACCTGCCGCGCCTGCCGCGGCGCGCCCGCCCCCAGACATTGCGCCACGAGGACGCCGGTGGCCACGCCGAGCGCCAGCGGCACCATGTACAGCACCGAGATGAGGTTGGCGACGATCTGGTGGCCGCCCACCGTCTCTGCGCCCAGGCGCGCCAAGGCCAGCGCGATGAGCGTGAAACTCGACACCTCGATCAGCAGCGACCCGGAGCCGGGCAGGCCCAGGCGCAGCAGTTCGCGCAGCCGGCTCCAGCGCGGACCGTGGCGAGCCGGGCTGTGAAAGCGGCGAAAGTGCGGATCGAGGCGCCACAGCGCCGCACTGGCCGCCCACAGCATCCAGCAGATGACGGCAGTCGCGACGCCGCAGCCGGCGCCGCCCAGCGCGGGCAGCGGGCCGGCGCCGTGCATGAACAGCAGGTTCAGCGGCACCTTGGTCGCCAGCGCCAGCAGGTGCAGCACCATGGTGACCTGCGGCCGCGACACGGCCGAGTTCACCGCAAAGTAAGCGCGCGTGAACAGCGCCGCCGGCAGGCCGACGGCCACCGCCGACAGATAGTGGGCCGCGATCTGCTGGACCTCGGCGCTGGCCCCGGCGGCCCGCAGCCAGGGCCCGTTGAACCACAGCAACGGGCAGCCCAGCAGCACCAGCACCCCGCACAGCCACAGCATCTGGCCGAGGTCGATGCCCACCTGGCGGTGACGGCCGGCGCCGTAGTGGTGACCGGCAATCGGTGTCAGCGCCTGGATCACACCCATGCCGGTCACGTAGACGATCCCGTAGATGCTGGCGCCGATGGCCACCCCAGCCAGGTCGACGGCCGACAGGCGACCCGCCATCACGGTGTCGATGACGGCCAGCCCCATCACGGCCAGTTGCGACACCATGATCGGCGCAGCCAGCCGCAACAGCGCGCGCGTGTCGGTGCGCGGCGCAGCGGGCGGGGCGGAGGCCGAGGCGCGGGTCAAGTCGAGGCTGGCGGCTGAACGAGGTGGGGGCGGCGCGCGTCAACGCGGCCGGTTTGCCGGTGTCGTCGCGGCGCTCAGCGTCCGACCAGTCGGTGCAGCCGGATCAGCTCGTCCGGACGCGCGGGCCAGCTGCCGATCCACACCTGCCGCCACTCGCCGGGCGGCAGGTCGTCGTCGAGTGCCGACCGGCGTGAGTCCCGCTGCAACAGCAGCTCACAGGGCTGCGGCCGGGCCGGATGGCCGAAGTCGAGCTTGCCAAAGTGGGCAAACATCACGCGCTGACCGGCCGGGAGCCGGTGCGCCCGTACGCAGGCTGTCACCCCAGCGGCCACCTGCTGGCGCACCTGTTCTGCCACCTGCTGCGCGATCGGCCGATAGCTGCGGTTGTAGTTGACCGCGGCAATGAACAGCGTGGTGAGCAGCAGCCACAGCATCGTCAGGCCCGCGCCGGCCAGCAGTGGACCGGTCCACAACATCGGCGGGCGGCGTGCCACGCGCCAGCCGATCAGCGCGGCCCAGCCTGCGGTCCCGGCAGCCGCCAGCAACAGCAGGGCCAAGCCGGGTGCTTCCTGGAAACCCGGCACCAGCCGCAGCACCGAGGTGGCCATCCGCGGCGGCGCGCCGGTCTGCCAGGCGATGAAATAGGCCCACGCGGCGACTGCGAACAGCGAGAAGGTCGCCATCGCGAACCAGTCCATCAGGGTATCCAGCGAGCGCCGCAGCGATGCGGCGCCGAACACCGCCAGCACCAGCAGCGGCGGCACCAGCGGCACCAGCGCGGCTTCGGTCAGCGGCGCGGTGGTCAGGACCGCGCCCAGCATTGCGCCCAGCGCCAGCGTGGGCAGCAGCACGTGCGGCGCGCGCAGCAGATGGCGCCACGCGTACAGCGTCCAGGCCGCCAGCGGCCACAGCGGCCAGAGGTACCAGGCCAGGTTGCTCGGCAGCCAGCCCGGCTCGGCAAGCCACGGCACGCCGACGCTGCGCGCGAGCCAGCCGGCGTAAGCCTCCCAATAGGCGACGCGGCTGGCCTCGGGCGCGAGCAGCGTCAGCAGCGGCCACAGTGCAAATCCGCCCAGCGCGGCACTGGCCGCGAGCGCCAGGCGCTGGGGGCGGTCACGCGGCGCGCCGCTGACCGCCAGCGCCGCCAGTACGGCCACCAGCAGCCACAGTCCGAGCCACGGACCGCGCGACAGGGCGGCTGCGGCCACCGCCAGACCAGCCACCAGCGCGCCGCGGCGCGGCCGCTCCAGCGACCAGGCCAGGCCGAACAGCGCCACCAGGATCCACGCCAGCGCGGCGGTCTCGGCCGTGGTCTCGTGCATGCGCAGCGCGATGCCCACGGTGCCGAGCAGCAGCAGCACCGCCATGTCGGCCAGCATGCGGCCGTAGTCGCGCGGCGCGGCCTCGCCGCCGAAGGCAAAGGTGACCGGTTGCGCCTCGGCGCGGCGGGCAAAGCGGTAGGCGGCGTACCACAGCGCCGTGGTGGCCAGTGCGAACCACAGCACCGTCGACAGGCGCGCGGCCAGCGGTTCGCCGAGCAGGCCGCCGAACAGCCGCAACATCAGTGCGCCCACCCAGAAGGGGAGGGGACCTTCCTCGGCGCTCCAGTCGCCAGCCACCACCGGCAGCACGAGGTCCACCGGGTTACCGTGCGCCATGGACCACATCACGCCGAAGCCCGCTGCATCCTCGGCGCCCCAGGGGTCGCGGCCGACCAGACCGGCGCCGATGTACAGGATCAGGAGCAGCCACAGCGCGCGGCGCGGAAACGCGACCGCCGCTGCCGCTGAGACGCGGGCCGGCGAGAGGCGGGCTTCGAAGCTCATGCGGGCGGGCGGGTGCGGACGGAGGACGGGGGCGCGGAAACAAAAAAGGCAGCCGTGGCTGCCTTTCGTTGCACTCGGGCGGGCATGCGCCCGGCGCCTGTCCGCCGCGGGCTGCGCGGGTTACTTGGCGCGCTTGGCCTTGGCAACCTTGGGCGCCGACTCCTTGGCCTTGACGGCCTCGGCAGCGGCCGCATTGACCTGCTCGGTCTTGGCCGCAAACTTCTGGCGGAACTTCTCCACCCGGCCGGTCTCCACGATGCGGGTCTGCGCGCCGGTGTAGAACGGATGCGACTCGGAGCTCGTATCCAGCTTGATCAGCGGATAAGTTCTGCCGTCGAGCTCGATGGTCTCGCGCGTGGGAGCGGTGGAGCGGGTGATGAACTTGAAGTCGATTTGCATGTCCTGGAAAACGACTTCCCGGTACTCGGGGTGGATGCCTTGCTTCATGTGTTCCTCAGCGCACGGATCGTGCTCGTTGGGGTCGCCGGCCGGATGCGGTTGATCTGCGCTTGCACTGCGCGGTCAACGCCGGCCACGTTCCCGGGACGGAAGACGGAGAAGTATACAGGGACGCGCCCGGCAATCCGCAGTGTCGTCTCGGGCCGTGAACCGGCTGCCACAGCGCAACTGCCCGTGAAGCCGAAGTCCGGGTCGTGCGAAGCTAGGGTCGCGCAGCCACCAACGACGTACCGCCACCGCAGAGACTAGCCGCCGCGCCGCATCATCTCGAAGAATTCTGCGTTGGTCTTGGTCGCCTTCATCTTGTCGAGCAGGAACTCCATCGCCTCGATCTCGTCCATCCCGTAGAGCAGCTTGCGCAGGATCCAGACCTTCTGCAGGATCGCCGGGTCGAGCAGCAGCTCTTCCTTGCGCGTGCCCGAGCGGTTGACGTTGAGCGCAGGATAGACGCGCTTTTCGGCCAGCCGGCGCTCCATGTGGATTTCCATGTTGCCGGTGCCCTTGAACTCCTCGTAGATCACATCGTCCATGCGCGAGCCGGTGTCGATCAGCGCGGTGGCAATGATGGTCAGCGAGCCGCCTTCCTCGATGTTGCGCGCCGCGCCGAAGAAGCGCTTGGGCCGTTGCAGGGCATTGGCGTCCACGCCGCCCGTCAGAACCTTGCCCGAGGCCGGCACCACCGTGTTGTAGGCGCGCGCCAGGCGCGTGATCGAGTCGAGCAGGATCACCACGTCCTTCTTGGATTCGGCCAGCCGCTTGGCTTTCTCGATCACCATCTCGGCTACCTGCACATGCCGCACCGCCGGTTCGTCGAAGGTGGAGGCGACCACCTCGCCCCGCACCGACCGCTGCATCTCGGTGACCTCCTCGGGCCGCTCGTCGATGAGCAGCACGATCAGGACGCAGTCCGGGTGATTGGCCGCGATCGCGTGTGCGATGTGCTGCATCAGGACGGTCTTGCCGCTCTTCGGGCTGGCCACCAGCAGTCCGCGCTGGCCCTTGCCGATCGGCGCGATGATGTCGATCAGCCGCCCGGTGATGTTTTCGTCGCCCTTCATCTCGCGCTCGAGCTTCATCGGCTCGTCGGGGAACAGCGGCGTCAGGTTCTCGAACAGGATGCGGTGCTTCAGCGTCTCCGGCGCCACCCCGTTGACCTTGTCCACCTTCACCAGCGCGAAGTAGCGCTCCCCGTCCTTCGGCACCCGCACCTCGCCTTCGATCGAGTCGCCGGTGTGCAGGTTGAAGCGGCGGATCTGGCTCGGCGAGATGTAGATGTCGTCGGTCGAGGCCAGGTAGCTCGTATCGGGCGAGCGCAGGAAGCCGAAGCCGTCGGGCAGGACTTCGAGCGTGCCGTCGCCGAAGATCTGCTCGCCGGTCTTGGCGCGCTTCTTCAGGATGGCGAACATCAGCTCCTGCTTGCGCAGGCGGTTGGCGTTCTCGATCTCCAGACCCTGAGCGACTTCGAGAAGTTGCGAAACGTGCTGGGCTTTCAGTTCGGACAGATGCATGGGTGTGGTGGTGCGCAGGTAAGGTGGGGTCCGTCTGAGGCGGACCCGCGCGGAAGGGGCCGGGCGCCGGCGGCGCCCGGGGATACAACCTAGATGCTGGAGTCGAGGAAGGCGGTGAGCTGGGACTTGGACAGCGCGCCGACCTTGGTGGCGACGACGGCCCCGTTCTTGAACAGCATCAGGGTCGGGATGCCGCGGATGCCGTAGCGTGCGGGTGTGGCCTGGTTCTCGTCGACATTGAGCTTGGCTACCGTCAGGCGACCGCCGTAGTCCTTGGAGACCTCGTCGAGGATCGGCGCAATCGTGCGGCAGGGGCCGCACCACTCGGCCCAGTAGTCCACCAGCACCGGTTGCGCGGACTTGAGTACGTCGTCCTCGAACGACGCGTCGCTCACGTACTTGATGTCACTCATGGAAGGTTCCTCAGGCTGCCCGCGCCCCAGGGGATCACAAAGGCAAAGCGAACGGCGGCGGCGGGGGAGATTCGACCGTCGGCGGGGACAGCATCCGCGTTCTTGGGCGGGACGGCAGCCGACTTGATGACGCATGCTAGCACCGACCCTGTGCGCGGCAAAGCTGGCGCTTCAGCTGCCTAGAATCCGCGCATGCAGGGGACAGGGGAGCCGGTGCGCGTGGTCGACCGGGCGGCGGTGCGCGAGGCGCTGGCTGCCGGGGTCACGGTGCTTGCGCCCAGTCGCCGCCTGGCGCGCGCACTGAAGCAGGAGTATGACGAGCGCCAGCAGCGGGCTGGCCGCCGCGTGTGGCCGGCGGCCGACGTGCTGACGTGGTCGGCGTGGCTGGCAAGAGGCCATGCTGAGGTCGACGAGCGCCCGCCCACGCTGCTCAGCGACCTGCAGGCGCGTGCGCTGTGGCAGCAGATCATCGAGCGCTCGCCGCTGGCGGCAACCCTGCCGCAGCGGCAGGCGCTGGTCGCTTCGGTGGCAGCGACCTGGGACCTGCTGCACGAGCATGGGCCGGGGCTGCCGGGCCTGCAGACGGCCGGCACTGCCGATGCGGAGGCCTTCGCCGCCTGGGCCGGCCAAATGCACAGCGAGCTGCAGCGGCGGCGCGCCGTGACGGCGGCGCAGTTACCGGCGTTGCTGCGGCAGGCGCTGCAGGCGGGCCAATGGCCCGCACCGGCGCGGCTGTTGCTGGCGGGCTTCGATCCACTGACCGCGCCGCAGCGCGTGCTGCTGGCGGCGCTGGAGCAGACCGGCACCCAGGTCGTCTCGGCCTGGCGCGTGGCGGACGACAGCGCCGCCGCACTCATGGTCCGTGTACGCAGCCCCGACCTGCCGTCGCAGTGGCGGCAGGTGGCAGCCTGGGCGCGGGCGAGGCTGGCGGCCGATCCGCAGGCGCGCATCGGCATCGTGGTCCCCGACCTCGGCGCGCAGCGCACGGCGGTGCGCGCGGCGCTGATCGATGCCCTGGCGCCGGCGCAGCGCGTTGCGCCGGACGAGGCCGCGCCGCGGCCGTTCAATCTGTCTGTCGGTACGGCGCTGTCCGAGCAACCCCTGGTAGCCGCTGCGCTCGATTTCGCCGATCTGATGCTCGGTCCGCTCGACCTGCCGCGCACCGGGCGCCTGCTGCGCGCGCCGTTCCTGGCGGCGGGCGCCTGCGGCGAAGCCGAGTGGGGCGCGCGCGCCCGACTCGACCGCGCGCTGCGCGACGATGGCTGCTGGCAGGTGGACCTGACTGAGCTGCGGCGTCGCGCGGCGCGCCTGGGCGACGGCGGTCAGCCGCACGCGGATGCCGCGCCGCTGCTCGCGCGGGCCCTGGCGCAGGTGCAGGCGCGCCTGGCCGCAGCGCCGCGGCGGCAACTGCCGTCGGCCTGGGTGGCGCTGCTGTTCGGCGCGCTGGCCGACGCCGGTTTCCCGGGTACGCGGCCGCTCGACTCGGCCGAGTGGCAGGCCCAGCTGCGCTGGCGCGAAGTGCTGGCCGAGCTGGGCAGTCTGGACGGCGTCGTCGGCCCGGAGGCCCTGGCCGACGTGGTGCAGCGGGCGCGGCGCGCCCTGAGCGAGGCCGTGTTCCAGCCCGAATCGCCGCCGGTACCGGTGCAGGTACTGGGCGCTTTCGAGGCCGAGCACTTCCCATTCGACCACCTGTGGTTTGCCAACCTGTCGGACGAACGCTGGCCGCTGCCGGCTAACCCGAGCCCGTGGCTCGCAACCGGCCTGCAGCGCGCCTGGCAGGTACCGCTGGCGAGCGCCGACCTCGCGCTGGCGGCGGCGCGGCGCCTGTTGGCGCGGCTGGCGGCGCAGTGCGGCGAGATGGTCGTGTCGCACGCGGCGCAGGAGGCCGACCGCGAGGTGCTGCCGAGCGCGCTGATCGAGTCGATCACTTGCCACGCCTTCGAGTCGCTGGCGTCCGCCGTGGCCCCGCTGCCGATGCTGCTGGCGCGTGGTGTTGCGCTGGCGCCTTTGACCGACACCCAGGTGCGGCCGCTCCATGCCGATGCGGCTGGCGCGGTGCGCGGCGGCAGCCTGGTGTTTCGCGACCAGTCGGCCTGCGCGTTTCGCGCGCAGGCCGTCCACCGCCTGCATGCCACTCCGCTGGCCGTCCCCGGACCCGGCCTCGATGCGATGACCCGCGGCCGCTTGCTGCATCGACTGCTGCAGGGCTTCTGGGAAGGGCTTGGCACGCAGGCGGCGCTGCTCGCGCTCGGCGCCGCCGGGGCCTCGCAGCGGCTGCAGCGGGCGGCGGCGACGGCGCTCGACGAACTGGAGCGCGAGCGGCCCGGTCGGATCGGACCGGGCCTGCGCGCGCTCGAAATGGAGCGGCTGCAGCGCGCCGGGCTGGCGTGGCTCCAGATCGAGCGCAGCCGGCCGCCATTCACGGTCCTGGGCCTGGAGGCGCAGGGCCAGGTCGTGCTCGGCGGTCTGCAGGTGAGCGTGCGGCCCGATCGGGTCGACCGTCTGGCCGACGGCACGCTGGCCGTCATCGACTACAAGACCGGACTCGTGCGCGTGGCAGCGTGGCTGGACGCTCGCCCCGACGAGCCGCAGTTGCCGCTGTATGCCACCGCCTATGCGCAGGGCGCGCTAGGCGGCCGGCCCGAGCCGGTGGGAGCGCTGCTGTTTGCCCAGTTGCGCCCGGGCCAGACCCGCGCGGTCGCGCTGGCGCACGCCGACGGGCTGTTGCCGGGCGCCCGCGTGATCGATGCTGCGCAAGTCGGCATCGCCCAGCCGGGCTGGGACGGCCTGCTGGCCGACTGGGAGAGCGCGCTGACGCGGCTGGCGCAGCAGTTCGTCGCCGGCTCTGCGGCGGTTGCGCCGAAGGACTACCCGAAGACCTGCCGCCACTGCGCGCTGCCGCTGGCCTGCCGCGCGGCCGAGCGCAGCACGCTGGCGCAGCGGCTGGCTGCCGCCGATGGCGCAGTGGAGGGCGACGATGACGACGACAGCGACGGCGGCGATGACTGAGTCGCGCCGCCCGGCCGACCACGCCGCCCGCCGGCGCGCGCTCGACCCCGCCGGCTCGTTCATCGTGCAGGCGCCGGCCGGCTCGGGCAAAACCGAGCTGCTGATCCAGCGACTGCTCGTACTGCTGGCGCAGGTCGATGCGCCCGAGGAGATCGTCGCGCTCACCTTCACGCGCAAGGCGGCCGGTGAGATGCGCAGCCGCGTCGTTCGGGCGCTGCAGCAGGCGGCCGTCGAGCGGCCCCCCGAGCAGCCGCACGAGCGCGCCACCTGGGAGCTGGCGCGCGCGGCGCTGGCGCGCGATGCCGCCCGGGGCTGGTCATTGCTGACGCAGCCGGGCCGGCTGTGCATCTTGACCATCGACGGCCTGTGCGCCCTGCTGGCACGCCGGCTGCCGCTGCTGTCGCGGCTCGGCGCATTGCCGGCCATCGAGGAGGATGCCGCGGCGCTGTACCGTGAAGCGGCGCAGGCCACGCTGGCGCTGCTGGAAGACGGCGACGAGGCCCAGTCGCAGGCCGTCGCCGCCGTGCTGCTGCACCTGGACAATCGCGGCAGCAGCGCCGAGGACCTGCTGGTGGCCATGCTCGGGCGGCGCGACCAGTGGATGCGCCACGTGATCGGTCACGATCGCGAGCAGGCGCGGCCGCGGCTCGAAGCTGCCCTGGCGGGTGTGCGCAGTGACGCGGCCGACGCCGTGCGCAGCCTGCTGGCGCCGCTGCGCCCCGCGCTGTTGGCGCTGGTGAGCGAGGCCTGTGGTCGGATCGAAGAGGGCAGCGCGTCGGCCATCCTCGCCTGGCAGCCGCTGGGCGGCCGCTGGCCCGAGGCACGGGAGGTCGCCTGCTGGGTCGCGCTGGCCGATCTGCTGCTGACCAAAGATCACGACTGGCGCCGCAATGCGCCGGCCGAACACGGCTTTCCGCCGCAGAGCGCGGCGGCCAACGCTGCGCTCAAGCTGGCGTACAGACAGGCGCAGCGGCGCTTCGTCGCCGTGGTCGAGCAGTGCGCCGCCATCGACGGGCTGGAGGAAGCGCTGCGCGCATTGCGCAGGCTGCCGCCGGGCGAGTTCACCGGCCCGCAGTGGGATGTGCTGGCCGCCGTGGTCGACGTGCTGCGCCTGGCGGCGGCCCAGCTCGAGCTCGTGTTCGCGCAGCGCGGCCGCTGCGACTTCGTGGCCGTGGCCGCCGCCGCCTGGCAGGCGCTCGGCACGCCGGCGGCGCCCACCGACCTCCTGATGGCGCTCGATGCGCGCATCCGGCATCTGCTGGTGGACGAGTTCCAGGACACCAGCGTGTCGCAGTGGGATCTTCTGGAGCGGCTGACCGGCGGCTGGTCGGCCGGCGACGGCCGCACGCTGTTCATCGTCGGCGACCCGATGCAGTCGATCTACCGCTTCCGCGAGGCCGAGGTGGGCCTGTTCCTGCGGGCGCGGCACGGCGGCATCGGCGGTCTGTCGCTGGAGCCGCTGCAACTGTCCACCAACTTCCGCTCGCAGCAGGGGATTGTCGACTGGGTCAACGGCGCCTTCGCCCGCGTGCTGCCGGCGCGCGAGGACGCCCAGAGCGGCGCGGTGCCCTACGAGCCGGCCACACCGTGGGCCCCGCCGCTGGCCGGGGCGGCGGTCTGCGTCCATTCCTTCGTCGATGCGGGTGCTGCGGCCGAGGCCGGAGCCGTGCAGGCCGTCATCGCGGCGGCGCTCGCCGACCCGGCGGTCGAAACGCTCGCCGTGCTGGTGCGCAGCCGCTCCCATCTGGCGCAGATCGTGCCCCGGCTGCGTGAGACCGGTGTGCCGCTGCGGGCGGTCGAGATTGAATCTCTGGCCGAGCGGCCGGTGGTGCTTGACCTGCTGGCACTGACGCGGGCGCTGGTGCACCCGGCCGACCGCATCGCCTGGCTGGCGGTGCTGCGCGCGCCGTGGTGCGGGCTCACCCTGGCGGATCTCGACACGCTGCTCAGCCAGGCGCCGCGCACGCCCGTGTGGCTGCTGCTGAGGGACGCGGCGTGCACCGCGCGGCTGTCCGAGGACGGTCGCCGCCGGGCCGCTGCGCTGGTGCAGGCGCTGGCCCCGGCGCTGCAGCAGGCGCGTCGCGGCACGCTGCACGACGCGGTGGCCGGCGCCTGGCTGCGGCTCGGTGGCGCCGATGTGCTGCGCGAGCCGCGCGACCGCGTCGACGCTCAGGCCTTCCTCGACCTGCTGGCCGCGCAGGAACAGGCTGGCGACGTGGCCGACGTGGCGGCGCTCGAGTCACAGATCGCCCGACTCTATGCCGCGCCCGAGCCGCCGGGCGCAGCACCGGTCGTCGTGCAGGTGATGACGATCCACAAGGCCAAGGGCCTGGAGTTCGACGTCGTGCTGCTGCCGGGCCTGCAGCGGCCGCCCCGCAATACCGAGGCGCCGCTGCTGGCGCTCGCCGAGATCGAGCGGCCCACCGGGCCGGCGCTGGTGCTCGGTGCGGTGGCGGCCACCGGGGCCGAGCGGGATCCGGTCCACCGCTGGCTGGGGGCGCTCGATCGCGAGCGCGAGCGGTTGGAGGGCGGCCGGCTGCTGTACGTGGCGGCCACGCGGGCGCGGCAGCGGCTTCATCTGTTCGGCACTGCGGCCACCGCGGTGAAGAAAGGCGTGCGCGTGGACGGCAGCCTGAAGGCGCCGTCGCGCACGAGCCTGCTGGCGCCGTTGTGGGACCTGCTGCAGCCGCGGTTCGCCGCTGCGGCGGCTGGCGCAGCGGCGGCGGCAGTGCCGGCCCATGAAGCGGCCACGGGCGGGTCGCAACCGGGTGACGCCGCCGCGCCCGCCGGCGCGCCGCTCGACCCGCGCATCTGGCGGCTGCCGGTGTTGCCGCCGCTGGCGGCCGACGATGCGCGACTGCCCGTGCTGGCCTGGAGCGCGCCGCCGGAGCCGGGCAGCGAGCGAGCGCTGGTCGAGTTCAGCTGGGCCGGCGAGGCCGCGCGGCTGGTCGGCACCGTGGTCCATCGCTGGCTGCAGCGCATTGCCGGGCGCGGCGCCGAGCAGCTGGTGTGGGATGAACAACGCATCGGCGCCCTGGCGGCGCGGGTGGAGCAGGAGCTCGGCCAGCTCGGCCTGCCGGCGGGTGAGCGCCCGACCGCCGTGGCGCGCGTGCTGGCGGCGCTGCGGGCCAGCCTGGGCGACGAGCGGGGCCGCTGGGTTCTTGCGGGGCGGGCCGGCGCGGCGAGCGAGCTCAGGCTGACCGGCGTGGACGGCGGGCGACTGGTCAACGTGGCGATCGACCGCACGTTCGTCGACGCCGGCGTGCGTTGGGTGATCGACTACAAGACCGGCACGCACGAAGGGGCGGGTCGCGATGCCTTCCTCGACCGCGAGGTCGAGCGCTACCGCCCCCAACTGGAGCGCTACGCGCAGCTGATGGCCGGGCTCGGCCCCGAGCCGGTGCGCTGCGGCCTGTACTTTCCACTGATGGCCGGCTGGCGCGAGTGGGCGCCCGGCAGTGCACCGACCGGCGCGTCCGGGGCCGCCGGGGCCGCCGGGGCCGCCGGGGCCGCCGGGGCCGCCGGTAAAGACAGATAGACTTCTGAGTGGCGGGCCCCCTCGCATTCGGGTGCCGTGAACCTGGTCAGGTCGGGAACGAAGCAGCCACAGCGGAGAGCCCGGAGTGCCGAGGATCAGGCTCGCCTGACTTGGATCGCTTGCGGTCCAAGTCAGGCGAGCCGAGCACGTCCCGCCGGTTCCGCACGTCCCGCTGGTCCCGCACGTCGCGCTGGCGGCCGATTGGCGTGATCGATGCGGCAGGCGCAGTGCCGAACGCGCTGGTTCCTTTTCGGACCTTGCGGGCTGAAGATCAAGCGCGGCGACCGTTGGGCTGCGCCGGTTCACCTCCGGCCGCCGCGTCACCATGGCCCGGCGCGGTAGAGTCCTTCCGTCATGACTTTTCGCATCGCTTCGGCGCGTCCGCAGGACGCGCCCATCGTGCTGGACCTCGTGCGGCAACTGGCCGAGTACGAGAAGCTGTCGCACCTGGTGGTGGCGACCGAGGAGGACGTGCAGCGCGAACTGTTCGGCCCGCGCGCGGTGGCCGAGTGCGTGATCGGCTGGGAGTCGACCGGCGCCGGCGAGCGCGGCGGCGCAGCCCCGCGCGCGGTGGGCTTTGCGCTGTACTTCCAGAACTTCTCGACCTTCCTGTCACGGCGCGGCCTGTACCTGGAAGATCTGTTCGTGGTGCCGCAGGCGCGCCGGCGCGGCTACGGCAAGGCCCTCATCGCCCACCTGGCGCGGATCGCGGTGGAGCGCGGGTGCGGCCGCTTCGAGTGGGCGGTGCTCGACTGGAACCGCGGCGCCATCGAGTTCTATCGGGCGCTCGGCGCCACGGTTCTGCCGGACTGGCGCATCTGCCGCGTCAGCGGTGAGGCCCTGGGCCGGCTCGGCGCGCCGCTGGCGGCCGACGCAGCGGCGCGGGCCGACTAAACTCCACTGCCATGACGTATCAGGTTCTGGCGCGCAAGTGGCGCCCGCGCGAGTTCGCCTCCTGCGTGGGGCAGGAGCACGTGGTGCGCGCCCTCACGCACGCGCTGGAGCAGCAGCGCCTGCACCATGCGTACCTGTTCACCGGGACGCGCGGCGTTGGCAAGACCACGCTGTCGCGCATCTTCGCCAAGGCGCTGAACTGCACCGGCCCCGACGGCGCCGGCGGCATCACCGCCACGCCCTGCAACCAGTGCGAGGCCTGCACGGCAATCGACGCCGGCCGCTTCGTCGACTACATCGAGATGGATGCCGCGAGCAACCGCGGCGTCGACGAAATGACGGCGCTGCTGGAACGCGCCATCTACGCGCCGAGCAACGCGCGCTTCAAGGTCTACATGATCGACGAAGTGCACATGCTCACGACGCACGCGTTCAACGCGATGCTCAAGACGCTCGAGGAGCCGCCCGAGTACGTCAAGTTTATCCTTGCCACCACCGACCCGCAGAAGATCCCGGTCACCGTGCTCAGCCGCTGCCTGCAGTTCAACCTCAAGCAGATGACGCCGCAGCACGTGGCGCAGTTGCTGAGCGAGATCCTGCACAAGGAGGGCATCGCCGCCGAGCCGGCCGCGCTCAGAATGCTCGGGCAGGCCGCTCGCGGCAGCATGCGTGACGGGCTGTCGCTGCTGGACCAGGCCATCGCCTACGGCGCCGGCAGCGTCACGCTCGAGGGCGTACGCGGCATGCTGGGGGCCATCGACACCACGGTGCTGGTGCGCCTGCTCGACGCGCTGGCGGCGCGCGACGGCAAGGCACTGCTGGCGCTGGCCGACGAGATGGCCGCGCGCAGCCTGTCGTTTGCGCAGGGCCTGCGCGACCTGGCGAGCCTGTTGCACCGGATCACGCTGGCGCAGCAGGTTCCCGACAGCCTGCAGGACGCCGACGACGCCGCCGACCTCGCGCGGCTGGCGCGGCAGTTTGCCGCCGACGAGCTGCAGCTGTACTACCAGGTGGCGCTGCACGGCCGCAACGACCTGCATCTGGCGCCCGACGAATACGCCGGCTTCACCATGACGCTGCTGCGCATGCTGGCCTTCGCACCGAGCACGACGGCCGGCGACACCGGCTCCCAGCGCGCCGCCGCGCTGATGGCCGGCAGGCCGCAGAACCCGGCGCGGCCGATCCGGCTCGCGGTGCCGGCGCCGGCGCCGGCTGCGGCCACGGCACGCCCGCAGCGGGCGGCGCCAGCGGTAACGGCGCCGACGGCTGCGCTTGGCGCCCCGGTGCCCGCCGTAGTGCTCGCCGCCGCGCCAGCCCCGGCCACCGAGGCGGCGCCCGCGGCTGTCGTGCCCCTGCAGTGCGCCGACTGGCCGGCGCTGGCGGCGCAATTGCAGGTCGCCGGCCTGGCGCGCGAGCTGGCCGCCCGCAGCGAACTCTTGGCTGTCGAGGGCGACACGCTGCGCCTGCGCGTGGCCTTGAAGACGCTGGCCGACCAGGGCAACGTCGAGCGGCTCAAGAACGCGCTGTCCCAGCACTTCGGTCGGCCGCTGCGCCTGCGCGTGGATGTTGGCAGCACCGCCGGACCGACGGCGACGGCGCTGGCCGAGCAGGCGCGCGCCGAGCGGCACGAGCGCGCCGCGGCGGCCATCTATGCCGACCCGTTCGTGCAGCAGGTGATGAAGGAACTGGGTGCGACGGTCGATCCCGCCTCGATCCGGCCGGTCGGACCCGAGTGAGCGGGCGGCCCGACAGCGACTCTTGAAGCAAAGCGATTCCGAGGAGACATGCCGTGATGAAGAACCAGCTCGCCGGGCTCATGCAGCAGGCGCAGAAGATGCAGGAGAACATGAAGCGCCTGCAGGACGAACTCGCCAGCATCGAGGTCGAAGGTCAGTCGGGCGCTGGCATGGTGAAGGTGACCATGACCTGCAAGAACCAGGTGCGCCGGGTGCAGATCGACCCGAGCCTGGTGGGCGACGACAAGGACATGCTCGAAGACCTGGTGGCGGCCGCGTTCAACGACGCGGTGCGTCGCGCCGAGGAAACCAGCCAGCAGAAGATGGCGAGCGTGACGGCCGGCATGCCGCTGCCGCCCGGCTTCAAGCTGCCGTTTTGATGTTCGCTTTGCGTGTACGCGATGGCTTCGCCATCGCACGTGCACGCAAAGCGCTTTGATCAGTGGGTCGGGCTTTGGAGCGGCCAGGCGCCCGACCCAGTCACAAGGGCCACGACGCGCGCTGCGCGTGCGGGTGCCGACCGAGGCGCTGAGACGTGAAACTATCGCCAACCCTCGACAAGCTGGTTGATGCCCTCAAGCGACTGCCTGGCATCGGCCCGCGGTCGGCGCAGCGCATTGCCTTTCACCTGCTGCAGCACGAGCGTGGCACCGCCGTCTCGCTCGGCGAGGCGCTGCTGGCGGCGGCGCACAACGTGCGTCACTGCGCGCGCTGCAACACCCTGACCGAGCAGGAGATCTGCGAGACCTGTGCCAACCCGCGGCGCGACGCGGGACTGCTGTGCGTGGTCGAGGGACCGGCCGACCAGCTCATGGTCGAGCAGTCGCTTGCGTACGGCGGCCTGTACTTCGTCCTGCTGGGCCGGCTTTCGCCGCTCGACGGCATCGGCCCGCGCGAGATCCAGATGGAGCGGCTGCTGGCGCGCGCCGCCGACGGGCTGGTGCGCGAGGTCATCATCGCGACCAGCTTCACGCCCGAGGGTGACGCCACGGCGCACTACATCGGCGAGCTGATCCGCCAGCGCGACCCGCAGATCCGGGTCACGCGCCTGGCGCGCGGCGTGCCGGCGGGCGCGGAACTCGAATACACCGACGTCAACACCATTGCGCAGGCGATGCTCGACCGGCGCGCCGCCTGACCTCCTGTCCCGACTTCCTGTCCCGACTTCCTGTCCTGACCCCCAGGTTGCCATGACCCTTGCCCTCTGGTGTGTCCTCATCGCCGCACTATTGCCCTATGTGGCCACCGGCATTGCCAAGTTCGCCACCCGCGACCGCTACGACAACCGCGATCCGCGCGCCTTCCTCGACCGGCAGACCGGCATCGCGCGGCGGGCCGACAACGCGCAGAAGAACGGTTTCGAGGCCTTTCCGTTCTTTGCCGCCGCGGTCATCGTGGCCGAGATACTCAACGCGCCGCAGGACCGGCTCGACGTCCTCGCCGCCATCTTCATCGCCGCGCGGCTGGCCTACCTCGCGTTCTACCTGGCCGACTGGCACGGCCCGCGCTCGATCGCCTGGCTGATCGGCATCGTCGCCTGCATCACCATCTTCGCGCTGGGGGCCTGAGGTGGGCCCGCTGGCCGGCCTCAAGGTGCTGGAGCTGGGCACGCTGATCGCCGGCCCGTTTGCGGCGCGCATGCTGGCCGAGTTCGGCGCCGAGGTCGTCAAGATCGAGTCCACCGACGGCGGCGACCCGATCCGCAGCTGGCGCTACCTGCATGCGGGCACCAGCCTGTGGTGGTCCGTGCAGGCGCGCAACAAGAAGTCGGTCACGCTCAACCTCAAGCATCCGCGCGCCCAGGAACTGGCGCGCCGGATGGCGCTGGAGGCCGACGTCGTCATCGAGAACTACCGTCCCGGCGTACTGGAGAAGTGGGGCCTGGGCTACGAGCAGCTCAAGGCACTCAATCCGGCCGCCATCATGGTGCGGCTGTCGGGCTACGGGCAGGACGGGCCGATGCGCGACCGGCCGGGCTTCGGCGCGATCGGCGAGAGCATGGGCGGCATCCGCTTCGTGTCGGGCCACCCGGACCGCCCGCCGGTGCGGATCGGCATCTCGATCGGCGATTCGATCGCTGCCCTGCACGGGGTGATCGGCGCGCTGATGGCGTTGCGCCACCGCGACGCCACCGGCGGCCGCGGCCGCGGGCAGGGTCAGATGGTCGACGTGGCCCTGTACGAGGCGGTGTTCAACCTGATGGAAAGCACCGTGCCGGAGTACGACCGCCATGGCGTCGTACGCAGCCGCACCGGCGGCGCGCTGCCGGGGATCGTGCCGTCCAACACCTACACCTGCGCCGACGGCGCGGCCATCGTCATCGCCGGCAATGGCGACGCCATTTTCAAGCGGCTGATGGTCGCCATCGGCCGCGCGGACCTGGCCCAGGACCCGCAACTGGCGCGCAACGACGGGCGCGTGCCGCGCGCGGCCGAGATCGATGCGGCAATCCAGGCCTGGTGCGACGGGCGCGGCATCGACGAGGCGCTCGCCGTGCTGGGTGCGGCCGACGTGCCGGTATCGCGCATCTACAGCGTGGCCGACATGTTCACCGACCCGCAGTTCCTGGCGCGGCAGATGATCGAGCGCCACCTGCTGCCCGATGGCACGCCGCTGGCCGTGCCGGCCGTGACGCCCAAGCTGTCGGCTACCCCTGGCGGCACGCGCTGGCTGGGGCCGCGCTGCGGCGAGCACACCGACGAGGTCCTGCGATCGCTCGGGTGCAGCGATGCCGAGCTCGCGCAACTGCGGGCCGAGGGCGCGGTCTAGGGCGGCCACGGCTGCCCGCGCCAACTCGAGGGCGCGGAGAGGGGGCCGCAGCAGCGGCCGGGCGAGCACCTGCGCGACGGCTGACGAGGCTGCCGCTGCCGGGTTGAAGTGGCCTGCGAGGCAACTTTAGGGTCGGGCAGCGCCGGTAGCCGTCACTTTGGAGGCCGAATATTCGCTGGCAACGCCGGCGCGGCACTGCGACGATGGTTCCCCGTCTGATGCCGTCGCGGCCCGCTGCGCGGCCTGGAGTGCTGCCGGTGCTCGCCGTGACCCCTCTGAATTCCGTCCACCCTTGCCTGCAGCCGCTGGTCGATGCCGGCATGCGCGAGGAGACGCTGGCCCAGGTTCTCGCGTTCTACGACGAACCGCACCGGCGCTATCACAACCGGGTCCATCTGCGCGAGATGTTCGAGTGCGCGCTGGAACACGGTCTGGCGCTCACGCCGGCGCAGATCCTCGCCGTGCTGTTTCATGACGCGATCTACGTGCCGGGCGCCGCCCGCGGCAGCAACGAGGCGATGTCGGCCCAGTTGCTGCGCGTGTATTGCCACGAGCTGCCAGCCGAGGTGGTCGAAGACGCCTGCGCCATCATCCTCGACACCGCCGATCATCTGGCCCGCAGCCCCGGCGCCGAGCCGGTGCTCGACCTGGACCTCATGCGCCTGGCGGCGGAGCCCGCGGCGTTCGAGCGGTTCTCGCGCGAGGTGTTTGCCGAGCAGCGCGCGCTGATCATGATCGAAGACGACCAGGCGGCCTGGCACTTCTTCCGGTCGCGCCGCTTGGCCTTCTTCGAGCGGTTGCTGCAACGGGCGGCCATCTTTCACCTGCCGCAGTTTCGCCAGCGCCACGAAGCCGCGATCCGTGCCAACCTCGAGCGGGAACTGCAGCGACTGCGGCGCGCGCCGGCGTGAGGGTGCTCGGTGCGGGCCAAGTTTGGCATGGTAGAGGTCGACACCGGGTGGTGAGCCGCGCCGACGGGCTTGCGAGATCGATCGCCCCGCGACTGTCGCTTGGATCAGCCGTTCGGGCGTGCTGCACCGCTCCCACGCCGGGCCCGCCACGTTGGTGTCTAACAACCACAAGGGCCAGGTTGGAGATGTTCAGGAAACAGGGCTTGCATTGACACCGCTTGGACCCCGTTTGCGACTCACCGCCGGGTGATGACAACGAGGACGACTGCGGCTACGAGAAGCGCGGCTGACAACAGGCACGCTTGGATCAAGCGCAGAACCCGGCCAGTCCGCCGGCGAGATGTCTCGGCACGCGAAACATTGGCGGAACTTGCGAAGGCGCACTCACCAAAGAGCGCAGGCACCTGACTCCCGATGTTGATCGAAGCCCGCAACAGCCAGCCTATGACAGCCGCATAGAGGGCGATGAAGAGATAGCCCACACCGTGCTACGGGTCGGGAGCCATTTGAAAAAAATGAATAGCCGCGAAGAAAAAGTACGCGACCGCGGTGGTATTGCCCACGACGCTAGCCAACCGCGTGCTGGGGATGTTCATTGCTTTGCGATGCGAACACGCTGACTTTGTCGTCAAGTCACCCTGCAAGGGGTCGCATCGGCAAGCAGCAGAACATGAGACGCGCAGAGCCGAGTTTCCTGTCGCTCGCCAATCGGCACACCGACCCGCCTGCCGCCGCGCTTTCAGCCGTCCGCCTTCCGCCTAGAACTTCTGCGGCCGGAACACCCCGACGTCGTTGATGAACAGCGTCACCGCGTAGTGGGGCGCGTAGGTGTCCAGAACGTGCTGCGCCAGCTTGGCGGCCACCGCCTCGTCGCAGATGACCTTCATCTCGATCAGGCGGTCGGCCTCCCAGGCGGCCTCGCGGTCGCCGCTCTCGCCGCCGCCGCGCACCTCGCTCAGCGTGTAGCCCTGCGCGCCGTACTGACGCGCGTCGCGGATCAGGCTCTTTTCCAGCGCGCCCTCGGCGATGACGACGAGCAGCTTCTTCGGATGCAGGTTCATGAGGTCAGCCAACGCGCGTACTGTAGATAAAGTGGAATGCCGAGCGTGATGTTGAAGGGGAAGGTGACGCCGAGCGCCACGCCGATCGACAGCGCCGGGTTGGCCTGCGGCACCGCAATCCGCATGGCGGTGGGCGCGGCGATGTACGAGGCGCTGGCCGCCAGGGTGGCGAGCAGGGCGGTCCCGCCCAGCGACAGGCCGATCAGCCGCCCCACCACGGCGCCGAGCACGCCCAGCACGACCGGCGTGGCCACGCCAAAGATCACCAGGAACACGCCGGCACGCTTGAGGTCGCCGAGCCGGGCGCCGGCCACCAGGCCCATTTCCAGCAGGAACAGCGCAAGCACGCCCTTGAACAGGCCCATGAACAGCGGCGCGACCGGCTCGATTCCCTGCGGCCCGGCGACCGTGCCGATCACGAGCCCGCCGAGCAGCAGCAGCACGCTCTTGCCGAACAGCACCTCGTGGGCCAGTTCGCCCCAGCGGGTGCGGCCGGCTGCGGCCGCATCGCGCGTGTGGCCGTGGTCAGCCGCATTGAGCGGGCGGCCGCTGTCGGCCGCGTGCAGCGCGCGCCGCGCCAGCACGATGCCGGCGATGATGCCCGGCGCCTCCATCACCGCCACCATGAGCGGCATGTAGCTCTCGGCCTCGATGCGCTGCTTGATGAGGTAGGAGAGCGCCACCGCGAAGGTCACCACCGACACCGATCCGTAGTGCGCCGCGATCGAGGCGCTGTCGGCGGGCGCCAGCTTGCCGGCGCCGCGCAGCACCGGATAGAGCAGGAACGGGATGCTGGCGCCCAGCGCCATCGCGGCCAGCGCCTGCGGCAGCACGGTGGCCAGCGGCTGCTGCGCCAGTTCGACCCCGCCCTTGATGCCGATGGCCAGCAGCAGGTAGATCGACAGCGCCTCGTACAGCGCCTCGGGCAGGCGCAGGTCGCTCTTGGCGAGCCTGGCAATGATGCCGAGCAGGAAAAACAGGACGACCGGATCCATGCGGCTGCGGGTGTCGGCGTCTACTGCGGCGGATCGACCGGATGCGCGCGCAGCGCATCGGGCAGACCGTCGTGGTCGCCCTGGAGCTGCGTGGGTGCGTCCATCCAGTGGAACTCGCCGATCCGCGCGTTGCGCTGCGGGTGCAGCGGATAGTGGCACCGGTTGTCGTCGCGATCGCGTTCGCCGCCGACCAGCAACCGCACCGGGTCCGAGGTGTTGTTGATGAAGGTGTGCGCGATGCCGGTGCCGGCCGGAAAGCCGACCGCGTCGCCGGGCGCGAGCCGGTAGAGCACGCCGTCGATCCAGGCGTCGGGCGTACCCTCGATGACGAAGACGAATTCGTCCTCGCTGCGCTCGCAGTGGGGCCATGAGGTGCGGCGCCCCGGCGGCAGCAACTCGTGATGCAAGCCCACCCTCTGCATGCCGAAGGCCTTGCCGAAGTTCGAGCCGATCGACAGCAGCTCCTTGCTGCCGGGATAGCTGGCGTCGTCCGGGTGCTGGATCTCGCGCCAGTGCTTGATGAAGGGCGGGCGATCAGTCATGGTGGGCCTCCTGACGCAGCAGGCCGTCGAGCGCGACGAGCGCTGCCTCTATGGTGAACTCGCCGCGCTCGATGGCGGACAGCACCGCGTCGGCGCTGCGCAGCTCGAAGCGCTGCACCTCGCCGTCCACGCTGCGCGGGACGAAGCCGGGCGGCAGCACCGCGTCGAACACCTGCACCGTCTCCACCATGTGGCCCTCGGGCAGCGGCCGCTGCTCGCGCAGCAGCACGCCGCGCCGTACCGCCAGTCCGTGCAGCGACAGGCCCGCCTCCTCGTGCGCCTCGCGTTCGAGCGCGAGCAGTTCGGGCTCGCCGGCACTCACCATGCCGCCGACCAGGTTGTCCCACAGGTCGGGATCGACACTCTTGTGCGCGGCGCGTTGCGCCACCCACAGCCGGCCGTCGGGTGCAAAGGCGTTCAAGTGCACCGCATGGGTGGCAATGCCGAGTGCGCGGCAGGCGGCGCGCTCGATCGTGGCGAGCACGGCGCCCGCCGGCGCATCGGCCAGCGGGCGCACGTCGAGCTGCTCGTTGCGCCAGCCGCGCAACAACCCCGCCTCGTGCAGCTTGACGGCCAGATCGTTGAGCAGCGCACTGCGCCCGGGCCGGTCCAGCGCCTCGTCATCGAACACCAGGCAGTAGTCGAGCAGGGCGCAGCGCGCATCGGTCGAGGCGAGCTCGCTTGCCACGTCGGCACGGGCGGTGCCGATGCGCTCGCCGGCCAGCAGCACCGGAAGCCAGTCGGGTACGGGCTCGATGCTCGCCTGCGCGAGCAGCCGCGCCTGCAGGCGCTCGATGCGCTCGATGCGCTCCCGGCGCGCCGCCGCGCTCAAGCGGCCGCCTCGCCATCGGTGCTGCCGCTGCCGGCCGCCTCGCGCGCCTCGGGCCGCATGTGCGGGAACAGGATCACGTCGCGGATGCTGGCCGCGTCGGTCAGCAGCATGACGAAGCGGTCCACGCCCACCCCGCAGCCGGCGGCCGGCGGCATGCCGTACTCGAGCGCACGCACGTAGTCGGCGTCGTAGTACATGGCCTCCTCGTCGCCCGCCTCGCGCGAGCGGGCCTGCGCCATGAAGCGCGCGGCCTGGTCCTCGGCGTCGTTCAGCTCGGAAAAGCCGTTGGCGGTCTCGCGCCCGGCGATGAACAGCTCGAAGCGCTCGGTGACTCCGGGCTGCGTGTCGCTGGCGCGGGCCAGCGGCGAGACCTCGACCGGGTAGTCGACGATGAAGGTGGGCTGGACGAGCCGGCTCTCGGCCACCTCCTCGAACAGCGCCAGTTGCAGCGCGCCGAGCCCGGCTTCCTGCGAATGCGTGCTGCCGAGGCGGGCCAGCTCGCCGTGCAGGAAGGCGGCGTCCTGCAGCTGCGCCTCGCCGTACTGCGGCGCGTGGGCGAGGATCGCCTGCACGGTGGTCAGCCGCGCGAACGGCTGCGACAGGTCGATGGTCTGCCCCTGGTACCGCAGCACCGCCGAGCCGGTGGCGGCAATCGCCACGTAGCGCAGCAGGTCCTCGGTGAAGCCCATCAGCCACTGGTACTCGTGGTACGCGGCATAGAACTCCATCATCGTGAACTCGGGGTTGTGGCGGACGCTCAGCCCCTCGTTGCGGAAGTTGCGGTTGATCTCGAACACCCGCTCGTAGCCGCCCACCAGCAGGCGCTTGAGGAACAGCTCCGGCGCGATGCGCAGGTACATCGGCAGGTCCAGCGCATTGTGGTGGGTGACGAAGGGCTTGGCCGCAGCGCCGCCGGGAATCACCTGCAGCATCGGCGTCTCGACTTCGAGAAAGCCGGCCTCCACCATGAACTGCCGCATGGCGGAAACGGCCTTGCTGCGGACCACGAAGGTCTGGCGCGAGTCCTCGTTCATGACCAGATCGACGTAGCGCTGGCGGTAGCGCTGTTCGCGGTCCTCCAGGCCGTGGAACTTGTCCGGCAGCGGCCGCAGGCTCTTGGTGAGCAGGCGCAGCTCGCGCACGCGCACGCTGAGCTCGCCCTTCTGCGTCTTCATCAGCGTGCCGCGGGCGGCCACGATGTCGCCCAGATCCCAGTGCTTGAACGCCTCGTGCGCCGCTGCGCCGGCGTCGTCGTCGGCGATGTAGAACTGGATGCGCCCCGAGCCGTCCTGCACCGTGGCAAAGCTCGCCTTGCCCATCACCCGCTTGAGCATCATGCGGCCGGCCACGGCCACCTCCACCGGCTGCGCGGCGAGCGTCTCGCGGCTGGTTTCCCCGTAGCCGGACTGCAGGTCGCCGGCACGGTGGGTGCGCCGGAAGTCGTTGGGAAAGGCCGGACCGAGCTCGCGCAGCTGCGCCAGCTTGGCGCGCCGCTCGGCCATGATCGGGGTGTCGTCGGCGCCGGGGGCGACGGGCAGGGCGGGCGGGGCGGGCGGGGCGGGGGTGTCGCTCATGGTCGGCTTCTTCTAGGCATTGCGCACGTCGGCCACCGGCTGCGTGCCGAAGTCGGGGCGTGCGAGAAAGGTCGCGATCCTGGCGGCCGCGGCCTCGGGCGAGGCGAGCTGACCTTTCTCGTGCAACTCCACGAAGCGCGCCCTGTCGGGGAACAGCGATCCGTCGGTGGCCCGCAGCGCGACCTGCATGCCGGTCTCCACAACCCCAGGCGCCAGCGACACGATCTTCGCGCCCTTGGGCAGTGCACCCTGTTCGCGCGCCACCACCCGGCAGAAGTGATCGAGCCCGGCCTTGCTTGCGCAGTAGGCCGCCCAGCCGGCGATCGGATTGTGGGCCGCACCCGATGAGATGTTGAGCACCTTGCGGTCGCCCGGCCAGGCCGCCGTGGCACGCAGGAAGGCGGCGGTCAGCGCCATCGGCGCCTCGAGGTTGACGCGCAGCACGGCAGCCAGGGCGTCGCTGTCCGTCCGCTCCAGCGGCCCCACGCTGCCGAGCAGGCCGGCGTTGTTGATCAAGGTTGCCGACTGCCAGCGGTCGCCGTCCTGGCGGTGCAGCCAGGCCTCCAGGCGGGCGGCCGCCCCGGTGTCGTGCGCCAGGTCCAGCGCCCACTGCTCGATGTCGCCGCCGCGCGCGCTCACCTCGGCCGGCAGCGCCGCGTCGGGCCGGCGCGCCAGGGTGAGCAGCAGCACACTCTTGGCGGCCAGTTGCAGCGCCAGCGCACGGCCCAGACCGCGCGAGGCGCCGGTGAGGATCACGAGGTGCATGCCGAGCCTCCCTTCTTCCGCATTAGACGCCCTGCTTGAGGCTCGCCTGGATGAAGTCGTCCAGGTCGCCGTCCAGCACCGCCTGCGTGTTGCCGATCTCGACGCTGGTGCGCAGGTCCTTGATGCGGCTCTGGTCGAGCACGTAGCTGCGGATCTGGTGGCCCCAGCCGATGTCGGTCTTGCTCTCCTCCAGCTTGTTCTGCTCGGCCTGCCGCTTGCGCAGCTCCTGCTCGAACAGCTTGGATTTGAGCATCGCCATCGCCTCGGCGCGGTTGCGGTGCTGGCTGCGGTCGTTCTGACTGGCCACCACGATGCCGCTCGGCACGTGCGTGATGCGCACCGCGCTCTCGGTCTTGTTGACGTGCTGGCCGCCGGCGCCGGAGGCGCGGTAGACGTCGATGCGCAGGTCGGCCGGGTTGATCTCCACCTCGATGGTCTCGTCCACCTCGGGGTAGACGAACACGCTGGCAAACGAGGTGTGGCGCCGCGCGTTGGAGTCGAACGGGCTCTTGCGCACCAGCCGGTGGATACCGGTCTCGGTGCGCAGCGTGCCGTAGGCATAGCTGCCGCTGACCTTGATGGTGGCGCCCTTGATGCCGGCCACCTCGCCCTCGGACTCCTCCAGCAGCTCGGCCTTGAAGTCCTTGCGCTCGGCGTAGCGCAGGTACATGCGCTCGAGCATGCCGGCCCAGTCCTGCGCCTCGGTGCCGCCGGCGCCGGCCTGGATCTCGATGAAGCAGTTGTTCGGGTCCAGCGGGTTGTTGAACATCCGCTGGAACTCCAGATCGGCGACTTCCTTGGCGAGCTTGGCCATGTCGGCCTCGATCGCCACCAGCGTGGCGTCGTCGTTATCGGCCGCTGCCATCTCGAACAGCTCCGCAGCGTCGGCGATGCCGGCGGTCAGCCGGCTCATGCGGCCGACCACGTCGTCGAGCAGCTTCTTCTCGCGGCCCAGCTCCTGGGCGCGCTTGGGGTCGCTCCAGACGCCCGGGTCCTCGAGCGCGGCCGAGACTTCCTTCAGCCGGACCTGCTTGCCGTCGACGTCAAAGATACCTCCGCAGTTCGGCCAGCCGCTCCCTCAGCGACCCGGCGGTGGCGGCGATCTGGTTCAGGCGTTCGGCTTCCATGGAGTTCTCGACGGCAAAAGGTCCGCGATTATCGCGGATTGGCTGCCACCGCGGCGCGCCGCCGCGGGGCGTTGTCGGCCGGCGTGCAGCCGCGGCATCGCGCAACGATGCGGCGCGCAGCCGACGGCGTGACCTCAGGTGTCCAAGCGGCCCGCGCGGCGCCAGCGGCGCAGCAGCAGCCAGGCACCGAGCATGCCGCCCAGATGCGCGAAGTGCGCCACGCCGCTGAGCGTGCCCAGCACGCCGCTGACGAGCTCCACCGCGGCAAACAGCGCCACCGCCGCCCAGGCCGGTAGCGGCACCGGCGGAATGAGCAACATCACCGTGCGTCGCGGAAACAGCATGCCGAAGGCGAGCAGCACGCCATAGACGCCGCCCGAGGCGCCCACGGTCGGCACCGGCGGCCCGGCCGCGCCCGACACCACGACGAGCTGCACCAGCGCGGCCGCCAGCACGGCGGCGCAGTACAACTGTGCAAAGCGGCGCGTGCCCAGGGCCGCCTCCACCTCGCGACCGAAGGTCCACAGCCCCAGCATGTTGAGCGCCAGATGCAGGAAGCTGCCGTGCAGGAAAGCCGAGGTGAGGAGCTGCCAGGGCTCGAAGCCCACCGTCATGCCGGTGGCCGGGTCGGTGAAGGCGCCAATCGGCCACAAGGCAAAGGTGGCGAACACCGGCGCCGCGGTACCCGCCAGCAAGAACACCGCGACGTTGACGGCAAGCAGGACGGCGACCATGGGGCGGCGGCTGGTATGGAGGCTGGGATGGCGACTGACGTGGCGGGCACGGCGCGGCGGCGCCGCCGCGGCGGCGGCCCGGCTGCGGGTCAGCCGCGGTGCTCCACGTACAGCGAAACGCGGCGCTGGCCCTGGTACTCGTCGATCATCGGCCGGTAGGCCAGGCGCACGCGCGTCGGCAGCCGCTCGGTCCGGCGGAACCAGATGGCGCCGAAGCGCTGCCCGCCCAGTTCGAGCGTGAGCTTCAGGTGCGCGTCCTTGATGAGGCGCTGCTCGACCACCGCGAACTCGTTGTCGAACAGCGGCGGCGGGAAGCCCTGGCCCCAGACCTGGCGCTCGATCGCCTCCACCAGCGACAGGCCGATCTCGGCCGGCGCCAGCGGCCCGTCGGTGGCCACCGTGCGCTGGAACAGGTGCGGCTCGCAGGAAGCGCGCGCCGCCTGCTCGAAGCTGCGCGCGAAACTGTCGAGACCTTCGGCGCGCAGCGTGAGCCCGGCGGCCATCGCGTGGCCGCCAAAGCGGGTGACGATGCCCGGCGCGCTCTTGGTGACCAGATCGAGCACGTCGCGCAGGTGCACGCCCTCGATCGAGCGCCCCGAGCCGCGCAGCGTGCCGTCGTCGTTGCGGGCGAAGGCCACGGTCGGGCGGTGGTGTCTTTCCTTCACGCGCGCGGCCACCAGGCCGACCACGCCCTGGTGCCAGCCTTCGTTGAACAGGGTGATGGTGCGCGCCTCGGCGAGCGCGCGGCCGTCGAGCTCGGCCAGCGCGTCGAACTGCATGTCGGACTCGATGGCGCGCCGTTCGCGGTTGAGCGCGTCGAGCTGGTGCGCCAGCGCCTGCGCGCGGTCGAAGTCGTCGGTGCTCAGGCACTCGATGCCCACCGTCATGTCGGTCAGGCGCCCGGCGGCGTTGATGCGCGGGCCGATGGCAAAGCCCAGATCGGCCGCCTGCGCCATGCGCGCGTCGCGGCCGGCCACCTGGAACAGCGCCGCCAAGCCGGGCTGGATGCGGCCCTGTCGCATGCGCTCCAGCCCTGCCGCCACCAGGATGCGGTTGTTGCGATCCAGGCGCACCACGTCGGCCACCGTGCCCAGCGCCACGAGGTCGAGCAGGTTGTCCAGGCGCGGCTGATCGTGCTCGTCGAACACGCCGCGGCGGCGCAGCTCGGCGCGCAGGGCCGTCAGCACGTAGAACATCACGCCCACGCCGGCCAGGTGTTTGCTCGGAAAGCCGCAGCCCGGCTGGTTGGGGTTGACGATCACCGCAGCCTGCGGCAGCGATGCACCGGGCAGGTGATGGTCGGTGATCAGCACGCGCATGCCGAGCGCGTTGGCGCGCGCCACGCCCTCCACGCTGGCGATGCCGTTGTCCACCGTGATCAGCAGGTCCGGCCGGCCGCCGGCTCGGGTCGCCGCCAGGTCGACGATCTCCGGCGTCAGCCCGTAGCCGTACTCGAAGCGGTTGGGCACCAGATAGTCGACCTGGGCGCCCATCCGCCGCAGCCCGCGCAGGCCGACCGCGCAGGCGGTGGCGCCGTCGCAGTCGTAATCGGCCACGATCAGCAGGCGCTGGCGGGCGGCGATCGCATCGGCCAGCAACTGCGCGGCCGCCTGCACCTGCGTCAACTGCCCGGGCACGATCAGCTCGCGCATCAGCAGGTCGAGTTCGGCGGCCGACCGCACGCCTCGTGCCGCCAGCGCGCGCGCCAGCGGCGGGGGCAGGCCGGAGGCGGTCAGGCGCTGGGCCGACTGCGCATCGAACAGGCGCGGCTGCAGTACGGTGCTCACGGCACTGCCTTCGGCCTGCTCGCCACCGATTGGCCCTTGGGGCGGCCCGGCGGGCTCATTAGGCTGCCTGCGCGCCGCACGCGCAGGGGTTCGCCCTTGGGGCAGCCCGGCAGGCTCACTGGACGCCCTCCAGCGGCTCGGCCAGTACGTCGTCCAGGGCCTGGTGGCGCCACAGCCGCCAGCGGTCCCCCGCCGCCGCCACGACGCGACGCACGCCGTGGGTGCCGAACAGCAGCAGCTCGATCTGCCCGCTCCGCGGACGGACCTGCGCCTCGATCGCCGCCAGCGTGGCATCGACCGCTGCCGCGGCGGCCAGCCAGTCGGCCCAGGCCTCGCGCCGGTGCGCGGCGGCCAGACCGTCGACCTGCACCAGCACGTCGCCATCGGCCAGCGCCGGCAAGGGGTGCAGCGCCTGGGCGGGGGTCTGCGTGGCGGCCGCCCAGGCCTGCAGCGCCGGCGTGTCGGCCACCACTTGCACGAACGGCGACTCCAGCGCCGGCAGCGCGCCGGCGGTGCCGCCGTGCAGCCACAGGCCGTTGACCGCCGGCCGGCCGGCCGCCTCGCGCGCCTCGTTCACCGGGTGCCGGTGCCAACGGATCTGGATCTCGGTGAAGAGCTTGCGCCAGCGCGCCGCGTCGGCGCCGCCGGGCATGGCCTCCTGCATCGAGTGGTCGAGGACGGCGGCCAGCGGCACCGCCTCCAACTGCCAAGGCGGGTCGAAGGCGATGAACCAGCGCCCCTGCCAGCGGTGCATCTGCGCGCCCAGTTCCAGCGCGGCCGCGGCGGCCTCGGCGAACAGCGCCTCGTCCTCCGCAGGCGTTGGCGGGGCCTCGTCGAGCGCGGTGACGAGCAGGTGGTCGCGCGCCAGGGCGATATGCACCGGGTCGCAATGCCACAGCGCCGCCGGCGCTGCCCGCTGCGCCAGCAGCGCGGCCACGTAGGGGGCGGCTACGGGACCGCCGCTGCCGCCGAACTGCGCCCAGGTCCAGTAGAGCTGCGGCACGCGTGCGGCCACGGGTGGGAGCGCGGCGTAGGCCTTCACGCTGGCTCGCGCCACCAGGCGTTCGAGCTGCGGCAGGCGCTGTTGCCGCCGTGCCTCGCCAACCAGGTCGGCAGCCAGCGGCGCGGGGACCAGTGCCCCGGGAACCACGACAAAGCAGCGCATCGGGACAGTGTAAGGACTCGGCATCGCGGGCGTGGGAGGCGGGCGGTACGCGGCGGGTGGCACGCGGCGGCCCAGTCCCCGCGCCCCGGCGCCGCGCCGCGCATAGAATCGCCGCTCTCGCGGAATCCCCCCCTTGAGCCTCCCCTACGAACTTCGCATCGGCCTGCGCTACACGCGGGCCGGCCGCCGGGCGCGCCGGCGCAATGGCTTCATCTCGTTCATCTCGGCCATCTCGATGGCCGGCATCGCGCTCGGCGTGGCCGCGCTGATCGTGGTGCTTTCGGTCATGAACGGCTTCCAGAAGGAAGTGCGCGACAGGATGCTGTCGGTGCTGTCGCACGTCGAGGTGGGCAGCGTGTCCGGCGCACTGCCCGACTGGCAGCGCGTGGCCGATCAGGCGCGCGCCAACCCGCAGGTCCGGGCCGCCGCGCCGTTCATTGGCGCGCAGGCGATGCTCACACGGGGCGATCTGGTGCGCGGCGCGCTGATCCGCGGGATCGACCCGGCGCTGGAACCCGGCGTGTCGGACATCACGCGGCGCCTGCCGGCGGGCCGGCTGGCCGACCTCACGGACGGCAGCTTCGGCGTGGTGCTGGGTTACGAACTGGCGCGCGCGCTCGGCGTCATGGTGGGCGAGAAGGTCACGCTGATCGCGCCGCAGGGCAACCTGACCCCGGCCGGCGTCGTGCCGCGACTGCGGCAGTTCACGGTGGTGGGGCTGTTCGAGTCCGGCCACTTCGAGTACGACAGCTCGCTGGCGCTGATCCATCTGGCCGACGCGCAGAAGCTGTTTCGCCTCGAAGGCCCCACCGGCTTGCGCCTGAAGCTGGCGGACATGCAGCGCGCCCCGCAGGTGGCGGCGGAACTGGCCGGCACGCTGGAGCGCGGCCTCATGGTGCGCGACTGGTCGCGCCAGAACCCGACCTGGTTTGCCGCCGTGCAGACCGAAAAGCGCATGATGTTCATCATCCTGACGCTGATCGTGGCGGTGGCCGCCTTCAACCTCGTGTCCACGCTGGTGATGACGGTCACCGAGAAGCAGTCGGACATCGCCATCCTGCGCACGCTGGGGGCGAGTCCGGCGAGCGTGATGCTGGTGTTCATCGTGCAGGGCGCGCTGATCGGCGTCATCGGCACGCTGGCCGGCGTGGGCGGCGGGCTGCTGCTGGCCAACCACCTCGACGTGATCGTGCCGGCCATCGAGCGCGTGGTGGGCGTGCAGTTCCTGCCCAAGGACATCTACTTCATCAGCAGCCTGCCGTCGGACCCGCGCGCCGGCGACATCGTGCCGATCACGCTGATCTCGCTCGTGATGGCGCTGGCGGCCACGCTGTATCCGAGCTGGCGCGCCGCGCGCACCCGGCCGGCCGAGGCGCTGCGCTATGACTGAGGCGGTGCTGTCGGCGCGCGGCGTGGCCAAGGCCTACCGGGAGGTTGGCGCCGGCGCGCAGGCGATCCACGTGCTGCGCGGCGCCGACCTCGCCGTGCAGGCCGGCGAGATCGTCGCCATCACCGGCGCCTCGGGCTCCGGCAAGAGCACGCTGCTGCACTGCCTGGGCGGGCTCGACGCGCTCGACGCCGGCACGGTGGCCATCGGCGGCCGCGACGTGGCCCGGCTGTCCGACGTGGAGCGCGGCCGGCTGCGCAATGAGCACCTGGGCTTCGTCTACCAGTTCCATCACCTGCTGCCCGAGTTCACCGCGCTGGACAACGTGGCCATGCCGCTGGTCATCCGCCGCATGCCGCTCGCGCCGGCGCGAGCGCAGGCGCTCGAAGCGCTGACGGCCGTCGGGCTGGCGCAGCGGGCCGCCCATCATCCGGCCGAGCTGTCGGGCGGCGAGCGCCAGCGCACCGCCATCGCGCGCGCCATCGTCACCCGGCCGTCCTGCGTGCTGGCCGACGAGCCCACCGGCAATCTGGACCGCGACACCGCGCATGCGGTGTTCGATCTGTTCGTCCGGCTGGCGCGCGAGCGGCGCACCGCGATCGTGATCGTGACGCATGACCTCGACGTGGCCGGGCAGTGCGACCGGGTGCTGCGCCTGGCCGAGGGGAAGCTGGCGCCGCGCTGAGGGCTGGCCAAGGGCGGCCCCTCACCCTGGCCCTCTCCCCGTGATCGGGTAGAGGGGAGGGGGGCGGGAGCGGTACGGTGTCGTGGGGCGGAGCTTTCGGCAGCGCCCTGCTCCCTCTCCCGCCTCAGCGGGAGAGGGCTGGGGTGAGGGCAAGCGGGGACGGTTGCTGCGCGCTGACGGCTGGCGAAGGGCGACCCCTCACCCTGGCCCTCTCCCCGTGATCGGGGAGAGGGAACACGACGAGGGGAGGCTGGTGCTGCGTTGACGGCTGGCGAAGGGCGGCCCTCACCCTGGCCCTCTCCCCGTGATCGGGGAGAGGGGAGGGGGGCGGGAGCGGTACGGTGGCGTGGGGTGGAGTTCTTTCGGCTGCGCCCTGCTCCCTCTCCCGCCTCAGCGGGAGAGGGCTGGGGTGAGGGCGTTGTGGGCGACCGCGACGCCCCGCACCGCACGGGACGCATGCCGCTTCGCCCCGGCGCCAAGCGTGGACCCCGCGCTGTCCTCGTGTTCAGAGCGGCTGTTGCTGCGCCTCGGGGTCGGGGCCAGGGAGCTTTCCGCCGCGGCCTGCCATGCCATCCCATAGGCCGCGACCCAGCCATCGGAGACGCTGCAGGCGTGGCGGGCACAACGTAGAGAAGATCGCAAAGTGCGCGAACGCCCTGAGCAGCAGGTGCAGGCGCCAGCGCATCGGCACCTGACGCTTGCGCGCGAACAGCAGTGCGTTACGCACCAGGTAGTACTGCCGTTGCGGCGCATGAACCGGCAAGCGCCGGCCCAGCACCCGCAGTACGCCCTCGCCGATGGAGTGCTCCATGCGCGAGGCAGGCACGCCGTGCAATTCGAATCCCTTGGCACGGGCCCGCGAGCACCACTCAATGTCGACGTAGTCGATGAAGAACTGCGTGTCGAAGGGGCCGATCTCGTCGAACTGCGCTACCGGAAAAAGGCAGCCTGAGCTGATCAGCACGTCGCACGCGACCGTGGGGCCGGCGTCCCTGACCGGCTTCATCCCCAGCGCGCTGGTCAGTCGCACGAAAGGCAGGTCGGTACCGTCCTTGCAGTCCACGTGTCTGGGACCAACTGCCGCCACGCGCCGCCCTGCGCGGGTCAGCCGGTCCAGTTCCCGATTCAGCCGTTCGATGGACGCTGCCGAGATGTGGCTGTCCTGGTCGAGCAGAAGAAGGCGAGCGAAGCCACAGCGGCGCGCCAGATCGATCGCCTGGTTGTGAGCATGGGCGATGCCGCGGTTCTCCCGGTTGGCAATGAGCCGGCAGTCCCTTGCGGTTGCCAGCTCGGTCAGATGTCGATGCCAGTGAGCCGAGTCCGAGTTGTCGATCAACGCCACTTCAAACCCGCGAGCTGCCTCGACCGCACCGATCAAGGCGAGCAACTGCGGGATGTCGGGGCGATACGTGACGACACATGCGAGGCATCGTTCTTCTTCGCTTTCTGCGCCGGTACCAAGGGGCGCTCCCTCATCGACGGGAGGATCGGCAGTCAGGACTGCGGCGGCGGGGCCGCAGGACATCCAGCCGCTCACTTCGGCTTGTCCTCGACTGCCTTGAGCGCGTCCACCACCGAGGACAGGTCCCGTTGCGCTTGCTGGGTCAATCCGGCAAGCGATGGGTTCGGTTGCATTGGATCGAGCCGCGGTGCAGAGGGTGTCGCGCCTTGCGCCGGAATCACGGCGGAACCGCGGCCGAAAGGAAAAACGGCCGAGGTATCCGCCGAGGCTGCAGGGCTGGTCTGGGGTGCCGCGGGCTGCGACAGCAACTGCGCGTCCTGAATCATCCGTCGTACTGCAGGGTGCGCGCTGGTGCCGGCGAGGTCCGGACCTCGCGCTGAGCCGTGAGGTTGTGCGACTGCGGGCTCGGTGTGCTGCGGAAGCTGCAGCGCCGTGGCTGTGCCCGGGGCTTCCGGGGAGGCGGTTGCAGCGCCCGTGCGATCTGCGGGGATTGATGCGGCGCCGGGGCGAGCCATGGGCAGAGCCGGTGCCGGCGAGGACGGGAAGTAGTAGACGCCGAGCGCAGCCACGGCCGCGCAAAGCGCCGCGCCGGCGACGACGCGACGCCCGGTTCGGCCGCGGGCGGCCCCGGCGATTGGCTGAATCTTCATTGCAGCACCTCCCGGTGTGCGGCGGGGGCGCGGCTGCGATGTGCGCCAGGGGGCGCGGGCGAATCGAGCGCGTCTAGACTTGGCGGCAACGAGACGCGCTGTGCGTCGGGCGCAACGAGACGGCAATCGATGCTGGCATCGCTATTCAGGCACCGCGCGCTGGTCTGGCAATTGACGAGGAGAGAGCTGGCTTCCCGGTACCGAGGGGCGTGGCTCGGGGCGTTGTGGGCGCTGCTGACCCCGCTCGGACTGCTCGTTCTGTACGCGTTCGTGTTCGGTGTCGTCATGGGGGTCCGGTGGCAGCAGCCGGGGGCGGCGCAGGCGCAGGAGTTCCTGGCCCCGATGTTCGCGGCGATGGTCGTGTACCTGTTCGTTTCCGAGTGCATCGCGCGGGCGCCGACGGTGGTCGTATCGCAGGCGGCGTTGATCAAGAAAGTGGTGTTTCCGGCCGAGACCCTGTGCGCCGCCACAGTCATGGCGGCTTTCGCCCAGGTCGTGGTCTGCATGGGTCTGCTCTGGGTCTGGATGCTGCTCACCGGCCGCCCCGCCGGTGGGTGGTTCCTGCTGGCCCTGCTGCTCTGGATTCCGATCGTCCTGTTTGCCCTCGGAGCGACGTTCCTGCTGGCCGCGCTGGGGGTCTTCGTGCGCGACATCTCGCAGCTCACGGGCCTCATCAACGCCGGACTGCTGTTTCTGAGTCCGGTCATGTACCCGATGAGCGCCGTACCCGAGTCGGCGCGCATCCTGCTGTTCCTGAACCCGTTGACCCACATGGTCGAGGCCGTACGCAACCCGGCCGTCTTCGGGCAGGCGCCGGGATTCGGCGGGGTGCTGGTCGTGTTCGGGCTCGGCCTCATCGTCTACTCGGTCGGGGCGTACTTCTTTTGGCGTTCGCGACGCGCGTTTGTCGACGTTCTGTGACTCCGGTCGGCGCTCAGCGGTCTCGCAGAACTCGCCTTGCAATGCCGGTCGGGCCCTCGCGGACGAGGATGGTCGCCGCGCGCGCGTAGGCGCCAGGCTGCGTCAGGTTTCCCAGCAGCCATCTCAGCTTGCGTAGGGCCGACTTCGGCTGGCCCGGCTGCGGCTCTGCGGTGCTGTTGCGGCTCGCGGCGCGGGCGGGGCGCTGCATCATCTGCTTCAGTGCCGCTTCCCAGCGGTCGCCTGCCGACCTCAGGGACCGGTCCTGCTGGCACTTGCGCCTTGCCGCGGTGGCAATGCGCTGGCGCAGTGACGCCGACCGTGCCAGCGAGGCGACTGCTTCGTACCATGCGTCCGGCTCGTTGCGGGCCAGCAGTCCGGTCAGGCCATCCTCGACGCAGTCCGAGTAAGGAGGCACGGCGGAACAGACAGTGACCAGTCCGGCCTGCGAGTAGTCGAGGTACTTGATCGGGCTCTTGCAACTGCTGAAGCCGGACTCGTCGAGCGGGATGAGGCCAATCGCGTTGTCGTGCGCAGCCAGGAAGTTGCCAAAGTGCTCGTACTCGACGTTGGCCAGCGCGGCCACCGGCAGGCCGGCCTCCATGAGGTACTTGCCCGGCGGGCCGATGCCGATCAGATTGAAGCTCAGGCCGGGGTCGGCCATCAGTCGCCGCAGTGCCGGTACGAGGAAGTCCACGCGGATCGTGTCCGAAGAGGCGACGAACAGCCTGATTGGCTCGCTGCCACCTTCGTAGTGGCGCGAGGGAACCGGCACCGGCCGGGGGCAGTTCGGAAGGACCGCGACGCTTGCATTGAAGGTCCGCAGTTCGGCAGCCAGGCGCTCGGTTGTCGTGGTCACGAGATCCGCCTGCTGCAGCGCGGCCACGAGGTAGGGTCGAACCCAGACCGAGTGCTGGTGCGCGATGAGGAAATCCGGCACGTCCGTCAGCAGATCGTCGATGTCGAAGACCACGTACTTGCCGGCGGCATGACAACGGTCGATGAGCGCCAGGACTGCCGGATCGGCCTCGCGCTGCAGGACGACCACGTTGGCCCAGTCGAAGTCCGCAGGGTGGATCTGGCGCGCCGAGGCATGCCGCACCGCGCCTCCATGCCAACTCGTCCAGGCCGCCAGCGGGTTGCGCAGGCGGATGTCTCCGATCGACCATTCCGGCAGCGGCGGCGCACACAGGATGCGCGGCCGGTCCGCCGCGGTGAAGCGCGACCGGGCTGACTGGACCGCCGGCTGCGCCCGCAGGCGAGCCAGCGCCACGTACTGGAACACGTCGAGCGCCTCGTCGCGGGCCGACTCGCGCACCTGCGCCACGAGGCCGGGGTCGACCTGGATACCGCACTGCTCGACATCCAGCGTCACCGGGACCACGGCCTCGACGGTGTAGCCGGCGTCTTCCAGCAGATCGACCAGCGAAGCCTTGGTGAAGAACCGCAGGTGCGTGCGATCGAGAATGCCGCGCTCGTCGTAGTCCCAGCGTCCTGCGAGCAGCATGGCACGAACGCCGACGTGCGCCACGTTGGGCACGGACGCCACGACGATGCCGCGCTCGGTCAGGTGACTGCGACAGCGCCGCAGCACGGCGGCGGGATCGGCCGTGTGTTCCAGTACGTCGCCGAAGATCATCGCGTCGAAGCGCTCGCTCCCCGTGGTTTGCGCCAGGAAATCCTCAATGGTTCCGACAATGACCTGATCGAGGCGCGTGCGCGCCTGTTCGGCGCTGTTGCGATCCGGCTCGACGCCGACCACGCGATGGCCACGTTGCCTCAACGCCTCGCCGAGGTAGCCCGTGCTGCAGCCGACATCGAGGATGCGGCCAGCCGCTTCGTCGAAGTGCTGCTCGATCAGCGCATACGAGATCGAGTGCGAGTTGTTGCGGACCCGCAGGTCGATGCGCCCGTCGTACTTGATGGGCGTGGCTGTCATGGCTTGCCCGTCGTCGACACGGCTTGCTGCGCGGAGTCCCGCTCGGTTACCCCGATACCGGCCCGGCCAAGGGCTTGCTCCAGTGCGACGACGCGCGCCGCCAGCGCCGCCTCACGCTCCGACGCTTCGCTCTGCCGCGCGTTCGTGTTCTGCAGGTCCTCGGCGACCGCTTTCCATACGGCGAGCTGCCGCAGCGCCTCCTCGAAGGCCGCGGAAATCTCCTGGAGCTGCGCGCCCAGCCGCTCTTCACGCTGCCGGGCGCGATCGAGCGAGGCGACCGCCTCCTTGAATTGGCTGCTTGCCTGCTGCGCCGCGTCTAGCTGCTGCATGGCCTCCTGGAAGGCCGGCGTGACCCTGGCCAGTTGCTCCAGCAGCGTTTCGGCGAGCCGTGCCCGCTCGAGCGTGACAGCGACCGAGCGCAGGACATCCGGCTCGTCCGCCCGATAGGGATCCTCGGGCACTGCGGTCTGCCCCGACCCGGCGGGCCGGGGTTCGACGTCGCGGCGCTGGAGAAAGCCCCCCGGATTAAAGGTCAGCAGGAACTTCTCGCAACCGCGATCCCGCACGAATTCCGGATGGCGCAGCAGAAAGGCCTCGACCGCCTCGTGCGGCCCCGGCCCGTGCGACGGCGCCACCGGATGGCCATTCAGGTTGGTGTCTTCGACGATCAGGTAGTCGCCTGCCTGGAGCAGCGCGCCGTAGTGCTCGAGCTCGGCCAGCACATGCTCGCAGCGGTGGTCGGAGTCGAGGATGACGAGCATGCCCGCCCCCGGTTCCTTCATCGCCGCTACGGCGCCGACGATGCCCGGGTCTGTGCTCGACCCCTTGAGGTAACGGATGCGAGGGTGCTGCGGGCGCGGCAGCGCTTCGATGTCGACGCTGGCGACCCGGCCGCGGCCGAGCAGGTCGCACAGATGAGCCAGGTAGAGCGCCGTGCCACCATGGCGCGTGCCTGTCTCCACGATGAGCCCTGGCCGCAGGCGAAACAGCAGTTCCTGGTAGACCCACAGATCGAGCGGGCACTTGAGAGCAGGCACGCCCATCCAGTGCGTGTCCTCGAATGGGCGAGCGCCCGCCGCCGGGCCGGTGTAGTACAGCTCGGAGAAACGTCTGAGCGTCCAGGCTTCGGGTGCGGACAGCGGCACGGCACTTGTTTTGGTGGGCAGCTCGGCTCCGGCCCGCGCGCGCGGGCCGGGCGGCTTGCGCCAAGACTAGCGCGTTATTGCGTACGGATCGCCACGCTGGTGGCGCCGCGGACTGCATTGGTTGCTGTCTCGCGAAATCTGACGGTCACGCGATTGCGGGCCGGGTCGAAGGCGACGATGCCGCTGCCGGCCACGAACACGGCGAAAGTGGGCGTCGCCCCGGCGTTGATCGTGGCCGAGACGGTCGGCGCTGGCGGTGCCAGGCAGACACCCGTGGACGGGTTGGTCTGGCACAGCGACACTGCCACCGGCAGCGTGACGCCTGCCGTGTCGGCGCTCACGGTGATGTTGCCGCTCGTACCCACGTTCACGCTGGCGACCGCGAAGACCCCGGTTCCGGTGGCGCCGGGGATCCTCGCCACGCCGTCGTTGGGCGACGTGGCCGACAGCGCGACGATGTCGGGGCCCGGCGTGGCGGTTGCCGACAGGAGCAGCGTGTTCAAGCCCGAGTTGACGGCCGCCGGCGGCGCATTGATGCAGTCGAAGCGCAGGGCTACGTCGGTGGGCGCAAAGGTTGCGGTCGGCGTGAATCCGATCACGAAGGCCTGCGCGGCGCCGGCCGGAATGTCGACCGGGCGGTTGCGGATGCCCACCGGTGCGTTGGTCACCGGGTCGGTGGGCTGAAACCAGAAGTTGGCGCTGAGGCTGGCCGCCGGCGCGATCTCGCAGCCGTAGGCCGTTGCGGTACCCGTGTTGATGACGGTTGCGAAGGCCGTGGCGGTGCCGCCCACGGCCACCGAACGGCTCGCCGGCAGCGCCGCAGACACGAGCGGCTGGGGCCCGGTCGACAAAGCCACCGCGGCCAGCGACAGGCTGGCGGCACCGTCGAGCATGCCGGCGCCGCAGCGGCCGTCGGTGAACGCGGCGCAATAGGTGCCCGACGGGAAGCTGCGCGCTGCACGCATCATGCTCCCGCGTGCTTGCCGGGCAGTGATTGCCGGGTAAGCGGATATCAGCAGGGCCGCAACGCCGGCCACGTGCGGGGCTGCCAGGCTGGTTCCTTCCCAGCCTATGTAGGTGTGAGTCGAGGCCGTCGTTACCCCGGTGTTGTTTGTGGACCAGATGAACCGTTCGAGCGCGGCCCCACGAGTGAGGCATGAGAAGGTGTCGCTATCACTCGTAGTACAGGCGCCGCCGCCCGGAGCGCTGATTGCTGTGCCCGCACCCACATCAGCGTAGTCCGCCCTGTCGCCCTGAAAGGTGTGGGCAGTCACCGCAACAACGCCCTGACAACTGGCGGGACTACTGATGGAGGTGCCACCGTCATTGCCGGTGGCGGCAACGATCAGTGCTCCCTGGGAGGAAGCCGCATTGACTGCCTCTTGATAAGTCGGACCGCATGCTTCGGCGATCCCGAGACTGAGGTTGATGACGCGTGCCGGCGTCGAGTTGTTTGGAACGCCCAACTGGGACCACGTGAGGCCGGTCACACTAGCCTGGGCACCTGACGCCCAACGGATCGCATCAGCGATGTCGGATGTCAATCCCCCGCACCGCCCCAGTACGCGCACGTGAAGAACGCGCGCCCCACCTGCAACGCCGGCGACACCGATCCCGTTGTTGGTCACCGCGGCGACCAATCCGGCAACATGGGTGCCATGCCAGCTACTGCGTTCCTGTTCCGACGTGGGCGAGCAGTAAGCGGCCGGGAACCAGTCTCCCGGGTCGGTGGGGTCGGTATCCCGCCCGTCTCCATCGTTTGAAACGAAAGTGTCGGACACGAAGTCATAGCCCGCAATGCTGTTGCCCAGCAGGTCGGGGTGCGGCAGATAGCCGGTGTCGATGACCGCCACGACGACGCCGGTGCCGACCGAGACATCCCAGGCCGTCGGCAGATTTGCGCCACCGAGCAACTGAGAGGCAGGCGCGGGGGCCAGATAGTTCCACTGCCTTGTGATGAAGAAAGGGTCATTTGGAGTGGCCAAGGGCCGAATCAGACTGTCCGGTTCGGCATACTCGATGCTCGGCGAGATCCGCCGCAGTTCGGCGGCGAATGACCGGGCTTCAGCCTCCGTCATGGGCTCCGGCAGCCGGTAGACGTGCGCCATGCCCGACATCGGGCGGTGATAAGCGAGGACTTTCTCGGACGACAGGGACTTCGCGGCACGGCTGTCCGCCCGCGCGGCGAAAGTCTGCGCGGTTTCGTCCCGGTACTTGACGATCAGTTGGCGGACTGTCTTCGCGCCAGTTCCCCGCTCAGTCGCCGAAACTGCACGCACCGCGTCGATCTTCTTCGGCGCAAGCGGGGAGACTTGCTGCGCGCTGACCATTGCGGGACAGCACAACAGCAACCACAGGCCCATGGCGGCTGCGGCGCCGCGCAGGTGGTGACTGCTGCCGGGCAGCGACGTCGTGCGGTACTCAAGTTCCATTGATGACTCCGTCGTCAACAAGAGTAGAAGCGGAGCGTTTCGGGTCTGCGGGAGCGGCATGGCGCTCCGCTGTAATCATCTGGCCGCGCAAATGCGGCCGCCACTGGAACAGCCCTCTTTCCGGCACAACCTCGAACATGAATTTCGCAATCGCCAAGACCGGCCTCGCCCTCGTGGGACTCCTGATCGGCCGCCGACTGCGAGGCGGCATTGCCCCGTCTGCGGGGAGCGGCCGCAGTGCAGTACGTTGAGCGCGACGAGATCATGAGAACGAACTGAGGCCTAGCGGGAGCGCCGATCTGACCGGCGGCTTCGGGCAACCTGGCGACTCGACATGGTGTCCCGTTCGTGGTGCGCGTCGGCAGGATCGCCCGGCGGGTACGCCAACTTCTCTACTGCGTGCGGATCGCCACGCTGGTGGCGCCGCGCACCTGGGTGCCGCTGTCGCGGAAGCGAACGAAGACCCGGTTGACGTCCGGCGCGAACGCGATGGCCCCGCGCGCCGTTGCAAAGACGGCAAAGGTGGGCGTTGCGCCGGCCCCTACGGACAGGGTCACCGACGATTGCGGGGTCGCCAGGCACGCGCCCGTACCCGAGTTGGTCTGACAGACCAGCAGATCGACCGGGAGACTGGCGCTGCCCGTGTCCGCGGAGACCGTAATCGTGCCGGCCGCCCCCACGTTGGAGGTGGCCACGGCGAAGGCGCCACTGCCGGTTGTGCCGGGCAGGGAAACGATGCCGTCGTTCCCCGTCGTGGCGGACAGGGCGATCACGTCGGGCACGGGCGAGCTGGATGCCGACAACAGGAGCGTGTTCAGCCCTGTCCGCGTGGGCACGGCCGAAGCGTTGAGGCAGTCGAACCGCAGCGGCAGGTCGGTGGGACTCAGCGTGCCGGTGGGCGTGAAGCCCAGCACGAAGCTCTGCGCCGCCCCGGGGGCGATGTCGACGGGCGCATTGCGTGTGCCGGTCAGGGCGTTGGTCGCGGGGTTGGTGGTCTGAAACCAGAAGTCGCCGACGAAGGCGGGCGTGTCGACCGCGATCGCGCAGGAGCGGGCGGTCCCGCTGCCGCCGTTGATCAGGGTTGCGAACACCGTCGCCGTGCTGCCCACCGTGGCCGAGCGGCTGAGCGGCAACAGGGCGGCGGCGGTCGGCTGGCGCGGCAATGAAAGCAGCGACAGTGCCGCCGCTGCGTCGAGCATGCCGGTGCCGCAGCGGCCGTCCGTTTGGCTGGCGCAGTAGGTTCCGGCGGGGAAGGACCGCGCCGAGGCGGCCAGAGCGGCACGCACCCGGCTCTCGCTCAGGGAGCCGTCGGCCGCGATCAACAGCGCCGCAGCGGCCGACACATGCGGGGCGGCCATGCTGGTGCCTGTCCTGCCGGATATGTTCGGACCAGACGAAGTGCCGCTGGCATTGGTGCTCGTGGGGCCGCGCTGACCCCACAGACCCAGCGACCACACCGCGAAGTTGGCCGCAGTCGCGCTGGGCGTCAGGCAGGTGAACGATGGCCCGTCCGGCTCTGTACAGGCGCCGCCCCCCGGCGCGCTGATCGAGGTCCCGGCGCCAGCGTTGGCATAGTCGGCGTTATCGCCCTGAAAGTTGTGCGCGGTCACGGCCATCACGCCGGCGCAGTTGGCCGGGGTACCGATGGTCGAGGGGCTGCCGTCGTTGCCGGTGGCCGCGACGACGACCGCACCGCGGGCGCGCGCATCGTCCACCGCCCGCTGCATGTAGGCCGGACACGAGCCGACGCCACCCAGACTCAGGTTGACCACGCGCGCCGGGTTCGGGTTGGCCGGCACCCCCGGGACGGTGCCGCCCGCAGACCAGCGGATCGCGTCTGCGATGTCGGACAGGAAACCAATGCCGCAACGGCCCAGCGCGCGCACGGGGACCACCTTGGACTCGTAGGCGCCTCCCGCCAGGCCGAGGCCGTTCCCGGTGACCGCCGCTACGGTGCCCGCAACGTGGGCCCCATGCCACGAACTGGGCCGCAGCGCCGTGTTGGCTCCGCTGCCGGTGTTGCACTCGCCGATCTCGCCCCAGTTGCCCTCGTCGGCGGCGTTGGCATCGCGGCCGTCGCCGTCGCGCGCAATTGCAGCGTCGCTCACGAAGTCGTAGCCGCCGATGAGGTTGGCCGTCAGATCCGGGTGCACGATGCTGCCGTTGTCCACCACCGCCACCACGACGCCGGCGCCGCGGCTGATGTCCCATGCGGGCGCGAAGTTGGCGCCCCCCCGATTGCCATCGGGGGTGGTCGGCTCCTTGAAGTGCCACTGTCGGGGCGCGAAATCAGGATCGTTCGGGATCAGCAGCGTGCGCACGACGATGTCGCGCTCCACCGTCAGGATCCGGCTGTTCTGGGCACGCATCTGCGCCGCGAGAGCGCCAAAGTCGGCCTGGGAAAGGGGGCGCTGAAGGCGGAACACCTGGGTCCCTTCGTCGAGGTTGCGCACCCAGGCTAGCGGCTCCACGCCCATTTTCAGTGCGCCCGCACGGGCCACGGCCGCCGCCTCCACGGCCGCCGCGCCGTCACGGTAGGTGACGACGACGCGCGTGACCGGATCTGCCGCGGCGGGCTGCACGGGCTGTTTGGCGATTGCAACCGCCGGTGCCGCCAACACGAGGGTCAGCAGGTTCAAGGCAAGATGTCTGAGCGGGGCTGAGCGCTGCATTGGAAGGCTCCCAGGAGAGGTCCGGCGTGTTGCGGGGCGGGTTCAAGCGGTACAGTCTCTGCGGTATCCACGGCGGTCGATGGCCGCGGTCAACGGATGGGGCACACCGTCGCCAAGACGATAAACGCTTCCAGTCCCGGGCCGCTACCCAAGGCAAACAGCAAGACGGCCCAATGCTTCGTGTCCATGGCGCGGGAGACAGGCTGATCTTGACCGATCGATTGTTCCGGCGATCCCGGCGCAACCGTACGGGCTTGCGACGACCGGCCCTGCCCGTTGGACGGGTGGCCTTTCGGAAGCGACGAGTCGCAGTCAAGCCAACGCGACCCGGTCAGCACGTTATTGAGGTCGGGAGCCTACGATCATGAGTCTCATGGGCAACATTCTTCCCGCGCACGAGGTGCGTCTCGCGGTGGTGCTGGCCCCGGCCCGACTGCGCGCGGCGGCGCAAGTGCAGTCCGTCGAGCGCAGCCCGGTCATGAGGGCGCGCTAGATGCAGGCAACCGGGGCCGGCCCGACGAGCCGGGCGGCCGGAGGCGCTGCCGGTGCGGCGCCGCCCGCGCCCGTCGTCGCAGTCTCGGGCTTGACCAAGCGTTTTCAAATCTACGAGCGCCCGGCGGACCGGCTGCTGCAGGCGCTTGCCCGCGGGCGCCGCCGGTATGCGCGTGACTTCCAGGCGCTGACCGACGTGAGCCTCGATGTCTACCGCGGGGAGACCGTGGGCCTGATCGGCCCCAATGGCGCCGGCAAGTCGACCCTGCTGAAGATCCTTTGCGGCACGGTCGAGCCGAGCAGCGGCCGGGTGGAGGTGCGGGGGCGCGTGGCGGCGCTGCTGGAGCTGGGCGCCGGCTTCAACGGCGAGTTCACCGGCCGCGAGAACGTGATCATGAGCGCGCACCTGCACGGCATGTCCCGCGCCGCCATCGAACAGAGGCTGCCTTCGATCGAGGCGTTCGCTGAGATCGGCGAGTTCTTCGACCGCCCCGTGAAGTCCTACTCCAGCGGGATGTACGTGCGACTGGGCTTTGCGCTGATTGCCCACCTCGACGCGGACGTACTGATCGTCGACGAGGCACTGGCGGTTGGCGATGCGTACTTCGTGCAGAAGTGCATGCGCTTCATCCGCGGGTTCCAGCAGCACGGCACCCTGATCTTCGTCAGCCACGACAGCGCGGCCGTGGTGTCGCTGTGCCACCGGGCCGTGTGGCTCGATGGCGGCCGGGTGCGCGCAGTCGGACCCGCCAAGGACGTCTGCGAGATGTACCTGGGCGACACGATCCAGCGCCTGCAAGGCGGGAGCCCGGCGAACCCGACTGCGGCGCTCCCCATGGCGCCCGCCGCGCAGCAGGCGCCAGGCACGCCGTCGGCGGCGTTGCCGGCAGCAAGCGGCGGCCCCAACCGGCTGGAGGGATTTCGCTTCGAGCCGGATTCGCCCGCCTTCGGCAAGGGCGGCGCGCGGGTCGTCGACGTGCGTCTGCTGGACCCGGCCGGCCGCGCACTGGCCGCGGTCGAAGGCGGCGAAGTCGTCACGTTGTCGATCACCGCCCGGCTGCTGGAACCGATGCAGCAGCCCATCCTCGGTTTCATCGTCAAGGACCGCCTGGGCCAGAACCTGTTCTCCGAGAACACCTGCAAGCGCTACACCGACTCGCCCTGCGCGGCGGCGGCGGGCGAACTCATCAACGCGCGATTCACCTTCCGCATGCCGATCCTGCCGGTGGGTGATTACTCGATCGCCATCGCGGTCGCGGACGGCGACCAGTGGTCCAACGTGCAGCACCACTGGCTGCACGACGCGATGATCTTCAAGTCCATCACCAGCAGCGTGTCGACCGGGCTGGTGGGGATTCCGATGCTGGACGTGGTGATGAGCGCGTTGCCCGCGGGGTAGGGGAGTTGATGGCTGCCGGCCGCACGAGGTGCTCTTGTCTGCCGGCGATCTTCGGACGCCTTTGAGGCTGCTGAACAGGGCTTCGTGCGGGCTGTATCGGTAGTTCGAGGAGGGCTGTCGAACGCGGCAGGCTATCGCGGCCCTCGTAACCCTCTTGCCAGCGTGCGGTCTACACACCGCAATCGTGATCTTGATGCGCAACGTCAGGGCGGCCGGGCAGTGCGCGCGCGTGCTGGGGCCGGCTGAGCGGAGGCGGGGACGCGATGCGGGACGGCGAAGGGCGGCCCCTCACCCTGGCCCTCTCCCCGTGAGTGGGGAGAGGGAAAAACAAGGGCAGCGCGAGCGGGTCCGTGGTTTGGCTGAGCGGAGGCGGGGGATGCGATACGGGACGGCGAAGGGCGGCCCTCACCCTGGCCCTCTCCCCGTGATCGGGGAGAGGGGACCGCCACGGTGGTGTGGGGCGGAGTTCCTTCGGCTGCGCCCTGCTCCCTCTCCCGCCTCAGCGGGAGAGGGCTGGGGTGAGGGCGCTCTCGGCGCACCGGGCGCCGTGCACCGCCGCACGCACCATTTCCCACGCCCGAGCATCCTCCGTCAGCGCCAGGTGCCCCACACCGTCGAGCACATGGCGCTCGGCCTCGGGCAGCAGGGGGCTGGCGCGCGGCACCACGAGGTTGTCGTCGGCGCTGGCGATGCAGACAAACTTGCGGCGCAGCGGCGCGCTCTCGCTGCCTGCCAGCGTGGTCAGGTAGGGGCTGTCCTTGCGCATCTGGCGCGCGTTGGCACCGTGGCCGAGCGCCGCGAAGACGGTGCCGTGGTGCGGGCTGGCCAGCGTGACCACGCGCGCCACCGCCGCATCGCCATGGCGGCGCAGGTAGGCGCGGGCGGCCAGGCCGCCCATGCTGTGGCCCACCAGCACCACACGCGCTGCGCCGGTGGCGGCACGCAGCGCCGTCACCGCCGCGTGGATCGGGTCGGCGTACCGGTCGATCGAGCCGAACACCGGTTGCAGGTTGATCGTGGCGACATTGCAGTCGGCCAGCCGGCCGCTGCCGAGCAGCGGCTTCCACACGGCGCGGTTGCAGACGTAGCCGTGTATCAGCAGCACCGCCGGGCGCTGCGGGTCGTGGACCAGCGGCGGCTCGGCAAACCCGGCGGCAAACGGCTGGCGCCAGGCAAACACCCGCACCGAACAGCTCGTCTCGCCGAGCCACACCCCGAGCCACTGCAGCGGCCAGATGCGCGGCTGCCGCGGGTCGATCACGGCCGCCACGGCCAGCTCGAGCGCCAGCACGACGGCCGTGCCCGCCACCGGCAGCAGCGCGCCTGCCAGCAGCGCCCCTCCCCAGCCGGCACTGTCCGGCAGCACCCAGCGCGCCGCCAGCGTGCCGGCGACCAACTGCGCCAGCAGCGAGATACGCAGCAGCGCGGACAGGGTCATGCCGCCGCCGCGCACGCAGCCGAATCGAGGTCGATCGGGCGGCAGCAGACCTCGGGCCAGCGCGCCGCCAGCGCGCCGGCGGCGAATTGCGCCGGTAGTCCGATGCGCAGCAGCGTGGACAGGGTCATGCGGCCGCCGTGCGTGCAGCCGGATCGACGTCGATCAGGTGCCAGCAGACCTCGGTGAAGGGGTTGCGCGCGTAGCCGGCCACCCACGGTTGCGAGACGTCGAGCCGGACGCGGTGCAGGTACAGCAGATAGGGCATGTAGGCCGCCAAGAGGCGCGTCATCTGTTGCAGCAGCGCCAGCCGCTGCGGGCCGTCGGGCAGGCGGCGCTGCGCCTCGTACAGGCGGTCGTACTCGGGCAGGGCAAAGCGCGCGTCGTTGGACTGCTCGCGGTTGGGGCCGTAGGCCATGCCGAACAGCAGGTCGCTGTCGGGCTCACCCAGTTGCCACGAAAAGCCCCACATCATCAGCTTGCCCGCCAGCGACTGCTTGAGCAACTCCGGCCACTGGGCGATGCGGAACTCGATCCGCACGCCCACAGCGGTCAGGAACCGGCGCATCTGCTCGTTCTGCTTGCGGTCGAGCTGGCTCGGGCTGGCGGACATCTCCAGCACCAGCGGCTCGCCCTGCGGGGTCTCGCGCCAGCCGTCGCCGTTGCGGTCGAGGTAGCCGAAGGTGTCGAGCAGCGCCCTGGCGCGCGCCAGGTCGCTGTCGCCCAGCGCGCTGCGCAGGGCCGGGTCGTAGCCGAAGGTGCCCGGGGCAAAGGGCGACTGCGCCCGCACCGCCGAGTCGTTGAATATGGCGCGCGAGAACTCGGCGCGGTCGAACGCCAGCGACACGGCGCGGCGCAGCGCCACCTTCTCCGGCGTGTAGCCGCCCACCAGCGGGTGCTCCATGTTGAAGTAGTTCAGGACCACGTCGGCCATCGGCGTGCGGTTCAGCCGCACGCCGCGCTGCGCCAGGAACGGCGCCAGCCGGCGGCCGGGCGCGATCAGCGTGGCCATTTCGTTGGGCACGCGCATCAGGTCCTGCTCGCCCTGGGAGAAGCTGAGCCAGCGCGGCTGGCCCTCCTCGACGATGCTGACCTCCACGCGGTCCACCAGCGGCAGGCGGCGGCCGCGCAGCCGCTGTGCGTCGCGCGCCAGCAGGGGTTGCGCCGCGAGCAGCTCGGGCGCGATGGCGTAGTCCCAGCGGCGCTCGCGATACTGGGGGTTGCGCTCCAGCACGATGCGCGAGCTGCGCTGCCACGACAGCAGGCGGAACGGCCCGGTGCCGACCGGATGCTCGCCGATGCGGTCGCCGTAGCGCTCCACCACCTCGCGCGCCACGGCGCCAAAGATCGAGGCGTCGGCCAGCAGAAAGACAAAGCGCGGCGCCGGCTCGGCCAGCCGGATCTGCAGCGTGTAGCGGTCGAGCGCGCGCAGCCCGTCCACCGGCCGGTCGTAGTCGAACGGCGTGCGGCTCTTCAGCGCCTGCTGCCGCAGCTCGTCCAGCCCGAGCAGCCGGCTCGGCTCGAGCTGGAACAGCATGGGGCTCTTCCAGCGCGGGTCGTACAGGCGCTTCCACGCGTACACGTAGTCGGCCGCCACCAGCTCGCGCGGCTGGCCGCCGAAAGCCGGGTCGTCCGCAAACAGGATGCCCGGGCGCAGGCGCAGCGTGAAGCTGCGGAAGTCGGCGGCAGCCTCCGGCAGGGCGGCCAGCGTGCAGGGCACCAGGCGCGCCGGCCGCGCGTAGTAGTCATACTCCAGCGGCGCTTCGAAAATGTGGCCGGTGATCTGGCGCGAGTAGCCGTCCTGAATGGCGGCAGGGTCGAAGGTGGTTTCGGCGATCTCGAAGGGGTAGCGCAGGGTGCGCAGCGCGCCGGAGTCGGGTCGGCGCCCCTGGGCGCGCCCTGCGAGCGGCACCGCGCCCAGCGCGCCCGCGCCGGCGAGGAAGCCGCGGCGCCCGTGCATGGCGGTCGTCAGCCGAGCGCCCTGGCCCGCGCGTCGGTGTCGATGTCCACGAACTGGAAGAACGCGCGCAGGTACGGGTGGCGCCGGTAGCCGATCACCCAGGGGTGGGTGAGATCGGTGCGGATGCGGTGCCCGTGCAGCTTGTACGGCGTGAACGCCACGAACAGCCGCTGCATTTCGCGCAGTATGGCCAGCCGCTCGGGGCCGTCGGGCATCCGCTTCTGCCGCTCGAACAGCGCGTCGTAGGCCGGCAGGTCGAAGCGCGCGTGATTGGCCTGACCCTTGTTCTTCGAGTAGCCCAGCTCCAGGAAGGCCTGCCCGTCGGGAATGCCGGAGATCCAGGCCACGCCCCACATCATGAGCTTGCCGGCGCGCGAGGCCTTCAGGTGTTCGGGCCACTGGTTGACGTCGAACTCCATGCGGATGCCGAGCTGCGTCATGTTCTTCTTCCACAGCTCGTTGTACTGCCGGTCCAGCGCGGTGCTGCCGGTCGAGTAGACGATGCTCAGCGGCCGGCCGTCCGGCGTCTCGCGCCAGCCGTCGCCGTTGCGGTCGACCCAGCCGAAGGCGTCGAGCAGGGCCTTGGCGCGCGGCAGGCTGGTCTGGCTGGCCTCGGTGCGGAAGGCCGGGTCGAAGCCGTAGGTCAGGGGCGCGATCTGGCCGTTGGCCTTGATCATCTGGCTCTTGCGGATCTGCCGGATCTCCGTGTCCTGATCGTAGGCCAGCGCCATCGCGCGGCGCAGCGCCACCTTCTCGGGCGTGTAGCCGCCCACCACCGGGTGCTCCATGTTGAAGTACGACAGCACCACGTCCACCAGCGGCAGGCGGTCCATCTGGATGCCGCGGCGGGCCAGATTGGGCGCCATGACCCCGTTGGGGATGATGGTGTGGGCGTACTCGGGCGGCAGGCCGTCGAGGTAATCGTGGTCGCCGTTGAGGTAGCTCAGCCAGCGCGGCTGGCTCTCCTCCACGACATAGAACTCCACGCGGTCGACGAACGGCATGCGCTTGCCGCGCAGGCGCTGTGCGATCTCCTGCGAGCGCGGATCGTCCGCGGGGGCTTCCTCGTCGTACAGCACCTCGCGGTAGCCGGGGTTGCGCTCCAGCACCACGCGCGAGGCGCGCCGCCAGTCGGCCAGGCGGAACGGCCCGGTGCCCACCGGGTGCGCCATCATGTCGTTGGCGTAGGCCGCCACCACCTCGCGCGCCACCGGCGCGAACTGCACCGCCAGCAGGTTGTAGATGAAGCGCGGGTCGGGCTCGCCCAGGCGCAGCTGGTAGGTGTAGCGGTCGAGGGCGCGCACGCCCTCGATGTCGGCGTCGTAGTCGAAGCCGCCACCCTTCAGCGCGGCCGAGCGCGCGGCCACCGCACCGAGCAGCCGGGCGTTTTCCAGCACGTAGAAGTTGGGGCTCTTCCAGCGCGGGTCGATCAGCCGCTTGACCGCGTAGACAAAGTCGGCCGCGGTCACCTCGCGCCGCTGCCCCTTGAAGGCCGGGTCGTCGGCGAAGAACACCCCACGCCTCACGCGCACGGTGTAGGTCCGAAAGTCGGCCGAGACTTCGGGCATGCCATCGGCCAGCCGCGGCTTGAGCTTGCCCGGGCGCGCCAGGTAGTCGTATGTCAGAGGGGCCTCGAAGATGGCGTCGCTGATCATGTTCGAGTTGCCGTCCGAAATCTGCGCCGGGTCGAAACCGGTCTCGGCAAACCACAGCGCCAGGCGCAGCACCTTCTGCGCGTTGTCGGCGCTGTTGCGGGCAGCGGCGCGCTCGGCGGCCGTCAACAGACCGCCGGCGGCCAGGCTCTGGAGCAGATCGCGGCGCTTCATGACAGGGCCTGAGCCTGCGCCGCCGCGTCCACGTCGATGAACTGCCACCAGTCGTTCCAGTATGGCGGGCGGCGGTAGCCGATGACCCAGGGGTGTGCCAGATCGTTGAGGATGCGATGCACGTGCTGGCGGTACGGCGCGTACACCAGCATGATGCGCTTCATCTCCTGCATCAGCGCAAAGCGCTCCGGCCCGTCCGGCATCGTGGTGATGCGGTCGAACAGCGCGTCAAACTCCTTGTTGCGAAAGCGCGCCAGATTCTGCCCGCCGACGTGTCCGCCGTAGCCGCGATAGAACGCTGGCTGACCGTCGGGCGCGGCGGCCGACGAACCGACGCCCCACAGCATGAACTTGCCGGCGCGCGCGTTCTTCAGGTTTTCCTGGAACTTGGCCGGCTTGAAGGTGGCGCGCAGTCCTACTTCGCTCAGGTCTTTGCGACGCAGCTCGTCGAGCTGGCGCGACGTCTGGTCCGAGCCGGTCGAGAACTCGAGCACGAGCGGGCTGCCGTCCGGCTGCTCGCGCCAGCCATCGCCGTCCTTGTCCACGTAGCCGAAAAGGTCGAGCAGTGCCTTGGAGCGTGCCGGGTTGTAGCGCGTGGCTTCGGTGCGAAAGCCCGGGTCGTAGCCGAACGTGTTGGGCACGATCGGCGACTCGGCCGGCACCGCCTGGCCGCGCCGCAGCAGACGAATCTCCTGCTCGATGTTGGTGGCATGCGTGATTGCTCTTCGCAGCGCCACTTTGTCGGGCGTGTAGCCGCCGACGACCGGATTGTCCATGTTGAACACGGTGAGCGTGATGTCCGAGGCCGCCACGCGCAGCAGTTGCACATTGCGGCGCGCCAGATTGGGTGCCAGCCGGTTGTTGGGCATCGCAATGTTGACGAACTCGTTGGGCAACCCGTACAACAGATCGTGCTCCTGGTTCAGGAACGCGAGCCAGCGCGGCTGCGCCTCATCGACCACGGCGATCTCCACGCGATCAACCAGCGGCAGCGTCCTGCCGCGGTACTTCGAGGCCAGCGCCTGGCCGTCCGCGTCGTCGGCATTGGGCTCGGCGTCCCATGTCACGTGGCGGTAGTGCGGGTTGCGTTCCAGCACCATGCGGCTGGAGCGGCGCCACTCGGCCAGGCGGAAAGGCCCGGTGCCGACGGGGCGCTCCATGGTCTTGTCGCCAGCCGCCTCGATCACTTCACGCGCAACCGCGCCGTACAAGTCGCCACTGCACAGCGTCTGGATGAAACGGGGTTGCGGCACCTCGAACTCGAAACGGATGGTGTAGCGGTCGAGCGCGCGCAGCCCCGGCACCACGGTGTCGAAGTTGAACGGCTTCCGTTCCTTGAGGGCGACGTCGCGCAAGGGCGCCATGCCCACAATCTTGAGTTCCGCGATCGAGGCGTAGGTCGGCGCTTTCCAACGCGGGTCGAAGATGCGCTTGAAGGTGTAGACGTAGTCCTCGGCCGTCAGCTCGCGGCGGGCGCCCTTGAACGCTGGGTCGTCGGAGAAGTGAATGCCCGGGCGCACGCGTATGGTCCAGACGCGAAAATCGCCTGAGACTTCCGGCAGGTCGGCGGCGGTGTTGGGCTTGATCTTGAATGGTCGCGCCAGGTAGTCGTAGCGGTACAGGCAGTCGAAGATGTGCGCGGTGACGATGCGTGAATACAGGTCGGTCAGCTGGATCGGGTCGAAGCCCACCTCAGCCGCCAGGAAGGCATAGCGCAACACTTTCCTGCCGTTGTCCTGCGCCACGGCGGGGGCGGCCGTCAGGCCGCTGGCACTCAGCAGACCGGCCTTCAGGAGCGCGCGGCGGTGGCCAGCGGCGGCGCTCACCCCACGCTCCCGCTGGCGCCGCCGTTGCGCAGCGCCGGATCGATGTCCACGTACTTGAAGAAGTCGCGCATGAACGGATGGCTCCGGAACCCGATCAGCCAGCGGTGCGACACCGAGGTCATGATGCGGTGGCCGAGCAGCTTGTAGGGCGCGTAGGCGATGAACAGTCGCTTGGCGTCGTGGAACACGCGCTCGCGCTCGGGGCCGTCGGGCAGTTGCCGCTGGCGCGCATACAGGGCGTTGTAGGCCGGCAGGTCGAAGCGCGCGTGATTGGCCTGGCCTTTGTTGGGGCCGTAGCCCAGCGCCAGAAAGGTGTCGCCGTCGGGCTGCGCGGCGCTCCAGCCCACGCGCCACATCATGAGCTTGCCGGCGCGCGAGTTCTTGAGATTTTCCGGCCACTTGGCCGGCTTGAACTCGATGCGGATGCCCACCGCGTTCATCGAGCGCTTCCACTGCTCGTCGAGCGCGCGCGACAGCGCGTCGGGTTGCGTGGACATCTGCAGCACGAGCGGACTGCCGTCGGGTTGCTCGCGCCAGCCGTCGCCGTCGCGGTCGACGTAGCCAAAGGTGTCGAGCAGCGCCCGGGCGCGCGCGCGGTCGGTCAGGCTCATCTCGCTGACGAAGGCGGGGTCGTAGCCGGTGACCAGCGGCGCCACCGGCGACTGCGCGGGGATCGACTGGCCCTTGCGCACCAGGCGGATCTCGTCCTGCACGCTGTAGGCCAGCGCGATGGCCCGCCGCAGCGCCACCCGCTCGGGCGTGTAGCCGCCCACCAGCGGGTGCTCGACGTTGAAAATGGCCACGTCGACCACCGAGCGCGGCCCGCGGTCCATCTGCACGCCGCGGCGCGCCAGCGCGGGGGCCAGCCGGCCGTTGGGAATGGCCAGATCGGCCAGGTCGTAGGGCACCTCGTCGACCAGGTCGTGCTCCTCGTTGAGAAAGGCGAGCCAGCGCGGCTGGTTCTCCTCCACGATGTAGACCTCCACGCGGTCGAGCATCGGCAGCTTGCGGCCCCTGAGCTTCTGCGCCAGGGCGCCCGCCGCGGCGTCGCCCGGCGCGCCCTGCTCGTCGTAGACCTCGTCGCGGTAACCGGGGTTGCGCTCGAGCACGATGCGCGAGGAGCGGCGCCAGTCGGTCAGCCGGAACGGCCCGGTGCCCACCGGCTGGCCCATGATGGCCTTCTCGTCGTAGGCCTCGCACACCTCGCGCGCCACGGCGCCGAGGAACCCGTTGTCGGCAAAGTACTGATAGAAGCGCGGGCTCGGCTCGCCCAGCCGCACGCGCAAGGTGTAGCGGTCGAGCGCGCGCACGCCGTCCACTTCGGCGTCGTAGTCGAACTTGCCGCCCTTGAGCGCCGCCGCGCGCAACTGCGCCAGGCCGAGGATCTTCGCGTTGTCGAGCAGGTACAGCCGCGGGCTCTTGTAGCGCGGGTCGTAGAAGCGCTTGATCGCGTAGACGTAGTCGGCGGCGACGAGCTCGCGCCGCCGTCCCTTGAACGCCGGGTGATCCTGGAAGTGGATGCCCGGGCGGATGCGGAAGGTCAGGGTGGTGAAGTCGCCGGAGATCTCGGGCAGTTCGACCGCGGTGTTGGGCACGATCTTCGCGGGCCGCGCGAGGAAGTCGTAGGTCAGCGGGGCATCAAAAATGTTGGCGTTGATGGTGCTGGAGTACAGGTCGTTGACCTGCGCCGGGTCGAAGCCGGTCTCGGCCACCCGGAAGGCGTAGCGCAGCACCCGGGCCTCGCCCGGTTGGGCGCGGGCGGCGCCGGCCGGGACTGCCAGCGGCGCGGCCAGCAGCGAGCGCGTCAGTGCGCGGCGGCCGTGGGAGACGTCGTTCATCGATCTCGGTGCGGATTCAGTGCGGCTTCAGTGCGACTTTGGTGCGGCGGCCCGGCCCGGCTTGCCGGGCGACGAAGGGGGGGCATAATCCCGGCCTTTCGCGCTCCCGGCAAGTGTCGTCGAGGTTGCATGGCGGATTGTCGCGGGTCGAATCGAATGGCTGCGATCGGTATCGAGCGGCATCGATCCAGATGTTCCTGACCTGCTGCCGCGCCGTCACCACCCAGCCCGACCGACAAACAAGGTTCAGCCCCGACCGATGGCCGCCTACATCTTACGCAGACTCTGGCAGATGGTGCCCACGCTGGCGGGCGTCATCCTGCTGGTGTTCTTCCTGTTCCACTTCTTCGGCGGCGACCCGGCCGAAATCCTCGGCGGCCTGCTGGCCACGCCCGAGCAGATCGAGGCGATCCGCACCCAGCTCGGCCTGAACGAGCCGGTGTGGGTGCAACTGTGGATCTTCGTGAAGCAGATCTTCACCTTCAACTGGGGCAACAGCTGGGCCACCAGCGAGTCGGTCGCCAAGATGTTCCTCGACCGGGTGCCCAACACGCTGACGGTGATGATCCCGATCCTCGTGCTCGACGTGGTGCTGGGCATCGTCGCGGCGATGGCGGTGGCCTACGTGCGCGGCTCGCTGACCGACCGCATGATCATGGTCATCACCACGGTCATGCTGTCGGTGAGCTTTCTGGTCTACATCATCGTCGGCCAGTGGCTGTTCGGCTTCTACCTCGGCTGGTTCCCGGTGCAGGGCTGGAGCGACAGCCTGTGGACCAACCTCACCACCTACGCGGTGCTGCCCATCCTGCTGGCGGTGTTCGTGGGCCTGGCGCCGCAGACGCGGCTGTACCGCACGTTTTTCCTGGACGAGATCAATCAGGACTACGTGCGCACCGCCCGCGCCAAGGGGCTGGACGAGAACCGCATTCTCTTCAAGCACGTGCTGCGCAACGCGATGATCCCGATCCTGACCAACATCGCGGTGGCGCTGCCGGGCATCTTCGTCGGCTCGTTCCTGATCGAGACCTTCTTCTCGATTCCGGGTCTGGGCCGCGAGATCCTGCTGGCGGTCAACCGCAGCGACTATCCGGTGATCCAGGCCGTGACCATCTACCTGGCCGTGCTCACCATGGTGATCAACCTCGTCGCGGACGTGCTGTACAAGCTCGTCGATCCGCGCGTCGTGCTCAAGTAGGGGGCCCGCGATGAGCGCCGTTTCGACCACGCCCGCCGCCGGCCTGCCGGCGGCTCCCGTTCAGTCCCCCGGCGTCTGGCGGGCCGCCTGGCGCCGCCTGCGCAACGACCGCGTGGGCATGGTGTCGCTGGTGATCGTGCTGGCCTTCCTGCTGCTGGTGCTGGCGGCGGCCACCGGCCTGGCGGCGGCCAACTGGCAGAAGGAGGTGGGCGTGCCCAACGCGCCGCCCACCTTCATGGGCCCGCGCGCGCAGGTGCAGGGCACCGATGCGCTGGCGACCCTGGTGGACAAGGACGCCAAGCCGGTGGACCTGTCGGACATCGACCCGCTGGCGCCCAAGTACGCGGAGTGGGAAGAGCGCGCCGCCAAGATCAAGATCACCGAGGTGCTGCGCGCCGACACGCTCGCTTTCGGCGGCGACCGCCTGGGCCGCGACGTGCTGTCCAAGGCGATCAAGGGTGCGGAGATCTCGATCTTCGTCGGCATGTTTGCCGCCGTGCTGGCCACGCTGATCGGCACCACGGTGGGTGCCTTTGCCGGCTACTTCGGCGGCAAGATCGGCGACTTCTTCGAGTGGGTCTACAACGTCTTCACCTCGATCCCGGACATCCTGCTGATCTTCGCCTTTGCCGCGGTGCTGGGGCGCGGCATCGACACGGTGATCCTGATCCTGGGTCTGACCGGCTGGACCGGCATGTACCGGCAGGTGCGCGCCGAGTACATGAAGCACCGCGGCCGCGAGTACGTGCGCGCCGCCGAGGCCATCGGCGCCGGTCATTTGACCCGCATGTTCGTGCACATCCTGCCCAACGTGAGCCACGTGATCCTGGTGCGCATGTCGCTGCTGGTGGTGGCCTTCATCAAGATCGAGGTGATCCTGTCGTTCCTCGGCCTGGGCGTGCCGGTGGACCAGGTCTCCTGGGGCACCATGCTGAGCGAGGCGCAGGCCGAGCTGGTGCTGGGGTACTGGTGGCAACTGGCGGCGGCCACGCTGTTCATGGCCATTTTCGTCACCGCGTTCTCCCTGCTGACCGACGCGCTGCGCGACGCGCTCGACCCGAAACTGCGGTGATGCGCGCAAGAATGCACCCCTGCTCTGGCGCGGTCAGCCGGAAGAGGATCGCCGGCAAGGCCGGACGATCTTTCTTGCCAAGGGCAACGCAAACCAACCTGGCGTGGCCATCGTCGCGCGCTCAACGGACAGCCTCCTTCAGATGAGCAACCTCGTTTCCGTGCGCGACCTGCGCGTCAGCTTCCGCCTCGGCAAGTCGCAGGTGGCCGAGGCGGTCAAGGGTGTGAGCTTCGACATCCCCGAGAACGCCACCGTCGCGCTGGTGGGCGAGTCGGGCTCGGGCAAGAGCGTGTCGGCGATGTCGATCGTGCGGCTGCTGCCGGACAATGCCGTCGTCGGCCGGGACAGCCGGGTGCTGTTCGGCGGGCAGGACCTGCTGACCGCGCCGATCGAGCACCTACGCCGCATCCGCGGCAAGGACATCTCGGTGGTGTTCCAGGAGCCGATGACCTCGCTCAACCCGGTGTTCACGGTCGGCGACCAGATCGCCGAGGTGCTGCGGTTGCACCTGGCCCTGAGCCGCAGGCAGGTGGCCGACCGCGTGGTGGAGCTGCTCACCGAAGTCGGCATTCCCGAGCCGAAGGCGCGTGTCGATGCGTACCCGCACGAGCTGTCGGGCGGGCAGCAGCAGCGCGTGATGATCGCCATGGCGATCGCCTGCGAGCCCAAGCTGCTGATTGCCGACGAGCCGACCACCGCGCTCGACGTGACCGTGCAGCGCCAGATCCTGGAGCTGGTGGCGCGGCTGCAGGAAAAGCACCGCATGAGCGTGCTGTTCATCAGCCATGATCTGGGCGTGGTGGGCGAGATCGCCGACCAGGTGGTGGTCATGAAGGACGGCGTCATCCGCGAGACCGGTGCGGTCGATCGCATTTTCGCGGCGCCGCAGGACAGCTACACCAAGGCGCTTCTGGCCTGCCGGCCGCGGCTGGATGTCAAGCCCAGGCGGCTGCCGGTGATCGACGACTTCATGCAGCTCGACGGCGCCGCGCCGGCGGTGCTGCCCGACCGCACCGCGCGCGCCACCAGCCCGCAGCCGCTGATCGTGGCGCGCGGGCTGCGCAAGGAATACCGGCTGAAGACCGGCATCTTCGCGCGCAAGACCATCGAGGCGGTCAAGGAGGCGAGCTTCGAGCTGCACCGCGGCCGCACGCTCGGCGTGGTGGGCGAGTCGGGCTCGGGCAAGACCACGGTGGGCATGCTGCTGATGCGGCTGATCGACGCCACCGCCGGCGAGGTGCGCTACGACGGCACCGATCTGCTGCGCTTGTCGCCGCGCGAGCTGCTGCCCTACCGCCGCAAGATCCAGATCATCTTCCAGAACCCCTACGCCAGCCTGAACCCGCGCTTCACCGTCGGCCAGATCCTGGTCGAGCCGATGAAGATTCACGGCATCGGCGCCTCGGATACCGACCGGCTGGCGCGGGCGGTGGCGCTGATCCGGCGGGTGGGTCTGCCGGCCGAGGCGGTGCACAAGTACCCGCACGAGTTCTCCGGCGGGCAGCGCCAGCGGATCGCCATCGCGCGGGTGCTGTCGATGCAGCCCGAGGTCATCATCTGCGACGAGTCGGTCTCGGCGCTCGACGTGTCGGTGCAGGCCACCGTGCTCAACCTGCTGCTGGACCTGCAGGACGAGTTCGGCATCAGCTACATCTTCATCAGCCACGACCTGGCGGTGGTCAAGTACATGGCCGACGACATGCTGGTGATGAACCAGGGCGCGATCGTCGAGCGCGGCGACGCCGAGGCGATCTACCGCAATCCGCAGCACGAGTACACGCGCAAGCTGCTCGGTTCGATCCCGCGCGGGTTCACCGGCACGGCCTCGGCGCTGCACCACCAGGCCGGCTAGTCCGCGCAGCGGCGGCGATGGCGGAGCCGGCACGCACGCTCCTGACCGGCGCGCTGGCGCGGGTCATCGCGCTGCGCCGCCGGCTGCACGCCGACCCCGCCGCCGGCGCCCGCTGGCTGGCGGTCAAGCACTGGCAGTGCGAGCGGCTGCGCCGCACCTACCCCGACCTGTTTGCCGAGCCGCGCTACGTCACGGCCGGCGAGTTCTTCCTGTCCGAGCTGTACGGCGCCAGGGACTTCGAGAGCCGTGACGTCGAGGCGCTGCGCGTGGTGCCCCGGCTGGCGCGCATGCTGCCCGACAAGGCGATCGAGACGCTGGTAGCGGCCGTCGAGCTGGACGAGCTGTCCGAGGCGCTCGATGCGCGGGTGGCGGCGGCGGCGACGCTGCCGCTCGATGACGCACGCTACGCAGCGGCCTACCGCGCCGCCGGCACGCGCGCCGAACGGCTGCGGCAGATCGAGGTCATCGACGGCATCGGCCGCTCGCTGGAGAAGCTCGCCCGGGTGCCGCTGCTGGCCGGCATGATCCGCATGATGCGGGTGCCGGCCGAGGCGGCCGGTGTGGGCCACCTGCATCACTTCCTGGAGGGCGGCTTCAACGCGTTCAAGGCGATGGGCCCGGCGGGCGAGTTCCTCGCCGCCATTCGCCAGCGCGAGACTGCGCTCATGGAGCGCCTGTTCGGCGACGACCCGCGCCCGTTCCGTGACCTGCTGCCGGAGCGCGCGCAAAGCTAACGCCGCGGCGGCTCGTCGTCGGGCAGGTCCGGCTGCGGCACCCCGCGCCACATCGCCCAGGCGGCGCTGACCAGGGCCAGCCCCGCAAACATCACCGCCAGCCAGGCCAGCGCGATGGCCACCGGCTGCGCGGACCAGGCCCCCTCGTCGAGCAGTTGCCGCACCGGCACGCCCACCAGTTCGGCCAGCAGCATGGCCATCAGGCCAAAGGCCAGCGCCGCGCCGAAGCCGAGCGCGGCAAAGCGCAGCGTGATGCGGCCGCCGGCCAGAACCAGCGTCAGCGCCAGCCCGGCGCCCGTCAGCGCCGCGCCGGCAAAGCGGCTGAACTCCAGCAGCGCGGCGGCGGCCACCGCCACGGCCAGCGGTACCAGCGCCACCAGCACCTGGACCGGCTTCACCGCGTCCTCCGCAGGCGGCGGGCCCGCCAGGCGCGCCGCAGATACACGCTCCAGGCCACCCGCACCAGCACATAGCCCGCCGTGGCCAGGCCGCAGGCGAGCAGGAACACGCCGAGCGCCAGCGGTGCGCCCAGTCCGAGCGCCCACTGGCCGAAGGCTTCGGCCGAGGTCAGCGGCTGCGCGAACACCCAGTCGGGCGGCGGCTCGGGCGGGTGGCCCCCGGCCGCGCCCAGCGCCAGGCTGCCGATCTTGAAGGCGAGGAAGTACAGCGGCACGATGGTGATCGGGTTGGTGTAGAGGGTCGTCAGCAGTGCTACCGCCAGATTGGCGCGGAACAGGGTGGCCGCGATGCCGGCGCCCAGCATCTGCAGCGGGCCGGGAATCAGCCCGCAAAATAGGCCGATGGCCACGCCGCCGGCCGCCGAGCGCCGGTTCAGGTGCCACAGCGCCGGGTGGAACAGGGCCTCGCCGAAGACGCCAAGGATCTTCAGCTCGCGCACGCGCTCCACGCTGGGCATGTAGCGCCGAAAGAACTTGCGGGGCATGAGGGGGGCGGACTCGGGCTCGAAACTCGGGGATCCGCGGGCACGGGGGCGCAAGGTGCCGGCGGGCCGGCGGGCCGACGGGCCGGCGGGCCGGCGGGCCGGCGGGCCGGCGGGCCGGCGGGCCGGCGGGCTGGAAAGCGTCGCGGTTCCCGACAGTGTAGTTATCCTGACGTGGCGCCACGGCGACACCGGTTTGCCCCAACCGCCGCCCCACGCGCAGAAACCCGGACCCGGAGTCAGGCTCCATGTGGATCGACACCCACTGCCACCTCGATGCGGCCGAGTACGACACCGACCGGGCGGCGGTGGACGCGCGGGCGCGCGCGGCGGGGGTGACGCTGGCGGTCCTGCCGGCCGTGCATGCGGCCGGCTTCGGCCATACGGCCGCGGTGGCGCGCGCGCTCGGCCATGCCTACACGCTCGGCCTGCATCCGCTCTGGCTCGATGAGGCCACCGAGGCGCACCTGGACGAGTTGCGGGCGGCCGCCGGCGCGGCGCTGGACGACCCGCGCTTCGTCGGCATCGGCGAGATCGGCCTGGACTTCTTCATCCCCGCGCCCGACGTGGCCCGGCAGGAGCACTTTTATCGCGCGCAGCTGCGCCTGGCGCGCGACCTCGGCCTGCCGGTGGTGGTGCACGTGCGCCGCTCGGCCGACGCCCTGCTGCGCGAGCTGCGCCGGATCGAGGTGCCCGGCGGCATCCTGCACGCCTTCAACGGCTCGCAGCAGCAGGCCGCGCAGTTCGTGGCGCGCGGCTTCAAGCTCGGCTTCGGCGGCGCCATGACCTACCGCGGTTCGCAACGCATCCGCCGGCTCGCCGCCGGCTTGCCGCTGGCGGCGCTGGTGCTGGAGACCGATGCGCCCGACATCCCGCCGCAGTGGTTGCGCGATGGCGCGCGCGTGGCCCGCAACGAGCCCGCCGAGCTGCCGCGCATCGCGCAGGAGTTGCTGGCGCTGCGCCAGTCGGGCGGCGGCGGCGCGGCCACGCTCGAGGAACTGGCGGCGGCCACGCGCGCCAACGCCGCGGCCGCGCTGCCGCGGCTGGCGGCGCTGCTGACCTGAGCGGATAAGGGGCCACCGGTCATGCACGCTGTGACGATCCAGGACGCCGCACGCCTCGCCGCACGCCTCGCCGCACGCCCCGCCGCACGCCCCGCCGGACGCCCCGCCGCACGCCCCGCCGGACGCCCCGCCGCACGCACGGCCGCACGAACCGCCGAGCGCGTTGCCGCACGCTTTGCCGCCCCGGCTCGCCGTTGCCGGTGCCGGGGCGGCGTTGGGCGACTGTCGCAACGGTCGCTGCAAGTGGCCTGCGGGCGCGCTGCGCAGCGGACCCGCACGCAGGCGTTCGGTGAGCAGCGCGGGCGCCGGATCGGGTCGCGAACGGGGTCCTGCGCAGGCGACGGGTGGCGGGAGGGGCCGCTTGGGCCAGCCTGCGGCCGTTCCGGACAGCTTCGGGCCCCCTGATCCCATGCTGCCGCTGGCGCTGTCTGCCTTCGTCGCCGGCTGCTGGGTCTTGCAGCAGCAGGCCGAGTTGCCGCCCGTCGTGCTGATCGTCGCCGCGCTGGCGCTGGGCGGCGCGGCCGCGGCCGGGGCGCTGTGGGCGCAGGCCCGCGCGGTGGCCGGGCGCGGTGCCGCGCTGCTGGCCGCCGCCGGCGCGCTGGCGGCCGGCTTCGGCTATGCGGGCCTGCTGGCGCAGTGGCGCATGGCCGACCAGCTCGCCTTCGGCGACGAGGGGCGCGACGTGCGCGTGACCGGCGTCGTGGCCAGCCTGCCGGCGGCGCTGGAGCGCGGCGTGCGCTTCGAGTTCGAGGTCGAGCAGGTACACGGCGCGGCCGACGGCACGCCGCAGGTGCCGCAGCGCCTGTCGCTCGGCTGGTACGGCGCCGATGTGCGGGTACGGCCGGCCGAGCGCTGGAGTTTCACGGTGCGGCTGCGCCGCCCGCACGGGGCGATGAATCCGGGCGGCTTCGACCTCGAGACCTGGATGCTCGAGCGCAACCTGCGCGCCACGGGTTACGTGCGCGAGGTCGTACGGCCGCGCACGGGGCCGGACGGGTCGGACGGCGGGCTGCCGGGTGCGCAGGCAGACCGGCGCGATGCGACCCCGCAGCGGCTGGACGCGCGCGTGCTGCAACCCGGCCCGCTGGTCGACCGGCTGCGCGACGATCTGCGCGCCGAACTGCAGGCCCGGCTGGCGGGCAGCCGCTACGGCGGCGTGATCGTGGCGCTGGTGCTGGGCGACCAGCGCGCCATCGCCGAGGCGGACTGGCAACTGTTCAACCGCACCGGCATCAGCCACCTGGTCAGCATCAGCGGGCTGCACATCACCATGGTGGCGGGCCTGGTGGCCCTGCTGGCCGGCTGGAGCTGGCGGCGCTCGGCACGCCTGCTCGCGCGCGCGCCGGCGCAGACCGCGGCCGCGGTGGCCGGCATGCTGACCGCGCTCGCCTACTGCCTGCTGGCGGGCTGGGGCGTGCCGGCCCAGCGCACCTTCTTCATGCTGGCCGTGGTGGCGCTGGCGCTGCTGTCGCGGCTGGCGCTGCGGCCCACGCTGACGCTGGCCGCCGCGGCCTTCTTCGTCAACCTGCTCGATCCGTGGTCGGCGCTGGCGCCCGGATTCTGGCTGTCGTTCGGCGCGGTGGCGGCCATCCTGTATGCGCTGTCGAGCCAGGCGGGGCCGCCGCAGCGCGGCTGGCGCGCCACGCTGCTGGCGGCCGCTCAGGTGCAACTGGCCGTCACGGTGGCCCTGGTGCCGCTGACGGTGCTGCTGTTCCAGCAGGTGTCGCTGGTGTCGCCGCTGGCCAACGCGGTGGCGATCCCGCTGGTGAGCCTGGTGGTGACGCCGATGGCGCTGGCCGGCGGGCTGGCGGTGGCACTGCCGGGGCCGCTCGACACGCTGGCGCTGCCGCTGCTGGCCATTGCCCATGCACTGTTTGCGTGGCTGGCCGACGGGCTTGCCTGGGTGGCCGCGTGGCCGTGGGCCAGCGTGCCGCTGGCCGCGCCGCCCGGCTGGACGCTGCCGCTCGCCTTCGCCGGCGTGGCCTGGCTGCTGGCGCCGCCGGGCTGGCCGGCCCGCTGGGTGGGCGTGCTCTGGATGCTGCCGCTCGTTCTGTGGCCGCCGGCGCGGCCCGGCGCGGATGAGCTGTGGGTCACCGCGCTCGACGTGGGGCAGGGCAGCGCGGTGCTGATCGAGACCCGCGAGCGCGCCGTGCTGTACGACACCGGGCCGCGCTTCCATGCGCAGGCCGACGCCGGCGGCCGGATCATCGCGCCCTACCTGCGCTGGCGCGGCATCGGCGCGCTCGACCTCATGGTCGTGTCGCACCTGGACAGCGACCACTCGGGCGGCATGGCCTCGCTGCTGCGCGCGCTGCCGGTGGCCGGCGTGCTGACCTCGATCGACCCGGCGCATCCGGTGTTGCGGGGGGGATTGCGGGGGGCGCCGGTGGAGCGCTGCCGCGCCGGCCAGGTGCTGGAGCTGCCGCCGCTGCGCATCGAGGTGCTGCATCCGTCGGCCGCCGACTACGAGCCGTCGGGGCGCCGGCGCTCGACCAACGCCATGAGCTGCGTGCTGCGTGTGGCGGCTGCCGGGCGCAGCGTGCTGCTGACCGGCGACCTGCCGGCGCGCGAGGAGGCGGAGCTTGCCGCCCGTGTCGGGGCCGCGGGGCTGCGCGCAACCCTGGCGACGGCGCCGCATCACGGCAGCCGCCACTCCTCGTCGGCACCGTTCGTGGCGGCGCTGGGTCCGGCCGAGGTGCTGGTGCAGGCGGGCTACCGCAACCGCTTCGGCCATCCGGCGCCGGAGGTGCTGGCCCGCTATGCCGCCGCCGGGTTGCCGGTGCGGCGTACCGACTGGAGCGGCGCCCTGCAGTGGCGGCTGCGGCCCGATGGCGAGCAGCTCATCGCCTGGCGCCACGCCGGCCGCCGCTACTGGCACAACCAGCCGGGGCCCCTGGCGCCGGTCGACCCCGACCGCGATGACGGCGGCGACGGCGGCGACGGCGCCGCCGCGGCGGCTACGGACGGCACAGGCTACGATGCGTCGCGCCGCGAAGCGAGTGCGGCCGTCCCGCGGTTGCCGGAGGCGCCCGCCGAGCCGATGCTGGTCGAGCCCGCCTTCGATTGATTGGCCCTGTTCTTGCTTGCTCAGAGCCTACCTGCACCGACACGCCCCCCCCGATGCTGCAAGCGCGCCCTTACGACGAGATGAGTACCGCGGACGGCGCGCTGCGCGCGCCCTACCGCCAGTACCACTCGTGGCTCGATCGGCAGAGCCCCGAGACGATGCACAACAAGCGCGCCGAGGCGGATCTCGTGTTTCGCCGCGTCGGCATCACCTTCGCGGTCTACGGCGACAAGGACGAGGACGGCAGCGGCACCGAGCGGCTGATCCCGTTCGACGTCATCCCGCGCATCCTCACGGCGGCCGAGTGGCGCCTGCTGGAGGCCGGCCTGCGCCAGCGGGTGCGCGCGCTCAACCTGTTCGTGCACGACGTCTATCACGAGCAGGCCATCCTCAAGGCGGGCAAAGTGCCGGCCGAGCAGGTGCTCAAGAACAGCCAGTACCGCCCGGAGATGCAGGGCGTGGACGTGGCGCAGGGCATCTACTCGCACATTGCCGGCATCGACCTGGTGCGGGCCGGCGACGCGCAGGGCGAGGGCGTGTTCTACGTGCTCGAGGACAATCTGCGCGTGCCCAGCGGCGTGAGCTACATGCTGGAAAACCGCAAGATGATGATGCGGCTGTTTCCCGAGCTGTTCAGCCTGCACCGGGTGGCCCCGGTGGCGCACTACCCCGACGTGCTGCTGGAGAACCTGCGCTCGGTGGCCCCGCAGGGAGCGGACAACCCGACCGTGGTGCTGCTGACCCCCGGCATGTACAACTCGGCCTACTTCGAGCACGCCTTCCTGGCGCAGCAAATGGGCATCGAGCTGGTGGAGGGCCAGGATCTGTTCGTGCAGGACAACGCCGTCTACATGCGCACCACGCGCGGCCCGCAGCGGGTGGACGTGATCTACCGCCGCATCGACGACGACTTCCTCGACCCGGCGCACTTCCGAGCCGACTCCACGCTGGGCGTGCGCGGCCTGCTCGACGTGTACCGCGCCGGCCGCGTGACGCTGTGCAACGCCATCGGCACCGGGGTGGCCGACGACAAGTCGATCTACCCCTACGTGCCGGACATGATCCGCTTCTACCTCGCCGAGGAGCCGATCCTGGCCAACGTGCCGACCTTCAATTGCCGCGATCCGCTCGACCTGTCGTACGTGCTGGCCAACATGGCCTCGCTGGTGGTCAAGGAGGTCCATGGCGCCGGCGGCTACGGCATGCTGGTCGGCCCGGCCTCCAGCACGCAGGAGGTTGCCGCGTTTGCCGAGCGCGTGAAGGCCGACCCGGCCAACTACATCGCGCAGCCCACGCTGGCGCTGTCCACCTGCCCGACCTATGTTGAACAGGGCATCGCACCGCGCCACATCGACCTGCGGCCCTATGTGCTGTCGGGCCGGGAGATCGTCACCGTGCCCGGCGGCCTGTGCCGCGTGGCCCTGCGCGAGGGCTCGCTGGTGGTCAACTCGTCGCAGGGCGGCGGGACGAAAGACACCTGGGTGCTGGAGCGCTGAGCATGCTGAGCCGTACCGCCGACCACCTGTTCTGGATGGCGCGCTACATCGAGCGGGCCGAAAACACCGCCCGCATGCTCGACGTGACCCTGTCCACCTCGCTGCTGCCGCAGCCGGCCGAAGACGTGGAGCGCGCCTGGCGGGCGGTGCTCGGGATCTCCGAGCTGCAGGCCGCGTACGACTCGCGCTTCGGCGCCACCACGCGCGGCGACGTGCTCGACTTTTTGGTGCGCGATCCGACCAATGCGTCGTCGATCTACTGCTGCCTGCAGGCGGCGCGCGAGAACGCGCGGGCGGTGCGCGGCTCGATCACCACCGAGGTCTGGGAGACGCACAACGACACCTGGCTGGAGCTGCAGCAGCACCTGCGCAGCAAGCTGCTGGCGCGCGATCCGCAGCAGTTCTTCGAGTGGGTGAAGTTCCGCTCGCACCTGTCGCGCGGCGTGACCATCGGCACCATGCTCAAGGACGAGGCGTTCTACTTCGTCCGCTTGGGCACCTTCCTGGAGCGCGCCGACAACACCGCGCGGCTGGTGGACGTGAAGTTCCACGCCGCGCCCCAGCAGCCTGGCGGCGTGGCGCAGGCGCCGGCGCAGACCCAGACTCAGACCCAGACCCAGGCAATGGGCGGTGCGGCGCAGGCGCAGGCGCAGGGGGCGGGCGACAGCCTCGGCCACCCTCTGGACTTCTACTACTGGGCGGCCATTCTGCGCTCGGTGTCGGCCTTCGAGATCTACCGCAAGGTGTACCGCGACATCATCACGCCGGCGCGGGTGGCCGAACTGCTGATCCTGCGCGACGACATGCCGCGCTCGCTGATGTACTGCCTCAACGAGGTCTGCGGCAACCTGGAGAAGGTGCGCAACAGCCGCTCCGGCGAGACCGAGCGGCGCGCCGGCCTGCTGCGGGCGGAGCTGCAGTACGGGCGGATCATCGACATCCAGAGCCAGGGGCTGCATGCCTACCTCACGCGCTTCCTGGAGCGCGTCAACGACCTGGGCGGGCGCATCAGCCGGGACTTCCTGGTACCGATTTCCACCAGCGCCGGAGCCGTGGCATGACCTACTGCGTGGCCATGAAGCTGGACCGCGGCATGGTGTTCCTGTCGGACTCGCGCACCAACGCCGGCGTGGACCAGATCTCCACCTTCCGCAAGATGACGGTGTTCGAGCACCCCGGCGAGCGGCTGATGGTGCTGCTGTCGGCCGGCAACCTGGCCATCACGCAGGCGGTGCGGCAGGTGGTCACCGAGCGCACCGGCGCGACCGACCACAGCGTGTGGAACGCCAAGACCCTGTTCGATGCGGTGCGCATCGTCGGCGAGGCGGTGCGCGAGATCCACGAGCGCGACGCCGCGGCGCTCAAGCAGGCCGGCATCGATTTCACCTGCCATTTCATCTTCGGCGGGCAGATCCGCGGCGAGCGGATGCGGCTGTTCCAGGTCTATGCGGCCGGCAACTTCATCGAGGCTACGCCCGAGAACCCGTACTTCCAGATCGGCGAGGCCAAGTACGGCAAGCCGATCATCGACCGCGTGGTCACGCCGGCCACGGCGCTGGACGAGGCGGCCAAGTGCGCGCTGATCAGCATGGACTCGACCCTGCGCTCCAACATCTCGGTGGGGCTGCCGCTGGACCTGCTGGTGTACGAGGAAGGTGCGCTGCAGGTCACCAAGTTCGTGCAGATCGACCCGCACAACCAGTACATGCAGATGATCCGCAACACCTGGGGCGCGCGCCTGAAGCAGGTGTTCCAGGAGATTCCGGACCCGACCTGGCGCGACGCCCGCGCCGCGCCCGATGCGCCGCGGCTGGAGACCGACATCACCCATCCGGTGCGCGCGCCCTTGCCGCCCACGCTGGAGGCCCGGCCGGCCGGGCAGGTGCAACTGGTGGCGGGGGCGGGAGCCCAGCAACGGCAAGACCAGTAAAGCCCGTCGCCACGGCCCCATGTCCATCCACGTCGCGCTCAACCACGTCACCACCTACCGCTACGACCGGCGCGTGGCCCTCGGCCCGCAGGTGGTGCGGCTGCGGCCGGCGCCGCACTGCCGCACGCCGATCCTGTCGTACTCGCAGCGCATCGAACCGGCCGGCCACTTCATCAACTGGCAGCAGGACCCGTTTTCCAACTACCTCGCGCGCCTGGTCTTCCCCGACAAGACCACCGAGTTCCGGATCACGGTGGATCTCGTGGCCGAGATGGCGGTCTACAACCCGTTCGACTTCTTCCTGGAGCCGGCTGCCGAGAACTTCCCGTTCGGCTACGAGGGCGCGCTGCACCACGATCTGCTGCCGTACCTGGCGTGCGAGGAGGGCGGGGCGCGCTTTCGCGAGTTTGTTGCCAGCATCGATCGGCGCGAGCAGCGCACCATCGACTTCCTGGTCGACATTAACCGCCGGCTGCAGCGCGAGATCCGCTACCTGATCCGCCTGGAGCCGGGCGTGCAGACCCCGGAGCAGACGCTGCGGCGCGCGGCCGGTTCGTGCCGCGACACCGGCTGGCTGCTGGTGCAGGCGCTGCGCCATGTGGGGCTTGCCGCCCGCTTCGTCTCGGGCTACCTCATTCAACTGAAGCCCGACGTCAAGTCGCTCGACGGCCCGAGCGGCGCCGAGGTCGACTTCACCGACCTGCACGCCTGGTGCGAGGTGTATCTGCCCGGTGCGGGCTGGATCGGGCTGGACCCGACCTCCGGCCTGCTGGCCGGCGAAGGCCACATTCCGGTGGCCTGCACGCCCGACCCGAGCTCGGCCGCACCGGTGACCGGCGCGCTGGACGAATGCGAGGTCGACTTCCAGCACCACATGGCGATCACGCGCATCTACGAGTCGCCGCGCGTGACCCGGCCCTACAGCGACGCCCAGTGGCAGGCGATCGACGCGCTCGGCCGCGACGTCGATACCGACCTGGCGCGCGGCGACGTGCGCCTGACCATGGGCGGCGAGCCGACCTTCGTGTCGGTCGACGACCGCGACGGCGCCGAGTGGAACACCGCCGCGCTCGGCCCCACCAAGCGCGGCCTGGCGGCCGAACTGACGCACCAGCTGCGCGAGAAGTATGCCGCCGGCGGCTTTGTTCACATGGGGCAGGGCAAGTGGTATCCGGGCGAGCCGTTGCCGCGCTGGGCGCTGTCGGCCTACTGGCGCGCCGACGGTCAGCCGTGCTGGAGCGATCCGGCGCTGCTGGCCGACGAGCGCCTGCCGGGCCGAGCCTCCAGTTCAGCCGCGCAGCGCTTCATCACCCGTCTGGCGCAGCGCCTGGCGGTGGACCCGAAGCATGCGCAGGCCGGCTACGAGGACAGCCTCTACTACCTGTGGCGCGAGCGCCGGCTGCCGGCCAACGTCGATCCCTTCGACAGCCGGCTCGACGACGAGCTCGAGCGCGCCCGCCTGCGCCGCGTGTTCCAGCAGGGGCTGGCAAGCGTGGTCGGCTACGCGCTGCCCATCGCACGTAACGAAGCACGCAACGAAGCACGCAACGAAGCACGCGACGAAGCGCGCGGCGCAGCCATCGGCGGCTGGCGCAGCGGCCCCTGGTTCCTGCGCGACGAGCGCATGTACCTCATCCCCGGCGACTCGCCGATGGGCTACCGGCTGCCGCTCGACTCGCTGCCGTGGGTCGACCAACAGCAATACCCGCACCTGCACACGCAGGACCCGTTCGCCCCGAGTGCGCCGCTGCCGCTGCACGCCGACATCCGCCGCCAGTACGCGCCGCACGCGGTGGGCGGCGGCTTTGCCGAGGGCGGGGCGGTTGCGCTGCAAGGCGGCTTCGAGACGCCCGCAGGCGCTCTGGCTCCCTCTCCCCGATCACGGGGAGAGGGTTGGGGTGAGGGGCTGCTCGAGAAAGGCAGTGGCGGCGGCGCCCCGATGCACGGCGGTCACGACGAAACCGGCGCGACCTCGGCTCCCTCTCCCCGATCACGGGGAGAGGGCTGGGGTGAGGGGCGGCCCTCACCCCCGCCCTCTCCCGCTGAGGCGGGAGAGAGAGAAGGACGGGTTGAGGCAAGCGCCGGTCGCTGGCCCCGGCGCTTCGAGTCGGCCCACTGGATCACCCGCACCGCGTTGTGCGTGGAAGCTCGCGACCCGCAGCGCATGAGCGCGCCGGCCCGCCCCGAGCGCGAATCCCTGGCCGCGCAGCTCGAAGAGAGCGCGACGAACAGCGCGCCGGCCGAGGCTCCGCACGGCGTCCGCGGCCAGCACCTGTACGTGTTCATGCCGCCGCTGGCGCGGCTGGAGGACTACCTCGAACTGCTGGCCGCGGTCGAGGCCACCGCCGCCGAGCTCGCCCTTCCGGTGGTGCTCGAAGGCTACCCGCCGCCGCGCGATCCGCGCCTCAGGAGCCTGGCAGTGACGCCCGACCCGGGCGTCATCGAGGTCAACATCCACCCCGCGCACGACTGGGACGAGCTGGTCGACCACACCGAATTCCTGTACGAGGCCGCGCACCAGACGCGCCTGTCGACCGAGAAGTTCATGCTCGACGGCCGCCACACCGGCACCGGCGGCGGCAACCACTTCGTGCTCGGCGGCGCCACGCCGGCCGACTCGCCGTTCCTGCGGCGTCCCGACCTGCTGGCGAGCCTGCTTGCCTTCTGGCACAACCACCCGAGCCTGTCGTACCTGTTCTCGGGGCTGTTCATCGGTCCCACTTCGCAGGCGCCGCGCGTGGACGAGGCGCGCAACGACCAGCTCTACGAGCTGGAGATCGCGCTGGCCGAGCTGCGCGCGCAGACGGCGCGCAGCGAGGCGGCCGGGGCCGGTCCGGTTGCGCCCTGGCTGATCGACCGCACGCTGCGCAATATCCTGGTCGACGTCACCGGCAACACCCACCGCAGCGAGTTCTGCATCGACAAGCTGTACTCGCCCGACGGCCCGGCCGGCCGCCTCGGCCTGCTGGAGCTGCGCGCCTTCGAGATGCCGCCGCATGCGCGCATGAGCCTGGCCCAGCAGCTCCTGCTGCGCGCGCTGGTGGCCTGGTTCTGGCGCACGCCGTACCGGTGCCCGCTCGTGCGCTGGGGCACCGCGCTGCACGACCGCTTTCTGCTGCCGACTTTCGTGCAGATGGACTTCGAGGACGTGCTGGCGGAGCTGGCCGCCGGCGGCTACGCCTTCGATGCGGCCTGGTTCGCGCCGCACTTCGAGTTCCGTTTCCCGCTCATCGGCGAGACGGCCGCGCGCGGCGTGCAACTGACCTTGCGCAGCGCGCTGGAGCCGTGGCACGTGATGGGCGAGGAGGGTGCCGCCGGCGGCACCGTGCGCTATGTCGACTCCTCGCTGGAGCGGCTCGAGGTCCGCGTCACTGGCCTGGTGGACGGCCGCCACGTCGTCACGGTCAACGGCGTGGCCCTGCCGCTGCAGCCCACGGGACGGGTCGGCGAGTTCGTCGCCGGCGTGCGCTACCGCGCCTGGCAGCCGGCCTCGGCGCTGCATCCGACCATCGGCGTACACGCGCCGCTGACCTTCGACCTCGTCGATGGCTGGCTCGGTCGCTCGCTCGGCGGCTGCCGCTACCATGTAACCCATCCGGGCGGCCGCAACCACGAAGTCTTCCCGGTCAACGCCTACGAGGCCGAAAGCCGTCGCCTTGCACGTTTCTTCAAGACGGGCCACACACCGGGCCGCATGGCCGTGGCGCCGCTTCAGCGCAGCCTGGAGTTCCCGTTCACGCTCGACCTGCGGCAGCATTGAGGGGCGAGGCGCGCAATCCGCCGGCCACAGGCCCGCGCCTTGACTGCAAGCGCGCACGCGACCACTGATGCCCCAGGCCAGTTTCTCATTCGAAGACAGCGACGCCGCGGCGGCTGCGCTGGCGCGTGCGGTGCCGGTGCGCAGCGGGCACTACGACGAGCTGCGCCATGCCGGCGGCGCGCTGCGCCCGCACTGGCAGCGATTCTTCGGCGAACTGCCGGGCGAGGACCTCGGCGAGATGGACCGCTGCCTGGCGGCGCTGCGCCGCCAGATCCACGACGACGGCATCACCTACAACGTCTACCGCGACGGCCGCGAGGGCGGGCCGGTACGGCCGTGGTCGCTCGACCTGCTGCCGTTCGTCATCAATGCTGCCGAGTGGCAGGCGATCGAGGCCGGCGTGGTGCAGCGGGCCGGCGTGCTGTCGCAGTTGCTGCAGGACGTCTATGGCGGGCAGCAGCTCCTGCGTGAAGGCCTGCTGCCGCCGGCGCTGGTCTACGGCCACCCCGGCTACCTGCGGCCGCTGGCCGGCGTGGCCCCCGCGGGCGGCACGCACCTGCCCATCGTTGCCTTCGACCTGGGCCGCGCGCCCGACGGGCAGTGGTGGGTGGTGTCGCAGCGCACGCAGGCGCCCTCGGGCCTGGGCTACGCGCTGCAGAACCGGCTGATCGTCGCGCGTCAGTTTCCGCAGGCGTTCCGCGCGCTGTCGGTGCAACGGCTGGCCGCCAGCTTCCGCCGCCTGCTCGACACCATCACGCGCCATGCGCCCATCGCCGAGCACGACGGCGCGCCGCGCGTGGTGCTGCTGACGCCGGGGCCGTACAACGAGACGTACTTCGAGCACGCTTACCTGGCGCGCTACCTCGGCCTGCCGCTGGTGGAGGGCTCCGACCTCACGGTGCGCGAGGACCGCGTGTTCCTGAAGACGGTGCACGGCCTGGAGCGCGTGCACGCCATCCTGCGCCGGCTCGACGACGACTTCTGCGACCCGCTGGAGCTGCGGCCCGACTCGGCGCTCGGCGTACCCGGCCTGCTGGCGGCCATCCGCGCGCGGACCGTGCTGGTGGCCAATGCGCTGGGCTCCGGTTTTCTCGAGAGCCCGGCCCTGCAGGGCTTCCTGCCGGCCATCTGCGAACGGCTGCACGGTGCGCCGCTGACGCTGCCGTCGCTGGCGAGCTGGTGGTGTGGCGAGCGCGCCGCCTGGGAAGTGGTGGCCGACCATCTGGCGCACAAGGTGGTCAAGCCGACCTACCCGGCGCGCGGCGCGCGGCCGGGCCAGGAGGCGATCGAGGCGGCCATCGGCGCCGAACTGTCGGCGGCCGCGCTGGCCCAGTTGCGCGCGCAGATCGAGGCCGATCCGGCCGCCTACACCGTGCAGGACTACCTGCCGTTGTCGCATGCGCGGGTGTGGCAGGACGGCCTGCTGCTGCCGCGCGCGGCCATGGTGCGGGTGTTCGTCATCGCCGACGGCGAGGGCGGCTGGCACGCCATGCCGGGCGGGCTGACCCGGATCGCCGGCCGCGCGCAGCGCGTGGTGTCGATGCAGCAGGGCGGCTCGTCGCTCGACACCTGGGTGCAGACCGACGGCCACGTGGACCGCTACTCCATGCTGCCGGCCCCGCTGGCGCCGGCCGACCTCGCGCAACAGCGCCGCCCGGTGACCAGCCGTGCCGCCGAGAACCTGTTCTGGATGGGCCGCTACGCCGAGCGCGCCGACCACACCGCGCGGCTGGCGCAGGCCACACTCGCCCTGCTGGCGGGCGACCGCGCACCCGGCGCAGCCGTCGGCGCCGTACTCGGCCGCCTGGGCGGCGAGCTCGGGCTGGTGCCGCCCAACACGCCCACGCCGGCGCAGGGAGCGGCGGTGTTCGAGCGCACGCTGCTGGCCGGCCTGCAGGATGCCGCCGGCACCTGGAGCGTGGCGTTCAACCTGGCCGCCATGCGCAGCGCCGGCAGCCAGATCCGCGAGCGGCTCAGCGCCGAGCACTGGCGCCTGCTCGACCTCGCGCTGGAGCGCTTTGCCGGGCCTGCGTTGCGCAGCGACGGCAGTTCGCCGCTGCGCAGCCCAGCGCTCGCGCTCGACGCGCTGCGCCGCCTCAGCGTGGACCTGGCGGCCATCACCGGCGCTCAGGCCGACCGCATGACGCGCGACGACGGCTGGCGTCTGCTCACCATCGGCCGGCAGATCGAGCGGCTGGCCTGCATGGCCGGTGCGCTGGCGGTCTTCGAGGACACCGCCGCCATCGACGACGAGGCCGGCTTCGACCTGCTGGTGGCGCTGGCCGACAGCACCGTCACCTACCGCGCGCTGTACCAGGGCCGACACGAGCTGCCGCCGCTGCTCCATCTGCTGGTGCAGGACACCGGCAATCCGCGCGCGCTTGCCTGCATCGTCGAGTGGCTGCGCGGCGAGCTGGCACGGCTGCCGCAGCCGCCGGCCGAACTGCTGGCGCTGCTGCCGCCGCCCGAGTCATGGCCGTCGCTGGCCAGCCTGTGCGCGCGCGGCGCGGGCAGCGGTCACCCGCAGCTGGCGCAACTGGCCGCTCAATTGCACGAGGCGGCCTTTGCGCTGTCCGACGCGGTGGGGGCGCGCTACTTCAGCCACGCCGCCGGGCTGCAGGTACTGGGCTGATGCTGCTCGGCTCACGATGATGCTCGAAGTCGTTCACGAGACCCGCTACGCCTACGGCGCACGCGTCGATCTGGCGCAGCACCTGGCCCACCTGCGGCCGCGCACGCTGCCGCAGCAGCGGGTCGAGGCGGTGGAGCTGGCCATCGAGCCGCCGCCGCAGCACTGGACGCGCGGCATCGATGTGTTCGGCAACGGGCGCGACGGCTTCGCGCTGTACGCGCCGCACGAAGCGCTGTCCGTGACCGCGCGCAGCCGGGTGGCGCTGCAGGCGGTGGCGTCGGTGGACGGCCGGGCTGACGCCGGCGCGGCCTGGGACGAGGTGGCCGCGCGCTGCCGCTATCGCGCCGGCGCCCCCTTCGAGGCCGCCAGCGAGTTCGTGTTCGAGTCGCCCTTCGTGCCGGAGCTGGCGGCGCTGCGCGACTACGGCGCCCCCTCCTTTGCGCCCGGCCGGTCGCTGCCGCAGGCCGCGCACGAACTGATGCAGCGGATCCGCGCCGACTTCACCTACGACGGCAACGCCACCGAAGTGCACACGCCGCTGGCGCAGGTGTTCGCGGCGCGGCGCGGCGTGTGCCAGGACTTTGCCCACCTGATGATCGGCGTCCTGCGCGCGCAGGGCGTGCCGGCGCGCTACGTCAGCGGCTACCTGCTGACCCAGCCGCCGCCCGGGCGGCCGCGCCTGGTCGGCGCCGATGCCTCGCACGCCTGGGCCAGCGCGTGGTGCCCGCCCTCGGGCTGGATCGACTTCGACCCCACCAATGCCCTGTTGCCCGGCGCCGGCCAGACCCATGTGACGCTGGCCTGGGGCCGCGACTACGGCGACGTGATGCCGCTGCGCGGCGTGATCCGCGGCGGCGGCGAGCACAGCCTGACGGTGGCGGTGACGGTGCGGTCCGTCGATTGAGCGCGTCGGCGGCCGGCTCAACCGCAGCGCGCCGCCCCCGCTCCTACCTGCCGGGTGAGTCGAGCCAGGCGGCCGCGTCGCGATAGCGCGGCCCGTCCGGTGCTGCCTTCGTAACGACCAGCCGCACTTCCTTCACCGGCCAGCGGACGGCAGCGACCAGCGCGCCGGCGTCGAGCGCCGCCGTGCGCGGCAGCTTGCGCAGCAGCGTGACGTGCGGCACGAAGGGCTTGCGGTCGTAGCCCACGCCCTGCCGGTCCAGCAGGGCGCGCACGGCGGCGGCCAGCTCTTCGAGGGCCGCGCAGGGGCCGCCGCCCAGCCACAGCACCTGCGCGCCGCGGAACATGCCCACCCGGTCGAGCGTCCAGATGAACGGGGTGACCGGCAGGCCGTCGACCTGCGGTTGCAGCGCACGCACCGCGGTCTGGGGCAGGCTGCCGATGAAGGCCAGCGTCAGGTGCAGGTTCTCGGCGCGCATCGGGCGGGCGGCAGGGTGGCGCTCGTGGGCGCGCGCGACCATCCGGGCGATCGCGTCGCGCGCCGCTGTATCGGGCCACAGCGCGACGAAGCAGCGTAGGAGCGGTGCGGTCGCGGTCGCCGTCATGCGCGCGCTGCTGTTGGTGTAAGCCGCAGTGAGCGAGGGCGCGCGCACGTGGGCGCGGTGGCGCTCAGGCGGCGCGCGCGGTGGCTGCGCCGCGCCGCTGCAGCAGGGCGCGCCGGCACTCGGCCACCAGTGCGGGGCCGCGGTAGACGAGGCCGGTGTAGACCTGCACCAGCGAGGCACCGGCGGCCACTTTCTCCACCGCGTCGGCGCCGCTGAGAATGCCGCCGACGCCGATGATCGGCAGCGCGCCGCGCAGGTGGTCGGCGAGCCGGGCGATGACCTCCGTGGCGCGCGCGCGCAGCGGTGCGCCCGACAGGCCGCCCGTCTCCTGCGCATGCGGCAGGCCCTCGACGGCGGGCCGCGTGACGGTGGTGTTGGTGGCGATGACCGCGTCGAAGCCGTGCGCCACCAGCGCGTCGGCGATGCGCAGCAGGTCGGTGTCCTCCAGGTCGGGCGCGATCTTCAAGGCAATCGGCACGCGCTGGCCGTGCCGGTCGGCCAGGCGGGCGCGCTCGTCGTGCAGACCGCCCAGCAGCGCAGCCAGCTCGTCGGCGCCCTGCAGCGCGCGCAGGTTTTTTGTGTTGGGCGAGGAGATGTTGATCGCCACGTAGCCGGCGCGCTGGGTGAGCAGTGGGTAGACCTTGCGCAGGCCGATCCGGTAGTCCTGCAGCGCGTCCTCGATGGGCGTGGCGGCGTTCTTGCCGAGGTTCAGTCCGAGGACGCCGCCGCCGGCGGAAAAGCCCTCGTTCAGCGCCACGTTGGCGACGAAGCGGTCGAGCCCCTCGTTGTTGAATCCCATGCGGTTGATCAGTGCCTGCGCTCCGGGCAGGCGGAACACGCGCGGCCTGGGGTTGCCGGGCTGCGGGCGCGGCGTCACCGTGCCGGCTTCGATGAAGCCGAAGCCGAAGCTGCCGATGGCGTCGATGTACGCACCGTTCTTGTCCAGCCCGGCGGCCAGCCCCACCGGATTGGGAAAGCGCAGGCCCATGAGCTGCACCGGATCGTCCGGCAGGTGCGGGCGCAGGACGCGGGTCAGACCGAGCCGGTGCGCACGCGCCAGGTTGCCGAAGGCCAGGTCGTGCGCGGTCTCGGGGTCGAACTTGAAGATGAAGGGGCGGGCAATGTCGTACAGCATGCGGCCGATTGTAGGGTCGGCCCGCAGCGCACCGGCGGCCGGTGCGCTGCGCTACAGCGGCTGGCGCACCCAGCGGCCCTGCAGCAGCAGCTCGATGGGGCGGAACTGCGCCTTATAGGACATCTTGGGACTGTGCTCGATCCAGTAGCCCAGGTACAGGTGAGGCAGCTTGAGCGTGCGGCACTGCTCGATCTGCCAAAGAACGTTGTAGGTGCCGTAGCTGGCGCGCGGCTCGTCGGGGTCGAAGAAGGTGTAGACGGAGGACAGGCCGTCGCTGAGCACGTCGATGATCGAAACCATGCGCAGCGTGCCGAGCGCGTCGGGATCGCCGGGCGGGGCCGGGTCGCGGAACTCCACCAGCCGCGTGTTGACCTTGCTCTGCAGGAGAAACTGCGAGTACTGCTCGCGGCTGTCGTTGTCCATGCCGCCGCCGGCGTGGCGGGTGGACTGATAGCGCAGGTACAGGTCGTAGTGCTCGTGGTCGAAGGCCAGCCCCACCACGCGCGAAACGAGGTGCGCATGTTGCCGCAGTGCGCGCCGCTGGCTGCGGTTGGGGACGAAGGCGGCCACCGGCACGCGCACCGGCACGCAGGCGCGGCAGCCGTCGCAGTGCGGCCGGTAGGTAAAGATGCCGCTGCGCCGAAAGCCCAGCCGCACCAGCTCGCTGTAGACGTCGGCATTGATGAGGTGCGCCGGTGTAGCCACCTGCGAGCGCGCCTGCCGCCCGTCCAGGTAGCTGCAGGGGTAAGGCGCCGTTGCATAGAACTGCAACGCGGAGAACGGGAGTTCCTTGAGGTTGGCCACGGGGCGATCAGGCTCGCGCGTGCTTCAGGACCACGTTGCAAACAGCAGGTTCAGGGGCCGGGCCGCGCGTGCCGCCCAGTCGATCGGGGGCTGCCGCACGGCCTGCGCCAGATGCGCGCAGAACTGCGCGCGGCTCACTTCGGTGGCACCGAGAGAGGCCAGGTGCGAGGTGTTCTGCTGGCAGTCTATCACCGCGACTTTCTCTTCAAGCAACAGCCGCACCAGAGCGGCCAGAGCGATCTTCGAGGCGTCGGTGACGCGCGTGAACATCGACTCGCCGTAGAACATCCGGCCCAGCGCCACGCCATACAAGCCGCCCGCGAGCAGGCCGTCGCGCCACACCTCCACCGAGTGCGCCAGGCCGCGCTGGTGCAGTTCGGCGTAAGCGCGCAACATGGGCTCCGTGATCCAGGTGCCGTCCTGTCCCGGGCGCGGTGCGCTGCACTCGCGCATCACCTGCTCGAACTGCGCATCGAGCGTCACCGTGAACCCGGGCTCGGGCGCGGCCAGCCGCTTCAGCAGCTTGCCCAGCGAGCGGCTGACGCGAAACTCGGCCGGCCGCAGCACCATGCGCGGGTCCGGGCTCCACCAGAGCACGGGCTCGTCGGCCGAGTACCAGGGAAAGATGCCGGCGCCATAGGCCTCGACCAGGCGCGCGGGCGTGACCTCCGCGCTGGCGCACAGCAGGCCGTTGGGGTGGGCGAGCGCCTGGGCCACGGGCGGGAAGCCCTCGCCGGGCCGCAGCCAGGGGATCATGCTCAGCCGGGGTTGCGGCCCGCACCCGGCGGCGGGCTGCCGTGCAGCAGCGCCGGGGTGTGCGTGCCGAAGCTGCCGCGGGCCCGGTCTTCCAGGAACAGGCGCAGCGTGGTGGACACCGTGCGGAAGGCCAGGTCGGACCAGGGAATATCGGGTTCGGCGAACAGGCGCACCTCGAGCGACTCGGTGCCGGCGGCAAAGTCGAGGTCGAGCAGTTGCGCGCGGTAGAAGATGTGCACCTGCTCGACCGCCGGCACGTCGATCATCGTGAACAACGGCCCCAGTGCGATGCGCGCGCCGGCTTCCTCCAGCGTCTCGCGCAGCGCGCCCTCGCCGGTGGTCTCGCCCACCTCCATGAACCCGGCCGGCAGGGTCCAGTACCCGTGGCGCGGCTCGATGGCGCGGCGGCACAGCAGGATGCGGTCTTCCCAGACCGGAATGGTGCCCACGACCGGGCGCGGATTGACGTAGTGGATGCTGCCGCAGGCGTTGCAGACGTCGCGCTCGCGGTTGTCCCCGGCCGGCACGCGCCGGCCGATGGCGCTGCCGCAATGGGCGCAGAAACGGGCGGGGGAGCGAAACACGCGGGGAGTCTACGCGGCGGCTGTCGCGCGCCGTCGGATGGGCAGCCGGCGGCGGTGCCGCCAGCCCATGCGGTGGTTTGTCCGGCACCGTGCTGCGGTGTATCATTCGATCTTCTCGACATCGCTCACGCATCAGTTTCCGGCGCGTCGAACCAGTTGCCGCGGGGTGGAGCAGTCTGGCAGCTCGTCGGGCTCATAACCCGAAGGTCGCAGGTTCAAATCCTGCCCCCGCAACCAGCCAGATCAAAGGCCTCCGTTTGGAGGCCTTTGTGTTTTCGGCTCCCGCATTCAGACTTCGGGGCAGTCCATGTCCTCGCCCCCGTCCTCCGCCTTGCCGCCGCCGCTGCCCGTGCGCACGGTCGCGCCCGAGCGCGTGCTCGACTGGCTGGCGCTGGGCTGGCGCGACCTCCGGCGCAGCCCGGGGCCCAGCCTGCTGCATGGCCTGCTGGTGGCCGTCGGCGGCTGGGTCATCGTCGCCCTGTCGCAGGCGATCTGGTGGGTGCTGCCGGGCGCGGTGTCCGGCTTCGTGCTCATCGGTCCGATCCTGGCGACCGGCTTGTATGAGTTGAGCCGCCTGCAGGCGCGCGGCGAGCAACCCGGCTTTGCCGCCGTGGTCAACGCCTGGCGACGCGAGACCCGTCCGCTGGTGCAGGTGGGGCTGCTGCTGTTTGCGCTGGGGACGGCCTGGGTGCTGGTGTCGGCGCTGCTGTTCACGCTCTTCGTAAGCGAGCCGCTGCGCACACCGGCCGAGTTCCTGCGCTATGCCGCCCTGCACCAGGGCGACGGGCTGTTCCTGCTGTGGCTGCTGCTGGGTGGGCTGGGCTGTGCCGTGGTGTTCTCACTCACGGCCGTCTCGCCGCCGCTGCTGCTGGGCCGCATGGTGGGCTTGCGCCGCGCCCTGCTCACGAGCGTGCGCGCGGTCGGCGACAACCCGGTGACCATGGGGCTGTGGGCGGCGGTGGTGATGGGGGCGGTGGTGCTGTCGTTGGCCACCGCGATGCTGGGCTTCATCGTCGCGGTGCCGCTGCTGGGGCACGCGACCTGGCACGCCTACAAGGACCTGGTGGTCACCGACGGCGTTGCCCTGCGCAACGAGTGACGGCCATGGAGGGCACCGTCTTCGGCCTCACCGAGGCGCAGATCTCGCAGCTCGGCCTGACCTGGGGCCTGGCCGGGTTCATCGGCCTGATGCTCTTCATCATCTGGAAGGTGGCCCGCGAGTCCAAGGCGGGGCGCTTTGGCACGTTCGTGCTGTTTTTCGTGCTGGCTTTCGGGATCTTCGGCTTCCTGATGAAGCAGGTGATCCAGTGGATGCTGGGTCTCTGAGCGCGAGTCTTGCAGAGCGCTTCGGGCGGGGGGGGGGGGCGCCTGACCAGGTGGGATGATGCTGCGAGGGGGTGCGGCCAGGGAACCGCTGGGGTATGGCATGACGCCGCTCGCGCCCGCTGCCTGCGCGGCGGCGCCTTACTTCTCGGGCACGCCGGCCCGCCGCAAGCCGGTCACCAGCGTGCGCTCGCGCTGCTCGAGGTTGCGCGGATGCGGGGCCACGGACTTCGAGGCGAGCCAGGCCAGCGTGAAGCTGGGCTCGCGGCGCAGCAGTTCGGCCTTGGCGGCCGCGGCGTGCTGGGTTTGGCCGCTCATGGCGTAGGCGGCGGTCAGCAGCATGTAATCGATCCACGCGGGCGCGAAGGCGGTGGCGCGGGAGCAACTGTCGATGGCGGCCGCATAACGCTCGAGATAGAGCTCGGCGCGGCAGCGGCTGTTCAGGTGCACGCCCACGGTCTCGCTTTCGGGGTTCAGGCGGATCGACTTGTCGAGCGCGGCAACGGCCTCCTCCGGGCGGCCGGTCGAGATCAGCAGGCTGCCGCGCTGCGCGTGGGCTTCGCTGTCGAACGGGTTGATGGTCAGCGCGAGGTCGATGGCCTGTTCCGCGGCGCTCCATTGTTCCTGGATTTCCAGCACGCCTGCGCGCACCCGCCAAGCAAGGGCGCTCTGGGCGCCGAGGCTGATGGCGCGCAACGACAGCTCGGCAGCCCGCTGCAGCAGCGGTCGGCTTTCCTCCCGCGTGGCGGTGCGGTCGGACTCGTAGGCGAGCGCGTAGGCGGCGCCCGCCAGGGCGTCGATATGATCGGGCGCCTTTTCGAGCGCTTGCTCGAACAGTCGCCGCACGTCGCGCAGTTGCTCGGCGGTCTCGGTGTTGGGCATCAGCGTCCAACCGCGCAGCGACAACTCGAGCGCATCGGGTCCGCCGGGCTGCGGGCGGGCGAGATCGGCGCGGCGGATCGTGCTGGCCACGCGGTTGACGAGCGGTCCGAGCAGCTCCAGGGGCACGGGTTCGGCGCTCCGGCGCGGGGCGGAGATGCTGCTCGACCAGATCTGCCGACCGCTCTCGGTGTCGACCAGCCGGGCCGTCAGCCGCAGTTCCGCGCCCTCGATGGCGACCTCGCCTTCGAGCACGTAGCGGACGTTCAGGCGCCGGCGCAGTTGCGCGTGATCCTGCACGAACTCGCCGGCGCGGGCCGCCGCCCCCGGAGCGGCGAGGTTGCCGTTGAGCATGTGGGCCAGCGCTGCGCTCGCGTCGGTGGTGAGCGCGGCCGCCGCAGCGGCCGCCTCGCCGCTGCCCTTCAGCGGGAGCACGGCGAGCGAGAGGCGCGGCGGCTCGCCGGCTCGCCACGGCCCTGCAGCCCAGAGAGCAACTGCGGCGATGAGCGCGCCGCCCAGCAACAGCGGCGCGCGCAGGTACCGGACGGCCTGGCGCAGGCGCGCGCGCCACGCTAAGGGAGGACGGCCACCGTCGTGACGCACCTTGTAGACACGGATCGGGCGCGAAATGTTCTTGACACGGTGCTCGCCCGCATAGGCCATCTGCACGCCCGCGAGCTGCCGGACCTGTTCGCGCACGGCGGCCGAAATGGCAACTTCACCGGGCTCGGCGAGGGCTTCGAGGCGGGCTGCCACGTTGACGCCATCGCCCGCGATGTCATTGCCATCGATGAGAACGTCGCCCAGGTTGATGCCGATGCGCCATTGCAGCCGTGCCTCCGGATCCAGATCGCGGTTGCGCTCGGCCATGACCCGCTGGATCTCCACCGCGCAGGACAGCGCCTCCACCGCGCTGCTGAACTCCACCAGCAGGTCGTCCCCCTTGGCGCGCACGAAGCGGCCGTGATGGCGCGCGATGGCCGGATCGGTCACCTCGGCGCGCAGTTGGCCCAGACGCCGGTGGGTACCCTGCTCGTCGCGCTCCATCAGCCGGCTGTAGCCGGCGATATCGGCAAGCAGGATGGCAGCGAGGCGGCGCGTGGGGGCGGGTTGCATGGGGGCGCCAGTGTCGACGGACAGGCACGACGTGCGCAAGGGGTAGGAGGAAAAGAGTAAGGCAGTGCTGTGGGGTTGGCGGCATAGTGACCCGTGCGGGGTGACTGTGCGGTCACTCGGGGCATCGGGCTTTCCACTACCCAGTGCGCATGCAGGCGCACTGGGCGGCCCCCGGGAAAACAGCAAGCAGCTGCTGTTTTCCTCGGGGCGCATCGCGCGTGGTTGCGGTGGCCTCGCTACGGGCTGGGCGCTTTCCTCTCCCCAGTGCGCATGCAGGCGCACTGGGCGGCCCCCGGGAAAACAGCAAGCAGGTGCTGTTTTCCTCGGGGCCGTCCCGCTGGCAGGAATCGAACCTGCATCTGAGTCTTAGGAGGACCCTGTTCTATCCATTGAACTACAGCGAGTCCGGCAAGTATAAGAAGTGCGCGCCGCGCCCGGCGGGGCGCCTGCACCATCCGTGAGCACTCCAGCGCAACCCGCGTCGCTGCGTGCTTGGCGAGGCGATGGGACGCGCTTATCCACAGCAGCTGTGGATAAGGAAAGCGCGCCTCATGAGCGAATGCGCCGCCGCCGATAGAATCCGCGCCCGCGATTGCCAGCAAGGAAACCGATGGCCACCTCTGCCCGCGCACGCCCCGGCCGCGAGTACGGCGAAGCCTCCATTCGCGTGCTCAAGGGGCTGGAGCCGGTCAGGCAGCGGCCGGGCATGTACACCCGCACCGACTCGCCGCTGCATATCGTGCAGGAGGTGATCGACAACGCGGCCGACGAGATCCTCGACGGCTTTGGCAGCCGCATCGATGTCACGCTGCACCAGGATGGCAGCATCAGCGTGGAGGACGACGGCCGCGGCATCCCGGTGGGTCTGCACCCGGAGGAACAGGTACCGGTGGTGGAGATCGTCTACACGCGCCTGCACGCCGGCGGCAAGTTCGACAAGCGGGCTGGCGGGGCGTACGCGTTCTCCGGCGGCCTGCACGGTGTCGGCGTGTCGGTGACGAACGCCCTGTCGGCGCGGCTCGATGTCACGGTCTGGCGCGACGGCAAGGTACACACCATCGGCTTTGCCGACGGCGACGTGCGCGAGAAGCTCACCAGCCGGGCTGCTCGCGGCGCCGATGCCGGCAAGGCCAGCGGCACCCGCGTGCAGGTCTGGCCCAACGCGCGTTACTTCGACACGCCGTCGATCCCGCTGGACGAACTGGAGCGCCTGTTGCGCAGCAAGGCCGTGCTGCTGCCGGGCACCGAAGTCACGCTCAGGCAGGAGCGCAGCGGCAAGTCGCAGCGCTGGAAGTACGACGGCGGACTGCAGCAGTACCTGCTGGCCGGCATCGGCGCCGAGCCGCTGCTGCCGCCATTCGAGGCGGAGGGCCACGCCGGCGCCGATGACGAGAGCTTCGCCGAAGGCGAGGGCGCGCGCTGGGTGATCGCCTGGACCGAGGAGGGCGCGCCGGTGCGCGAGAGCTACGTCAACCTGATCCCCACGCCGGCCGGCGGCACCCACGAGGCAGGGCTGCGCGACGGCATGTTCAGCGCAGTGCGCGCTTTCGTCGATGCGCACAGCCTGCTGCCCAAGGGGGTGAAGCTGCTGCCCGAGGACGTGTTCGCGCGTGCGAGCTTCGTGCTGTCGGCCAAGGTGCTCGACCCGCAGTTCCAGGGCCAGATCAAGGAACGGCTGAACAGCCGCGACGCGCTCAGGCTGGTGTCGTCGTTCGTCAGGCCGCAACTGGAAATCTGGCTCAACCAGCATCCGGAGCACGGCCGCAGGTTGGCGGACCTGGCGATCCGCCAGGCGCAGGCGCGGACGCGCGCCGCGCAGAAAGTGGAGAAGAAGAAGGGCTCGGCGGTTGCGGTGCTGCCGGGCAAGCTGACCGACTGCGAAAGCACCGATCTCGGGCGCAACGAGCTGTTCCTGGTCGAGGGCGATTCGGCCGGCGGCAGCGCCAAGATGGGGCGCGACAAGGAGTTCCAGGCCATCTTGCCGCTGCGTGGCAAGGTCCTCAACACCTGGGAGGTCGAGCGCGACCGGCTGTTTGCCAACGCCGAGGTGCACGATATCGCGGTGGCCGTCGGCGTCGATCCGCACGGGCCCGACGACGAGCCCGATCTGGCGGGCCTGCGCTACGGCAAGATCTGCATCCTGGCCGACGCGGATGTCGACGGCTCGCACATCCAGGTGCTGTTGCTGACCCTGTTCTTCCGGCACTTCCCGCGGCTCATCGAGCGCGGCCACATCTGCGTGGCGCGGCCACCGCTGTTCCGCGTCGATGTACCGGCGGCCGGCAAGCGCCCGGCGCGGCGCATCTATTGCCTGGACGACGAGGAGCTCGACGCCACGCTCGTGAAGCTCAGGGACGAGGGCGTGCGCGAGGGCGCCTGGAGCATCGCCCGCTTCAAGGGCCTGGGCGAGATGAGCGCCGAGCAGTTGTGGGAGACGACGATGAACCCCGACACGCGGCGGTTGCTGCCCGTGACGCTGGGCGCCGAGCCGCGCGCCGCCACGGTCGACACCATGACGATGCTCATGGGCAGGGCCGAGGCGCAGTCGCGTCGCACCTGGCTGGAAGAGCACGGCAACGAGGTGCAAGTCGACGTGTAGCGGCCATTACGCGCGCCATCGCCTGACGCCGACACGAGCGAGCGGACTGCGCAGCACGGCTGGCACGCCGCAATCCGACGATAAGCGGAGCGGCAGAGCCACAGTTCGCAGGCTCGACCGTGTGCACGGGTGGTGTGCGCCGGCACCGACGTGATGCTTTGCCGCCATACTTGAGCCTTGGGCCTATTGGGCTCGCGCCAACTCTCCTTCCTTGCCTTTCGCGCACGTCAAATGATCGATGCCCGGACCCAGGTGCTAGTAGGACGCAACTGCCTGCGGTGCAAGCTGGCGCTGGCGCTTGGTGTCTTCGCCCTCGCGCTGATGGCGCCGGCGATACTGGCTCCGGATGCGATCGGCGCCGGCGGTCGGACCGCCGTGCTGGCACTGGCCTTCGTGGCAGTGGCGCTGTCGATCGGACTTTTCGTTGCGGTGTTGCGCCGGGCCCAGAGCGGCACCGAGCCGATCGAAGCTGCCTTCGAATCGAACAACGTCGGGGTGGCGGTGTTCGATGCACTGGACCGGCTGGTTCGCTGCAACGAGGCCTACCGCGCCTTGTTTCCGGAAATCCGCCACCTGATGGTGCCGGGCGTTCGGCACGACGAACTCATGCGCGCCTATTACCCGCTCGCCTCCAGCGAGGTCGTCGCAGGCCGACCGCTGGAGACCTTCGTCGAACAAATGCGCCAGCAGCGGCGTCAGGTGGCATCCAGCGAAGTGGTGCGCCGGCACACGGGGCGCTGGTTGCTGATGACCGATGCCCGGACCGCCGCTGGCGGCGTGGTCAGCTTCCGGATCGACGTCACGGAACACCGCGTCACGGATCTGGAGTTGCGTCACCGTCGCCGCGTGAGCGACGAGATCGCCGAGCTCACGTTCGACTGGTACTGGCGCGAGGACGCGGACGGTCGCCTGATCGAGCTCTCCGAAAGAGCGGAGGCCGCCTTCGGCGTCCCGACCGAGCGACTGCTGGGCAAACGGCGCGATGAGATTCGCGGTTTCAGTGCCGACCCCGTTGAGCTTGCGGCCTACCGGGCGCAGGTGGCGCAGCGGCAGACGTTTCCGTGGTTCCGCCACCAGTGCACGCATGGGTCGGGGCGGACCATCTGGATCGCCGTAACGGGTAAGCCCGTCTTCGATGGTGATGGCAGTTTCCTCGGCTACTTCGGCGCCGGCCGCGACGTAACGGAGCGCACCTCGACCATCGCTGCGCTGCGCCTGTCCGAAGAGCGCCTGCGCGCGCTGATGGCGCTGGCCACGGAGTGGTACTGGGAGACCGACGCCGAGCTGCGCTTTACCGTCGTCGAAGGTCCACAGCCCGCCCGGGCGGAACTGCTCGAGCGCGTGGGCGGTGCACCTCTCGACCGGTGGTCGGCGCAGTCCGGCGTCGAGCTGGACTGGTCGGCCGTGCGCCGCCTCGTCGATCGGCGCACGGGTTTCCGCCGGGTGCCGTTCCGGGTCCGCAAGCGCGATGGCAGCATCGCGTACTTCGAGACGTCGGCCGAGCCGATCCTGCAGGCGGAACGGTTCTGCGGTTATCGCGGGCTGGCCTGGGACGTGACCGAGCGCGAAGCGCTGCTGGCGCGTGTTACCGATAGCGAGGCGCGCTTCCGGGCGCTGACCGAGCTGTCGTCGGACTGGTACTGGGAGATGGACGCCGATGGCCGCGTCGCGAGCGTGCGGCAGGGTGCAGGCGGGCGCGGCCTGGACCCGCGAACCATGGTGGGCCGTGCCCTGTGGGAGACCGACCAGGAACTGGTCCAGCCCGCCACCTGGGACGAGCTGCGTGCCGCGGTGGCCGAGCGGCGACCGTTCCGTGACCTACTGCTGCGGCTGCGGCGAGACGGTGAAATTTCCACTTACACGTTGATCGGCGGCGACCCCGTGTTCGATCCCGAGCGCGGATTCTGCGGCTACCGCGGCGTGGGCAAGAACATCACCGAACAGGTGCGGGCGCAGGAGCGCATCGAGCGGCTGGCCAACATCGATCCGCTGACCCAGCTTGCGAACCGGCAGAGCTTCGACGAGCGCGCGCAGCGAATTCTCGGTGGCGCATATGCGGAGGGACGGCAGTGCGCATTGCTGTTCGTCGATCTCGACAACTTCCGGCTCCTGAACAACGGCTATGGTCATCGCATCGGTGACCGCATGCTGTCGATCGTCGCCAGCCGCATGCGTTGTGTGGTCGATGAGCCCGACCTTCTCGGCCGCCGCGGCGGCGACGAGCTGGTGGTGCTGCTGGTCGACGTGCCTCGGCCGGAGCACGCCGCGGAGATCGCGCAGCAACTGATCAAGGCGATTTCCGCGCCGGAGCGCATGCTCGGCATGGAGGTGAGCGTCACGCCTTCCATTGGTATCGGTCTGTTTCCGAGCGACGGTGTCGATCTGGACTCGCTGCTCAATGCGGCGGATGCGGCCATGTACCAAGCCAAGGAGGGCGGACGCAAGACCTATGCGTTCTACACGCCCGCCGTCGCGCGGCGAGTGGACCTGCGACTACGCCTTGAAAACCGCCTGCGCAAGGCCGTGGAGGCGCGTGACTTCCGCCTGTTCTACCAGCCGCTCGTATCGCTGGCAGACGGCAAGATGGTGGGGGCCGAGGCGCTGATTCGCTGGAAAGATGCCGAGCTCGGCGACATCTCGCCCGGCGAGTTCATTCCGATCGCCGAGGAGAGCGGGCTGATCATCGGCCTGGGCGAATGGGTGATTCGCGAAGCGGCGCGCGCCCGCCGCGTCTGGCGGTCGCTTGGCCTGGACCTGCCGCCGGTGGCGATTAACTTTTCGGGGATCCAGCTGCGCCAGCTGGGGTGCGTCGAAGGCCTGCTCCAAGTGCTGGCCGATTGCGAGGTGCCGGCGAGCGACGTGGAGGTGGAGGTCACCGAGACCGGCCTGCTCGATACCAATGCCGTGGCGCGCGAGAACCTGGTCCGGCTGCGCAATGCCGGTGTCAAGATCGCGCTTGACGACTTTGGAGTCGGCTTCTCCAGCCTGTCGCACCTGCGCGACCTTCCCATCCAGCGCCTGAAGATCGACCGCAGCTTCACGGTGGAATGCATGCGCGACGCACGCACGCTGACGATCGTCAAGGCGGTGATCGAGATGGCGCGCTCGCTGGGCATCGCGGTGACCGCCGAGGGCATCGAGACGCAGGCCCAGCAGACCTGGATGCAGCACCTGGGCTGCGATTCGGCGCAGGGCTATCTGTTTGCGCGGCCCATGCCAACCGAAGACTTCCTGAAGCTCTTCATCGACAAGCGGGGAGTCGGCCGGGAGCGGTCCTTGATGCACTAGCTTGCCGCCTTCAGGTGTGGGCGATTGGAGAGCCGCTGCGCGGCCTCGGCTATCGCGCGTGCACCTGGACGCTGGCTGCCCTTGCGCTTTCTTTCGATGGGCACGGCCTCGCAGCGTTGTGGGGTGGTTCGCGGAGGGGCCCGAGGCGGCGGGCGTCTCGTGGGCGAAGACCGGGCGGGCAGGCAAGTCGCCGCGCCGGAGTGCCGCCCGACCAATCGTCTCATCTTCTGTTCATCGGGCGGCCGCGTCGATTACCCGCAGCGGCACGCCCGCCGTGAGGAAAGCCCCGCGGTGCGAGCCATCCCACGTCGCCCCCGGACGCTGCCGTGTCTGCCGTGGGCCCTCTTCACGGAGCGTTCACCCATTTTCCACAAGCTTGTCCACTGCCCGACCGAGGAGTGACGCACACGTCACCCCGTAAGATGCGTGCATGTCGTTCGTGCATCTGCGCCTGCATACCGAGTTCTCGGTCGTCGATGGCCTGGTGCGCATCGACGAAGCGGTTGCGATGGCGGCGCGGGACGGGCAGGGGGCTCTGGCTATCACCGACCTGGCGAACCTGTTCGGTGCCGTGCGCTTCTACCGGGCCGCGCGCAGCAAGGGCGTCAAGCCCATCCTTGGGGCCGACTGCTGGGTCGGCAACGACACCGACCGCGACGCCCCTTCGCGCCTGCTGCTGCTGGTAGCCAATCAGCAGGGCTACCTCAACCTGTGCGAACTGCTGTCGCGTGCCTGGCTCAGTAACCAGCACCGCGGCCGCGCCGAGCTGCGGCTCGAATGGCTGCGTGAACTCAATGAAGGCCTGATTGCGCTGTCGGGCGGGCCGCAGGGCGAGGTGGCGCAACAACTGGCAGCGGGCCAGCGGCCGGGCGCGGCGGCGGCGGCGCAGCGCCTGGCTGCGATCTTCCCGCAGCGCTACTACCTTGAGCTGCAGCGCGCCGGTCGCAGTGGCGACGAGCCGCTGGTACGGGCCAGCGTGCGGCTGGCGGCCGAACTCGGCCTGCCGGTGGTGGCCACGCATCCGGTGCAGTTCTTGCACCGCGAGGACTTCCGCGCGCATGAGGCGCGGGTGTGCATTGCCGAGGGCTACACACTGTCTGACCCGCGCCGGCCCAAGTCCTACACGCCCGAGCAGTACCTGAAGTCGCAGGCGCAAATGGCCGCGCTGTTCGCCGACCTGCCGGCCGCGCTGGCCAACGCCGCGCAGATCGCCAAGCGCTGCAACGTCGAGCTCGTGCTCGGCCAGCCGCGCCTGCCCGACTACCCGACGCCGGCGGGCGTGACCCTCGATCAGCACTGCCGCGAGCTGTCGATGCAGGGGCTGCACCAGCGGCTGGCGGCGCTGTATCCGGGCGAAGAGGAGCGACGGGCACAGGCGCCGCGCTACCTGGCGCGCCTTGAGCTGGAGGTGAACACGATCGCCAAGATGGGGTTCTCCGGCTACTTCCTCATCGTGGCCGATTTCATCAACTGGGCCAAGGACCATGGCATCCCGGTCGGGCCGGGGCGCGGCTCGGGTGCCGGTTCGCTGGTGGCCTACTCGCTCGGGATCACCGACCTCGACCCGCTGAAGTACGACCTGCTGTTCGAGCGCTTCCTCAATCCCGAGCGGGTGTCGATGCCCGATTTCGACATCGACTTCTGCCAGGACAATCGCGACAAGGTCATCGACTACGTCAAGCGCAAGTACGGCGCGCAGGCGGTCAGCCAGATAGCCACCTTCGGCACGCTGGGTGCAAAGGCCGTGGTGCGCGACGCTGGCCGCGTGCTCGACATGCCGTACACCAAGTGCGACCAGCTTTCCAAGCTGATCCCGCACAACCCGGCTGACCCATGGACGCTGGACCGGGCGCTCGAACAGGAGCCGGCGTTCTCCGAGGCCGTCAAGGCCGACGAGGAGCACCAGCAGCTGATCGAGCTGGCGCGGCCACTCGAAGGCCTGACGCGCAACGTCGGCATGCACGCCGGCGGCGTACTGATCGCACCGGGCAAGCTCACCGACTTCTGCCCGCTGTACGCGCAGCAGGGCGCGCAGGGTGCGGCGGTCAGCCAGTTCGACAAGGACGATGTGGAAGCCATCGGCCTGGTGAAGTTCGACTTCCTCGGTCTGACCACGCTGACGATCCTGGCGCTCACGCTGCAGTACGTGAAGCGGCTGCAGCCCGATTTCCCGCACACGCTGGAGACCCTGCCACTCGACGACGCCCGCACGTACGAGGTCTTCCGGCGCGCCGAGACCGCCGCCATCTTCCAGTTTGAGAGCCGCGGCATGCGCGAGTTGCTCAAGCGCGCCCGGCCCGACCGGTTGGAGGATCTGATCGCCCTGAATGCGCTGTACCGGCCGGGACCGATGGACCTCATCCCAGACTTCATCGAGCGCAAGCACGGGCGACAGAAGATCGAGTACCTGCACCCCTCCCTCGAACCCATTCTGGCCGAGACCTACGGGATCATGGTCTACCAGGAGCAGGTCATGCGGATCGCGCAGGTCGTCGGCGGCTATTCGCTCGGCGGCGCTGACCTGCTGCGGCGGGCGATGGGCAAGAAAAAGCCGGAGGAGATGGGCAAGCAGCGGAGCATCTTCGTCGAGGGTGCCAAGCAGCAGGGCGTAGCGGAGAACGTCGCCACCGAATTGTTCGACCTGATGGAGAAGTTCGCCGGCTACGGATTCAACAAGAGCCACTCGGCCGCCTACGCGCTGGTGGCCTACCAGACCGCGTACTTCAAGGCGCACCATCCGGCCGCGTTCATGGCCGCCAACCTGTCGGCGGTGATGGACGACACCGACAAGGTCAAGGAACTGGTGGAGGACTGCAAGGCGCAGAACCTGCGGCTGCTGCCGCCGGACGTCAATGCCGCCCAGTGGCGCTTCGAGCCGGTCGATGCACGCACGGTCCGCTACGGTCTTGGCGGCGTGAAGGGCACCGGCCAGGGCGCGATCGAACTGATCATCGCGGTGCGCGCCGGCGGCGGCCCGTTCAAGGACCTGTTCGACTTCTGCCGCCGGCTCGACAAGCAGGTGGTCAACCGTCGCGTGGTCGAGGCGCTGGTGCGCGCGGGTGCGTTCGATTCGCTCGATGCGGATCGCGCCAAGCTGTTTGCAACGGTCGGGCGCGGGCTGGAGGCAGCCGAGAAGGCGCATGCCGATGAAGGGCAGGCGAGCCTGTTCGGCGGGTTCGGCGGGCCGGACGACGGCACGGCCGCCGGCCAGATCGACTACGTGACGCCGGCGAAGCCCTGGACCGAGCGCGAGCGCCTGGCCAACGAGAAGCTCGCTCTCGGCTACTACTTTTCGGGGCACTTGTTTGCCGAGTACGCGCAAGAGGTGCGCCGGCTCGCGCCGACGCGGCTTGCCGATGTCAGGCAGGCGCGCGAGCAGATCCGCCTGGCCGGGATCATCGTCTCGGCGCGCACGCAGAACACGCGGCGCGGCCGGATGGGCGTGATCGTGCTCGACGACGCCAGTGCGCAACTGGAACTGATGGTGTTTGCCGAACTGTTCGACCGGCGCCGTAACCTGCTCAAGGAGGACACGCTGGTGTTCGTCACGGGGCGGGTGCGCTACGACGAGTTCAACCAGCGGCTGTCGATCTCGGCCGACGACGTGATGGACCTGGCCGAGGCGCGCGCGCGCGCCTCGGCCCGGCTGCAGATCGAGATGGAGGCCGGCCGGAGCGCAGGCGGCGGCGACGGTAGGGGCGACGTGACGCGCCTGAAGGCGGTGCTGCAGAGCTACCGGGCAGGGCACGGCGCGGGGACTGGCAACGGCAACGGCAACGGCAACGTCAATGGCAATGGCAATGGCCACGGCGGCGCGGGCTGCCGCGTCGTGCTCGGCTACCGCAACGCGCAGGCGAGTGCGCAGATTGCGCTGCCCGAGGAGTGGCGCGTGCGGCCGGAGGATGCGCTGCTGGCGGACCTGCTGGCCCAGCCGCGCGTACAGCGGGCTGCCTTCGAGTACCCGTAGTGGGCTTGCGGGGGCCGGACAGGGCCCTGCGGACCTTCCGGCTAACCGGTCTGGTACTGCTCCAGACCGATTGCCGCGCGCACGTCCTTCGAGGCCGTGCGTGCCCGCAGGCGCTCCAGGTTGCGTGCCTCGAAGCGCCGGTCGTTCTCCGGGTGCCACAGATGCAGCAGGCCGGTGGCAAACGCGCCTTCCTTGCGGCGGATGCGGGCGTTGAGCAGTCGCACCGCCAGATCGGAGTCCTCGAAGCCCCAGCCTTCGTAGGCTTCGTCGAAGCCGTTGACGGCCGCGAAGTCGCGCCGCCACAGCCCGAGGTTGCAGGTGCGCACGCGCTGCCAGCGGCGTGCCTGCAGCTTGCGCAGCGGGCCGAGGTGCAGGTGAGCCAGGGGCAGGGTGCGGTTGATGGCGCCTTCGCGCCGCGCCAGTTCCCACTGGTCGCGCCGCCAAGCGTGCAGCGGCCAGCGTTCGGCCAGCGCGCGCCGCGTGAAGTCCTCCGAAAGCAGGATGCGGTTGCCGGCCACCATCCAGCCGGGCTCGGCCAGCGCGCGATGGCGGGCGATGAAATCGGGCCGCGGGATGCAATCGCCGTCGATGAAAACGAGATATTCCCCGCGCGCCCCGGCCGCAGCGCGGTTGCGCGCCGCGCCGGCGCGGAAGCCGCGATCTTCCTGCCACAGGTGTTCGAGCGGCACCGGCGCGGTGGCCGCGTACGCGGCGATCACGGCGCGCGTGTCATCGCGCGAGCCGTCGTCGGCCACCCTGACCTCGAAGTCGCGGTCGCTCTGCGCGCCCAGGCCATCGAGCACGGCGCGCAGCGCATCGGGCCGGTTGTACGTGGTGACGACGAGCGAGATCAGCACGGCAGCAGGGCAGCGCGGCGGCGCGGTCGGGTCACTTGCGCGCCTGCTCCGCCAGCAGCATGGCCTTGACGTACTTGTAGTACGCCCCCTCGGCGTTGGACACCGCCAGCAGGAAGCCGCGGCGGCCATCCAGGAAGCCGGCCTTGACGATGTAGGTGCGCACGAAGCTCCAGAGCCCGTGCATCAGCGCGGTGGCCAGACTCGGCGCCGCGCCGCGCTCGCGCAGGGCCTGCGCGCCCCAGGTCGAGTAGGCGTTGACCTTGCCCAGCACCTGTTCCAGGTCGCGGAAGCTCTCGTGCATCAGCGGCTGCGTCAGCCGGCCGACGGCGCCGCTCGCAATCGGGCGCTCGTGCACGATGCCGCCTTCATAGCGGGCGCCGTCGCCGTGGATCAGGCGCAGCACCGGGTCGGGCCACCAGCCGCCGTGGCGCATGAACTGACCGCAGTAGCTGGACGAGCGCGGAATGAGGTATGCGCTGGTCGCCCCCGGCGGCTGCCGTACCAGCGCCACGATCTCCTCGCGCAGCGCCTGGCTGACCCACTCGTCGGCGTCCAGCAGCAGGCGCCAGGGGCCACGCGCCCGCGCCAGCCCCCGGTTGCGCTGAGTGGCCGGGCCGCGCCAGTCCTCCACCAGCACGGTCGCGCCGAAGGCGCGCGCAATCTCCTGGGTGCGGTCGGTGCTGCCGGAGTCGATCACCAGAATCTCGTCGCAGAAGGCGAGCGAAGCCAGACAGCGCCCGATGACGCGCTCCTCGTTCTTGGTGATGACGATGGCCGAAAGATTCATGTCGGTAGACTCGCCCGCGCGATGAACCATCCTGCAGCGGCCAGCGCCGCACCGCGCGTCAATTCGCTCGTCGATGCCGTCTTCGTGCTGTCGGTGCGCAGCTTTGCCGACCGCATTGCGCACATCCGCGCCGAGATGGCGCGCCACGGCATCGCGTTCGAGTTCATCTTCGATTTCGACGCGAATGCTATCCCAGACGACCTCGTCGAGTGGCGCTTCGGCCCCTCGGACATGAAGCGCGCCCACATGTCGCTGGTGCTCAAGCACCTGCGCACCTGGGAACTGATGCGCAGCCGCGACTTGGGCGTGGCTCTGGTGCTTGAGGACGACGCGGTGCTGGCCGACGACTTTGCCGCCGGTCTTGCCGAGGCCATGGCCGAGGCGCGTGCGTTGACCGGTCCTTGGTGCCTTTATCTGGGGCGCGGCAACAACCAGCACGTTGGCGCGCGCGGCGGCGCGGCGCTCGCGCCCGCCGGCCCGCTGCCGGCGACGGATGCCCTGGTGTTCAACCGCGCCGCCGCCGACGCGCGCCTCGCCTGCCTCGAGCGGCACCCGATCGCACGCCCGGCCGACTGGCTGATCCGCGAGACCGATGCTGCCGCCGGTGTGCCGCACTACTGGCTGCGCCGGCCGCTGGTGGAGCAGGGCAGCATGAACGGGCGCTTCGACAGTGTGCTCGACGGCAAGCGGCGGATGCGGGGGCGCTGGTATGCCTGGCTGCGCTACCGCTGGGATTTCTGGTGGAAGCGACTGCGCCAGGACCTGGGGCTGCGGTGACGGCGGCAGAAGCGCCGGCCGACTTGCGCACCGGCGCGCCGCTGCGGGTGGCGCGCGTGGCCGCCTTTCTTGTGGTGATCGGCGCGGCGGTCACGCCGCCCCTGGTGTCGCTGGCATCGATCGTCTGGCTGGCCAGTGTGCTGCGTCTGCCCGACCTGCGGGCGCGGTTCGTCTGGCTGCGCGGCCAGCCGCTGCTGCGTGGCTGGGCCGTACTGGTGGCGGTGTTGCTGCTGTCGGCCGTTTACGGGCTCGGGCGCGGCCTGCCGCCAGCCGAGGTCGGTGTTGCGCTGCTCGGCTGGCGCCATCTGCTCCTGTTGCCGCTGGCACTGCTGGTGTTCGACGAAGTCGTGGCGCAGCGGCGGTTCGTGCTCGGTTTCGTCGTCTTTGCAGTGGTGGCGGCGCTGGCGGCACTGTTGGCGCTGGCCGTGGGCTTCAGCAAATCCGAGGCATTTTCCGGCGTGGTTCTGCGCAACCAGGTGACGCAGGCGCTGGTGTTCGCGGCCGGCACGCTGATGGCCGGTGCGCTGGCCTGGCGCACGCCGGCCGGCGGCCGGCGCGTCGCGCTGGCGCTGGCTGCGCTGTTCCTGCTGGCCGTGCTCGTGTTCCTGCAGACCGGGCGCAGCGGCTTCGTAGCCCTGGTGGTGGGCGCGGGCGCGCTGCTCGTGCTGTCGACCCACGGACGGACGCGCCTGGTCGCCCTGGTGGTCCTGCCCGTGGCGGTGGCTGCGCTGGTGGCGGCCTCACCCACGCTGCAGCAGCGCTTTGCGCAAGGCCTTAGCGAGGCGCGCGCTGCGGCGCAGGCCGACACCTACACGTCGATGGGCATCCGCCGTGTGATCTGGGACGTCACCGGCGAACTGGTGGCCGCGCGCCCGCTCGCGGGCTATGGCCTCGGCGGCTATGCGCCCGCTTATGCAGAACGCATCGCGCAGCGCTACCGCGACGGCTGGCAGGCAACTCCCACCACCGATCCGCACAACCAGTACCTTTACCTGTGGGCCGAGGCCGGCGTTGCCGGCCTGCTGGCGCTGGCGCTGCTGCTTGCGGGCGCGTGGCGACAGCGCAGCCGGGCGGGCGAGCCTGCGCTGCATGCCGCGCTGGGTCTGGCGCTGTTGGCGGCCTGGTGCGTCAACAGCCTGTTCAGCTCGCACTTCCAGACGTTCAACGAAGGTCATCTGATCGTGGTGTTCGCCGGGGTCCTGCTGGCGCGCGAGCGGATCGCCGGCCTTCAAGCCAGCGCGGCCAGGACCTCGCTCAGGACTGCGTCGTAGCTCGGCCAACCCTGCGCCGAACCCACCAGACGCGCCCGCGGCCCCCATGGGCGCGTCTTGGTCGGATCGGTCACACCGAAGACGCTGACCAGCGGCGCATCGACCGCGGCGGCTACGTGGCCGGCGCCGCTGTCGTTGGCAACCACCAGGCGGCTGCCCTGCAGCAGCGCGGCGAAGATGGCGACATCCATTTCCGGCAGGACGATCGCCGCGGGGGTGGCGGCGCGCACGGCGGCGGTCTCGCCGGGCCCCGGGCAGGCCAGCACCGTGTGGCCGCGCGCCTTCAGGTCGCGCGCCAGGGCACCGAACCCCGACCACGCCTTGACCTGCCCGCGATGCCGCCCGACCGCTGCCGGGCACAGCACCACGTAGTGCGCGCCGGCGCCGGCGGCCACGCGGGTGGCGTGGGCCCGCTCCAGTGCCTGGGCCGGTAGTCGCAGCGACAGCCGCGCCGGTACCTCCGCCTGCACGCCCAGGTGAGCGGCTGCCAGGGCAAGGTAGTACTCGACCGTGTGCAGCGTTCCGGCCCAGGCGGCCGGCAAAGGCAGCGCACGCGCCAACAGGGCGGCGCGCGCTTCGGTGGCGTAGCCGCTGGCGGCCAGCCCGGCGAGCCGGACCTGCAGCGCGCTGCCGAGCGAGTTGGTGAACAGCAGCGCCGGTGCCGGCGCCGCCGCGTGCAGGGCGCGCCAGCCCGTCCAGAAGCCGCCGAGCGGGATCACCGGCCAGTCGTAGGCGGAAAAGAGGCTGCGCGCCCAGCCCTTGCCGGCCAGTTGCAACGGTCCGTGCGCCGCCAGCAGATGCAGCGCCGGCAGGCACATGCAGGCATCGCCCAAGTGATTGGGCAGCCGGACCAGCAGGGGCGCGGGAGAAGGGTTCAAGTCGGCAGTGCGATCGGGCGCGCGCTCCTTGGTGGCGGGGCGGGAGCGCCGCAGGCCATCGCCTACACTGGGAAGCGGTCGGAACGCGCAACCCGGATTCTACGGAGCCGGTCGTCGTCTTCCGGCTCCAGCGCTATCGCATGAACGATCCGCACGCTCCCCGCCCCCCGTTGTTGCGCGACCCCATCTTCCGCCGTTTGATGCGGATGGTGCTGGCGCATCGCGGCGCGCTCGCGCTCGGCATCGTCGCGATGGCGATCGCCGCCTCGACCGAGGCCCTGATTCCCTGGCTCAACGGGCAACTGGTCGACAAGGGCCTGGTGGAGCGCGAGGCGGCAGCGGCGCTGTGGCTGCCGCTGGCTTTCGTCGGTGTCTTCGTGGTGCGCGGCCTTGCAGGGTTTGCCAGCAGCATGTTGCTGAACCGCATCTCGCAGGCGGTGCTGGTGGACCTGCGGGCGCAGATGTTCGACAAGCTGCTCGCCTGGCCGCAAAGGACCCTGGAGGACACGCCCTCCGGCGTGGTGGTGACCCGCTTCGTCAACGAGGCGTCCAATGCACTGAATGCCGCCGCGGAGATCTTCACCACCGCGATCCGTGACAGCCTGACGGTCGTGGCGCTGATCGGCGTGCTGCTGTACTTCAACTGGCAGCTCACCCTGGTCACGCTGATCGTCGGGCCGGTCATCGCGCTGGCGCTGCGCGCCTTCAGTGGCCGCATGCGCCGGCTATCGCTGCAGAGCCAGGCCATGCTGGGCGAGCTCACGCGCGCCGTGCAGGAGGCGCACGAAGGCAGCCGCGTGATCAAGGTCTATGGCGGCCAGGCGCAGGAGCGCGAGCGCTTCGGCGCAATCAACTGGAAGCTGCGCCGCTTCGCGATGAAGATGCAGGTCGGCTGGTCAGGCGCCACGCCGGTCACGCAGTTCATCGCCGCCGTCGGTATGGCCGTGGTTTTTTCCATCGCCCTTTGGCAGGCGCGCACGCAGTCGCTGTCGCCGGGCGACTTCGTGGTCTTCCTCAGCGCCGCGCTGATGCTGCTGGCGCCGCTCAAGCACCTGGCGGCGCTCAGCGGTCCGCTGGCGCGCATGCTGGCCGCCGGGGAGAGCGTGTTCGGCATGATCGACTCGACCGCCGAGGAGGAGACCGGCAGCCGCACGCTCGAGCGCGCGGCCGGCCGCATCGAGTTCGAGCGCGTGAGCTTCCGCTATCCGGGCGCCAGCGGCGGCGCGCTGCAGGAGCTGACGCTCGATGTCGCGCCCGGCGAGCTGGTCGCGCTGGTCGGCCCGTCGGGCGCCGGCAAGACCACCTTCATCAACCTGCTGCCGCGTTTCATCGAGCCCGGCAGCGGACAGATCCGAATCGATGGGGTGCCGCTGCGCGAGCTCACGCTGGCCAGCCTGCGCGCGCAGATGGCGCTGGTCTCGCAGGACGTGGTGTTGTTCGACGACACCATCGCGGCCAACATCGCCTTCGGCGGCCGGCGCGGCGCGACCGAGGCGCAGGTGCGCGCCGCCGCCGAGGCGGCCTACCTCTTGCCCTTCATCGAGTCGCTGCCGCAGGGTTTCGCCTCGCAAATCGGCGAGAACGCGGTCAAGCTGTCGGGCGGACAGCGCCAGCGCCTGTCGATCGCGCGCGCGCTGCTCAAGGATGCTCCCATCCTGCTGCTCGACGAGGCCACTTCCGCGCTGGACTCGGAGTCCGAGCGCGCGATCCAGGCCTCGCTGGAGCGGCTGATGCGCGGCCGCACCACCTTCGTGGTGGCGCACCGCCTGTCGACCATCGAGCGGGCCGACCGCATCGTGGTGCTGGAAGGCGGGCGCATCGTCGAGCAGGGGCCGCACGCCCAACTGCTGGCCTGCGGTGGGCTCTACGCGAACCTGCACCGCATCCAGTTCTCGCCGGTTTCCGCTGTCGTGGGCTCCGGTGCATGAGCCCGCCGGGCCGCCCCAAGGGCGAATCCCTGTGCGCGCAGCGCGCAGGTTGTCCGATCAGCCCGCCGGGCCGCCCCAAGGGCGAATCCCTGTGCGCGCAGCGCGCAGGTTGTCCGATCAGCCCGCCGGGCCGCCCCAAGGGCGAATCCCTGTGCGCGCAGCGCGCAGGTTGTCCGATCAGCCCGCCGGGCCG
>JADCGS010000024.1 GCA_020248865.1 Burkholderiales bacterium | reverse complement strand
GTTTGCGCGGCGCCCGCGCGGCCACACTGCGCTCAAGTGCTCGCCGATGCCTACGGGCATCGGCTGCGCCCCTCTCGCGCAATCTGGCTCGCGCGCGCATCCGCGCAAATCCCGCGTCCCTGATGAAACATCCGGGCTAGACCCATGCCCGCCTACCTGATCGGCCAGATCCGCGTCACCGACCCGGCGGCATGGCAGCGCTACGTGGAGCGCGTTGGTGCCACCTTCCCGCCGCATGGCGGCACGGTGCTGTGGCGCGGCGTGAAGGTGGCCGATCTCAGCCGCGCCGCCCACGGCGAGCGCGTGGTGGTGGCACAGTTTCCGTCGCTGGCGGCGTTGCGCGCCTGGCACGACTCGCCCGAGTACCAGGCGCTGGTCGCATTGCGTGAGGCGGGGGCCGAGGTGGTACTGACCGCCTACGAGGGCTGACTACGCGTGCCGGGTGGGCGAGGGCGTGCCCAGCTGGGCGCTTGAGCGGCCGCACGCGCAAGGGCGCAAGGGCGCAAGGGCGCAAGGGCGCAAGGGCGCAAGGGCGCAAGGGCGCAAGGGCGCAAGGGCGCAAGGGCGCAAGGGCGCAAGGGCGCAAGGGCGCAAGGGCGTCATCGCCACGCCAGCCCGCCGGCTGCGCCCGTTGCCGGCGGCAGTGGCGCTACTGCAACCAGCGGAACGCCACGGTCAGCAGCAGCGCGTTGGCCGTGTCCTGGAACAGCGAGGCCGCCAGCGTGATGCCCAGCAGGGCGCGCGGCGTGTCGCCGAAGTGCTGGTTCAGGCGCCGCATCACCGCCAGCCCCACCGGCATGGCGCCCAGCGCAAAGCCCATGAATCCGCCCGCCGCTGCGGCGGCGTCGCGGTCGCGGCCATCGAGCAGGTACAGCAGCCCCACAGCCACCAGGATCACGCCTCCCACCTGCACCAGGGCGGCCGTCAGCACCATGGGCAGGTGGGCCAGCAGCGCGCTCCAGTCGAGCGACAGCAGCGCGATGGCAAGAAACACGCGCAGCGCCACGGTGCCGATCAGGTCGGTCACGGCGGTGTCGAGCGGCCGGCGCAGCAGATCGGCCAGGTTGGTGAGCAGGACGCCGACCAGCATGGCGGTCAGGAACGCCGGCAGGTCGATGCCGCTCGCGTGCTTGACCCAGTCCTTCAGCAGCGCGCCGGCGCCCAGGCACAGCAGGACCCAGATCAGGCAGGGCAGCCAGCGGTCCGAGGAGAACGGCGCCTCGCGCGGCGGCAGCGACGGGCCGGAGGGCGGCGCCTGCGTCGCTGCGCTCGCCGGCGGGCTGGCCCGCGAGCGCGCCATCAGCCGTGCCGCCACCGGGCCCGCCACCAGGCCGCCGGCAATCAGGCCGAGCGTGGCGCTGGCGATGCCCACTTCGAAGGGGCCCGCCAGCGACCCGGCCTGCGGCGAGGCCGCCCAGGCGGTTGCAGTGCCGTGGCCGCCGAGGAAGGACACGCTGCCCATGAACAGACCGAGCAGCGGCGGCGCTCCGAACGCCTGCGCCACGAGAACCCCGGCGCCGTTCTGCAGGAGGATCGCCGCGACGATGGCCAGGCAGACCACCAGCGCCGTGCGGCCGGCGCTGGCCAGGCGGCCCAGGTGCGCGGCAAAGCCGAGGCAGGCGAAGAAGACCAGCAGCAGCACGTCGCGCGGTGCGGTGGTCAGTTGCAGGTCGAGGCTGCCGTGCGCGCGCAGCAGCGCCAGCAGCAGCGACACCAGCAGTCCTGCGCTCACGGCCGGCGGGATGTTGCTGCCTTCGAGCCATGGCAGCCGCCGGTTGAGCCACTTGCCCAGCTCGATCGTCGCCAGCGCCAGCAGCAAGGTCCAGATGCCGTCCAGCTCGATGCGCATGTTGGTCCTCGGGTTGCCGGGCCGGGCGCCCGACTCGGCGTGGCAGGGCAGGGCGAAGCAACCGACCCGCCGCGACTGCCGGGGGCGCTGCCCGGGCCGGCGTGTTTAGTCGACCGGGCAGCCCGCCTCGACCGCGCCCGAGCGCGTAGCCACCGGCGCCGGGATCACGTAGCCGTATTTGGCGGCGGTCAGCTCGGCCAGGATCGACACGGCAATTTCCGGCGGCGTGCGCGCGCCGTTCTTCAGCCCCACCGGCCCGTGCAGCCGTTCGAGCTGCGCGGCGGTGACGCCGAACTCCAGCAGCCGCTCCTTGCGCTTGGCCTGGTTTTTCTGGCTGCCGATCGTGCCCACGTAGAAGGCGTCGGACTTCAGTGCCTCCATCAGCGCCAGGTCGTCGAGCTTGGGGTCGTGCGTCAGCGCCACGATCGCGGTGTTGGCATCCGGCCGCATCTCGACCACGGTGTCGTCGGGCATGGTTCGCACCAGCGTGGTGCCCGGCACCAGCCAGCCGTCGGCGTACTCCTCGCGCGGGTCGCAGATGGTGACGTTGTAGTCGCAGGCGAGCGCCATCTGCGCCAGGTAGTGCGTGAGCTGGCCGGCGCCGACGATGATGAGCCGCAGCCGCGGCCCGTGCACGGTGACGAGCTCCGCTTCGGTGGCGCTCAGCACGTCGCGTCCGCTGCCTTCCTCCAGCCGCACGCTGCCGGTCGCCATGTCGAGCCGGCGCAGCGTCTGCCGGCCCTCGATCACGCGCGCCAGCAGCGCGCCGAGTTGCGACTGCGGTCCCACCGGCTCGAGCACGAGCTCCAGTGTGCCGCCGCAGGGCAGGCCGAACTTGAACGCGTCCTCCGCCGTCACGCCGTACTTGACGCGCTGCGGCCGCTCCACCGCCAGGGCGCGCGCCCGCACGCGGTCCACCAGGTCGTCCTCGATGCAGCCGCCGGACACCGAGCCCACCACCAGCCCGTCGTCGCGGATCGCCACCAGCGAGCCGACCGGCCGCGGCGCCGAGCCCCAGGTGCGCACGATGGTGCCCATCACGGCGCGGCGGCCGTCGCGCAGCCACTGGTCGGCTTTCTTGAGGACCTGCGTATCGACGTTGTCCATGGCGAGCTTCCTTGTCGTTCAGCGGGCGGCCGGCGCGTAGCCCGCCCTTGCCCTTGCCCTTGTCCCGACGTGCCGGCGTGTCGCTACCAGCCCAGGTCGCGCAGCAGTTGCAGCGTCAGATCGCCCGGCGCCCCGATCGCGCGGCGCAGCGAGGCCGTGATGCTGGGCTCCATCAGCAGGTTGGGCAGCGCCGAGACGTCGAAGTGCGACACCGACGAGCCCGACTGGAACGGCGCCGGCGTGTACAGCAGCACGCGCCCGCTGGCATCGCCGCCGGCCAGTTGCAGCAGGTTGCGCGACAGCGAGACGCCGACCGTGCCGCCGCCCAGGGCGCTGCGCAGCCGCGCCCCGTCGGCCTGGCTCACCATGACGGCCGGGATCGTGACCAGCGGATCGGTGCCGCCGGGGTCGGCCGGCGGCACCGTGGCCTGGTTGTCGACGATCACCACCGCCACCGCGCCGGCGCTCTGCGCGTTACGCACCTTGCTCGCAAAGGTGCAGGTGCCGCGGTCGACCAGCGCGACCTGGTCGGTCAACGACGTGGCGATCGAGTTGCAGGCCAGCGGCGAGCCGGTGCTGTCGGTGACCGCCGCGAGCGGCCGGTTGAGCGCAGCCACCGGCGGCAGCGGCCCGAATTGCGCGGTGCCGGCGGTCATTTCCGTGCTCAGCGTGCCGCCGCGCACCAGAAGCTGGGTGCGACCGCGGTCGAGCACGCCATCGGCGCGCAGCCGCGACAGGCGGCCGTCGGCGGCCGGCCGGCCGGTGGCCGCGGCATCGGCGCCGAGTGCCGCCGCGCGCACCGCCGCGCCGATCCAGGCCAGCGAGCGCGGCCGGATGGCCGAGGCCTGGCGCTCGGCGTCGGTCATGTCGAGCCACAGCTTGTTGGTGCCGAGGTCGAGCATGTACTGCTCCCACACCGAGGCAAAACGCTGCGTTCCCTCACCGATGCGCTCGCCGGTCGAGCCGCTGGTGAACGACTGAAAGCCGAGCCCGTGTGCCAGCTCGTGCAGCACCACCGGCAGCAGGTAGATCGAGCCGGCCGGCGGGTTGTCGTCCAGACCCAGGTAGAAGTTGGCCGGCGTGCCGCTGCTGTCGAGGCAGCCCGGCTGCCCGACGTTGCTGTTGAAACTGGCGCGGATGTCGGAGGAGGTCGGGTCGAGGTCGGTGCCGGCCAGCTTGTTGGCGAGCGCGGCCGGGTACCAGGTGGCGGCGCGCGGCGCATTCGGAAAGTCGCGCCAGACGGTCAGCGTGCCGGCGCTGCCGAGGGTGCCCGAGGTCGGCGTGCAGGTCTGCGCGACGAACTGCGCGTCGACCCGGATCGGCACGCTCGAGGTCAGCGCAGCGCCCCAGATCTCGGCCGCCCGCTGGAACACGTTCAGGCGCTGCTGCCCGAGCGTGGTGGCCGCGTTGCCGGGCTGCGGCGCCACCGGCGTGGCGTCGTTGAAGCCGACGTCGGCCGCGTTGATGTTGACGATCTGGACGGTGGCCTGCGCCAGCGCGGCCGGCGCGGTCCCCGCGAGCAGGACCGCCGTGAGCAGGGGCAGCAGGGGCTTAGCGCGCATGTCCGGTCACCGCGACAGGGGTGGAGTCGGCCGTGCCGGTTGCCGTGGCGGTCGAGGCGCACTGGGTGACGAGCTGGCCGCCCGGGCCGATGCGGGCGCCGGCCGCCGCGTCGTGCGACTCGTCGAGCGTCATGCCGACGGCGCCGCCGGGGCCGCGCAGCGTCCGCGCCGGCGCAGCGCGCACGGCCTGGCTGCGCACCCGGCTGGCCTCCTGCGCTTCCAGCGCCTTCAGATCGTTGGCCTCCAGCGGGCGCAGCGCGCCGGTGAGCGGGTCGATCGCCATGCGCAACGCGCCCGCAGCCGGGGTCGGGGCTGGCTGGGTGGCCGCGGTGGCGGGTTGGGTCTGAGCCAGCGCAGGTGCCGCGACGGCCGCGGCGGCCAGCGACAGCAGCAAGGTTCGGAGCGGGCGGTTTCGGTTCATGGTTTCTCCGCGGTACGGGGTGGTGCGTGTTGGCAGTCTGCCAGGGGTCATGATGGGCACGGCAGGCGTGAGCTCGAGCGTGGCGGCCGGTGCAGCGTGCCACGCAGGGCAGGCCGTCGTCCCGCATGGGCGCAGACGCAGCGTGCCGCTGCTGGTTGCAATGATGCCGCCTCGATGGAGACAGGAGACAAGAGAGATGAGATAACGGATAGCGCGCATCAGGCGTGAGGGTGCACAAGTTGCACCGTTTGGGCAAGCCTTGCGGAGTGCGGCGCGGCCCTGTCTAATACGCGCGATCGATGGAGTGCAGCGCGTGGGCCGGCGGACCGCAGGCCATTCGGCACGGCGCAGCGCTCCGGTCCAACCGTCATCGAGGGAGTGCGCGGGGATGAAGACAATCGCTGAGCGCCGGCTGCTCTGGCTGGCCTGCCTGGCCAGCGCAGGCTCTGTCGGCCTGGCCGCCTGCGGCGGCGGCAGCGGCGACGGCGGCGTGCCGGCCCCCCCGCCGACCACGGTGCCGCCGCCACCACCACCCGCACCTCCGCCGCCGACGGCCTTGGCGCCCACCATCGTCACGGCCCCGGCCGAGACCAGCGCCTTTGCCGGCCAGACCGCCACCTTCAGCGTGGTGGCCACGGCGCCCTCCGGTAGCCTCAGTTATCAGTGGCAGCGCAACGGCGTGGCCATCGCCGGTGCGACGGCCGCCAGCTATTCCACCCCGCCGCTGGCCGCGGCCGACGCCAACGCGCAGTTCGCGGTGGTGGTCACGGCCAATGGTCTGAACACCACCAGCGGCGCGGTCAGCCTGCGCGTGCTGGCCGCCGACAGCGCCAGCCGCGTGGCCGCGGCGCGCGGCGCCTTCGGGCTGATCGGCCTGTATGCGCCGGTCACCGCGCCGCTGTACGCGCTGGCACCCGATGCCGCTGTGCTGGGCGCCCCCGCGCTGGCCTGCGGCAGCGGCAGCGTGACCGCCGCCACGGTGGGCGGCAGCGCTCCGGTGGCTGGCACGCTGCTGCCCACCGGCACGGCCACGCCGCTCGATGTCAGTTTCGCGGCCTGCGAGATCGCGCCGCGCCTGGTGGTCGACGGCAACGCGCGCACCCAGTTGCTGGCGCCGGCCATCCCGCTGCCCGGCGCCGGCGCCTGGAGCTTTGCCGCCACGCTCAACAACGTGCGGACCCGCGCCAGCACCGCTGCCGGCGCGCTGGTGGCCGACTACCGCGCCCAGGGCGGCCTGCTGCTCACCCAGCAGGCGGTCGTCAGCGGCTCCACTCTGACCGACACCGTGACCGCAACGCCGGCCAGCGGCCTCAGCTACAACGACGCCGTGCAGGCCCAGAGCCTGACCCTGACCGGCGGCGCGTGGACCGACACCGTGACGCTGGAGGTCGGCGGTAGCCGGCCGCTGCTGCGCTCGCAGAGCGTGCAGATGAGCGGCCTGACCTACACCCGCAGCGACAGCGTGCCGTTTGCCGTCGAAGGTCAGGCCAGCGTCAGTTACACCGGGACGGCCGTCACCCCAAGCGCCGGCAGCGGCGAGGTCGTGGTGCGCAGCAACCAGCTCGTGGTGGCGCGGGTGCGCGGCACCGCCGGCGGCTTCGTCGTCGCCCTCGACGACGGCGGGCCGGCGCAGCCGTTTTCCCTGCCGCGGCGCTGACCTTCGCATTGGCGTGCGCGCCGCCCTTGCGCGGTGCGGCTGCGGGCAGGTAACGTTTGCGGCGTCAGGCCAATCGAACGGCGGCGCGGGTCCCCGCGACCGCCGGCCCTTTCGTACCAGGAGACACCATGAACGTCCCGCTTTCCCTGCGGGTCAACGGCAAGGCCGTCACGGCCGAGGTTGCGCCCGAGACCCTTCTCGTTACCTTCATCCGCGAGCACCTTCGCCTGACCGGCACGCACGTCGGCTGCGACACCGCCCAGTGCGGCGCCTGCACCGTGCATGTCGACGGCCGCGCCATCAAGGCCTGCAACGTGCTGGCGCTGCAGGTGCAGGGCCAGGAAGTCACCACCATCGAGGGCATCACGCCGGCCGAGGGCCTGCACCCGATGCAGGCCGCCTTCAAGGCCTGCCACGGACTGCAGTGCGGCTTCTGCACGCCCGGCATGGTGATGAGCGCCATCGACCTCGTGCAGCACCACCCGCACGGCAGCGAGCGCGAAATCCGCGAAGGGCTCGAGGGCAACATCTGCCGCTGCACCGGCTACCAGAACATCGTCAAGGCGGTGGCCGAAGGCGCCAAGGCGATGCAGGCCTAGTTCGTCGCCCCGGCAGCGGCCGGGGGCCCAGTTGGACGGCTGACGGGCCGGGCCACGGCCCCGCACCCTTTGCGACGCCAGATCATCGAGGAGACTCTCATGAACGATCCGAAACCCGGCTTCATCGGCAAGTCCGTCGAGCGCAGGGAGGACTACCGCTTCCTGACCGGCAACGGGCAGTACACCGACGACATCACGCTGCCCGGCCAGAGCTTTGCGGCGTTCCTGCGCAGCCCGCACGCGCACGCGCGCATCCGCGCCATCGACACCGCGGCCGCCCGGGCCGCCCCCGGCGTGCTAGCCGTGTTCACCGGCAAGGACGTGGCCGGCGTCAACGGCCTGCCCTGCGGCTGGCTCATCAACAGCATCGACGGCACGCCGATGAAGGAGCCCAAACATCCGATCATCGCCGAGCACAAGGTCCTGCACGTGGGCGACCAGGTCGCGCTGGTCGTGGCCGAGACGCTGGCGCAGGCCAAGGCGGCGCTCAACCTGATCGACGTCGACTACGACGTGCTGCCCGCGGTGGCCGACACCGCGACCGCCGCTGGCAACGCCACCGCGGTGCACGACATCGCGCCCGACAACGTCTGCTACACATGGGCGCTGGGCGACAAGGCGGGCGTGGACGCCGCCTTTGCCAAGGCCGCGCACGTCACCCGGCTGGAATTCGTCAACAACCGGCTGGTGCCCAACGCCATGGAGCCGCGCGCCGCCAACGCGGTCTACAGCAGGGCCGACGACTCCTACACGCTGTACGTGGCCAGCCAGAACCCGCACGTCGAGCGGCTGCTGATGACCGCCTTCGTGCTCGGCCTGCCCGAGCACAAGGTACGCGTGATCGCGCCCGACGTGGGCGGCGGCTTCGGCAGCAAGATCTACCTGTATGCCGAGGAGACCGCGCTGGTGTGGGCTGCCCGCAAGATCGGCCGCCCCATCAAGTGGACCGCCGAGCGCAGCGAGAGCTTCATCACCGACGCGCACGGCCGCGACCACGTGACCGTGGCCGAACTGGCCATGGACGGCAACGGCAAGTTCCTCGCGCTGCGCGAGCACACCACCGCCAACCTGGGCGCCTACCTGTCCACCTTCAGCTCCTGCATCCCGACCATCCTGCACTCCACGCTGCTGGCCGGGCAGTACACCACGCCGGTCATCTACAGCGAGATCAAGGCGGTGTTCACCAACACCGTGCCGGTGGACGCCTACCGCGGCGCCGGCCGGCCCGAGGCCACCTACCTGCTGGAGCGGCTGGTCGACACCGCCGCGCGCGAGCTGAAACTCGACCCGGCCGAACTGCGCCGGCGCAACTTCATCCGCAGCTTTCCGTACCAGACGCCGGTGGCGCTGATGTACGACACCGGCGACTACGACGCCACGCTCGACCGCGCGCTCGATCTGGCCGACGTCGCGGGCTTTGCCGCCCGCCGCGCCGAGAGCGAGAAAAAGGGCCTGCGCCGCGGCCTCGGCTACGCCGCCTACATCGAGGCCTGCGGCATCGCGCCGTCGAACATCGCCGGCGCCCTCGGTGCGCGCGCCGGCCTGTTCGAGGCCGGCGAGGTGCGCGTGCACCCGACCGGCAAGGTGACCGTGTTCACCGGCTCGCACTCGCACGGCCAGGGCCACGAGACCACCTTCGCGCAGGTGGTGGCCGACAAGCTGGGCATCGACATCGAGGACGTCGACATCCAGCACGGCGACACCGGCAAGACGCTGTTCGGCATGGGCACCTACGGCAGCCGCTCGCTGTCGGTGGGCGGCACCGCGATCGTCAAGGCGCTCGACAAGGTGGTGGCCAAGGGCAAGAAGATCGCCGCCCACCTGCTGGAGGCGGCCGACGCCGACATCGAGTTTGCCAACGGCGAGTTCCGGGTCGCCGGCACCGACCGCAAGAAGAGCTTTGCCGAGGTTGCGCTCACCGCCTACGTGCCGCACAACTTCCCGCTCGACAAGCTGGAGCCGGGCCTGAACGAAAACGCCTTCTACGACCCCACCAACTTCACCTTCCCGGCCGGCACCTACGTCTGCGAGGTCGAAGTCGACCCGGCCACCGGCGCGGTGCGCATCGACCGCTTCTCGGCCTGCGACGACTTCGGCAACGTGGTCAACCCCATGATCGTCGAGGGCCAGGTCCACGGCGGGCTGGCGCAGGGCATCGGCCAGGCGCTCACCGAGGGCTGCGTCTACAACGAGGACGGCCAGCTCGTCACCGGCACCTACATGGACTACGCCATGCCGCGCGCCGACGACCTGCCGCACTTCGTGGTCGAGACCGCCAAGGGCACGCCCTGCACCCACAACCCGCTCGGCGTGAAGGGCTGCGGCGAGGCCGGCGCCATCGGCTCCACCCCGGCGGTCATCAACGCCATCGTCGATGCGCTGGCCCCGCTGGGGGTGCGCGACATCGCCATGCCGGCCACGCCGTACTCGGTGTGGAAGGCGATCCAGGCGGCGCAGAAGCACTGAAGGGCGCGCAGAAGCAGGAAAGGGTGTCGCCCCGGCGCAGGCCGGGGCCCAATTTCATCTGCGGCGCAAACCGGAAACGAACACTCGGACCCCGGTCTGCGCCGGGGCGACGAAACCAGTCCAGGAGACCTCCATGCATCACACCCATTACCACCGCCCCGCCAGCGTGGCCGACGCGGTCAAGCTGCTCGACCAGCACGGCGACGACCGCCTGATCGCTGGTGGCCAGTCGATGCTGCCGGCCATGCGGCTCGGCCTGGCGAGCATCGAAGGCTTCATCGACCTCGGCGGCGTTGCCGAGCTCAAGGGCATCCGCGTCGAGGGCAACGGCGTGCGCATCGGCGCCATGACCACCCATGCCGAGGTGGCCGCCAGCAAGGACGTGCAGAGCCGGGCGCCCGCCATCGCCTGCCTGGCCGCCGGCATCGGCGACCGCCAGGTGCGCAACCGCGGCACCCTCGGCGGCTCGCTCGCCAACAGCGACCCGGCCGCCTGCTACCCGGCCGCCGTGCTCGGCACCGGCGCCACCATCCACACCAACACGCGCAGCATCGCCGCCGACGACTTCTTAAAGGGCCTTTTCGAGACCGCGCTCAAGACCGGCGAGATCATCACCGCCGTGACCTTCCCGCAGGTGGAAAAAGCCGCCTACATGAAGTTCAAGCAGCCGGCCTCGCGCTTTTCGCTGGTGGGCGTGTTCGTGGCCAAGACCGCGCAGGGCGCGCGCGTGGCCGTCACCGGCGCCGGCGCGCACGCGTTCCGCGTCAAGGCGCTGGAAGACCGCCTCAACGCCAAGTGGGCGCCCGAGAGCTGCGACGGCGTGACCGTGCCGTCCGCCAATCTCAACAGCGACCTGCACGGCAGCGCCGAGTACCGCGCGCACCTGATTCCGGTGCTTACGCGGCGCGCGGTGGCGGCGGCGGGCTGAGCGGCCGCAGCTGGTTGCGACAATGCGGGGTGATCCCCGCTTCTCGCCCACCCCGCGCCGACGCCCCCGCGCGCCTGCGCTCCATCGAAACCGAGCCGCTGTCCTGGCGCGACGGCGCGCCGTACTCGGCGCGCTACGGTGACCGCTACGCCAGCCGCGCCGGCGCGCTGGCGCAGGCGCGCGAGGTCTTTCTCGGCGGCTGCGGCCTGCCCGGGCGCTGGCAGGGGCGGCCGCAGTTCGTGGTGCTGGAAGTGGGCTTCGGCCTGGGCACCAACTTCCTGGCCACCTGGGAGGCCTGGCGCGACGACCCGGCCCGCTGCGCCGTGCTGCACTACGTGGCCGTCGAGCGGCACCCGCTGGCCGCGGCTGACCTCGTGGCCGCCGCTCCCGCCGCGCTGCAGCCGCTGGCCGCCGCGCTCGCCGCGCAATGGCCGCTGCCGCTGCCCGGCCTGCACAGCCTGACATTCGACGTCGGCAGCCGCGGCGCCGGCCGCGTCGAGCTGATCCTCGCGCTGGGTGACGCGGCCCACCTGCTGCCGCGGCTGGTCCTCGGCGCCGACGCCTTCTACCTCGACGGCTTTGCGCCGGCGCGCAACCCCGACTGCTGGCAGCCCGCGCTGCTCAAGTCGCTCGCCCGGCTGGCGCGCGCCGATGCCGTGGCCGCGAGCTGGTGCGTGGCCGGCAGCGTGCGCGCGGCGCTCGCGCAGGCCGGCTTTGCGGTCGAGCGGCCGGCCGGCTTCGGCGGCAAGCGCGAGCGCCTGGTGGCGCGCTTTGCACCGCGCTGGACCGTGCGCCGCCACGCGCCGCCGGCGCCCTGCAGCATGCCGCGCGCAGCGCTGGTGGCCGGCGCCGGCGTGGCCGGCTGCTGTGCTGCCGCCGCGCTCGCTGCGCGCGGCTGGACCGTGCAACTGCTCGACGCCGGCCCCGTTGCGGGCGCCGCCTCGGCCCTGCCCGCCGGGCTGCTGCACCCTCAACTCAGCAGCGACGACAACCTGCTGTCGCGCCTCACCCGCGCCGGCCTGCTGCACGCGCGGCGCCTGGCCGCGCAGGTGCCCGCCGGGGTGCGCCCGCTCGGCGTGCTGCAGATGGCCGCCAGCGATGAAGACGCCGCCGCCATGCAGCGCGCGCTGGCCGCCCTGCGGCCGCCCGCCGGCTACGTCCAGTGGCTCGACGCCGGTGCCGCGGCCGCGCGGCTTGGCCTGGCGCCGCGCCGGGGCGGGCTCTGGTTTGCCGACGGCGCCATCGTCGACGGCGCCGCCTGGTGCGCCGCGCTGCTGGCCGCGCAGGCCGACCGCATCCACCTGCGCCGCCACGCCCGCGTCGAGGCCATCGCCTGGCACGACGGGCAGTGGCGCGCGCGCGGCCCCTGGGGCGAGGCCGCCGCGCCGCTGCTGGTGGTGGCCACGGCGCTCGATGCCGCCCGGCTGCTCGACCTGCCCGGCGCGCGCCTTCGCGCGGTGCGCGGCCGGCTGTCCCTGTTGGCGCCGCAGCCCCTGGCCGGCCTGCGCGCCGCGCTCGCCGGCGACGGCTATCTGGCGCCGGCCGCAGCCGGCGGCGCGGTCGTGCTCGGCGCCACCTACGAGATGGCGCTGCCCGGCGAGGACGCGCCGGCCGAAGCCGACCCGGCCCGCGCGCACGAGGGCAACCTGGCGCGGCTGCAGCGCCTGCTGGCGGCGCCGCCGCCGGTGCAGGTGACGGGCGTGTTCAGCGGCCTGCGCTGCGTGGCGCACGATCGCCTGCCGCTGGCCGGCCCGGTGCCCGACGTGGCGGCCGCCGCAGATCGGGCGAGCGAGTTGCGCGGCGCGCACCTGGCCGACCTGCCGCGTGCGCCAGGCCTGTACTGCCTCACCGCGCTGGGCTCGCGCGGGCTGACGCTGGCGCCGCTGCTGGCCGAACTGATCGCTGCCCAGGCCGAAGGCGCGCCCTGGCCCGTCGAGCGCGACCTGGCGGCCGCCGTCGACCCTGCGCGCTTTCTGTTGCAGCGGCTGCGGCGCGGCCGCGGCGCGGCCGGTTAGAGACAGAGAGCGGCGGGCTGGTACGGCCGATTGGGGTGGCCGATCGGCGCGGCGGGTCAGCGCCGCTCGTAGGTCACGAAGGCAAAGCCCCACGGCCGCTCGGCGGTGGGGCCGTGCGGCTCGCGCGCCGTCTCGTGCCAGCCGGGGCCCAGCGGCGGCATCACCGCGTCGCCGGCGAAGTCGGCGTCGATCTCGGTCACCAGCGCCCGCTGCGCCAGCGGCAGCGCCGCTGCGTAGATCTGCGCGCCGCCGATGACGAAGACCTCGGGTGCGTCGGCACAGGCGGCCAGCGCCGCGGTCAGCGAGTCCACCACCTGCGCCCCCGGCGCCACCCGGCCCGCCTCGCGCGAGACCACCACGTTGCGCCGGCCCGGCAGCGGCTTGCCGTTGCGCGCCAGGATCGAGTCCCAGGTCTTGCGCCCCATGACCACCGGATGACCGAGCGTGGTCTGCTTGAAGCGCTGCAGATCCTCGCGCAGGTGCCAGGGCAGCGCGCCGTCGGCGCCGATGACGCCGTTGCGCGCGCGGGCGAGGACGAGCGTCAGGCGTGGCGAGGCCATGCGGGCATTCTGTCACGCGCCGCCGGCGCCAATGACTCGACGCGCCGCCGCGCACTCGGTCGGGCACGCGGCCCGGCGCTCCCCTGTGCTGCCCTACGCGAGGCCCTGCGTTGACCAGCGCCGACGCCGGCCGGTACTCTCGTCCAGACGTGTGCCGTGGCCGGAGCGGCCGTGTGTGCTCTCAGCCGCCGTGACCGCCGTCCAGACCGTCGCCACGCCGTCGGCAATCCTCGATGCCGCCAAGTTCACGCCGCCGTCGCTGGCGGGCGTGGTGGCGCGTCCGCAGCTCCAAGCGCAAGTCGAGTCGATCGCCGCACCCGCGCGCTGGGTGTGCGCGCCATCCGGCGCCGGCAAGTCCACGCTCGCGGCCGCCCTTGCGGCCGGCTCCGGGCTGCCCGTGATCTAGTACCGGCTCGACCCGCGCGACGACGCCCCGGCGTTCTTGTTCGCCGCGTTTTCGCAACGGCTGCGCCAGCAATGGCCCGACGTGCGGGTGCCGACCTTCTCGCCCGAGGGCCGCGGTGCTGCCGATGCGCATGCCGCGCAGCTTCTGGCGGCGCTGGGCGACGCGGCGCATCTCGTGCCGCAGCTGGCCCTCGGCGCCGATGCGATCTACCTGGACGGTTTTGCACCAAGTCGCAACCCGGCGCCCTGGCAGGCGGCCACGTTGAAGGCACTGGCACGCTGGCACGCCCGGGGGCGACTGCTGCGACCTGGTGCGTCGCCGCGGAGGTGCGCATGGCGCTGGAGCAGGCGGGCTTCGACGTGCAGCGCGCCGCGGGCTTCGGCGCCAAGCGACACATGCTGGTCGCGCGTCTTGCGCCGCGCTGGCCGGTGCGCCGGCATCTACCGCAGATGCCGTATCTGGGCACGTTGCAGTGGCTGGCCCGCGTGCACATGGCGCCGTGCGCCGCGCGGGCCCTCGGCGTGCTGCAACTCGCGGTCGATGACACCGAGGCCGCGGCAATGGCCAGTGCTTGTCGCGCGCTTGGCCTGCCGGCTGCGTACGCACGCTATGTCGATCCGCGCGCTGCGTCGGCCCTGGCTGGGCTGGCCTTGCGGCGTGGCGGGCTGTGGGTCGCGCGTGGGCATGCCATCGATGCCGGCGCGTTCACGCGTGCACTGCTTGCGGCCGCTGGCGAGCGCGTGCGGGTGCATTGCGGCGTCGACGTACGCCAGCTGGTTGCTGAAGCGGATGGCTGGGTCGCGCAGTGGGACGGGGGCAGCCTGCGGGCGCCCGTGACCGTCCTGGCGAACGCGCTCGATGTGCCCGATCTGGCGCCAATGCCGCGCGTTGCCTTGCGCGCCGTGCGCGGCCGCCTGTCGTTGCTGGCAGGCGCGCCGCTGCCGCCGCTGCGCTGCGCGCTTGCTGGCGATGGCTATCGTGTTTCCGGCACGGACAACGGCGCGGCGGCCGTGGGCTCGACCTACGAACTGGAACTGCCCGGCAAGCCGGGCTTCGATGACGACCCGCAGCGTGCCCACGAGGGCAATCTCGCGCGCTTGCGCCGCCTGCTCGGCGCCACGCCGGAGGTGCGCATCATGGGGCTGTTCGACGCACTGCGCTGTGTGTCTCAGGATCGGCTGCCGCTGGCTGGCGCGGTGCCCGCCGATCCTCCACAGCCCATGCCCGGTGCGCAGCTGGCCGATCTGCCGCGACGCGCGGGCCGGTACTGCCTCACTGCGCTCGGTTCGCGCGGACTGACGCTGGCTCCCTTGATGGCCGAGCTGGTTGCCGCGCAGATCGAGGGCGAACCGTCGCCGCTCGAGCGCGACCTTCTGGCTGTCGTCGATCCCGCCCGCTTCGCGCTGCAGCGACTGCGGCGCGGCCGCTATCGCCGGCGGTAGGTCACGAAGGCGTAGCCGAACCGGCGCTCGGCGCTCGGCCCGTGACTCTCGCGCTGGCTCTCGCGCCAGGTGGCGCGGTCGAGTGGCGCCATGACCGCATCACCGTCGAAGTCGGCATCGACCTCGGTCAGTTCCACGCAGTGGGCATGCGGCAATTCCTCGGCGCAGATCTGCGCGCCGCCGATCACGAACACGGCCGGCGCATCGGTGCACAGCGCGAGCGCGGCCTGCAGCGAGGACGCGAGCTCCGCCCCCGGTGCGTGAATATTCGGCTGCCGGCTGATCACCACATTGCGGTGCCCCGGCAAAGGCTTGCCATTGCGCGCCAGGATCGAATCCCAGGTCTTGCGGCCCATGATGACGGGATGCCCCACCGTCAGCGCCTTGAACCGCTTGAGGTCCTCGGACAAGGTGCCAAGGCAGCTTGCCATTGCGGCCGATCACGCCGTTGCGGGCGCGGGCGACGATGAGGGTGATGGGGGTGTCTTCACAGCGTTCATTTTCGCAACAGACCGGTCGAGCTTGCCAATCCATACTGCTCTGCAGATTCGCGCGTGACTGGGCGCAAAGTCGTCGCCTTGTCATTGACCTGCTGGCGTTCGCGGTCTTAACCTACTTGGCCTTATGACGAGCGAAGAGTCGCGGCGCATGGCAGCGGAGGCAGTCAAGGCGCGTGGGTTGGAAATCGACGCAGCCCGCTTTGTGCCGCCAGCGCTGGACCATGCCGTCGAGCGTGGTTCGCTGATTGCCGCCATTGATTCTGTGCCTTCACCGGCGCGCTGGCTTTGCGCTCCGTCTGGTGCAGGCAAGTCCACCTTGGTCGCTTACGTCGCCCGTCACCACGCCGGCGACTTCATTTGGTACCGGCTGGACGAGCGCGACGACGACCCAGCGTTTTTCTTCGGCGAGTGGCTGCGCCATGTCCGGCTCCGACTGTCGATCGACGAGCTGCCGCACTTCTCGGACAGCGATCGCGGCCAGGAAGTCGCCTTCGCAAGGCGGCTGCTGGCAGCGTTGGTGCCCAACCTTGCGGCCCCGCTCCTGCTCGTGTTTGACGACGTACACAAGCTTGCTTCGGCCCGTATGTCGGCGGTGCTGGCCGCGCTCGCCAGCGCCGCTGGTGCACAGCTCCGCCTGATCTTCGCCGGGCAGCAGCCGCCGGGCGTGGCGTTCTATGACGCCATCGCCGAGCGGCGTCTGGCGCTGTGTGGCGATGTCGATCTGCGTTTCACGCCTGCCGACTGCCTTGCCCTTGCGCGGCGCCTGCGCCTGCACGCCCAGAGCGGGGACGAGCTGCACGCGCTGACTGGCGGGCACGCAGCGGCGCTCGTGCTCGCCTGCGAACTGATGCGCGGCACAGGGGGGCAGTCAAAGCGTGACCCCGAAGCCGCCGAGCGTGTCCACTTGTATCTGCTTGGACGATTGCTCGACGTGCTCCCGCAGTCCCAGCGCCAGCTGCTGCTGCGATGCTGCTGGCTGCCCTCGCTCGATGCGGCGCTCGTTGCCCAGGTCGTTGGGCGCCAGGATGTCGACGCCGAGCTGGAAGCGCTCGCGGATCGGGGCCTGCTCATCCGACATCGCATTGGAGAGCGGACGACGTACGTCGCGCACGCGCTCGTGGAACAAGGCGGGCAGACGTTGGCGCGCCAGGCGGGACACCTGGCGTGGGCCGAGCGCTGCGCAACCGCGCTGCAGGTGCAGTCAAGGGAGGCGGAGGCATTCGATCTGTGGATCGCGCTCGGCCGCAGGGGAGAGGCCTTGGAGTCCTTTGGCCGATTGGCCGAGCGCTATGCGCGCGAGCGTCGCAGCGACTTGCTGCAGGCGGGGCTGCGAAAGCTTCCAGCCGCCGAGGTACAAGGCTCGCCGGCGCTGTGCTTCTGGACCGGGCACGCCATGCTGGGCGTGGACGAGCCGCAGGCACGGCATTGGTTCGGCCTGGCACACGACGCGGCACCTGAAGGCTCCCCCACGCGGGCGCTGGCGGCCGCCTGTGTCCTCATCTCGTACTTGCAGTACGCCCGCAATCTCAACGCGTTGATGCCTTGGGTCAAGCGCTTCGATGCGGCGCGAACAACGGTCGATGCAACGACGGAACCGTACGGCCACCTTGTGCCACTGGCGATGCTTTGTGCGCGCTACTTCGGTGTGCCGGGGTCCATTGCTGGGGACGTTGCCGAGCAGGCGCTCGAGGCCTTGCTGCCGCACTTGGCGGAGCCTGCACACTGGCCGTCGCCGCACCTTCAACTGTGTGCCGCAACCGTTATGGTTGATTACACCAGCGCGATGCACGGCATCGAGCGGGGGCGGCATGTTGCCCTTCTCACGGCGCGCCTTGGCGACGATCCGACTGCCAGTCCGATACTACGCGGGCGCTGGTGGGTGGAGCGCGCATGGCTGTATGCCAATGAACCCGAGACCGAGCAGTTCAGCAACTGCCTGGCGAAGATCGATCGGCTGGCCGACGCGGCTGAGCTTCCCACCTTGCGTTTCCAAAGCCTGCGCCTGCGTTGCGTGGCGGCGATGCGCGGCGGTCGCGAGCACGAGGCCGCAACGCTCCTGCCGGAGATGGAGCGCGTCGTCGAGCACCTGGACGATGAGGACATCGGCGAGTTTGGCCGGCTGAGCGCGGGCGTTCTGATGATGACCGGCCGGCCCAAGGAGGCCTTGGTGCGGGCCGAGGCTGCCCTGCGCGTGGCCGAGCGGCGCCCTGACCGTGCGCCGGGTGAGAACCGCCTGTATGAGCTGGAGTATGCGCAGGCGCTTGCGGCCAATGCGCGATTCGATGAGGCCGTGTCCCGCCTGCGCCAGTGGGCAGCAGCCGACACTGAGGAGGCGGGGCGGTCACGCCTCGCACTTGCAGAGGCCTACGTTTGGCTTGCCAGCGGGAGCGCGGACTTGTCGGCGCTGCGCCGCTGTCTCGAACTGGCTGCCGCGGCGAACTTCTTCCCGCTCTTGGTGCGGGCGCCCGGCGACTTGGTGCGGGCCTGCGACACCGCACTGGTGCACGACATCGAGGCGCAGTTCGTGCACGACCTGATCAGGCAGCGGCGGCTGAAGCCACCGCCGGGCGCGAGCGAGCGATGGCCGTGGCGAATCCGCGTCTACGCGCTGGGTCCTTTCCGTTTGGAAGTCGACGGTTCGCCGTACCGACCACCGCACAAGTCACAGGACAAGGTGCTGGACCTGCTAAAGCTCGTCGTGGCGGCGCAGGTGCTGCGGCACGGATCTGCCGAGCGATCCTGGCTCTGCGAGCACCTGTGGCCCGATGCGGAGCCCGCAAAGGCGCGCAAGTCCCTGGAGATGACAGTGACGCGGCTGCGTCGACTGTTCAGTTGTGACGCCGCCGTTGTCGTGTCCGAGGGCAGGGTGCGGCTGGACGCGGAACTGGTGTGGACCGATGTCGGGCGGTTCCTGCAGGGTGCCAGTCGAGTCAGTGACTTGCGTGACGCCCGCGTTGGCGGGCGGGGTGTTGGACCGCATGAGCTGCAACACGAACTCTCCGGCCTGCTTGGTGTGTACGCCGGCGCCTTCCTCACGGGCGACGACGAGGACGCGTGGGTGGTTGGCACGCGGACGCAACTGAGCCGGGTCCTGCGTGCCGTGCTGGGCGACTGCGAGCGGCTGCTTGAGGCGGACGAGGCTCAAGTTACGGGACTGCTGGAGCGGGCGCTGCTGGTCGAGCCCACGTCGGAGGAGATCACGCGCATACTGATGCGCCGCTACCTGCGCCGCGCCGAGCATGGCGAGGCACTGCGCGTGTACCGCCGTTGCAATGAAATGATGAACGCGATGCTTGGCGTCGGCCCGTCGGTGCAGACCGAGGCGTTGCGGCAGGAGGTTTATCGCGCGGCCGAAGGCGATGCGGCCGCCCGCGGGGGCATGTCCCGCGTCTAAGCATCGCCGTCCTATGGAGGAGCAGATGGTCACGAAGAAAATGCCAGCAAAGAAGGCAGCGAAGAAAACTGCGGTGAAGAAGGCGGCGGGCAAGAAGACCGCGGCGAAGAAGACAGCGGCAAAGAAGACAGCCGCAACGAAGTTTCAGGCGAACAACGGCAACGGCAGTGCGGCAGCGCCAACGCTCAAGAACGTGAACAAGGGCTACCTGAACGACGCTTACAAGATACTCCGCGACAAGCTGCTCGAGCGGTCGAAGATCGAGCAGCGCGGTCAGGACGAAAGCGACGTCAATGAGGCGATGAACCTAATGAGGAAGGCGTACAACAGCCTCACCGGCAAAGACCCCGGCAACGGGCCGAGCCCCGGGAAGCTGTCAGGAATCGTCTACTTCTAGGGACCGCCATGGTGCCGCGTGAAGGGCGACCACGCGTTCCGCTGCGGTGGCGGCAGGATCCGCTTGCGCTTGCCGAGTACGTCCTTGGAAAAGAGCTCGGTCCTGCCGACGAGGATGGCGCGCTGCGGGAAGTGTTCCACGACGTTGAGGCGTTTTTCGCGCCAACCATTGACGCGCCGACACTGCTTGATCTGTTTGACGACGCCAACTTGCTTGGGTCGACGTTTGGAAGCGTCGATCAAGCCGTCCGGCAAGCGCTGAAGACGGTGCCCAAGGACTTCCAGTCGGCTTACCACCGGATGCTGGACAGATTGGGCGCCGTCGTCGGGGATGTTGTCCCGTTGCTGGCGTCGGTGTCTTCGACGCCTGCGCACGTTGCGTCGCCGTTCGGTGCGAATGGGGAGTATCAGTACCCGCAAACGGCTGGTCAGCTCGGTGACGCGAGTTATGACGAACCGATCCAAGGTATCTGGAATACCTGCTCGCTCGTCTCAGCAATGGTCGCAGTCGCATGGGCGTCGGACACGGCTGACGACTGGAACTTGCGGCTCGGAAGCACCGGCTTCAGCTCCGCCGTGCAACCATGGCATCGCTGGCACTTCTTCGATTTCGACCGACCCGCGAAGCAGACCGTCACACTGCCGACCTTGGAGGTTGAAGAGGACTTGCCCGTGAACCGGAAAAACGGTTCAGCGATGCACTCCCGGGCGCGCACAGGGGAACTGTGGCCCGCGTTCGTCGAGAAGGCCTGGGTCATGCAGTCGGCAGGGATGGTGTCGGACCGCGGCACCAACCCGAGCTTTCAGCAGTTTCAGGCCGTGAACAACTTCGGTGATCCAAGCGACGGAATCGTTGCGTTGGTCGGGGGAAGTCCTGACCTGCAATACGACAACGGCCCAGGGCAGCTGACCGATCTTTTGACCAAGGGGCTGTACACGAAGCCCCGGCTTCTGTCGGCGATGGGTGTGGCGGAGATTCCGATCTGTGCGTGGACGCCGGCATCGGCGCGCCGTAAGGATCTGCACCGGGGGTACCGTATCAAGGCACAGCATGCGTATGCCGTGCTCGGCATCATGAGGCTGGATGACGAGGACCACATCGTGCTCCGTGATCCGCGACCGCGGCGTTTTGGTGTGCGTCGTGCCGCTTTGCCGGATTGGGAGGCGGCGCGCGCGAACGGAAGCCGCACGATCATTCCGATAAACATGGACAGCGGCGTTGGGATCCTCCCGTTGTCCGTCTTTGGCGAGATCTTCGAGGGACTTGGTTGGTGTCGTACCTAAACCGCCACCGCCGCCTTGATATGCGGATGCGGGTCGTAGCCGACGAACTCAAAGTCCTCGAACGCGTATTCGAACAATGACGCCGGCCGCCGCTTGATGGTGAGCTGCGGGTACGGCCGCGGCTCGCGCGACAGTTGCTCTTGCACCTGCTCGAAGTGGTTGCTGTAGATGTGGCAATCGCCGCCCGTCCACACGAAGTCGCCCACGCCCAGGTCACATTGCTGCGCCACCATGTGGGTGAGCAGGCTGTAGCTGGCGATGTTGAAGGGCACGCCCAGGAAGATGTCGCAACTGCGCTGGTAGAGCTGGCAGCTCAGGCGCCCCTCGGCCACGTAGAACTGGAACAGCAGGTGGCAGGGCGGCAGCGCCATCTTTGGGATGTCACTGACGTTCCAGGCGCTGACGATCAGGCGCCGGCTGTCCGGATTGTTCTTGATCTGCTCGACGACCTGGCTGATCTGGTCGATGTGCCCGCCATCGGGCGTGGGCCAACTGCGCCACTGCACGCCATAGACGGGTCCGAGTTCGCCGTCGGCGCGCGCCCACTCGTCCCAGATGGTGACCTTGTTCTCGTGCAGGTAGCGCACGTTGCTCTCGCCGCGCAGGAACCACAGCAGCTCGTGGATGATCGAGCGCATGTGCAGTTTCTTGGTGGTGATGAGCGGAAAGCCGGCGCGCAGATCAAAGCGCATCTGGTGGCCGAACACCGAGCGCGTGCCGGTGCCGGTGCGATCGGTCTTGGTGACGCCATGCTCGAACACATGGCGCATGAAGTCTTCGTACTGCCGCATCGTGGGAAAGGGGTGGCCGGTGTGATCGGGCGCCGCACGTGCGGCACGGCGGCCGGCGCGCGAACGCCGCTGCGAGGTGCAGTGTACGGGGCGGCGATAGTTGCCGGCGGCGGGGTCTGGTCGGCGGTGCAAGCGCCGCGCTGGCGGCGGCGGGCCAGTTGGCCGTGCGGGCGGCGCGCCAGCGGCAGCGGTCTGGCGGGTCGGCGGCGCGGGCGCACGGCCGGCAGCGGCGGTTCAGTCGGCGCCCTGGCTGCGCACGCGCTCGCGCTCCTCGTACAGCGAGGGCGTGACGCCGGCGCGGCCGAGGAACTCGCGCAGGTTCATCACGGCGTGCCGGTCGAGCGTGTTGCCGTGGTGCGGGCGGTGCAGGATGCCCTCGGCACGGTTGAGCTTGACGCGGATGCGCGCGCCCGCCAGCGACTCCATCGCCGCGCCGACGTGGTTGAGCAGGCTTTCCGCCTCCCGCCAGTGGATGTTGTTGCTGACCGGGTCGTGGAACAGCGTACGCAGCAGTTGCTCGTGCTTGTGGCTCATGGGTTGCGCGCGGGCCAGCAGGGCGCCGCCGCGTAGCCCCACGATAGGCCCCCGCCTGCCGCCCGGTGCGCCATGGATCAACCCCCCGCCCCTGCCGCCCCCGAAGAATTGGCGAAAAATTGGGGTCAGACCCCAATTTCGCCCCAATTTCGGAAAAATCGGGGTCTGACCCTAATTTTTCTGACCCTGATTTTTGCGGCCCCCTATTGGCTGCGTTGCCGTCCTGGCAGCGGAAATTGGGGTCTGACCCCGATTTTCAGGTGTCGATCGGGCCGAACTGCAGGGCGGCGAGGCGGGCGTACAGGCCGCCGCGGGCGGCGAGCTCGGCGTGGGTGCCGGCGTCGACGAGTTGGCCGCGGTCGAGCACGACGATGCGATCGGCCCGCTGCACGGTGGCCAGGCGGTGGGCGATGACGAGGGTGGTGCGTCCGCGCATGGCCGCCTCCAGCGCGGCCTGCACCACGCGCTCGCTCTCGGCGTCGAGGCTGCTGGTGGCTTCATCCAGCAGCAGCAGCGGCGCGTCCTTGAGCATGGCGCGCGCAATGGCAATGCGCTGGCGCTGGCCGCCCGACAGCCGCAGGCCGCGCTCGCCGACGAAGGTGGCGTAGCCCTCGGGCAGCCGCTGCACGAACTCGTCGACGAACGCGGCGCGCGCCACCGCCAGCGCCTCGTCGTCGCTCGCGCCGGGTCGGCCGTAGCGCAGGTTCTCGAGAATGCTGCCGGAGAAGATCACCGGCTCCTGCGGCACCACGGCGATGCGCGCGCGCAGTTGCGCGAGGCTGGGCCGCCGCACGTCGATGCCGTCGATGCGGATGGCGCCGTCCTGCACGTCGTAGAAACGCTGCAGGAGCTGGAACACGGTGGTCTTGCCGGCACCCGACAGGCCGACCAGCGCCACGGTCTGCCCGGCCTCGATGGTGAAGTCGAGCCCGCGCAGCACCGGTTCGCCGGGGCGTGAGGGATAGGCAAAGCGCACCTGGTCGAAGGCCACGCGCACGCCGGCGCCCTCGGCGGGCAGCGCGATCGGCTGTGCCGGCTCGGCGATGGGCGAGCGGGTGTCGAGCAGCTCCATCAGCCGCTCGGTGGCCCCCGAGGCGCGCAGCAGGTCGCCCCAGACCTCGGCCAGCACCGCGACGCTGGAGGCAATCAGCGCGATGTACAGCGCGGTCTGCGTGAGCGTGCCCCAGGAGGTGCGCCCGTCGATCACCGACTGCACGCCGCCATACAGGCCCCACAGCAGGAAGCCGAACACGCCGATGATGAGAAACGCGGTCAGCGCGGCGCGCGTGCCGGTGCGCCGCACGGCGGTGGCGAAAGCCTGCTCGTTCATCGCCGCGAAGCGCCGCGCCTCGGCGCCTTCCTGCACGAAGCTCTGCACCACCGGGATGGCGTTGAGCACCTCGGCGGCGATGCCGCTGGTATCGGCGATCCGGTCCTGGCTGGCGCGCGAGAGCTTGCGCACGCGCCGGCCGATCACGAGCGCCGGCAGCACCACCGCCACGATCACCACCGCCACCGTGAGCACCAGCCGCGGATTGGTGGCCAGCAGCAGCGCCAGCGCACCCACGCACATGACCGCGCTGCGCAGGCCCATGCTGACGCTCGAGCCCACCGCGTTCTGCACCACGGTGGTGTCGGTGGTCAGGCGGCTGAGCACCTCGCCGGTCTTGACGGTCTCGAAGAACTGCGGGCTCTGGCGCAGCACGTGCGCGTAGACGGCCTGGCGCAGGTCGGCAGTGACGCGCTCGCCGATCCAGCTCACCATGTAGAAGCGCGCGGCGGTGAACACGCCGAGGAACACGCTGACCACGAACAGCGGCAGCATGCCGTCGCGCACCGCGGCCAGCCGCGCAGCGTCGGGTGCCTCGCTCGGCAGGCTGAAGCCGCCGTCGACGAGCAGCCGTACGGCCCACGGGAAGGCCAGGGTGGCGCCGGCCGCCAGCAGCAGGAACAGCGTCGCCAGCGCAATCTGCCGCCGGTACGGTGCAAGGTAAGGCAGCAGGCTGCGCAGCGGCCGCAGGCGGCGTTCAGCCGGCGCGGCGGCGGCGTCGTTGGCCGGAGTGGGGCTGGGGGCGGGGGCGGCGGCAGCCATGCGGGCGGCTGGCGGCGCTCTCAGCCGAGCAGGACGCGCAGCGCGCCCCAGGCGGCCATCAGCATCAGCGCCGCCCAGGCCAGCAGGCCGCCGAGAAAGCCGCCGCCGCGCCTCTTGGGGTCGCGCAGGTAGGCCAGCGCGAACCACAGGCGCGCGGCCACCCACACCGCGCCGGCCGCCGCGGCCCACCCGGGGCTGAAGAACAGCGCGGCCAGCCACAGAGCCGGCACGGCGAGCAGCGCGTTCTCGACCGTGTTGGCGTGTACGCGCACGGCGATGTCCAACTCCAGGTGCCCGGTCATGGCCGGCGCATCGATCCGGTGGCGACCGCGCATCCGGCCCACCTGCACGGCGCAGCCGAAGACCAGCGCGAGCATGGCGAGCGTGACGAGCGCCGGAGCGGCGTAGGCGGCAAGGTTCATGGCAGGGCCTGCAGAAACGGAAAGTGAGGAGGAAGGTGAGGAGGAAGGTGAGGAGGAAAGTCCGCCATCCTAGAGCCGAATGGCATCGAGGTAGCCGGTCATCTCCAGATAGCCGCGGCCCACCTCGCGCCCGGCCTCGCGCAGGCGGCTGGCGCCTTCCCAGTAGACCGCGCCGGTGGAGGCGCGCGAGTCGAGCTCCTGGTCGGCCATCAGCGGCACGGTCTCGAACACGCGGCCGCCGACGGTGATCCGCTGCGCCACCGGCCAGCGGGCGCGCGTGCGCGGCGAGGTCCACTGCGCGAGGGGCTCGAAGCGCACGTCCTGCGGCCCGAACACCTGCACGCGCTGCTCGCCGCGCGCGCGCAGCGAGGCATAGGCCCAGAGGGCGCGGCCGTCGGCGCCGGCCGCCGCCGGCGCGGGCCGGATGTCGAAGGCGGTGAGCGCGCTGCCGTCGTCGAGGTTCATGCCGATCCAGTCCCATCCGGCGGCGCGCTCGTCGAGCAGCGTGCTCGACCACTCGTGGTCGAGCCAGGCCAGGCCGCGCAGCGTGCGCGGGCTGCCGTCGCGGGTCAGCGTGGCCTCCACGGCGAGCTGCGGCTGCGTGTAGTAGTGGCTCGCCTGCTCGGGCCGCGGGCCCTTCTGCGAGAAGCCGGCCGCGCCCTGCAGCAGCAGCGGTTGGGTGGGCCGCGCCACGAAGCGCAGCGCAAAGCCGCGCGCCGGCGCTTCGCACTCGTAGGCGCCGTCGGGCCGCCGCGCCAGGCGCCAGCGGTCCAGGCGCACGTCGGTGTCGTGCTCGGCTGCCAGCGCCAGGTCAAAGCCGGCGCGCGCCACGCGCTCGTCCTTGAGCAGGCTGCCGCGGCCGGCGTCGGCAATAGCGGCGTGGGCGATGATGAGCTGGCGCGCGGCAAAGCGGCTCGGGTTGGCCGCGTCGATCTCGGGCCGGGCGCGGAAGAAGGTGATCTGGAAGCCCAGCGGCTGCGCCCCGGCTTCCAGCAGCCCCGTCAGGTACCACCACTCCGTACGGTACTCCGGGTGGGCACCATGGTCGCGCGGAAACACCAGCGGCCGCGGCGTCACCTGCGGGTACTGAGGGCGTGCGTGGGCGGCAAGTGGGGCGAGGGCAGCCAGCGGGGCGAGGGCAGGCGCGATCAGCAGGGGGCGGCGGAGCATGCTGAGCGGTCCTCGGTTTACGCGCTGAGCGCAAAGGCGGGCAGGAAGAACCGCGTGGCCGAATCCGCAGCGGCGTCGCCCCGGCGCAGGCCGGATGGGCGCGCCGGCAGCCACTGGGACTGGGGCTGGGCCCCGGCGTGCGCCGGGGCGACGGGGACGCAGCGCACGCCGCGCTTGCAGCGGGCCGGTCGGGCATCGCCGGCCTGCAGCGGGACGAGGGGATCGCGGCGCACGCTCACCAGTCCTCCCGCACCGCGTAGATCGCCTCGCCCGAGACCGCGCGCCGCCCGGCCAGCAGGGCGGTGAGGGTGGCGGCCGCGAGCAGTGCTGCCACCAGCGCCAGCACCAGCCCCCAGGGCAGGCGGAAGTCCATGGTCCAGTAGAACGACTGCGGGTTGACCACCGCCACCAGGATCCACGCCACAGCCAGCCCCGCCGCCAGTCCGAGCACGACGGCCAGCAGGGTGATGAGCAGCCCCTCGATGGCCAGCAGCGCCAGCACCTGCCGCCGCGTCACGCCGACGTGTCGCAGCACGCCGAACTCCTTGGTGCGCACGATGGCCTGCGCCGAGAAGGTCGCGCCGATGCCCACCAGCCCGATCACGATGGCCACGATCTCCAGCGCGTAGGTGACGGCAAAGCTGCGGTCGAAGATGCGCAGGCTGATGGCGCGGATCTCGCCGGTCTGGGCGAACTCGGCGGTCCTGACCTGCAGGGCGGCGGCCAGCTCCTCGATCACGCGCGCCGGCACGGCGCCGGGCCTGAGCCACAAAGCCGCCTCGGTGCGCGCGTCCTGGCCGGTCAGGCGCTCGTAGTCGGCCGCATCGATCATCACCGCGCCGGTCTGGCGCGCGTAGTCGCGCCAGACGCCGCTGACGATGAACGGCTGCGCCAGCGCGCTGCCGTCGGGCCGCGCCAGCGGCAGCGTCAGCGTGCTGCCGACGCCGGCCCCGTAGATCTCGACCATCGCCTCCGACACCCAGGCCGGCGGCGGCTCGCCCGTGCGCCACGGGCGCACGCTGCCGGTCATGGGCAGCACGCGCTCGGGCGCGGCGCGGTCCACCGGCCGCGCGATCAGCGCCACCGGGGCGCGCGCCGGGTCGAGCGCAACCTTGACGTTGCGCGCAAACTCCGCGCGCTCGACCTGCGGGTGGCCGGCCAGCGCCTGCTGGTCGGCCGCCGGAAAGGCGGCGGTGGTGGCGCCGAGCGCGCCCGCGGCCACCGGGCCGGCGCGCACGTAGACATCGGCCGGCAGCACGCGGCCGAGCCACTGGTCCACCGAGGTGCGAAAGCTGGCGACCATGGTGGCCATGGCCACCATCAGCGCAAAGCTGGCAACGATGCCGGCGGCGCCAATGGCCGCAAAGCGCGGCGTGGCGGCCAGCCGCGTGGCGGCCAGCCACAGCGGCACGCGCGGCGCCACCGCGCGCTGCACCGCGCGTGCCAGCGGCTTGAACAGCAGCGGTGCGATCAGCGGCTTGAGCAGGATGGCGGCCACCAGCAGCAGCGCGATCGCCAGGTAGGCGCCGAGCGCAATGCCGTCGACCGGCCGCGCCTGCAGCAGCAGCAGTGCGAGGGCCGCCAGCGCCAGCCCCGGCCAGGCGCGCGCCGCCTCGCTCTCCTGGTCCAGCCCCGAGCCGGCCTTCAGCGCCAGCGCCGGGCGCGCGCGCGCTGCCTCGCGTGCCGGCAGCCCGCCGCCGACCACGGCCGCCGCCACGCCGAGCGCGAAGAACAGCGCGAGCGGCCCGGGGTTGAGCACCAGCGTCGGCGCTACGCCGGCGAAGTAGCCGCCGCCCAGGTCGCCGCCGAGCAGCTTGAGCGCGGCGCCGGCGATGGCCAGCCCGCCCGCCACGCCCAGCAGCGCACCGAGGGCGCCGAGCACGGCCGCCTCGGCCAGCAGCAGCCGCTCGACCTCGCGCCGCGTGGTGCCGATCACGCGCAGGAAGGCAAGCTGCGTGCGCCGCGCCAGCACCGCCTGCGCCTGCAGCGAGTAGACGAGGAAGGCGCCGGTGAACAGCGCCACCAGCGCCAGCACGTTGAGATTGACGCGGTAGGCGCGCGACAGGTTGGAGGCGCGCTGGGCGGCGGCGTCGGCCGGCTGCAGTGCCACGCCCGGCGGCAGGGCCAGACGCGGCGCCAGCTCGGCGAGCGAGGCGCCGGCCGCCAGTTGCAGGTCGATGCGCGACAGCAGGCCGAGCCGGTCGAGCCGCCACTGCGCAAAGCCCAGGTCCATCGCGGCGACCACGTGGCCCTCGCGCGCCGCCGGCAGCCGCCCGGCCACGCGCAGCGGCTGGGTGCGCCCGCCCACCTGCACGGTGAGGGTGTCGCCCGGCTGCACGCCGAGCGCCTGCAGCGCCGCCGGCGACAGGAACAGGCCGTCGTCGAGCAGCGCAAAGCGGCGGTCGCCGTCGCCCATCGGCTCGCCGATCCACTGCGGCGCGAGCGCACCGATGCGAAACGGGTCGACGCCGACCAGTGTGAGCGAGCGGCCGCGCAGCCGCGCCGGCTCGACCAGCGGCAGCTCGAGCTCCAGCACGGGGCTGGCCAGCGCCACCGCCGGGTCGGCCGCCACGCGGGCGTACAGCGTCTCGTCGAAGCCCTCGCGCGGGCCGGTGACCGAGGCATCGGCCTGCCCGGTGACCTGCCGCACCGCCGACGAAAACTCCGCCAGCGCCGAGGCGTTGATCAGATGCACCGCGTAGCCGAGCGCCACGCCGATGGCGATGGCCAGCACCTGCACCGCCACCCGCAGCGGGTGCTGGCGCGCGTAGCCGCCGATGACGTGGGCGAGCAGCCAGGACCAGGGCACGGCGCCGCGCGCCCCCGCCGCACGCGGCGCGCTCGCGGCGTTGCCGTTGGGGCGGCCCGGCGGGAACATGGAGCGGTCCTCGCGCGGGGCGCTCGGGGATTCGCCCTTGGGGCGGCCCGGCGGGCTCATGTCCCAAACCCCGTCAAAGGACCGCCGCGGCTGGCTGCGGCGTGTCGTTGCTGCCGGGGCCGGTCTCTTGCAGGCGCCCGCGCTCCAGCCGCAGCACGCGGTCGGCGGTGCGCGCGGCGGCGGTCGAGTGCGTGACCAGGATGCCCGCCGCGCCGCTGCCGCGGATGCTGCGTGCCAAGAGCTCCAGCACGCCGGCGGCGGTATCCGGGTCGAGGTTGCCGGTGGGCTCGTCGGCCAGAACCAGCGCGGGCCGGTGCACCAGGGCGCGCGCCACCGCCACGCGCTGCAGCTCGCCGCCCGACAGCTCGCGCGGCGGCGAGGCGCCGCGTGCGCCCAGGCCGACGGCGGCCAGCATGGCCTGCACGCGCGCCTGTCGCTCGGCCGGCGGCACGGCCAGCAGCACCAGCGGCAGCTCCACGTTCTGCGCCACCGTCAGGTGCGGCAGCACGTGGAACGCCTGGAACACAAAGCCCACGCGGCTGCGGCGCAGCCGGGTGCGCGCGTCCTCGGCGGCAGCCGCGTTGCGCGCGTCGGCGGCCGGCACATCGCACATCATCTCGCCGTCGATGCTGACGCGGCCGGCGTCGGGCACATCGAGTCCCGCCACCAAGTTGAGGAAGGTGGACTTGCCGGCGCCGGACTCGCCGATCACGGCGACGTACTCGCCGGGGCCGAGCGCCAGTTCGAGCCCGTCGAGAATCGGGCGCTCGCCGAAGCGCTTGCCCAGTCGTTCGATGTGCAGCATGCGGCGAGTCTACAAAGCGGCGCAGACGGGCTGTGCCGCAACGCGCGCGGTTGCCCACTACACTGCCCGCCCGCGGCCCGGCAGCTCGTTGACGGATGGCCGCCCGGCTACCGCCTGACCGCCACCCCGAGGCTGTCGCCGCGTCGGCGTAACCAGTCTGCCGACCTGCCGCCGCCGAGCCCGCCAGCCCACCACCCAGCCCTGCGCTCATCCAGCCACACCATCCATGACCGCCATCACCGACAGCGCCACTCCCGCGACCGCCACGGTCACCGTCGACGACGTGCGGCGCGCCGCCGAACGCCTGCAGGGGCAGGTGGAGAACACGCCCTGCGTGCACTCGCGCACGCTGTCGGCCATCACGGGCGCCGAGGTGTACCTGAAGTTCGAGAACCTGCAGTTCACCGCCAGCTTCAAGGAACGCGGCGCGCTCAACCGGCTGGTGGCCCTGAGCGAGGCGGAGCGGCGCCGCGGCGTGATCGCGGTGAGCGCCGGCAACCACGCGCAGGGCGTGGCTTACCACGCACAGCGCATGGGTGTGCCAGCGGTGATCGTGATGCCGCGCTTCACGCCCACCGTGAAGGTGGAGCGCACGCGCGGCTTTGGCGCCGAGATCGTGTTGAGCGGCGAGACCTTCGACGACGCCAAGGTGGAGTGCGCACGGCTGGCCGCCGAGCGCGGCTTGACGCTGATCCACCCCTACGACGACGCGGCGGTGATCGCCGGTCAGGGCACCATCGCACTCGAGATGCTGGCCGCGCAGCCGCAGATCGACTGCCTGTGCGTGGCCATCGGCGGCGGCGGGCTCGTCTCGGGCGTGGCGGTGGCCGCGCAGGCCATCAAGCCGGGCATCGAAGTGCTGGGCGTCCAGACCGATCAGTTTCCGGCGATGTACGCGGCGTTCAAGGGCATCAGCATGCCGTCGGCGGTGGCCACGCTGGCCGAGGGCATTGCAGTCAAGAGCCCGGGCGAGATCACGCGGCGCATCGTGCGCCAGCGCGTGAGCGACGTGCTGCTGGTGTCCGAGGGCGACATCGAGCACGCCATCGTGCTGCTGCTGGAGATCGAGAAGACGGTGGTCGAGGGCGCCGGTGCGGCCGGCCTGGCCGCGCTGATCCGCCACAAGGAGCGCTTTGCCGGCAAGCGGGTGGGGCTCATCCTGTGCGGCGGCAACATCGACATGATGGTGCTGGCCGACATCATCGAGCGCGGCATGGTGCGCGCCGGCCGGCTGGCGCGCCTGCGCGTGGCCATCCGCGACGTGCCGGGCGAACTGGCGCGCGCGGCCACCATCGTCGGGGCGCTGGGCGCCAACATCGAGGAAGTGGCGCACCAGCGCGCCTTCACCACGCTGCCGGCGCAGAACGCGCAACTGGAAATGGTGCTGCAGACGCGCGGGCCCGAGCACATCGAACTGGTGATCCGGGCGCTGCGCGAGGCCGGCCTGCCGTCCGAGCTCGACACCTACTAGCCCGAATGTTTCACCAGGTCGCCCCCGTGCATTCACGATCGGCCTCTGCAAGCCGCGGCGGCAGCCTGCAATGGGCCCAGGCCGCTTTGGACGGCCGGGGCTGCGCGGGTTTGCGCGGCGCCCGCGTGGCCACATCGCTCAAGCGTTCGCCGATGCCTGCGGGCACCGGTTGCGCGCCGGTCGCGCAATCCGGCTCGCGCGGGCCTCCGCGCAAGTCCCGCGTCCCTGATGAAACATCCGGTCGAGGCAGCGGCCGGCTCCGCCGGCTTGGCGCGCGTCAACCCGGGCTGACGCCCGATCTGACTTGCGTCAGCACCGGCGTGGCGCAGCGGCCTAGCGTCGCAGCATGCCGACTGTTGCCCGGACCGCCCATCGTCCGTCCGCCTCGATGGCAACCAAACCGCAAGGCGGCACTGTGCGTTCCTCCTGCGCCGACACGAAAGGTCGGATCGGCGCGCCCGCCCGGGGCGTTGCGGCCCCCGCGACGGACTGGGGATCGCTGTTGCGCCCGGAGCGCGGCCCGCGCGTTGCAGTCGACCCGCGCACCGGCGGGCTGCTGCTGCGGCCCACGCCCCTGCTGGTGGGCGAGGAAGTGGCCGGGGTACCGGCCGGGCAGTTGCTGACACTGGGCGAGCTGTGCGCCCGGCTGGCCGGGCGCTTCGGCGCCGACCGTGCCTGCCCGCTGGCCACCGCGCACAGCGCCCGCGTGCTGGCCGGCGTGGTCGCACAAGACCTGCGCGAGCACCGCAAGCCGCGCTGGCCCATCTGGCGGCTGGTGCAGAACAACGGCGTGCTGCCGCCCCGGTGGGCGCTCGATGCGCTGTATCGGGCGAGCCTGCTGAGGGCGGAGGGGCGTCGCGTCACGCGAGCGGCGAGCGGGTGGAGGGTGGCCTAGCCCGGATGTTTCACCAGGTCGCCCCCCGGTGCAACCAAGATCGGCCTCTGCAAGCCGCGGCGGTACCCGGCATTCGGCCCGAGCCACTTTGGACGGCCGGGGCTACGCGGGTTTGCGCGGCGCCTGCGCGGCCCCGCTGCTCAAGCGTTCGCCGATGCCTGCGGGCATCGGCTGCGCCCCTGTCGCGCAATCGGGCTCGCGCGGGCATCCGCGCAAGTCCCGCGTCGCTGACGAAACATGCGGGCTAGGCGACGCAGCACGCCGCCAGCGGGGCGACTGACGGGGGAGCGCAGGGAGCGGAGTTCGCCGGGTTCGGGCGATCCGGGTGGTCAGGCGGCAACAGTTTGCCGTCCCGGGCGGGATCTTCAGGAAGTCCTGCGCGACGTGACCACGCTGCGGCCCAGGGCGACGGGCCATGATTCGCCGCCGGCTTCGCCTGCGCGGGAGTCCGGCTGCTGCACGCGGCGCAGAAGGTCCGCGCTGCGGCCCGGAGCCGCCCCACGGCAGGCGGCATGCATGCGATGGAGAGATCGCATGGACCATTCCGTGCGGTGCGACCGATTGACGACGGGGGAGGCCGGCTGCAGGCGAGGTACAGCGTGTACCTCGCCCGCAGGGTTGGATCCTGCAGAAACCCACGGCCTTCTCGCGCAGGCTGTCGGAGCAGACGCTGCCTGCGACCTATCCCAAGAACCCGACTACCGCGAAGAGTGTCCAGTCCGAGGGCAGACCGGGACAGAAACTAGATCAGGGTGGCACTTGGCAAACCACCGCCTACCAGGGCGAGCTGAAGTGAGGTAAGTTCCTGCAAGTTCGCTTCACTGGCGATCTGAACAGCAGCTTCGACCTGGTTTTCCACATCGGCAATGACGAGTTCCATAATGTTCTCCGGAAAAGGTGCGGCGTCCGACCGCTTATGCCGTGATCTTCGGATCAAGATCACTGGTACTGAGAGTTGAACGCGATGGCCCCGCATGGCCGAATCGCTTCGCTTGGCGAGACCGCGTAGATCGGACACCCCGCCCCGATGGATACCCTGCATCAAGAACTGTCCCGTCTTTCCGCGAGACTCAAGGAAGAGCTCGCGCACCCCACGAGCGACTCGGTGGTCCGGGTTGCGGCTGCCCACAACGCGTTGCGCGCGCTGCCCCCGGCGCCTGCCAGCGAACTGCGCGCCGAGTGCCTGCTGGACGTCGCGCACTACTTCTACGTCTCGGGGCAGACCATGCTCGCCGTGGAACCGGCGGGCAAGGCCGTCGACTGCGCGCGCGCGCTGGGCGATCAGCGCCTGCTCAGGAAGTCGCTGACCTTCCTCGGGGTCTTCCTGGCCGACACGGGCAACGTTCCGGGCGCGGTGGAGTGCTACGCCTCGGCGCTCGACCTGGCGCACCGGACCCAGGACCTGCTGGCCGAGGGATCGGTGTGGAACAACCTTGGCGTGTCCCTCCTGTACTCCGCGCAGTACGCGGACGCCATCCGCTGCTTCCGCCGGACCCTTGCCCTGGCCAGCCGGGAGCCCGCCCTGCAGCCGCTGACCGGCCCGGCCCTGAGCAACATCGCGGTGGCCTCGCTGCACACGGAAGACTTTGCGACCGGCCTGAGGAGCGCCGGCGCGGCCGTGCAGGCGCTCGGGTCGCCAGGGTCGGCCAATGAGCTCCTGCACCGGGTAAACGTGGAGGCAACCTTGTCCCGGCTCCAGCTCGAACTGGACGATCTGGCGGCCGCGCAGGCGCACTGCGAAGCCGCCCGCGACTACGCCAGCCGCTCGCACTCGCAGCGAGCCGAGCAGGCTGCGATGATCGCCGAGGGCCTGTACGAGGTCTACGCCGGCAGGACCGACATCGGCCTGACGCGGCTGCAGTCGGCGCTGCAGCAGGCCCGGGTGTTCAAGTTCTCGCTGCGCGACGCCCTGATCGCGATGGTCAAGGCCCACGATTACGCCGGCAAGCCGCAACTGGCGCTGATCCACCTGCGCGAACTGCTCAACGTGACCCGCAAGACGCAGCAGGAGCGCGCGCTGGTCCACAACCGGATGCACCTGGAACGCCTCGGCTTCGATGTTGCGCAGGTCCAGCCGACGACGGCGGCGGGCGCTCAGGACGCAACGCTGAACCGGGAGCGTTTCGTTGCGCAGACCGCCCTGCTCGTGCGTCAGGCGATCGCCGCAGAGCTGATCGAAGATCCGTCCGGCGAGCACGTCTTCCGCGTCGGCAAGCTGTCGGCGCTGCTCGGCGCGGAGCTGGGGCACGACGAGGACACCTGTTTCATGATCGAGATGTCGGCGCGCCTGCACGACATCGGCAAGATCGGCGTGCCGGAGGCGATCATCGCCAAGCGCGGCGTGATCGATCCGGACCAGCGGTCGCTCGTGCAGAGGCACGCCAGCATCGGCGCCGAGCTGCTCGCACGCAGCGGATTGCCGCACATCCAGATGGCGGCCGACGTGGCGCGACATCACCATGAAAAATGGGATGGGTCGGGCTATGCGGACGGGCTGGCTATGGAGGCGATCCCCGAGGCGGCCCGCATCGTGGCGCTGGTCGACTCGTTCGACGCCATGACCCACGACCGGCCGTATCGACCGGCGCTGTCCTTCGACCGCGCGCTGCAGGAGATCGAGGCCGCGGCGGGCACCAAGTTCGACCCGGGCATGACGACCAGGTTCATTGCCCTGGTGCGGCGGCTGGCGGCCGAGCACGCGGACCTCGATGGCTTTCTCGGCGTCGACGCGCAGGACTCGCCGTTCATCCGCGCCCGCAGGAAGATCGCCGAGGCGCTGCAGCAGGCCAAGGACTCGGGCGGCCTGGCCGGGATCTGACCGCCGAGTCGCCCCGCCGCGCGGGTTCGCCGCGCGGATTGCGCTGTCCTTCGCTGCTGGCGCACCTCGAGCGCCTCTCGCACCTCGTGCGCCTTGTGCGAAGGTACGGGGGCGGTGCAGCCAGCCCGGCGCCGGCCTTCGATCAGGCCGGGTCCGGGTCGGCGGGCGCCGACGGTGCCGCAGGCGCAGCTGCCTGGGGCGCTGCCGGCTCGCCCAGCCGCACCAGCCGGTCCACCTGACGCACCGTCTCGGGCCGGTGGCTCACGATCACGAGCCCGATGCCCAACTGTCGCAGTTGCCGCGTGACCTGCTGCTCGAGCGCGAGGTCGAGCTGGTCGAACGCCTCGTCCAGAAACAGCACGTGCGGTTGGCGATACAGCGCGCGCGCCAGCAGGATGCGCTGCTTCTGCCCGGTCGACAGCGCGTGGCCCATGCTGCCGACCATGGTGTTGTACTGCATCGGCATGGCCTCGATGTCGGGGTGAATCATCGCCACCGCGGCCGCCGCGCGCACCCGCTGCGGGTCGTGGTTCGGGTCGAAGAAGCTGATGTTGTCCTCGATGGTGCCGACGAACAACTGGTCCTCGGCCATCACCACGCCCACGCGGCTCCGGTAGGCGGCGCGATTCCAGTCGCGGATGTCGCGGCCGTTGGCGCTGACGCTGCCCTCGGTGCGCTCCAGCAGGCCCACCAGCACCTTGACCAGCGTGCTCTTGCCGCTGCCGCTGGGGCCGACAATGGCCACCGTCTCGCCCGGCTGCACGGCGAAGTCCACGCCGCGAAAGACGAAGCCTTCCACGCCGTAGGCAAAGCCCAGGCCGCGCGCCACGATCTGCAGGTGGCCGGGCGGCGGCTCGGCCGGCGCGCCGCTCGCCTGCTCGGGTGCCGCCAGCGCAATGTCGGCAATCCGCTCGGCGTGCAGGTCGAGCATGCGGAACTCGATGGCCTTGTCGACCAGGTTGTTGACGCGGGTGATGAACAGCAGCTTGAAGGCGAGGAAGCCGAACAGCATGCCGACCGAAAACTGCCCGCCCATCACCAGCAGCGTGCCGAGCCAGATCACGGCCACGTTCTCCAGGCCGAAGACGATGCCGTTGACGGACTTGTGCGCGATGGCGAGCCGCTGGCCGGTGACGCCGGCGTTGGTCTCCTCGACGATCAGGTTCTGGTAGGCGGCGCGCCGCTCGCTCTCGCGCAGGTTCAGCTTGATGGCCATCATGCCGCGCAGCGTCTCGATGAAGTGCGTGGCGCTCTTGGCTTCGTGGACGATCCGCTCGTCGGCGGCGCGCCGCTGCGGGCCGTAGAAGATCAGCCGCGCCAGGCCGTACAGCGCGGCGGCGGCCAGCACGATCAGGGTGAGCTGCGCGCTGTACCAGAACATCACCGCCAGCGTGAGCAGCACCATCACGCCGTCGACCAGCGCTTCGAGGAAGGTGAGTGTGAGGGTGCGCTGGATCGCGTCCACGCTGCGAAAGCGCGAGACGATGTCGCCGATGTGCCGCTTCTCGAACCACGCCAGCGGCAGCCGCATCAACTGCGCGAACAATGTGTCCAGCAGCCGCAGGTTGATCTGGGTGGACAGGTACACGCCGAGCCAGGCGCGCACCGCGGTCGTGGCGGCCTGCGCCAGCACCAGCAGCGCAAAGCCGATGCCCAGTACGGTCAGCAGGTCGCGGTCGCGACCGACGATCACGCGGTCGACGACGAGCTGCACGAAAAACGGCGCGGTCACGGCGAATACTTCCAGCGCCAGCGACAGCAGCAGCACCTGCGCGATGGCGCCCTTCATGCCGCCGGCCGCGCCGAGCAACTGCCATGCGCTGATGTGCTCGCGCTCGTCGCGCGCCACGAAGCCCGGCGCCGGCTGCAGCTCCATCGCCACGCCGGTGTAGTGGCGCGAAGCCTCGTCGGGCGTCAGCACGCGCTTGCCGCGGGCCGGGTCGTGCACGTGCAGCCGGCCGCCGGCCACCCGGGTCAGCACGACGAAGTGGTTCATGTCCCAGTGCAGGATCGCCGGCAGGCGCAACTGGCCCAGGGCCGAAAGCGGCGCCTGCACGCCGCGCGCCGACAGCTTCATGCTGTCGGCCATGAGGGCGATGTGCTTGAGGGTCACGCCGCGCATCGACGGCGACAGGCGCAGCCGCATCGACGACAGGTCGGTGCGCAGCCCGTGGTAGCTGGCGATCATCGCCACGCAGGCGATGCCGCATTCCGGCGCTTCGGACTGGAGAATCAGAGGGACTGTCCTTCCGAACATCATTCGTCCCAACGGCGCGCGCGTACCTCGGACTGCGCCGGCATGCGGCATGGCCGCTGATGGACGAGCGAGGGGGCTACGGGGCCCCGGCATTGCCGGGGAGGCCAACCGCGGCCAACCGGCCAACGCGCAGCGTTGTCCCCCTCGTGTTCTCCCAACCCGTGCCAAGGGGTCTTGGTGGCAACACTGCGACTGGGATTCATGAGGCCCCCGCCAGCCGCGCGCGCAGCTCAATTACCGGCTCGAACACCCACTCGAACACGGTGCGCTTTTCCTGCAGGATGTCGGCGCCGACCAGCATGCCGGGCATCAACTGCATCTCCTGGCCGCCGGCGCTCACGGTCTGGCGTTCGAGCTTCACGTCGACGCGATACACCGGTTCGCGCACGGTCACCGGCCCGATCTTCTCGCCGGCCGACCAGACGCTGCGGCCGACGCGCTCGACCGTGCCGCGGTGCTGGCCGAAGCGCTGGAACGGAAAGGCGTCGTAGCGCAGCACCACCTCGTTGCCGGGCTGCACGAAGCCGATCGCGCGGGTGGGCACCAGCAGTTGCACGTGCAGACCGCTGCCGCGCGGCAGGATGGTGGCGATCGGCATGTCGGCGGCCACCGACTCGCCGCGCGCGATGGCGATGTTGGTGACCACCCCGGCCACCGGCGCCACCAGCACGTTGCTGCGGCGGGTTTCTTCCTGCACCAGGCCCTGCTGCAGCTCGCTGCGCTGCCGCGCCAGTTGCTCCCCGGTCTGGCGGGCGCGCGTCTCGATGGTGGGCAGCTCGGCGCGCGCCGCACCCAGGTCGCGCTCGATTCCGGAGCGCTGGCGCCGCAGCGCGGCGAGCCGGCTCTGTTGGTCGAGCAGCACGTTGCGCTTGTCGATCAGCGCCACGTCGGACACGAACTTCTCGTCGACCAGCCGCTGCGTGCGCTGCACCTCCTCGCGCGCCGACTCCACGCGCGCCAGCGCCAGGCGCAGCTCCAGGTCGAGCTGTTCCATCTCCTTCTGCAGGTCGCCGATGCGCCGGCGCAGGGCCTCGGCCTGCTGCTGCGCCAGCAGGCGCGCCTGCTCCTTCTCGCTGTCCACGGTGGACAGGCGCTCCTTGAGCTCGCGCTGCACCAGCTCCGAGGCGGTGGCGCCGGAGGCGGTGCCGCGCTCGCTCGACAGCCGCGCGATCGGCGCGCCGGCCTCGACCGGGTCGCCTTCCTTGACCAGCAGCTCGACCAGGGTGCCGGCCTCCGGCGCGAGGATGCGCGCGGCGCCGGTGTCGAGCGCCAGAAAGCCCTCGACCCGCTCGCGCCGCGTGTACTCGCCCAGGAACGCGAAGGCGATCAGCACGCCGGCGATGCCGACGGCCAGCAGCGTGAAGATCCAGGCGGGCACCGGGCGCGCGGTGGAGACCTCGCCCAGGGCTTTCTGGCGCTGCGCATCGATCGCTTCCTGGCGGAACAGCTTGCGCATGGGCGGCGGGAGGCGACTTCGTTGGGCGCTGAAACAGCACGATTATGCGGGCCGGCGCGGTGCGCGCAGCACTTGTGGACGCGGCGCCACTCACCCGAGCGCGCTAAGGGGCCCCTGCGCGGGGTACCCGCGGCGGGGGTCGGTGGCGCAGGACAGAGCCCGCGGCGAAGGGGGAGCCGGTAGCGAAGGGACAAGACGGTGGCGAAGTGGGCCACCGGCGGCCGGCGGGCGCTGCCGACACGAGGTCGCCTGGGACGAGGGCGCCGGCCGCAGGCGGACGGTGGCAAGCCGGGCAGGCGCGCCGCCGCCGGGTTCTACTCGACCGTCACACCGGCCGGGCCGGCCGTGAGTTCGCCGATCACGGTGGCGCGCTCGAACCCCTCGGCGTGGAACCGGCGCAGCACTGCGTCGACTGCCTCGGGCGTGCAGGCGACCAGCAGGCCGCCGGAGGTCTGCGGGTCGGTCAGCAGCGCCTGCGCGACCGGGTCTTCGCGCAGCAGCCGCACCTGCGCACCGTAGCCGGCCCAGTTACGGCCCGAGGCGCCGGTGATAAAGCCCTGCGCTGCCAGGTCCTGCACGCCGGGCAGCAGCGGCACGTCGGCCCAGCGGATGCGCGCATGCAGTCGCGCGCCGCGCGCCATCTCGAGCAGGTGGCCGAGCAGACCGAAGCCGGTGACGTCGGTCAGCGCATGCACGCCGGCCAGGTCGGACAGCCAGCGGCCCGGCGTGTTGAGCTGGGTCGTGCTGGCGATCATCTGCGCGTAGCCGGCCGCGTCGAGCTGCTCCTTCTTGAGCGCCGCCGAGTACACGCCCACGCCGAGCGGCTTGCCGAGCACCAGCACGTCGCCGGCGCGGGCATCGGAGTTCTTCTTGACCTTCTTCGGGTGCACCAGGCCGAGGGCCACCAGGCCGTAGATCGGCTCCACCGAGTCGATGGTGTGGCCGCCGGCGATCGGAATGCCGGCGGCGGTGCAGACCGACTCGCCGCCCTCGATGATCCGGCGGATCACCTCCAGCGGCAGCTGGTTGACCGGCATGGCCAGCAGGGCCAGCGCCATGATCGGCGTGCCGCCCATCGCATAGACGTCGGAGATGGCGTTGGTGGCGGCAATCCGGCCGAAGTCGAACGGGTCGTCGACGATCGGCATGAAGAAGTCGGTGGTGGCGATCAGCGCCTGCTCGTCGTTGAGCTGGTAGACGGCGGCGTCGTCGGCCGTCTCGATGCCCACCAGCAACTGCGGCGGCACCACGCCGCCGGCGTTCTTCAGGATTTCCGACAGCACGCCGGGGGCGATCTTGCAGCCGCAGCCGCCACCGTGCGAGAACGAAGTCAGGCGGATCTTGGGGGACTCGGGGGCGTTCATCGGGAACTCCTGGGCGGCCAACGTGGCCGATTATCGCCGCAGCGGCGCCAGCAGGGCGCGCACGCGGGCGGCCTCGCGCGCCGGACTGAACTCGCGCGCCGCCTGGCGGCACTGGCGCGCCAGGCGTGCCAGCAGTCGTGGCGCGTGGGCGGCGGCCAGCAGCAGCGCGGTGGCCTGATCGGCGTCGTCGGGCGCGAAGTAGCCGCCGTAGCCGGCGCCGAGCAGGCCCACGTTGCCGTCGATGCGGCTGGCCAGCACCGGCGTGTGCGCCGTCACCGCCTCGATGACCGCCTGCGCCCCGCCCTCCATGTGCGACGGATGCAGCAGCAGATGACAGCGGCGCATCAGTTGGCGCGCCTGCGCTCGCGGCAGGTTGCCGAGCCAGCGGTAATGCGGCTGCGCGCGCGCGGCGGCGCGCGCCTGCCGGCCCAGCGCCGCATCGAGGGCGGCGCCGGCATGCCAGAGGCGGATGTGGGTATCGGCGGGCAGTTGCGCGGCCACGCGCCAGACGAGCTGCGGGTTCTTCTCCGGCCGCAGGTGGCCGACGATGGCCACGTCGAAGTACCGCTGCACCTTGCGCCCTGGCGCCAGCGCGCGCGCCGACTGCGGGATGAGCACCGCCTTGGCGCGCAGCGGCGGCGGCAAGCGCTGCGGCGCCAGCGCGTTGAGCGCCACCAGCGTCGTGGCCTGCTGCAGCGAGCGCTGCGCCGCCGGGTCGCGGTCGATGTCGCGGTACACGTCGGTGCCGGTCAGCACCACGATGAGCGGTTGCTGCGGGTGGGCGGCCGCAAAGGCGGCGATGCTGTCGGCCGAGCGGCGCGCGTGCAGGGCGATCAGCGTGTCGGCCGCGCCGCCGTCCCAGCGCGTGCACAGCTGCACCTGCGCCAGCGGCGCGAGAAAGCGCGCCCAGCGGGCGGCGGTGTGCCAGTTGCCGTTGTTGGTGCGTGCACCGTAGGGCGTGACCAGCGCCACGCGCGGCCGGGTGGGGCGGGGCATCGGCGGGAGCGCGGACCGGGTGTGAGGCGGGCGGGAGGTGGGCGCAGGCCGGGTGCGGGCCGGGTGCGGGCCGGGCGCAGGCAGCTAGCTCGCCTCGCCGAGGTCGGCCATCGCCACGGCGTTGAAGCCGCCGTCGACGTAGGTGATCTCGCCGGTGATGCCGGAGGCCAGGTCGCTGAGCAGGAAGGCCGCCGTGTTGCCGACCTCGTCGATGGTGACGTTGCGGCGCAGCGGCGCGACCTTCTCGTTGTAGTCGAGCATGCGCGAGAAGCCCTTGATGCCGGCGGCGGCGAGCGTCTTGATCGGGCCGGCCGAGATGCCATTGACGCGCAGGCCGCGCGGCCCCAGGCTGGCCGCCAGGTAGCGCACGCTCGCCTCGAGCGAGGCCTTGGCCAGGCCCATCGTGTTGTAGGCCGGCACCACGCGCTCGGCGCCCAGGTAGGTCAGGGTCAGCAGCGCCCCCGGCCGGCCCTCCATCAGCGGCAGCAGCGCCTTGGCCAGCGCCGGAAAGCTGTAGGCCGAAATGTCGTGCGCGATGCGGAAGTTCTCGCGCGTCAGCCCGTCGAGAAAGTCGCCGGCGATGGCCTCGCGCGGCGCAAAGCCGATCGAGTGCACCAGCCCGTCGAGGCTGTCCCAGCGCGCGCCCAGGTCCTGCGCGAGTGCTGCGATCTGCGCGTCGTCGCCGACGTCGCACGGGAACACCTGCTCGGAGCCGAGCTCCTGCGCGAATTCGCGGATGCGTCCCTCGAAGCGCTCGCCCACGTAAGTGAAAGCCAGCTCGGCGCCCTCGCGCCGGCAGGCCCGCGCGATGCCGTAGGCGATGGAGCGGTTGGACAGCAGGCCGGTGATCAGGATGCGTTTGCCGGAGAGAAAGCCCATGAAGCGTCCTTGCGCAGTCGGGTGGTCGGTGGGGGTCGGGTCGGCGGCGCGCCGCTGCGGGTGCGCCATTGTGGCGCCGGCTGCGGCGGGCGCGGCTGGCCGATGGCTAATGCGGTCGCGCGCCGGTGTGGGCCACCGGCCGCGCCGCAGCCGCGGCGCCGGGGCGCGTTGGGCTTGAACCGGAGGACGCGGTGGCCGGCGCCGCGGCCGGCTGCCGCGGTTGCGCGGCGCGCGGGGCCGCCGCCGGGCGCGCCGGCGCCCGCGGCACGGTGAGCGTCAGGCGCTGCCCGGCAAACAGCGTTTCGCCGCGCAGGTTGTTCCAGGCGACGATCTCCTCGGGCCTGACGTTCCAGCGTGCGGCCACGGCGCGCAGGGTGTCGCCACGGCGCACCCGGTAGGTGACCTGCCGCAGGTTGGCGTGCTCGGGCAGCAGCGCGAACGACGCATTGACCAACGCCGCCGGGATGTCGTCGGCCATCGTCTCGTCGCGCGGGATCAGGATGGTGGAGCCGGACGCGAGCCGGAAGCGCGGCGGCACGCGGTTGGCCTCGCGCAGTTGCGCTTCGCTCACGCCCGCGCGGCGCGCGACCTGCGCCAGGGTCTCGCCGGGCTGCAGCGTGTAGCCGGTCCAGCTGGCAAGCGGCTGGCCGGTGGCCTCCCAGGCGGCCAGGTTGCCGGTGAAGATCTCGGCCCGGTCGGCCGGCAGCAGGATGTTGGGCTGCAGGACACCCGGGATCACCGGCCGGTTGAACGACGGATTGAGCGCGCGGAACTCGTCCATCGGCATCTGCGCCAACCGCGCCGCGGTGCCCAGGTCGATGTCGCGCGTCTTGGGCACCACCACGAAGTACGGCTCGTTGGGGATGTCGGCCAGCTCGATGCCGAAGCGCGCCGGCTCGCGCACGATGTTCTTGACCGCCTGCAGCTTGGGCACGTAGCCCTGCGTCTCCAGCGGAATGCGCAGGCTCGAATAGTCGGTCGGCTGGCGGGCCCGGCGGTTGCGCTCGATGGCACGCGCCAGCCCGCCCTCGCCCATGTTGTAGGCGGCCAGGGCCAGATGCCAGTCGCCGAAGTCGCCGTACAGCTTCTGCAGGTAGTCGAGCGCGGCGCGGGTGGAGTGGATCACGTCGCGCCGCTCGTCCTTCCACAGGTTCTGCTCGAGCGAGTAGATCTTGCCGGTGGAGGGGATGAACTGCCACAGCCCGGCCGCCTTGGCATGCGACACCGCTTCCGGCTGCATGGCGCTCTCGACGAACGGCAGCAGCGCCAGTTCGGTTGGCATGCCGCGTTTCTCGATCTCCTCGACGATATGGAACAGATAGAGGCTGGCGCGCGCGGTCATGCGGTCCAGGTACTGGCCCTGGCTCGCGTACCAGCGGGTGGCCGCCGTCACCCGCGGCCCGGTGAGGTCGGGCATCGCAAAGCCGCGGCGGATGCGCTCCCACAGGTTGATGCTGGGGTCGTGGTGGGGGCGTGCCTCGCCCGGGGTGCCCGGCGGCGGCGCCAGCGGCACCGGTCCGGTCATGGCCATGGCCGGAGACACTTCCCGCAGCAGATTGCCAAGCGGGTCGGTGGCGGGGGGCGTCGAGACCGCCGGCAGTGCTTCGGCGTCCGTTCTGGCGTCCGGCGCGGCAGCCGATGCGGCAGCCGGTGCGGCAGCCGATGCGGCCACCTCGGCTGGCTGCTGCGCGCTGGCGGCGGCCAGCGACAGACCAAGGGCGCACAGGCAGAAACGAAGAATCCGGGCAGGCTTCATCAGCGGCGGCTTCGGGGCGCGCGGCGGGGCGCGACCCGGCTTCGTTCGGGAAGGCGCCGAGTATAGGCAAGGCGTGCCCGGCAGCCGCCCGGGTCACGGCAGCCGGTCGGCCCGCGGGATCGGTCCGCTGAATCGGTCGGCTGGATGGGTGCGCTGGACCGCCGTACCGGATCGGCGCGCTGGATCGGTGCGCTGGATCGGTGCGCTGCGCCGGCCTTCAGAACCCGTTTTTCCACTCCCGCAGCACGGCGAAGGTGTCGACCCGGGTCCGGCCGGCGCCGGGCCGGCGCGCCTCGGCCGCCGCGCGCAGCGCCGGCTCGTCGCAGCGCATGAACGGGTTGGTGGCCAGTTCCTCGGCGATCGTGGACGGCACGGTCGGCTCGCCGCGCGCGCGCTGCGCCGCGCAGTGCTGCTGCCGTGCGCGCAGCGCGGCGTTGCCGGGCTCGGCGGCCAGCGCAAAGCGCAGGTTGGACAGCGTGTACTCGTGGGCGCAGTACACGCGCGTGGCACCCGGCAGGGCGGCCAGCTTGGCGAGCGAGGCGACCATCTGCGCCGGGGTACCCTCGAACAGGCGGCCGCAACCGCCCGCAAACAGGGTGTCGCCGCAGAACAGCGCGTGCAGCGCCGGCGCGTGATAGGCGATGTGCCCGCGCGTGTGACCCGGCACGTCGAGCACGTGCAGCGCCACGCCCAGCACCTCGATCGCAGCGGGCTCGCCGAGCGCGACCTGGCGCGCCGGAATGTCCTCGCCGCGGGGCCCGTACACGCGCGCCCCGGTGGCGCCGGCCAGCGTCGCAACGCCGCCGACATGGTCGCCGTGGTGGTGGGTGACTAGAATTGTCTCCAGCGTCAGGCCGCGACGCGTCAGCTCGCGCTGCACCGGCGCCGGGTCGCCGGGATCGACGATCGCCGCGCGGCCTTGGCTTGCCAGCAACCAAAGGTAGTTGTCGCCGAAGGCGGGGATGGGAACGATGTCCATGGTTTGGAGGGGGCAGCCGGGCGGGTCGGACGGAGGCGCCGCCAATGGCCCGGCGGTGCGGTGCGCGGGCCTGCATCCTGAATCCCGGACCCGTAACCTGCGGCGCTCAATTCCGACCCCCGAATCCTAAGCGGCATGGACACCGACCCGCTGTTCCCCGGCCACGGACTGCCGCCCGACCTCGACGGGGCGGGCGGGCCGGCCGTGCTGTGGTCGGACTTCCTGCGCTCGCCGCCGGGGCGCTACATGCTGCAATGGGAGCAACAGCACCTGGACGCGGCAGTCTCCGACATCTTCGGCTACCACGCGCTGCAGCTCGGCCTGCCGGAGCTCGACGCGCTGCGCGAAAACCGCATGCCGCTGCGCATCCGCGCGGCCGACCGCGGCCTGGCGCCGGAGCCGGGCGCCGGACACCCGTGCCGGCTGGCCGTAGTCAACCGCTACGAGGAGCTGCCGTTCGCCACCCAGTCGATCGACCTGGTGGTGATGCCGCACATCCTCGAGTTTGCCGGCGAGCCGCACCAGGTGCTGCGCGAGGTCGACCGCGTCCTGGTGCCCGAGGGCCATGTCGTGATCACCGGCTTTAACCCGGCCAGCCTGTGGGGCCTGCGGCAGGCGCTCACGCGCCTGGGTGCTGCCTCCTATCTGCCGCGCGAGGCGCAGTTCATCAGCCTGCACCGGATCAAGGACTGGCTCAAGCTGCTGTCGTTCGAGGTGAACCGCGGCCGCTTCGGCTGCTACGTGCCGTCGGTGCGCACCGACAAGTGGCTCGCCCGCTGGAACTTCTGCGAGCGCGCCGGCGACCGCTGGTGGCCGGTGCTGGGCTCGCTGTACATGGTCACGGCGGTCAAGCGCGTGCGCGGCATGCGCATGGTGGGCTCCGTGCGCCGCCGCCGCGAGGAACTGCGGCCGGTGCTGGTGCCGGCGGCCTCGCCGTCGTTTTCGCCCGCGCCGCGCTTCGCACCCGAGGTCGTTCCCGACGGCGAGGCCGTCTCGGCGCGCGTGCGCGGCGCTGCGGCCAGCGCCAACGACGAGCCGGGCAGCCGGCTCGCCGGCGGCGCCCTGTCGTCACGGCCGCGCGCGCGCCGCGGAGGTCCGGTGTGAGGCATGCGCGCAGCATCCGGCTCACGGCGGCCGGCGGCGCGGCGGCCGCCGACGAGGACACCCTGACCGAAGTGGAGGTCTGGACCGACGGCGCCTGCAAGGGCAACCCCGGCCCCGGCGGCTGGGGCGCCTGGCTGAAGGCCGGCGGCCACGAGAAGGAACTGTTCGGCGGCGAGCCGGCCACCACCAACAACCGCATGGAGCTGACCGCGGTGATCGAGGCGCTGGCCTCGCTGAAGCGTCGCTGTCGCGTGGTCCTGCACACGGACTCGCAGTACGTGCACCTGGGCATCACGCAGTGGCTGCCCAACTGGCAGCGGCGCAACTGGCGCACCGCCGACAACAAGCCGGTGAAGAACGTCGACCTGTGGCAGCGGCTGGAACAGTTGCGGCAGGCGCACGAGATCCACTGGCGCTGGGTCAAGGGCCACGCGGGCATCGAAGGCAACGAGCGCGCCGACCAGCTCGCCAACCGCGGCATCGAGAAGATCGGGCGCTGAGCCGCAGGCGCGGCCGCGGCCGCAGGCCCCCGGTGCTACAGTCGCGCACTTGCCGCGCTCGGGCGGGCCGCAACGGCCGCGCACGCGTCGCCCTGGCTCATTTCGAATGCAAAAGCGTACTGTGACCCTCGTGGCGGTCGGCGGCCTGCTGATCGCCGGCGTCGTCGCCTACATCGTCAACAACCGCGGCGCCGATATCGGCGCGGGCGAGCCGAAGTCGGCGCAAACCAAGGCGGCCGATGCGAAGTCGGCCGATGCGAAGGCCGCCCCCAAGGGTACCGACGGCAAGGGCGACGCCAAGGCCGACGCCAAGGCCGCGGGCAAGGGCCCGCCGCCGGCGCCGGTCGAGGTGGTGACCCTCAAGGCCAGCCGCGTGCAGGAAGACCTGGGCGCGGTGGGCACGCTGCGCGCCAACCAGAGCGTGATGCTGCGTACCGAGGTCACCGGTCGCGTGGAGACCATCGGCTTTCGCGACGGGCAGGCGGTCAAGCGGGGGCAACTGCTGATCGGCCTGGACGCTTCGTTCAATGAGGCCGAGGTCGCCCAGGCCAAGGCCGAACTGGCGCTGGCGCAAAGCAGCCTCAAGCGTACCGAGGACCTGGCCGCCAGGAACTTCGTCAGCAGCAGCGCGCAGGACCAGGCCGAGAGCAACGTGGCGGTCCTGCAGGCGCGGCTGCAACTGGCGCAGGCGCGGCTGTCCAAAATGCGGGTGCTGGCCCCGTTCGACGGCGTGGTGGGCATCCGCGCGGTCAATGTCGGCGACGTGCTGCGCGACGGCACCGACATCGTCAACATCGAGGACATCCGGACCCTGAAGGTCGACTTCCGCGTGCCCGAGCGCTTCTTCACGCAAATGAAGGTTGGCCTGCCGGTGGAGGTGGCGGCCGACGCGCTGCCGGGCACCACCTACCGCGGCAGCATTGAGGCGATCAATCCGCGGATCGACGCCAACGGCCGCTCGCTGGAGCTGCGCGCCTCGCTCGGCAACTCCGACGGCCGCCTGCGGCCGGGCATGTTCGCGCGCGTGCGCGTAGTCGTCGGTGACCGCCCCGAGGCCTTCATGGTGCCGGAGGAGGCCATCGTCCCGCAGGGCGACCGCTTCTTCGTTTTCCGCGTGGCGGCCGATGGCAGGGCGCAGCGGGTGCCGGTGCGGCTGGGCGTGCGGCGCGACGGCCAGGTCGAACTGCTCGACAACGTGCAGGCCGGCGACCGCATCATCGTGGCCGGCATGCGTGTGCAGCGCGACGGCCAGCCGGTAAGGGTGCTCGGCGATGCGCCGCGCGGCAACGGCGCTGCGGGCGGGGCAGGTGCCGCGGGGGCGCCGCCGGCCGACGGCAAGACGGCCCCCCGCAAGGCCGACGGCCCGGGCGGCGCGGCGGCGGCCAAGTAGGCGGGCACCGCCACGCGGGTACGGCGCGCCGACCACGACCACGGACACCGACCATGAGCCTGTTCGAACTGTGCATCCGCCGGCCCGTGCTGGCCACCGTGCTGTCGCTGCTGGTCGTGGTGATCGGCGTCGTGTCCTACGAGCGCCTCGGGGTGCGCGAGTACCCGAAGATCGACGAGCCGATCGTCAGCGTCTCCACCACCTACCCGGGCGCGTCGGCCGAGGTGATCGAGTCGCAGATCACCAAGGTGCTGGAGGACTCGCTGGCCGGCATCGAGGGCGTGGAGCTGATGACCTCGCGCTCGCGCTCGGAGCGCTCGGACATCGACGTGCGCTTCCGCATCACGCGCGACCCGGACTCGGCGGCGGCCGACGTGCGCGACAAGGTGGCGCGCGTGCGCGCCCGCCTGCCTGATAACGTCGACGAGCCGGTGATCGCCAAGGTCGAGGCCGACTCGTTCCCGATCATCTGGATGTCGGTCACCACTGGCGGGCGCAGCGCCATGGAGGTGTCCGACTACCTGAACCGCTACGTGCGGCCGCGGCTGTCGGTGCTGCCCGGCGCGGCCGACGTGCGCATCTTCGGCGAGCGGCGCGTCAGCATGCGCGTGGAGGTGGACCGCGACCGCCTGGCCGGCTACCGGCTGACGGTGCAGGACGTCGAGGAGGCGGTGCGGCGGCAGAACGTCGAGCTGCCGTCCGGGCGCATCGAGTCGCGCCAGCGCGAGTTCAACATCGTCGCGGCCACCGACCTGCAGACGGTGCGCGAGTTCGAGAACATCATCGTGGCCAACGTCAGCGGCTACCCGGTGCGGCTGCGCGACGTGGCCAGCGTGCGCCAGGGCGCGCGCGACGAGCGCGTGATCGCCCGCTTCAACGGCGAGCCGGCGATCAACATGGGCGTGATCAAGCAGGCCACCGGCAACCCGCTCGAGCTGTCGCAGGCGGTGTGGTCCGAGGTCGACAAGATCAACGAGACCCTGCCCACGGGCATGCGCCTGACCGTCTCGTACGACAGCTCGGTGTTCATCCAGCGCTCGATCGACAACGTGTTTCGCACCATCGGCGAAGCGGTGATCCTGGTGGTGCTGGTGATCTTCTTCTTCCTGCGCAACCTGCGCGCCACGCTGATCCCGCTGGTGACCATCCCGGTGTCGCTGGTCGGCGCCTTCGCGCTGATGTACGCGTTCGGTTTCACCATCAACACGCTGACCCTGCTGGCGATGGTGCTGGCCATCGGCCTGGTGGTCGATGACGCCATCGTCGTGCTGGAGAACATCTACCGCAACATCGAGGAAGGCATGGACCGCGTGCAGGCGGCCATCAAGGGCACCAAGGAGATCGGCTTCGCGGTGATCGCCATGACGCTGACGCTGGTGGCGGTATTCGCGCCGCTGGCTTTCTCCACCGGCCGCACCGGGCGCCTGTTCGTCGAGTTTGCGCTGGCGCTGGCCGGCGCGGTGCTGGTATCGGGCTTCGTGGCGCTGACGCTGTCGCCGATGATGTGCAGCAAGCTGCTCAGGCACGAGGAAAAGCACGGGGCGGTGTACCGGGCGATTGACCGCTTCCTCAATGGCCTGACCAACGGTTATGCGCGCTCGCTCGCCTGGGTGCTCGAGCGGCGCTGGACCGTGCTGCTCGGCTGGTTGGTGGTGGTGGCTGCCGGCGTGTGGCTGTTCACGCTGCTCCGCTCCGAGCTGGCGCCGATCGAGGACCGCTCGGTGGTGTTTGGCCGGGTGCAGGCGCCCCAGGGAGCCACCGTCCAGTACACCAGCGAGGCGCTGCGCTCGATCGAGACCATGTACGAGACGATCCAGGAGCGCTCGGCCTACAACGCGGTGGCGGGGTTCCCGACCGTGACCGACGGCAACGCCATCCTGCGCCTCAAACCCTGGGAGGAGCGCAGCCGCAAGCAGCAGGACATCGCGCGCGAGCTGAACCAGCGCTTCGCCCAGTTGCCCGGCGTGATCGCCTTCGCGGTCAGTCCGCCCTCGCTCGGGCAGTCGTTCCGCTCGCTGCCGATCGAATACGTGATCATGGCGCAGATCCCGTACGCCGAGCTCGACCGTCTGGTCAACCAGTTCATCGGCGAGATGGCCAAGTACCCCGGCGTGCAGAACCTGCAGACCGACCTGCGCCTGAACACGCCCGAGCTGCGGGTGGAAGTCAACCGCGACAAGCTGGCCGACGTGGGCGTGTCGGTGCAGAACGTGGGCCTCACGCTGCAGACCATGCTGGGCGGCCGCCAGGTCACGCGCTTCAAGAACGAGGGCGAGCAGTACGACGTCATGGTGCAGGTGGCCCCGCGCGACCGCAGCACGCCCAACGACATCAGCGACATCTACGTGCGCGCGCGCGACGGCAGCATGGTGCAGCTGTCCAACGTGGTCGACGTCAAGGAGGGCGTGGCGCCGCAGAGCCTCAACCACTTCCAGCGGCTGCGCGCCGTGACCATCAGCGGCCAGGTGGCGCCCGGCTATACGCTCGGCCAGGCGCTGCAGACCATGGACGAGACCGCCCGGCGCGTGCTGCCGCAGGGCACGCTGACCGACCTGAACGGCCAGAGCCGCGAGTTCCGCGACGCCCGCGGCAGCATCTACCTGGTGTTCGTGCTGGCGCTGGTCTTCATCTACCTGGTGCTCGCCGCGCAGTTCGAGAGCTTTGCCGACCCGTTCGTGATCATGCTGTCGGTGCCGCTGTCGATGACCGGCGCGCTGCTGGCGCTCTGGTGGGCCGGGGGCACCATGAACATCTACAGCCAGATCGGACTGGTGACGCTGGTGGGCCTCATCACCAAGCACGGCATCCTGATCGTGGAGTTCTCAAACCAGTTGCGCGAGCGCGGCGAGGAACTGTTTGCGGCGGTCAAGCACGCCAGCGTGCTGCGCCTGCGGCCCATCTTGATGACCACCGGCGCCATGGTGCTGGGCGCCGTGCCGCTGGCACTGGCCGCCGGCGCCGGTGCCGAGAGCCGCCAGCAGATCGGCTGGGTGATCGTCGGCGGCCTGACGCTGGGCACCGTGCTCACGCTGTACGTGGTGCCGGTCGTCTACACCCTCATGCGGCAGTGGCTCGACCGCGGCGTGCACGTGCGCGCCGGCCAGATCGAGCAGCCGGCCGCGCCGTCGGCGGCCGAGTAGGCGGCCGACGGCGGTACGGCCATGCGCCAGGTCATCCTCGACACCGAGACCACGGGCCTGGAGGCGCGCGAGGGCCACCGGATCATCGAGATCGGCTGCCTGGAGATCGTCGGCCGCCGGCTGACCGAGCGGCGCCTGCACCACTACATCAACCCGGAGCGCGCCAGCGACGAGGGCGCGCTGCAGGTGCATGGCCTGACCGAGGAGTTCCTGCGCGACAAGCCCCGGTTTGCCGGGGTGGCCGACGACCTGCTGGCCTTCGTGGCCGATGCCGAGGTCATCATCCACAACGCGCCCTTCGACCTCGAGTTCCTCGACGCCGAGCTGGCGCGGCTGGGCAAGCCGCCCTTTGCCAGCCACTGCGCCCGGATCACCGACTCGCTGACGCTGGCGCGCGAACTGCACCCGGGCAAGCGCAACTCGCTCGATGCGCTGTGCGAGCGCTATGCGGTCGGCAACGCGCACCGCACGCTGCACGGCGCGCTGCTCGACGCCGGCCTGCTGGCCGACGTGTACCTGGCCATGACGCGCGGCCAGGACACCCTGGTCATCGATCTGGCGCCTGCCGGCGGGGCGGAGGACAGCGGCCCGATCGATGCCGCCGGCCTCATCGTGCTGGCCGCCACGCCCGCCGAGCTGGCCGCGCACGAGGCGCTGCTCGACGGCATTGCCAAGGAGAGCAAGGGCGTGGTGGTGTTCCGGGCGGCCGCCCTGGCGGTGGTGGCCGCCGGCTAGCCCCGGATGTTTCATCAGGGACGCGGGATTTGCGCGGATGCGCGTGCGAGCCAGATTGCGCGAGAGGGGCGCAGCCGATGCCCGTAGGCATCGGCGAACGCTTGAGCGAGATGGCCGCGCGACCGCCGCGCAAACCCGCTTAGCCCCGGCCGTCCAAAGTGGCTCGGGCCGAGTGCAGGCTGCCGCCGCGGCTTGCAGAGGCCGATCGTGAAAGCACGGGGGCGACCTGGTGAAACATCCGGGCTGGTGTCCGATCAGCGTCCGCTGCCCAGCCGCTCCCGCAGCTCCCGCTTGAGCACCTTGCCGGTGGCGTTCTTGGGCAGGCTGTCCACGAACACATAGCGTTTGGGCCGCTTGAAGCGCGCGATCGTCGCCAGGCAGTGCGCATCGAGCGCCGCTCTGGCCGCGGCCGCCTCCGGCGCCGCGCCGGGCTGCAGCACCACCACCGCCACCACGCTCTCGCCCCACGCGGCGTCGCGCTCGCCCACCACCGCCACCTCCCGCACCATCGGGTGCTGCAGCAGCGCTTCTTCCACCTCGCGCGGGTAGATGTTGCTGCCGCCGGAGATGATGAGGTCCTTGCTGCGGTCCACCAGCGTGAGATAGCCCTGTGCATCGAGCCGGCCGAGGTCGCCGGTGCGCAGCCAGCCGTCGACGATCGCGCTGGCGGTGGCCGCCGGGTTGTTCAGGTAGCCGAGCATGACGGGGTCGCCGCGCACCGCCACCTCGCCGGTGGCGTCCGCAGGCAGCGGCCGGCTGGCCTCGTCCACCACGGCCACCTGCACGCCGGTCTGCGCGCGGCCCACCGAGCCCAGGCGCCGCGAGCACTCCGGCTCTTCGCCCAGATGCTCCTCGGCACGCAGCACGGTGATGGTCATGGGGCTCTCGCCCTGGCCGTAGATCTGCACCAGCCGCGGCCCCAGGCGGGCCAGCGCGCGGCGGCAGTCGGCCACGTACATCGGACCTCCGCCGTAGACGATCTGCTTCAGTCCCCGCGCGTCGCCGCGCAGCCGCTCCACCAGCCGCATCACCATGGTGGGCGCGGCAAACAACTTCACGCCGGTGGTGTCTGCCAGCAGCGCGTCGATCTCGGCCTCGTCGAAGCCGCGGCTGGCCGGCACGAGCTGCGTTGCGCCGGCGGCGACGTTGGGCACGATGTACAGGCCCGAGCCGTGCGACATGGGCGCGGCGTGCAGCAGGTGCTCGCCGGGGCGCGCGGCGTCCACGTTGGCCAGGTAGTTGAGCGCCATGGCAACCAGGTTGCGGTGGCTGAGCATCACGCCCTTGGGCCGGCCGGTGGTGCCGCTGGTGTAGAACAGCCAGGCGAGGTCGGCCGGCGCGGCCGGCGGCGGCGCCGGGATCGGTACGTGCTGCAGCAGCGCCGCGTAGTCGGTGCCGTCGACGTCGATGAAGGTGCTGCGACCGCTCGCGCGCGCCGCCGCGATGGCGCCGCTGTCGACCTCCGCCGTCATGAACACGACCGCGGCCTGCGCGTCGTCCAGAATCCAGGCCACCTCGCGGGGGTGCAGTTTCACGTTGACCGGAATGGCCGCCAGTTGCGCGGCCCAGCAGGCAAACAGCAGCTCTACATAGGCCGCGTTGTTCTGCAGGACCAGTGCCACGCTCTGGCCCGGGGCCAGCCCGAGCCGGCGCCGCAGCGCGCCGGCCAGCGCCAGCGTGCGCTGCGCCAGTTGCGCGTAGCTCAGATGGCAGCGCCCAGGCTCCACTACGGCGGCCTGATGCGGCTGGCGCGCGGCGGTGCGCAGGAGCAGATGGGCGAGGTTCATGGCGGCAGCAGGCGCAGGGCGGTCGCGGGCGGGTACGGGTGCAGGTGCGGGGCCGGGTGCAGCAGCGAGTGCACGGTTCGCCCAGTGTAGAATCGACGGTCGATGCTGCAGCGGTTTGAGGCGCTCATGAAGCGCGCTGCCTCGGCAACCCGACCCGGGTGGTTAGCTCAGCGGTAGAGCACTGCCTTCACACGGCAGGGGTCACAGGTTCGAACCCTGTACCACCCACCAAAAATCAATGACTTAGCGAATGTCCCCGTTGCCTTACGGCATCAGTACGGCAACATGTGGGGCTTTCTAGTGCAGGCGGGCCGACGCAGCCGCTAGCCAACGTCATGCTGGTGGCCGACGCGGCTGCAGCGCTGCCTTGATGGTGGCGCCGTTCGCAACGGCAGCAGTTACCACCGCGCGCAGCGCCTCAAACCGGCCCGCATGGCCACCGGTCAGCCGCCAGCATTCCCGGTTGATGATCTTGCGGCGCCAGCCGGGCAGCCTGAGAGGGACTCGTCGATGGCCTGGCGAACATCGTCGGGCGCCGCCAGGCGCACTAGTTCTCGGTCGACTTGTGCGTGCAGAAAGGCGAGCTGGCGGAGCACGCGCCGATCTGCGCTATTCGAGCGCACTGACTTCTTCTTGAAGCACCCGGTCTAGGGGAGTCCGCTCGACCCGCTCGCGCGTGGCGGGGCCCTGCGGACAATGCGGCGCCGAATCCCGATGGCCTGCCACGGCCGTTAAAGGAGATAGCGCTTGCGCGGCGCGCGCGGTGCTGCGACATAAAAGTGACGGCCCAAGGGCCCAAGCGCGCGCCGCTGTTGCAGCTCGACGCCGCGCGCTTGTGTGCAGTCATCCGCGGATGCCCCGCGGCGCCGGTCCCAATCGACGCACGGTGTCGGCGCCGTCCTTCTCTACTTCCGCATGGAGTCGCTTGGCGTCTGATGCGTCAACCAGGACGGCCTTACAGGTGCGCAGGGCCTCCCCGGCCACGGCGGCCGGAAGATCGACTTGATCGCCGACCTCTGCGGCCTGGCCACCGGCGATGATGAAGCGGCGCAGTACTCGAACTCGAATCGTGGTCATGGTTAGCTCACGCTGGTTGCGACAGAGAAGGCCTGCGGCCACGCCACGCCCACGTCGACCGACAGCGATGCGGCCAGGCCAACGCGCCCACTCAGAAAGCCCGTGTATGGATCGACGCGAACGTCGAGACCCGCGCCCCACTCCGCAAGCATCATTTGCGCGAAGTCGCCGGCTACCAGCGTCGCGGCCGGAGGGAATATGCTGGTGATCGCCGGGCAGCCAATCAACTGGCCCTCAGCAAGCGGGCCAACCCAGCACGGCGGTGACGAGGCGTTGAAGCCTTGCCGCTGTGCCAGCACCGACGCGACGGCGGGGCGGCAAGTGAACGCGACCCGGCCGCCCTCCGTCAGCGCGTTGGCGGACAGCACGTCGGTCTGCGCCTCGAGCAAGTTGGCGTAGGTGATCGACGCACCATTGAATGTGCCGATACCTGCCGTATTGAGAAGACCAGTCGGCTGCCCCGAAGCGCCGGTGCCACCGAACGCCGCCGCATCCACGCCGGCAGCAACGCCCAGACGCAACTCGCGCAGGATCATTGCCTCGCCCACGTCCAAGGTGAGCAACTGGAAGACACGCGAGGCCTCGACAAGGCCGGTCACGGTCTTGGGTGTGAGCGCGATCTGCCCGGTGTTGAAGTTCTCGGTCTCCACTGCCGGCGTGCCTTCGGTCGCCTGCCATGTGAGTGTCAGTGAGCCGGCATTCCGCGCATAGGTGACGTTGTTACGCAGCCCGGTGATGACTTGCGCACCGAGGCGGGCGGCGACTAGCCGCGGCCGCAGCGCGTCGAGAACGCCGCGCATTTCGGTGTTGACCAGGAAGCCGCCTGCGGAGCCCGTACCGGCCACCAGGTCGCGCGCCAGCACAGCTGCCGGCACGATCAGGCGATTGGACGCCATGTCGGCGTCCCCGAGACCTTGCAGCGTGGACATCGTTACCGACCGCTCGAACCCGGCTTTTGACCAGTTGCCCGTAAGCGCTGCCTTGATCGCATTGCGGATTGAATACCCGGAGATCTCTCGCTCGGACAGCGGAACCTGGGAGCAGAGCGGAATGCTTCGCTCGCCAGGCAGCACGAACTCAAGCGCTTGGCGTTGCGGGAGATGAGGAAAAACGGTCGAGTCGTTGTTCATGGCCCCTCCGTGAGTAACGGAGCGCAGACTACGTGGCCGGCGCATGGGGCAGGGGGACTCACTCCCCCGAGTCCCGCTCGCCAAGCACCCAGATCGCGGAGCCTCCGCGCTCAGTGAAGCGAACGAAGGCGCGCTTGTGCTTGGACAACTGAATCCCGAGCCGGCGCGCGTCGTGCTCGTCCCCAACAAGAGTGGCGGGCGCGCAGCCGAGCAGCTGGGCGACCGCCTCGCGTACCGCACGTCGCTCCGGCGTCTGAGGCGCACTGCGGCACCAGGTCAATAGCTCCCCGCACTGGAACTGCTTGCCGTAGCCGGCAGCGATGGCACGCGCTAGGCGGGAAACTGGCGCGTCGATCGACGCGCCCTTGACCATCCGCCCGCTACCGCGCAGCAGCTCGAGGATCTCGCGTCGTTCTGCGGCAGCAGTCCGCTCGGCTTCCGCCGCCTCCTCGAGCTGCAGCTCGAGGCGAGCAAGCGAGGCAGCGAGCGCGCGCAGTTCAGACGGCTGAATCGGACTCATCGTCGAACCGTTCCGGCGGGCCTGCCTGTCTCACTGGACCGGGCCCTGCCGACGCCAGGGCGCGCTGTGCGATCTCAAGCATCGGTGCCATCAACCTCAGCGAGCACCGCGCGGTAGGCGATGTTGCGCAACTCCGCCACCGTCGCCTCGACGATCTCAATATCTTCGGCCGTCTCGGCCGGCGTCATTGCAGCTCCAGCTCGCCGCACGCGAGCGAGTACAGGAACAGCCCGGCGATTTCGGCTTCGGCATCCGACTGCGCCGCGCAGACCTCATGGTCGGGCTCGATGACCTCGGTCAGGTTGGCCGGCAGCAGCCGCGTGAACACGTCCATGTCGACGGTGATCTGCGCCCGCGCATCGGGTGGCACCAGCCGCATCGCTCGGCGCAGATTGTCGGCGTGTTGGTCGAAGTCTGCCGCGGCCAGCTGCATCAGCGCGCGCACCAGGTCCACGCGCGCGGCAACGTCAGGCTCCGGCGGCGGTGCAGCGGGCCGCGGGTAGTCGACGCGCTGGCCGACGACGCGCGCCGGATCGAGGTGGCGCTCACGCCAGCGGCGGGCGGCCTCGACCGAGTGCGTGGGCATGCCTTGGTGTTTCAGCCGGCTAACCATCGCCGCGCTGATTCCCAAGGCTTCCGCAAGGTCCTTCTGTTTCATAGGTATCGCCTATCGAGACCACTTAACCGATTGATGAAATTAACCTACCCAAAAATGCTGTGACTAGCGCAAATCCGCGGTCGTTTCGCAGCCGTAGCAGGGGTGCCCCAGGAAGGACCCGTGAACGTCTAGCGCGTGGCGCGGGTGGCATAGGCGAATTGACGCCTGAACTCGACGGCGTGCCGATTGGCTTTTCGGACGGCTTCGACGCGCACGGCGCCGGCCGCGCGCAGTGCCTCGACGTGGCGATAGAAGCGGCTGCGGCCACGCCTGCCGCGCAGGGCTTGCGGCATATCGTCGCGAGCATCGGCGACCGAGTGAGCTGTGCGTTGCCCGGTGGCCGCAGCCGGCGATAAACCGCCCGCAGCGCATCCGCAAACGTCGCGCAGCCGTCGAATAATCCTTCAGACGCCCACTCGCTGACCGTCTTTTCAGACACACCGAGAAACTCTGCAACGTCGACTTGCCTGAACTTGTCCTCTAGAGAGGCTGTCAACTTACCCCCCCTATGAAAACTTCGTGAGCGGGGACAGATCGGAGTGCGAATTACCCGCTCGGCCATGCCCCAAGAGGGACCCATCAAATCAATGGGTTGCACGGGCTTTTCCGAGGGCGAAGAAGCTGCCCCTCTTATTGTCAGCTTCACGGCTGACCACCATCGCGCGGCCGTAGACCGCCTGCCGGCGGCCGCCGATCTTCCACAGGCCGTCACTCGCGTTGCGGTTGTGGACCGGCACGTAGCCCACCCGCTCGGTGTCGGTCGTGTCGGTGATGTCGGTGATTTTCTATCTCCATCCATAGCCCTATCGACCCCCCTCCACCAATCAAGAAGCCCGCACGCGCGAGTGAAAAGCTGTGGATCAAGATAGAAAATCACCGACATCACCGACATGACCGATCTTGGAGCGCTTGGACGGCGGCGATCCGGTCGCGGGTTAAGAGGTTCTGCCGCGCGTAGGCTGTCTGCCGCTTGCCATCGATCCGCCACTGCCCGTCCCGCTTGTCGTCCGGGTTCCTGACCGGTACGTAGCCGGCGTCCTCCAGGCGGTGCGGGATCGCCCGGCGGTTCTTGCGGTCCTTTAGGAAGTCGGCCAAGTCGTGGCGCTGCACCGTGGCGGCGATGCCGATGATCGTGTCCAGCGTGACGGCCGGCGGCCAGCCGCAGGCATCGATGACATCGGCGAGTTCGGCGGCCTCTGGCGATCGGTTGGCGTTCACGATCTCGTAAAAGGCGTCCGTCTTGGGCGGCGGTGCCTTCGGGTCGAACCGGCTGATGTCCAGCGCCATGAGGTACGCAGCGACATTGGCGGTCCCGCCGTTGGCGTACCAGCCGTACAGGGTGCGCCAGTAGTCCGGCGCGAAGTCGTCTTTGGTCAGGCTTGACCAGGCGACGTAGTGGCGCCGATCGTCGGGCGGCAGGTAGATGCCGTCGGACTTGTGGTTGCTGGTGATCACCACGCCGCACACGTTCAGGACATCGTGCTCGCGGAGATTCTTTTCGTCGCACCTGAGCACGTCCGGCGGTGCCGCGGTGTACACCTTCATGTGGTCATAGAAGGCGAAGCGATCAACGTCACCCAGGTCGCGCGCCTCCGACACCCGCAGGATCACCGACTTCACGAAGCCATTGAACCGGCCGAGCACCTGCATCGGCGACACCTCGAACCAGTTCCAAGGCCCGACCGCGTGCTTCACCGGTTCTAGGATCGTGTCCTTACCGATCCCTTGAGCGCCGCCAAGCACGAGCGCGTGGTTGATCTTCTCCGCCGGCTTCTGCACCCGGTGCGCCAGCCAGGTGATGATGTGTTCCGCACTATCGCCGTAGATCATGTCGATGTGGTTGACCCACGGTGCGACATCGTTTCGATCGCCGGCTGCGATAGTCGGCGGGCGGTACAGGTTGAACGTCGTGCAGCCGGGTCGATGAATCCACCCACCGGCGGAGAGCAGGTTGTCCTTGATCAGCATCGGCCTACCCGGCACCCATGCCATCTGCTCGACCGGCCTGTTTTGATCCAGCCACGTCGATGGCTTGACATTCTTTCCGCCGTCGTCCTTCAGCCACGGCAGCCGCGAATCGACACTGGACGCCGGCCACGGCTCGCGCGTCGGCGTGAAGATGTAGTTGTGTGCAGGCAGGTAGGCCACGAAGTCGGCGACGGTGACTTCTGCCGCAACCATCGCGGCCTCCGACCCCGCCAGCAGCACGTCGGCCACATCGGACCCATTCGCGGCGCCGGCCTTCTGCAGTTCGATAAAGATCGCGCGGGCGAAGTCGTCAACCGCTTGGTCGCGGCCCTCGCGGATCGCGGCAACAAAGCGCGCGCGCAGTTCGGGCGGTATCGCGTAGTGGTTGAGGTCGATCACGCGGCCACCCTCCGCGCCGCGTCGCGCTGCTCGATCAACCATCTGGTAGCCGTGGCCGCGGCTTCACAGCCGCTGTGCTTGTCGGGGTGGCACAACTGGATCAGCCGCCGCAACATCGTCGCGTCGATTACGGGCGCCGCTCGACCACGCAGCCGTTCGACCTCGGCTTCCAGTGCTTCGATGCGCCGCTGCAACTCGGCAGTCTCGCGCCGCTTGGCCTGAGTGAAGCAGGGCCGGCAGAGTCGCGCGTAGTGCGGTACGTCTGACCCGAGCGGCCCATAGCAGGCGGCACAAGGTTGGCGGTTATCATTCATGTGCGATTCCTTTAAGCCGGCCTGCGTCTAGTGCGCTGCGCCGGCTTTTTCTTGGTCAGTCCGGGCGGCCCAGGTCGAGCAGGGCGCAGTCGGCCCGCGCGATCGCAACCTGGGCGCAGCGCAAGCGCTCGCGAAACACCTCGGGGCGCGATTGCTCGCAGTAGAGGAATGCAGCGCAGATAGCCTTCGCGGCTTCGGCCAGGTGAGCGCGCACGGCCTCGGCATCGGCGCGTAGGTCGGCGGTGCGTTCTTCGGCGGCGCGGCTCTGGCAGCCGCTAGCGCTGCTGCGCGAAGAGATCTTCGCCACCGATCCGAAGCGTTCTTCGGCGGCGCGGGTCATGCGGCCACCACTTGCGCGGCACGCTCGCGGCCGATCGCCAGCACGTGTCGAAGGTTGGCTAGGCCGCGGGTGACTGTCATTTGCCAGCCCGCGGTGCGACCGCCTCGCGGTCTTTCAGGAACTTGCGCAGCGCCTCATCCGACACCAGCGTGCGCTTGCCGACCTTGATGATTGGCAGCTCGCCGCGTTGGATGCTTTCGTAGAGGATCGTTCGGCCCAGGCCGCAAAGCTCTTGCGCCTCGGGCAGTGAGTAAGCCAGCTTGTGCATGTCCGCCTCCGTGATGCCGCAACACTGCGGCGACGGACGGACAGTAGAGGCGGCAAGCGGACAATGCACGGGGGCAAATGCCGCGCCTATTGCCCCCCGCGGTGGCGTTCCTCCCAGGCCGGCAGCAGGTCGCGCAAGGCGTCGCGCGTCACGATAGGGACGTCATGTTCTTTTGCGAACAGACGTAGCGCCGTCAAGAACTCGCTATCCGCAACGTGGCGGCCGAAGCTTTCAATCCAGCCCGTGCCGGTTGTCGGTAGCTGGCCCGTGAAGGTCACCCATGCGTCGGCGGCTAAGAGAACCCACGCCCTGACCTCGTGATCGGGTTCCGGCCCCTTTGGGGCCCGCACGTCGAGCGCAGCCTCGATCTGCCGCAGCAACTCAGCGGTGCGCTGCAGATCCTGAAAAATGTCAGCCTGCGGTCGCAGTTTGACGGCTTGTAGCAGTGCGAGCAGGAGCTGGGTTGACAGCGACGTCTCGTTGTCAAACTCGCGCAGGGCTGCTTGCAGTTGAGTGCTCGCTCTCCGCAGCTCGTAGTACACGGCGCGCCTGGGCCGCGGCTCGTACCAGCGCCGCAGGTCTTGAAAGGCATGCTCTAAGGCGGTGCGCTGTTGCGGGCTCATCACGCGAGCCTTACGCGGTTAAGCGCCGCTGCGGCGGCCTTCTGTGCCAGGTGGCCGTAGTGCTTGTCGATCATCGCGACCGACGTGCCGGTGAGACGCGCCACCATCAGCAGGTCGAGCCCGCCAAGCACCATCTCGGTGATGGCGGTATGCCGCAGCGCGTACATGCTCGCGCCCGGCAGATGCGCCGCCTTGGCCGCGTTCTGTACCTTGTCGCGCCAGTAGAAGCGTTCCCAGGCCTTCCCGTCGCCGCGGTCGAACAGCGGCGCCTTGCCGATGCGGTCCTTGCAGCATGCCTTGGCCAGCTTCGCCATCTGCGTCGACACCGGCACCGTGCGTGCTCCCGTCTTGCCGACCAGGCGCAGCGTGCCGGCCCGCGGGTCGAAGTCGGCAACGGTCGCCGCGGCCAGCTCGCCCGGCCGCGCGCCGGTCAGCATGGCCGCCTGCAGAAAGTGCCGCAGGGGCTTGTCAGCAGCCGCCAGGAGCGCCTTTCGCTGCGCTGGTGCCAGAACCATCGTCCGACGTCCTGCGACGCCGCTGTAGGGCTTGACGGTGCGCCAGGCATGGTCGCTGGCGATCAGCTTGTCCCGATAGGCGAGATTCAGCGCCGCCTTGAGCGCCGTCAGGTTCCGGTTCGCGCTGTCTTTCGCGCGGCGCTGTGCGTCGGGATCATCTTCATCATCGCCCGGCACCTGCGCATCTAGCCAGGCGCGCACGTCGCGGGCTTGCAGCCGCTCGAGCGGCACGCGGCCCAGCGCTGCGCTGTAGAGCAGGCGCTTGAAGCGGCCCTCGGCATCGGTCGACGCCTTGGGTCGGTCGATCTTGAGCGCCGCGACATACGCGCGGCAGGCATCGGCCACGGTGCCCGCGGCTGCGATGCCCGCGTCCAGCTGCTCTAACCAGGCGAGCGCGAGCTTGCTGGCGATATCGAACGGGTCGCGCTTGCCATCCGCAGCGATGCCCCCCAGCGACTTGTACTGGCGCATGCCGTCGGCGCCGCGGTGCTTGGCGATCCAGGTGCCGTCGCCCTCGGCCATCTTCCGGTAGCCTACGTGCCCGCCGGCCCGCAGCCGAGTCCAGTAGGGCTCACGCCGCGGCGTGAGTTTGGCCCGCTTTGTCTTGCTATCCATTGACCATCCCGTATGCCATACGGCAATGATACGGCAAAGCGATAGCGGAACCGGGCGGATTTTGGCGAACCGTAACGAAGCCTCTCAGAGTGAAAACAGCATCCGCCCGCATCCGCAGAAATCCGCTCTTCCGCCTTCACACGGCAGGGGTCACAGGTTCGAACCCTGTACCACCCACCAGTGTTTTCGAGCCCGCCCATTGTTCTGATGCGCGGGCTTTTTCATCGGCGCTGCACACAACCTGATGACCGTCCGCACCCGCATCGCCCCCAGCCCTACCGGCATGCTGCACCTGGGCACGGCGCGCACGGCGCTGTTCTGCTGGGCCTATGCGCGCCGCCACGGCGGCCAGTTCATCCTGCGCATCGAAGACACCGACCTGGAGCGCTCCACCGAGGCGGCGGTGGCGGTCATTCTCGAGTCGATGCGCTGGCTCGACCTCGAGTACGACGAGGGCCCGGTGCGGCAGACCGACCGGCTGGCGCGCTACCGCGAGGTGATCGACCGCCTGCTGGCCGAGGGCAAGGCCTACCGCTGCTACGCCAGCAAGGACGAGCTGGAGGCGCTGCGCGAACAGCAGATGGCGCGCGGCGAGAAGCCGCGCTATGACGGCCGCTGGCGCCCCGAGAACGCGGCCGGCCGCACGCCGCCGGCGGGCGTGGCGCCGGTGGTGCGCTTTCGCAACCCGGACCACGGCGACGTTGCCTGGAACGACCTGGTCAAGGGTCCGATCGTGGTCGGCAACGCCGAGCTCGACGATCTGGTGATTGCGCGCGGCGACGGCATGCCCACCTACAACTTCGCCGTGGTGGTGGACGACATCGACATGCGCATCACGCATGTGCTGCGCGGCGACGACCACGTCAACAACACACCGCGCCAGATCAACATCTACCGCGCCATCCTCGGCCCCGGCGTGCCGCTGCCGCAGTTCGGCCATCTGCCGATGATCCTCGGCCCCGACGGGCAGAAGCTGTCCAAGCGCCACGGCACCGTCAGCGTGCTGCAGTACCGGGACGACGGATTCCTGCCCGAGGCGGTGTTCAACTACCTGGCACGCCTGGGCTGGAGCCACGGCGACGACGAGAAGTTCGGCCGCGCGCAACTGGCGCAGTGGTTCGATCTGGCGCACGTGAACCGCGCGCCGGCCCAGTACAACCTCGACAAGCTGCTCTGGCTCAACGGCGAGTACATGAAGGAGGCCGCCGATGCGCGGCTGGCCGAGCTGGTGGCGCCGCGGCTGGAGCGGCTGGGCGCAGTGCTCGCCGGACCGGCGCTGGTCGATGTGGTGGCGCTGCTCAAGCAGCGCGCCCGCACGCTCAACGAACTGGCCGACGAGGCGATGCTGTTCTACGGCCCGCACGGGGTCAGCGAGGCGCTGTTGGCCGAGCACCTGCGCGGCGCCGGTGCGGCCGCGGTACGCGCGTTTGCCGGGCGCGTGGACACGGTCGCCTGGGACAAGGCGGCGCTCAATGCGCTGCTGAAGGAGATCGTCGGCGAACTCAGCGTGAAGATGCCGCAGGTGGCGGTGCCGATCCGCGTGGCCGTCACCGGCCGGGCGCAGACGCCGTCGCTCGATGCGGTGCTGCATCTGTTCGGCCGCACGGCGGTGCAGTCGCGCCTGGCTGCCGTGCTGCCGCGCCTGCCCTGACTCTGACTTGGACGGGCTGCCCGCTGTGGCTATAATTCGCATCTCGCGGATGGGGGTATAGCTCAGCTGGGAGAGCGCTTGCATGGCATGCAAGAGGTCAGCGGTTCGATCCCGCTTACCTCCACCACCTCGAACACCGCCGCAGTTGCGGCGCGCAGTACCCGGCAGCACGGCAACACCAACCGGTTCAGTCCCCTTCGTCTAGAGGCCTAGGACACGACCCTTTCACGGTTGTAACAGGGGTTCGAATCCCCTAGGGGACGCCAGCACATGGAGGGCCTGGGCAAATTGCCCGGGCCCTTTTTATTTCCTGGCCCAACCCAGGCGCCGACGCGCCGACTCGCCGACTCGCGGACTGTTCGCGCCACGTCAGTCAGGAGAGCCGCAGGCATGGGCGACCGGTAAGCCGTCCGCCCGAACTCGACCCATCCGGCACTGCGCATGCGGCCTCGGGCCGCCGCGGCTAGTCGATCAGGCGCCCGTTCTCGCGGAACGGGAACGGCCCGGCAAACTCGCCCACGTAGGCCGTGTGCGTGACGAGGCTGCCGCCGGTCCACAGATGAAGCTGGTAGGCCGGAGGCTCCAACACGAAGTCGTCGGCGGCATCGTGGGCCAGGTCGAGCGCCACCTGGTGCGCGGGGCTGGGACAGGTGCTGGCGACCGTGCCCCCGAAGCGCACCGTGATGGGTCGATGCAGGTGCCCGGCGATGAGGCGCTCGACCTGCGGGTGCCGCTCGATGACGTCGCGCAGCCCGTCGGCCCCCGCGAGGCCGATGCGGTCCATGTGGCCAATGCCGGTGGCAAACGGCGGATGGTGCAGGGCGACGATCGTCGGCCGCCGCGGCTGCTCCGACAGACACCGGTCCAGCCAGTCGAGACGCTCGCGGCACAGCGCGCCATCGCCGCGGCCGGGCACCACGGTGTCGAGCGCGACCAGGCGCACCGGGTGATCCTCGATCGCGTACTGCACGAACGGCTGCCATTGCCGCAGGTAACCATGCTCGGGGAAGCTGGCGCGCAGCGACGACCGCTCGTCGTGATTGCCGGGCAGCAGGTACAGCGGCATTGGCACGGGGGCCAGCAGCTCCCGCAGCAGCCCGTATTCCTCGGGCCGGCCCAGGTCCACGAGGTCGCCGGTGGCGATGACGGCGTCGGGCGGCTGCGCCAGGTCGAGGATCGCGCGCACGCACTGCTCGAGCATCGCGGCGGTGTCGACAATGCCGTAGGCGAGCCGTCGCCCGGGCTTGATGTGCAGGTCGCTGATCTGGCAGAGGATCATGTCAGGCGGGGAGGTTCAGGATTGCGTCCGGGTCGACCCGGCAGTGCACCGGGTCGCCGTTGCGCAGAGCGACCCGCTGCTGGACGCGGGCCACGATGGGATCGGTCAGGCCCGCGTCGATCACGATGCGGGTGTGATCGCCCAGGAAGAAGCTGCTGATCACGCGGCCGCTGAACTGCGCCTGGTCGCGGTCCACCAGCCGAAGATCCTCGGGGCGAAACATGATTTCGCTTGCGTTGCTGGTGGTCGGAACATGGCCGGCGGCGAACATCAGGCGCCCGTCTGCCGGCGACCCGGTCACGCGGTTCATGGTGCCGACGAAGTCGGCCACGTAGGCGCTCGCCGGACGGAAGTAGATGTCCTGCGGCGTGCCGATCTGTGCGATGCGTCCATGGTCCATGACCGCGATGCGGTCGCCCAGCGACATCGCCTCGGCCTGGTCGTGGGTGACATACACGGCGGTAATGTTCAGCGAGCGCAGCAGGCGGTCGATCTCCAGCCGCAGGTCTTCGCGCAGCTTGGCATCGAGCGCGGTGAGGGGCTCGTCGAGCAGCAGCACCCGCGGTCGCGGGGCAATCGCACGGGCCAGCGCAACCCGCTGCCGCTGGCCGCCGGAAAGCTGGTCGATGCGGCGGTTTGCCAGCGGCTCGATGCGCATCATGGCAAGCATCTCCTGCAGGCGGGCGCTGCGCTCGGCAACCGGCAGCCGGCGGATCTTCAGGCCGTACTCGATATTGCCGGCCACGGTGAGATTGGGAAACAGCGCGTAGCTCTGGAACACCATGCCCACGTTGCGCTTCTCGATCGGCACTGCCGTGACCTCGTCGGCGCCAAAGCGGACGCGGCCGCCGGGGTCGGGCGCTTCGAGTCCCGCGATGATGCGCAGCATCGTCGTCTTGCCGCAGCCTGACGGGCCGAGCAGGACGATGGTCTCGCCGGCGGCGATTTCCAGGTCGACGGGATGCAGGGCCCGCGTGCCGTCGGGAAACGTCTTGCCGCACTGCTGCAACTGGATCGGGATGCCGGTCATCGTGTCGGTTTGGCTGAAGTGCGTGCGATCGGCTGCGAGGCCCACTGCATGGCGATCAGCAACGGAATGATGATGACGAAGAAGATCAGGGTGTAGGCCGAGCCGACTTCCAGCCGCAGCGAGGCATAGGCGTCGGCCAGCCCGACCGGCAGCGTGGGCGTCAGCGGCGTGTGCAGCAGCAGCGTCATGTTGAACTCGCCCAGGGACAGCGTGACCACCATCAGGGCGCCGGCGAGAATGCCGGCCCGCGCATTGGGCAGCACGATGCCGAAGAAGCGCTGCGTGAAACTGGCGCCGAGGCTGCGTGCGCCTTCCTCCAGGGTGCGCAGGTCGATCGACGCCAGCACCGCGAGCACGCTGCGGACCATGAAGGGCAGCGTGAACAGGACGTGACCGACGAGGATGAACACCCAGCTGCGCCGGAACTCGCCCCAGCCGCCGTAGGTGACGATCAGCGCCAGCGCGGTCGCCAATCCGGGCACGGCGACGGGCATCACGAGCAGCTCCTCGATCGCGCGGGTGAAGGCGTTGCTCTTGCGTGCCAGCACGTAGGCCGCCGGAACGCCGAGCAGCAGCGTGCAGGCCAGGCAGGCCAGCGCAATCTGAATCGAGCGGAACACCGTGTGCCGGTAATCGGTCCACACCTTGATCACCCACTCCAGGGTCAGGCCGCTTTGCACGCCGATGAAGTAGTTGCGCGTCACCCCGGCCAGCATCGACATGACCACCGGCACGATCAGGAACGCGCAGACGCTGAGCGTGAACGCCAGCAGCGGCCAGAAGTAGGGCGAGCGCGACTGCATCAGCCGGCCGCCGCCACGGTGGAACCCGAAACGGTGCGCGCCACCGCCAGTACCGCCCAGGTGATGGCGCCGAGCACGAAGGACAGCGCGGCCGCCATGGCCACGTTGGCCTGCAGCGTGAACTCGGTGTAGATGACCATCGGCAGCACGTTGATCTTGGTCGCCAGCGTGAAGGCGGTGCCGAAGGCGCCCATGGCGGTGGCGAAACAGATGGCGCCGGCGGCCAGCAGGGCCGGCTGCAGACCGGGCAACAGAATGTCGCGCACCACGCGCACCGGGCTGGCGCCCAGCGAGCGGGCTGCCTCTTCCAGGCGCGGGTCGAGCTTCTCGGCCGCGGCCATCACCGTGAGAATGGTGCGCGGGATCGAGAAGTACAGGTAGCCGATGAACAGGCCGACCATGGAGTAGGCAAACACCAGCCGCTCACCGAACAGGCGATCGGTGACCTCGGGAACCAGTCCCTGCCGCCCGCCAAGCATGATCACCATGAATCCGATGACCACGCCTGGGAAGGCCAGCGGCAAGGTCAGCATCGCGGTCAACAGGGCCCGGCCTCGAAACCGGTTGCGGCTCAGGAACACCCCGGCCACTCCGGAGACGATCAGGGTGGCAACGGTGGTCGCGCCGGCCAGCAGTACCGTGGCAATCAGGCTGCGCAGGTAGCGCTCCTCGGTGAGTACCGCCAGGTAGGCGGCCCACCCGAGCTTGCCGCTGCCGCCGAGCAGCGCCAGGTTGGCCAGCGGCAGCAGGAAAAAGGCGACGAAGACCACGGCCGCCGGCAGCAGCAGTACGGTCAGTGCCGTGCGATCCGTGGTCAACTCGCCTCCCTGCGTCCGCGCGCGCGGCGCGCGGCGACCCTCAACTCACTTCCTTTGCGTAGCGCTCGCCGATGACCTTGGCCGCGGCGGCCAGCTTGAACACGTCGAGCGGCCGCGCCCGAGCGTACTCGGCATCCGGCAGGAAGCGGGACTTCACCTCGGCGCTCATCGCCGCCGGAAACACCGGGCGCAGGTATGCATTGGCCCAGTGCCGCTGGCCCTCGTCGCTGAGCACGAAGTCGAGCATGCGGCGGCCCTGCTCGGGGTTGGGCCCGCGGGCCACCAGCGCCATCACGTAGGGCAGTTGCTGGGTGCCCTCCTGCGGGATCACGAACTCTACGGGCGCCTTGTCGGTGAACTTGCCCCGGTAGGCGTTGAAGTCGTAGTCCAGCAGGATCGGGATCTCGCCGGAGAGCACGCGCGCGTAGGCGGTCTGTGTCGGCACGATCGGCTGATTGGCCTGCAACTGCTTGAAGAAGCCGATGCCGGCGTCCAGGTTCTCGTAGCTGCCGCCCAGCGCCAGGTTGGCCGTGATCACGCCGACCTGACCCACGGCGGCGCTGGCCGGGTTCAGGTAACCCACCAGGCCGCGATAGTCGGGCTTCAGCAGGTCCTTCCAGCCGCGCGGCACCGGTTTGCCGCGCAGCGCAGCGGTGTTGACGAAAAAGCCCAGCGTGCCGGAGTGAATCGTGAACCAGAAGCCCTCGGGGTCCTTCAGGCCCGCCGGGATCTGGTCGAAGCGCTGCGGCCGGTAGGCCGTGATGACCCCCGCTTCGCGCGCCGCCGGTCCCACCTGGCCGCCGAGGTAGACGACGTCGGCCACCGGATTGGCTCGCTCGGCGATCAGCGCGGCGAGCGACTGGCCCGAGTTCTTGTTGTCGGGCGGGACCGCGATGCCGAGCTTCTGATTGATCAGACGCAGCATCCCGCCCCAGTCGGCCCACTCGGGCGGGCAGTTGTAGCAGATGGCCCGCTGCGCCGACTGCGCCTGGGCAAGCGCGGGCAGCGCGGTGGCCGCGCCCAGGGCGGCGGCGGTTTGCATGAAGTGGCGGCGTTGAGCGTGCATGGGTTCCTCTCGTGCGCAAATTGGAGCGATGGTCGGCCGGGGTACTACGGTCGCGGCGGCGCGGCCGTCGCGCCGGGACGTAACTCGTGGGACAGGACGGTGGGCTGCGCGATCCGGGTGCCGTCCAGCAGGGCGATCGCCCGCTCGACCGCGGCCCGACCGAGCGCGATGGACGGTTGCACCACCGTGGTCAGCGGCGGCACCATCAACGCGGACAGCGAGGTGCCGTCGAACCCGGCGACCGAGATGTCGGCGGGCACGGCGACCCCGAGCGCCGCCAGATCGCGGATGGCCAGCAGCGCGAGCTGGTCGCTCGAGCAGAACAGCGCTGTCGGTGCATCGCTGCGGATGGCGTTTCCCAGATGCGCGGTTGCGTCGGGCGCCATGAATGCCAGCTCGATCGGCGCCAGCGGAGTCAGGCCGGCCGCGCGCATCGCGTCGCCGTAGCCTTGCACACGCTGCCGACTGCGGTCCGACTGGCGGACGTTGCCCGCCAGCATGAGGATCCGGCGGTGGCCCAGGCCGATCAGGTGCTCGACCATCTGGCGCGCCGCCGCGCGATTGTCGACCGACACGGTGGATCGGCGGCTGTGCGTGCGTCCCAACTGGTTGTAGACGAGCACGTACGGCACTGCCTCGGCGTCGAGCTTGTCGAGCACCCGGCTGTGCCGCGCATCGGCGACGGTGAGCACCATGGCATCGACCCGCCGCTGCAACAGCATCTCGCTTGCCTGATGCTCCTGCGCGGGCTCGTAGCCGGTGGTGGCGATCGAGATCGAGTAGCCGCGTTCCCGCGCGCTGACCTCGATGCCGTGCAGGCACTCCGCAAACACCGGATGCGACAGGGTCGGCAGCACGACGCCAAGGATGCGCGTGCGGGCGGCGCGCAGGGTTCGACCGGCCAGATTGGGCCTGAACTCGAGCTCGCGGACCGCCTCCCGCACGGCGGCCGACTTGTCCGCCGCAACCCGCTCGGGCGTGTTCAGGACGCGCGACACCGTGGCTACGGAAACCCTTGCATGACGCGCCACGTCGACCATGGTGACGGTGCGTTCGTTGCTGCGCGGCGGATCGCGGGTCATGTTCCGTGGTTGCAGAGCCTGGGCGGGGAACATAGTCGAAAAGGTGCCCGGTGAAAACGTTTTCACGAAAGCTAGGGCCAGCGTGTGACCCGATGGTGACATCGGTGGCAGGCAGGGGCGCTGCCGTAGCGTGCGGCTCGTTCGAGCCGGTGCGGACGTGAAGCGACCGCCGCGGCGGGCCCAGTGGCCCGCCGCGGCGGCGCTTGTGGAGAGCTGCGTCAGCCGGGACGCCGCTGCGGTGATGGCAACTCCGCAGCGGCGCACGTCAATGGAGGACCCAGTGGCAGCAGTCAGTTCCAGATGTCGCTGGCCAGATGGTTGGCCTTGAGCTCTTTCGCCCTCAACCACTCCCATTGCACCTTGGTCTTGGCCAGATCGTCCACCAGCATGAAGTCCAGGTCGAAGACGACGGCGTGCCCGATGTAGCGGCCGCCTTGGAGTTTGACGTCGAAGACCTCAAAACCACAGACGGGGTAATTGTCGGCGCAGAGTTTCGTTTCTTCGGGCGTCGCCGGGCGCTTCATGCCGCCACTCAAGGAAAGGTCGGACCAGTAAGCACCAATCTTCACGCCCTTTGATGCGGCGTACTCGCGCAACTCGTACATGCGCAGCGTGGGAGGCGGCAAAGGCTCCTTGTTGTTATGGAAGTCCGCTACCGAGGCGTACTCGCTCGTCTCCTTCACGAACACCCGACCCAGGCCGTAACTTCCATGTGCGGTGCGCTTTGGCGCATTGGACACCGTAGGACCGCCGTACAGGCACGGCAGCGGCATATCTCTGCCGCAGACACCGTAGACGTTTGAGCTGGCCGGCGGCGGCTTGAACCACTCGCCATCTTCCGGGGGAATCGAGTCCTTCGGTGGTTTGGCGTTCAGACGAGACATAAAGCTCATTCCGGCATCCCAGGAAAGCTTGGAGAAAACGTCATAGTCGGGAGCGGAGCCGGCAGCGCCATTCGACGACCAGCTTGTAATGAGCGACCAGGTAACTTGGCTTTGCCATGTTGCGTGATTTTTCTTTGCCGTCTCGTACAGGCCGTCGGACCTCTCGAAAAGCGCGGTGACGTCGAACATCAGGCCCTTGTGGTTACCCGCCGCCGCCTCGTCGATGGCCGCGACGAAGTCCGCTGCCGAAATCGGTCCACCAAGACCCGCCGGATTCCTCACCAGAACCGTCTGGCCGCCTCCGTTCTTTGCGCTTGTCACGGCCTGCGCACTGAGAGAGGTAAACCAGACCTTGCTCGACAACCCGCTCTGCTGAACGTAATAAGCGGCCCAACCGCCCAGGAGCTCTGCGTCCTTGTAAATGTAAGGAGCGGTCGGCAATTTCAACTCCAGAAACAGGGACGGCAAGCCGCCTCGCGTCTGCGCCTGGTAGGTCTGGAAAGCTTCCATGACCTCGTCGAGCGTTGCGATCGGAACGTAATAATCCCGCAAGCCGAAGTCCATGGAGCAGGTCTTGCGTATCGCCCAGGGGGCCGCGACAAGTATGACGCGATGGCAGTGGTAGCTCGACCCGTGTTCCGAGTAGTCGTAGATGGCGTCATGCAGTCCGATCACCTCGCCATCCTCGGCCAGCATGAAGTCGATTTCCACCGGGACGCCGTACTTCACTGCGTGCAGCAGCGCCTCCATCGTGTTCTCGGGTGCTGCCGCTCGCTCGGCGCGGTGTCCCACCACATGCGTATTGGCTAACCAGAAGCCGCCATAGCAGTAGTTTCCGCTCATGTTGTCGCAAAGCTGCCGATGTTGCTTCCAGGCCATGGCGCGCGGCGACACCCAGCTATGCTCGTACATGAGCTTGGACCCCTGGACGATGTTCATGCCCCCGCCCAGCCACGTTGCGTTGGTGCACCAAGGAACAAGCCCTACCACCACCGACACGGCACCGCCGGGGCAGAAGTCCTGGCGAGCTCCGGGGTCAGCGGCAGACGGGTTCCCGGGAAGGAGCGGCGGCGCAGCAAAGCCGTGGTCGGCCGAGGTCGAGAGCGTGAAAGAGGAAATGGCCCCTACCTGCTCGGGAGCCGCCGTCGATCGCTGGGCTGTTCTCGCATGTGGAGCAGGAGGCGGAGCGGCCACGTAACCGTTCGCCTGGGCCCCGCCGGTTGGCAGCAACAGCGCGGCCGCACAGGTCGACAGCGCGACGACTGCCGATGCGCACGCACGGTAAGAATTGCGGAAAGAGAGTTTTTTCATCGACGACTCCATCAGTTGCAGTTGCCGGTGGTCACCGTGGCGCCGAGTCTCGACCCTGAGGGAACGGTGCCCACGAAATTCAGTTGAACCTCGCCATCGACCTGCAGGCTCGTCGCCGACGCCGGGAAAGACAGTGCGAGCGACGCATCGCTGAAGGCGGTCGAATTCGGGGCCGTGTTGGCGGCCAGGCTCAAACCGCTGTGGTCATTGATGCGAACCACTCGCACAGCGACCGACGAAGGCGGAGTCGTACCCGAGGCTTTTATGTAGATGCGTACCGCGTTGCCGACGCCGATCGGTCCGGCCTGGGTAGCCGCGTATTGGAGTGTTGTGCTGCCGTAGGTCAGCGTGGCGTTGCCTTGCGCATTGATGATCAAGGAGAAAGGCAGCCATGCGCCGCTTTGCCAGGTGTGTTCACCCTTCACGAACTTCGCGGCGCTCTGCGTGTCCGCGCCCAGCCCGAACTCCCATTCCGCCGCTCCGGGTTTGCCGCCGCGTATCTCCACCACGGGCTTGCCGAGACCAGCAAACGGGCCGACACAAGTCTTGACGCCGGCCGGTGTGTCGTCGCGCGTGACATTGTTCACCGAGACCAGTTCGAGCACCGGCATGGCCGCGGAGGCACGTTCGATCTTGAGCGCGTTGAGAAACAGGCCGCGACGGTCGGCCGACGGGACGGCGGACAGGACGCGTCGCTGGTCCAGCAAGGGGTCCGAGAGGAGCTTGTAGCCGGAGGGCCCCAGCGTGGTGTCGGGCTGGCCGGAGCTCAGGACCGCTGCCAGCAGCGGACGGCCCTGGCCGGCCTCGGCCGCATTGCCGACGAGCGCGACACTGCCGGTCGGCGGGATCACGGCCCCCAAGGGTTCCAGAACTGCGGCCTGCGTTGTGATGACCGCATAGCCGTTGGTGCCGAAGGAGGTGTCGAGCGTCCCGGAGCTTCCGAGACGGGCGAAAAAGACCCGGCGGGTCGCGGTGGTTCCGGCTGCGGCGGAGATGGCCGAGCCGGCCACGATCAGTCCACCGTCGCTCCGCGCACCGAGGCCGAACGGCACCGAGGCGGAGTTGGTCAGGCGCAGCCGTGCGACGCCGCCCGTCCCAAAGCTCGCGTCCAGCGTTCCGCCCGGCAATATCCGAAGGACGTCCGCCGTGGCACCCTCCGACCCGGAAACGGCCGCAACCAACACGAGTAGCCGACCCGAGGCGTCGCGATCCATGTCGATGGCGCGTCCGGACGGACTCAAGCCCCCGAGCGACCAGGTCCCGTCAGAGCCAAAGGAGGCGTCCTTCGATCCGTTGCTGGTGAACGCGGCCAGGAAAGGCGAGCGGGAAAAGCCGGGGGATACCGCGAGGCGATCGCCGAAGACGAGAATCTGACCGCTGTCGAGCACGCTTATCCGCGCGATGCGCGCTGCGCGAGTGCCTCCGGCGACCTCGGCCACGCCACCGCTCCCAAAGCTGCCGTCGAGCTGGCCCGCCGTGGTCAGTCGCAGCAGCCGGACGACCGACGTTCGCGACTCGTTGAGTGCGGTGACAGCCAGCAGGGTGCGGCCGCTGGAGTCGACCGCGAGGGCCGTACCCTCGGCCTTGATGAACCCCTGAGGAAGGTAGACGAAGCCCCCGCCCGCGAAGCCGCTGTCGACGGCGCCGCCCGCCGTCACGCGACCGACCCAGGCTGCGTAGGTCGGTTGCTGCTCGTCCACTTCGGGCACCAGTCCCGTGGCCAAGGTGCCGGAGACCATCCAGCCACTGGTCAAGGGGACGGAGGCCTGCGGCGCCATCATGGAGCGTGGATTGGCGCTGGTGCTCCGCGCCGAGGAAAGAACACGAGCGTCGGACGACGCCGACCCCTGACCGACGGACGTCGGAGACTGCGCGGGGCGTGCTGCGCGCGACGAGATCGCGACCGGCCCGGTCGTCCGCAAGGACAGTTCGGAGCCCGCCCCCGGCGTCGCCGCCGCGGCTTCAGGACGCAGGGCCTGATCGGCCGATGGAACTCTCTCGTCGCTTCCGCCGCAACCGCCGACAAGCGCGGCGGCCAGGCTAACGATCAGCATTCGTTCAAGTGTATTCATGGGCACTCCGCAGGCAGGCAAGGGAAAGACGGCGGGAGGTTGCTTGAAAAGGATTACACGGAGATGGCCCGTCGATGACGGCGTGATCGTGAGCAGGTTTGCGCGCCGCCCGCCGCTTGCGCCGTTTCGGGAATGCCTCTGTTGTATATGGCGCGCAAAGGCCCTTGCGGTACGGCGTGCTGCGCGTGGCACAGGCCGGCCATCGCAGCGCTTGCGCCGGCTGGCTGATGGGGTACAGCGCAGCGGCATCGTGGCGCGGTGCCGAGGTCGCCCGTAAACTGGCCTGCGCAGCGAGGACGCCGGCTCTGTCGTGTTGCCCTGCGAGCGCCGGTGCAGCGTTTGCGCCGATGTAGCATCCGCTCCGCCCAACTCTCCATCGGCATGACCGCACACCGTCCACCCGCTGTCGTCTTCGACTTTCGCGAAGGCGGCCGCGCCCGGCCGGGCGACAGCGCGCGCGATGCAGCCTTCGCACCACGGCGAGCGCGGGTTGGCGCATCTGGCGCAACCTTCGCAGGTGCGCAGCCCTTGCAGTGCCTGCGGCCAGGTCAGCTACGGGGCCGCGGCGGCGGCGATCGGTCGGGCCGCGCCGCGTCGATGATCGTGTTCCGCCGCCGCGCGGCTGCGCCGGACGCGGGGGGCGCGTGAAAAGGTTTTCCTTTGGTGCCGGTGAGTGGCGCGGCGGCCTGCAGGCCACTGCGGCGATGCTGCCGTTCACGCTGAGCTACGGCTTCATCGCTTTCGGCATGCTCGGCGCGGCGGCGACGCAGGCTGGCCTTGCGGCGTCGGTGTTCAGCGTCGTCGTCGGCGGCGTGCTGTTGGCGCTGCTGAGCCGGGCAGCCCTGCCGTCGGCCTCGCCGACCGCGAGCTCCTGCCTGATCGTGGCAGCCGCGGTGGCGGTCTGGCTGCGCGATCCGATGCTGCAGCCGGGCAGCGCCGGCGGACTCATGCTGCTGTGGGCGCTCGTCGGGATCACGGTGCTGGCGTCGGGCGTACTGCAGACGCTGATGGGGCTGCTGGGCGTGGGCAGCCTCGTGCGCTACGTGCCGCAGCCGGTGCTGGCCGGCTTCATGAACGGCGTGGCGGTGATGATCGCGCTGTCGCAGTTGGCGCCGGCCCTGGGCCTGTCGGTCGCGCAACTGCAGCGCGACGGCGCGGCGGCGCTGGCCGCATGGCAGCCGGCCGCGCTGGCCGTGGTTGTCGGTACCGTGGCGCTGGTGGCCGTGGTGGGCCGCCTGGCGCCGCGCTGGCCGGCCTACCTGGTGGCGCTGGTGCTGGCGATCGCGGCCGTGTGGGCGATCGACCTTGCAGTGGGCGCGCCGGCGCCGGGTGCGGGGCTCGGGGTGGCCATGGTCGGACCGCTGCAGGCAACGGTGCCGCTGCCGACCGCGCTGGCGCCGCTGTTCGGCGAGTCCGGCTTCGCGCTGCTGGAGCGCCACGCCGGGGTGGTGTTGTCGACGGCGCTGCTGCTCGCCCTCCTGGGCTCGCTCGAGACGGTGCTGAACCTGGCCACGGTCGACCAGCGCATGCAGACCCGCTCCGACCCCAACCGCGCGCTCGCTGCGGTGGGCCTGGTCAACGCGGTGCTCGGCCTGTTCGGGGCCCTGCCGGTGGCTTACATGCGGCTGCGTGCCCTCGCCACCCTGAGCGGCGGCGGGAGTACCGCGGGCGCGGTCGTCATCGGCAGCTTGCTGCTGGCGGCAGTGTTCGTGATCGGGCTGCCGGTGATCGAGCGCTGCCCGAAGCCGGTGGTGGCCGGCCTGCTCCTGATGCTGGCCTGGCGCCTGGTGGACCCGTGGTCGCTGGCCCTGCTGCGCGGGCGCGACGGCGCGGTCGAGGCCGGCAACGTCACCGACCGTCGCCTGAGCCTGGTGGTGGTGGCAGTCGTGTGCGGTGTTACGGTGATCTGGGGCTTCGTCGCCGCAGTCGCGCTCGGCGTGCTCCTGTCGTTCGTGGTCCTGGTGCGTGCGCTGAACCGGTCGCTGGTGCGGCTGCATTACACGGCCGCCGCCATCCCGAGCCGGCGCGTCTACGGGCCGGTGCAGGAGCAGGCCCTGGCGGGCGCACGCGCCGGCATCCAGGTGCTCGAACTCGAAGGGGCTCTCTTCTTCGGCAATGTCGACCGCCTCGAACTCGAGGTCGAGACGCGGGTGCGCGCAAGCGCCGCCGGCCCGCCGCCGACTTCGCTGGTGCTCGACCTGCGCCGCGTCAGTACCGTCGATGCCTCGGGTGCGGTGATGCTCGGCCGGCTGCAAGACCTGCTCGCGACGCGCGGCATGGCGCTGCGTTTGGCCGGCGTGACTGCCGACAACCGGCACGGCGCAGCGTTGCGAGCGCACGGCATGCTCGGCGCGGCGGGTGCGCCAACACCGGCGCGCCCGCCTTGGTCGTTGCACGAAGACGCCGACCGCGCCATCGAGGCCAGCGAACGGGCGCTGCTGGCGGCCGCCGGACTGCCGCCCGTGGGTACGCCGGTGCCGCTGGCGCAGTGCCAACTGTTTGCCGGCCTCGACGCCGCCGACTTCGAGTTCGTGCGCTCGCGCATGCCCGAGCGCGAGCTTGGCACCGGCGAGCGCGTGTTCGCCCAGGGCGATGCCGGCGATGCGCTGTATGTGCTGAGTGCCGGCTCGGTCTCGATTCTCGATTCGTCGCGGCAGCAGCGGTTCTTCAGCTACTCGCCCGGCATGACCTTCGGCGAGCTGGCCGTGCTCGATGGCGGCGGTCGCTCGGCCGATGCGGTGGCCGACGAGCCGAGCCGCGTGTGCGTACTGCCGGTCGCGGCGATGCAGGCGCTCGAAAGCGAGGCCCCGGCGATCGCGGCGCGGCTGTATCGCAACCTGGCACTGACCCTGGCCGTGCGCCTGCGCGATGCCACCGCCGCGTGGCGTCGGGCGGCCGGATAGCCCGGCCGGCGACCGGCCGAACTGCGGCCGGCGGGGACCGGTCCTGCTGGATTGCGCCACGGTGCCGGCGACGGGCGGGGTGCGGGTGCGCGGCGCTCCTGCCTCGAGACCGGCGCGGGAAGCGCGCGGCCGGTCGCTCAGGCAGCAGCCAGCCGCCGCGCGCCTGGCCGCCGCAGCAGCCACAGCACCACCGATAGATTCACCAGGTTCCACAGCAGGCCGTTGACGAAGGCGGCCGTGTAGGAGCCGGTGAGGTCGAAGATCTCGCCCGACAGCCAGCCGCCGAAGGCCATGCCGAACAGGGTGGCCATCACGCACAGGCCGACGCGGCTGCCGGCCTCTTTGGGTGCGAAGTGCTCGCGCACGATGATCGCGTAGCTGGGCACGATGCCGCCCTGGAACAGCCCGAACAGCGCCGAGATGACGTACAGCGACCACAGATCGTTGAAGGGGATGTACAGGAGCAGCGCCACGCCCTGCAGGAACGAGCCCAGCAGCAGGGTGCGCAGGCCGCCGATGCGGTCGGCGATCCAGCCCGAGGCAAGCCGGCTGACGATGCCGAAGCCCAGCATCAGCGACAGCATCTGCGCGCCGGCGGCCGCGCCGTAGCCGAGGTCGCCGCAGTAGGCCACGATGTGGACCTGCGGCATCGCCATGGCCACGCAGCAGGCCACGCCGGCGACAGTCAGCAGGCCCTGCAGCGCATTGGGCGACAGCCCGAGCGGCCGCGACCCCGCCGCGCCGGCTGCTGCGCCGGCGCCGGCCTGCAGGTGCGGCGCGGCGCGCCGCATGGCCAGCGTCAGCGGCAGCATGGTGACGAGGCAGAAGACGCCGATGCCGATGTGCGCCTGGCGCCAGCCGACGGTCTCGATCAGGTGCTGCACCACCGGCGGCCACAGCGTGCCCGCGAGGTAGTTGCCGCAGGCCACGACGGACACCGCCAGCCCGCGCCGCCGCGCAAACCAGTGCGAGGTGTCGGCCATCAGCGGGCCGAAGAAGGCCGAGGCGCCGAGCGCGCCGATCAGCACGCCATGCGCGAGCGCGAACAGGGCCAGGCTCGGCGCCAGCCCGGCCAGCACATAGCCCGCGGCCAGCGCGACGATGGCGCCGGCCAGCGGCCGCGCCACGCCGTAACGGTCGGTCAGCCGCCCCATCAGGATGCCGCCGAGCCCGAAACCCACCATCAGCAGCGTGTAGGGCAGCGAGGCGGTGCCGCGGTCGACGCCGAAGTCGGCCTGCACCGCGGGCAGCGCCACCACGACCGACCACATGCCCACGCCGCCGAGCGTGCCCAGCGCCAGCGCGGCGGCCAGCCGGCGCCAGGCGGGCGGGCCGTCGATCACGTTTTCGGCGGGGGCAGGCGCGCGTTCCATCCGCGGCAGCTTACGGTGCCGGCGGTTCGAGCGTGGGCCGCGCGGGGGCCGGCAACGCCTCAGCGTGCGACGTTGCGGGCTTCGTAGGCGCGCCGCACGCGCTCCTCGGCGGCGGCGACTGCGTCGTCGAGCGCGCGCTGCCGCTCGTCGTAGGTTGGCAGGGTGCGCATGCCGCCGCCCTTCAGGCCCTGGCGTTCGGCCTCCAGCGGCTCGCGGCCCTGATCGCGTGCGCGGCGGGCCTCGGCCAGCACGCGTTCGGCCTCCTGCACCTCCTGCATGGCAGCGTCGATTGCACTGACGGCAGGGGTACCCGGCAGCGGTTGGCCGCCGGGGCCAGTCGGCTGCGGCTGCGGCGGCGGTGCCGGGCGGGCAAGCGGCTGCATCCGGTTGCCCTCGCGCGGCTGGATGGTCTCCAGAACCTTCGCACCTCGGGGCACCTGGTCGGTGAACTCAATGCGCCCGTCGGGCAACTGCACCTTGTAGATGACGCGCGCCTGGGACCAGGCGCTCGAAGCGGCGGCAAGCAGGCCGACGTACAGGGCGGCCAGCAAAGGCCGACGGAGTCGCAGCGACATTGGGATCTCCCAGTATTCCGGCAGGCAAGCTACCGGTACGGCCGCCGGTGCGCAAGGCCGGCTCCTCCTAAGGCCGGCTCCTCCTTAGTCACTAGAATCGCGGATCCGGTACGGTTTCCGGTGTATCCCCCCCGAAAGGCAACGATGGAAGTCCTCAAGCGCCTGCGCTCACTCACGGCCGTGGCGGCAATCCTGGCGGCGACCACGCTGGCCGCCTGTGGCGGCAGCAAGGGCGATCCGGCCGCTGCGCCGACCAATGTCGCCGTCAAGGCAGGCGATGGGCGGGTCACCGTGACCTTCAATGGCCAGGCTGGCGTGGACTACTGGATCTTCTTCGCGCCCGGCACCGGTCTGACGGTCGATAGCTGGGTCAACCTGCCCGGCGCCGGCGTGCAGCGCAATGCCGTATCGCCTGCGGTCATCAGCGGCCTGCGCAACGGTCAAATCTACTCGTTCACCATCAATGGCCGCACCCAGGGCGGCCCGGGCGGTCCGGCCTCGGCCACCCTGAGCGCTACGCCCCGGCTGGCCGGCGCGGAGTGGGTCGCCGGCACCTCACTCGACGCGGCCGAGCTGCGTGGCGCAGCGTTTGGCTCTCCCTACGTGCTGGTCGGGACCGGTGGCAAGATCTTCAGCAGCCCGATCACCGACGGCCGCGCCTACACCGCCCTGACCTCCGGCACGACCGCCGACCTGAACGACGTGATCGTCAGCGGTATCGCCTACATTGCGGTCGGCGCCGACGGCACCGTGGTGGGCAGTAGCGACGCGGCGGCCACCTGGGCCACGCGCACCTCGGGCACCACGGCCACGCTGAACAGCATTGCCGTCGGCAGCGGCCGCTTCGTGGCCGTCGGCAATGGCGGCACCATCGTCACCAGCACCGACGGCACCACCTTCACGCCGGCGACGTCGGGTACCACGGCCAACCTGCGCCGCGTGACCTTCAGCTCGCTTTTCGTGGCAGTGGGCGACGGCGGTGTGATTCTCACCAGCAGCGACGGCCTCACCTGGACGGCAGCGACCTCGAACACCACGGCCAATCTGCGCGCGCTGGCACTGGGCTTCGGCCTGTTCATCGCCCTGGGCGATGACGGGGCGCTCGTCACCAGTCCTGATGGCACGACCTGGACCGCGCGCCCGAGCATCGGGCCGGTCAATGTCCGCTCCGCTACGGTCGCCTCGCAGGGCGTGGCGGTCGGCGCCGGCGGTGCCATCTACACCAGCGCGGACGGTCTCGCCTGGACGGCGCAGAACTCCGGCAGCTCCGCCAACCTGCTTGCCGTGATGCGCGCCACGTTCGGCTACGTGGCGGTGGGGTCTGGCGGCGTGGTGCTGTCGTCCGAGTAGCGCGCCCGGTACCTTGTAGAGGGCGCGTGTCGCCGAGGAGCGCTCGCCTGCGCGGGGCGGACAGCGCGCGTGCCGTCCCTGCGTCAACACGCGCACAGCGGCGACCATAACCGCAGGTCCGGGCACCGCGGAGGGCGGCGACGGCACAGCCCGGAACGAGACGCCGGATCGGCGCAACCGGATCGAGGCCGGGCGGGCCTTCTGCCCTTCCGGCGCGGGTCTCGTCCTGCTCGCGAGCCGGTGCGGCGCGCATCCGTCGTCCGCCGGCTGCGCCAAGTAACATGCGCGTCCTTCACAGCGCCACGGCCGGCGCCCGGCAGCAAGATTTCCCCATGGCAGAACAGCAATCCCTCTTCGCCGATGCCGGCGCCGCGGACGCGTCGCTGACGCTGGCCGCCTTTGCGCAGCGCGCCTACCTCGACTATGCGGTGAGTGTGGTCAAGGGCCGCGCGCTGCCCGACGTGTGCGACGGCCAGAAGCCGGTGCAGCGGCGCATCCTGTACGCGATGAACGAGATGGGGCTGGCGGCCAACGCCAAGCCGGTCAAGAGCGCGCGCGTGGTTGGCGACGTGCTCGGCAAGTTCCACCCGCACGGCGACTCGGCGGCCTACGACGCGCTGGTGCGCATGGCGCAGGGCTTCTCGCTGCGCTATCCGCTGATCGACGGCCAGGGCAACTTCGGTTCGCGCGATGGCGACGGCGCGGCCGCGATGCGCTACACCGAGGCGCGCCTGACGCCGATCGCGCGCCTGCTGCTCGACGAGCTCGACGAAGGCACGGTCGAATTCGGCCCCACTTACGACGGCACCCTGCAGGAGCCGCTGCTGCTGCCGGCCCGGCTGCCGTTCGTGCTGCTCAACGGCGCCAGCGGCATTGCGGTGGGTATGGCCACCGAGATTCCGTCGCACAACCTGCGCGAGGTGGTGGGCGCCCTGCAGGTGGCACTGAGAAACCCGCAGGCCGGGGTCGACGAGCTGATGGCCGAACTGCCGGGGCCCGACTTTCCCGGCGGCGGCCAGATCATCTCCGCGGCGGCCGCCATCCGCGACTGCTATTGCAGCGGCCGCGGTTCGCTCAAGGCGCGCGCCCGCTACCGGTTCGAGGACCTGGCGCGCGGCCAGTGGCAACTGGTGGTGACCGAACTGCCGCCCGGCGCCAGCAGCCAGAGGGTGCTGGAGGAAATCGAGGAGCTGACCAACCCGAAGGTCAGGGCCGGCAAGAAATCGCTCACGCCCGAGCAGCAGCAGACCAAGGCACTGGTGCTGTCGGTGCTGGACTCGGTGCGCGACGAGTCGGGCAAGGAGGCCGCGGTGCGGCTGGTGTTCGAGCCGCGCACCAGCAAGGTCGACCGCGAGGAGTTCGCCAACCTGCTGCTGGCGCAGACCTCGCTCGAGACCAGCGTGCCGATCAACCTCGTGATGATCGGCCGCGACGGGCGGCCGCGGCAGAAGACGCTGCCGCAGATCCTGCACGAGTGGATCGACTTCCGGACCGAGACGGTGCGGCGCCGCTCGCAGCACCGGCTCGCCCGGGTGCAGGACCGCATTCACATTCTGGAAGGCCGCCGGCAGGTCCTGCTCAACATCGACCAGGTGATCCGGCTGATCCGCAACGCCGACGAGCCCAAGCCGGAGCTGATGCGGGCGTTCAGGCTGTCGGAGCGCCAGGCCGAGGACATCCTGGAGATCCGGCTGCGCCAGTTGGCCCGGCTCGAAGGTATCCGGATCGAGCAGGAGCTGGCGCAACTGGCCCGCGACGAGGAAACGCTGCAGAAGCTGCTCGGCTCGGAAGCGGCCCTGCGGCGCCAGGTCGGCCGCGAGTTCGACGAAGACGCAAAGCGATTCGCCGACCCGCGGCGCACGCTGATCGAGGCGGCCGAACGCGCTGCCGTGGAGACCCGGGTCATCGACGAGCCGGTGACGGTGGTGGTGTCGGACAAGGGCTTCGTGCGCGCGCGCCAGGGCCACGGGCACGACGCCACGCAGATGAGCTTCAGAGCCGGCGATGGCCTGTACGGCGCCTACGAGTGCCGCACGGTGGACCATCTGCTGGCCTTCGGCTCCAACGGCCGCGTCTACAGCGTGCCGGTGGCGCAGTTGCCCTCGGCGCGCGGCGATGGCCTGCCACTGTCGTCGATGATCGAGCTGGAGGCGGGCTCGCGGCTGGTCGCCTATATCGCCGGGCCAGGCACCCAGCAACTGCTGCTGTCGACCAGCGCCGGCTTCGGTTTCCTCTGTGGCCTCGACAACCTGCTGTCGCGCCAGAAGGGCGGCAAGCAGTTCATCACGGTGGAGGAGGGCGCGGTGCCGCTGCGCCCGGCGCCGGTCGATGCAGCCGCCGACGACCGCATTGCATGCCTGTCGGAAAAGGGCCGGCTGCTGGTGTTCGGTCTGGGCGAGATCAAGCAACAGCCCGGCGGCGGCCGTGGCGTGACGCTGATGGCGCTGGAGGCTGGCGAAAAGATGCGGGCGGCCGTGGCTTGCGGCAAGCTCGGCGTGCGGGTGGCGGGGCTGGGCCGCGGCGGCCAGGCGACCGAGGTCGAACTGGCTGGCGCCGCGCTGGCCGAGTATGCCGGCCACCGTGCGCGCAAGGGCGTGCTGCTCAAGAGCCGGCTCAAGGAGCCGGCGCTGCGCAAGCGCCTGCCGCCGCCGGCGCCCCCGGCGTGACATGGGGGCGCAGTCGAGCCGGGGGCAGTCGAGCCGGGCGCAGTCGAGCCGGGCGCAGTCGAGCCGGGCGCAGTCGAGCCGGGCGCAGTCGAGCCGGGCGTTGGTCGGCGGCGTCGCGGCCGCGCTCGGGCTGACGCTGGCCGGCTGCACGACCGTGAACCCGCACTACGACCCGACCCGGGCGCACCACCGGCCCGGCGGGTTCCAGAACATCGACCCGGCCGCGCACATGCCGCGGCCGTTTGCCGAGTTTCTGCGCTGGCAGCGCGAGCGCGCGCGCCTGACCATCGCGCCTCCGGTCGTGGACCTGTCGGTGGCGGCGCCGCCGCTGGCGGCAATCCACGCCAACCGCGATGCACTGGCGGTGACCTGGATCGGCCATGCGACCGCGCTGGTGCAGATCGCGGGCGTGAACGTGCTGACCGACCCGGTGTTTTCCGAGCGCGCCTCGCCGGTGCAGTGGGCCGGGCCGCGGCGCTGGCAGCCGCCCGGGCTGCGCGCCGACCAGTTGCCGCACATCGACGTGGTGCTGGTGTCGCACAACCACTACGACCATCTCGATGCTGCCAGCATCGCCGCGCTGGCCGCACAGCCGGGCGGGCCGCCGTTGTTCGTGGTGCCGCTGGGGCTCGAACGCTGGTTCACGGCGGCCGGAGTGCAATCGGTGCGCTGGCTCGACTGGTGGCAGTCGCTGCAGGTGGACGGTCTGACCGTCACGCTGACGCCGGCGCAGCACTGGAGTCGCCGCCGCTACGGCGATACGATGACCACGCTGTGGGGCGGATTCGTCATCGAGTCGGCCCCGCGTCAAGGGCGGCCCGGCCTGCGCGTTTTCTTCGCCGGCGACACCGGCTACTCGGCACAGCACTTTCGCGACATCGGCGCGCGCTTCGCACCGATCGACCTGGCGCTGATCCCGATCGGCGCCTACGAGCCACGCTGGTTCATGCGCATGCAGCACGTCGACCCGGCCGAGGCGGTGCAGGTCCACCGCGACGTCGGCAGCCGCGCCTCGCTCGGCATCCACTGGGGCACCTTCCCGATGACCGACGAGCCGCTCGATGCGCCGCTGCGCGATCTGGACGCGGCACGCCGCGCCATGGGGGTTTCCGCCAAGGAATTCCGCACGCTGCGGCACGGTCAGAGGTGGGTCGTGCGATAGCCGTGCCGCCGCGCCACAGCCTGCTTTCCCGTACCCTGCGCTTCCTTCTGCCGCCCGCCGCGAACCGCCATGCGAATCTATGCCGTCCTGCTGTTCCTCCACGTGCTGGCCGTCGTCGTCTGGGTCGGCGGCATGTTCGTCATGCACTTTGCGGTGCGGCCGAGCGCGGTGGAACTGCTGGCCCCGCCCCAGCGCCTGCCCCTGATGGCCGCCGCGCTGCGGCGCTTCTTCAACTGGGTGATCGCCGCGGTCGTGGTCACGCTGCTGACCGGCCTGGCCATGTTCATCGGCATCGGCGCGGCCGCCGGCGCCATGCAGCGCGGACAGAGCGCCTTCGTTGAGGGCATGCGGCTGGCCCACCCGTCGATCCACGTGATGTTTGCCATCGGCGTGGCGATGATGCTGATCTTCGCCTTCATCCGCGGCGCGCCGTTTCGGGCGCTGCAGGCCGCGGTGGCCGGGCAGGACTGGCCGCTGGCCGGCCGGCACCTGGACCGCGTGCGGCAACTGGTGGCGCTGAACCTCGTGCTGGGCATCGTCACGATCGCCGTGGCCACCGTCGGCCGCGCACTGCTGTAGCGAGGCACGCCGCGTCAGTCGGGCGGGTACTGCACCAGTTGCACTTGGTTGCCGGCCGGGTCGGTGAGCGTGGCGAGCCAGCCGCCCCAGGACTGGCGGGCGGGCGCGCCGCTCACCTCGATGCCGTCCCCCCGAAGGCCGTCGCAGGCGGCCACGATGTCGCCGACCGCGAACGACACGCCGCTGAAGCGGCCCACCAGCCCGAGATCCTCGGCGTCTGCGCTGGCATCGACCCGCTCGATCACCACCTGCGCCGGGCCGCAGCCGTACACGAGAAAGCCCAGGTCGGGTTCGGCCACCATCGGTGCGCCCAGGAGCCGGTCGTAGAACCCGGCGGCGGCGGCCAGGTCGTCGACGAAGATGCGGACCGCGGACAGATTCGACACCGGCACAGGCGGCTGCTCCAGACGATGACTGCAGCGACAATGTAAGCGGTTGGGTACGACCGCGGCAAGCGTTCTTGCCTGACAGTAAGATCGGCCGCTGTCGAACCACGCCGCGCACGCCCATGGCCGCTGCCTTTCCCTTCTCCGCCATCGTCGGTCAGGACGAGATGAAGCTCGCCCTGCTGGTGGCTGCCGTGGAGCCCGGCATCGGCGGGGTGCTCGTGTTCGGCGACCGCGGAACCGGCAAGTCGACCGCGGTGCGCGCGCTGGCCGCACTGCTGCCGCCGGTCAAGGCGGTGGTGGGCTGCCCTTACGCCTGCGCTCCCGACCAGCCCGCCGGCGTGTGCGGCGTCTGTGCGCCGGAGGGTCGCAAGGCGGCGGGCGGCATCAAGCTGAAGAGCGTCACCCATCCGCTGTCGGTGGTGGACCTGCCGCTGGGCGCCACCGAAGACCGCGTGGTTGGCGCGCTCGATCTGGAGCGCGCGCTGGCACAGGGGGTCAAGGCCTTCGAGCCGGGGCTGCTGGCGCGCGCCAACCGCGGCTTTCTGTACATCGACGAGGTCAACCTGCTGGAGGACCACCTGGTCGACGTGCTGCTCGACGTGGCCGCCAGCGGCGAGAACGTGGTGGAGCGCGAGGGCCTCAGCGTCCGCCATCCGGCGCGGTTCGTGCTCGTGGGCAGCGGCAATCCGGAGGAGGGCGAGCTGCGCCCGCAACTGCTAGACCGCTTCGGCCTCAGCGTGGAAGTCAAGACGCCGACCGACATGGCGCAGCGCATCGAGGTGGTCAAGCGGCGCGACGCCTTCGAGCGCAACCCGGCGGCGTTCATCGCGGCCTGGCAGGGCGAGGACGCCCGCGTGAGCCGCCGCATCGTCGCTGGCCGCAAGCGCCTGCCCGAGGTCGAGGTGCCCGATGCGGCGCTCGAGCGTGCCGCCACCCTGTGCATGAAGCTCGGCACCGATGGCCTGCGCGGCGAGCTCACGCTGATGCGCGCGGCCCGCGCGCTGGCCGCGCTGGAAGGCGCCAGGAAGGTCGGCGACGAGCATCTGCGGCGGGTGGCGCCGATCGCGTTGCGCCATCGGCTGCGGCGCGACCCGCTCGACGAGACCGGCTCGACCGCGCGGGTGGAGCGCGCGGTGGCCGAAGTCTTTCCGGGCTAGTTCGCGCATGACGGCGCCGACCCCTGACGCCCGCGCCCAGGCGCTGTGGGCGGACGCGGTGGCCGCCGCGCAGGTGGTGGCGGTCGATCCGGCCGGCGTGGGCGGGGTGCTGTTGCGCGCTGCGGCCGGTCCGGTGCGCGATGCCTGGATCGACCTCGTGCGGCGGCTGCTGCCCGCCGGCACGCCGTGGCGGAAGATGCCCGTGACGATCGCCGACGACCGCCTGCTGGGCGGTCTCGACCTGGCCGCCACCCTGCGCGCCGGCGCGCCGCAGTTCACGCGCGGCGTGCTGGCCGAGGTCGACGGCGGCCTGCTCGTGATCCCGATGGCCGAGCGTGTTTCCAGCGCCACCGCTGCCCGCATCGCCGCCGTGCTCGACGCGCACGAAGTGGCGCTCGAGCGCGACGGACTGGCGCTGCGGCTGCCGACGCGCTGCGGCGTGCTCGCGCTCGACGAAGGCGACGGCGCCGAAGAGCGTGCGCCGCAGGCGCTGGCCGACCGGCTGGCGCTGCACCTGGATCTGACGGCCTTGCCGCGCGGCGCCGTCACCGACTCGCCGACGGTGGACATCGCCGCTGCGCGGGCGCGCCTGCCGCAGGTGGCCGTGCCCGAGCGCCTCATCGAGGCGCTGTGTGCCGGCGCTGTCGCCTTCGGCATCGGCTCCCTGCGTGTGCCGCTGATGGCGCTGGCCGTGGCGCGCGCCAGCGCCGCGCTCGCCGGCCGCGACGTTGTGGACGACGAAGACATCGAGCTGTCTGCGCGCCTGGTGCTGGCCGCCCGCGCCACGCAACTGCCGGCCGACGAGCAAGCTGCTGCGCAGGAGCCGCCGCCGCCCGAGCAGGCGCCGCCCCAGGACGCGCCGCAGGACGGCAGCCAGCAGCCGCAGTCGCAGGGCGAGCGCCTGCCCGACGAGCGGGTGGTCGCGGCGGCGCTGGCCGCAATCCCGGCCGATCTGCTGCTGCGGCTGCGCGCGGCGCGCAAGGCCGGCCGCCACGGCGCGCAGGGCCGGGCCGGACAGATGAAGGCCGCACACCAGCGGGGCCGCCCGGCCGGCACAAGGCGCGGGCCGCTGCAGGCCGGCATGCGGCTGGACGTGATCGAGACGCTGCGAGCGGCGGCGCCGTGGCAGGCCCTGCGCCGGCGCGAGCGCGGCGCCGCGGCGGCGCACGGGCCGCGCGTGGACGTGCGGCGCGACGACTTTCGCATCGCCCGGCGCAAGCAGCCGAGCCCGACCACGACGGTGTTCGTGGTGGACGCCTCGGGGTCGAGTGCGCTGCACCGGCTGGCGGAGGCCAAGGGCGCGGTCGAGCTGCTGCTGGCGCAGTGCTACGTGCGGCGCGACCGCGTGGCGCTGGTCGCGTTTCGCGGCCAGGGCGCGCAACTGCTGCTGCCGCCCACCCGCTCGCTGACGCGCGCCAAGCGCTCGCTGGCCCAGTTGCCGGGCGGCGGCGGCACGCCGCTGGCCGCCGGCATCGAGACCGCCCACACGCTGGTCGATGGCCTGCAACGGCGCGGCGAGACGACGGTGGTGGTGGTGATGACCGACGGCCGCGCCAACATCGATCGCAACGGACAGCCCGGGCGGGAGCAGGCGCAGGCCGATGCCAGCGCGGCGGCCCGCCGCCTGCGCATGAGCGGTGCCAGCACGGTGCTGGTGGACACCTCGCCGCGGCCGCAGGCCAGTGCGCGCGACCTGGCGGCGGCGATGGACGCGCGGTACCTGCCGCTGCCGCACGCGGATGCGCGGCAGCTCAGTCGCGCGCTGGCGGCCACCACGGGCGGCTGAACCCGCCGCTAAACCGCGGCGCAGTGGTCGGCGGCCGGGCGGGCCGGTCTGCGCGGGCCGGGCACGGCGGCCGCGGTTGCCGCGCTGCTCGGCGTCGGCCGTGCCCGCTGCGCCTGCGCGCCGACCTGGCGCTCAGCGCCGCGCCCGCATCGTGAGCGGCTTGGCCAGCAGCTCGCGCACCAGCGGGTTGGGAAAACGGCGGGCGGGCGAGATGGCGAAAAAGCTCTCCTGCATCTGCGCGATCCGGCAACGTTCCACCAGCACGCCGCTCTTCAGCTCGTCGCGTACCACCACCGGCGGCAGCAGTGTCAGGCCGGCGGACTCGCGCGCCATCAGGCGCAGCATCGCCATGTCGTCAACCTCGGCCAGCACCTGCGGGCGGATGCCGGCCTGGTCCATCGCCAGGTCGAAGGCGGCGCGCAGGCTGCTGGCGGTGCCGGGCAGCACGACCGGGTGCTCGCGCAGCGCCTCCGGGAAGCGCAGCCGGCCGCGGCCGAGCGCGGCCTGCGCCACCAGGCTGGCGCTCTGCTGCGCCAGCAGGTGGCTGTGCCAGCCGGTGGCCGCGTCGCGCGGCGCCGGCTGGTTGGACAGCACCAGGTCGAGTGTGTGCGCCGCCAGTTGTGCCAGCAGTTCGCGCTGCGTGGCCGAGTGCAGCACCAGCTCTACGTCCGCGCGGCCGATCAGCGGCCGCAGCAACTGCAACTGGAAATTGCGCGACAGGGTGGCCACCGATCCCACGCGCAGCACCTGCCGGCGCCGCGGCGCCTGGTGCTTGAGCGTACCGATCAGTTCCTCGCCGGCCTGGAAGATCGAGTCCGCGTAGGCCAGCGCGATGCGCCCAGCCTCGGTCAGCACCAGTTGCCGGTTGCGCCGCTCGAACAGCTGATGGCCGAGCCGCTCCTCCAGCTGCTTGAGCTGGATCGACAGCGCCGACTGCGACACATGCAGTTGCTGTGCGGCCTTGGTGAGGCTGCGCTGGTGGGCAATGGCCCAGAAGTAGCGCAGGTGGTGGTAGTTGAGCTGGGCCATCGGGGGGGGCGGGCAGCAGGGCAAACCTCGAAAGTTTATCGAAACAGAACGAATGCCTTGAATCGTTGAATTTGTGTTGGTAGCCGTCTCTATCGAGAATCCGGTCCGCAAGCGCCCGACTACGCGAACAAGGAGAACAAAGTGCCTGGCCTGGAACTGCTGTCGACCAACCTGCTGCAGCCGATCGTGCTGGCCTTCCTTCTCGGCGCCATCGCCGGCTTCGTCAAGAGCGAGCTGGAGCTGCCCGAGGCGGTGATCAAGCTGCTGGCGATCTACCTGCTGTTCTCGTTGGGCATCACCGGCGGGCGCGAGCTCGCCAAGGCGGAGCTGGGCGACGTGCTGCCGGTGATCGCGATCACGCTGTTCATGGTGTTTGCCATCCCGACCGCCGTCTACGTCATCACGCGCCGGCTCGGCCGCTTCGACATCAGCAACGCCGCGGCGATCGCCGCTCACTACGGCTCGGTGTCGACCGCCACGTTCTTCGCCTCGGTGACCTTTGCCAAGGCGATGAACACGCCGAGCGAGGGCTACATGGCGGCGATGGTGGCGCTGATGGAGTTCGGCGTCATCTATTCGCTCGTGATCGCGCGCATCGCCATGGGCCGGGCCAGCGGCGGCGGCATCGATTTCAAGCAGCTGTTCATGAGCGTGATCCGCGGCCGCGGCATCCTGCTCTTGTGCGGTGGCATGGTGATCGGCTACCTCGCCACCGACCGGCAGTGGCAGCAGATCCAGCCGTTCTACGAAGGGCTGTTCCGCGGCATGCTGATGCTGTTCCTGCTGGAAATGGGGATTACCGCGGCGCGCCAGGCGCGCGCCTTCAAGGAGGTCGGCGTGTTCATGGTGGGCTTCGGCGTGCTGATGCCCATCGTCAACGGCGTCATTGGCGTGACGCTCGGCCACTGGGCCGGGCTGTCGGTCGGCGGCGCCTTCGTCTTCGGTGCCATCTGCGCCAGCGCCAGCTTCATCGATGCGCCGGCCGCGTGCCGGGCCTCGCTGCCGCAGGCCAACCCCGGCATCTACCTGACTTCTTCGCTGGGGGTGACGCTGCCTTTCAACCTGCTGGCGGGGCTGCCGCTGTACTACAGCTACGCGAACTGGCTGGCTGGGTGAGTGGCGCCACGGACGGCGCGGTCCGGCGGTCGCAGCGGGGCCGCTGTCGTTCCCGTTGGACGCGCTGTGTGTCGGCGAGAGTTGACATACGGCAACGGCAGCGTGCTGTGCGCGCCTAGGCTGCTCCGTGATTCTCTCCCGTCATGGAGCCCCGAATGCGCATCGTTCTTATCCACCCCAACTATCACTCGGGTGGCGCCGAGATTGCCGGCAACTGGCCGCCCGCCTGGGTCGCCTATCTGGCCGGTGCGCTGAAGGCGGCGGGCTACACCAGCCTGCGCTTCATCGACGCCATGACCGAGCGGCTGGACGAGGAGCAGGTGCGCGCGCTCCTGCGGGAAGAAAAGCCCGATCTCATCGGCTGCACCGCCATCACGCCGGCCATCTACAAGGCCGAGCGCTTGCTGCAGATTGCCAAGGAAGAGCATCCGCAGGCGGTGACGGTGCTGGGCGGCATCCACGGCACCTTCATGTACCGGCAGGTGCTGGCCGAGGCGCCCTGGATCGACGTGGTGGCGCGCGGCGAAGGCGAAGCGATCCTCGTCAACCTGGTGCGCGCCATCGAGCGCGGCCACTTCGCGGCGCAGCGCAGCCAGATCAAGGGTATTGCCTACGCGCAGGCGGGCCAGATCGTGGCCACGCCGGCCGAAGCGCCGGTCAAGGACCTCGACTCGATCACGCCCGACTGGTCGGTGCTCGACTGGCCGAAGTACATCTACATCCCGATGGGCAAGCGGGTGGCGATACCGAACTTTGCGCGCGGCTGCCCGTTCACCTGCAGCTTCTGCTCGCAGTGGAAGTTCTGGCGCGACTATCGCGTGCGCGACCCCAGGAAGGTGGTCGACGAGATCGAGTCGCTGGTGCGCGACCATGACGTGGGCTTCTTCATCCTCGCCGACGAGGAGCCCACCATCCACCGCAAGAAGTTCGTCGCCTTCTGCGAGGAGCTGATCGCGCGCAAGCTGCCCGTCCTGTGGGGCATCAACACCCGCGTCACCGACGTCCTGCGCGACGAGGCGCTGCTGCCGATGTACCGCAAGGCCGGCCTGATCCACGTGTCGCTCGGCACCGAGGCGGCAGCCCAGCTCAAGCTCGACCGCTTCAACAAGGAAACGACGATCGCGCAGAACAAGAAGGCCATCACGCTGCTGCGCCAGGCCGGCATCGTGGCCGAGGCGCAGTTCATCGTCGGCCTGGAAAACGAGACCCGCGAGACGCTCGAGGAAACCTACCGCATGGCCGAGGACTGGAAGCCCGACATGGCCAACTGGGCGATGTACACGCCGTGGCCGTTTTCGGACCTGTTCCGCGAGCTCGGCGACAAGGTGCAGATCTTCGACTTCGAGAAGTACAACTTCGTCACCCCGATCATCAAGCCCGAAGCGATGGAACGGGCCGAACTGCTCGACCGCGTGATGCACAACTACCGGCGCTTCTACTTCAAGCGCGCGTTCTTCTCGTACCCGTGGATCCGCGACCGCGTCAAGCGCCGCTACATGCTGGGCTGCCTGAAGGCCTTCGCCAAGAGCGGCTTCGAGCGCAAGTTCTACGATCTGGGCCGCGTCGGCTACACCGGCCCGCAGTCGCTGAAGAACGTGGACTTCGGCTTCGACCAGAAGCGCCAGCTGCCGCGCGAGCAGATCGTCGAGTTCTCCAGCGTGCCGGTGGGCCGCAAGTCGCTGCGGGTGGACGAGGAGACCGTGCAGACGCCGATTCTGGCCTGCGGCGGCGGCACGGAGCAGCTCGACGACGGCTTCGTCGAGGTGGTGGGCAAGGTGGCCGATCCGAAGCGGCAGGACCAATCGGCCATCGCCGCGGCCACCCTGTGCGGCGGCGGCGCCGCGCAGCGGCCGCAGGCCGAGATGCTCGCCGCCGAGGTGATTCGCCACGCGGCGCGCTGAGCGGGTGCGAGCAGGGGGCGAGGCCATGAGTGCGCTTGCGCCGGCCGCGCGCATTGGACCCAACGCGATCACGCAGGTGGCGCAGGCGCTGCAGGTCCTGCTGGGCGCGGCGGCGGCGCAGCGTGTGTTCGAGCGCGCGCAGCTCGCGCATTACCTGGCGGCGCCGCCGGCGTCGATGGTCGAGGAGGCCGAGGTCCAGCGCCTGCACCAGGCGCTGCGTGCCGAATGCGATGCCGCCACGGTGCGCTGCGTGGCGCGACTGGCGGGCGAGCGCACTGGCGACTACCTGCTGGCGCACCGCATCCCGCGCGCCGCCCAGGCGGTGCTGCACGCTGTGCCGTCGCAGCTGGCGGCGCGGGTCCTGCTCGCGGCGATCGGTCGGCACGCCTGGACCTTTGCCGGCGGCGGGATCTTCACCGCCCAGCCAGGGCGTCCGCTGCGGCTGCGCATCGTCCACTGCCCGTTGTGCGCTGGCCGTACTGCCCCGGCGGCAGCGCCCCAGTGCGACTACTACGCGGCCACTTTCGAGCGGCTGCTCACGCGGCTGGTGGACCGCCGCATCCGGGTCGTCGAAGTGCGTTGCGAAGCCGCCGGCGACGAAGCCTGCGAGTTCGAGGCGCGCTGGTGAGGCGGCGCCGGCGCTGCGGGCGGCCCGGCCGGCCGCGGCTGCCGATCCGCTCGCCGCGCGACGGAAAGCCGGCGTCGGAGTCTTCGAGCCACCGGGACTGCCGCCGACCGTGCTCCTGCTGCTACCGTGAATGCCGATGAGCGAGCGACTCGACTGGCGCACCGATGGCGCGGACTGGCCGCACCGGCAGGCGAGCCGTTTCGTCGCAGCCGCGGGCCTGCGCTGGCACGTGCAGGTGATGGGCGAGGGCCCGGTCGCACTGCTGCTGCACGGCACCGGCGCGGCCACGCATTCTTGGCGCGACTTCATGCCGCTGCTGGCGCAGCGTTACACGGTGGTGGCGCCGGACCTGCCGGGCCACGGCTTCACCGAGGCGCTGCAGCCGCGGCGGCTGTCGTTGCCCGGCGTGGCGCAGGCGGTAGCCGGCCTGCTGCGTGAACTGGATCTGACCCCGGAACTGGCCATCGGCCACTCGGCCGGCGCGGCGATCCTGTGCCGCATGGCGCTCGACGCCACGATCGCGCCGGCGCGCCTGGTCAGCCTGAACGGCGCGCTGCTGCCGTTCCATGGCTGGGCCGGCGTGTTCTTCGCGCCGATGGCGCGCCTGCTGACGCTGACGCCGGTGGTCTCGATGCTGTTTGCGTGGCGCGCACGCGATCCGGTGGTGGTGCGGCAGCTCGTCGACAGCACCGGCTCGACCCTCGATGCCCGCGGCCTGGCGCTGTATCAGCGGGTGCTGTGCACGCGTGCCCACGCGGCCGGCGCGCTCGACATGATGGCCGGCTGGGACCTCGCCCCGCTGGCGGCCGACCTGCCGCGCCTGACCGTGCCGCTGCGGCTGGTGGCGGCCGAGCGCGACGGCACCGTGAATCCGGCCGATGCCGAGCGCGTGCGTGCGCGCGTGGCCGGCGCCTCGCTGGTGCGGTTGGCCGGACTCGGCCACCTTGCCCACGAGGAGGACCCGGTACGGGTGCTGGCGGCAGCACTCGACTGACCCGCCACGCCGCTGCGCAGGTGGGTCGGGCGCGGGAGGATCGAGGTGCTCGCGATGGATACACGAGGCACGCCCGAAGCACGCCCGAAGCACGCGCGAGGGCGGCCCTCGCGCGCCAGCGGCCTGCGGCGCGGACGGATCGCCCCGGCACCGGGACGGTCCGCCGCGGCGTCTGCCGGCTAGCGGCGGCGGCGGCGCAGGATGCTGTAGGTGCCGGTGAACACGAACATCGGCCACAACACCGAGTTCAGCGTCATCCACGTAAGCCGCCCGTCGAGCGGGTCGCGCTTGACGGTGCCCGTGTTGCGCGTGCTGCCCTCGCTGAACAGATGCCGGTTGGCATAGGTCGCCAGCCCGAACATCGCGCCGAACACCACATAAACCACCATCGCCAGAGTCATCGCTTGCCTCCTTCTTCATCGAGCGCCAGACGGGCGCGCATCCGGCGCAGGACGGTCCATACCGCCAGCGCCACCAACGGAATCGCCAGGGCGGTGACCGCCTCCGGCTTGACGACGGGCCACCAGTCCGACAGTGGCCGGGCCAGATAGGTGACGAGCCCGACGCCGTAGTAGGTGACTGCGGCGATCGACAGCCCTTCGACCGTCTGCTGCAGCCGCAACTGCTGGGTGCCGCGCCGCTCCATGGCCGCCAGCAGGCGCTGGTTCTGCTCCTCGCGGGCGATGTCGACGCGGGTCCGCAGCAGGCTGCTGGCGCGCTCGATGCGCGCCGAGATCTCGTCCTGGCGCCGGGTCGCGGCCGCGCAGGAGTCCATCGCCGGCGACATGCGCCGCGACAGGAAGCCGCTGAGGGTGCGCAGCTCGCCCAGGCGATGCTCGCGAAACTCTGCCAGGCGCGCGCGCACGATGGCCCAGTAGGCCTGTGCGGCCGAGAAGCGAAAGGCCGAGGTGGCCACCGAGCGCTCGACCTCGCTCGCCAGCCGGCTCAGCTCGTCGAGCAGGCGCTGCTCCTCGGTCTGCACGGCCGGCGTGTTGGTCTCGGCATGCAGCGCCGCGGTGGCGGCGGTGATGCGCTCGAGCTCCTGCTCGATGCGGTTCAGCTCCGGGAACACCGCACGCGCCAGCGGAAAGCCCAGCAGCGCCATCATCCGGTAGATCTCGATCTCGGCGATCCGCTGCACCACGCGCGCCGTCTGCGCGCCGCCCATGCCGGCGTCCAGCGCCAGCCAGCGGGAGCGGCCCTCGTCCTTGACGGCGAAGTCGGTGAACACCCAGGCCGCCTCGTCGAGCACCTGCGAGCCGGCCATCGCCTCGGCGTCGAACCAGCGCGCCATCGGCTGCAGCTCGGGCTCACCGGTCTCGGCAAAGGGCAGCAGCAGCACGTCGCTGCAGGCCATCGTGCGGCCGGGCAGTGCCGCCAGCCAGTCGGCCGGCAGTGCATCGAGCGCGGTCGGAAAGCGCGGCTGCGCGGACAGGTCGACGAGCGTCAGCGGCGCCACGGCCTGCACCACGGTCAGGGTGACGAACTCGCCGTGGCGCTCCCATTTGACGCGCGCGCCGGCCAGTTCCACCTGCAGGTGCGCGGCATCGCTGCTGACAACCGGCGTGGCGCCATGGGCCGCCGCCAGCGTGCGCACCGCGGCCAGCGACTCGGACGCCGGCGCATCGGTCAGCGCCAGAACCGTGATCACCGCTGGCGACTGCACCCGCGCCGGCGGCCGGGCGTGGACCTCGGCGGCCAGCTGCAGGCGCTGTGGATGGTCGGCGGGCAGGCGAGGGGCCATGGCATCCGCGCACGGCGCGGCCGAGGAAAAGCAAGTTGACAGCATAAGCCGTCAACAAAACTTGACAATAGCCAGCCGCCGGTGAACAGTACCGCCGACCCGTCGGTGCCTTGCAGGAGCCGGCGGGCACTTCACAACTCCGGCCGAAGGCGCGCGATGGACTTCAGGACGAGGATCGAACGGGCGCTCGAGCGGGCGCTGGCGCTGGCCGATGACCACACGCCGCCCAAGCTGGTGGCGGCGCTGCGGCACGCGGTCTTTCCCGGCGGGGCGCGGATCCGCCCGCAGTTGTGCCTGGCGGTAGCCGGCGCCTGCGGCGACGACGATCCGGCGCTGGCCGAGGCCGCCGCCGCCGCCATCGAGCTGCTGCATTGCGCGTCCCTCGTGCACGACGACCTGCCGTGCTTCGATGACGCCGCCACCCGCCGCGGCCGGCCGTCGGTGCACAAGGCCTACGGCGAGCGCCTGGCGGTGCTCGGCGGCGATGCGCTGATCGTGTTGTCGTTCCAGGTGCTGGCGCTGGCGGCCGCGGGCCATCCGCGCCGCTTGTCGCCGCTGGTGTGCTCGATCGGCGCCTCGGCCGGGCTGCCGGTGGGCATCGTGGCCGGTCAGGCCTGGGAGTGCGAGCCGCGCGTGGCGCTGCTGGAGTACCAGCGGCAGAAGACCGGCTCGCTGTTCGTGGCCGCCACCGTTGCCGGAGCGCAGGCCGCGGGTGCCGATCCGACGCCCTGGCGCCGTCTGGGCGAGGCGCTGGGTGAGGCCTACCAGATCGCCGACGACATCCGCGACGTGGCCGCCGACCCGGCCCAGCTCGGCAAGCCGGTGGGCCAGGACAAGGCCCTTGGCCGGCCCAATGCCTGCGCCGAGCTCGGCTTCGGCCCGGCCGTGCGCTACTTCGACCGCCTGATGGACGAGGCGGTCGCGGCCATCCCCGAGTGTCCCGGCGCGGAGCAGTTCCGCGCGCTGGTGCAGGCGGAGTCGGCCCGTCTGGTGCCGGCGGAGCTGGCGCGCCTGGCGGCCTGAACACGGCGGCGCCGGCGCGGCGCGGTGCGCGCGCCACGGGGCACAGGCCGGCCGGCGCGGCGCCCCGACCTGCCCGGCTTTCTCCTTCCGACTTTCCGACCGCCGAACCCGACATGACCGAGATGGCTGCTGCCGAGCCTGCGCGACGGCCGTGGCGCACCCTGCGCGACCGCCTGCTGACCAGCCCGCGCTTCCAGCGGCTGGCGCGGGCCTTTCCGCTGACGCGGCCGCTGGTGCGGCACTACGAGCGCCAGTTGTTCGACCTCGTGGCCGGCTTCACCTACTCGCAGGTGCTGGCCGCCGTGGTGCAGTTGAAGGTGCTCGACCTCCTGGCCGAGGCGCCGCGCAGCGCCGACGAGTTGAGCCCGCACCTGGGGCTGGCGCCGGGTGCGGCGGCGACCCTGCTCGATGCGGCCACCGCGCTGCGCCTGGTCGAACGCGACGCCGCCGGCCGCTACGCGCCGGGACTGCTCGGCACCGTGCTGCGCACCCAGCCCGGCGTGCAGGCGATGGTCGAGCACCATGCGCTGCTGTACGCCGATCTCGCCGACCCCGTGGCGCTGCTGCGCGGGCAGACCCGGCCGACCGCGCTGGGCCGCTACTGGACCTACTCCGGCAATCCGGCCGCCGCCCAGCTCACGCCCGCGCAGGTGGCTTCGTACTCGACGCTGATGTCGGTGACGCAGCAGTTGATCGCCGGCGAGATCCTCGATGCCTATCCGGTCGGCCGTCATCGCTGCCTGCTCGATGTCGGCGGCGGCGAGGGCAGCTTCCTGCGCGCGGCTGCTGCACGGGCGCCGCAGTTGCGGCTGATGCTGTACGACCTGCCCGCGGTGGTCGCGCGCGCGCAGGCCGGATTCGCGGCCGCCGGGCTGGCCGGGCGCGCCCAGTGCTTCGCCGGCGACTTCCGCGGCGCCGAGCTGCCGCGCGGCGCCGATGCGCTGTCCCTGATCCGGGTGGCCTTCGACCACGACGACGCCACCGTGCTGGCGCTGCTGCACGCCGCCCATGCCGCACTCGATCCGGGCGGCACGCTGCTGCTGGCCGAACCGATGGTGGTGCCGGGCCGGGACGAGCCCAGCGGTGCCGCCTACTTCGGCCTGTACCTGCTCGCCATGGGCCCGGGCCGGCCGCGCAGCGCCGACCGGCTCGCCGCGCTGATCCGCGCTGCCGGTTTCGACGAGGTCACGCCGCGACCCACCCGTACCCCGCTGCAGGTCGGCCTGCTGACCGCGCGCCGGCGGGCGTCGGTCTGAAGAGGGTGAGAGGCAATCCGACATGCCCGCTGTGACTGCCCAAAGCGCCCCACTCGTCGTTGCAAATGCTCGCCGTAGCCCGAGCTACGGCTGCGCTTTGCGCCTAGATTGGAGCGCTTTGGGCAGCCCCCTCGGGCACG
>JADCGS010000023.1 GCA_020248865.1 Burkholderiales bacterium | reverse complement strand
GCCCGCCCGGCGCGCCGCCCGGTGCCGGCCCGCCCGGCGCGCCGCCCGGTGCCGGCCCGCCCGCGGCGGCGACAATCGGCGCAGCGCCCAGCGCCAACGGGTTGCGGTTGAGCTTGCCGACGAAGTAGGTCACCACCGCCAGCGCCACATTGCCGATGCCCGCCGTGAGCAGCGCGCCCGGCAGCCCCACCTGCGGAATCAGCACAAACCCGCTGGCCAGCACGCCCATCACCGCGCCGATGCTGTTCAGGAAGTACAGCAGGCTGATGCGCCGTCCCGGCGTCTGCGGCGCCAGGCGCAGCACGCCCGTGGTCATGAACGGGAAGGTCGTGCCGAGCAGGATCGACTGCGGCAGGATCAGCGCGGCGGCCACCGACCATTGCGCCAGGCACCAGGTGTCCGGCTGGCAGGCCACCGGCAGCAGCGACGCGTAAGCCCAGTCCGTGACGCCGACGTAGACCTGGTGGAACACCAGCGCCGCCAGACCCACCAGCAGTTCAGCCAGCGCGTAGGCCCACAGCGGATTGCGAATGCGGTGCGCAAAGCGCCCGGCCAGCCAGGCGCCGACCGCCATGCCGCCGATGAAGACCACCAGCACCACCGTCTGCGCATAGGCCGCATGGCCCAGCAGCAGCTTCAGGTAGTGGCTCCAGATCGACTGGTAGATCAGGCCGCAGAACCCGGAGGCAACGAACAGGCCAAACAGCACGCGGACAGAACGGGTCACGGCAATCCTTGATGTGATGGGGCCGAGCGGGCGGCGCGCGGCAGTCTAGAGCCCGCCCGGCAGGCCCCGGCCTGCGCCGCCCTGCCCGCTGCGGGGTGTCCGGTTGGCGACAAAGACTCAGTAGTTGGGCGGCAGGTCGAGCGTGGCCAGGTAGCGCAGGTCGGTGCGGTCGAGCAGCACCAGGCCGTTGCGTTCACGGCCCTTGAGGGGCACGTAGGCGACCTGGTGCGGCGCCAGTTGTCGAACCGCGAGCGCCTCGTCGAGCACGGCCTTCTGCCCGGCATCCAGCCGCAGTTCTTCCAGCCCGCGCAGCCGGGGCCGGACCGCGAACACGTCGCTGGGCCAGGGCCGGTACAGCTCGGGGTAGTGCTTGAGGTCGGGCCCGCCCCTGACCGCCGAAAAGAGCAGTTGGTTGCGCAACTCGATGTTGCCGGGCGGCAGCGCCTGGACCCACTGCGGGCCGGTCAGGCGCGCGTCGATGGCCGGCCTGGCCTCGTCGGTGGTGCGGGCCAGTTCGTTGATGGCCACCGTGTCGAAGCGGTCGGCGTTGAAGACCAGATAGGCGGGGCGCGCCACGTAGGCGGTGACCAGACCGTAGGTCAGGGCGCCCAGTTGCAGCGCCGCGATGACGGCCAGGTCGCGTGCCAGCACGGCACCGCGTTTGTGTTCGCTCGACACCACCAGCGTCAGCAGCGGCCCCAGACAGAGGTCGACGCCGATGATGAGCAGGACGACGAAGTGGATCCCGTCCAGGTGGCCCAGCGGCGCTGGGTACCAGAGCAACAGAATCAGCGCCAGGGCCAGCCCCACCAGCACGGCACTGACACCCAGGTGAAGCAGCGGAAGACGAACGCGCCTTTTCATGGCAGACGGCAAACGCGGGATGCTTGGATGCGAAAAGGGCACCCGCAGGTGCCCTTTGCCGAAGAAAAGAACAGGATCAGCGGCACTCGGCCGGCGAGAGCTCGGCCTTCTGGGTTCCGGCGGTCACGCCCAAAAAGCCAGCAGCACCGGCACCTTTGGCCGCGCAGCGCCACGCGATCGCATCGACAGGCGGCTGGAAGGCCGCACCACCGGCTGGCAGTTTCGTACCGATCGGCGCATTCGGGGTCAGCGTCAGGGTGCCGCCGCCTGCGATCGCTTGCAGATCGATGGTGATCACGCCGGAGCCCGCGTCGATCTTCATGTCCTCGACAGAGCGCGTCTGGTTACCGTTGCCTGCGTTGATCGCCCGGTAGCCGAGCGCATAACCATCAGCAGAGCCTTGCGGGTTGCCCGAGGCCGCCACGTCCGACACGTTGGTCTTGGCCGAGGTTGCCAGGCTCAACCCCTCGGTCACCCGCGAACGGATCGTGTACTCCTGATACGCCGGAATCGCGATCGCGGCCAGAATGCCGACGATCGCCACCACGATCATCAGCTCGATCAGCGTGAAACCGCGCACCACGCTCTTCAGTTGCCTCTTCATCATTGAATTCACCCCTCGGAGATAGACCGGCGACATGCCGATGCACAGGAGTCCAAACAACTTTCGTGCCAGCCCCGACTGGGAGGATCGCTGCGGAATAGTCCGCAAATCCCGCGCAAGATGACCATGCAGGGCACTCGACTGACAATAAACGTCACACGAGTGCCCTTCCGCGGCCGTTTGAGCGGGAAGACGGACGGCCTTCACCGTCCCGACGGACGGCGGGCGTGCCGGCCGGCCCGGCGCCCAGGCAGGGGCACCGGGGTCAGGCCCGCCTGCCGCACCGCGGTCGTAATGCGGAAAGCCGCGGAGCGGCGCCTTGCCGGGCGCCGCGTGGCCGCGCACGCCGCTCGATGTTGCCCAGGGCGCCCGCGCAGCCGGCGGTTTGGACCACGCGCCCGACCAGCCCGGCTCACCGGCACTCGGCCGGGGCAAGGTTCGCCTTGAGGGTGCCCGCGGTCACGCCCACGAACGCGCCCGGGTTTGCACCTTTGGCCGCGCAGCGCCACTGGACCGCGTCGGCCGGCGGCAAGAACTTTGCCGTGCCGACCGGCAGAAGGGCGCCGATCGGCGCGTTCGGGGTCAGGGTCAGCGTGCCGCCGCCGGCAACCGGCTGAAGATCAATGGTGATCACTCCGGTGATGGGGGCAATCTTCAGGCCCTCGACCGCGCGGGTCTGATTGCCCGCGGCGGCATTGATCGGCCGGAAACCGAGCCCATACCCGTCGGGGTCGTTTGCGTCGTTGCCGAGCGCAGCAACGTCCTGCACGTTGGACTTGGCCAGCGTTGCCAGACTCAGACCGTCGGCGACCCGCGCGCGGATGGTGTAGTCCTGGTAGGCCGGAATCGCGATGGCCGCCAGGATGCCGACGATCGCCACCACGATCATCAGTTCGATCAGAGTGAAGCCGTGCGACTCGCCTGTGCCCTTGAATTGCCTCGTCATTGCTGAACCCACTGCCCGTAGAAGTCCGGCCAAGCGTTGAAGAAACCCGGCCAGACATTGAGGTCCGGCGTGACACGCAACTTCCGCGCCAGGGATGACCGGATGGTCAGGCTCCACTGGGGACAGGTCTTTGACACGCTCACCACGGGAGGCCGGCCGGGCCGGCCCGGCACGAACGCCGGACAAACGCCCACGGTGCGCTCATCCGGCGCAAGACGGGCGGCCGACCCGGGCTGGCCGAGCCAACCGCGCCGGGCAAGGCGCGCGGCGCCGTGCGGGCTCGGGCCGAATCCGGCCTGAGCCGGCCAACTCGGGGCAACTCGGGTCAACTCGGGCCAAATCCGGCCTGATCGCGCCAAGTCAGGATTCGTCGGCGACCGGATTGGAGAACTCCATCTTCACCCCCGCCAGTTCGATGAGGTCCTGATCCTTGAGCGGATGGGCGGCAGAGCCGAGGCTGGCGCCGTTGATGGTGGGAAACATCTCCCCTTCCACGTGGGCGATGAAGTAGCCGGTGGGACGGCGCGTGATGACCGCCACCTGATGGCCGGGGCGGCCGATGGTGGTCAGCGCCTTGGCTAGCGCCAGCTCGCGCCCGGCATTGGCACCCGTCATGATCTTGATGACGGCCGCACCGGACTGGGCGTTGTCGTCCGGCGCGCCGGGCTGGCGCACCTGGATGGTGGCCGGGCCGGGACCGTAGAACTCGCGGCGCAGCGGCTGGCTGGTGTCGATGTCGATGTCGTCTTCGGTGCTTTCCCCGTCGGCCAGATAGCGCAGCCGGTACTTGCCGATCTCGATGGTGTCGCCGGACTGCAGCAGGTGCTTCTTGACCGGCTGCCCATTGACGGTGGTGCCGTTGGTGGACCCCAGGTCTTCGAGGAAGACGTCGTTGCCCGACATGAATATCACCGCGTGCTCACCCGAAACCGCCAGGTTGTCGATGACCACGTCGTTGTGGGAACGGCGGCCGAGCGTGATGCGGTCCTTCGAGAGCTTGATCTCCCGCAAGACCACTCCGTCAAGACTCAGGACCAGTCGAGGCATAGCTTTCCAGTCGCGTCGCCCAGGGGTTGCACAGCGCCATCCGTGGGCGCCATGACGTTTTCAGCAGTTGCCGCGAAACACCGCTGACCGCGCGGCCGGTTACCCACCCCAGGCGGCTCGATTCTGCCAGCCGCCCAGCGCCTTTGCCAAACCAAGAGTTTCGCGCAAGGCAGTCAATTCGACGGCTACCCTGCGACCGACGGCAGCACCCGCACCAGCACCACCGAGATGTTGTCCCGCCCGCCGGCCTCGTTGGCCATGTCGATCAACCGACGCGCCGCTTCGGCCAGGTCGGGCTGGCACGCATTCAGCAGCCCGGCCATCTCATGGGAGCCCACCATCTCGGTCAGACCATCGGAACACAGCAGCAGGACATCGCCCTCGGCAACGTCGTACTCATGGACCTCCGGCTCGACCTCGGCCCCCGCGCCGAGCGCTCGCGTCACGAGGTTCTTGGCGGGCAGAAGGCGGGCTTCTTCCTCGGTGACCATGCCGGCGTCGAGCAACTCCTGGCTGAAAGAGTGGTCACGCGTGATCTGAGCGAGTTCGCCCCCGCGCAGCCGGTACAGGCGAGAGTCGCCCGTATGCGCCACCCACAGGCTCTCACCGAGGAACCAGGCCACCACGATCGTGGTGGCCATGCCCTGAAAGGCGGCGCTGTTCAGCGCCGCCCGGTAAATGGCCTGATTCATCTCCACCAGCGCATCGTGCAGCACGCGGCGGGGGTCGAAGTCGATGCCCTCGGTCCGCGCACGGCGCAGGGCGGCTGTCAGGTCGGCCAGCAACGTGCTGACCGCCATGGTGCTGGCGGTCTCGCCGGCGTTGTAGCCACCCAGCCCGTCGGCCAGCAGGAACAGGCCCAGGCTCGGATCGGCGCCGACGGCATCCTCGTTCAGAGGGCGCACCAGACCCGGGTGGGTCTTCAGCGTGAAGTCGAGAGCAAAGGTCATCGGCGGTGAGTCGGCGGGAACGTCATTATGACCAAACGCCCGCACCCCCAAGGCACGGCGTTCGGCGGCCTACTCAGGCAAAGCGGCGGCGCGCCGCCGCGCCAGCCACTTCGCCACCACCACCACGAGCACGGCGCCGGCGGCGCTGGCGGCGTAGACCAACAGGCGGTCCTCGGGCAGGTGGCCCTTGAAGAGCTGGTCGCCGACGACGAGGCCGCCCGCAATCCAGCCGAGCAGCGCGCCGCCCAGCAGCACGATGATCGGAAAGCGGTCGAGCAGTCTGAGGATGATCTGGCTGCCGAACACGATGAAAGGCACGCTCACCAGCAGGCCGAAGACGATGAGGCCGGTGCGGTGCGAGGGATCGGCCTGCTCGGCGGCGCCGGCAATTGCGATCACGTTGTCGAGCGACATGACGAAGTCGGCCACGATGATGGTCTTGACGGCGCTCCACAGCTTGTCGCTGGCCTGCACCGTGGCGTGACCGTCGGCCTCGGGCGGGGCAATCAGCTTCACGCCGATCCAGATGAGCAGCAGCCCGCCGACGAGCTTGAGCGCCGGCACGTCGAGCAGCGCCACCGCGAAGCTGATGAGGATGACCCGCAGCACGATGGCGCCGGCCGCGCCCCAGAAGATGCCCATGCGCCGCTGCCGCACCGGCAGGTTGCGGCAGGCCAGCGCGATCACCACCGCGTTGTCGCCACCGAGCAGGATGTCGATCAGGATGATCTGGCCGATCGCCGCCCAGTCCAGCGTTGCGAACCACGCCAAGATGGTGTCCATGCGCGCCTCCTCCCCTGAAGGCCGTTGCGGCCCGGACGCGCACGCCGCGGGACGGACCGCCACGGCGGCCGCGACGGTTAGCCGGTTGGCCGGTTGGCCGGTTGGCCGGTTGGCCGGTTGGCCGGTTGGCCGGTTGCCCGCTTAGCCCGTTACCCGCTTAGCCCGTTACCCGCTTAGCCCGTTGCCCGCTTAGCCCGTTGCCCGCTTAGCCCGTTACCCGCTTAGCCCGTTGCCCGCTTAGCCCGTTACCCGCTTAGCCCGTTGCCCGCTTAGCCCGTTGCCCGCTTAGCCCGTTGCCCGGTCGGCGCGTTGCCCGGTGGCCCGGTTGACGCGACCTGCCGCGCGGCCCCGCGGCCGCCTGCGCCGGTCTGGCCCGGCCTGGTTTCTCGTATCCCGCGCCGGCCGCGCTGCGGCGCGGCGAGGGTGATGCCTGCTGCTTGTACTGCGCGCCCTGCCGACCGCTGCTGCGCTAACGCAACACGGACTTCAGCAGGGAGCCCAGTTCCGACGGGTTCTTGGTGGTGCGGATGCCGCAGGCTTCCATCACCGCCAGCTTCTCCTGCGCCGTGCCCTTGCCGCCCGAGATGATGGCGCCGGCATGGCCCATGCGCTTGCCCGGGGGCGCGGTCACGCCGGCGATGAAGCCCACCACGGGCTTCTTCATGTGTTCACGGGCCCAGTGCGCGGCCACTTCCTCGTCGCCGCCGCCGATCTCGCCGATCATGACCACGGCGTCGGTTTCGGGATCGTCGTTGAAGAGCTTGAGCACGTCGATGTGCTTGAGGCCGTTGACCGGGTCGCCGCCGATGCCCACCGCGCTCGACTGGCCCAGGCCCAGCTCGGTGAGCTGGCCCACCGCCTCGTAGGTCAGGGTGCCGGAGCGCGACACCACGCCGATGCGGCCCTTGCGGTGGATGTGCCCCGGCATGATGCCGATCTTGATCTCTTCGGGCGTGATGACGCCCGGGCAGTTGGGACCGACGAGCAGGGTCCGGCGGTGTTCCTTGCGCATGCGGTCGCGCACTTCGATCATGTCGCGCACCGGAATGCCCTCGGTGATGCAGATGACCAGATCGAGGTCGGCTTCCACCGCCTCCCAGATGGCCGCCGCAGCACCCGGCGGCGGCACGTAGATCACGCTGGCGGTCACGCCCTGCTGCTCCTTGGCCTCGCGGACCGAGGCGTAGATCGGGATGCCCTCGAAGTCCTCGCCGGCCTTCTTCGGGTTCACGCCGGCGACGAAGCAGTTCCTGCCGTTGGCGTAGTCGCGGCACATGCGGGTGTGGAACTGCCCGGTCTTGCCGGTGATGCCCTGCGTGACCACGCGGGTGTTCTTGTCGATCAGGATGCTCATGTCTTGTCCCTCTGCCTCATCTTTGGTGCCCGGCACTGAAGCCGTCGCCCCGGCCTGCGCCGGGGCGACGAGATTCACCCCCGCGCCGCCGCCACGACCTTCTGCGCCGCCTCGGCCATGGTGTCGGCGCTGATGATCGGCAGCCCCGACTCGCGCAGCATCTTCTTGCCCAGGTCCTCGTTGGTGCCCTTCATGCGAACCACCAGCGGCACCTTCAGGCCGACGGCCTTGCTCGCCACGATCACGCCCTCGGCAATCACGTCGCAGCGCATGATCCCGCCGAAGATGTTGACCAGGATGGCGGCCAGCTTCGGGTTGCGCAGCATGATCTTGAAGGCCTCGGTCACCTTCTCGGTGGTGGCGCCGCCGCCCACGTCGAGAAAATTGGCCGGCTCGCCGCCGAACAGCTTGATGGTGTCCATGGTGGCCATCGCCAGGCCGGCGCCGTTGACCAGGCAGCCGATGTCGCCGTCGAGCTGGATGTAGCTCAGATCGAACTTGCTCGCCTCGACCTCGGCCGGGTCTTCCTCGTCGAGGTCGCGCAGCGCCACGATCTCGGGGTGCCGGTACAGGGCGTTGGCGTCGAAGTTGAGCTTGGCGTCGAGCGCGACCACCGCGCCCGTGCCGGTGAGGATCAGCGGGTTGATCTCGGCGAGCGAGGCGTCGGTGTCCCAGAACGCCTTGTACAGGGCCTGAAAGATGGCGCGCGCCGCGGGCACGCTGGCCGCCGGGATGCCGATCTTCGCGGCCACGTCGTCGGCCTCGCGGTCCGTGAGGCCGTGCGCCGGGTCGATGAATACCTTGTGGATCTTCTCGGGCGTGTGCGCGGCCACCTCCTCGATGTCCATGCCGCCTTCGCTGGAGGCCATCAGCACCACGCGCTGGGTGGCGCGGTCGACCACCATGCCGACGTACAGCTCCTTGCGGATGTCGGCGCCCTCCTCGATCAGCAGGCGCCGCACCTTCTGCCCGTCGGGACCGGTCTGGTGCGTCTTCAGCTGCATGCCGAGGATGGCCCCGGCGTGGGCTCGGACCTCGTCCATGCTGCGCGCCAGCTTGACGCCGCCGCCCTTGCCGCGACCGCCGGCGTGGATCTGGGCCTTGACGACCCACACCGGGCCGCCGAGCGTGCGGGCCGCGTTCATCGCCTCGTCGACCGAAAAGCAGGCGATGCCGCGCGGCACGGGCACGCCGTACTGGCGGAGGATCTCCTTGCCCTGGTACTCGTGGATCTTCATGGTGTGTCTACCTGGTTGGATTGGCTGTCGGTTGCAGCGGGCTCCGCGCCCGGCGCCGGCGCCGCGCGGTACCAGCGGGGGTAGAACTGCGCCACCGCCGGCCCGTCGGTGCGCAGCGCGTGGCAGCGGTCGAGCTGGAAGGGCTTGCGCTCGGCCGCGGCCGGCTCGCCCGGCGGCTGCTGCGAGGCGTCGCGGGTCTGATAGACCTCGCCGGCAAACGCCTGAATGGCCGCCGTCGGCAGAACCCCGGCCAGCTCGGTGACGTGGGTGCAGCCGCGCACGCCGCCCAGCCGCTCGCGCAGGTGCCGGCGAAAGTCCTGCGTCAGGTTGAGCCCCACCAGCTTGCGGTAGTCGGGGCCGATGGCGTCGCAGTGGCCGGGATAGGGCACCCACGACGCGACGGCACCGGCCGCGACGATGTTCAGGTGGGTGTCGATGGTGACCGTCAGGCGCATGTGGTGCACCGGGTCACCGGCGCGGCGCAGGCCGGTGGCCAGCGGAAAGTCGCGCGCCTTGGTGTCGACCAGCTCGGCCTCCAGGTCCCAAAGGCCGTCGTCGCGCGCAAAGGCGTCGACACGGATCGAGCGCGTATGCACGGGGCGACGGCCGGTTGCGGACATGTTGGGCGGAACAAAAAAAGGCCGGGCAATCCCACCGCCCGGCGCTTGTCATGGTAGCACCGCGACCCCGGCCGCCGCGCGCACCGGCGGCGCCCCGGTGCCGGGCGTGCACGGCCGGGCGCGGCGCGCGCTACACGGTGATCGCCATGCCGCGATAGATGCGCGAGCGATACCGGCTGTCCTCCAGCCGCGGCAGCGGCGCGCCGGCCAGCAGCACGGCGCGGCCGAAGCGCTCCAGCTCCTCCTCGGTCTCCTCGGCGTTGCGCGGCTCCTCGGAGCGCACGCGGCGGGTGAGGTTGATCTGGTTGACCACCGCATCGTGCACCAGGCGCTCGCATTCCACCGCCAGCGTGCCGGTGAAGGCGTGCAGCGTGCTCTTGACGAAGTTGGCCAGGGCGAAGGGGTCGGGCGCCGAGCCCACCGGCACGTCGGGCGACACCAGCATGAGGTTGACGTCGTCGTACAGCGCGGCCTTGCGCGCCACGCGGAAGTGGTGCGTGAGGTTGCTCTCGACCACGGCCCGGAAGGCGGCGGTTTCGAGCCACTGGCCGTCGTCGCCTTCCAGCCGCGCGGGCAGCGGCGCAAACGGGGTGGACACCACGCTGGTCGGGCGGCCGCCGTCGCGCAGGGCCTGGTCCATGCCGGTCTCCAGATCGTCGCCGCAGACGATCACCCGCGTCAGCGCCGCCTCGGTGGGGGTCAGCCGCTCCACCACCGCCGCCGCCGCCGCCTTGGTCCGGGTGAGGAGCATGATCCGGCCCACCTGCGCCTGCGTGCCGAAGACGCTGGCGGCGCGCGCCAGGTGCTGGTCGAGGTGCTCGCCGATCAGCCAGACCGTGCGGCCGCGCATCATCTCCAGGCGTTCGCGCTTGACGCTGCCGAACAGCTCGCGCTCGGTGATCGAGCGCTCCAGGCTCAGCCCGCCCGAGGGCAGGAAAGTCTCGCCCGAGACCGCGCGGTCGGCCAGAAAGTAGACGGTGGCCAGCGCCACCTCGTGCTCGGTGGGCATGCGCTTCATGTGCAGCAGCGAGATCACGCCGTCGCCGATCTTGGCCGCCTCCTTCTTCACCAGCGAGGGCGGCAGGAAGGGCTCGGGCGCCTCGGGCAGCCGCTCGCTCCAGACCTTGCCGTACAGGGCGCCGCGATCAGCCTCCTGCCGGAAGTAGCCGGCGCGCCGCAGCCGCGCCGTCAGCTTGGCGGCAATGCCGGCGGTGAGCGGGTGGCGATCCCAGGTGGCGCCGTCGGCCCGCTCGGCGGCCAGTTGCTGCGCCAGCCGCTGCAGCGTGGCCGGCGCCTCGGGCTCCAGCAGTTTGTCAACGCGGTTGAAGGCGAGCCACTGCAGCAGTTCGTCGGCGCGCTCGCCGGCGCGGATGCCGCGCACCACCGCGGCGTAGACCGCATTGAGGCGCCGGTTTTCGAGGATGAGCCGGCCGCGCCGCTCGAACAGGCCGGCCTTGCCGCCCTTGCCCTTGAGCCGCTCGCCTTCGACCGGACCGGGCGAGACCGCGTTGATCTGGATCTGCGGGCCGAGAAAGCGCGCCAGGCTCTCGGCCAGCGCGCGCTGCCCGGCCTTGCTGACCGCGTAGTCGGAGCGGTTGGGATAGGGCGTGGCCACGTACTTCTCGCCGCCGAAGTAGCTCGACACGTTGACGATGTAGCCCGAGCCCTGCTGCTTCATGAGCGGGATCACACGCCGGATCAGCGCGTAGTTGGAGATCAGGTTGGCATCGAGGGTGTAGCGCCAGGCATCGAGCCCCATGTCGACCACCATCTCCTCGGCGCCGGCCACGCCGGCGCAGTTGATGAGGTAGTCGACGCGGCCGAAGGTGTCGAGCGTGACATCGACCGCGTTCTCGACGGACGCCAGATTGCCGACGTCCACGCCCGCCAGCGTCTGCACGCGCCGCCGCGCGCCCCAGTAGCCGCTGTCCTCCAGCTCGCCGACGACGCGGTCGCGCAGGGTCTGCAGCGCCTCGGCGCCGCGCGCCACCAGCATCACCCGCGCGCCGGCGGCCGCCAGCAGCCGGCCGATCTGCCCGCCAATGCCCGAACTGCCGCCGGTAATCAGCGCCACCTTGCCCTTGTGCAGGCCGTGCAGCGTCTCGATCTCGCCCATGGCCGAGCGGCGCGCGCCGGTGGCCTCGCGGATCGAGGTCGGCAGGTACAGGTTGACCTGCGAGATGCGCCGCTCCGTGAAGAGCAGCCGCGCGATCTGCCCGGCGGCAAACGGCAGCCCTTCGGTTTCGCTGTTGGTGTAGCGGATGATCTGATTGCCCCACTGCACCACGCCCGGCTCGCCCTCGCGCATGTCGGCCCGCGACTCCTGGCGCCAGACGCGGATCAGCTCCTCCATCGCGGCGCGCAGCAGGTCGGCCACCCCGTTGCCGGCGCCGTCGTCGCCGTTGGTGACGAACACCACGCGCGCGATCTGCTCCAGGCCGGACTGCGTGTGCCAGAAGCGCGACAACTCGCGCGCCAGCACCAGCGCGCCGATGATCTCGCGTTCGATGAACAGTTCGATCTGCGCGTCGGGCACCTGCGACAGCGGTCCGCGCAGCGCGTGCGGGCCTGCCGCCGGCAGCACGATCGCGCCGCTCAGGCGACCGTGGCCGGCCTCCGGCTGCAGCACCGCGCGGAGGGTGGCCGGCTGCATGCGGTCGAGCAGCACCGGCGTGATGCGCCGATCCTCGGGAGTCGGGTCGAGGATGCCGACGGCCTGCCTGACCAGTTCTTCGGTGGGCAGGCCCAGGAGCACCTCGGCTCCGAGGCTGGCCTGCGCCCGCGCGATGGCCAGGGCGTCGGCCAACTGCTCGCCGGCGGCCATCAGCACCCGGCAGCCGGTGCCGTCGACGGTACGCAGCTCGGGCCGCGAGACCCAGGTGCTGCGGCTTTCCTTGCGCACCGTCATCCCGTTGGTGACCTCGAAGTCGTGGCCGTTGAACGCCGCCGAATCGTCGGAGCCGAGGAACACGATGGCGTTGGCCACGTCGCGGATCGAGGGCAGGCCGTACTCGGGCGCACCGCTGCCGTGGTCGCGCGCCAGCGTCATGAGGTCGATGAACTCGCGCGCCGTGGTGCCGCGCGTGCCGTGGCGCAGCTTGTCCATCGCCGCGAACACGTTGCGGATGCGGTCGCTGTCGATCGGCCCCGGCAGCACGGTGTTGACGCGGATGCCGCGCGGCCCCAGTTCGAGCGCGAGCTTGCGCGACAGCGCGTTGAACGCCGCCTTGGGCACCACGTAGGGCGCGCGGCCGAAGTACTCGGTGCGCGAGAAGATCGTCGTCACGTTGATGATGGCGGCACCGGGCTTCAGGTGCGGCAGCGCGGTGCGCGTCACCGTCCAGGCCATGCCGAGCAGGTTGCGGGCGGCACCGAGCGCGCTCTCGTTGTCGAGGATTCCGCTCGGGCTGCCCTGGTCGTGCTGCGCCTTCAGGTCGGCGTCGGTGATCGGCATGTCCTCCAGGCGCTGCTTCGGACCCGATGAGCCGGCGTTGTTGACCACGATGTCGAGCCGGCCGAAGGCCGCCACCGCCGCCGCGATCGCGGCGTGCACCTGCAGCGGGTCGGCGCCGTCCATGGGCAGGGTGATGGCGCGGCCTTCGGCCGAGCCGGTCTCCTGCAGCAGTCGCAGGCGCGTGGCCTCGAGCTTCTTCATGTCGCGCCCGACCATCACCACGCTGGCGCCTTCCTCGAGGTAGCGCCGCGTGATGTCGGCGCCGATGTTGCCGCCGGCGCCGGTCACGAACGCGACCTTGGCCGCCAGCCGGCCGCCGGCGGCGGGCGCCAGCGCGGCCAGCGGCGCGGCGGCGGTGGCGGTGGCGGTGGCCGCTTTCCCGGCCGTCTTGCGCGCAGGCTTCCTGCCGGCGGTGAGGGTGTCGTTGCCGGCGGCGGGCATGGACTTCTTGCGGCGACTGTCGGTCATGGGAGGTCTCTGAAGCAAGGACGCAGGACGCAGGGCGCGCAGCGATGGTCGCCCCGGCGCAGGCCGGGGGCCAATCTGCGGTGCGTGAAATCGGGCCGCGGCCTGCGCCGGGGCGACGGTGATGGGAGGTTTCGCATCAATTCGTCTCCGACTGCTGCGTCGCCCAGGCCTCGAACAGTTGCTCGCGCGAGCGCAGCCCCGGCACGGGCAGCGCGTGGTTGCAAACGTAGTTGGCGCCGGCGTGCTTGTTGTCCCACATGGCCTGGTGCGCGGCCGGCAGTTGGTGCCATGGCACGACGGTCGGCTCGGTGACGGCGAGCAGGCCCGCATCGACCATGCGGTTCATCTCGGTCACCTCGTGCGCGTTGTTCAGGTGCGTGCCCTTGATCGAGGCGGTGGGCATCAGGATGCGGCGATGGCGCATCCACACCTGCGGCGCGTAGAACGAGAAGCGCTTGCGGTCGAGGTCCTCGAAGTAGACGACGCGCCCGGTGTAGGGCATGACGATCGAGGTGGACACCGCCAGCGCGTCGAAGCCGGCGCGCTCGATGATGACGTCGGGCTGGCCGCGCGGGTTGTCGGCCGAGCGCAGGAAGCGCCCGACCACCGAGCCCACGGGCTTGACCGTGCGTTCCTGGAAGTCGCGCACGGCGGCGCGGAAGGCGTCGATCTGGGTGCGCGTGTCGGGCAGCGCCGGCAGGCCTTCGGGCCAGTCGAAGTCCTTGCCGTGCTTGCGCGCCAGCTCTTCGATGGAGGCCACGCCGCGCACGGCATCGCCGAACCCGAGCGACTGCACGAACTCGCGCTGCGCGTCGGTGGCGCACAGGATCGCGATGCGCGCGCCGGCGGCGCGGGCGGCCTCGATGGCCTCCAGCCCCGGCGTGTCCACCAGTTCGGTGCGGGCGAGCCCGGCGCCGTACCAGACGAGCACGGCCTCGCCGGCCCGCAGCCGGGCCCGCCGCAGCATGGTTTCGGCGGCAGCACTGCCCGGCTTGCCCACGAAGCTGAAGGCGTAGCCCGAGGTCGCGCCGTAGAAGGTGACGACACCGCCCTCCTCCAGCATCTGGAAGGTGCGGGCGAAGGCCGTTTCCCCGGCGTGCGACACCGCGTAGTCGGCCAGCCGACCGTGGTTGGCGGCGCGGATCTCGTCGAGCAGCGGGCGCGCCGCCTCGACCCAGCGGGCGATTGCCTCGGCGCCGCGCGGCACCGCCGTAAAGAGCGCAGCGTGGCGCGGATCGCGCCGGTTGACCGGAATGCCGCCCTCGTTGCGCACCACCTGCCCGCGCTCCTGGCTCGACACCAGGCCGATGGCGGTCAGGCCATTGCGCCGCGCGCTCTTCAGCGCTTCGAGGCCGGTGCCGGTGGCGCCGCCCTCGACGAAGATCGACTTGCCGGCCTCGACCTGCAGCACGGTGAACAGCGCCCGCACGGCGGTGCCGAGGTTGAGCACGTAGGAGCCGGCCGCCTCCAGCGTGAGGTCCTGCGGCACCGGATGCAGTTGCGGCCCCTGCACCAGCAGGAACTGGCGATGGCTGCCGTTGGGCGTCTCGTAGCCCTGGATGTGGAAGTCGGCGAACATCGGGTCCAGGCCGACCGCCGGGTCGAGCACGTCGTACTGGCCGGCGAACACCACGCACAGGTCGCCCACCTTGACGCGGCCCTGGCGCTTGACCTCGCTGCCCAGGGCGACGACCAGGCCCATGCCGCCGGAGCCGGTCACGTGCACGTCCTCGTCGTGGTTGTCGAAGGGCGAGATCGGAATGCCGACGATGGCCCAGACGTCGTTGAAGTTGACTTCCGAGGCCAGCACGTAGACCAGCGCCTCGTTGGGACCCGGTTGTTCCACCGGCACGATGACCTCGCGCTCGGCGGTGGTCGGCCCGCCGAAGATCGGCTCGCCGGTGGCGTGGTCGCGCGTGACCGCAAAGGCGTACTGCAGCGTGGGCAGCGGCGTGAAGCCCGGAAAGAACGGGGCGCCCACCGGCAGCAGTTCGCCGCGGCCGATGAGCTCCGCGGGCGCTGGATGTGCCGGCAGCGGCCGGGTGGGCAGGGCGCGCGCCTTGCGGTCGATGAAGTCGCGGATGCCGCGCTTGCCGCCCTCGGGGTCGACCACCGCCTCGGCGAACAGCCGGGCCTCGCGCTCCAGACCGGCGTCGATGCCGGCGGCCCAGCCGGTGCCCAGCGCATCGAGCAGCCGCCGCGCGGCCGCGCCGCGGCCGGCCTGCGCGCATTGCGCCAGCATGCGCTGCACGTCGGCGTCGGCCAGCGCTGCGGCCAGATCGGGCGTGCCCGGCCGCGCCCACGCCGGTTGCGCCGCGCGGCGGGCGTCGAAGGCGCGGCGCAGAGGGCTGGCCGGGTCCAGCACAAAGCCGCGGGCCAGGTCGACGGCACGCATCAGCACGTCGCTCGGCGCGGCGGCGATCTCGTCGATGAGCCCGATGTCGTGCGCCGCACCGGCCGCCAGCGTTCGCCCGCCGAGGACGATGTGCAGGGCATGCACCAGGCCGCGGCCGCGCTCCTGGCCACGCGCCGCCGCCCGGTCGGCCAGCAGCCGCGGCAGGCGCTGCGTGCCGCCGTAGCCGGGCAGCAGGCGCAGGCGGATCTCGGGCTGGCCGAAGCTGGCGGTCGGCTCGGCGATGCGGTAGTGGCAGGCCAGCGCGAACTCCAGTCCGCCGCCCAGCGCCACGCCGTTGATGGCGGCGATGGCGGGCTTGTCCATCGCCTCGATCTTGCGAAACGCCAGGTGCGCGATGTTCGGCAGCGGCTGCGCTTCGTCCAGCGTGTGTACGTCTTCCAGCAGTTGCCGGATGTCGGCGCCGGCGACGAAGGAGGCGCTGCCCTCGCCGGTGAAGATGACGGCGGCCACGTCGTCGCGCCGCGCCAGGTGGTCGACCACCATGTTCAGCTCGTCGAGCGCGCGCTCGTTGAGCGCGTTCACCGGCGGGTTGGCGATGGTCACGGCGGCCACGCGATGCTGTGGCTGGCCCGGCGCCAGCGCGAAGTACTGCACGCGCAGGAAGCGGTAGGCCTCGAACATGCGCTGCTCGTCGGCGCGGCGCTGGCGCTCGCGCCACTCGGCGATGGCCCGGGCGATCAGATCGATCGCCTCGGGGTTGCGCAGCGTGCTGGTGTCACCCACCGGCGCGTCCTCGATCAGCGCACGCACCATGCGGCGCATGTACTTGCCGCTGCGCGTCTCCGGAAACTGCGCGACCTCGATGAAGTCCGACGGCACCGCGGTCGCACCCTTTTCGGTGCGCACCAGTTCGGCCAGCCGGCGCCGGTCGTCGCCGCTCAGCTTGCGGCCGGCCGCCGGTTTGACGAAGGCGATCGGCGTCAGCCCCTTCTCGCGATGCGGCGCACCGACCACGATGCAGTTGCCGACCGGCGAGTCCGGATTGACCTGCTTGTCGCGCAGGATGGCGCCCTCGATCTCCTCGGTGCCGATGCGGTGGCCGGACACGTTGATCACGTCGTCCGAGCGGCCGTGCAGCGAGAAGCCGCCGTCCGGATAGCGGACCGCGAAGTCGCCCTGCGTGTAGGCCAAGGTGCCGGCCCAGCGCGTCCAGTAGGTTGCGGCGTAGCGCTTGGCGTCGCCTTGCCACGAGCCGACGGTGCGCAGGCCGGCGCCCTCCTGCACGACGCCGAATTCGGCCGCCTCGCCCCAGATGGTGCGCGCCAGGTACGGATACGGCGCGGCGACCACGATTTCGCCCTTCTCGCCGTCCTCGGCGCGGCGCCACGGCAGGCGGCCGTCGCGAGCCTCGCCGTCGGCGACCCAGACGTCGCCCATGACCCACGGCAGCGGGTAGGTGTGCGCGTCGGCGCGCAGGGGAAACTCCCCGTTGCCGAAGAAGTGGGTCCAGACGATGCCGCCGTGCTCGGTGGCCCAGTAGGAGTTGATGTACCAGGGCGTCATCAGCTCCATGCCGAACTGCTGCACGGCCGGCGAGGTCGGCTCGGCGCAGAAGGTGGCCACCCGCAGGGACGACAGGTCGTACTGGCGCACGTCGGCAGCGTTCTGCGCATCCGCCATCACGGTCTTCAGGAAGGTGACGCCGGCCTTGAAGATCGCGACCCGGTAGCGCTCGATGATCGAGGCAAAGCGCCCGGCCGACGGAAACACCGGCGCAGCCTCGACGATCAGGCTGGTGACGCGCGTTGCCAGCGCCGCGCTGATCATGTAGCTCTGCCCGGTGATCCAGCCCGGATCGGCGACCACGTACATGACGTCGCCCGGCGCCGCGTCGAACGACACGCGCATGGTCTCGGCAAGGCCGGCGACGTAGCCGCCGTGCACGTGGACCACACCCTTGGGCTTGCCGGTCGAGCCCGAGGTGTAGATGATGAACAGCGGGTACTCGGCATCGACCGGCTGCGGCGGCACGGCCGCCCAGATCGCGGCGACGAAGCGGTGGTGGTCGAGCGCCAGCAAGGCGTCGATGCTGCCGACCTCGTGGCCCGCGGCATGGGCGGCGGCGATCAGTCGCTGGTCGGCGGCGGCAACCAGGTCGTGATGCCAGCGGTCGCGCTCGGCGCGCCAGCGCAGGTTGGGCTGGGCGGTGTAGCGCACCACCACCACGGCGCCGACCCGCGCCGGCGCCACTACCAGCGCGCGCGCGATGCCGGTTCGGATGCGGCTGGCCTCCTGCGCGTTGAGCGCGTTGCGGCCCGACAGCTCCTGCAGCGCGCGCCCCACACCGCGCATGAAGTCGCTGCGCTCGACGGTGATCTCGCCGGCCACCGCTTCGGCCGCGCACTGCGCGATCGTCTGCGCGACCGACGCGGCCACGCCCAGTCCGGCGAGCGTGTCGCGCACCATCGCCAGGCCCGTTTCAACCGGCACGAAATTGTCGAGCGCGGCGTCGGTGTAGGCCTCCTTGAACGGGACGATCTGCGCATTGCGCCAGCCGCCGTCGGCGGTGATGACCACCCGGGCGCCGGCGTCGTGGATGCGGTCCGACAGGGTCTTGTCGGAGAAGCCGCCGAACACCGGCGTGTAGACGATGCCCAGCCGCTTGGCGGCCTCGGTGTAGTAGACCTGCTCGGGAATGTTGGGCATGTTCAGCGCCACCCGGTCGCCGGGCTTCAGCCCCAGCCCCTGCAGCACGAGCGCGGCGCGCGCCACTTCGAGCAGCAGGCGCTTGCGCGAGATCGGGTAGCCGACCACCGGACCGCCGCGGCCCTGGTTCAGCGTCGGGTCCCAGCGATCGGCCTCGAAGATGAAGGCGGCTTCCTCCGCGTGCCCCGCCAGAACGTGGCGATCGACCTCGTTGAAGCAGGCGTTGGTGAGCGCGCCGGAGAACCAGCGGTAGATCGGCGCGGCCGAGTCATCGAACGCGGCCTTCCACGGCGTGAAGTCCTCGCCGAGCAGCGGCGTGATCGCGCTGCCGGTCGTGGCGTCCCAGCCGCTCCAGCGGCCGGTTGCCTCGTCGAAGCTCAACCACGCGCCCTTGGTGCCCACCGACGGGACGAACCAGTGGCAATTGCGGCGGGCCATGGCGCCGTGGAAGGCGCCGGGATCGGCCACGGCGGCACGGCGCGCGGCCTCCCAGGCGGCGCGCGTGCCTAGCAGATTTCTCTGTGCCGGGCGCGGCGCAATCTGGGTTGGGGGATTGTCGTTGGCGAGCACGCTGGACATGCCGATCTCCTGCGATCTGAAACGCAGTCAGGGTTTGTGAAACGGGAGGAGGCTCGGAAATCGGCCCTGTTGCGCTCGCAGCGCGCGGGCGCCGGCAACTGGCGGCCGCGGCGCTGCGAGGGTTCAGGTTGCTCCGGCCGCAAGCCGGGGTCAATTGGCGGCGATGACGCGGCGCGCTCGACACGCTCGCGGAAGCCGATGCACAACGTTTCGCGATGAGAAACCGGGGCGCGCGATTCGACGCGATGCCCGGGTCGGGGTGCGGCGGTCGATCGGCGTTGATCGCGGGCGGCGGTCCGCGCGACCGGGCGCGGTCGGCCTGACGACGACCTGAAAACGGCGGCGCAGCCGGCCGCGCCGCCGAAACGGGCTCGCGAGCCCGTCCTAGTCGTCGGCGCCGCTGCGAGCGCGGACCACTTTGCGGATCACGTCGGTGCTGAAGCCACGCCGGGCAAGAAAGCGCATCTGGCGGGCGCGCTCGGCGGCGTCGGCGGCGGGCGCACCGAAGCGACGCAGCCAGAGAGTGTGGGCGCGCGCCAGTTCGGTCTGACGCAGTTCATCGAGTGCAGCACGCAGGAGCGGTGCGCCGATTTCATGCGCCTTGAGTTCCTGCTGGATACGGGCGGCGCCATAGCGCGCGCCGCGGTTGCGCGCGAGCACCTCGGCGAAGCGCTCATCGGACAGCAGCTTGCGGGCTTGCAGGTCATCGAGCAGCCGGTCCAGCTGCTCGGCGCTGACGGCATGCGGGCCGAGCTTGCGCCGCAGTTCCGCACGGCTGTGCTCGCGACGCGCCAGGAAGGCATGGGCCCGAGCCAGCAGCGACCTTTCCGGGCGAGGGCGCGCGGGAGGCGACGATGGCGCCGCCTTGCGGCTGCGGTCGGTGCGGTCGTCTTCCACCGTGGCTCGGCCCGCGGGCGCCAGCCGGCGGCTGGACCCGGCGCTACCCGGCCGCGGGACCGGCAGCCCCGCGGGTGGCCACGCCCAGCTTCTCGCGGATCTTGTTCTCGATTTCGAGCGCGACCTCGGGATGCTCGCGCAGGTACTCACGCGCGTTGTCCTTGCCCTGGCCGATGCGGTCGCCGTTGTAGCTGTACCAGGCGCCCGACTTCTCGACGACGTTGTGGGCCGCGCCGAGGTCGACGACCTCGCCCTCGCGCGAGATGCCTTCGCCGTAGAGGATGTCGAACTCGGCCTGCTTGAAGGGCGGGGCGACCTTGTTCTTCACGACCTTGACCTTGGTCTCGGAGCCGATGACTTCCTCGCCCTTCTTGATGGAGCCCACGCGGCGGATGTCCAGCCGCACCGATGCATAGAACTTGAGGGCGTTGCCGCCGGTGGTGGTCTCGGGATTGCCGAACATGACGCCGATCTTCATCCGGATCTGGTTGATGAAGATGACCAGGCAATTGGTGCGCTTGATGGTGCCGGTCAGCTTGCGCAGCGCCTGGCTCATCAGGCGGGCCTGCAGGCCCGGCAGCGAGTCGCCCATCTCGCCTTCGATTTCCGCCTTGGGCGTCAGCGCCGCCACCGAGTCGATGACGATGAGATCGACCGAGCCCGAGCGCACCAGTGCATCGGCGATTTCGAGCGCCTGCTCGCCGGTGTCCGGCTGCGAGATCAGCAGCTCGGTCAGGTTGACGCCGAGTTTCTGCGCGTACTGCACGTCGAGCGCGTGCTCGGCGTCGATGAAGGCGCAGGTGCCGCCGATCTTCTGCATCTCGGCGATGACCTGCAGCGTGAGGGTGGTCTTGCCCGACGACTCCGGCCCGTAGATCTCCACTACGCGGCCGCGCGGCAGTCCGCCGACGCCCAGCGCGATGTCCAGGCCGAGCGAGCCGGTGGACACCACCTGGATGTCCTCGGCCACCTCGCCGTCGGCCATGCGCATGACCGAGCCCTTGCCGAACTGCTTCTCGATCTGAGCCAGGGCCGCCGCCAGGGCCTTTTGCCGCTCTTTGCTGTCAGCCACCCATCCGCTCCGTCCGTCGTCCATCGTCGCCTCCGTTGCTTGCGCCACCGCTGCCCGGAGGCAGCACTGAATATCTCTACAGTGTCAGGCACTGTATAGGCTTCCAGTATGGGCTGTCAAGCGATGGAGGACCTCGCGCCCGGTGCCGCCTTGCCGGTGCGCTCGTCGCAGGCCCGCCTTGCGAGCCGCTCCGGGCGCGAAATACACTGACCGTACCAACGCATGGCGCGCCCGCCGGCCCTGCCGCGCGAGCCGCGCAAGGATATCAAGGGGACATGCACATCCTGATCGCTGAAGACGATCCGGTGCTCGCCGATGGCCTGTCCCGCTCGCTGCGCGCGGCCGGCTACGCGGTGGACATCGTGACCGAGGGCGAGCAGACCGACAGCGCGCTGCTCGCCCAGTCCTTCGACCTGCTGATCCTGGACCTCGGGCTGCCTCGCCTGTCCGGGCTGGAGGTGCTGCGCCGCCTGCGCGCCCGCGGCGCCAAGATGCCGGTGCTGATCCTGACGGCCGCCGACAGTGTCGACTCGCGGGTGCGCGGTCTGGACCTGGGCGCCGACGACTACATGGCCAAGCCGTTTGCGCTGTCGGAGCTCGAAGCGCGCGTGCGGGCGCTCACGCGGCGAGCGCTCGGCGCCAACCAGAGCGTGATCCGCCACGGTCCGCTGGCGCTCGACCTTGCCGGGCGCGTGGCCAGCCTCAACGAGCAGCCGCTGGACCTTTCGGCGCGCGAGCTGGGCCTGCTGGGCATCCTGCTGCAGCGGGCCGGACGCGTGGTGAGCAAGGAGCAGCTGGTGGATCACCTGTGCGAGTGGGGCGAGGAGGTCAGCAACAACGCAATCGAGGTCTACGTCCACCGCCTGCGCAAGAAGCTGGAGGCGGGCGACATCCGCATCGCCACGATCCGCGGACTCGGCTATTGCCTGGAGCGCGCACCCGACGCCGCCGATCCCGCCGGCCCCGCGGCCGCGGCCCGTCCGTAGGGGCGCGCACGCGCTTCGGGCCTGGGGCCGCCCGCGCCGCTCCATCCCCGCACAAGGTAGAAGGATCCGCAGCCCTGCGATGCCCGACGAGACCCTGCCTCCGAATCCAGCCGCGCCGCCCGCGCCCGCCGCGGCGCCGTCCGCTGCGCCGCCCCCGGCACGCGCCGGCCGGCGCCTGCGCCCCGACCTGCGCATGCTGACCATCGGCCTGCGGCGGCGGCGCGAGCCCGAGCCCGCCGCCGGTGCCGCCGGCTTCACCAACCCGCTGCGCTCCACCCTGGAGCAGCGCTCGCTGTTTGGCGAGATCCTCGACTGGATGCTGGCGCCGCTGCTGCTGCTGTGGCCGGTGGCGGTGACCATCACCTATCTGGTCGCGCAGAACATCGCCAACGTGCCATTCGACCGCTACCTGGCCGACAGCGTGGAGATCCTGGCCGACCACGTCGAGGAGTTCCGCGGCGAGGCGCGGCTGATGATGCCGCTGCCGGCACGCCAGATGCTGCGCGCCGACACCACCGACAACCTGTACTTCATGGTGCTGGGACTGCGCGGCGAGTTCGTGGCCGGCGACCGCGAGCTGCCGCTGCCGGACGAGACCGAGGTGCCGACGCCCGGCGTGGTCAGGTTCCGCGAAGCGCAGGTGCGCAACGCCGACGTGCGGATTGCCTACACCTGGGTGCAGTTCGCCAACCGCCCCGGGTCGCAGCCGGCGTTGATCCAGGTGGCCGAAACGCTGGACAAGCGCGGCCAGCTCGCCAACGAGATCATCCGCGGGGTGATCGTGCCGCAGTTCATCCTGCTGCCGATCGCCGTGGTGCTGGTCTGGTTCGGCCTGACCCGCGGGCTGGCGCCGCTGAATGCGCTGCTCAGGCAGATCCGCGAGCGGCGGCCGGACGATGTCTCGCCCATCCAGTCGCCCGGCACACCCGACGAGGTGGAACCTCTGGTGGTCGCATTCAACGAGCTGCTCGCGCGTCTCGAGCAGAACCTGGTGACGCAGCGGCGCTTCATCGCCGATGCCGCGCACCAGATGAAGACGCCGCTGGCGGGCTTGCGTACGCAGGCGGAGCTCGCGCAGCGGGAGACCGACCCGCAGGAGCTGCGCCGCAGCCTGCGGCAGATCGCCGCCTCCACCGAGCGCGCCACCCACCTGATCAACCAGTTGCTGGCGCTGGCGCGCGCCGAGCATCAGTCGGCCGACCTGACGGCCTTCAAGGCGGTCGACCTGGCCGAGCTGGCGCGCGAGGCGGTGCGCGAGTGGGTGCCGCAGGCGATCGCCCGCGGCATCGACCTGGGCTACGACGGGCCGGATACGCCGGTCCGCGTGATCGGCGTGGCCACGCTGCTGCGCGAGCTCGCCGGCAATCTGATCGACAACGCCCTGCGCTACTCGCCCGCGCAGGCCAGTCCCGCCGCCGCCGTCACGGTGCGCGTGCGCAGCACCAGCGAGGCGGTGTACCTGGAAGTGGAGGACATCGGCCCGGGGATCCCGGAGCGCGAGCGGCCGCTGGTCTTCGACCGCTTCTACCGTGTTCTCGGCACCAACGTCGACGGCAGCGGCCTGGGGCTGGCCATCGTGCGCGAGATCGCCGAGCAGCACGACGCGCTGCTGCGCGTCGGCAGCAATCCGCGCGCCGAGCGACCGGGCTGGCCCGGCACCCTGATCAGCGTGGAGCTGATCCATACGCTGCACTCGCCGCCGACGCTGGTGCTGCAGCCGGATTGAGGGAGCGCGGATCAGGCCGTCGGTACCCGCCGCCGGATGCCAGCGCGCAGTGCCACCACAGGAGTCGATTGCGGAACGCGGCCGCGCCGATCGGCGCCGGTTAGCGCCGGTTAGCGCCGGTTAGAGCCCACTGGCGGCCGCTGCAACCGCCGGCTGCCGCACCGCGGTGCCCGCGTCGACGCACCGGACGGCCCGACTCACGGCCGGCCCGACGTACCCGGCATCCATCCATTTGACCCGGGCAGGCGCAATGAAGATAATCCGCGCCTCGCGACGGACGCACGCCTGACTGGCGGCGAGCCCGCGCCGATCACGGCGGATTAGCTCAGCTGGTTAGAGCAGAGGAATCATAATCCTTGTGTCCGGGGTTCGAGTCCCTGATCCGCCACCACCTTCCTGCGAGACGCGCATGACCGGTTGGCTACGCATCGCGTCCGTTGCCCTGCTCGGCAGCCTGCTAGCGGCGTGTTCCTCCAACCGCGGCGCGGTGCAGCTGGCGCCCGGGGTGCCGTCCCCCGCATCTGCGCCGGCACCCCGGCCCGCGCAGAACATTGGCCGGGTGCAGGCCGTGCAATGGCCGCTGCTGCGCATCGACGACCGGCAACTGCGCGCCGCCCCCGGCGCGCGCATCATCAACGTCAGCACCAACCAGACGATCACCGCCAACCAGATTCCGCCCAATGCGCAGGTGAGCTTCGAGCTCGATGGCATGGGCCAGGTGCGGCTGCTGCGCGTGCTGCCGCCGGGCGACGCCCCGGTACGCGGCCCCGGCGGCGCACCGCGGGCCGGCCCGCAGTAGCATCGGCACGCTTGCCTTTGCCCTCCATCGCTCGCCGCCGGATCTAAACCGTGACCGCGAAGAACCCCGAGACCCGCAAGCTCTACATCCGCACCTTCGGCTGCCAGATGAACGAGTACGACTCGGCCAAGATGGCCGACGTGCTCGGCGCCGCCGAGGGACTCACGCCAACCGACCGGCCCGAAGAGGCCGACGTGATCCTGTTCAACACCTGCTCGGTGCGCGAGAAGGCGCAGGAGAAGGTCTTCTCCGACCTCGGCCGCGTCAAGCAACTGAAGCGCGCCAAGCCGCACCTGGTGATCGGCGTCGGCGGCTGCGTGGCCAGCCAGGAAGGTGCGGCGATCGTCGAGCGCGCACCCTACGTGGACGTGGTGTTCGGCCCGCAGACGCTGCACCGGCTGCCCGACCTGATCGCGCGGCGGCGCGCCACCGGGCGCGCCCAGGTGGACATCAGCTTTCCCGAGATCGAGAAGTTCGACCACCTGCCGCCGCCGCGGGTCGAGGGGGCCAGCGCCTTCGTCTCGATCATGGAAGGCTGCAGCAAGTACTGCAGCTTCTGCGTGGTGCCCTACACGCGCGGCGAGGAGGTGTCGCGGCCATTCGAGGACGTGCTGACCGAGGTGGCCGACCTCGCCGAGCACGGCGTGCGCGAAGTGACGCTGCTCGGGCAGAACGTCAACGCCTACCTCGGCCGGATGGCCGACGGGCAGGCGGCCGACTTCGCGCTGCTGCTGGAGTACGTGCACGAGATCCCGGGCATCGAGCGGATCCGCTACACCACCTCGCACCCCAAGGAGTTCACGCAGCGGCTGATCGACGCCTACGCGCGCCTGCCCAAGCTGGTCGACCACGTGCACCTGCCGGTGCAGTCGGGCGCAGACCGGGTGCTGGCCGCGATGAAGCGCGGCTACACCGCGCTGGAGTACAAGTCGATCATCCGCCGCCTGCGCGCGGTGCGTCCCGGCATCTGCATCTCGTCGGACTTCATCGTCGGCTTTCCGGGCGAAACCGAGGAAGACTTCGCGCAGACCCTGAAGCTGGTGCACGACGTCGGCTTCGATGCCAGCTTCTCCTTCGTGTACAGCAGGCGGCCCGGAACGCCGGCGGCCGACCTGGCGGACGACACGCCGCAAGAGGTCAAGCTGGCGCGCCTGGCGCGCCTGCAGTCGGCGATCAACGCCAACCAGCAGCGGATCAGCGCGGCGATGGTCGGCACGTGCCAGACCATCCTGGTCGAGGGCCCCGCGCGCAAGGATCCGGCCCAGCTGATGGGACGGACCGGGAACAACCGCATCGTCAACTTCGCCGGCGGGCCGCAGGCAGCGCGCCTGGTGGGCCAACTGATCGAGCTGCGCATCACCGAGGCGCTGCCGCACAGCCTGCGTGGCGAGGTCGACGTGCGCGAGCGCGGGCCGCTTTCTCCCGCAGCGGCAACCGCAGCGGCGGCTGCCTGAGGACCGGCGCATGCGCAGGACGGCCAGCCGCAAGGCGCTCCACTTCGCCGCCGACGCCGACAACCCGGCCCTGGCCAACCTGACCGGCGCGCTCGACGCCAACCTGCGCCAGATCGAGACCGAGCTGGACGTCGAGATCCGGCGCCGCGGGCACCAGTTCCGCGTCGAGGGCGAGCCCACGCACGCGCAGCAGGCGATTGCCGTGATCGAGCACTTCCTGGCCCGTGCCAGCCGGCCGATCTCGGTCGAGGACATCCAGCTGTACTTCGTGGAGTTGCGCGGCCGCGGCGCGCAGGCGTCGCCTGCCCCCGCAGCCGACCGGCCACCCGAGCTGCATACGCGCCGGCGCGACCTGCACGGACGCACGCCGCGCCAGCGCGACTACATCGAGGCCATCCTCGCGCACGACATCGGCTTCGGCATCGGTCCGGCGGGTACCGGCAAGACCTACCTGGCCGTGGCCTGCGCCGTCGATGCGCTCGAGCGCAGCGCGGTCGAGCGCATCGTGCTCACGCGCCCGGCCGTCGAGGCAGGCGAACGGCTCGGCTTCCTTCCCGGCGACCTCACGCAGAAGGTCGATCCGTACCTGCGGCCGCTGTACGACGCCCTGTTCGACCTGCTGGGCTTCGAGAAGACGCAGCGCCTGCTGGAGCGGCAGACGATCGAGATCGCGCCGCTGGCGTACATGCGGGGGCGCACCCTCAACCAGGCGTTCGTGATCCTCGACGAGGCGCAGAACACCACGCCCGAGCAGATGAAGATGTTCCTGACGCGCATCGGCTTCGGCTCCAAGGCGGTGATCACCGGCGACGTCACGCAGATCGACCTGCCGCGCGGCCACTCCTGCGGCCTGATCGAGGCGCAGCACGTTCTGAACGATGTGCGCGGCATCGCCTTCACCTACTTCACGGCCGCCGACGTGGTGCGGCATCCGCTGGTGGCGCGCATCGTCGAGGCCTACGAGGCGGCCGACCGGCTCGATCCGCCGGCCGAGCGGCGCGGTGGGCGGGCGCACGGCGCTGCGCCCTGAGGTGGTCGAACTGGCGATCCAGGGCCTGCGGGCGCAGCGCGGCCTGCCGGCGCGCAGCACGCTGCGGCGCTGGGTGCTGCTGGCCCTGGAGTCCACCACGCCGGCGCAGCTCACGGTGCGTTTCATCGGTCGCGCCGAGGCGCGCACGCTGAACCGCGACTTCCGCGGCCGCGACTACGCCACCAACGTGCTGACCTTCGACTACGCGCGCGCGCCGCTGGCCGCCGACATCGTGCTGTGCCTGCCGGTGATCCGCCGCGAGGCCCGCGAGCAGGCCAAGACGCTGCGGGCCCATCTGGCGCACCTGGTCATCCACGGCGTGCTGCACGCGCGCGGCTTCGACCACGAGCGGCCCCGGGCAGCCCGGCAAATGGAGGCGCGCGAGCGCCGCCTGCTGGCCGCCCTGCGCATCGCCGATCCGTACCAGCCCGGACGTTGCGCCCGGTTGCCCCCGGGTGCCGCACCATTCACGCGCTGACCGTCGATGCAGGAGTGCGCCGCTGGCCGAAGCCCCGCCGGCCCCGTCGCGGCGACGCGGGTTGGCGCGGCGCGGCACCCACCGGCCCGTGATGCGCCGCGCCGGCGCACGGTCAAGTAAGCCAGTGCTCGCCAGCGGGCGGGCTTTGGCCGTGCGCTCCGGCAGGGGCGGGCGTCGTCCCTCAATCCGCACCACCGCTGCCGAACCGCTCGGGTATCCTCGACCCGTCGCAATGCCCGGGCGTCGGCGCCGGCCGCATAGATCGAGCCGCGCGGGTCGCCCACCAACATGCCAGAACCTTCCACCGGACGCGCTGCGTCCGCCAAGCATCCGAAGTCCCTCATCGAACGCCTGACGGCGTTCATTTTCCGCGAGCCCGAAAACCGCCAGGAGCTGCTGACCGTCCTGGCCGACGCGCACGAGCGCCAGTTGCTGGACGCCGACGCGCTGTCGATGATCGAGGGCGTGCTGCAGGTCTCCGAGCTGCGTGCGCGCGACCTCATGGTGCCGAGCACGCAGATGGACGTGATCGACCTCGGCGAGCCGATCGAGTCCTGGATCGGGCGCGTGGTGGCAAGCGGCCATTCGCGCTTTCCGGTCATCGAGGGCGACCGCGACCAGGTGATCGGCATCCTGCTGGCCAAGGATCTGCTGCGCCACTATGCCGCGCACGGCTTCGACGTGCGCGCCAAGCTGCGTCCGGCCGTGTTCATCCCCGAGAGCAAGCCGCTGAACCTGCTGCTGCGCGACTTTCGCGCCAACCGCAACCACATGGCGCTGGTGGTCGACGAGTACGGCGGCATCAGCGGGCTGATCACCATCGAGGACGTGCTGGAGCAGATCGTCGGCGACATCGACGATGAATACGACCGCATCGAGCCGGCCGACGGCATCGTGCCCGACCAGGACGGCGGCTGGCGGGTCAAGGCCCTGACCGAGATCGACGCGCTCAACGCCGCGCTCGGCACGCATTTCGCCAGCGATACGGTCGATACCGTCGGCGGCCTGGTGACCGATGCGGCCGGCCGCGTTCCACACCGGGGCGACGTGATCCCGCTCGACGATCTGCGCTTCGAGGTGCTGCGCGCCGACGCGCGCCAGATCCATCTGCTGCACGTGACCCGCGTGACCGCGACGGCGGCGCGCGAGGTCGGTGCTGTGGGCGAACCGCACGCCGGCTGACCCGGACCCGGCGCCGGCCTGGCCGCGCGGATCGCGCTGCAGCAGCCGCCGGCGCGCGACCGACCTGATCGCCGCGGTTTACGATTCCGGCGACCCGGGACGGGCAGGAGCGCGGCAACGGGCGGTGCGCCGGTGCATCGGCCCGGCTGGCGCGGGAGTCGGCGCCCGCGCGCAGCGCATCGGCGGCCCACCGAGCCCGCCGCGCCGTCCCGCCGGCGAAGCCCCGAGCGCCACAGGAGCTCCGTGAGCCCCGCCACACCCACCTCCGACCGCACCGTCGCACCCCTGGCGCGTCCGGCCTCGCCGACGGCACTGTTCCTGGCCTTCAACGCCCTTGCGCTGCAGGGCTTCGGCGGCGTGCTGGCAGTGGCGCAGCGGGTACTGGTGGAACAGCGGCGCTGGCTGTCGGCCGAGGAGTTCCTGCAGTTGCTGGCCCTGGCGCAGGTGCTGCCGGGACCGAACGTGGTGAACCTGACGCTGATGGTGGGCGACCGCTACTTCGGGCTGCGCGGCGCGCTGGCGGCACTGGCGGGCATCCTGACCTTTCCGCTGCTGCTGGTAATCGGCCTGACCACGGCCTACATGCACTTTTCCGCCGTGCCGCAGGTGGCCGGGGCGCTGAAGGGCATGGGCGCCGTGGCCGCCGGCATGATCATCGGCACCGCCATCAAGCTGGCGGCCAGCCTGCGCGACACGCCGCTGGGCCTGCCACTGGCCACGGCCCTGGGCACGGCGGCCTGCATCGGCGTGGCGCTGCTGCGCTGGCCGCTGCTCTACGTGCTGCTGGGCTGCGGGCTGCTGGCCTGCGGCGTGGCCTGGCACCGCCTCGGCGGCAGCCGCACATGATCACGGCCGCGCTGCTGCTCACGCTGTTCCTGCACTTTCTGCTGCTGTCGCTGCTGGCGGTGGGCGGCGCAATCACGGTGCTGCCCGACATGCACCGGCTGCTGGTGAGCCAGCTCGGGCTGCTGACCGATGCGCAATTCGCCGCCTCGATTGCCATCGCGCAGGCCGCGCCCGGCCCCAACGTGCTGTTTGTCGCCGTCATGGGCTGGCAGGCCGCCGGCGCCGGCGGGCTGGCGGCGACCTTGCTGGGCATCCTGCTGCCGTCGACCACGCTGGCGCTGGCCGCGCACCGCTGGGGCGAGGCCCGGCGAACCTGGCGACCCGTGCAGGCCTTTCGCATCGGCATGGCGCCGATCGTGATCGGCCTGATGGTGGCAGCCGGTTGGATCCTCGCCGCCGAGACGCCGGGTCGCGCGCACCTGATCGTCACCGCGCTGGCTGCCGTGCTGGTGTGGCGCACGCGGCTGCACCTGCTGTGGCTGGTGGGCGCCGGCGGTGTGATCGGCGCGCTCGGCTGGCTTTGAGCATCCCAGCCGCCGCCCGCGGCGGCAGGCGCTCGAAAAGAAGACAATGACTTACAGAACGTTTTCTTGAGAAACACTCCCGTGCAACGCACAGCGCCGCGGCAGGCCGGCTGCGCACGATCGACCCGGCCGGGCCGCCCCCGGGAGCGGCTGCCGCGGGCGCGGACCACGCCCCGATCTGCGTAGACTTCGCGCCCCGCTTCCGCTGGCGGGCCGCCGGGCGCCGTGCCGCAGCACGCCGCGCCCACGCCCGCGCACACACCGATGGACCGCGCCTGCGGCCCGCACCGCCCCGACTACTGCGCGATCGACTTCGGCACCTCCAACTCGGCCCTGGGCTTCGCCGTCGGCACAGCCGGCGCCGGCATGCGACTGGCCGTGCTGGAGGACGGCCTGACGACCATGCCGACCGCGGTGTTCTACGACGCCGAAGACGGCGCGCGCCTGTACGGCCGCGCCGCGATCGCAGCCTACGTCGATGGCGTCGACGGCCGCCTGATGCGCTCGATCAAGAGCATCCTCGGCTCGGACCTGATGGACGAGACGACCGAGTACGCGGCCGGTCGCGCGGTGCACTACATCGATGTGGTGGTGGCCTACCTGCGCCAGTTGCGCCTGACCGCCGAGGCGCAGGCGGGGCGGCCGCTGGTGCGCGTGGTGCTGGGGCGGCCGGTGTTCTTCGTCGACGACGATCCGGTGCGCGACCGCAAGGCCCAGGACACGCTCGCCGCCGCCGCCCAAGCCGCCGGGTTCACGGAAGTGGCGTTCCAGTACGAGCCGATCGCCGCCGCGCTCGACTTCGAGTCGACGCTGCAGCACGAGACGCTGGTGCTGGTGGCCGACATCGGCGGCGGCACCTCCGACTTTTCGGTCGTGCGCGCCAGCCCGGCGCGGCACGGCATGCTCGACCGCCGCGCCGACGTGCTCGCCAACCACGGGGTGCATGTGGCCGGCACCGACTTCGATCGCGCCGTGAACCTGGCGGCGATCATGCCGCTGCTGGGCTTGGGCTCGCGCAGCACCCGCGGCCACGAGGTGCCCAGCTCGATCTACTTCAACCTCGCCACCTGGCACCTCATCAACACCACCTACACGCCGCTGCGCCTGGCGCAGCTGCGGCAGCTGCGGCCAATGTACGCGGACCCGCAGGCTTTCGAGCGGCTGGCACGGGTGCTGCGCCAGCGCCTCGGCCATCTGCTGGCCGGGCGCGCCGAGGCCGCCAAGATCGAGGCGGCGCAGCGCGGCGCCAGCCGCATCGGGCTCGAGGCGGTGGAGCGGGGCCTGCACGTGGACCTCGACGCACCGGCGCAGGCTCGCGCGCTCGCCCCCTGGATCGAGCGCATCGTTGCCGCCGCCGGCGAGACCTGCGCACAGGCCGGGGTGCCGGCGCAGGCCATCGAGGCGCTGTACTTCACGGGCGGCTCGACCGGGCTGACCGCGCTCACCGACGCGCTGGCCGCGCGCTTTGCGCGGGCGCGCCGCGCCAGCGGCGAGCGCTTCTCCAGCGTGGTCCAGGGGCTGGCGATCAGCGCGCAGCGGCGCTTTGCGCCGACTCGCGCAGGCTCCTGAGCAGTCCGTCGCAGGGGTTGAGGAACAGCAGCGGCTGCTGCTGCAGGCTGCCCTCGTCCGGCGTCAGCGGCATGACCTGCGCGTAGGCGTACTGCCGCTCCGGCGTGTCGAGCAGCATCTCGACCACTTGGCGCAGGGCCGCCTCGCCGGCGCGCCGGCCCTCGTCGCCGTAGTCGGCGCCGAAGGTCTTGAGCACGCAGGCGCCGGCCAGCGTGGACTGCTCCAGCATGCGCTTGAGGTCGTCGGCGTTGACCACCGGCACGCGGCCCTGCTCGCGGGCCAGCCAGACCTGGCCGCCATTGGCAATCGCCATCTGCACCGTGACGGCGGCCTGGCGCAGCGCCTCGGCGCGCTCGCTGTGCAGGCCGTGCGCCGCCGCGATGGCGTGCTCGACATCGTCACGCACGCCGTTGGTGTTGGCGTCGACGCCGGCCAGGGTGGCAGCATTGCGCGCCGGGTCCGGCGCCGGCGGCAGGGTCAATCCGGCGTCGACCTTGATCCATCCCTGGTCGAGCCGGCTTTCGGCCGGCGCATCGAGCCTGAGCATGACGCTGCGCACGGCGACTCCGGCCAGCAGGGCCGCGCCGACGAGGCTCGCGCCGAGGATAAGATGGTGACGCGACGGCATCGGCGGGCGCGCAGCGGCGAGGATCCGCCCGGTCAGTCGACCGCGAGCAGCTCCACATCGAACACGAGGGTGGCATTGGGCGGTATCACGTCGCCCGCGCCCCACGGGCCGTAGCCCAGCGCCGGCGGGATCACCAGGCGGCGCTTGCCACCCACCCGCATCTGCTGCACCCCTTCGTCCCAGCCGCCGATCACCTGGCCGCGGCCGAGCGAGAAACGGAACGGCTCGCCGCGGTCGACGCTGGAGTCGAACTTGCGGCCGAGCTGCCCGCCTTCGAGCAGCCAGCCGGTGTAGTGGACCGTGACCTCGTCGCCGCTGTTGGCAATGTCGCCCTGGCCGGTGGTTTGGTCCTCGTACTGCAGGCCGCTGGCTGTGGTGTGCATGGCGTCGCTCCTCGGGTCGAGGCCGCGAGCGTACTCGCCCGCGCGGCCGCCAGCCGATTGCATTGGCGCGCACTTGCCCGTCTAATCAATGGGCGTTCGCCATGCATGCGGAAGCGCGACCGACCATACCGACGAGATACGGGGGGGATCGATGCACTGCAAACGCCGTAACCTGCTGGCGGCCGGCCTCGGCGCGCTGGCGCTGCCCGTCGCCCGGGCCCAGTCCTGGCCCACCAAGGCGGTGCGCCTGGTGGTGCCGTTTGCGCCGGGCGGCAGCTCGGAGATCGTGGCGCGTTCGCTGGCGGCCGAGCTGACCAAGACGCTCGGCCAGACCGTGTTCGTCGAGAACAAGCCCGGCGCCGCCGGCAACATCGCCATGCAGGAGGTAGCGCAATCGGTGCCCGACGGACACACGCTGATTCTCGGCCACATCGGCACGCTGGCGGTCAACCCCTACATCTTCGATCGGCTGCCCTACGAGCCGATGCGCGACTTCGCGCCGATCTCGCTGCTGGCCAAGGTGCCAAGCCTGTACCTCGTGCCGGCCACCTCGCCAATCCGGACGCTGCGCGAGTTCATGGACAACGCGCGCGCACAACCGGGCAAGTTGAACTACGGCAGCGCCGGCAACGGCAGCGCCGGCCACCTCGCCATGGAGTACCTGAAGGCTGCAGCCCGTCTGTTCATCTTGCATGTGCCCTATCGCGGCACCGGACCACAGTTGACCGACCTGCTGGCCGGACGGCTCGACGCGGCGGCGGTGGGCGCACCGGCGGTGCTCGGCCACGTGCGCGCGGGCACGCTGCGCGCCATCGCCACCGGCACGCGCGAGCGGCTGCCGCAGCTGCCCGACGTGCCCACGGTGGCCGAGCAGGGCCTGCCGGGTTTCGAGATGACGCAGTGGTACGGCCTGCTGGCGCCGGCGCGGACCCCGCCGGCGGTGGTCGCCCGTCTGGCCGAGGAGACGCAGAAAGCCACGCGCGCCGAAGGCATGCGCAAGCGCCTCAGCGACGACACCGCGCTGCCGGTGGGCGACAAGCCGGCGGAGTTCGCCGAGTTCATCGCTGCCGAACAAAGGCGCTGGAAGCCGGTGATCGAGCGGGCCAGGATCAAGCCTGATTGAAGGCTCTGCCGCGCAAACTGTCCGGCCGCTGCGAGCGCCGCGACCAGTGCGTGCACCGTAACCCGAGCCTCCGCGCGCGCCTCATCGCGACCTCACCAGGTAGTAGGCAAAGCCCAGCGTCTCGCGCCCCCAGCGCAGCCAGCCGTCCTGCCAGCGCTCCACGCGCGCGCGCCAGGCGGCGGCCTCGGGATCGTCGGGGTGCTGGTGGCAGAAGTCGAGGACGTTCTTGGCGTACAGGCCCTCGTACTCGTCCCACTCGTCGCAAGAGGCCGTGGACGTGTAGAGGACGTCGTAGCCGGCATGGCGAGCGCGCTGCGCGTTCTCGGCATGCGTGCCCATCTGCGCCTGGCGCCCGCCGATGAGATCGAGGAAGGCTGGCGTCGGTGGCCGGGACCAGAAGCCTTCGCCGATCAACACCACCCCGTCACGACCAAGGCAGCGCCGCAGCTCCATCAGCAGGCGCTGCATACCGCCCAGGTAATGCGCCGCGCCCAGGCACAGCACCGCATCGAACTGACCAGCCTTCTGCATGACCACATCGCCCGACTGCTCCGCGAGCTTCAGCCGCCCGCCGGCCACCAACGCGAAGTGCGCACGCCTAGCCTCGGCGAGAAAGTGCGGGTTGACATCGACGCCCAAGCCGGAACAGCCCCAGCGCTGCAAGACCATGGCCAACAGATTGGCCTTGCCGCAGCCCAGGTCGAGAACCTGCAGCTTGGCGTTCAGTCCGAGCAACTCGACCAGGACCGCCGCCTTGGTATCGGACAGCGGACCGCCGAAGCGATGCGCGCGATGCGCGATCGTGGTGAAGCGGTACGGGTCGACAGGAGCGGGACCGCTAGTCGGCAGGTCGTTCATCTTCATCGGGGCGCCTTCCACACTCGGCGGACCACTGCACGGATGCGTAGAAGGTACCGAAGCGACGGTCCGGGCGCGCTGCTGAAAGCAGGCCCCGGCGAGGCCTTTTCCGGCGATTGGCGGCGTCTAAACTGCCAAGACGTACTCATCCTGGACCCCGCATGGACGCCCTCGACACCCAGCGCGCGCTGACGCGCACCCGCATCACGGCCCTGCGCGGCGCTCTGGCCGCGCGCGGCCTGGCCGCCTGCATCGTCCCGTCGGCCGATCCGCACCTGTCGGAGTACCTGCCGGAGCGCTGGCAGGGCCGGCAGTGGCTGTCGGGCTTCAGCGGCTCGGTGGGCACCCTGGTCGTGACGGCAGAGTTCGCCGGCCTGTGGGTCGACAGCCGCTACTGGGTGCAGGCGCAGGCGCAACTGGCCGGCACCGGCATCGAGCTGATGAAGGTCAACGTGGCCGCCAGCACCGCGCACATCGACTGGCTGGCGACCCGCATGCCGCCCGGTGCACGAGTCGCCGTCGACGGCGCCGTGCTCGGCCTGGCGGTGCAGCGGCAGCTGCGCGATGCGCTGACGCCGCGCGGCGTGGAGCTCGTGACCGACATCGATGTGCTCGACGACATCTGGCCCGATCGCCCGGGACTGCCGCAGGCCGCCGTCTTCGAGCACAAGGCGCAGTTCGTCGCCGCCGACCGCCGCGCCAAGCTGGCGCAGCTGCGGGACGCCATGCGGGCGCACGGCGCCCAGTGGCACTTCATCTCCACGCTCGATGACCTGGCGTGGCTGTTCAACCTGCGCGGTGCCGACGTGCCCTACAACCCGGTGTTCGTCGGCCACGCGCTGGTCGGGCTGGAGCGTGCCACGCTGTTCGTCGCGGCCGGCAAGCTGCCGCCGCGCCTGGCCGACCAGCTGGCGGACGAAGGCATCGATCTGCTGCCCTACGACCGGGCGCCCGCGTCGCTGGCAGCCCTGCCGGGCGCGACCACGCTGCTCATCGACCCCAAGCGCGTCACCCACGGCCTGCGCGCTGCGGTGCCGGCCACCGTGAATGTGGTGGAGGCGATCAACCCGACCACCCTGGCCAAGTGCCGCAAGACCGCGCACGAGATCGAGCACATCCGCCGCGCCATGGAGCAGGATGGCGCGGCTCTGGCCGAGTTCTTCGCGTGGTTCGAGGCGGCGCTGGCGTGCGGCGAGCGCATCACCGAGCTGGGCATCGACGAGCAGATCGGCGCGGCGCGGGCGCGCCGGCCGGGTTTCGTGAGCCCGAGCTTTGCGACCATCGCCGGCTTCAACGCCAATGGCGCCATGCCGCACTATCGCGCCACCGAGGAGTCGCATGCGGTGATCGAGGGCGAGGGCCTGCTCCTGATCGACTCCGGCGGGCAGTACGAGTACGGCACCACCGACATCACCCGCGTGGTGCAGGTGCGCGCCACCACGCCGGCACAGCGGCGCGACTACACGCTGGTGTTGAAGGGCATGATCAACCTGTCGCGCGCCGTGTTTCCGCGCGGCACCAGGAGCCCGCTGCTCGACACGCTGGCGCGCGCGCCGATCTGGTCGGCCGGCGTGGACTTCGGCCATGGAACCGGGCACGGCGTGGGCTACTTCCTGAACGTGCACGAGGGCCCGCACGGCATCACGCCGCACCTGCCGCCCGAGCCGCAGACGGCGATGGAGCCGGGCATGATCACCAGCAACGAACCCGGCATCTACCGGTCCGGCCAGTGGGGTGTTCGCATCGAAAACCTGGTGCTCAACGTGTCGGCCGACACCGGTACGGAGCGCGCCGAGTTCGGCGAGTTCCTCCGGTTCGAGACACTGACGCTGTGCCCGATCGATGTCCGCTGCATCGACCGCAACCTGATGACGCGCGAGGAGATCGACTGGCTCGACGCCTACCACGCCGAAGTGCGCCGGCGCGTGGCCCCGCTGGTCACCGGCGCGGCGCTGGCCTGGCTCGAGCGCTCGACCGTGCCGATCTAGGCTGCCGGCCGGCTCAACGGGCGGCGCCCGCGCCGCCTGCTACACTGCGTTCACGCGGCATGAGACCAGCGCGGTCGCCTCAGTCGACTGCCATCGCCGCCGTCAATCCTGACGCTCCGAGGTGTTGCAAGACCAACGGAGCCCGCGTTTCCCGCCGGATTCTCCCCGCTGGTCGTTGATGGCAGCCCTGCTGCCGCCGGCCTCCTCGAAAGCTTCATATGTCCTTCGCAAGCCTCGGCTTGTCCGACGCGCTCGTGCGCGCGGTCGCCGACGTGGGCTACACCGCCCCGACCCCCATCCAGACGCAAGCCATCCCCGCGGTGCTGGCCGGCCACGACCTGCTCGCCGGCGCGCAAACCGGCACGGGCAAGACGGCCGGCTTCGTGCTGCCGATCCTGCAGCGGCTGCTCGACTCGCCCGGCAGCGGCAAGCGGCACATCCGCGTGCTCATCCTCACGCCGACGCGCGAACTGGCGGCCCAGGTCGAGGAGAGCGTGCGCGTGTACGGCAAGTACACCGCCCTCAAATCCACCGTCGTCTTCGGTGGCGTCAACATCAATCCGCAGTTCAGCGCGCTGCGCGCGGCGCCCGAGATCCTGGTCGCCACCCCCGGCCGCCTGCTCGACCACCACGGCCAGAAGACCGTGGACCTGTCGCGCGTCGAGACCCTGGTGCTCGACGAGGCCGACCGCATGCTCGACATGGGGTTCATCCACGACATCAAGCGCGTACTCCGGATCCTGCCGGCCAAGCGCCAGAACCTGCTGTTCTCGGCCACCTTCTCGGATGAGATCCGCGACCTCGCCAACGGGCTGCTCGATCATCCAAAGCACATCCAGGTGACGCCGCGCAACACCACGGTCGACAGCGTGCGCCAGCGGGTCGTCGCGGTGGACGCCAAGCGCAAGCCCGAGCTGCTGCTGCACCTGATCCGTGAGGGCAACTGGTACCAGGTGCTCGTCTTCACGCGCACCAAGCACGGCGCCAACAAACTGGCGCAGCAACTCGAAAAGGCGGGGGTCAGCGCGCTGCCGATCCACGGCAACAAGAGCCAGAACGCCCGCACCCGCGCGCTCAACGAGTTCAAGAGCGGCAAGCTGCAGGTGCTGGTGGCCACCGACATCGCCGCACGCGGCATCGACATCGACGACCTGCCGCACGTGGTCAACTTCGATCTGCCCAACGTGCCGGAGGACTACGTCCATCGCATCGGCCGCACCGGTCGTGCCGGGGCCGAAGGCGAAGCCCTGTCCTTGGTGAGTCCGGACGAGATGGCCTACCTGCGCGACATCGAGCGGCTGATCAAGCGCGCGCTGCCGCGCGAAGTGATGCCCGGTTTCGAGAAAGGCACGGCGCCGCAACCGCTGCCGGGGGCCAGCCGGCCGGCCGACACCGACCAGCCTGCCGCGGACAGCACGGCCCGCGGCAGGGCACCGCGCGGCGACGGTGAACGGCGCGGCGGTCGCGGCCGCCCGGGCGGTCAGCCACAGCGGCCAGCGGCCGGCCAGGGCGCCGGGCCGGCCCGGTCGGCGGCCGCGCCCCAGCGCGAGCCGCGCCGCGACGAGCCCCGCAAGCCCGCGCCGGCTGCCGATGCCCGGCGCACTCAACCCCGCAACGAGCCGCGCAAGGACAGCGGCCGCCCGGGCAGCGGCGGCGAGTCGACACGCTCGCCCCGTTCTCACGCGGCACGCCGCGACGACGGCGTCGTGCGCTCCAACCTGCCGCCCGGCTGGCCCGGCGCCACACCGGGCCGGCGGTAGGCAGACCCGCGGGCGGCGTACCGCGCGCCGCGCCGCAGGGTCGAACGACGCGGCGCAAAGCCCACGCCCGCGCCGGGCGAGGCGAGGTCGGGGCTAGTTCGACAGCACGTCGATCACGCGCAACCGGACCTTGCGTTCCTGGAGGTCGCGCACGACCGTCAACTCGGCGGTGTTGTCGATGCCGACGCGGTCCAGTTCGTTGGAGAACTGCGAGACCGACTCGATGCGGCGGCCATTGACGGCGACGATGATGTCGCCGAGGTCGCGCTGCTGGGGCGCTGCCGCCCGCAGGCCGGCGCCGGCCGCCGGTGTGTTGGGGCGCACCCGCTCGATCACCACGCCGTTGATTCCGGCGCGCGCCACCACGTCGGGCGGAAAGGGCACGATGCCGATGCCGGGCAGCGGCGCACGCCCGCGCGCGATCAGCGACGGCACGATGCGGTTCACGAGATCGACCGGGATCGCAAAGCCGACGCCGGCCGAACTGCCGCTGGCCGAGCGGATCGCGGTGTTCACGCCGATCAGCCGGCCGGCGCTGTCGAGCAACGGCCCGCCGGAGTTGCCGGGATTGATCGCCGCGTCGGTCTGGATGACGCCGGCCACCTCGCGAAAGCCCTCGGTAGGCAGTTCGCGATCCAGGGCGCTGACGATGCCCTGCGTGAGCGTGCGCTGCAGTCCGAAGGGGTTGCCGATGGCGATCACGTGCTGGCCGATCTTCAGGTCGCGCGAGGTGCCCAGCGGGATCGGCTTGAGCGTCTTCGGCGGCCGCGACAGCCGCACCACCGCAAGGTCGTACTCCGGCGCACGCCCCACCACGCGCGCCTCGATCGGCTCGCCGGCGTCGAGTTGAACGTAGACGCGCTGCGCCGCGGCGATGACGTGGTTGTTGGTGACCACGTGGCCCTGAGCGTCCCACACGAAGCCGCTGCCGGCGCCCTGCGCGACTTGCGCGCCGAAGAACGACTGCTGCACCTGCTCGGTGGTGATGTAGGCCACCGAGGGTGCGGCCTGCCCGAAGAGGTTGACCAGCGCCTGCTCGGCAGGCAGCAGCGGGCCGCGCGCCGTCACGCTGCGCGGCTCGGCCTTCGGTGGGTTCTGCGCCAGCACCAGCGAGCCGCCCACCGCGGCGACCCCCGCCGCCAGCAGCGCCAGCCAGGCCATTGCTGCGCGCCCGGCGCGCCCGGAAGATGCTCCGCTCAACTTGGGGTCCTCCCCTTCAACAACGCGTGCTATATCGGGACGCGAAAGCCGCGCGCAAGCCCCTGCGAAGTCGCGCCGGCCGCAGCCCGCCGCGCCAGGTCACCGCCATGACGATCCCCGCCACCGCAGCGCTCGAAATCGTCCACAACGCCGCCGCCCAGCGCTTCGAGGTGCGCATCGAAGGCTGGCTGTGCCGCTGCGACTACCGCGCGGTGGACGGCGAACTGCACCTGCTGCACACCGAGGTGCCGCCGCTGCTGGAGGGTCGCGGCATCGCCGCGCGGCTGGTCAGGGCAGCGCTGGACCATGCCGAACAGGCGGGACTCCGGGTGCGCCCGCGCTGCTCTTACGTGCACTCGTATCTGCGACGTCACCCGGAGCGCGCTCACCTGAAGGCGGACTGACGCTCCGCCCGGGAAGTGCCGGGCCTGCGTGTCCCGTTGCTGCCTGTGCTTGGCCCGCAGCCGCGGCCGGAGCAACGCCCTGCCGGGCCTCCGCACCACTTGGCTCGCCCGCCCCGGTCGGCCGCATCCCCTTTCGCCAGCCGCAGCGGCCGGCCGGGCCCGGACTTCGGCGATGCCCCGATAGCGACCGGGTCAATGCTCCACTCCGAAGTCGCGGTGCAGCATCAATGAAGGAGGGCAAGAGCTTGCTCCTGTGGCCTTTTCCGCCATTTACTTGTCATAGAGCAAAATTGTCGACTTTTGATCTCAAGACTCCCTGCAGCCGTCGTTCTATTTCTGCTGCGCTGCATCAATCTCTGATAGGATCTGTCCGTGGGGTTCGTTTACTGGAACTCCAGCAGTTGTCTCCTCCACCTCCAAAGGTGGTTCAAGGGCCCGGGGTTTCCCGGGCCCTCTTTTCTTCTGCGCCACATCGAATCTCGACCGGACGTTCCGGGCTTCCCCCGACCGGACCGCCGCCCCGATCCGGCCGAGCCGCCCGCCAGCCCGGATCTTTCACCGGGTCGCCCCCGCGCATCCACGATCTGCCTCCGCAAGCCGCGGGGCACCCGCGCAAATCCCGCGTCCCTGATGAAACATCCGGGCTAGCCCGGATGTTTCACCAGGTCGCCCCCGTGCATCCACGATCTGCCTCTGTAAGCTGCGCCGGCAGCCTGCACTTGTCCGCAGGCCACCTTGGACGGCCGGGGCTACGCGGGTTTGCGCGGCGCCCGCGCGGCCACATTTCGCTCAAGTGCTCGCCGATGCCTGCGGGCATCGGCTGTGCCCCTCTCGCGCAATCTGGCTCGCGCGGGCATCCGCGCAAATCCCGCGTCCCTGATGAAACATCCGGGCTAGAGCAGCGTCAGCCCATCCGGCTCTGCTAGCGTGCCTTCGCGCAGGAACAGGTTGCCGGCGCGCACGCCAAGCAGCCGGATGCGCCGGCGCAGCAGCACCCGCGCCAGCGCCGTACGCGCGGCGGCCTCGATCAGGACGGGGTCAGCGGTGGCTGCCGGCAACGTGATGTCGCGCGTGAGCGTGAGAAAGTTGTCGAAGCGCAGCTTGATGCCGATGGTGCGCGCAACATAGCCGCGGCGCGCCAGATCGGCCGCCACCTGCACGGCCTGGCGCGCCAGTACCGCATCGATGGCGGCGCGGTCGCGCTGCGGATGCAGGTCGCGCTCGAACGTTGCCTCGCGGCTGCGCGAACGCGGCTGGCTCTCGGTCACCACCGGCCGGTCGTCCAGCCCGTGCGCCGCACGATGCAGCCACTGCCCGTAGTGCCGGCCGAAGCGATCGACCAGCAGCGCCGGAGCGGCACGCGCCAGATCGCCGATGGTCGCAATGCCGAGCGCGCTCAGCCGTGCGGCCGCCTTCGGGCCGACGCCGTTGATGCGTCGGGCCGGTAGCGGCCAGATACGCGTGGGCAGATCCTCGGCGCCAATCACGGTCAGGCCGTCGGGCTTGTCGAGTTCCGAGGCGATCTTGGCCAGCAGCTTGTTGGGTGCCAGGCCGATCGAGCAGGTCAGGCCGGTCGCCACGAAGACGTTGTGCTTGATCTCGCGGGCCACGGCCGCGCCCTGTTCTTCTGCCACGCCCGGCACCGCCGTCAGGTCGATGTAGACCTCGTCGATGCCGCGGTCCTCCACGCAGGGGGCGATCTCGGCGATGGCGCGCTTGAACAGCCGGGACACACGGCGGTACTCGTCGAAATCGGTGGGCAGGAACACCGCAGCGGGGCACTTCTGCAGCGCCGTGCGCAGCGGCATGCCGCTGCCGACCCCGAAGCGCCGCGCCTCGTAGCTGGCGGTGGTGACGACGCCGCGGCTGTCCGGCCCCGGCTTGCCGCGGCCGCCCACTACCACCGGCTGCCCGCGCAGTTCCGGCCGGCGCAGCAGCTCGACCGCGGCATAGAACGCATCCATGTCGAGGTGGGCGATGCAGCGCATGACGCGATGGTGCCTGATGGGGCCGGCGCGCGCCGGCCGTACCGGCGCACCGGCACCGGCGCACGGCCGTCGGCGCGGCGACCAGGCGGGACGGCACCGCGGCTGCCCACCGCGCCGAGGGGCCAACCGCAACGGTCTTGCGGCAACCGCACTGCGGCGCCGGCGCCGCCCCTGCCTATGGCATCTGGATCTTGCCGCCAAGCCCCGGCACGCCGCCGGCGGCAAAGGCGCCACCGCCCTGGCCCGGCAGCACCAGCGAGGAGGCCTGCTGGCGGCGCATGTCCTGCAGCTCACGCAGCGTGCGCTCGAAGGCCTCGCGCGCCGCGTCGCCGTAGCGGTCGACCGCCTCGGCCAGCGTGGCAGCCTCGATCTCGAAGCTGATGGGCAGCGGACCGACGTTGGTCATCATCTGCGCCTCGCCAACGAACAGCTGGGCGCGCGCTGCGTCGGCGGTTCCCTGGGCGGTGATGGGCGTCATGACGCGCAGCGTGCCCACCCTGCGGTCGGTGATGACTTCCTCGCGCCACAGGTCGGTGGCGTCCATCCGGGCGTCGCGCGCATCGGGGTTGCGGTCGGGCATGGCAATGTTCCTCGGCAATGGCGCCAGCATAGCGCGCAGCTAACATCTGCCTGCCCGGCCCACAGTCGGGCGCAGCCCGGGCCAGGTCCCGGCGGGGGAAGCGATGACGTTCTTCGAGTGGCTGGCCGCCGTGTGCCGTGAACTCGGCTGGGGCGTGATGCGCGCGCACGACCTGCTGGACGACCCCCGCTGGTCGGACATGTACGAAAGCGGCCTGCCGCCGCCCCAGGCGGCCGAGAAGGCGCGCCGCGACGGGCTGGCCTGAAGCACTCCGGCAGTGCCGGCCGTCTCAGCGGATGACGTTGATGACCTGGTCACCCCAGCCCTGCAGCGGGCCCAGCGGGTTGCGCACCACGTCGTACTGGTTGATGGTGGGCTGACCGCCCACCAGGCCATAGACCAGCCGGTCGTCGACGAACACCAGCAGCGCCTCGACGCTCCAGCCGCGGGTGGCGGTCTCGCGCCGGAAGTTGAGCGAGTCGAGCCAGAAACTGCCGATACGGTCGCGCTCGATCTTGCGCACGCTCACCGCATAGCCGGTGCACTGGCGGCCCGCCAGCAAACAGTCGCGCATGCCGGCATCGAGTCGCTCGCGCTCCAGCAATGGCGCCGTGGAAAACCGCTGCAGCATATCGGCGAAGTGCAGCACCGTGATGGCCGGGTTGCTGCGCGGGTCGAGGCCGATGGCATGCACGTCGGCGCGCGTGGCCTGGTAGGCGCGCAGCGTGCCGAGCGCCTGCACCGCCTCCTCGTAGCTCCCCCAGGTGGACACGATCTCCGAGCGCGAGGTGGGCAGCAGGGAGGCGCAGCCGGCCAGCAGCGGCAGCAACGACGCCAGCAGCAGCGCGAGCACGTCAGAACCCCGGCTGCGCGACGGTCCGGGGTCGTGCAACGCGGTCCGGCTGGAGCAACGGGGAGCGGGCGCCACGGCCCATTAGCGCACCGCGCGGGCCGAAGCAGTTGACATGCATCAGCGGCGCGCCAGCTTGGCCGCTGCGGCGCCGGACGGCCGTCGCGAACGGTGGACACCGCGTCCCGGGTCGCTAATGGACGCGCCCGGCTGCAGCCGGGCGCACCCGGACGCACCCGGACGCACCCGGACGCACCCGGACGTGCTCAGCCGCACCCGGCCGCAACGTCGAAGGGGCATCACCCCGAAGCCGCCAACAAGCGGCCGCCACCGACACCGGCCGCCGCGGTTCGGCCGGCGTCGCGGGTGCCAGCCGATCCCGCCGCCGCATGGGATGCAGCGCGCCACCCGCGTACATTTACGTTGCCGTCGCACGAACCTCGCAGCGTCCGCCCGGTCCCAGATCTGCTCGCTCCCAGCCTTACGCTGCCATGAACGCCCCCGAAGCACCCCGCCGCCGCTCCAACCTCGACGCCAGCCTGGTCGACCGCACGCCGCCGCTGCCGATCGCCTGGTACTTCGACCCCGCATGGTTCGAGCGCGAGCGCGAGCTGATCTTCAAGGGCGGGCCGGGCTACGCCGGTCATGCGCTGATGGTGCCCGAGGTGGGCGACTACATGACGCTGCCGTGGACCGAGCACGGCAAGCTGCTGGTGCGCAACGCCGAGGGTCCCGCGGGGGTGGCGCTGCTGTCCAACACCTGCCGGCACCGGCAGGCGCTGATCATGGAGGGCCGCGGCAATGCGACCAGCCTGGTGTGCCCGGCGCATCGGTGGACCTACGACCTCAGCGGCCGCCTGCTGGGCGCGCCGGAGTTCGACCGCACGCCCGACTGCGCGCTGCCGCGCCAGGCGCTGTCCAACTGGCATGGCCTGCTGTTCACTGGTCCCGGCGATGCGCTGGCGGCGCTGGCCGACTTTCCGCTGGCAGCCGACTACGACTTCAGCGGCCATGTGCTCGACCGCGTGCAGGTGGAGGAGCTGCCCTTCAACTGGAAGGCATTTCTGGAGATCTACCTGGAGCTGTATCACGTCGAGGCGATGCACCCCGGGCTGCAGAAGTGGGTGGACCCCGGTAACTACGAATGGGGCTTTGGCGCGCAGTGGAGCTACCAGATTCTCGGCATCAAGGACGGCCTACGCAGCCAGGTCTCTCCCCACTACGCGCGCTACCGCGACACGCTGCTGGCCTACAACGGCGGCGTGCTGCCGAAGTACGGCACGGTGTGGAGCATCCTGTATCCGAACGTGATGCTCGAGTGGTACCCGCACTGCCTGGTGGTCAGCACGCTGCTGCCGCGCAGCCCCGACCACACCACCAACATCGTCGAGTTCTACTACCCAGAGGAGATCAAGGCGTTCGAGCCGCAGATCGTCGCTGCCCACCAAGCCGCCTACGCCGAGAGCGCGGCCGAGGATGCCGAGGTCTGCACGCGCCTGCACCGCGGCCGGCGCGCCCTGTGGCTGGCCGGCGAGGACGACGCCGGGCCGTTTCACACGCCGCACGAAGACGGCGTGATCCACCTGCACGACTGGATCCGCCGCCAGATGGGGCAGCGCAGGACGCTCTGATGGACCCGCTGCAGGCGCTCGAGATCAAGGCCTTCGTGCCGGCGCGCGACTTTGCGCTCGCGCAGCGCTTCTATCGCTCGCTCGGCTTCGAGATTCCGTGGCACGACGACCACCTGGCTTACGTGCGTCACGGCAGCACCAGCTTCCTGCTGCAGCACTTCGACGAGCCGGCCTTCTGCGCCAGTTTCCAGATGCACCTGCTGGTGAGCGACGCCGACGCCTGGTATGCACGGGCGCGCGTCGTTGCGGCGGAGTTCGGCGTGGCCGTCGGCGAGCCCGCTGATCGGCCCTGGGCCATGCGCGACTTCACGCTGCTCGATCCCAGCGGCGTGCTGTGGCGGATTGCGCACCACCTGCCCAAAGCGCCCCAAGGCAGCGAGCCGCAGCTCGACGGCCGTACTGGCGAAAGCGCGCCGTGACCGGTGCCGCTGCCGCTGCCGCGCCCGCGGCGCTGGCGGGCCTGCTGGCGAGCCGGCCCGCGCGTGAGCCGCTGCTCGACGGCATCGACGTCGTGGCACCCGACTGGACCCGCTTCCAGCCGCTGTTCGAGGCGTGGCGCGCGCAGTTGTTCGCCGATACCTGGACCGTCAACGAGCCAGTAGTCACCGACGCCGGACGCGAGCGGCTGCCGGCCCTGCGCGAGCAGTACCCGACTTACCGCCTGTGCCGGGTTGCGCTGCGCGGCGATGCGCTGGCCGGCTGGAGCTGGGGCATGCAGACGCGGCCGGGGCTGTTCTTCATGGTCAACAGTGCGGTGGTCGCTGCGGAGCGCCGGCGCGGCCTCTACAGCGCGCTGGCGCGGCGGCTCATGCAGCAAGCCGCCGAGGCCGGCTTCCAGCAGGTGCAAAGCGTCCACAACGTGGCCAACAACGCGATCATCATCGCCAAGCTGAAGCTCGGCTTCATGGTCACCGGGCTCGAGCAGTCCGACACCTTCGGCTCGCTGGTGCAGTTGTCCTGGTACCCGCACCCGCAGCGCCGCGCGCTGGCCGAGACGCGCGCCGGCCAGCGCCGACCCGCGGGCGACATCCGGCGGCTGCTCGGGATCGACGGCGGCAGCGAGTAGCGCCCGCCGCGCTGCCGCCGCGCGCGCAGCGCGCGCGGCCCCGGGCCGATCAGCCGATGCCCTTCAGGAAACCGGCCAGCTCGGCGTCCTCGTTCTGCGCGTGGATGCTGAACCAGTTCATGAGGTCGGCGGCGTACCGGCGCACCCCCTCGATGTCGCCGGCATCGAAGCGGCGCCGTACGTCCGACACCGACTCGAGCAGCTGCTCGTGCGCGCGCTTGTGGCGCGCCAGGTGCGGATAGCTTTCCTGCTTCATGAACGCCTCTTCGGTGCCGCAGTGGCGCAGCAGGTGCTCGTGCAGCGCCAGCAGGTGCTCGCCGTAGTCGGCCTGCGCCGGGTCGTTGAGCGCTTCGAGGATCGACTCGAACTCGCGGTGCAGGTCGTCGATCGGCTTGAAGCCGACCAGAATCTCGGCGTGGCGGACGGGAACAGCGGCAGCGGCCATGGCGGATCTCCAAGGGTTTGCGCCACGGTAAGTGCGCCCCCGACGGCGTCGCTTGACCGAGGGCAATCCGCAGGGCCGGCGGGCATGCGTCCGCAACCGGCTGTGAGGCCAGCGGGCGGGGCGCAGCCACCGGCGGCCGTCCTGCGGCAGGTCGGCGGCGCCTGACGCGGTTGGGTTCGCCCGGAAAGGCGAAGGGCCGTAGCCCCGCCCCCCGATCGAGTCGGGGTTGGTGCTCGGCCCTTCGGGGCGGGCGCGCTGGCCCGCCAACAGGTGCCCGCGTTAGCGGTACACCATGACCGGTACGGTCGAGTGCGTCAGTACCTTCTGCGTCTCACTGCCGAGCAGCAACGCGTTCAGCCCGCGGCGGCCGTGCGAAGCCATGAAGATCACGTCGCAGCCGTTCTTGCTCGCGGTTTCGATGATGGCCTCGTAGGGCGAGAAGGACTTGACCGTGGTCGTCTCGATCGCCACACCGGCCGCTGCCGCCGCGGACTTGACCTTGGCCAGCCGCTCGGCCGCAGCCTCGTTCATGCGGGCCTCGTAGTCGTCGAACGACTCGGGCCGGTACTCCGACAGCGAGGAGTACGAATAGGGCTCCACCACCGTGAGCCCGACGATCCCGGCCCCCAGCTTGGCGGCCATCTGCATGGCGCCCGCGATGGCCTTGTCGGACAGTTCGGAGCCGTCGGTCGGCAGCAGGATCTTCTTGAACATGATGGGTTGGCGCGCGGCGCCTTCTCTGCAGCTGTCGAGGGCATCGTGACACGGCGTGCCGGGCGGCACTTGACGGCCATCAAGGCGCATCAAGCCGTTTCAATCCGTTTCAAGCCGTCGCCGCAGCAGCCCGGGCCCCCGGCGCGGGCGCCGCAGCGCACCCGCTGGCGAGCAGGCGCAACGCCACGGCGGCGGCGGCAAAACCAAGCGGTGCCGTCACGGTGACGGCCGAGCCATAGCCCGCGCAGGACAGGCCCTGCGGCGCAGCCGCGGCCTGGCCCGTGTCGACGCCCCGCAGATCGACTGCGCACTCGGCGGCGAGCGGCCGCCGGACCGGCTCGTCCGAGAACACGGCGCTGATACCGAACTTGCGCACCCGGCCGGCCGCTTCGGCCGGAAAACCGTGCTGACGCCGCAGCCGGTAGCGCAGCTTGGCCAGCAGGGGATCGCCCTGCGCGCGCGCCAGGTCATCGCTGCGCAGGCGGGTCGGGTCGAGCCGGCCGCCAGCCGCACCGCAGGTCACGACCAACACGCCCAGGCGACGGCACTGCGCCAGCAGCGCCGCCTTGGCCTGCACCTGGTCGATGCAGTCGACGACCACGTCGACCGGCTGCAGGCGGCCGAGCAGTTCGGCCGCGTTGTCGGGCGTGACGAAGTCCTCCACGGTCTGCACCTGCGCCGCCGGGTTGATGGCGCGGATGCGCTCGGCCATCGCGTCCACCTTGGCGCGACCGTAAGCCGCACCCAGCGCGTGGATCTGCCGGTTGGTGTTGCTCTCGGCAATGTGATCGAGGTCCACCAGAGTCAGGCGGCCGACCGCGCTGCGCGCCAGTGCCTCGGCCGCCCAGGAGCCCACCCCGCCGATGCCCACCACCACCGCATGCGCGGCCGCAAAGCGCGCCTGCGCCGGCCCACCGTACAGCCGCGCCACGCCGCCGAAGCGGCGCGCGAGATCAGCGGAAGAAGCGGCCGGCTGGGCCGGGCCGGAGCGGTCGGACATCGGCGCGGAGCATAGCGGCCGCGTTCCGCGCGCCTGCGCGGCCCGGTTCAGCTGGCACGCACCATCTGCACGATCTTGCCGACGTCCACGGTGCGCGCCTGCTGCTCGATCTGCGGCATGTACTGCGACTGCAGGCCGCGCGCCTGGCCGACCATCGAGCCGTAGGCGTCCTTGAGCATCTGCGCGCTCATGGTGCGACCGCCGGCGTAGTAGCGCTTGGCGACGTGCCCGAGCGCGTAGGTGGTGGCGAAGGAAAACGCCACGCCGGTGGCGCCGCGGGCCAGCGAGCCGGCCATTCGGCCGGCCGCGCGGCCGAGCAGCCCGCCGACCAGCTTGCGGCCGATGTCTTCGAGGTACTGGCCGGTCAGGCCGACCCCGAGGGTGGCGAGCAGGTCCTTGATGTGGCCGCGGTCCAGCTCGTAGCCGTGGGCCTTGCCGATGCGATAGACCATTTTCATCTGCAGCGGAATGATGGCCATGCTGGCCATCGACTGCGGCAGCAGCTCGAGCGCGCCGTTGAGGATCGAGTAGTTGAGGATCGTCTGGTCGAGCTCGGCGTCGCTGCGGGCCGGCACCGCGGCCACCACCGGACCGGGTGCGGCGGCGGTCGCGGTCGCAGTTGCCGTGGCCGCCGTGGCCGCAGCGGCTGCGGCCGGGACGGCACCGGGCAACTCGTCCAGCGGCACCGTGGCTAACGCGTCGGCGGTGGCCGCCGGCTCGGCCATCTGCGGTTGCGACAGGCCGAGCGCCTGCCCGAGTTCGGCAAGGAAGCGCGTCTCCTGCTCGTTGCGCAGGCCGTCGGCATCGCACACGCCCACCGCCAGCTCGAAGGCGAGCTGGCGCAGCTCCGGGCTGGACAGTCCGGCCACCGCCGACGCCAGACCGACACGCTTGAGGAGCACGTCCTGGTAGAGCGCGGCGAGATTCAGCTCGGGGGCCGCCAGCGACTCGGCTACGCGCCGCACCTCGGCGCGTTCGGCGTCGCCCTTGCTGCCGTCGGCAAAGGCAGCGAGCAGGGCGATGGTGAGGATGGATTTCTGTTCCGCAGTGTGCATGGCTTCTCCAGAGGGCCTCGCATTAGGTCGGCAGATGCTGCCCGAGTTCCCGCGGCGCCGCGTGCGGCCTGTCGCCGCCGGCGGCAGCGCGTCGCACGGCGCCGCTTCTCAGCCTCTCAGCCCACCGTGAACGCCACCTTGGCGATGCGCTCGCCGTCCATTTCCACCACCGTCAGGCGAAAGCCCTGCAGTTGCACGCTGTCGCCCTCCACCGGCCGGGCGTTGTGCTCGCACAACGCCTGCGCCAGCGTGAGCGGCGGCGGGGGCGCGCCGCTGCCCAGGCCGTACAGCGCCATCACCTCGGCCAGCGGCACGTCGCCGTCGAGCACGAAGCGCAGGGGTGCCGACGCACCAGCCGGCGCCTGGCCCGCGCTGAAGCGGTCGGTCAGGCGCTCGACGGCGGTCGGCGCGCTGACGAACCACAGCGCATCATCGGCCTGCAGCGCGCCGGCGCTGGCCTGCTCGAGCACGCGCCCGCCGCGCGCCACGGCCAGCAGACGGGTGCCTTCGGGCAGTTCGAGCTGCGCGGCGCTGGCGCCCAGCCAGGGGTGCTCGGAAGGCAGCACGAACTGCGTCAGCTCCTGCGCGCCGGCCGCATCGAACGGCGCGCGCAGCGCCGGCTCCAGGCGCGGCGGCAGCACCACACCGAGCCGGCGCGCCGCCGGCGCGATCGTCATGCCCTGCAGCAGCAGCGAGGCGAGCACCACGACGAAAGCGACGTTGAAGATCAACTGCGCCTGCGGCAGATGCGCCAGCAGGGGAAAGATCGCCAGCACGATCGGCACCGCCCCGCGCAGCCCGACCCAGCCGATGAAAACGGTCTCGCGCGGCGCAAAGCGAAACGGCGCCAGGCACAGCGCGCAGGCCAGAGGCCGCGCCACCAGCATCAGCAGCATGGCGATGGCCACCGCCGGGGCCAGCACCGCCAGCAGGTCGCGCGGCGTGACCAGCAGCCCCAGCAGCAGGAACATGCCGGCCTGCGCCAGCCAGGCCAGGCCGTCCATCGATTGCAGCACCGCCGCGCTCAGGCGCTGCGCGCGGTTGCCGACGATCACGCCGGCCAGGTAGACGGCGAGGAAGCCGCTGCCGCCCAGTGCGTTGGTAGCGGCGAAAATCGCCACGCCACCCGCGCACACCAGCAGCGCGGTCAGGCCGTCGTTCAGATGCAGGCGCTCGGTCAACTGCGCCAGCAGCCAGCCCAGCACCGCGCCGAGCGCCAGACCGAGGCCGATCTGCAGCACGAACATCCGCGCCAGGCCGAAGGCCGTCGGCTCCAGCGTGCCGGCAGCCAGACCGATCAGCGTGATGGTCATGAACACCGCCATCGGGTCGTTGACGCCGGACTCGACCTCCAGCGTGTTGGCGACCCGCTCGTTCAGGCGGGCACCGCTGGCCTTCAGCAGCGCGAACACAGCGGCCGCGTCGGTCGAGGCCACCACCGCACCCAGCAGCAGCGCGGTCATCCAGTCCAGTCCGAGCAGCCAGCGCGCCGCCAGCGCCAGCAGCGCCGCGGTCAGCGCCACGCCGACCGTGGCCAGCGCCAGCGCGGGCCGGAAGGCGACACGGAAAGAGGCCACACTGGTGCGCAGGCCACCGTCGAGCAGGATGACGGCCAGCGCCAGGTTGCCGATGAGGAAGCTCAGCCGGTGGTCGTCGAACTCGATCCCGCCCGGCCCGTCTTCGCCGGCCAGCATGCCGACCACCAGGAACACCAGCAGGAACGGCACGCCGCGGCGCGACGACAGCGCGCCGAGCACGAGGCCGACGAGCGCGATCAGCGCTCCCAGCAGCAGCCACTGGTTGACGAGGTCGATGAACATGGGGCGGGTCCTGCGGGCGACTCCCGCAGCGGGCGCGCGGCCGGGGATCGATCCGGCCGAACATCGGTAGGATAAGCGCGCTGCGCGGCATCACCGTCGCCGTCGCCGGCGCCGTTGGCTTCGCCTTCGCCTTCGCTTCGTCGTGACCGCGACCGTCCGCGCGGTGGGCAACGGCCCGCAACCGCCGCGCCACGGCGCGCCCGTGCCGGCCCCGCCCCGGCGTCGGTGCGCACTTGATGGGAGCCCAGGCGCGGCGCGCCGACTGCGAGACAAGCCGCCGCGCGCTACGCTGGCAGCACTGCCGCCGACCGGCCGAGAACCTCGCGCACCGTGACCGACGACCGCAACGAACTGCTGCGCCAGGTGAAGGCGGCCATGCCGTCGCTCGCCGGGCTGACGCCGGAGCTGGACCATGAGCTGGCGGCGCAGGTGCAGACGATGCACCTGCCGGCCGGTGCGCCGGTGTTCCGGCCGCACGAGGCCTGCCCCGGCTTTCCGATCGTGCTGGCCGGCCGCGTGCAGGTGAGGCGGACGCTCGAAAACGGCCGCGAGCTGCTCCTGTACGACGTCGAAAGCGGCGAAAGCTGTGTGATGTCGACCGCCTGCATGCTCGGCAACACCCGCTACGGCGCGCACGGCCACTGCGAGACCGACGTGGACCTCGCGCTGCTGCCGCGCCCGCTGTTCGACCGGCTGCTGGCGCAGCACGCGCCGTTCCGGGCCGAGGTGTTCGGCCTGTTTGCCGACCGGCTGATGCGGCTGATGGAGCTGGTCGAGGCGGTCGGCTTCCAGCGCCTGGACCAGCGGCTGGCCGCGATGCTGCTGGGCAAGGGTCGCCGCCGCTCGACCTCGCACGAGCAGCTGGCGCAGGCACTGGGGGCCTCGCGCGAGTCGGTCAGCCGGCAACTCAAGCACTTCGAGTCGCGCGGCTGGGTCCGGCTGGGGCGCGGCGCCATCGAGATCCTCGACCCGCGCGCCCTGCGTCATCGGGCCGGCGGCGCGGCGCCGGTGAGCGCGGTCACAGACCCGGCCGCTCCTGCGCCGTAGCGTTCGCCCGGTCGATTCACGGTCTGGAGTAACGGTATGAAAACCCATGTCGGTGGGCTGGACCGCGGGCTGCGGATCGGCGGTGGGCTGGCCTTGCCGGCGCTCGCGGCCACCGGAACGGTGGGCGCCTGGGGCTGGATCGGCGCGCTGCCGCTGGCCACCGGACTGCTGCGCACCTGCCCGGCCTACACGCTGCCGGGGTTCGACACCTGCCCCGGCAAGCCGGCCTCGGCGCGCTGACCGGGTTCGCGCCGGCCCCGGGCCAAGGCGCTGCGGCACGCCGTCGCCCTTCGCGATCTGCCGCCAGCGGGCGGCAGCGCGCTTGCCGCAGGTCGCGTGGCTGCCGGGCCGGCCGCCGTATAGTTGTCCGTCCCCTTGAACACGCCGCGGGAGCGCACATGAAGATCCTGGTACCGGTCGACGGCAGCAAGCACGGCCAGGCGGCCGTCCATTTCGTCGCATCGCGCAGCACGCTGGTCGGCAGCGCGCCGCAGATCGAGGTGCTCAACGTGCAAATGCCGGTGCCGCCCCGCGCGGCCCGCGTGGTCGGCCGCGAGGTGGTGCGCTCGTACTACGACGAGCAGGCGCAGCGCGCGCTCAAGCCGGCGCTGGCCGCGCTGAAGAAGGCCGGTGTCGAGGCGGGCACGGCGATGCGGATCGGCCACGCGCCCGACGAAGTCGCCGCGACCGCCGCTCGCCAGGACAGCGATCTCATCGTCATGGGCTCGCACGGCCACGGCGCCTTCGCCGGGCTGATCTTCGGCTCGGTCACCCAGGGCGTGCTGGCGCGCTCGACCGTGCCGCTGCTGGTGCTGCGCGGCCATGCGGTGGGCCGTGCCGACAAGAAGGAGGGGCCGCCCGACTCGCTGAAGGTCGGCATCGCCGTCGACGGCTCGCGCTTCGGCAAGGAGGCGGTCAAGTACGTGCTGCGGCATCGCGCACTGTTCGGCGCCGCGCCGCAGTTCACGCTGCTGCACGTGGTATCCGACTTTGCAGGCGCGGTCATGCCCGACATGGCCGGCATCGCGCTGCCCGCGCTGAGCGCCGCGGAAATCAAGGCGCTGCAGGCGCGCGCCTTCGATGCCGCGGTTGGCCCCATGCGCAAGCAGTTCGACAAGGCCGGCGTGCCCGTGCAGGCGGTGGCGCTGGTCGGCAACCCCGGCGACGAGATCGCGGTCTGGTCGAAGAAGAACAAGCTAGACGTGCTGGTCATCGGCTCGCACGGCTACGGCGCATTCAAGGCCGCCCTGCTGGGGTCGGTGGCCACCCGGGTGGCGGCGCATTGCGACACCCCGCTGCTGATCGTCAAGGCGCGCTGAACCGGGTCCTGCCCCACGCCGCGCGGCAGGCAAGCGCAGGGCGGGCCACGACCGACCTGCGGCGGCGGCTGCGGGGCCAGCCCTAATGGTCTGCCCTCAGTGCCGCCCCGCGGGGCCGCGTGATAGCGTCCGGCTTGATCGGCGCACGGGTCACCTGCGGTTGGGTGGCCGCAGAGGTCCGACCCAACAAGCAAGGAGATCCCGCATGAAACCCCTGTTCCCGCGCCTGCTGGTCGGCGCGCTGCTGGCTGCCTGCGCGGCGCTGCCGTTGGCCGCTTCGGCCCAGGCGTTCCCCAACAAGCCGGTGCGCCTGATCGTTCCGTTCCCGGCGGGCGGCACCACCGACATCATCGCCCGCATGGTGTCGGACGAGTTCAGCAAGAACCTCGGCCAGCCGGTCGTGGTCGAGAACCGCGGCGGCGGCGGCGGCGCCATCGGCGCAGCCGAGGTGGCCAAGGCCGCGCCCGATGGCTACACGATCGGCGTGGCCACGGTCTCGACCAAGGCGGTGAACCCGGCCTGCAACGCCAAGCTGCCGTACCGGTCGCCCGACGACTTCGCCACCATCACGAACCTGGCCGCGGTGCCGAACATCATCGTGGTGAACCCCGGCAAGATCCAGGCACAGAACATGGCCGAGTTCGTCAAGCACCTGAAGGCCAACCCAGGCCGGCTGTCCTACGCCTCCTCGGGCACCTGCGGTATCGGCCACATGATGGGCGAGCTGTTCAAGGCCACCAGCGGCACCTTCATCGTGCACATCCCGTACCGCGGCGCCGGCCCGGCGCTGAACGACGTGCTGGCCGGCCAGGTGGAGATTCTGTTCGACAACATTCCGTCGTCGCTGCCGCATGTGCAATCGGGCAAGCTGCGCGCGCTCGCCGTGGCGGCCCCCAAGCGGGTCGCCGCGCTGCCCAACGTGCCGACGCTGGCCGAGCTGAACATGGCGCCGGTCAACGATCAGGTCTGGTACGGCCTGGTGGCCCCCGCCGGCACGCCGCCGGAGGTCATCCGCCGCCTCAACGACGCCGCGGTCAAGGCCGTGAACGCGCCCGCGGTGCGCGAGCGACTGCGCCAGCAGGCCGCCGAGCCGGTCGGCAACACCCCCGAGCAGTTCCGCGCCCAGATCATCGCCGAGCGCGACAAGATGATCGACCTCGTGAAACGTCAGGGCATCAAGCTGGAACAATAAACGGGGACAGACCACGCGACGCGCCGCAGGCGCCCGCGTGCTCTGTCCTCGTCTGCAATCCAACTCCAGAAATCACAAGGGCCGCGCAAGCGGCCCTTGTGATTTCCAGCGTCCTCTGACCAAGCCGTTCAAGCCGCCAATTTCTCCGCCACCGCCTCATTCGCACTATGCCGAATGAGAAAGTCGAACGCCGACAGCGCCGCCTTCGCCCCTTCCCCCGCCGCGATGATGATCTGCTTGTACGGCGTGGTGGTCGCATCCCCTGCGGCGAACACACCGGGCAGGCTGGTGGCGCCGCGCGCATCGACCTCGATCTCGCCGTACTTCGACAGCGCCAGCGTGCCCGTGAGCCACTCGGTGTTGGGCACCAGACCGATCTGCACGAACACGCCGGCCAGATCGACGCGATGCGTGGCACCGGTGGCACGGTCCGCGTAGACCAGGCCATCGACCCTCCGGCCGTCGCCGGTGATGGCTCGGGTCTGTGCGTGGGTATGCACCGTGACGTTGGGCAGGCTGGCCAGTTTGCGCACCAGCACCGCGTCGGCCTTCAGCCGATCGGCGAACTCGAGCAGCGTCACGTGCTCGACCACGCCGGCCAGATCGATGGCCGCCTCCACGCCGGAGTTGCCGCCGCCGATGACCGCGACCTTCTTGCCCTTGAACAGCGGGCCGTCGCAGTGCGGGCAGTAGGCCACGCCCTTGTTGGCGTACTCCGCTTCACCGGGCACCCCCACCTTGCGCCAGCGCGCGCCGGTGCACAGCACCACGGTGCGGGCCCGCAGTTCGGCACCGTTGGCCAGGCGCACCCGGGTCAAGCCGCCCGGAAAACCGGCCGGCACCAGCGCCTCGACACGCTGGCCGCCGATGATGTCGACGTCGTAGGCACGCGCATGCGCCTCCAGGGCGGCGGCGAACCGGGGCCCCTCGGTCTGCAGCACCGAGACGAAGTTCTCGATGCCCAGCGTATCGAGCGTCTGGCCGCCGAGTCGTTCGGCCACCAGTCCGGTGCGAATGCCCTTGCGCGCCGCGTAGACGGCCGCCGCGGCGCCGGCCGGGCCGCCGCCGACCACCAGCACGTCGAACACGTCCCGGGCGGCGAGACTCGCCGCGGCGCGCGCCACCGCCCCGGTGTCGATGCGGGCGAGGATCTCGCCGATCTCCATGCGGCCCGACGCAAACGGCTGCCCGTTCAGGTAGACGCTGGGCACCGCCATGATCTGGCGTGCCTCGACCTCGTCCTTGAACAGGCCGCCATCGATGGCCACGTGGCGGATGCGCGGGTTCAGCACCGCCATCAGGTTGAGCGCCTGCACCACGTCCGGGCAGTTGTGGCAGGTGAGCGACATGGTGGTCTCGAACACGAAGTCGCCCTCGAGGCCGCGGATCTGCTCGATCACCTCGGGCGCCAGCCTGGGCGGGTGCCCACCGGCCTGCAGCAGCGCCAGCACCAGCGAACTGAACTCGTGGCCCAGCGGGACCGCCGCGAAGCGCAGGTCCATGGCGGCGCCGGCGCGGCTGATCGAGAACGAGGGTCGCCGCGCATCCTCACCGTCATAGCGGACCGACAGCAGCGGCGACAGCGGCGCAATCGCCGCCAGCAGCGCACGCAACTCGTCGGACGCGGCGCGCTCGTCGAGCGAGGCAACGATCTCCACCGGATGCTGCAGATGCTGCAGGTAGGCGGCCAACTGGGCTTTCAGGTTGTCGTCGATCATTTTCCGGGTAACGCATGCGGGAGTGAACGGGAGCGGCCCGGCAGCCTGCGCCGGCGGGCCGCCCGCCTTGCGGATGACGAGCGCGTTCAGATCTTGCCGACCAGGTCCAGCGAAGGGGTCAGCGCCTTGGCGCCTTCCTGCCACTTGGCGGGGCAGACCTGGCCCGGATTGCGGGCGACGTACTGCGCCGCCTGCAGCTTGCGCAGCGTCTCCTTGACGTCGCGGGCGATGGCGTTGTCGTGCACCTCGGCGGTCTTGACGACGCCTTCCGGGTTGACGACGAAAGTGCCGCGCAACGCCAGGCCCTCTTCGGGGATCAGCACGTCGAAGGCGCGCGCCAGCGCGTGCGTCGGATCGCCGACCAGCGGGAACTTGGCCTTCTTCACCGCCGGGCTGGTCTCGTGCCAGACCTTGTGCGCGAAGTGCGTATCGGTGGTCACGACATAGACCTCGGCGCCGAGCGACTGGAACAGGTGGTAGCTGTCGGCCGCATCCTCGACCTCGGTCGGGCAGTTGAAGGTGAAGGCGGCCGGCATGAAGACGAACACGCTCCACTTGCCGCGGATCGACTGGTCGGTGATCTCGACGAACTTGCCGTTATGGAAAGCCTGTGCCCGAAAGGGCGGGACGGCGGTGTTGATGATGGACATCGGGGTTCCTTGTCGTGGTTGGGAGGTCTTGCGATTTGGAGCGTCTGGCGCCGTGCCGCCGGCAACGACGAGGCGTAGTTTGTCGCTATCGAATGTCTTTATCCAATTGGATATTGCTAAGGTTTCGATAGCGACCGACCGTCCTTGCGGTGCCCTGCGTGCCGACCGCCACGGCCCCGCATGACCGGTCTGCGACAATCGAACGCCTGTCATGAATCCGCCGGCACATCCCGCCCCCAGTTCCGCCGCCTGGCTCGCCTGGGCCTTCGTCCTGGTGTGGGGCTCGGGCTACATCGCCAGCAAGGCCGGGCTGCAGCACGCCGCCCCGTTCACCTTCCTGACGCTGCGCTTCGGCCTCGGCCTGCTGCTGCTGGTGCCGCTGCTGCTGTGGGCGGCGCGGCGCGAGCCGCTGCGCTGGCCCGGCAACGGGCGCGACTGGCTGCATGTGGTGGTGGCCGGCCTGCTGATGCACGCGGCCAACCTCGGCGGCAGCCATTACGCCCAGTACTTCGGCATGTCGGCCGGCGTCACCGCGCTGGTGCTGGCCACGCAGCCGCTGGCCACCGCCTTCATCGCCGCGGCGCTCCTGCACGAGCGCCTGCGCCCCTACCAGTGGCTCGGCGTGCTGCTGGGGCTCATCGGCGTGGCCTTCGTGGTCTGGCACAAGATCGACGTGCGCGCCATCGCCGCGCCCGCCGTGTTCGCGGTACTCGCGTCGCTGGCGGCGATCACCGCCGGCACCCTGTACCAGCGCGTGTTCTGCCCCACCGTGGACCTGCGCACCGCCACCGTGATCCAGTTCGCGGCCAGTTGGGTTGTGCTGCTGCCGCTGGCCTGGGCGGTCGAGGGGCTGCGCGTCGACTGGTCGCCGGTGGTGTTCGTGTCGGTTGCCTATCTGGTCGTGTTCGGCTCGATCTTCGCCACCAATGCGCTGCACACGCTGATGCGCCGGGGCGAGGCCACCCGCGTCACCAGCCTGCTGTACCTGACGCCGATCGTCGCGGTGGCGGCCGAGTGGCTGCTGTTCGGCGTAGTGCCCTCGGCTCTGACCGTCGTCGGCATCGTCGTCACCTGCGCCGGCGTGGCCCTGGTGGCCTGGCAGCCGCGGCCGGCGGCCGGCGGAGCGGCGCGGTGAGCCCGAGCCTGTCGCTGGGCCGCATCATCCTGCTGTCGGTGCTGGGGCACCTGGCGCTGACCGCCGCCCGCCTGACCGGTGCGCTGTATGCACTGGACCAGGGCGCCTCCACCTTCACGGTCGGGGTGCTGATCGCGCTGTTTGCGCTGGTGCCGATGCTGCTGGCGGTGCGCACCGGCCGCTGGCTGGACGCCGTCGGACCCTGGAAGCCGCTGGCCATCGGCACCGCGATGATGCTGGCCGGCTGCGCCCTGCCGGCCCTGTTTCCGTACGAGGTGGCCGACCTGGCGCCGCTGCTGGTAGCCAGTTGCCTGATCGGTACCGGCTCGCTGTACCTGCAGATGACCGCCCAGCACCTGGTCGGGCACCGCGCCGAGCCCGGTAGCCGGGCCGCCGACTTCAGCTGGCTGGCCCTGGGCTTCTCGGTGTCCGGGCTGATCGGGCCGGTGGCCACCGGCGTGCTGATCGACTACGCGGGGCACCGCGCGAGCTATGTGGCGATGGTCGGCGTCATGCTGCTGACCGCCGCCATCCTGTGGGCCAACCGTGCGCACCTGCCCGCACGCCATGCCGCCCCGGTGACCGCCGAGCCGGCGCCGATGTTCGACCTGTTCCGGCACCGCGCCGTGCGCGATGTGCTGGTGGCCGCTGCCTTCATCACCGTGGCGTGGGAGTTGCAGGCCTTCCTGGTGCCGATCCATGGCAGCCTGTCCGGGCTGTCGGCCTCGCAGATCGGGCTGGCGCTGAGCAGCTTTGCCGCCGCGACCTTTGTCATCCGGCTGGCCATGCCGTGGCTGTCGCGCGCCTTCGTCGAATGGCAGGTGCTGACCTTCACGCTGGTGACCGCCACGGTGGCCTACCTGCTGATGCCGCTGTCGACCGCGCTTGCGCCGCTGATGGCGGTGATGTTTCTCCTCGGCCTCGGGCTGGGGGCCGCACAGCCCAACGTGATGGCCCTGCTGCACGAGCAGGCGCCCCCGGGCCGGGTCGGCGAAGCGCTCGGCCTGCGCGTGGCGATCATCAACACCTCGTCGGTGGCGCTGCCGCTGGTGTTCGGCGCCGCCGGCGCGGTGGTCGGGGCTGCGGCCGCCTTCTGGGGCATGGCTGCGGTGCTGGGCGGCGTGAGTTTCGCCGCGCACAAGCGGGCCCGGCTGGCGCGGCAGGCGCGCAAGGCGCACGCCGACCCGGCACGGCAGTCGCGGCCATGAAGCCGGGCGCAGCCCGTGCCACGCGCACCGTGGGCGGCACGAGCGCGGGCTGCGTGAGCGGCGGCGCGGCCGAGCAGCAGCGCGCGGCGTCGCCGCCTGCGATCGTGCCGAACCGGCGCCTGACGGCCGCGGAACTGCGCGCATCGATGCTGCGGGCGCTGGCGCAGTTGCCGCCCGGCGCGCCGCTGTGGATCTTCGGCTATGGATCGCTGATCTGGAAGCCGGAGTTCGACTTCGACGAGCGGGTGCCCGCGCGCATCTTCGGCTTTCATCGGCGGCTGTGCCTGCGCTCGGTGCGCTACCGCGGCACCGAGGACTGCCCCGGTCTGGTGGCAGGGCTGGACCGCGGCGGCTCCTGCGCCGGGGTGCTGTACCGCCTGGCGCGGCGCGCCCGCGGCGCGCAGTTTGCGCGCCTGTGGGAGCGCGAGATGTTCCTAGGCTCGTATGCGGCCCACTGGCTGGCCGCGCAGCGGCTCGACGGCGGCGGCAGCGTCCGCGCGCTGGCCTTCGTGGTGCGGCGTGAGGCCGGCAACTACTGCGGTAACCTGCCGCAGGCCGATGTGCTGCAGGCCCTGCGTAGCGCCTGCGGCATCTACGGGTCGAGCCTCGACTACCTGCGCCACACGGTGGCCGCGCTGCGCGCCGAAGGGCTGCGCGACCGCCAGCTCGAGCAGTTGCTGGCGCAGGCCGAACTGCCATGACGAATGACGCGGCCGGTTGGCCGGGCCGACGGCGCTCAGGGCGCTCAGGCCGACGACGGCGCTGACGGCGCAGCGCGCCTATGATCGTCGGGCGTGCAGCGCGTGCTCCGCATGCGGCGCCGCCGCTGTCGTTCATCACTCATCATCGGCATCATGGACATCGCAAGCATCCGCACCGACTACAAGCGCGGCGAACTCGACGAAACGCACGCCGCCGACGATCCGATCGAACAGTTCTCGCGCTGGTGGGAGGAGGCGCGCAGGTGCGAGATCGCCGACGTCAATGCGATGACGCTCGCCACCGCCAGCGCCGCCGGCCGGCCCAGCGCGCGCACCGTGCTGCTGAAGGACTTCGACTCGCGCGGCTTCGTCTTCTACACCAACTACGACAGCCGCAAGGGCCGAGAGCTGGCCGCCAATCCGCAGGCGGCCCTGCTGTTCTTCTGGAAGGAGCTGGAACGGCAGGTGCGCATCGACGGCCACATCGAGCGGGTCAGCGCCGAGGACAGCGACGCCTACTTCGCCAGCCGGCCGCTGGCCAGCCGCATCGGCGCCTGGGCCTCGCCGCAGAGCGAGCCGATTCCCGGCAAGGCCTGGCTGGTGGCCAAGGCGGCGGAAATGGGACTGCGGCACGGGCTCAGTCCGGCGCGGCCCCCGCACTGGGGCGGCTACCGCGTCTGCCCTGAGGCAATCGAGTTCTGGCAGGGCCGGCCCTCGCGCCTGCACGACCGGCTGCTGTATGCGCGCGGCGACGGCGGCTGGATGCGCTCGCGCCTGGCGCCCTGAACCGGGCTGCCGCCCGGCGGCACCGTCTTTCCGCCCCGGCGCGGTGCGGGTCACACCCCGCAGCGGCTATGATCGCCGCTGACCGATGTCGTGAGGTACCGCGATGAGTGATGGCCCCATCTCGATCGTCATCGTCGAAGACGAACCCGAGTTTCGCCGGCGCTTTGCGCAGATCATCGAAAGCGAGCCTTCGATGCAACTGGTGGGCGTGGCGGCCAACCGGCGCGAGGCGCAGGTCATCATCGACGCGGAGGACTTCGACGTCCTGCTCATCGACCTCGGCCTGCCCGACGGCAATGGCATCGATCTCATCCGCCACGTGAGCCAGAAGAAACCCGACGCCGACATCATGGTGGTCACCGTCTTCGGCGACGAGCAGCACGTCGTCTCGAGCATCGAGGCCGGCGCCACGGGCTACATCCTCAAGGACTCCACGCCGGCCGACGTGATCTCCTGCATCCGCCTGCTGCGCGCCGGCGGCAGCCCGGTGAGCCCGGTCGTGGCGCGCAGCGTGCTGCGCGCGATCCGCAACCGCATCGGCCCCAGCTCGCCGGCCGCGCGCACCGCCACCCCGGAGAACAACCCGCTGTCGGCCCGCGAGACCGAGATCCTGCAACTGCTCGCCAAGGGCATGAGCTTCATCGAGATCGGCGAGATCCTCGGCATCTCGCCCCACACCGTCACCGCGCACATCAAGAAGATCTATCGCAAGCTCGCCGTGCACTCGCGCGGCGAGGCGGTGTACGAGGCCACCCAGATGGGCCTGCTGCGCACCTGAGCGGCACACTCGACCGAGCCTTGCCCCGCCCGCCCCGGGAGTTCGCCGATCACCACCGCGGTCGACCGCCACCCGAACGGCGCCGCCTGGGCCCACGGAGCACGATGACCTGCCTGTGGCTGCCGATGGTTGTGTTGACTGCGCTGCAGCGCTCCCGCGCTTGGGTGCTTGCGTGCGCGCTGCTATGCGCTGCAGCAACCGCTTCGGCCAAACCCCTGACCGCCGTCGAGTGGACCGCCACTGCGGTCGGTGAGCCGCCCGCAGCCGACGCCACCTGGCTGCCGCTGCCACTGCCGCTGCGCTGGACCGCCGCCGCGGACTCGCCGCTGCAGGGCGTAGCCATGCGCCTGACCTTCCGTCTCGACTCCGTGCCGCGCGAAGCCTTTGCCGTGCTGCTGCGACATGCCGACACCGGCGGCACCATCAGTCTGAACGGCCGCTTCATCGGTGCCATCCACATGGCCGACGCAGACACGCATGTGCGCTGGCGCCGGCCGCACCTGCTCGCCATAGACCCGACGCTACTGGTGGTCGGCGACAATGTTCTGCTGCTGCAGACTACTTACCGCAGCGGCACACATGCCGTCGCCGGCGTGGAGGTCGGCGCGCTGGCGCAACTGCAAGGCGCGCACGACCGCCAGTTCTTCGCTGCCAGCACGCTGCCCTGGATCGGCGCCATGCTGGCCGCCGTGATCACGCTTCTGTTCGGCGTGCTGTGGCTGCGCCGGCCGGAGCCCGTTCTCGGCCTGCTGACCATCGCCGCGGCACTGTGGATCTTCCGCTCGGGCTTTTTCCTGGTCGAGACAGCGCCAGCGGCGGCGCAGGCCGCACTGCGGGTCGTCTACTACGGCGCCAGCGGCGGCTTTGCCGCGACGATGACGCTGGCGCTGCTGCGCCTATCGGGCCGCAGGCGGCGGCGCGATGTGCTGGCCATCACCGGGTTCGGGCTCTTCGGTCCGGCCCTGCTGCTGCTGACCGGGCAGAACACCGCGCCGCTGCTGGACCAGCTGTGGATGCCAGCCCTCGTTCTGATGGCGGCGATGGGCTACTCGCTGGCGCTGTACAACCGCGCCCGCGACCGCAACCCGGCCCACGCGCTGCTGCTGGTGACGGCGCTGGTCGCGCTGGGCGCTGCCCTGCACGACTATCTGCTGTCGCAGGGCCTGTCGACCGGCAGCATGGCGCCGGCACTGCACTGGGCGGGACCGCTGCTGCTGGTGGCGCTCGCCATGCCCTTGGTAGACCGCTTCGTGCGGGTGCTGCGCGAAGCCGAAAGCGCACGCGCCGAACTGGAGACCCGCGTGCGCGAGCGCGAGCAGCTGCTCAAGCGTAACTACGAGCGGCTGCGGCAGAGCGAGCGCTTGCAGGCCCAGGCGCAGGAACGTCAGCGGATCATGCAGGACATGCACGACGGCCTGGGTTCGCAGTTGCTGTCGTCGCTGATGCTGGTGGAGCGGGGTGCGGTCAGCCAGCCGCAGATGGTGCAGATCCTGCGCGAGTCGATCGACGACATGCGGCTGGCGATCGACGCGCTTGCCTCCGAGGACGCCGGCCTGCTGGCGGCGCTCGGCAACCTGCGCTTTCGGATGGAACCGCGCCTGAACGCGACCGGAATCGAGCTGGCCTGGGTGGCGCGCGGGCTGCCCGAGGAAATCGACATCAACCCGGATGCGGTGCTGCCCATCCTGCGCATCGTGCAGGAGGCGCTGACCAACGCGCTCAAGCACTCGGGGGCGCGTTTCGTGCACGTCACCATCGGTACCCAGCCGGACGGCGACACCACCTGGCTCACCTTGCGCATCGGCGACAACGGTCGCGGCATCGTCGAGGAGCGGGTCGGCGGCCGCGGGCTGCTCAATATGCGCAATCGCGCTGCCCGCATCGGCGCAGGGCTCAAGCTGGAGACCTCGCCCGGCGCGGGCACCGTCATCACGCTGCGCTACAAGCTCGATCCGGCGCATCTGGATGGCCCGACCACCCGTGCCCAGCAACTGAGCCTGAACACCGAAGCGGTCATCGAGCGCGCCCGACGGACCTGAAGGCCGCCGGCCGACGGGGCGCGGGCCTGCCGGCTCCCGCGCCACGGCTTGCGATGGTTCATGCCCCGCGCGGCGACCTCGACCCTCGCCTCGGGCAACCGGTGAGGCCTGACTTGCACCGGGCCATGGCCGCAGGCCGGCCCGCTGGCGGCTGGCGGCTGGCGGCTGGCGGCGAGTCCTACACTCCCGCGCGTCATGGCGCGCACCCCGGCGTCCTTCGCCTCGCTGTTCGACGACGAGGCCCTTACCGCATCCGCCGCTGCCAGCGAGTCAGCGGGCGGCGGCGCGGTTGCGCCCGCGCCCGGCACCGACGAGTTGCGCCGGCTGGGGCGTCAGTTGCCCGCCGGCGTCTTCCTCGGCACCTCCTCGTGGAGCTTCGGCGGCTGGTCGATGGTCTACGCCGGCGGCACCAGCGAGTCGCTGCTGTCGCGCCGCGGGCTGCCGGCCTATTCCGCCCACCCCGTCCTGCGCGCCGTCGGCATCGACCGCAGCTTCTACCAGCCGCTGGCGCAGCGCGAGTACGAACGCTACGCCGCGCAGGTGCCGCCGCAGTTCCGGTTTCTGGTCAAGGCGCCGGCGCGCATCGCCGATGCGGTAGTGCGCGGCGAGGGCGGTGCCGCCGAGGTCGACAACCCGACCTTCCTCGACGCCGAGCTGGCGCGCGAGTGCTTCGTCGAGCCGGCGCTGCGCGGGCTCGGCGCCAAGGCCGGGCCGCTGGTGTTCCAGCTTTCGCCCCTGCCGGCCCGGCTGGCGCGCGGAGCGGCGGCGCACGCCACCATCGACCGCATCGCGCGCTTCGTGGCCGACCTGCCGCGCGAGGTCGACGGGCAGGCGGCGCTGTACGCCGTGGAGTTGCGCAATGCCGAACTGCTCACGCCGCGTTTCGTGCACGCCCTGCGCGCGGCCGGCGCCCGACTGTGCCTGGGCGTCCACGCGCGCATGCCGCCGGCGGCGCGCCAGGGCGCGGCGCTACGCGCGATGGATGCGGTGGACCGCACCGGTGATGACTGGCAGCTCGCCGGCCCCCTGGTCGTGCGCTGGAGCCTGCACGCCGGCCTGAAGTACGATGAGGCAAAGAACCGATACGCGCCCTTCGACCGCCTGCTCGACCCGGACATTCCGACGCGCGGCACGCTGGCGCACCTGATCCACGTGGCCGTGCGCAGCAGTCAGCCCGCCTACATCATCGTCAACAACAAGGCCGAGGGCAGCGCGCCGCTGTCGTGCATCGAGCTGGCGCGCGCGGTGGTCGGACGCAGCGGGGACGCGGGATGAGGCTGCGGCCACGGCGTTGCGCCCAGCCGACCGGCCGTGGCGCTCCGGCGCTGCCTGCGGCGGCGCCGGACGCCGCCGCAAGGCCGGTCTGCATCCGCCCGGGCCTGGCCGACCGCCGGCCGCTTCGTTGAAACTGCGCCGCCGATGTCCCATCGTCCGCCACCCTGCTCCCTGCACCGGCGACTCTCGTTGCCCCGCGCTGCGCTGATCGGCGCGCTGCTCGCCGCGCTGGCGCTGCCCGCGAGCGCGGCGTCACCGGCTGCGGCCGCTTTGCGCCTGGCCAGCCCGGTGGCGCTGGTGCAGAACCTGGACAGCGGCCACACGCCGCTGGCGCGCGGGCTGGCCGGCGCGCCGCGCTCGATCGCCTCCATCACCAAGCTGATGACCGCCATGGTGGTGCTCGACGATGACCAGCCGCTGACGGACCTGCTCGAAGTCGGTCCCGATGACGTCGACACCGTCAAGAACACCCGCTCGCGCCTGCAGCGCCTGCATCTGCTGACGCGCGAGGAACTGCTCACCGCGGCGCTGCTGTCGTCGGACAACATGGCAGCCCTGGCGCTGGCGCGCCACGGCAAGGGCGGCCGCCAGGCCTTCGTGCAGCGCATGAACGCCAAGGCGCGCGTGCTCGGCCTGGCCGGCACGCACTTCGTGGACCCGGCCGGCCTGGCGCCCGAGAACCGGGCCACCGCCGCCGAGGTGACGCGGCTGCTGGCCGCCGCCAGCGGCTATCCCTTCATTCGCCACGCCACCACCCGGCCCGAGGCGCACATCCGCGGTCTCGCCTACCGCAACACCAACCCCTGGGCCGCCGATCCGCTGTGGGGCATTTCGCTCTCGAAGACCGGCTTCACCGCGGAGGCCGGCCGCTGCATCGCGGTCGTCATGGACGTGGCGGGCGTGCAGTACTCCGTGGTGCTGCTGGGCGCACGGTCGCTGGCGGCACGCGCCCGCGATCTGGCGCAGGTCCGCCAGTGGCTGCTGCAGCAGCATGGCGCGCCGGTGCATGCCGTGGCGCGCGACGGCGCCCCGAGCTGAGAGCCGGTGTGGACGTCGTCGCGAACCGCCTGAGGTCGGGCCGAGCAGCGGACCCGTGCAGAGGGTACGGCGAGCAGCGCAGGCGCGAGATCGGGTCGCGCAGCAGATCTTTTTCACAGGGTCTGAGACTTGCCGCGGCCGGCGCTCAGGCGCCGGGCGGCCGGCGCCTGGCGGCAAAGCTGCGGCGGAACTTTTCCACCTTGGGCGCCACCACGAACATGCAGTAGCCCTGAGCGGGGTTGTGGCGGAAGTACTCTTGGTGCTCGTCCTCGGCCCGCCAGTAGCCGCCCGCCGGCACCACCTGGGTCACCACCTCGCGCTCATGGTGCGGCTGGATCTCGCGGATGATGGCCTCGGCCGCCGCGCGCTGCGTCGGCGAGTGGGTGAAGATCACCGAGCGGTACTGCTCGCCGACATCGTTGCCCTGCCGGTTGAGTTGCGTCGGATCGTGGATGGTGAAGAACACCTCCAGGATTTCGCGATAGCCGATCTGCTGCGGGTCGAATTCCATGCGCACCACCTCGGCGTGACCGGTGTCTCCGCCGCAGATCTGGCGGTAGGTGGGCCGCTCGACGTGCCCGCCGGCATAGCCCGACTCCACGTCCACCACACCCTGCAACTCCTCGTACACGGCTTCGAGGCACCAGAAGCAGCCGCCGCCGAGGGTGGCGAACTCATGGCCGGGACGCGGCTGCGCGGCAAGGGGCTGGCGGATCGACATATGGAACTCCTCGGGCGGCAAGCAAGACGGACGGGCCGCAGGCGGCAAGCATACGGACCCATCCCGCGGCGCCGCAGCGCGGCACCGGCAGGCGGGCGGCCACGGCGCCCGGCGCGCGGGCCGCTACAGCAGGCCGACCAGCAGCGCCCCGCCAAACTGCAGCAGCATGCCGCTGCCCAGCAGCGCCAGCACGTTGAACTCGCCGGCGTCGCCCGGTGGCACGCCGAGCACCGTGCGCAGCCCTGCGCTCCACCAGAAGCAGGACAGGAAGAAGGCCGCAAACAGCAGCAGCACGCCGGGCAGCACGACCAGCGCCAGACCGGCCGCATAGATGGGCAACGCGCCGACCACCGCCACCGCCAGTGACGCCAGCGGCCGCCGCGGCAGCCGATACAGCGGCGCCAGCGTCAGGTACAGCGCCGCCAGCGCCAGCGGCGCCAGCACGAAGCCGGCGAGCGTCGTGCGAAACGGCTCGAAGGCCAGCGTGTCGAGTGAGTGGAACCCGAGGCCTGCATTCCACTGCGTGTCGAAGTACGCGGTGCCGATCCACACGGCGGAGGCGACGCCGGCGGCGCCGAGCAGCGCCAGACCGCCCAGCTTCAGCAGCGCCTCGCGTGGCGGACCGGCCAGCAGCGCGTTGACCTGCGCCCACAACGGCAGCGGCTCGAACCAGGTGTTCATGCAGAAGGTGATGTCGGCAGGAAGGTCGAGGAGGGCGCCGGAGCGGCTTGCTTGCCGCGATTGCAGCACACCGGCCGGCCGGGCGCACCCGCGGCCGTCAACCGCAGCCGCCGCCCCTCCCCCAGCGCCGTCCGGATCAGCCGGGCGCCTGCTGCCCCCGGGTGGCCCAGCCGGTCATGCGCTGCTCGATCTTGGCAAACACCACGTACATCGCCATCGCCATCAGGCTGATGACGATCAGGCCGGCAAACAGCAGCGGCGTCTGCATGGTCGAGGACGCCGACATCATCAGATAGCCGATACCCTTGTTGGAGGCCACCGTCTCGCTGACCACCGCGCCGACGAAGGCCAGCGTGATGGCCACCTTCAGCGAGGCGAAGAAGTACGGCATCGAGCGCGGCAGGCCGACCTTGAACAGCACGTCGGTGCGCTTGGCGCCGAGCGCGCGCAGCACGTCCTCCAGCTCCGGCTCCAGCGTGGCCAGTCCGGTGGCCACGTTGACCAGCACCGGAAAGAAAGCAAGCAGGAACGCGGTCAGCACGGCCGGCACCGCGCCGATGCCGAACCACACCACGAGGATGGGCACCACCGCCACCTTCGGGATGGCATTGAAGCCGACCAGCAGCGGATAGAACGCCTTGTAGAGCACCCGGCTCGAACCCAGCACGAAGCCCGCCACCAGGCCGAAGGCCACCGCGATGCCGAAGCCCAGCATGGTGGTCCAGAACGTCTGCCACGCGTGCATCTTGATCGGCCCGAGAAACTCCCACCACGAGGCCACCACGGCCGTGGGCGTGGGCAGGATGAACGGCCGCACCTCGAGCAGGCGCACCAGGCCCTCCCACAGGACCAGCAGGGCGAGCACGGCCAGCCAGGGGGCGGCGCGTTCGAGCAGCGGTTCTTTCATGGAACGCCTTTCAGGACTTGCGAATCGCGCCGATCTTCTCGCGCAGCTCGTGCACGATCTCGGAGAAGCGCTCCGAGTACGTGACTTCGAGGTCGCGCGGGCGCGGCAGGTCGATTTCCTTGCGCATGAGAATGCGGCCGGGCCGCTTGCTCATGACAAACACGGTGTCGGCGAGGAAGGTGGCCTCGCGCAGGTCGTGCGTCACCAGCACCACGTTGAACGGGTCGCTCGCCCACAGGTCGCGCAGCACGCACCACAGCTCCTCGCGGGTGAATGCGTCGAGCGCACCGAAGGGCTCGTCGAGCATCAGCAGCTTGGGCTGGTGCACCAGCGCGCGGCAGATGCTGGCGCGCTGCTGCATGCCGCCCGACAACTGCCAGGGGTACTTGTCCTCGTTGCCGGCCAGGCCCACGGTGGCCAGCAGCGCGCGCGCCCGCTCCACGTACTCGTCCTTCTTCTGCTTGAAGCTCGAGCGATACGGTTCCACGATCTCCAGCGGCAGCAGGACGTTGTCCAGCGTGGTGCGCCACGGCAGCAGCGTGGCGTTCTGAAAGGCCATGCCGACGATCTTCAGCGGTCCGGCCACCTCGCGGCCGTCGACGATCACCGTGCCCTGGGTCGGCAGCTTCAGCCCCGTGGTGAGCTTCATGAAGGTCGACTTGCCGCAGCCCGAAGGCCCGACGATGGCCGCAAACTCGTGCCGGCGCAGCTTCAGCGTGATGTCCTCGACCGCGAAGCTGTCGTCCTGGCCGTAGCGCAGGAAGACGCTCTGGAAGTCGATGAAGGCTTCCGCGTGGGTGATTTCGGGCTGCGGGTCGGCGGCAGGCGTGGTCGGGACGGCGGCCATGGTCTCGGTGAAAACAAACGCCCCGGCGGGCGCCGGGGCGATCCTGCCAGAAATTCGGCGCGGGCCTCTCGCCCTCTCAGATGCGGCGGTCGGCCAGCGGCGGCAGGAACAGCGGATTGAACAGCAGCGACGGATCGACCGGGTTCTTCAGGTTGAATGCACTGACCACGCGCTGGGTGGTTTCCGCCAGGCGTGCCCGGTCGACCGAGCCCAGGCCGGTGGCCTTTGCCGTCGGCGTGGCGATGAAGTTGTCCAGGCACAGCCGCAGGCGCCGCAGTTCGATCTGCTCGTTGACCAGCGGGTCGCGCTTCTTGACGAAGGTGATGGCCTCCTGCGGGTTGGCGATGGTCTCCTTCAGGCCGCGATTGAAGGCGCGCACGAAGCCGCGCACTGCCTCCGGACGCTTGGTGATCATCTCGCTGGAGGCCAGGATCGACGAGCCGTACAGGTTCACGCCGAAGTCCTTGAACTGCATGATCACGATGTCCTCTTCCTTGGCGCCGCGTGCGATCAGCGACAGCAGGCCCGAGAAGAGGAAGCCCGTGACCGCATCGACCTCGCCGCGCACCAGCATGGTCTCGCGCAGCGCCGGCTCCATGCTGGTCCACTGGATCTTGGTGTGGTCGATGCCGTTGGCCTGGGCAAAGATGGGGAAAGCCTTGCGCCCGCCGTCGAACACCGGCGCGCCGAGCCGCTTGCCGTTCAGGTCCGCCGGCTTGGCGATGCCCTTGCCGCGCATCGCGAACACGGTGGCCGGCGATCTCTCGTAAACCACGTACACGCCGGCCGGCCCTGGAACGCCGGGGTTGTTGGCGTAGAACTCGGTCAGTGAGGAGAAGTCGCCAAAGCCCATGTCGTAGCCGCCGGTGGCTACGCGCTGAATCGCCGCCGGGCTGCCGGCGCCGGAGTCGATCGTCACGTTGAGCTTCTCGGCGCGGAAGTAGCCCTTCTCGAGCGCCAGCAGGTACGGCGCCGACGGGCCTTCGAAGCGCCAGTCGAGCGTGAAGCGGATCGGCGTTTCCTGGGCGAGCGCGAGCGACGGTGCGGCCAGCGCGGCGGCCGCGCCCTTGAGCAGGTCGCGGCGAGCAAAGCTACGGGTGGTCATGCGGAGGCTCCGATGGATCGTTTTATTGGGGAGGGAGGGAAGGTCGACGCTGCAACCCGGACGTCGAGTGCCAGAAGCGTGCCACGAACATGACCGCCGGTCGTGCGCGACGGCTCATGGAAAACCCGCAAGACCGGCAGGGCTGTGGGTGACGCGCCACGGTGCGCGCCGGCACGTTCGCAGTGCGTACCGCACCGCCATGGACCGCGGCAGACCGCGGCGCCACGCCCGCAGGGGCGCGATAATCAGGCAGCGACGCGGTCACTTCTCCCCCCATGAGCAAGCTCACCACCCACGTGCTCGATACCGCGGCCGGCACACCGGCCCGCGCCATGCGCTACGCGCTGCTGCGCCTGCACGATGGCGCGCGTCACCTCGTCACCGAAGGGCGCACCAACGCAGACGGGCGCACCGACGCCCCGCTGCTGGCCGGCGCCGCCTTCGCCGCCGGCCAGTACGAACTCGACTTCTTCACCGCGGAGTACTTCCGCGCACGCGGAGCGGCGCTGGCCGACCCGGCCTTCCTCGACCGAGTGACGCTGCGCTTTGCCATCGACCCGGCGGCCGGGCACTATCACGTGCCGCTTCTGGTAAGCCCGTGGAGCTACTCAACCTATCGTGGGAGTTGAACCTCATGAGCGCGAACCGGCTGAGGCTTTCGCTGGCCGAACAGGCTGCCGACAGTCTGCTGCGGGCTGCGCGTCACGACCATATTGCCCGTCTCGACCGGTGGCACCGCTTCACTTATCCGCTGTATGCCGATCTGGGCTTGGTCCGGCCCGCCGCACGCATGACCGTCGCGCAGCAGGCCGCCTGCCCAGTGCAGCACGACCCGGCATGGCGGCGCATCAAGCTCGTGACGCTGGTGCTGCTGGCCGGATTGCTCCTCGCGTGGTTGCTGGTCGGCGCGCTGAGCGACCGTGTCGCGGCGCTGCTCTTGTTCCTCTTGATCGTCGTGCTGCAGCTTCAGTTTCTCCGACTCAAGCGAGCGGCGGTGACGCGAGCGGTCGCGGCGATGCGGGCCGCAGGCGACGACCGTCTGCTCCGCTGAGGCGCCCATGCAAGCCGTGCCTGCCGTGCCGACCCGACCGATCCGCTTCTGGCTGAACGACGAGCCGGTCGCGCTCGACGCGGTGCCGCCCACGCGCACGGTGCTGGAGTGGCTGCGCGAGGAGCGCCGGCTCAAGGGCACCAAGGAGGGCTGCGCCGAGGGCGACTGCGGCGCCTGCACCGTGGTGGTGGGTGAGTCCTGCCCGGGCGGCCTGCGCTGGCGCGCCATCAATGGCTGCATCACCTTCGTCGGCGCGCTCGACGGCAAGCAGCTCGTCACGGTCGATGAGCTGCGCGGCGCCGGCGGCGCGCTGCACCCGGTGCAGCAGGCGCTGGTCGATGCGCACGGCTCGCAGTGCGGCTTCTGCACGCCGGGCTTCGTGATGAGCCTGTACGCGCTGTACCAGGACAAGCGCCAGCGCGGCGAGCGCGCCGTGTCGCGCAGGGAGGCAGCCGATGCGCTGAGCGGCAACCTGTGCCGCTGCACCGGCTACCGGCCGATCGTCGACGCCGCCTGCGCCATGACCGCCGGCCCCTGGGTGGCGCCCGACGAGGCGGCCGTCGCGCAGCGCCTGGCCGCCCTCTCGCAGAACCCGCCCCTGGCGCACGCAAGCGCCGCCGGCGAGTTTCACGCGCCGCGCTCGCTCGCCGAGCTCGTCGCGCTGCGCGCCCGACTGCCGCAGGCGCGCCTGGTGGCCGGCGCGACGGACGTCGGCCTGTGGGTGACCAAGCAGCATCGCGAGCTGCGCGCGCTCCTGTACACCGGCCGCGTGGCCGAGCTGCTGGCCCTCGACGAGGGCGCCGGCCTGCTGTCCATCGGCGCGGCCGTGCCGCTGACCGACGCGCTGGGGCGCCTGGCCGCGCACTACCCGTCCACCCGCGACTACTGGCAGCGCTACGGCTCGCCGCCGGTGCGCAACAGCGGCACGCTCGGCGGCAATGTTGCCAACGGCAGCCCGATCGGCGACTCGATGCCGGTGCTGATCGCGCTCGGCGCGCAGGTGGTGCTGGCCGCGCCGCGCGGCGAGCGCCGGCTGCCGCTCGAGGACTTCTACCTCGGTTACCAGCAGACAGCGCTGGCGGCCGACGAAGTGTTGCGCGCAGTCGAGGTGCCGCTGGGCGCGGCCACCGTGCTGGCCTACAAGCTGTCCAAGCGCTTCGACCAGGACATCTCGGCGCTGGCCCTGGGCATCGTTCTGCACCTCGACGGCGAGCAGGTGCGCGAGGTGCGCATCGGCGTCGGCGGCATGGCGGCGGTGCCCGCGCGCGCACGCGCCACCGAGGCGGCGCTGCGCGGCCGCCGCTTCGACACGGCGGCGCTGGCCGCCGCCCAGGCGGCGCTCGCGGCCGAGTTCACGCCGATCTCCGACCTGCGCGCATCGGCCGCCTACCGGCTGCAGGCCGCGCAGAACCTGCTGCGCCGGGCCTGGCTGCAGGCCTCGCCGCTGGCGCCGCGCGGGCTGCCGTTGAGCGTGCACGATGCCGCAGCGGAGCCGCGGGCATGAGCCCGCCGGGCCGCCCCAAGGGCGAATCCCTGAGCGCGCAGCGCGAGGGTAGTCCCATGTTCCCGCCGGGCCGCCCCAAGGGCGAATCCCTGAGCGCGCAGCGCGAGGGTCATCCGATGTTCCCGCCGGGCCGCCCCAAGGGCGAATCCCTCGCGCACCGGGTCATCCAGTGAACGCGCCCGAACCGGGCCTCGCGCCGCCGGCGGTCGGCCAGGCACTGCCGCACGAGAGCGCGCACCTGCACGTCGCCGGGGCCGCGGCCTACATCGACGACCTGCCGGAGCTCGCCGGCACGCTGCACGCCGCACCGGCGCTGTCGCTGAAGGCGCACGCGCGCATCGTGCGCATCGACCTCGAAGAGGCGCGCGCCGTGCCCGGCGTGGTGGACATCCTGACCGCGGCCGATGTGCCGCACAACGCCATCGGCACCGTCCTGCACGACGAGCCGGTGCTGGCCGAGGGCCAGGTTCTTTGGGTCGGTCAGCCGGTGGCGCTGGTGCTGGCCCGCAGCGTCAAGGCCGCGCGCGTGGCGGCGCGGCGCGTGCGCGTGGACTACGAGGACAGCGCGCCCGGACCGCAGCTCGATGCCGACGCCGCCCTGCAGGCGCACAGTTTCATCCTGCCGCCAGCCCGCCTGCGGCGCGGCGATGCCGCCGCGGCGATCGCCGCAGCGCCGCAGCGCGTGCAGGGCGAGCTGCGCATCGGCGGCCAGGAACACTTCTACCTCGAAGGGCAGATCGCCTACGTGGTGCCGCGCGAGGACGGGCAGTTGCTGATCCACTCCTCCACTCAGCATCCCGGCGACGTGCAGCATCAGGTGCGCCACGCGCTCGGCCTGGCCGACGCCGACATCGTCGTGGAGTGCCGGCGCATGGGCGGCGGCTTCGGCGGCAAGGAATCGCAGGCCGCGTGGTTCGCCGTGGCCGCCGCGGTGGCGGCGCGCAAGCACGGTCGGCCCGTCAAGCTGCGCGCCGACCGCGACGACGACTTCCTCATCACCGGCAAGCGCCACGACTACCTGGTGCGCTACGCCGCCGGCGTCGACCAGGCCGGCCGGCTGCGCGGCGTGCAGCTCATGTTCGCCAGCCGCTGCGGCTACTCGGCCGACCTGTCGGGCCCGGTCAACGACCGCACCGTGCTGCACGCCGACAACTGCTACCAGTTGCCGATCGCCGGTGCGGGCGGCCTGGCGATCGACTCCTACCGGCTGAAGACCCCCATGCAGTCGGCCACCGCCTTCCGCGGCTTTGGCGGGCCGCAGGGCATGCTCGGCATCGAGAACCTGATCGACGATGTGGCGCGCGCCCTCGGCAGCGACCCGCTCGACGTGCGCCGCGCCAACCTGTACGCCGCCGACGGCAGCGGCGTGACCCACTACGGGCAGACGGTCGATGACAACCTCGGGCCGCGGATCATCGACACGCTGGCGCGCGACTGCGATTACGCCGGCCGGCGCAAGGAAATCGCGGCCTTCAACGCCGGCAGTCCGGTGATCAAGCGGGGGCTGGCGCTGACGCCGGTGAAGTTCGGCATCAGCTTCACTGCCACCCACTACAACCAGGCCGGCGCGCTGGTGTACGTTTATCAGGACGGCTCGGTGCAGGTGAACCACGGCGGCACCGAGATGGGCCAGGGCCTGCACACCAAGGTGCAGCAGATCGTGGCCGACGCCCTCGGCCTGCCGGCGCGTGCGGTGCGCGTGACCGCCAGCGACACCGGCAAGGTGCCCAATGCCTCGGCCACCGCAGCCTCCAGCGGCACCGATCTGAACGGCATGGCCGCCCAGCAGGCGGCACTGCAGGTGCGCGCGCGGCTGGCCGCCGTGGCGGCGCGCGCGCTGGGCTGCACCGAAAGCGAGGTGCTGTTCCGGGACGGACAGGTGCGCGGCGGCGGCCGGGCGTTGGGCTTCGGCGAGCTGGCGAAGCAGGCCTACCTGCAGCGCGCGCAACTGTGGAGCGACGGCTTCTATGCGACGCCGAAAATCCACTGGGACAAGGCCAGTTTCACCGGCCGCCCGTTTTTCTACTACGCCTGGGGTGCCGCCTGCAGCGAGGTGGCGATCGACACGCTGACCGGCGAGATGAAGGTGCTGCGCGTGGACATCCTGCACGACGTCGGCCGCAGCATCAATCCGGCGCTGGACATCGGCCAGATCGAGGGCGGCTTCGTGCAGGGCATGGGCTGGCTCACCACCGAGGAGCTCATCTGGAACGAGCAGGGCAAGCTCACCACCCACGCACCCTCCACCTACAAGATCCCGGTGGCCGGCGACGTTCCGCCCGTGTTCAACGTCAAGCTGTGGGACGGCGCCAACCGCGAAGAGAGCATCTACCGCAGCAAGGCGGTGGGCGAGCCGCCGCTGATGCTGGCCATCAGCGTGCTGCACGCCATCCGCGACGCGCTGGCCGCCGCGCGCGGCGGCGGGCCGGTGCGGCTCGACGCGCCGGCCACGCCGGAGGCGATCCTGCGGGCGTTGCACTGGCAGCCCGGGAAATTGGGGTCAGCCGGGAAATTGGGGTCAGACCCCGATTTCGGGAAATTGGGGTCAGGGAAATTGGGGTCAGACCCCGATTTTCCGCGGGCATGAAGCGCGCCGCATGAACTGGCTCGCCCCCGCCCTGGCCCACCTGGACGCCGGCACGCCGGCCATGTGGGTCGTGCTCGCCACCGCGCGCGGCTCGTCGCCACGCGATGCAGGGGCGGCTGTGGTGGTGACGGCGACGGACTTCGCCGGCACGCTGGGCGGCGGCACGCTCGAGTACCGCGCCATCGAACTGGCGCGCACGCTGCTCGCGCGCGGCACGGAAGGCGCGCACCTGCGGGTGCCGCTGGGGCCGAGCCTCGGGCAGTGCTGCGGCGGACTCGTCACGCTGGCGTTCAAGCGCCTGCACGCGCAGGATCGCCGCTGGTTGGAGCGGCTCCAATCGCAACAGGCGCAGCCGGCACCCCTGACCCTCGGCCTGACGCTGCCGCCGCCGCGACCCATCGAGGCGGCCGAGCACGGCCCGTCCGGCACCGCCACGGTCGCGGGCACGATCGCCATCGACCCGCCGACGCCCAGCTTCACGCTCACGCTGCGCGGCGCGGTGCTGCCGGTGCTGCTGTTCGGCGCCGGCCACGTGGGCCGCGCGCTGGTGCAGGCCCTGGCGCCGCTGCCGGTGGCCGTCACCTGGATCGACGAGCGCGCGCGCGAGTTTCCGGCTGTCGTGCCCGCCAACGTGCGCGTCGAGATCACCGACGCGCCGCTGGCCGAAGCGGCCGCCGCCGCACCCGGCAGCGCCTTCGTCGTTGCCACCCACCTGCACTCGCTCGACGAGGCCCTGGCCGAGGCGGCGCTGCGGCGCGGCGATGCCGCCTGGCTCGGCGTGATCGGCTCGGCCGCCAAGCGCCAGCGCTTCGAGCGGCGCCTGGGCGCGCGCGGGTTGCCGGCGCAGGCGCTGCAGCAGATGCAGATGCCGATGGGCGCCGTCAGCAGCAAGGAGCCCGAGGTCATCGCCGCCAGCGTGGCGGCCGAGCTGATGCGCGTGCGCGCCGCACGGGCAGCGCGCCGGCCGGCCGCGAGCAGCACGCACGACCCGGCACTCCGATCCGAAAACCCCGCAACCGACCCGCGAGCACCGTGGACTTCCTCTGGCCCTACCTCCTCGACTGGCTGAACTTCCTGGTCCGCTGGCTGCATCTGATCACGGGCATTGCCTGGATCGGCGCGTCGTTCTACTTCGTCTGGCTCGACAACCACCTGCGCGAGCCGCCGCCGGAGCTGAAGGCCAGGGGCGTGGCGGGCCACCTGTGGGCGGTGCACGGCGGCGGCTTCTACAACCCGCAGAAGTACCTGGTCGCACCGCCCGAGCTGCCGCGCGAGCTGCACTGGTTCAAGTGGGAGGCCTACGTCACCTGGCTGTCGGGCTTTGCGCTGCTCGCCATCGTCTACTACGCCAACGCGCAGGCGATGATGGCCGGCGCGGTGCCGGTGGGCAGCGCCGCGCTGGTGGCCATCGGCCTGGCGAGCCTGGTGGTGGCCTGGGTCGTGTACGACCTGCTGTGCAAGGCACTGGGCGACCGGCCGGCGGTCTTCGGCGCGCTGTTCTTCGTCTTCATGCTCGCTGCCACCGCCCTGCTGGAGCAGGTGCTCGGCGGCCGCGCCGCCACCATCCACGTCGGCGCGATGATCGGCACGATCATGGTGGCCAACGTGGCGATGGTGATCATCCCCGGCCAGCGGCGCATGGTGGCCGCGATGCAGGCCGGCGCCGCGCCCGACCCGCGCGACGGTCTGCGCGGCAAGCAGCGCAGCGTGCACAACAACTACCTGACGCTGCCGGTGCTGTTCATCATGATCAGCAACCATTTCGCGATGATCACCGGCGCGCGGCACCTGTGGCTGGTGCTGGGCGCCATCTCGCTGGCCGGCGTGGCGATCCGCCACTTCTTCAACCTGCGCCACAAGGGCCGCACCGACTGGCGCTGGCCGCTGGCCGGCGCGGCGATCCTGCTGGCGGTGGCCGTGGCGCTGGCGCCGCGGCCGCCCGCGCCGGCGGCCGCCGGCAGCGCGGTGCCCGTGTTTGCCGACATCGCGCCCATCGTCGCCACCCACTGCGCCACCTGCCATGCCGACCGGCCGACCCAGCCCGGCTTTGCCAGCGCGCCGGCCGGCGTGCTGTTGCAGACGCCGGAGCATATCCGCGCGCAGGCGCCGAAGATCTGGCAGCAGAGCATTCAGACGCACGCGATGCCGATCGGCAACCTGACCCAGATGACCGACGCCGAGCGGGCGCGGCTGGCGGCCTGGATCAGCGGCGGAATGAAATGAGGCGGCGGGCAGAACGGCGGCGCTGAGCTCGCAAGCGGCGCGTACGCGCCGCACACAGCGCATCGCGCACAGTCGCGCGCTGGGCTTGGACCCGGCGGCGCTCGCCTTCGCCGGTTGTGCGGCGGCACGAGCCGGTGGATCCGGCGGCGCGCTCAGCCATCGGCGGCCGACACTCAGCGGCGGCCGCGAGGCTTCCGGCTCTCTTCAAGGCCACTCGGGTGCCCGCGTCGCGTTGGGCCCACGCGACGCGCAACCGCCGCCGCCGCGCCGGGTTTCGCCCCCGTCATGCGCCCGTCATGCGCCTTTCATGCAATGGCTGCTCTTCCATCGCCGCTGCCTTCGGGTGGTCACTGCCATGCGCCTGCTTCCTGCCATTGCCGTCGTCGCCGCCCTTGCGGCCGCCGTGCTGTCCGCCTGCGGCGACAGCACCACCCTCGAAGTCAGCCCGCCGACGGTCGTCGAGCCCACTCCTTCATCGATCACCCTGGAGCTGGCGGGCCGCCACACCACCGGCATCTACAACGCGGGCGGCGCCGAGATCCCCGCCTATGACCCGGCCTCGCGACGGCTGTTCGTGGTCAACGGATCATCCGGCACCGTCGACGTGCTCAACATCGCCAATCCCGCCGCGCCAGCCCTGGTGGGCACCATCACCTCGGCCTCGATCGGCTCGGGCCTGGGGGGCATCAACAGCGTGGCGATCGCCAACGGCATCGTCGCGCTGGCCGTGGAGGCCAGCCCGAAGACCAACCCCGGCGTGGTGGCGTTCTATCGCGCTGCCGACCTCACGCGCCTGTCAATCGTCCCGGTGGGCGCTCTGCCGGACATGGTCGCCTTCACGCCGGACGGCCGCTTTGCGCTCACCGCCAACGAGGCCGAGCCGAACAGCTACGGAGCGGCCGACTCGGTCGACCCCGAGGGCTCGATCAGCATCATCGACGTCGGCAACGTCGCCGCTCCGACCGTGCGTACGGCCGGCTTCACCGCGTTCAACGGCCAGCGCGATGCGCTGCGCAGCGCCGGCGTGCGGATCTACGGCCTGCCCGGACGAACGAGCGCCGGCGGTCCGATCGTCGATCCGGCCGGTGCCACGGTGGCGCAGGACCTCGAGCCCGAGTCCATCACCGTCTCGGCCGACGGCACGCGCGCCTGGGTCACGCTGCAGGAGAACAACGCACTGGCGGTGGTGGACATCGTCAGCGCGACCGTCACGCAGGTGCTGCCCCTGGGCTTCAAGGACTTCAGCCTCGCCGCCAACGCGCTGGATGCCAGCGACCGCGACCTGGCGCCCGGCTTCAGCGCCGGCGCCATCAACTTCCGCAACTGGCGCGTGCTCGGCATGTACCAGCCGGACGCCATTGCCTCGTACACGGTGGGCGGGACGACCTACCTGGTCACCGCCAACGAGGGGGACGCACGCGACTGGCCAGGCCTGCAGGAGGAGGTGCGCGTGAGCACGCTGGCCCTGGGCGGCGCCGCGCTGGCGCAGACGGGCATGGCACCCTGCACCGATGCCGGCGGCGCCCCGGTGGCGGTGACTGCCAACCAGTGCCTCGGCCGTCTCCAGGTCACCAACCGCACGGGGCTGAATTCCGTCACCAGCACGTTCGACACCCTGTACGCCTTCGGCGGGCGCTCGTTCTCGATCTGGAACGCCAGCACCGGCGCGCTGGTGTGGGACTCGGGCGACCAACTGGAACGGCGCCTGGCCGCGCTGTACCCGCAGAACTTCAACGCCAGCCACACCGCCAACACGCTCGACGGGCGCAGCACCTCCAAAGGTCCGGAGCCCGAGGCGATCGCCGTGCAGCGATTCGGCAGCAAGACCTTCGCCTTCATCGGCCTGGAGCGCATTGGCGGGGTGATGGTCTACGACATCACCAACCCGGCCGCACCGAGTTTCGTCAGCTACGCCAACAGCCGCAACTTCGCGGTGACGCCCGGCGCCGCCACCATTCCGGGCGCGTCCGGCAACCCCGCCACCAACACCGGCGACCTTGGCCCCGAGGGCATCCTCGTCATCCCGGCGGCCCAGTCGCCGACCAACGCGCCACTGCTGGTGGTGGCCAACGAGATCAGCGGCACCACGTCGATCTTCCGGATCGTCCTGCAGTAAGCGGGCCACCGCAGGTGCCGCTGCGGCGCCCGCGGCCGCTGCGGTAAAGTCTCCCCCGCAGCCGCGGGTGTCGTTCAATGGCAGGACCTGAGCTTCCCAAGCTCAAGACGTGGGTTCGATTCCCATCACCCGCTCCAGGTTTGGCAAGGGCCCGCTTCGGCGGGCCCTTTCTTTGACGACCGGCGCACGGCCCATCTGCGCGTCGGCGGCCATGGGAGATCATCGTGACCGAACCGACCGAACCGACCGAACCGACCGAACCGCCCGAACCGACCGCACGTCCGGCCCTGCCCGATCGCCTGTCCACCGACGAGAAGAGCCGCTTCTACGTCGCCGCGGTGCTGGAGCACGACATCGGTGTGCGCTTCAACGGCCAGGAGCGCAGCGACGTCGACGAGTACTGCGTCAGCGAGGGCTGGATCAAGGTGGCCGCCGGCAAGACGCTCGACCGGCGCGGCAAGCCGCTGCTGATCACGCTCAAGGGCACGGTCGAGCCGTTCTATCGCTGACCGGCTGCGGCGGCGCGGCGGCGCTAACATCGACGCATGGAAACCGATGCCGCGGCCGCACTGGACCTCGAGGTCAATGGCCGGACGCACCGCCTGCCCGTGGGCAGCACGGTGGCCGATCTGCTCGCCAGCCTGGATGCCGCGGGCCGGCGCGTGGCCGTCGAGCGCAACGGCGCGATCGTGCCGCGCAGCGCGCACGCGAGCACCCGGCTGGCCGCCGGCGACCGGGTCGAGGTGGTGATCGCGGTCGGAGGCGGCTGATGGGTCAGGAGCATGTGTTCGAGGGCCGGCTGGCCTGGACCGGCCGCCGCAGCGAAGTGGACGGCCGGCTGCGCCTGGAGCGCGCCTTTCGCGTCGAGTTCGACGGCAAGGCGCCGATCGAGGGCTCGTCGCCCGCGGTGTTCAGCGGCGATGATGGCCGCCACAACCCCGAGACCTTGATGGTGGCCTCGCTGATGGCCTGCCACCATCTCACCTACGTGGCGGTGTGCGAGCGCGCCGGCATTGCGCTGGCGAGCTATCACGACCACGCGACCGGCATCCTCGGCATGAAGGACGGCAGGATGCGCATGACCGGGGTCACGCTGCGGCCGCAGGTGAGGGTGCTCGATGCGGCACAGCGGGAGCGCGCCGCGGCGCTGCATGCCAAGGCGCACGAGCACTGCTTCATGTCGAACTCGGTCAACTTCGACGTCACGGTGGAGCCGGACGTCCAGCTCGCCGCGCCATAGGCAAGCGGGCAGGAGCGCACCATGAAACGCGAAGACGTCCCGGCGACCGCCGACCTGCTGCGCATCGGCGAGCGCGCATTTTCCTCGCGCCTGCTGCTGGGCACCGGCAAGTACCGCGACCTGGCGCAGACGCAGGCGGCAGTCGAGGCCAGCGGAGCAGAGATCATCACCGTGGCGATCCGCCGCACCAACATCGGCCAGAACCCCGGCGAGCCCAACCTGCTCGACGTTCTGCCGCCCGAGCGCTACACCCTGCTGCCCAACTCGGCCGGCTGCTACAGCGCCGAGGACGCCGTGCGCACGCTGCGGCTGGCGCGCGAGCTGCTCGACGGCCACGCGCTCACCAAGCTCGAGGTCCTGGGCGATCCGCAGACGCTGTATCCGAACATGCCCGAGACCCTGCGCGCCGCCGAAACCCTGGTGCGCGAGGGCTTCGAGGTGATGGTCTACTGCTCCGACGACCCGGTGCAGGCGCGGGTGCTGGAGTCGATCGGCTGCGTGGCGATCATGCCGCTGGCCTCGCTGATCGGCTCGGGCATGGGCCTGCTCAATCCCTGGAACATCCAGCTCATCCTCGAACGCGCGCAGGTGCCGGTGGTGGTCGATGCCGGCGTGGGCACTGCGTCGGATGCGGCCATCGCGATGGAACTGGGCTGCGCCGCGGTGCTGATGAACACCGCGGTGGCGCAGGCGCGCGACCCGGTGAAAATGGCCGGCGCCATGAAGCTGGCGGTGCAGGCGGGCCGCGCGGCCCATCTGGCCGGTCGCATGCCGCGCAAGCTCTACAGCGCCACGCCGAGTTCGCCCACTGCCGGGGTCATCGGCTCAGGCGGCAGCGGGTCGGGCGGCGGGTCGGGCGGCGGCGCACCGGGCGGCAGCGGAGCAACGTGAGCCGCCGCACCGACCGCCCGCAGCCTGCCGGCGAGTGCCGCCTGTATGGCGAGCTGGCGCACTGGTGGCCGCTGCTGTCGCCGCCGTCGCACTACGTGGACGAGGCGGCGCAGATCGACGCACGCATCACGCGTGAGACCGGGTGGAACTCGCGGCGCGGCAAGACCGCGCTGGAGCTGGGCTGCGGTGGCGGCAGCCTCGCGTTCCACCTGAAGAAGCGCTTCGCGCTCACGCTGGTCGACCGTTCGCCCGGCATGCTGAAGGTCAGCCGCGCCGTCAACCCGGAGTGCGAGCACCGGCGCGGCGACATGACCAAGCTGCGCCTGGGCCGGCAGTTCGACCTCGTGCTGATCCACGACGCCGTGATGTACCTGACGAGCGAGTCGATGCTGCGCGCCGCCCTGGCCACCGCGGCGGCGCATTGCCGGCCCGGCGGCCTGTTCATGGTGCTGCCCGACTGCGTGCGCGAGACCCTGCGCTGCGGCGTGGAGGCGGGCGGGGAGGACGCCGCCGACGGCCGCGGCCTGCGCTACCTCGAGTGGGTGACCGACCCCGACCCGGCCGACTGCACCTACGAGGCGGCATTCGCCTTCCTGCTGCGCGACGCGCGCGGCCGCACCACGGTGCAGATGGACCGGCACGTGATGGGCGTTTTTGCGCGCCGCCAGTGGCGGCAGTGGATCGCGCAGGCCGGCTTTGCGCGCGTGACCGCGCTGCGCGACCCGTTCGGGCGCGATGTCTTCACCGGCCTGCGGCGGCCCGACTGACGCCGACCGGGTCCGATGTAATCCCCTCCTGCCACGATGAACCAGGCGCCACCCCAGACCCCCGAACCGGCCGGCGAGCAGGCGCGCGCCGCACGGCGCGCCGGGCACATCCGCAGCTTCGTCACCCGCCGCGGCCACATCAGCGCCGCGCAGGAGCGCGCCCTGCGCGAGGTGCTGCCGCGCGTGCAGTTGCCCTACGCGCCGGCGCCGCTCGACCTGGCGGCGGCCTTCGGGCGCGCTGCGCCCACCGTGCTGGAGATCGGCTTCGGCATGGGCGAGACCACGGCAGCCATCGCGCAGTCGCGGCCAGACGTGAATTTCCTGGCAATCGACGTCTTTGCCGCCGGCTGCGGGGCGCTGGCCAAGCGCATCGACGAACTGGGGCTCGACCACGTCCGCGTCATGCAGCACGACGCAGTGGAGGTGGTGCGCGACATGCTGACGCCCGGCGTGCTGGCCGGCGTGCATGTCTTCTTCCCCGACCCCTGGCCGAAGGCGCGCCACCACAAGCGCCGGCTGATCGCCCCGCCGTTCGTGGCGCTGCTGGCCAGCCGCATCGCCCCCGGCGGCTACCTGCACTGCGCCACCGACTGGCAGAACTATGCCGAGCAGATGCTCCAGGTGCTCGGCGCGGAGCCGCAACTGGCCAACCTGCACGCCGGCTACGCGCCCGCGCCGCGTAACCCGCTGGCCGCCCGACCCACCACCAAGTTCCATGCGCGCGGCGCGCGGCTGGGCCACGGCGTGTGGGATCTGGTCTTCACGCGGCGCGCAGACGGTTCATGAGCCCGCCGGGCCGCCCCAAGGGCGAATCCCCGAGCGCGCAGCGTGAGGGCAGTTCCATGCTCCCGCCGGGCCGCCCCAAGGGCGAATCCCCGAGCGCGCAGCGTGAGGGTAGTCCAGTGAGCTGGCCGGGCCGCCCCGAGGACGACTCCCCGAGCGCGCAGCGCGTGGGCAGTTCCATGCTCCCGCCGGGCCGCCCCAAGGACGAACCACCGGGCGCGCCGGACGATGGCAGCGCGGCACTGCTGCCCGACCAACCCGAGGGCGCGTTTCCGACGGTGCCGCGCGACACCGACACGGTGACGCTCAAGGGCCGGCGCACGAAGAAACGCCCGCCTTCGCCGCAGCCGTCCGGCGCGACCCCGCCCGTCAAGGCCGACGGCCGCCCGCCGGCGCGCCGGCCGCGCCCGGCGGCCGTGACCGAACCGGCCGTCAAGCTGCCGCTGCTGCCCGATGGACCGAGTACGCGCTCCGGTCCCGGTCGTACCAAGACCCTGCCGCTGGAGACCAACCCGAACCGGGCCGACGGCCTGTCCGATGTGGTGGTGCGTTACGCCGCGATGCCCGATATCGCGCTCCTCGCGCAGCGCGACCGCTGGCCGCGGCCGACGCACTGGCACAACAAGGTGGCCGCGCGCGAGGTCGTCGTCGCCACCGATCTCGGCGCCCTGGTGGGCCATGCGCGCTTCGAGGTGCTGTGGACGACCCTGCCCTTCCTGTCGATGATCCAGGTGCGGCACGAGAGCCGCGGCCGCGGCATCTCGCGGCGGCTGCTGGAGTTCCTGCTCGACGAGCTGCGCCTGCGCGGCTACGCCGCCTTGCTGAGTTCGGCGCAGTCCGATGAGCCGCAGTCGCAGAGCTGGCACGAACACATGGGGTTCCGCCGCAACGGCGTGATCGAGAACGTGGCGCGCGACGGCGTACACGAGCTGGTGTATCGCCGCCTTTTGTAGCGCAGTCGGCGCCGCCCATGCCGCCGCTGCGCGGCGGGGCAGCGCGGCCAGCGGCCAGCGGCTCGGACCGGTCAGCCGGCGGCCAGGTCCTCGAGCAGGCGCTGGAACGCCTGCACCGCCAGTTCGGCGTCGTCGTTGGTGACGTCCTCCAGCGGGTTGTGGCTGACGCCCGCGTTCAGGCCGCGCACGAACAGCATGGCCTGCGGCATGACTTCGTGCAGCTTCATCGCGTCATGCCCGGCGCCGCTGGGCATGCGGTGCAGCGGCAGGCCGAGCGAGGCGACCGCGGCCTCCCAGCGCCGCTGCCAGGCCGGGGCACTCGGCGCGGCCGACACGCGCATCGTTTCCTCCAGTTGCCAGGCGACGCCGCGCCGCGCGCAGATGACCTGCAGTTGCGCCCGCACGTCGGCCACCAGGCGGTCGCGCCCGGGGTCCGTGGTGGCGCGCAGGTCGAGGCTGAAACGGCAGCGGCCGGGCACCACGTTGATCGAGCCCGCCGGCACCTCGAGGATGCCGACCGTGCCCACGAGGTCGGGCTCGGCGGCGGCGCGCCGCTCCACGAACAGCATCAGCTCCGCCACCGCGGCGGCGGCGTCGCGGCGCTGGCCCATCGGCGTGGTGCCGGCGTGGCTGGCCATGCCGGTCACCTCGCCCAGGTAGCGCACGCTGCCGTTGATCGAGGTGACGATGCCCAGCGGCAGGTCGAGCTCGGCGAGCACCGGGCCCTGCTCGATGTGGACTTCGACAAAGCCCAGGTAGCGGCTGGCATCGCGCCGGATGGCGCCGATGGCCTGCAGCGTGGCCGGCAGGCCGGCGGCCTGCATCGCCTCGGCCATGCTGACCCCTTCGCCATCTCGTTGCGAGAGCCAGGCCGGGTCGAAGCGGCCGAGCAGGCTGTCCGAGCCGAGGAAGCCGGCCCGATAGCGCTGACCTTCCTCCTCGGCGAAGGCCACCAGCTCGATGCCGAACGGCAGCCGGCGGCCGGCGCGCCGCAGCGCCTGCACCGCCAGCAGCGGCACGAAGATGCCCAGACGCCCGTCGAAGCGGCCGGCGTTGCGCACGGTGTCGAAGTGGCTGCCGGTCAACAGCCGCGGCGCGGCCGGATCGGTGCCGCGATACACGCCCACGACGTTGCCCACGGCGTCGACCGTCACCTCGTCGAAGCCGGCCTCGCGCATCCACTGCGCCAGGTCGCGCTGGCAGGCCAGGTGCGCCGGGGTCAGGTAGGTGACGGTGAGCTGGCCGCGCTCGGCGAAGCCGGCGTCGCTGTGGCGCGCCAGCCGGGCGGCCAGATCCAGCAGCGCGTTGCCCTGCTCCGGCTGCACGCCGAACCTGTCGGCCAGCCGCAGTTCGGCCACGCGGTGCACGTTGCGCAGGCACTCGGCGAACTCGACGTCCGGGTGGTGCGCCAGCCGCCGCGCGAAGGTGGCGATGATCTCCGGGCGCGCCAGGCCGGTGCCGCGCGGGCCGCCCACGGCGAGGATGAACGGCCAGCCGAACTTCTCGTTGTACTGGCGGTTGAGTTCCTGCAGCCGCTCGAACTCGGCCGGCGTGCAGTCGGCGAGCCCGGCGCGCCCCTGCTCCCGGGTCGAATCGGCCGTCAATGCCTTTGCAACCATCGCCTTGCCGGCCAGCTCCGGGTGCGCGCGCAGCAGCGCCAGTTGCCGCTCGCGGCCGGCGCCGCGCACCGTCTCGACCAGCGCGCGCTTGAGCGCCGCCAGACTGGCGAAGGGCCGTCGCGGCAGCGCGCCCTCGACCACCCAGGGCGAGTGCTCGTAAATGCCGGCCAGCAGCGCGACGAACTCGTCGGGCGCGGCCGCGTTCAGATCGGCGAGGGTCAGGGGCATGGCAGGCGGGGCCAGGGCGCGGGGGGCGGGGGGCGGGGGGCGGG
>JADCGS010000022.1 GCA_020248865.1 Burkholderiales bacterium | reverse complement strand
GATGGGCGCCAGCGTCGCGCAGGTGGCCGGCCTGCTGCTGTGGCGGCTGACCCGGCCGCTGCTGGCGGCCGCCCTGATCGCCTGCCCGCTGGCGTGGTGGGCGTTGTCGCACTGGCTGGCCGAGTACCCGTCGCGCACCGACCTGACGCCGGCGCCGTTCATTCTGGCGCTGGTGGCTGCCATCGCGCTGACCTGGGCCGTCACTGCCAGCCGCGTGTTCGTCGCGGCACGGCGCCGCCCGATCGAGGATCTGCGTCATGAATGAGCGGCTGCTTGTCCCAGCCAAGTTGAACATCCGGCTCAAGCTCCGCGAGGCTTGGGACATCCGGTCCCCGGCACGCTGAGATCATGAGCGCTTGCTCCGCTCCCCGCTACACCCGAACCGCCGTGATCCTGCACTGGCTGTTGGCCGTGGCCATTGTGGGCAGCTTCTGCATGGGGCTGTACATGACCAGCCTGCCGTTCTCGCCACAGCGGCTGAAGCTGTACAACTGGCACAAGTGGGCCGGCGCGATCATCCTTGCCCTCTCGGCTGTTCGCCTGCTGTGGCGCCTGGCGCATCGGCCACCGGCCGGACCGCCCATGCCCCCGTGGCAACAACGCACCGCGCAGGTGGCGCACCTGCTGCTGTACCTGCTGTTCTTTGCCGTACCGCTCATGGGTTGGGCCTACAGCTCGGCCGCAGGCTTTCCCGTCGTGCTCTTTGGCGTCCTGCCCCTGCCTGACTTCGTGGGCAAGGACGCCGCACTGGCCGAGCTTCTCAAGCCTTGGCACGGTTGGCTTGCGTGGATGCTGGTGGCCGTGGTGTCGCTGCATGTGATGGGCGCACTAAAGCATCACTTTGTCGACCGCGATGACCTGATCCGCCGCATGACCTGGGGCAGGACCGACTCAAGCACAGGAAACCCATGAATCGAATCGACCGCTCCGCTTTACGCCCGGCTGCGCGCTCCAACGCAGACGCCATGGTCCGCGCGACCACATGGACCATCGACTCCGGCCCCGTCTTGCGCCGGCACGCCCTGGCGCTCGCATCAGCCGCGGTGCTAACGATTCTGGTGTCCCCTCCAGCCTTGGCGCAGCAGGTGATTCCCGCCGACAGCGAGATCGCCTTCACCAGCCGCCAGATGGGTGTCCCGGTCGATGGCCTCTTCCGCAAGTGGAGTGCCGCCATGCAGTTCGATCCGAAGAAGCCCGAGGCTGGCAAGGTCGCCTTCACCGTCGACATGGGCAGCGTCACGCTCGGCTCGGCCGACACCGACGCCGAGGTGGTCAGGCCCGATTGGTTCCACACCGCGAAGTTCCCACAGGCCCAGTTCCAGAGCACCGCCATCAAGGCGGCCGGCAAGGGCCGCTTCGACGTCATGGGCTCGCTGACCATCAAGGGCCGCACGCACACGGTGACAGTCCCGGTGACGCTGGCCCAGACGGGCAGCGGCAGCACCCAGCGCACGACCGCCACCGGCAACTTCGCCATCAAGCGCCTGGTCTTCAAGATCGGCGACGGCCCCTGGGGCGACACCTCGCTGGTGGCCGATGAGGTACAGGTGAGGTTCAGGATTCAGCTCAGCGGCCTGGCGCCGCTGTAGGCGCACGCTCTGCAACTCGCCACGAACACCAGATCCCTGCCCCCACGCCCAGAAAGGATGGAACCCATGAACAAGGCTCTGATCGTCGCCACCTCAGCCCTGCTGATTTCCTTGAGCCCTGCGCAGGCCCAGGGGGCCTCCTATGCCATCGACCCGACCCACACCTTCGTGACCTTCGAAGTGCTCCACCTCGGCACCAGCACCAGCCGCGGCCGCTTCGACAGGAAGAGCGGCAGCATGACGATGGACAGGTCGGCCAAGACGGGCAGGGTGGACATCACCATCGAGACCGCCTCCATCAACACCGGCGTGGCGGCCTTCGACAAGAACTTGCAAGGCAAGGACTTTTTCGACAGCGAAACCCATGCGACCGCGCGCTTCGTCGGCGACCGGTTCACCTTCGTCGGCGACAAAGTCAGCGAAGTCGCCGGCCAGTTCACCCTGCTGGGCAAGACCCACCCGGTGACGCTCAAGGCCGTGCGATTCAACTGCTTCGAGCACTCGCGCCTAAAGAGAGAGTTGTGCGGCGGCGATTTCGAGACCACCATCCAGCGCAGTCAATGGGGCATGGGTTACGGCATCCCCGGCATCCCTGATGCCGTAAGGCTGGTGATCCAAGTCGAAGCCATCCGGCAATAGGCGAACTGGATCCATCGACCCGTTGACAGCGTGTTTGGAGTAACCGAGCACGCGGCAGCTTGGATGCGAGCTCGTCGATGGTCCGCGGGGCAGCTCGCCGCTGCTGCGCGCCAGAGCGATCGGCTGTGCCTCCGGGCAGGTCACCGATCCGTCGAGTTGGAGTGCGGGCACCCCGCTCGCGTTGGGACTCCAGCGTCGACCCGTTCGCCGCTCAGGACCACGCTGCGGCGGCACCGTGCATCCGCCGGAGTCGACTGGCACGCCACGTGGCCCGCCGCGCGGTGCACGCACGACTGCGCCTGCGTCACGCATCGAGCAGCGCGTCGCGGCCGTGCATCCAGCGCGCCACGTGCGCTGCCGCGACGGCCGGCTGCTCGCGCAGCAGCCACTCCGCGGCCTCGCGCGCCCGCTCCACGACGGGCGCGTCCTCCTCCAGGTTGGCAAACCGCAGCAGCGGCACGCCGCTCTGGCGGCTGCCGAGAAATTCGCCGGGACCGCGGATCGCCAGGTCGCGCCGCGCCACCTCGAAGCCGTCGGTGGTCCCGTAGATCACCTTCAGCCGCTCGCGTGCGGCAGCCGACAGCGGCTCGTCGAACAGCAGCACGCAGAAGCTGACGGCGCTGCCGCGGCCGACGCGGCCGCGCAACTGGTGCAGTTGCGCCAGCCCGAAGCGCTGCGCGTGCTCGATCACCATCAGCGAGGCGTTGGGTACGTCCACCCCGACCTCGATCACGGTGGTGGCTACCAGCACGTCGATGGCGCCCTCCGCGAACTGCCGCATCACCGCCGCCTTGTCGGCGGCCGGCAACTGGCCGTGCAGCAGGCCCCAGCGCAGCTCGGGCACCAGGGCCCGTGTGGCCTCGAACATCGGGGCGGCAGCGGTCAACGGCACCGGCGAGTCGATCAGCTCGCTGTCTTCCACCAGCGGACAGACCCAGTAGGCCTGCCGGCCCTGCGCCACCTCGCCACGCAGCCGCTCGATGACCTCGTGGCGGCGCGCCGCGGCCACCAGCTTGGTCTGCACCGGCGTGCGGCCGGGCGGCAGCTCGTCGATGGTGGAGACATCGAGGTCGGCCAGATAGCTCATCGCCAGCGTGCGCGGGATCGGCGTGGCCGACAGCATCAGCAGGTGCGGCTGCACGCCCCCCGCGCCGGCGCGCAGCCGCAGCCGCTGCGCCACGCCGAAGCGGTGCTGCTCGTCGACGATGGCCAGCGCCAGCCGCGCGAAGCTCACCTTGTCCTGAATCAGCGCATGGGTGCCGACCACGAGCTGCGCGCCGCCGTCGGCCACCGCCGCCTGCGCGGCACGCTTGTCGCCCGGCTTCAGCTTGCCGGCCAGCCAGGCGATGCGCACACCCAGCGGCGCCAGCCACTGCTCGATCTTGCGGAAGTGCTGCTCGGCCAGAATCTCGGTGGGCGCCATCAGCGCGGCCTGCTGGCCGGCCTCGATGGCGCGCGCCGCCGCCAGCGCGGCGATCACCGTCTTGCCGCTGCCCACGTCACCCTGCACCAGCCGGTGCGCCGGCCGGTCCTGCGCCAGATCGGCCTCGATCTCGCGCCACACCCGCTGCTGCGCGGCGGTCAGCGCAAACGGCAGCGCCGTCAGCAGGCGCGCCACCAGATCGCCCGTGGCCGCCAGCGCGGGGGCGCGGCGGCCGGCGCGCTCGCGCCGCGCCATGCGCAGGCTCAGCTGCTGGGCCAGCAGCTCGTCGAACTTCACGCGCTGCCACAGCGGGTGGCGGTGTTCCGACAGCGCCGCCTGGTCGGCGTCCGGAGGCGGGTGGTGCAGGCCGTGCAGGCTGGGCGCCAGCTCCGGCAGGCGCCAGCGCGCGCGCAGCGGCGGCGGCAGGGTGTCGGTGATGTCCACGTTGAGGAGCGCCTGCGCGATGCGCTTGCGCAGCAGCGCCTGCGACACGCCGGCGCTGGCCGGGTACACCGGGGTCAGCCCCTGCGGCAGTGCCACGCCCGGCCCGGCCGGATGCACGCGCGGGTGGACCATTTCGGCACCCAGCAGGCCGACCCGCACGCTGCCGTAGACACGCACCCGGCGGCCGGCCGCCACCTGCTTCTGGGTCGACGGGTAGAAGTGCAGGAAGCGCAGCAGCAGGCGGTCGCCGGCGTCGTCGCGCAGCGTGGCGAGCAACTGACGCCGGCCCCGGTAGGCCACCTCGCAGCGCTCGATCACGCCCTCGGTCTGGGCCTCTGCACCCGGCGGCAGCCCGGCCACCGGCGTGATGCGCGTCTGGTCCTCGTAGCGCAGCGGCAGGTGCAGAAGGAAGTCCCATTCGCTGGCCAGGCCCAGGCGCGCCAGCTTGTCCGCGAGCGACGCGGCGGGCGCGGGCACGGCCGGCTTCGGCCGGGCCGCCTTGCGTGCCGCGCCCACGCGCCGGCCGCCGGTCAACCGCCCGCCGCCTGTCTCGCGCCCGCGCTCAGCCGCGCAGGACGAGGATCGCCTCGACCTCGAACAGCGCGCCCCTGGGCAGGCTGGCCACGCCGATGGTCGAGCGCGCCGGAAACGGCTGCGGCACCACCTCGGCCATGATCTCGTTGGCCTTGCCGAACTGCGCCAGATCGGTGAGGAACAGCGTCAGCTTGACCGCGTCGGCGAGCGAGCCGCCGCTGGCCTGCGCCACCGCCGCCAGGTTGCGGAATGCCTGCCGCACCTGCGCCTCGAAGTCCGGCCCGACCAGCGCCCCGGTGCGCGGGTCGAGCCCGATCTGGCCGGACAGGAACACCACCAGGCCGGTCCGGACGGCCTGCGAGTAAGGGCCGATGGCAGCCGGGGCCGCGGTCGTGGCGACGATGGTCTTGTTCATGGCAGTCGATACTCCGAAGCGGCGAGCGAAAAGAAATCAGTCTAGCGAAGCACCGATGGCGGCCCAACAGCCCGGCCGCCGGCGACTGAAGGTTGGCGCACGCCAGCCCCACCGGCTCGATGGTGGTAAAGCCAGCGCCGCGCGGCAAGCTTGCCGCGAACCTGGCGTACTGACTCTGGTGTTCACACGCCTCGCATTTCGCGTCCCTATTCCTCGGTTTGAGAACAAAGGGATCAGACGAGACTTGACGACTGCAGCAAGCCGCGCACGCAGCATCGCGATCCGAACAGCCGACTCCAGCCAGGGGCTTCCATGCGTACCCATCGCAGCGCCCAGCGCGGCATCACGCCGGTCGAACCGGTAATCGTGGTCCTGATCCTCGGCATCCTGTTGGCGGTGGCCCTGCCGCGCTCCATGAACCTAGGCGCCGAGGCACGCAAGAAGAAGCTGGAGGCCGCTCTCGGCTCCGTCAAGGCGGCCACCCAGCTCACCCGCGCGGCGGCCCTGATGGCCGGAGGCAGCGCGCTAGATGACGACGACAGCATCATGCAGGACGGTGTCGTCGTCGAAACCGTCCACGGTTACCCGAAAGCAAGCGCCGAGGGCATCGTGCGCGCCACCGGCCTTGATCCGGCGGGCGACAGGATCAGCATCTCGATCAACGGCAGCGCCGTGACCTTCGCGATCCAGGGCGCACCCGCGGAGGCCCGGTGCAGTTTCACCTATGTCCAGTCCAGCCGCGCCGTCTTACCGCCGACGATCAGCAGCCTGACCACGACCGGATGCTGACCAGCCCCGATTGCGCCCTCGTCCAGGGGCCATTCCGTCGATGCCGCCCAAGGGGCACCGCATGTCGCCGCTGCGCTAGGCCCGCCAACGCACCGGACTGTCGGCGGCGCAGCCAGCAGCCAGGCGCGTACTGCATCGGCAAGCGCCCGGCGGCGTGACGAAGAACCCACACGGCTGGCCACGCCTCAAGGCGCTCGCCGGCCTGGGCACCCGTGCCGAGCCGAAAACCGGACGTGCAGCATCCGTATTCGAGGCCGGCCGCCGCACGCGGTCCGGCGGTGCTCGCAGCGCGGTGCTCCTGGCCCCGGGGCCGGGTCGCGCAGGCCAATGCCCGCACCCCGCACGGGATCGACGTTGCGTTGCATCAGGCTTCTTCGGGCGACAGAACGGCCAGGAGCGGGCCAGCAGACCACGCCAGACCCGATCGAGCCCACGCCAGCAGTGGTCGGCGGCGGTGCAACCGCGCAACCGGGGGCGCGGCGCGCCCCTGGGCGTTGCTCCGGGTGCTCCACCCGGACAGGCGGCAGCCGCTCAGCCGGCCTGACGCAGGCGTTGCGCAACCCCGGCCTGGCCCGCGCGCGCAACTCGCCTCGCGCCGGCATCCGCGCCCGTGTCGGGTCCCTGGTTCGACTTGCAGGCTAGCGAGTGCGCGCCCGCGGCTTGCGTCGCGGGCGGCGCTGGGTGGCCAGCACGCGTGCCGACGCGAGCACGCGCGCAAACTGGTCGGCCGGCACCGGCACGCCGAGCAGGTAGCCCTGCGCCTCGTCGCAGCCGAGCTGACTCACGGCGGCCAGCTGCGGCGCGGTCTCCACGCCCGCGGCCACCACGGTGAGCCCGAGCCGGTGGCCGAGGTCGACGATGGTTTGCACGATCGCCGCATCCCGCTCGTTGTGCGGCGCCTCGCGTACGAACTGGCCATCGATCTTCAGCGCATCGAAACTGAATCGACGCAGCAGCGCGAAGCTGGCCGCTCCTGCGCCAAAGCCTTCGAGGGCGACGCGTACCCCCATCTCGCGCAGCCCGGCAAGTGCCGCCGCATCGACCACGTCGAGCGAGCGCGCCAGCCCCGATTCGCTGATCTCCACCTGCAGCCGCTGCGGTGCCAGGGCGTGCTCGCCGAGCATTCGATCGAGGTGGTCGAGCATGCTGCGGCCGCGAAACTCATGGGTCGACAGGTTGATCGCGATCGACAGCGGCAGGGCATCGGCGGCGCCTTGGCGGTCCCATTCGGCCACCGCTGCGCCGGTGCGAGCCAGGACCACTTCACCGATCGGAACGATCAAGCCAGTGTCCTCCGCCACGTCGAGGAACTCGGCCGGGCCGAGCACGCCGCGCTCGGGGTGCTGCCAGCGCACCAGCGCCTCGGCGCCGATCAGCCGCCCGGTGGCCAGATCGAAGCGCGGCTGGAAGTGCACACGGAACTGGTCGCGCTCGAGCGCCGCCCGCAGGTCCGCCTCCACGCTCAGGCGCCGCGCAGCGCGCAGTGCGATCTCGGGACGGAAAAACTGGGTGAGCCCGGTGCGGTGCTCGCGCGCAAAGCGCATCGCGCCGTCGGCGCGCGCCAGCAGCAGGTCGCCGTTGTGGCCGTCCTGCGGAAACACCGCCACCCCCACCGCGGGCTCCAGGCGCAGTTCGCGGCCGGCCACCACCAGCGGGGCAACGAGTGCGGAATACAGCTTGCGCGCCAACAACCCCGCATCGTCCGCCTGGCGCAGCGACGTGAGCAGCAGCGCGAACTCGTCGTCACCGACGCGCGCGACCAGATCCGAGCCACGTACCGTCAGCCGCAGCCGGTCGGCAACCTGGCGCGCGACGAAGTCGCCCGCCGTATAGCCAAGGGTTTCGCGTACCTCGGCGAGGCGCTCGAAGCCGACCATGATCACGGCTGCGGGCTCCTGCGTGGAATCGAGCGGCGACAGCACGCGGCTCATGCGTTCCTCCAGCGAGCGCCGGTTGGGCAGGCCCGTGACGAGGTCGTAACGCTCCAGATGGTTCGCGGAGGCCTCGACGGCACTGCGGTCGTACAGCTCGGCCACCAGACGTTCGTTCGTCCAGGCAAGCTCGGCCGACTGCTCGGCCACCAACCGCTCGAGATCCATGAGGCGCTTAAGACGCTGCGCAACGTCTTCTACATCGGGTTGAGCAACGTCGACGTTGGCGACGGTCAGGGCAGCAAGGGAGTCACTGAGATTCATCTTCTTGGGCACGCGGGCGGATGCAGAATTCCGCTTGACAGTAGCGACGCATCGCACCGCCGAAGCGGCGAATTACAGGGCAGCGGCCGCACTGTTCGCTTCATCCGCGCCGCGTGCGGACGGTCCGGGCCGGACTGGCCGAGTAACGACGTGACGCGCCGTGCCGTCGTGACCGACCGGCGATCTGCGCCAGGGCATCGCCCGCCGCCGGGTTACCGGCGCCAGGGCTCCTGCCCGCTGCCGGGCCGGCATGCCGGGACCGGCACCTCGTCAGCGAGCCTGCAAAGGTAAAGCACGAGGCGCACGAGGGGTTTGCAGCGCTGCAGCGGACGCAATCGGCGATGCTGCCCCGCGCGCGGCGGCGAGCTGCCGCAGGATGCAACCGAGGGCGGCCTGTGGCCCGCCGTCAGCGGCCGGCGGCCGACTCTGCGACGCCGGTCGAGACCGCGACCTCGGTCCAGCCGCCGCCCAGCGCCCGGTACACCTGCACCACGGACTGCTGGCGCGTCAGCACCGCGCTGACGTGATCGGTCTCGGCCGCCAGCAACTGGCGCTGCGCATCCAGCACTTCGATGAAGCTGACCACGCCGGCGGCAAAGCGCCGGTCCGCCAGCCGCAGCGCCGCGCGCTGCGCCGTCACGCGCTCTGCCTGGCGCTCCAGCGCCACCCCGCTCTCCTCGTAGGCCTTGAGTGCGTCGGCCACCTCGCGCAACGCGTTCAGCGCGGTGCCGCGGTAGGCCAGCAGCGCCTGGTCGAGTCGCGCCAGCGCCGCATCGCGGTTGGCGCGCAGCGCCCCGCCCGCGTACAGCGTCTGCGTGACGTTGGGGCCGAGCGACACCACCTCGCTCGCGCCGCCGCTGGAAAACAGCCGCTCCAGTTCGAAGCCGATGCGGCCGACCGCTCCCGTCAGGCTCAGGCTGGGCAGCAACAGCGCCTTGGCCTCGCCGACGCGCGCGTTGGCCGCCACCAGCCGCTGCTCGGCCTCGCGCAGGTCGGGCCGGCGCTCGATCAGTGCCGCGGGCAGGCCGGCCGGCAGCGCCGGCGGCAGCAGGCGCGCAGCATCGGCAGCGGCCTCCAGCGTGCTGCCCGGCCCGGTGGCGACGGCGGCGGGCGCGCGCCCGGCCAGCAGCGACAGCGCATTCTCGGTGGCTGCCATCTGCCGGCGCAGCTCGGGCACGCGCGCCTGCGTGGAGGCGAGCTGGCCTTCGGCCTGGCGCACTTCGGCGCCCGAGACGATGCCGGCCTGGTTGCGCCGGCGCATCAGCCGCAGCGAGTCCGCCTGCAACTGCACGTTGCGCTCGGTGATGGCCAGCAGCGAGCGCAGGGCGGCCAGTTCGTGCCAGCGGCTGGCCGCCTGCGCTACCAGCGACACCTGGGCGCCATCGCGCGCCGCCCGCCGCCCCTCGAGGTCGGCGCGCGCCGCCTCGGTCCCGCGGGCCACGCGGCCCCACAGGTCGACTTCCCAACTGAGCAGGCCGGCCGCCAGGCTGCTGGCGGTCATGCTGTCGCCGGGGCGGCGCGCGGTCGGCGAGCTGGTCAAGCCGAGCGCCAAACTCGGCAGCGCGCCGCTGCGCGCGGCCACCACGCCGGCCTGTGCCTCGCGCACGCGCGCCTCGGCTGCGCGCAGGTCGAGGTTGCCGGCCAGGGTGGCCTCGATCCACGCCTGCTGCGACGGGTCGGTGAACACGCTGCGCCAGTCGCGCGCGCCGAGCGCGGCGCCGTCGGCGCTGGCGCCGCGGAAACTGCCGGGCAGCGCCAGGTCGGGCCGTGCGTAGTCGTCGCCGACCGCGCAGGCGGCCAGCAGCAGCGGCGCCAGCAGGAGCGGGGCCAGGACGGGACCGATGGCGGCGCGCTTCATTCGGCAGCCTCGGCGGCGGCCTCGGCAGCGGGCGCCGACCGGCGCGGCCCGGGCGGGCCGGAAAGGCGCGCGACCAGCCGGTCGATCGCCACGTACAGCACCGGAACGAAAAAAATCGCCAGCAGCGTGGCGGCCAGCATCCCGCTGAACACGGTGACGCCCATCGACACGCGCGAGGCCGCGCCCGCGCCGCTGGCGAGGATCAGCGGCACCACGCCGAGGATGAAGGCGAACGAGGTCATGATGATCGGCCGCAGGCGCAGCTTGGCCGCCTCGATGGCCGCGGCCACCGCGTCCATGCCGGCCTCGCGCTTCATCTTGGCGAACTCGACGATCAGGATGGCGTTCTTGGCCGCCAGGCCGATCAGCAGGACCAGGCCGATCTGCGCGTAGATGTTGTTGGTCAGCCCGGTGAAATACAGCCCCGTCATCGCGCCGAAGATCCCCAGCGGTACCGCCAGCAGCACCGCAAACGGCACCGACCAGCTCTCGTACAGCGCCGCCAGGAACAGGAACACGAACAGGATCGCGAAGGCGAAGATGATGGGCGCCTGGCCGGCCGATTCCTTCTCCTGCCGGCTGATGCCCGACCACTCGTAGCCGTAGCCGGGCGGCAGCACCTCGCGCGCCACCGCCTCCATCGCCGCGATCGCCTGGGCCGAGCTGTAGCCGGGCGCGGCGTCGCCGCCGATTTCGGCGCTGCGGTACAGGTTGTAGCGCTGCAGGTTGGTGGGCGCGCTGATGGGAGCCGCCCGCACCAGCGTCGACAGAGGCACCATCTCGCCGCGGGCGCTGCGCACGAAGATGAGGTTGAGCCCCTTGATGTCGGCGCGGTATTGCGGCTCGGCCTGCATCGACACCTTGAAGCTGCGGCCGAAGCGCGAGAACTCGTTGATGTTCAGTCCGCCGAGGAAGGTCTGCAGCGCCAGCGACACGTCGTTGATGGCCACACCGAGCTTCTTGGCGCGCTCGCGGTCGATGTCCAGGCGGATGGCGGGCGTGCGCGGGTCGAACTTGGAGTAGGCGTTGCCGATCTCCGGCCGCTGCCGCGCCGCCGTCACGAACTCCTGCGCCACGCGCGCCAGGTCCTGCGCCGGGCCGCCCGCGCGGTCCTGCAGCTTGAAGCTGAAGCCGCCGGTGGACCCCAGGCCCGGGATCGGCGGCGGGTTGAAGGCGATGACATCGGCCTCGCGGATCGACTGCGCCCGCCCATAGAAGCCGCGGATGATCGAGCCCAGCTTCTCCTCGGGCGCGACCCGCTGCTCCCAGGGCTTGAGCGCAACGACCATCAGCGCGGCATCGGACTGAACCGCACCGGTGAGCAGGCTGTAGCCGTTGATCACCAGCGAGCGCGCCACGCCCGGCGTGGTGTCGATGATCTTCTGCAGTTCCTCGGTGGCCTGCATGGTGCGGTTCAGCGAGGTGGCCGGCGGCATCTGCAGCGAGCCGAGGAAGTAGCCCTGGTCTTCGGGCGGCACGAAGGCGCCGGGCACCTTCGCCATCAGGCCGAAGGCAGCACCGATCAGGATCGCCAGCACCGCCAGCGAGGCGACACTGGCGCGGATGGCGCGCGCCACGCCGCTGCCGTAGCGCGCGGTGACGGCGTCAAACGCCCGGTTGAAGCCGCCGAAGAAGCGGCCCAGCGGACCGGGACTGGCGGCGTGGTCCTTCGGCTTGAGCATCAGCGCGCACAGGGCGGGCGTGAGCGTCAGCGCCACCAGTGCCGACAGGCCGGTGGACACCGCCACCGTGATGGCGAACTGCTGGTACAGCACGCCGGCAATGCCGCCGAGGAAGGCCACCGGCACGAACACCGCCGCCAGGATCAGCGCGATGGCCACCACCGGCCCGCTGACCTCCTCCATGGCCCGGATGGTCGCCTCGCGCGGGCTCAGGCGGTTGGCGTGCATGTGGTGCTCGACCGCCTCCACCACGACGATGGCGTCGTCCACCACGATGCCGATGGCCAGCACCATGCCGAACAGCGTCAGCGTGTTGATGGTGAAGCCCAGCAGGGTGAAGGCGGCGAAGGTGGCCACCAGCGACACCGGTACTGCCAGCATCGGGATCAGCGTGGCGCGCCAGCTCTGCAGGAACAGGAACACCACGATCAGCACCAGCAGCAGCGCCTCGAAGAAGGTGTGAACCACCTCCTCCAGCGAAGCCTTCACGAAGACCGTGTTGTCGATCACCACGTCGTAGCGCAGGTCGGCGGGGAAGGACTGCGCGAGGTTCGCCAGCTCCCGGTTCAGCAGGTCGGCCGTCTCGATGGCGCTGGCGTCGGGCGTCAGGCTCACCGAGAACGCGGCAGCCGGCTTGCCGTTGAAGCGGGCCGTGAAAAAGTAGTCCTTGGCGCCCAGCTCCACACGCGCCACGTCCTTCACCCGCACGAACGAGCCGTCGGGCAGCGCACGCACGATGATGTTCTCGAACTCGGCCACCTGCTCGAGCTGGCCGCGCACCTGCACGCCGTACTGGAACTGCTGGTCGGGCGGCGCCGGCGGCGCGCCGATCTGGCCGGCGGGCGCCTGCAGGTTCTGCTCCTTGACCGCCTGAAACACGTCGGTGGGCGAGATCCCCAGCCGCGACATGCGGTCCGGCTTCAGCCACAGCCGCATGCCGAACTCGGCGCCGAAAACCTGCACGTTGCCCACGCCGCGGACGCGCTTGAGGCTCTCGACGACGTTGATCATCAGGTAGTTGTTGAGGAACAGCTCGTCGTAGGTGCCGTTGGGCGAGTACAGCGCCACGTACATCAGCGTGTCGGGCGAGCTCTTCTTGGTGGTGACGCCGGCCGACAGCACTTCCTGCGGCAGCCGTGCGTTGGCCTGCGCGACGCGGTTCTGCACCTGCACGCTGGCGATGTCGGCGTTACGCGCGAGATCGAAGGTGACATCGAGCTGGTAGGCACCGTTGCCGGCCGAGCTCGACTGCATGTAGACCATGCCCTCGACGCCGTTGACCTGCTCCTCGATGGCCTGCGCCACCGCGCGTTCCACCACCTCGGCGCTGGCGCCCGGATAGGCCGCCTGCACGCGGATGGTGGGCAGGGTGATCTGCGGGTACTGCGCGATCGGCAGACCAAAGCCCGCCACCGCGCCGCCGATCAGCATGACCAGCGCCAGCACGATCGCGAACACCGGCCGGTCGATGAAGAAGCGCGCCATCGCCGCTCCCGCTACTTCTTGGCCGCGCCGGCCGGCGCCGGGGCGGCACCCGCGGCACCCGGCGCATTGCCTGGCGCTGCACCCGTCACGACCACCGGCACCGCCTTGACCGCCGCACCGGCGCGCGCCTTCTGCACGCCCTCCACCACCACCGTGTCGCCTGGCCGCAGGCCGTCCTCGATCAGCCACTGGTCGCCCAGGCGCGCGCCGGTCCTGACCGGACGCTGCTCGACTTTGCCGTCGGCGCGGACCACGGCGACAAACTGGCGGCCGAGCAGTTCGGTCACGGCCTTCTGCGGGATCACGATGGCCGCCTCGGCCACGTCGTACACGAGGCGCACGCGGCCGGTCATGCCGGGCCGCAGCAACTGCTCCGGATTGGGGAACACCGCGCGCAGCGTGAGCGTGCCGGTCTGCGGATTGATGGCGCGGTCGGCGAAGTCGAACCGTCCCGCGTGGCGGTACTGCGAGCCGTCGGCCAGCAGCAGTTCGAGCGGCCGGATCGGCTCGCGCCGCAGCGACCGGCCGGCGTCCTCCAGGCGGCGCGCAAACTCCAGGTACTCGGTTTCCGACACGCTGAAGTAAACCACCACCGGGTCGAGCGTGGACACCACCGCCAGCACGGTCTGACCGGCGCTGGCCAGTCCGCCGACCTCCACCTTCTGCAGGCCGATCTGGCCGGTCACCGGCGCGCGCACCTCGGCAAAGCCACGGTCGATCCGGGCCCGGGTCACCCCCTCGCGGCGCGACTCCACGAGGCTTTCGGCCTGCTTCTGCGCGGCCACCGCCTGGTCGTAGGTCTGGCGCGCAATGGCGTCGTCGGCCAGCAGCGGCTGGTAGCGCGCCACGTCCTGCTGCGCGCGCTGCAGTTGCGCCTCGGCCTCGATCAATCGCGCCTGCGCGTCGGCCACGCCCGAGTCGAGCGCCCGCGTGTCGAGCAGGAACAGCGGCTGGCCCTCGCGCACCATCTGCCCCGGCGTGAACATCTGCCTTTCCACCACGCCCGTGACCCGCGGACGCAGCTCCACTTCGCGGAGGGCGCGCACGTCGCCCACCAGCTCGATCGACAGCGGTGCAGGCCGTGGTTCGACCTTCAGGACGCCGACCTCCGGCACCGGGGGCGCCGCCGGCACGGCCGCCTGCCGGCCGCAGGCGGCCAGCAGAACCGCCGCGGCGGTCGCCATGACCAGGCGCACCAGCGCAAGCTCCAGCGCGCCGCACCGCCGGCTGCGCAAACCATGGTCCTGCATTCCTGCTCCCCTCCGTGCCCGCTTCGGGCGGGTCCTGTGCTGTCGTTGCGGCCCACATCCCGGGCCGCGGCCCTGATCTTGCCGGGGCAACATCCAAACCGGGGCGCGCGCCGCAACCGGCGTTGCTCCAGCGCAACCGGACGCCACTGGCCAAAGCCCGCGGCAGACCGGTCTGCCCGTCCGCCCTCATGCGGCTGCCTTGCGGCCGCCTCGCGACCGCCACCCGGTCCGGCTACCGCCTGCCTTTGCGCACCCCGCCGGCGCCCACCTCGGCCTCCAGCGCCTGGCGCGCCTGCTGCAGCTCGGCCAGCCGGCCGGCATCGACGGACGGGTACGCCAGATTCATTTCCTCCAGCGCCAGCCCGACGGCGCCCACGACGATGAGCCGCGTCAGCCACTTGTTGTCGGCCGGCACGACATACCAGGGCGCCGCGGGGGTGGCGGTGGCGCGGATCGCCTCCTCGTAGGCGGCCATGTAGTCCTTCCAGTGGCCGCGCTCGCGGATGTCGGCGGCGGCAAACTTCCAGCGCTTGTCCGGATCGTCGAGCCGCTGGATGAAGCGGCGCCGCTGCTCGCCACGCGAGACGTTGAGGAAGAACTTCAGCACGCGCGTGCCGTTGCGGCCGAGGTAGTCCTCAAAGTGTGCGATGTCGCGCAGGCGCTGATCGAAGACGCCCTTGCCCACGCAATCCGGCGGCAGCTTCTGCGCCTGCAGGATGGACGGATGCACCCGCACCACCAGCACTTCCTCGTAGTAGCTGCGGTTGAAGATGCCGATGCGCCCGCGCTCGGGCAGCGCCTTCCAGTAGCGCCACAGGTAGTCGTGGTCGAGTTCCTCGGCGCTCGGCTGCTTGAACGAGTGCACCTGCACGCCCTGCGGGTTGACGCCGCTCATCACGTGCTTGATGGTGCCGTCCTTGCCGGCTGCATCCATTGCCTGGAACACCAGCAGCAGCGAGCGGCGGTCCTGGGCATAGAGCTTGTCCTGCAGGCCGGCGAGCCACTGCACGCCGGCCGCCAGCATCGCGCGGGCCTCGGCCTTGCGCTCCGAAAGATGGTCCGGGACGTGGTCCGGCTCGTAGTCGTCGAGACGGAAGCTCTTGCCACGCGTCACGCGGTAGCGCCCGATGAAGCGGCGCGTGTGCTCCAGTGCCTGCTTGCTGCCCGGGACCAAGCCGGCGGTGGCGGCGCTGTCGGCGGCAGCGCCCCCGCCCTCAAGCGTGCGGGCCATCAGTGCGACCTCGATCGGCCGGCGCCGACCGCCGCCCCGCCGGGCAGCCGCGCGCAGGCCCGCAGGCCATCGCGCACCGGCAAGCGGGCCAGTGGCTCACGGCGGGCCTCGAGGGCCGCGGGGTCGATCCAGGGCGAAGCCATGCTCTGCTCCTTCGGGTGGGGTGAGCGCCGAATCGAACCGGTCACGCGGAGACATCCCAGGCGGACCAGCCCGCGCCCACCGCTGCGCCGCCAAGGACTGTACTCGCGGCCGAGAGCCCCGGCTGGCGCGGCCGCACAGCGGTCGGCGCCGCCGGCGCGCATGCAAGCCCGGCCGGCGCGGTGCGTGTCGACGAAACCCCTGTGCCGGCGACCCATGCACGGGCTCTCGCGCGGCGCAGTCACGCCGGCGCCGGCAGGACCGCCGGTAAGGCAGCACGGCCGCGCCCAGATCCCGGTTTCTGTCCCGATCCCAGTCTCAGCGTTCCAGTCCCGGTGTTCCAGTCCCCGTCGTTGCAGTCCTTATCATCCGCCGCGTGGCTCGCCGCTCGCCTCCTCTGTCCCCCTTGCTGCTGCGGCTGCTGGCCGTCTGCCTGGCAGCCGCCGCGCTGTGGGCAGCCGTGCCGCCGGCAGCCCGCGCGCAGACCGCGGCTGCACCCGGCGCCGCAGCGCGGCCGAAGATTGCGCTGGTGCTGTCCGGCGGCGGTGCGCGCGGGATGGCGCACCTCGGCGTGCTGCGGGTGCTGGAGGAGCTGCGCGTGCCGGTGGACATCGTGGTCGGCACGAGCTTCGGCGCGATCGTCGGCGGCGCCTATGCGGGCGGCGCCGAGGTCGATCAACTCGAGCGGCTCGTGCGCGCCACCGACTGGAGCCGGGTGCTGCAGGACCGTCCGCCGCGCGACGAGCTGAGCTACCGGCGCCGCGAGGACGACACGCTGGTGTCCTCGCGGCTGGAGTTCGGCGTCGGGCGCAGCGGACTCACGCTGCCGCGCGGTGCGTTCTCCAGCGCCGAGGTCGAGCAGTTGCTGCGGGAGCTGACACCGACGGCGACGCTGCTCAGGGTCACCGAGCTGCCGCTCGTGTTCCGCGCCGTGGCCACCGACATGCTGACCGGCGAGATGGTGACGCCCACCGACGTGGCCCTGTTCACGGCGATGCGGGCGTCGATGTCGGTGCCCGGCGCCTTTGCGCCGATCACGGTCGACGGCCGGGTCCTGGGCGACGGCGGCCTGGTCAGCAACCTGCCGGTGCAACTGGCGCGCGACCTCGGGGCCGAGGTGCTGATCGCCGTCAACCTGGGCACGCCGCTGGCCGGACCGGAAGCGCTGTCCAGCGCGCTCGGCATGGCGCAGCAGATGCTCAACATCCTCACCGAGCAGAACGTCACGCGGTCGCTGCGCGAGCTGGCGCCGCGCGACGTGCTGATCACGCCCGATCTGACCGGCGTGCAGTTCATGGACTTCAGCCAGGTGCCCCGCAGCGTCGAGGCCGGCGCCGCGGCGGCGCGGGCGCAGGCCGGACGCCTGGCGCAGTGGTCGGTAACACCGGCGCAGTTCGAGAACTTCCGCCAGCGGCGGACTGCGCAGCATGTCGCGTTGACGGCGCGCCCGCCGAACGCCACTGCGGTGCGCGTCGAGCCGCGCGGTCCGGACCGCCAGCGGCTGCCGGCGCACGTCGACGCTGGCGTCAGGCCGGGCGATCCGGTCAGCCCGGCCACCCTCCGCAGCGCGGCAGTGCGGGTCGCGCGGGAGTTCGATGCCGAGCGGGTCGACGCGCAGGTCATCGGCGAGGGTGCGGGACGCGAGGTCGTGCTGCTGCCGCTCGCCTCGCCGCTCGGGCGCTCGCGCCTGCGGCTGGGCCTGGACTTGTCCACCGACTTCGGCGACACGAGCCAGTTCACCGTCTCCGGCCTGTACACGCTGACGGGCCTGAACGACTGGGGCGGCGAGTGGCGCAACCTGCTGCGGGCCGGCGCCGTGAACGAATTGCAGACGGAGTGGTATCAGCCGCTCGGTCGGGGCTCGCCGTGGTTCTCGGCGGCGCGCGCGGCCTACCGCAACGACGACGCCTTCGTGTACGACAACTTCAAGACGCAGGCCGTGGTCACGGTGGTCTCGTCGGCCGCGTCGCTCGCCATCGGGCGGCGCATTTTCGACCTCGGTCAGACGCGCATCGGTATCCAGCGCCGCTGGGTCCGCCTGCGCTCGGCGATCCCGGACGCGGATCCGACCTTCAGCGGCACCGAGACCTCGATCTTCGGCGACCTCACGCTCGACACGCTCGACTCACTCGGCTTTCCGTCGCGCGGCTATCTGCTGTCGGCCGCCGCGGAGTACTTCGGTCAGGTCAGCGACGAGGCCAACACCACGCTGAACCGCTTCAGTTCCCGTTTTGATGGCCTGTATGCGACCCAGTACGGTCCATGGGCCGGACACGTCTACGTCGCGGGCCTGCGCACGGCGCTGAACCTGACGCAGGGGCTGGCGCTGGGCGGCTTCCTGCGTCTGTCCGGCGCACCGACCGACTCGGTGTACGGCGAACAAGTCGTGTTCGGGCGGGCCGTGCTGGCCCGCCAGGTGGGAACCCTGCCGGCCGCCGTGGGCGGCGCGGTACGCCTGGGCCTGTCGCTGGAGGCGGGCAAGGCCAGCGGCTCGAGCGACCAGGAATCGGGGCGCACGCGCTATGCCGGCTCGCTGTTTGCCAAGGTGGAGACGCGGTTCGGGCCGATGTTCGTCGCGGTCGGCCACACCGCGGGCCTGGGCACGGCGGCCTACCTGTTCCTGGGCTCCGTGCTGCTGCCTTCGGGTCTGCTGCGCTGACCCGCCCGGCGCTGCAGCGGGCGGTCGGGAACGTCGTGTCCAGACGCTGATGAACATGCTCGATGCGCAAACACGGCACCATCGGCGGCAGTTCGTGCAGGCGATACCGATCGGCCCCGCCTCGGGGGTCTCCAGCAGTCGCTTGCGGTCGGCCGCGATCAGGCCGGCCCCGTCGATGATGCGACGCTCGGCCTACGCAAACGCCACGGCGACGCCTCTGCCGAAGAGCCCGGCGCGGGCTGGCTCGGCGCGGCGCCGCGCCAGCGCAAGCCGGGGCGTCGGAGCACCGACGTTGTCGGGGTGGCCCGCCGCTAACCGGTGCGGCGTTGGCTTGGTCTGCGACAGCGGGTGGATCTTCGCCAGTTGAGCCGCAGTTCTCGGCCGGGTTGGTGCCGAACCGTCAACCGCGGGGCCGCAGATGCGGGCAGCGCACGACGCTCAGGCGGCAAGCCGACATGGCGCGCAACGGCCCGGCGATCTTCAGGGTGCCGCTCGCGTCAAGGTCCCGCAGCGCACCTCGTCGGCCCGGCGCCAACACAGCGTCGCTGTGCGGCGGGTCCGCAGCGCTGCTTCGACGGCGGCCTGCTGGCTGCCCGTGATCGAAGACCCGTCGATTGAGATGAGCTCGTCGCCGACCTGCAGACCCGCGTTCGCGGCCGGGCTGCGCGCCTGCACGAGTAGGGCGAGCAACCGGTTCGCCACGGGGACGGTGGCCAGCCCGAAGGAGCCGTCCTCGAAGCGACGCTCGCGGGCGTCGCCGGGCACCAGCCACAACCGCAATTGCCCGATATCCACCGCCCAGCGGGTCTGCGACAACAGCCCCACCCCGATCAGGCCCGCACCCAACTGCCTGCTCCCGGCACCCTCCGGGCCAAAGCCGGTCGGAACGTTCAGCCACCGGACGTCGGCCACCTCGACCGCCGTGGCTCGTGCGGCAATCGCGCGGCTCGGGCCCTGGATCCCGCGCCCCTCGGTCGTCACGGCGCCGTCCGGCGGCACGAGCCCCCGCGCCGGGTCGGTCACGAGATGCAGCGCGCCGCCGGCGCCGCTGTCGAGCAGCAGGTCCACGGCGACCGGGTCGCGGCTGGCAGGGAGAGTGACTCGAACCGGGACGAACAGGTGGTCGTGGCGAACCGTGAGCGCGGCGCTGCGCGCGCCCGAGCCCAGGTCCGTCGTGCCGAGCCGGTGCAGGCGCATTCTCCCGCCAGCGGCATCGACCTCCACGCCGAAGCGGGTCCACAGGTCGTTGCCGATGATGCCGTCGATGAACACCAGGTCGGGCGATCCAAACAGCGCCAGCCGATCGACCGGCAGCACCAGCACCGTCATGTCCCGCAGCGTCAGTGGTCCGAGTTGAAGCGCGACCCCGGGCGCCACCTGTGCAACCGGGCGCGCACCATCGCCCAGGCCGCCGATGACGATCTCGCCGCGGGATGACAGCGCCAAGTCGGCCGTACGGGGGTGACGGAAGATCACCGTGCCCATGGCACCGGTGTCGAACAGGAAGCGGTATCCGGGCCGACCGTTGATCGCGACCTCAACGATGGGATACGACAAGGCCCCGGGCAGCAGCGGCAGTTCGACGGTGCCGGCGGCACAGGCCGGGCAATCGCTGACCGCCTGCCGGTTGCCGACCGGGTAGGTGGTGCATCCGGTCAGCAGCAGCGCGACCGGGACGCTGCCCGCAACGAACCGGCAGGCCATCACGACCCAGCGCACGCGAAGCCAGGCGCGGAGTCCGATCCCCCTCAGGACCAACCGGAGGGACAGACTCATCAGGTACGGGGGGTGCCGAGGCATGGTGGTGGTGTGGTCTGGCCCTGCGGCGGACGCTCCTCGCGCAGTACTGCGGCAACCAAGGTGCTAGGTGCGATTGTTTAGGAAGTGGGCGGGGCTGACGAGATCTTCGCTCATACCCTACCATTTTCCGAAAGGTTTTCAACTCGCTAATCGGATCTTCAACAGGGCACCACTCTCCGGTAGCCCGACTGCTTTCGACCCCACAGGAGACGCCCGCCCCTCTGACTTCGTGGCCGCATACCGGTCGCTCGGACTCGCAAATGCACCTGCAGAAAGCTGCGCAGGCCTAGCCGAGAAGGATTCGCCCGTCGGCCTCTCCGATACCCTCGGCACTGCTTCGCTTGCTCAATTTGCTCGTGACGCATTGGCCTCGGGTTGGCTGATGTGTTCGAGCGCAGACAGCACCTCATCTTCAGACACGTCTATCGTCACCCCCAATGCCAGCAGGTCGCTGGCCGTCAGGCCGAACATGCGCTTGAAGGTGCTGCTCAGGTGTGCCGAACTCGAGAACCCGGTGGCGTGGGCGGCTTCGGTCAAGGTTCCGCCGGCGGCGACCGTGCGCATCACGGCAGCCATGCGACGCCACAGGCGGTAGCGGCGGAATGGCAGGCCCAGCTCCGCATCGAAGCGTGCCCTGAAGCGCGACGGTGACAGGCAGGCCAGCGCAGCAGCGTCTTGCAAACGGCCGAAAGCGTCCGGCCGGCGTTCGATTTCGCGCACGACACGGGCGATGCGTGCATCCCGCGGGATGTGCGGCAGGAGCCCAAAGGCGGCGAAGGCTTCGTCGAGGCCGATCCGCAGACCCGCGAGCCGCAGCCGCTCGAGGCCGCGCAGCAGATCTGACCGGGACAGCGGGTGCCGACGGTCGGTGAGCGGATCCAGGTAGAGGAAGGCCATCGGCCCGTTGCTCTTCAGATGATGCAGCGTCTCCGACGGGATGACGCTGATGAGCTCCGGGCGCCACGGCGACCAGGCGCCTGACTTCGCCCAGATTCGTAACTCGAAGGGCTGCCGCAGAGAGACCGCGATCGTCGTCGCCACGTTCAGGTGCGGCGACAGGTCCAGCCCCGGTCCCACGTACAGCGCACGCGCCGGACCGGCCCAGATGCGCGGAAAGACAGGCGAATCTTGAAAGCCCGAAGCGACCTGCTCCGACACGATGACGGCATCAAGTTCGATGTGGCTGCGTTCCATGCAAGACCTTCCTGTCCTGATTACCATCGCCGGATTCACCGTAATGGGCATCGGCGCGATCGCCAAGCCCGCCTTCGTGACGGCCCAGTTCGGCATTCTCGAACTCACGCCGGCGGGCCGCAACGAGGTGCGCGCGGTTTATGGCGGCTTCGGCCTCTTCATGGCGCTCGCGCTGCTGGTGGCCCTTCGACAACCTGAACTGCGCGACGGCATCCTGTTCACCGTGGGCGTGGCGCTCGGTGGCATGGCCGCCGGCCGCCTAGTATCGGCCGTGATCGATCGTGCCATCGACCGGGCGCCGCTGGGCTACCTCGTTCTGGAGGTCATCCTTGCCGTGATGCTGCTGGCGGTCGCATGATGGGCGCGAGGCGACGGACTTTTGCCTGGGCGCTTCCCGGCAGCGTGTACGCATCATGGCTGCTCGCCGGTACGGCCATCTTCCTGGCCCCCGGGCATTTCCACGCGCTCACGCCAGGCGTCGCCCTCTTCGGGCCGTTCAACGCCCACTTCATCCGGGACGTGGGCCTGGTGTACGTGGCCAGCGGGCTTATCGGGCTGTACGGGGTGCGGACTGCCAGTGGGCCGCTGTGCGTCGCGGCGGCGCTGTGGTCCTGCTTGCACGCCGTGCTTCACCTGCACGTTTGGGTCGACCGGGGCTTGCCCCTGGACGGCATCTTTCTGTTCGACCTGAGCTTCGTGATCGTGCCGCCATTCCTTGTCATCCTGGTGTTGTTGACATGCCGGGGCAAACCGCAGATGGGTCCATGACGACTCCCATCGATTCTCCGGATCGCCTTGTCGGCTCGATGCTGGGGTCGGCCGCCTGGGGGCGCGCCAACGGCGGGCGCCTGACGCTGGCAGAGCAGTGCCGCCATGCCATGCAGACCGTGGTCGCCCAATTGCGTCTGCAGTGGCATGACCGCGGCGCCGTGTCGGACGGCAGGAGGCAACGCTGGAGTCGCCTGGAGCCCGATCGCATCGAACTGCCCGACACGCCGACGGTCGCGCGTGCGCTGGAACTGGTGCGGCAATCCATGCCGGTCTGGCTGTGCCAGCACAGCCTGCGGATATGGTCGTGGGCGGCGCTGCTCGCTCAGAGGGACGCCTTGAAGCCCGACGCCGAGGTGCTGGCCGTTTCGTGCCTGCTGCACGATGTCGCGTTGCTGCCGTACGGTCGGCCGCCAGCAGACCTGCGCTCCAACAGGCGGCGGCCCTGGATGTCGTCGGGGCGCGGATGGCCGCGATCGACCCCGCAACGAGACAGGCCGTGCTGGCCCGCTACCCACGCACGGGCTTCGCGCAACAGATGTCAGAGGCCATGCGACAGCAGGCCGAGCGCGCTCCACGCACACGCACGCGACTGCTTTGGCGGATGGGCTTCGAGCGCGCGATCCGCCGATCCGCCTGACGGGAATGACCGTGCCCTTCTAGCTACCCGCAGCCCCTTTCAACCGGCGCACTACCCGGTAGCGATTGAATCAACCCAGAGCCCAGAGGAAAGCCATGAAATACGTCTCCATCGTCGCCCTGCTTGTGGCAGGAATCATTCACCTGTTGCCCGTCCTCGGCGTTATGGGGGCGAACACCCTGACACGGCTCTACGGGATCGAGGTGAATGACCCGAACACGGCCATCCTGCTGCAGCACCGGGCGCTTCTGTTCGGCGTGCTGGGTGTGCTGATGCTCTGTGCCATCGCGCTGCCCTGGCTTCGCGTCACGGCGCTGAGCGTCGGGCTTTTCAGCGCGGCCAGCTTCATCGTCGTTGCGATGGCGGTCGGTGGGTACAACCCCCCTATCGGCAGGGTCGTGTTTGCCGACGTGGTGGCCTCGGTGTTGCTAACGGCCGGGCTCGTGGTGGAGCTGTTGCTGATCAGCAGGAAGACGACGTAAGGAACCGACCGGATTCGCCTGGCTCCCTGACGAGAGCGAACTCGAGCGGGGGCTTCAGCCGACTTTGGGAGACACGCGCATCGATCTGGTGTCGGCTGCGGCCTACCGAACTTGCCTGACCGGATAGCAGTCACCGGTCACGGCCTGCTTCTGGCCGACATCGGTCGCTCAGAGCTGACGCGGCTTGGTCATGTTTTGACTCGCGTTAACAGTCGTGAACCACCCCGGGTTTCAACGGCGCTGATTCGTTCAAGCTGATTTGGGGGAGCAAACGGAGAAGGATCATATGAAGCCAACCCACAAAAAACGACCAAGCGAATCCATACACGCAGAGATCGGTGAACGGCGACGCGCCTTGGTGCGAAGCTACCAAAACTCGTCGGATTTCGTCGACGAGGACGGGCGTCTGGTAACCCGTATCCCGGTCGATCTCAATGCACTGAAAGCCGTGGCTCGTCTGGGCGGTTCGCGAGACGCCTGGAACGCTATGTCATCGAACGGCACACGCGCCCGAGTGCGCGCTCGCAAAGCCTCAGTCGCCGACTACACGTTCCTTACCGAGAAGATGCTCGCCGCCCGATGGCACTCCTCACGGTCTCGGCTTCAGCACTGGCGCTTGGACGCAAAGGGCCCACGCTTTGTGAAGATCGGTGGGCGCGTCCTCTACGCACTGGAGGATGTCAGAGCGTTTGAAGACGCACAGCGGTCTGACCTTTAGCTCGCTGAGCCTCAGCCTCTTCGCGATGATGGCTACAGCGATTTGCGGCCAGTTGCGATTCTCTCTCTGAGCGCCTCCCAAAACATTCGGCACACGCACAAGTGCTTGATTTTGAAAGAGTTATGAGAGGAGGGTTCGCGCGAGGACTCGAACGAGTCGAGGTAGACAGGTACAAATCGGCCGATTCCGTTACTACCTATTGCGCTGTAGCGCGCTGTAACGCGCAGCAATTGAATTGGTGGAGACGAGGAGGATCGAACTCCCGACCTTCGCATTGCGAACGCGACGCTCTCCCAGCTGAGCTACGTCCCCACAAGACCGTTCGATTGTATCGAAACCGCGGATGCCGCTTCAAGTTGAGGTGTGGCTCCTAGACTCGCGTGACTGCGGCGGACTCTGCGAATCAACCGTAGTATGAACATGGGCCGGCGCTCCAGGGCGCCTGCGCCTATCCCGGGAGCGAATCGCCGGCCAGTTTGCCAGCGGCGCAACTCACAACCGAACGAGCCGCACTTGACCGCTGCCCCGCGCCTGACGGCCGAATACTGCGAACGCGAGTACAACGCTCGCGCCGCGATTGCGGACCACGCGCAGATCTTCACGCGCTGGGCCGAGCGCGGCGCCTTCGCGCGGCGGATGAAAGCCTGCGTGATCGACCTGCCCTATGGCGACAGCGCGGAAGAGCGGCTCGATCTGTTTCCGGCGCGCAGCGACGACGCGCCGCTGCTGGTGTTCATCCACGGCGGCTACTGGCGCTCGCTCGACAAGAGCGACTTCTCCTGGCTGGGGCCGCCGTTTGCCAGCCAGGGCGTGGCGGTGGCGCTCATCAACTACGGTCTGGCGCCGCGCACGCCGCTCGAAGAAATCGTGCGCCAGGTGCTGCGCGCGCTGGCCTGGCTGTATCGCCACGCCGACCGGCTCGGCTTCGATGCGCAGCGCATCTTCGTCAGCGGGCACTCGGCCGGCGGGCACCTGACCGCGATGGCGATGGCCGCGCTGTGGCCGCTCATGGGCGAGGACCTGCCCGCCGATCTCGTCAAGGGCGGCTTTGCGCTGAGCGGCCTGTATGACCTGGAGCCGCTGCGCCATGCACCGTTCATCCAGGCCGATCTGCGGCTGGACCGCGCGCGCGCGGCGCGCCTGTCGCCCGCTTGGCTGCCGCCGGCCACCCGCGCGCCGCTGTACACCGCCGTGGGCGGCCTGGAGTCGAGCGAGTTCAAGCGCCAGAACCGGCTGATCGCCGAGCGCTGGCCGGGCACGGTGCGGCGCGATGTACCCGCCCCGGCGTGCAACCACCTGACCCTGATGGACGAGTTCGTGCGCAGCGACGGCGCCCTGTTCGATGCCGCGCTCGAACTCGCCCGCCGACGGCCCACCGCGTGAAGCGCTGCTCACGCCGGGCGCCGCCCGCGGGCCTGCCCTTGACCGGACCCGCCGGCGCGCGGCCGCTGCGGCGCTCGCGCGGCGGGCGTACTGTGTCCGTACTCCACCCATCCCTTCCCCGGAGAGAAACGATGAAGACCGTTGCACCCGCGCTGGCCCTGGCCCTGTCGGTGGTTCTGGCCGGCAGTCTGACCGCCGCGCTGCCCGCCCGGGCAGCCGACCTCGGCACGCTGTCGCGCCTGAGCCAGTCGGAGTTTCGCCTGCTGTCGGAGGACCTGGGCGCGGCGCTGTCGTTCAAGCCGCTGATCCCGGCCGAAGCGCTCGGCATCACCGGCTTCGACGTCGGCGTGGCGGTCACCGCCACCGACCTGAAGCACGCGCAACTGCTGTCGAAGGCCTCGGGCAACCAGTCGGTGCCCTCGCTCCTGCCGGCACCGAGCCTGCGCCTGCACAAGGGCCTGCCGCTGAACATCGACGTCGGCCTGTCCTACACCGCGGCACCCGACACCGACTTCAGCCTCTGGGGCGCGGAGGCGCGCTGGGCCTTCCTGCCGGGCAGCACCCTGCTGCCGGCAGTGGCGCTGCGCGGCGCCTTCACGAGCAGCAGCGGCGTGAGCCAGCTCAAGGTGCAGACCACCAGTGCGGACGTCTCGCTCTCCAAGGGCTTTGCCATGCTCACGCCATATGCCGGCGCCGGCGTGGTCTGGGTGAAGAGTTCGCCCGCCGCCGGCCCGCTGCTGCGCGAGGAGAAGTTCTCCGTCACCAAGGTCTACGCGGGCCTGAACGTCAATCTCGGCATCAACTTCGCCGTCGAGGCCGACAGCACGGGCGGCGTGATCAGCTATGGGGTCAAGGCGGGGCTGCGGTTCTGAGCTGCACCGCGCGTAGACGGCTCGGGCGGCGCTCGTTGGGCGCCCGCCGCCCCGCCCATCTGCCGCGGCAAACAACGCCGTGGACGCGGGCGGCGCACGACTACTTGCCGTTGGCCGCCTCCAGCACCCGCAGCAGACTGCTGGTGTCGTCGCTGCCCCAGCCGCGCCCGACGAGGGCATCGAGTTGCTGCGCCACCAGCGCGGTGGCCGGCATGCCGAGCCCGGCCGCGCGCGCCATGTCGACGATCAGCCCGTAGTCCTTCTGGTGCAGACGCGCCTCGATGCCGGCGCCGAACTCGCGCCGCGCCATCTTCGGGCCCATCAGGTCGAGCATCTTGCTGCCGGCAAAACCGGCCTGCAGCGCGACGAGCATCTTCTCGCAATCCACCCCCTGGGCGCGCGCGAACAGCATCGCCTCGGCAATGCCCTGGATGTTGATGACCTGGACGATCTGGTTGCAGGCCTTGACCACCTGGCCGGCGCCGTGGCCGCCGATGTGGGTGATGGTCTGGCCCACCGCCGCCAGAAGCGGGCGGGCGCGCTCGAGCACCTCGGGCCGGCCGCCCACCATGATCGACAGCGTCTTGGCCTGCGCGCCCTTGACGCCGCCGGACACGGGGCAATCGAGCATCTCGATGCCGCGCGCGGCGAGCGCTGCGGCGATCTCGCGCGTGACCTCGGCGGCGATGGTGCTGTGATCGATCACCACGCTGCCGGCGGCCGCTCCCTCGACCGCGCCCTGCGGCCCGAGCAGCACGGCGCGCACGTCATCGCTGCTGGTCACGTTGGTGACGATGAACTGCGCGCCGCGCGCCGCCTCGGCCGGCGAGCCGCAGGCCGTAGCGCCCCGCGCCGCCAGCGGCGCCATCGCGTCGGCCCGCCGCGCATGGACGCGCAGCGCAAAGCCGGCGTCGATCAGGTGGCCGGCCATCGGCCGCCCCATGTTGCCCAGGCCAATGAAGGCGACTGTTGCGCGCACTGGGCTACCTTCGCGCTGCGCGCTCGGGAATTCGCCCTTGGGGCGGCCCGGCGGGGTTATCGGATTACCTTCGCGCTGCGCGCTCGGGAATTCGCCCTTGGGGCGGCCCGGCGGGCTCATCAGGCTACCTTCGCGCTGCGCGCTCGGGAATTCGCCCTTGGGGCGGCCCGGCGGGCTCATCGGACTGCCTCCGCGCCGCGCGGCAGCGCCGCTGCCGCGCGCACGCACTGCGCCAGCACCTGCGCATCGCCCACCTGGTTGGCCAGCAGCAGCACGAGCCGCGCGTTGAGCTGCGCGCTCTGGGCCTCGCTGAGGCCGCGGTGCGCATCGAGCAGCAACTCGTAGAAGCCGTCGGGGTCGGCCAGATTCGGTTCGGTGTTCATCGGCATTGGGGCTTTGATCGGCTCTATCGGTTCTAACGGCTCTATCGGTTGTTTCGGTTGTATCCGTTCCATCGGCTTCATCGGTTCAAGCGGTGGCTGCGGATCGCGCGATCAGTCCTCGCCCAGCCCCAGCACGCGGCGCACGGCGCGCTCGATGGCCGGCCAGTCGGGTGATCGAAGCACGCCGGCGCAATGCAGGTCCGGGCGCAGCAGCGCGAGCGCCGGCGTGGCGGCAGCGACATCCAGGCCCAGCTGGCGCGCCAGCCGGCCGCCGGCGTCGACGAGGGCGGGCAGATCGTGCGCCGCCAGCCCATCGGAGTCGAGGTAGAAGCAACGCACCGGATAGCGCTCGGGCAGCGCCGCCGCCAGCCGGGCGGCGAGCACGGCATCGAGCGGCCCCGCCACGATGGCGACCAGACTGCCGTCGACCTGCTGCAGCAGGCTCACCAGATCGCCCGTGCGCCCGTCGGGCAAACGCAGTGCCACGTTCTGCACGGGGCGGCACGGCGCTGCGCTGCAGGCCAGCGGCGAGGCTTCGTAGGCCATGGGCGTCGACAGCCGTCCGGTGTTGACCAACGCGCGCGCAAACGGGTAGGCGCGCGCCAGGGCGAGCACCGCGTCGCGGAACAACCGCTCGGCCGCGCTGGCTGGCGACAGGAAGCGCGTGGTGCGCTCGGTGGTGCGGATGTTGTGCCGCGCGGCCGGACGGCGCTCGGCGTCATAGCTGTCGAGCAGCGCCTCGGGCGCGCTGCCCTGCAGGACCAGCGCAAGCTTCCACGCGAGGTTCTCGGCATCCTGGATGCCCGAGTTGCCGCCGCGCGCGCCGAACGGGCTCATCACGTGCGCGGCATCGCCGGCAAACAGCACCCGCCCGGCGCGGAAACGCTCCAGGCACTGGCTGCGGTAGGCGTACGGCCCAACCCACACCAGTTCGTACTGGACTTCAGCGCCGAACTGCCGGCGCAGCCGCTCGTCCACCACCTGCGGACTGCTCACGCGGTCGAGGTCGGCGTCGGGCGCCATCTGGTAGTCCAGGCGCCAGACGCCGTCGGCCATCAGGTGCTGCCAGACCGCGCGGCCTTCGTTGAAGGGTGCCTCGACCCAGGTCCAGCGCTCCACCGGCGGCGGTGCCGCGAAGCGCACGTCGCTGATGCACCAGCGGTCGGGCACGCGCGCCGACTGCACGCCCACGCCGAGCGCCTGCGGCAGAGGGCTGTGGCCGCCGCTGCAGTCCACCACGAACGCGGTCTCCAGCGCGTAGCGGCCGACCGGGGTTTCGACCTGCACCTCGACATGGTCCGCATGCGGCACCAGCCCCTCGACCCGGTTGCGCCAGCGCAAGTCCACCACACCCAGCTCGTAGATCCGGTCGACCAGGAACCACTCGACGTAGAACTGCTGCAGGTTGATGAAGGGCGGCTGGCGCGACGCGTCATGGGTGGCTAGCGTCTTCAGGTCGAACGAGTAGACCTCGGCGTCGCCCGCGAAGGTGCGGCCGACCGACCACTGCACGCCCTTGGCGGCCATCCGCTCGTAGATGCCCAGCCGGGCGAACAGCTCCAGGCTCTTCTGCGCGTAGCAGATGCCGCGGCTGGCGGCGCCGCGCACGCCCACGGTGTTGTCTTCGTCGAGCACCACGGCCGGGATGCCGCGCAGCGACAGGTCGCAGGCGAGGGTGAGCCCGGTCAGCCCGGCGCCGATGATGACCACGGGGTGACGGCCCAGCTCGCCCTTGAGCTCGGCCGGCTCGACGAAGGGGTAGACCGGCAGCTCGTAGTGCCCGCCGCCGACCGCGCCGAGGAGCCGGGTCGGCGCCACGATCTTGGGATCATCGGGCATGCGCGCTCCAGCGTCCGCTCACCCGCTCAGTGGCCCTCGATACCGAGCGCGCGGGCGCGCGCCGTCGTGAGCGCGTAGATCATGCGCGTGGCCGGCACCTCGAGGCCGGCGCGCTGCGCCAGCTCGATCACGCTGCCGACAATCGCGTCGAGCTCCAGCCGCCGCCGCTGCTCGATGTCCTGCAGCATGGAGATCTTGGCTGCGCCGAGCTGGCGGGCGACGTCGATGCGCTCGTCGGGCGTCATCGGCATCGGATAGCCGTAGTGCGCGCACACGGCCATGCCCTCGCGCATCACGGCGCGGATCACATCGAGCGCGCCAGTGTCGCGGATGATGGCGTCCATCAGGTAACCGGTCAGCGCAGCGACCGGGTTGAACGACAGGTTGCCGATCAGCTTCCACCAGACGTCGAAGCGGATGTCGCGCGAGGCCACCGCGTCGAAGCCGGCCTGCGCGAGCGCGGCACGCACGGCCTGCAGGCGCGTGCTGTCGCTGCGGTCGGGCTCGCCGACGATCAGGCGCCGGCCGCCGGTGTGGTGGACCTCGCCCGGCCCCCGCACCTCGGCGGCAACGTGAACGACGCAGCCCAGCACATGGCGACCGTCGAGGTCGGCCAGCATGCGGCCTTCCGGATCGAGCGAGCGCACCGCCGTTCCGTCCAGCGGGCCGCCGGCGCGGTGGAAGTACCACCACGGCAGCCCGTTGATCGCCGGCAGCACCACGGTGGACGGCGCCAGCAGCGGCGCCAGCTGCGGCAGCATGGCCGGGATCGAGTGCGCCTTCAGACCGATCACCACCAGGTCCTGCGGCCCTTCGGCAGCGGCCAGCGCTGCCGGGTCCGGATACGCCGGCAAGGGCAGCCGGTCGTCGCGGCCGTCGACGGCATCGACCAGCCGCAGGCCGCCGGCCTGCAGCGCCTGCAGGTGGGCGCCGCGCGCCACCAGGCTCACGCGCTGGCCGGCCCGCGCCAGCCGCCCGCCGAGGGTGGCGCCCACGCCGCCGGCGCCGATGACGGAGATCTTCAAGGACAGCGGCCCGCAGAGCGGGGATCGGGGCAGCAGCCGGTCACCGGCCGGCGCTCGCGCCACTCGGCCGCGCCACGACTTCCGGCCGATCGTTCTGCTGCGGCTTGAGCACCGCGGATCCAGAGCCGGCGGCACGCTGCGCCCGCCACTCGGCCTTGCGACGGCTCCATTCGGCCAGCCGCGCGTGCGCACTGCGGCTCTCGTGCAGCATCTGCATCTGCGAGGCGAGTTGCGCCGACAACTCCAGGCGGATGCCGTTGGGGTCGAAGAAGTAGATCGACTGGAAGATGTGGTGGTCGGTCACGCCGATCACCTCGACCCCATGGTGCTGCAGCCGTGCCTTGATCTGCTCCAGTTCGGCCACGCTGTCCACGCGCAGCGCCAGGTGGTTGACCCAGGCCGGCGTGTTGGGCGAAGGCTCGCAGGCCAGGTCGTCGCCCAGGTCGAAAAAGGCCACGCAGGAGCCGTCGGTCATGCGGAAGAAGATGTGCGTGTACGGGCAGTACTCGCCGGTGGAGGGCACGTGGTCGCTCTGGATGATGTGCCACAGCGGCAGGCCGAGGATGTCCTCGTAGAAGTGCCGCGTTTCTTCCGCGTCGCGGCAGCGGTAGGCGAAGTGGTGCAGGCCGTGGATCGGCACCGGAGCAGGCACGGCAGCAGCGGCTGCGGCAGGCAGGTCAGCGGGCTTGTTCATGGGGCCTCCTTGGCGGCGCGGGCACCGCGCACACGGACGGCCAAGTCTAGAGCCGATCGCGGCGCCTCACCGCCGGGCCGGCGCCTGCGCCGACGGGCCGTGCTGCCAATCAGGCAAATGCCTCTTCGAGCCGGCGTTTGTCCCAGCCCGGCGCCAGCAGCTCGATGAAGCTGTAGACGAACCCGCGCAGGTAGGCGCCGTGCTTGACCGCCAGGCGCGTGGTGTTGGTGCCGAACAGATGCCCGCAGGGCAGCATGACGAGCTGGTCGCGCGCCGGGTCCACGGCAACCGCGGCGATGATGCCGACGCCCATGCCCAGTTGCACATAGGTCTTGATGACGTCGGCGTCGATGGCCTCGAGCACGATGCTGGGCTCGATGGCGACGGCGGCAAAGGCGGCGTCGATCTTGCCGCGGCCGGCGAAGTGCGCCTCGTAGGTGACGATCGGGTTGCGCGCCAGGTCCTTCAGGCCGAGCTTGCCCGGCGTGAGCTGGAAGCGGGCGAGCGGGTGCTGCGGCGGCACGATCGCCGCGTGCTGCCACTCGTACACGGCGATCGAGCGCAGCCCGGCGGCATCGGCCAGCGACTCGGTGGCGACCCCGACGTCGGCCTGGCCGGTGTTGAGCATGTGCGCGATCTGCGGCGGATCGGCCTGCAGCAGCTTCAGCCGCACCTGCGGGTACTTCTGCGCGAACTGCCGCACCACCGGCGGCAACAGGTAACGCGCCTGCGTATGGGTGGTGGCCACGCGCAGGGTTCCGGAGGGCGCGCCCGCGTAGTCGCGCGACAACTTCTTGAGGTTGTCGACCTCCTGCATGATCCGTTCGGCCGCCAGCAGCACCTGCTGGCCCGGCGGGGTAAGTCCAAGGATGCGCTTGCCGGCGCGTGCGAAGATCGACACGCCGAGTTCGTCCTCCAGCTCGATGATCGCCTTGGACACCCCGGGCTGCGAGGTGTGCAGCGCCCGCGCTGCCGCGGTGATGTTGAACTTCTGCCGCGCAGCTTCGCGCAGAAAGCGGAACTGTTGCAGGTTCATGCGGCGACACCGACGCGGCGAGGGAAAATCAGTATATCGACCCAGCGGTCAGATGCTGCACGCTGCTCCTCATGAACACTCGTGAAAACCTGATCGATCCGCAGGCTGCGACGGCGCAGCCGGGCGCCTTCGACACCGCGCTGCCCCCGGTGCGCGACTCGCGCGAGCTGGGCCTCGTGCTGGCGCGCCAGCTGCTCGCGGTCGACGACCTGCACTATGGCCTGTGGCCCCCGGGGCTCGAGGTCGGCCTCGGCAATCTCGCGCACGCGCAGCAGCTCTACAACGACCAGCTGCTGCAGGCGATCGGCGCCACGCCGCAGCGCGTGCTCGACATCGGCTGCGGCACCGGCACGCTGCTGGTGCAGCTGCTGCAGGCCGGCCACGACGCCGAGGGGCTGAGCCCATCGGCCTCGCTCAACGCCGACGTGCGGCGCCGTCTGCAGCGCCACGGCTGCGCCGCCGCGCCGGTGCACACGCTGCGCTTCGAGGAGGCCACGCCTGAGCTTGGCCGCTTCGACGTCCTGCTGTTTTCCGAGAGCTTCCAGTACGTGCCGATGGAGCGCGGCCTGCAGCAGGCCGCGCAACTGCTGGCGCCCGGCGGACGGGTGGTGATCTGCGAGTTCTTCCGCACCGACGCGCAGGGCGACGGCGGCCCGGGCGACGGCGCCTTCGGCGGCGGCCACTGGTGGCGCGATTTCCCGGCCACCGCGCAGCGCGCCGGACTGACCGTCGAACACGAGCGCGACATCACGCCGCAGATCCTGCCCAACCTCGCCCTGCTGGAAGAAGTGCTGCAGGGCCGGCTGGCGCCGGCGCTGGCCACGCTGAACGGCTACCTGCGCGTGCGCCGCCCCTGGCTGCACCGGTTGCTGCGGCTGGCACTGGCCTCCAAGCTGGAGAAGGTCCGTTTCAAGTACCTGTCCGGCCATCGCGGCCCCGAGGTCTTCGGGCGCTACAAGACCTACCGTCTGATCGTCTGCCGCGCGACGAACTGAAGCGGTAGCGCGGTCCCGACCGTTGCGCGGCCGACCGGTCGCCGGCTCGCAGACAGCCCCGCGCGGTGCGCCGGCGCGCCGCTTGCCCCGGCAATCGCCGGGCAAGGCCGGGGGTGTAAAGTCTCAGTCGAGCGGCGGCAGCTCACGCTGGCGGCCCGCAGCGGTGATCGATCCCACCGTGCAGCGCCGGCATCTTTCCCGACCCGCCGCCCACAAGAACGCAGTCCCCGGCGCCCTTGCCGCGCCGCGCATCTCTCAGGCAGTCCACGATGAAACTCGACCCGGCGCAACTGCTGCTCGATGAGCAGCCCATTTCCATCGACGTGCTTCTGGAGAAGTACGCCAAGGGGGACGAGAAGACCGTCGACGAGGTGCGCCGCCGCGTGGCGCGCGGCCTGGCCGCCGTCGAGGCGCCCGACCGCCGCGCCGAATGGGAGCAGCGGTTCCACGAGGCGATGACCGACGGCTTCATTCCCGGCGGGCGCGTCAACTCGGCCGCCGGCACCGAGATCGCCGCCACGCTGATCAACTGCTTCGTGCAACCGGTGGGCGACGCCATCAGCGGCGCCGGCGCCGATGGCGTGCCGTCCATCTATCTCGCTCTGAACCAGGCCGCCGAGACCATGCGCCGCGGCGGCGGCGTGGGCTACGACTTCTCCAATATCCGGCCCAAGGGCGCCCTGGTGCGCGGCACACACTCGCGTGCCAGCGGGCCGCTCAGCTACATGCGCGTGTTCGACAAGAGCTGCGAGACGCTGGAGAGCGCCGGCAGCCGGCGCGGCGCGCAGATGGGCATGATCCGCTGCGACCACCCGGACGTGGAGGACTTCATCCACGCCAAGCGCGACGGCTCGCTGTCGAACTTCAACATGAGCGTGGCGGTGACCGACGCCTTCATGCGCGCGGTCGAGCAGGACGGCCCGATCGAGCTGTGGCACGCCGCCGAGCCGTTCGACAAGGACGGCGCCTATCCGCGTGCCGACGGCAGCTGGGTGTATCGCAAGGCGAGCGCGCGCGCGCTGTTCGACCAGATCATGCAGTCGACCTACAGCCACGCCGAGCCCGGCGTGATCTTCATCGACCGCGTCAACGGCGACAACAACCTGTCGTACTGCGAGACGATTGCGGCCACCAATCCCTGCGGCGAGCAGCCGCTGCCGCCCTACGGCTGCTGCTGCCTCGGCTCGGTGAACCTCACGCGCTTCGTGGTCGATCCGTTCGGGAAGGGCGCGAGCTTCGACTTCACCCGCTTCCGCAGCGTGGTCAAGGTGGCGATCCGCGCGCTCGACAACGTGCTGGATGCCACGCTGTGGCCGCTGCCGGAGCAGCAGCGCGAGGCCATGAACAAGCGCCGCGTCGGCCTGGGCTTTACCGGACTGGGCAACACGCTCACCCTGCTCAACCTGCGCTACGACAGCGAGCCGGGGCGCGGGCTGGCGGCCCGGATCGCCGCGGCCATGCGCGACGCCGCCTACGAGGCGTCGGTCGATCTGGCCGAGGAGAAAGGCCGCTTCCCGCTGTTCGATGCCGAGCAGTATCTGGCCGAGCCGCACTGCGCGGCGCGCCTGCCGGAGGAACTGAAGGCGCGCATGCGCGTCAGCGGCATCCGCAACTCGCACCTGCTGTCGATCGCGCCCACCGGCACCATCTCGCTGGCCTTTGCGGGCAATGCCTCGGGCGGCATCGAGCCGACGTTCTCCTGGACCTACATCCGCAAGAAACGAATGCCGGACGGCAGCCGCGCCGAGTACGCGGTGGAGGACTACGCCTACCGGCTGTATCGGCGCATGGGCGGCGACGTCGCGCAGCTGCCGCAAGGCTTCGTCCACGCGCTCGAGATGAGCGCGCTCGATCACATGAAGATGATCGCCGCCGTGCAGCCGTACATCGATGCGGCAGTCAGCAAGACCGTCAACGTGCCCGAGGATTACCCGTTCGCCGACTTCCGCCAGCTCTACCTCGAGGCCTGGAAGGCCGGGCTCAAGGGCATCACCACCTACCGGCCCAACAACGTGATCGGCTCGGTGCTCGAGGTCAGGAAGGACACGCCGGCCACCGCGAGCGCGCCGCAGGACCTGCAGGACGACCCCGATCGCCGCGTGCGGCTCGACTCGACGCCGCGGCCCGCGCTGGCCAGCCTCAAGTGGCCCGGCCGGCCCGACCTGGCCGAGGGCAACCTCGCCTGGACCTACATGGTCGAGATCCCCGAGCGCAAGGAAGCGTTCGCCATTTTCATCGGCCAACTGGAGCAGGCCCAGGGCGAAGGCACGCAGGCCGTGCCTTTCGAGGTCTGGGTCAACGGCGCCGAGCAGCCGCGCGGCCTGGGCGCGATCGCCAAGACGCTGTCGATGGACATGCGCAGCGAGGACCGCGCGTGGCTGAAGATGAAGCTCGATGCCCTGGCCCGGGCGCGCGACGAGCAGGGCTTCATGCTGGCGATGCCACCCTCCGGCGAGCCGGTGTGGCAGAACGGCGTGGTGGCCGCCTTCGCCAACATCGTGCAGTGGCGCTGCGACCAGCTGGGCGCCTTCCGGGACCTGGCGGCGCGGCCAACGCCCATGCTGGAGGCGCTGTTCAGCAAGAAGGAGCCGAAGGCCGGGCCGCTGGGCACGATGAGCTGGACGGTGGACATCGAGAACCACAACACCGGCGACGACTTCGTGCTCGGCGTCAAGGAGCTGCAGCTGCCCGACGGCAGCCGCCGCCCGTACTCGATCTGGCTCGCCGGCGAGTACCCCAAGGCGCTCGATGGCCTGTGCAAGCTGATCTCGCTCGACATGCGCGTGGTCGATGCCAACTGGATCGGCCTGAAGCTGCGCAAGCTGCTCAACTTCGGCGAGCAGAACGGCGAGTTCTGGGCGCCGGTGCCGGGCGAGGAGCGCAGCGCGATGTACGCGAGCACCATTGCCTACATCGCCACGCTGCTGCTGCACCGCTACAAGGTGCTGGGCATCCTCGACGACGAGGGCCGCGCGATCCAGAGCGCCGGCATCCTGGCGCTGCCCGACGCCGTCAAGGTGATCGAGAACGAGACGGCGCCGGTCAAGGGCAAGGTCTGCCCGAGCTGTCACGCCGCGGCGGTGATCAAGCGCGACGGCTGCGAGTTCTGCACGGCCTGCGGGTACACCGGGCAGTGTTCCTGAGGTTGCCGGCGCGGGCGCTGCTGCGGCCGCAGCGCGCCTGACCGCGCCGCGCACTTCACATCGTGCTGCACCTTGCCGCCGCGCTTTCCCGCAGGTCCGGGCGCAGCGTCACGTCGGCAAGGAGCCCGGCGAAAAAAAAGGCGCGGGGTTAACCGCGCCTTGCATGAGCAGGGCAGACGGACTGCCTCTCCTCCTCCCAACCTGGATCGGCGTGCAGGACACCCCGCCGAAGTGTCGTGAAGATAGCTCAGGGTTTTCACGGTTGTAAACGTCTTTTTTGTCTAGGGCACCGTGTTGACGCTGGCGCGCAGCGACGTCTCCACTAAACTCGCGCGCCGTCGATGGGGAGTTATCCAAGGCAGTCGTGACGCGTCCGACGATCACGCTGCCGTCAGCACGGGCCGCCGTTCGGTGTGGCGCTTGAACGACGGCCCGGCATCTCGTCCCGCAGTCCGCGCGCGGGATGGTGGACCGGACGGGCAACTCCCCTGCTCCCGCGGCTTGCGCCGGCCGCTGTAGAGAAAGGCGTTTTCTCATGATGTCCATCGGCACCCCGCTGATGTGGTCGCTGTTCGTGGCGTTCGTCTTCGTGGCCCTGCTCATCGACTTCTTCGCGATGAGCAAGCAGGGCGCGCACAAGGTCTCCATGAAGGAGGCTGGCATCTGGTCGCTCATCTGGGTGGCAGTGTCGTTCGTGTTCGTCGGCTGGCTCTGGTGGTACCTCGGCGGCTCGGGCAGCGACGCGGCAGCGCGCGCGGTGGCCAACACCAAGGCGCTGGAATTCGTCACCGGCTACCTGGTCGAGAAGGCGCTGGCGGTGGACAACATCTTCGTGTTCCTGATGGTGTTCACGTACTTCGCGGTGCCGGCCGAGTTCCAGAAGCGCGTGCTGATGATCGGCATCCTCGGCGCGCTGGTGCTGCGCGCCGTCATGATCCTGATCGGCGCCTGGCTGATCGCGCAGTTCCACTGGATCCTCTACGTGTTCGGCGCGTTCCTGGTGTTCACTGGCGTGAAGATGTGGTGGGCCGCCGGGCAGGAGCCAGATCTCGAGGCCAACCCGGCGCTGAAGTGGATCCGCAAGCACATGAAGGTGACCGATCGCTACGACGGCGAGAAGTTCTTCACCATGGAAAACGGCGTCAAGGTCGCCACGCCGCTGTTCGTGGTGATCCTGCTGATCGGCATCGTCGACATCGTGTTCGCGGTCGACTCGATCCCGGCCATCTTCGCCATCACCACCGACCCGTTCATCGTGCTCACGTCCAATGTGTTCGCGATCCTGGGCCTGCGCGCGATGTACTTCCTGCTCGCCAACATGCACGAGCGCTTCCACCTGCTGTCCTACGGCCTGGCGATCGTGCTGGTGTTCATCGGCACCAAGATGCTGTTGATCGACATCTACAAGATCCCGGTGGCCTGGTCGCTCGGCTTCACGGTCACCGTGCTGGCCGCAACGATGATCCTGAGCCTCAGGATCCCGCCGAAAAAGGGCGAGTCGGCTGGGGGCGCCTATCCGTTCCCGGCGAAGAAGGACAGCGGCGAGGCGCATTGAGTTTGCGGAGGGTGTACTGGACTGCTGCGCAGTCGCATGCACCCGCAGCGCTCGATCGGGCCGACCGCCCGGAGCCGAGGCTGCCGTTTCCGAGGCTTTGCGTGCCCCCGCGCGGGCGCCGCCGTCGCGTAGTCGCAAAGCCTCAGCGCCGCTCGATCCAGTACAGCGCAGCCAGGGCCACCGACAACACGAGCAGGCTCGGCATGACCGCCACCAACACGGGAGGCCAGGTGTTGAGCAGGCCGAGGTGGCCGAACAGCTTGTTCAGCATGTAAAAGAGCACGCCGAGCATCACGCCGGAGAAGATCTTCAGCGACACGCCGCCCTGGCGCACGTGCAGATAGGCAAACGGCAGGGCCAGCGCCATCATGACCAGTACCGCGAGCGGGTAAATGAGCTTGTTCCACAGCGCAATCTCGTAGCGGTCGCTGCGCTGCCGGTTATCGGACAGGTGGCGCACGTACTGCGCCAGCGCCACGATTCCCATGCGCTCGGGCCGCACCAGCAGCACGCCGAAGATCTCCGGCGTCAGTTCCGTGGCCCAGGCGCGCTCCGGCTCACGCAGCACCTGGGTCGCAGCCGCTTCCGGCGCCGTGTTGGCAGGGTCCACTACCGGCAGCCGCGTCTCGACCACACCCGTCAGGCGCCACCGCGGCGACTCGCCGTCTGCCGCCGGCACGAAGCTGCCGCGCTCAGCCACCAGCATCGAGCGCAGGCGAAACTGGCTGTCGAACTCGAAGATGCGCCAGGCCAGCGCGGTGGCGTCGGGCCGCAACTCGCGTACGTTGACGAAGCGCAGGCTCTCCACGGTACCGTCGGCGCCCCTGACCACGTCGCGCGCCCAGACCCCCGAGCGAAACTCCTGCGCCAGCGCTCGGCCGGTGGCCTGCAGCTTGACCTGCTGGGCCAGCCGCTCCGCCGGCGGCGCGATCACCTCGCTTAGCAGATAAGTGGCCGCCACCAGCAGCAGGCCGGTCTTCGCCACCCAGCCTGCGAGGCGAACCGTACTCATGCCCGACACGCGCATGATCGTGAACTCGCTGCTGGCCGCCAGCTTCGACAGCGCATAGATGGTGCCGATCAGCGCCGCGATCGGCATCAGTTCGACCATGCGCGAGGGCAGCGACAGGCCCACCGAGAAGAAGGCCGCGCGCAGGGTGTACCCGCCGGCCCCCACGCTCTCGAGCTCGCCCACCAGGTCGAAGAAGGTGAAGATGGCCAGCAGCGCAAACAGCACGAACAGCGTGGCCACGCCGATTTCGCGGCGCAGGTAGCGCGGCAGGGTGTTCATGGCTTGCGCCCCCACGCTGCGGCAGCCGCCGGACGGCCTGCCAGCAGGCGCCGCAAGCCGCGAGTCCAGCGCCGCGGGATCCATCCCAGCATGTACACGCGCCGCAGATACAGGAACACCAGCAGCGCGAGCACTGCTGCGTGCGGCGCCCACACCGCCACCGCGAAGGACAGCCGCTGCAGTTGCACGTAGCCCTGCAGCACCTGGATCGCCGTCAGGTAGAGCAGGAACACCAGCACCGCGATGATGAGATTGGCCGAGCGCCCGAGCCGCGGGTTGGTATGGGACAGCGGGATGGCCAGCAGCGACAGCAGCAGCGCCACCAGCGGCATGCCGATCCGCCACAGCAGCTCGGCCTCATGCCAGGGCGAAGGCGCGGCCAGCAGTTCCGGCAGCGTCTTGTTGCGCGCCCGCCGCTCCTCCAGCGGCGCATCGGGCCGCGCCTCGATGCGGATGGCGTAGCGCTCGAACTCGACCATCCGGTACTCCGCCTCGCCCGGCACACCCTCGTAGCGCCGGCCCTGAGACAGCACCAGGAAGCGCTCGCCGCTTTCATGCGTCTCGATCGCACCGGCCGCGGCGACGATCACGCCTTCGCGGCCCTGCTGGCGCGTGCTGACGAACACGTTGCGCACCGTGCTGCCTTCCAGGTCGACGTTCTCGACGAAGAACACGCGCTCGGCCTTGCCCGACTCGATGAAGCGGCCGGGCGCCACTCGGCTCACGTCGTCGCGCTGGGCGAAGCGCTGCCGGCTCTCGGTGATCTGGCTGTTGGCCCAGGGTGTCACCACCGTCGACAGCACCGCCACCAGCAGCACGCCGGGCAGGGCGAAGCGCAGCACCGGCCGCAGCCAGGCCGTCAGGCTCTGGCCGCTGGCGAACCAGACCACCATCTCGGAGTCGCGGTAGGCACGCGACAGCGTGATCAGGACGGCGATGAACAGGGTCAGGGACAGCAGCAGCGGCAGCGAGGTCAGCGCCGACAGCGCCATGATGGCGAACACCGCCTGGTTGTCGACCTTGCCGCCGGCCGCCTCGCCCAGGATGCGCACCAGCGTGACCGAGAAGACGATCGTGAACAGCACGGTGAAGACCGCGCCGGCATTGCTCGACAGCTCGCTGACGATGGCGCGCCGGAAGATCATCGACCGGCCCTGCTGGCGCGCGCGGCGCAGCCGCCGCCAGCAGCGCGCTGGCTATACTGCGCGCCCGCCGCCACGCCGGCAAGACGCAGACGCGCACCGCCTGCGGCCCTGCTTGAACGACCTGCCCGCCCGTCGGCAGCCGCGGCCCGACCTCCAGGGCCGACAGCAAGGCGGACGAGACGGCAGTCGCGGCAAAGGTTCAAGAGCGATTTCACCAGCAGCCAGGCACGCGCTGCCAGAGGCAGGAAGGGACCAGAACGCAATGGAAGTTATCACGAAGGCCGCAGCGGCCACCGAGATCAAGGCCGACTGCGTGGCCGTGGGCGTCTATGCGGACGGCGAACTGACGCCAGCAGCCCGTGCGATCGACGTCGCCGCCAAGGGCGCGCTGCGCGCGGCGCTGAAGAGCGGCGACGCCGGCGGCAAAAAAGGCGCGACCACGCTGCTGCGGCACCTGGCCGGCGTGGCCGCGCCGCGGGTGCTGGTGGTGGGGCTGGGCAATCGCGCCGAGCTCGACGAACGCGCCTTCGTCGAGGCCGCTCGCAACGCGATCAAGGGCGCCGGCGCGGCAGTGCGCCAGCTCGCGCTGGCCGCGCTGGAGTGGACCGGCAGCGCCAAGGCGAAGCAGCCCGGCGCGCAGGCGCTGGCGCGCCGCGTGGTCACGACCGCGCGCGAAGTGGTGTTCCGCACCGACGAGCTGAAGAGCCGCAAGGATGATGCGCCGACAGCGCCGGGCACCGTGATCCTGCTGACCACCGGCAAGGACGCTGGCGTCGATCTCGGGCTGCGCCAGGGCGTGGCGCTGGCCAATGGCATCGACCTGGCCAAGCGGCTCGGCAACCTGCCGGGCAACGTGTGCACGCCGACCTATCTGGGCGAGCTGGCCACCAGGATGGGCAAGGAGCTGAAGCTGGCCGTCGAGGTCTTCGACCGCAAGGGCATCGAGAAGCTCGGCATGGGCTCGTTCGTCTCGGTCACGCAGGGCTCGGCCCAGCCGCCGCGGCTGATCGTCATGCAATACCGGGGCGGCGCCAAGGGCGCAGCACCGGTGGCGCTGGTGGGCAAGGGCATCACCTTCGACACCGGCGGCATCTCGCTGAAGCCGGGCGCGGCGATGGACGAGATGAAGTTCGACATGTGCGGGGCCGCCAGCGTGTTCGGCACGCTGCGCGCGGTGGCCGAGATGAAGCTGCCGGTCAACGTGGTGGGCATCGTGGCAGCCTGCGAGAACATGCCCTCGGGCAGCGCCAGCAAGCCGGGCGACATCTTCACCTCGATGTCGGGCCAGACGATCGAGGTGCTCAACACCGACGCCGAAGGCCGCCTCATTCTGTGCGACGCCCTGACCTACGCCGAGCGCTTCAAACCGGCGGCGGTGGTCGACATCGCGACCCTGACCGGCGCCTGCGTGGTGGCGCTGGGCGAGGTCAACTCCGGGCTGTTCTCGCCGGACGACGAGCTGGCCGACGAACTGCTGGCCGCATCGCGCAGCGCGCTCGATGCGGCCTGGCGCCTGCCGGTCGAAGACGCCTACCAGGACCAGCTGAAGTCCAACTTCGCCGACATGGCCAACATCGGCGCGCCCGGCAAGGCGGGCGCGGTGGTGGCCGCCTGCTTCCTGGCGCGCTTTGCCAAGGCGTACCGCTGGGCGCACCTGGACATCGCCGGTACGGCCTGGAAAGGGGGCGCGGCCAAGGGCGCCACCGGCCGCCCGGTGCCGTTGCTCACCCACTTTCTGATGGGGCGGGCGCAGTAACGGGACGCGGCATCCGAGGACCGGGCTCCGACCCAGATGCGCATAGATTTTTTCTTCAACGTCGAGCATCGGCTCCACTATGCTTGCCGGGTCGTCCGCAAGGCGCGCGCCGGCGGCAAGAGCGTGCTGGCCTATGCGCGAGATGCCGACCGGCTGGCGCGCTTCGATACGGCGTTGTGGACCTTCTCCGCGCTCGACTTCCTGCCGCACGTCTATGCGGACTCGCCGCTGGCGGGCAGCACGCCGGTCGTGCTGAGCCTGACGCCGGGCGGAGCGGCGCGCGACGTGCTGCTGAACCTCGATGACGAGGCGCCACCGGAGTTCGACCGCTGGTTTGCCGGCTTCGAGCGCGTGGTCGAGGTGGTGTCGCGGGACGATGGCGACCGCGTTGCCGCGCGCGGGCGCGTCAAGCGCTACCGCACAGCGGGGCTGGTGCCGACCCTGCACGACGTGGCCGGCGAGTAGCCTGGCGATTCAGGATCCATCATGCCGACGAACGATCGCCCGGTTCGCTCCGCATCGGAGTTTGACGACCCGACGATCCCGGTACTGACGGAGCGGTTGACGCTGCCGCCGCTGGACCTCGACTTCACTCTGCCGCCACGGGGCGTGCCGGCAGCATACCCAGCGCAGCCACCGGCGCCGCCCGCCGCAGCTCCGCAGCAGCCGCCTCGCGCGCTGCAGGCGGCAGCGCCGGACATGCCCGCCTCCGCCGCTGCGGTCGCGGGGGCGGGGCGCGGCGCATCCACAGTGCCCACCGCTACCCCCACTGCGCTGGCGTTGGACCAGATCGAGCGTGAGCTGCGCGAGGCGATACTGCACGACCTGTCGGTGTCTCTGCCGCAGACCGTGGAGAGCATCGTGCGCGAGAAGATGCAACCCGGGATCCAGTCCGCGCTGGACCGCCTGGCGATCGAGACGCGCGTTGCGCTCGCCGCCAGTCTGCGCGAGATTATCGAGCGCGCCGTGAGGGCGCACCTGGACGCTCTGCGCAAGCGTGGCCGCTGATCGACGGTGACGCGCCTCCTGCACGGTCCGCGCCCGGGCAGTACCGGCGGCCAGCTCGAGCGGTAGCCCTGGCTGCCGCGTCGCGATACGCACAGCCGATGGCGCCCCCGTACGAACCCAGGTGCGCGGGGCAGTCGCTGCGGGCCGCGACGATCGCGTCGCGGCGCCTGAGAGCCTGTGAAGAAGTCCTCGCGAGCGGCCCGAGGTCACGCCGAGCAGCGGACCCGTACAGAGTGGTACGGCGAGCAGCACAGGCGCAAGATCGGGCCGCGCGGTAGCCTTTTTCACAGGCTCTGAGCAATACACGGCGCACGCGGGGTCCTGTCACCCATATGGCCGGAGCGATCGGTCTGCAAGAGTGCGCAGCCTTGTGGTCCGGGGCACGCACGCTGGCAGTGGCCGCGCAGCAGCCCCGCAAGCGCGCCCACCCTCGCCTGAATGTTTGGCCCGCTCGCCCCGTTGCATCGCCGAGCGTGCCTCTGCACGCGCCGGCGATAGCCTGCTGTCGACCAAAGCCCAGCGGGTCGGCCAGGGCTGCGCGGGTTTGCGCGGCGCCCCCGCCTTCGCCGGGGCAGGTTCCGCGCAGCGATCCGCACGAATCCAGCGTCCCTGGTGAAGTATCCGCGTCAAAGCGACTTGACCAGCGACGCCTTCAGCGCCTCATCCAGCATCGCCAGCGTCTCGGCCAGGTGCGCACGGGTGATCGCATCGGTGCCGCGGCCCATCGCCTGCTGCAGTTCGCGGCGCAGACGCACGGCCGACTGGCGGTTGACCGCGCGCACGTCGGCCGCCACCGGCGTGGCGGGCCGCACCAGCCCGGCCGCCAGGCGACGCGCATGCTCCCGCTGCAGGTTGCGGCGCAGGCTGTCGATGTTGCGGCCGGTCTTCAGCTCGCTCCAGATCGCCTCGTGCAGACGGTCCTGGACTTCGGCCAGCGTCATCAGACTGCGGCGATCGGCGACCTTGGTCTCGGCATCGGCCAGGCGCGCGGCAACGGTGTCACTCATCAACTGATCGAGCGCGGTACGCTGCAACGTCAGCACTGCGGTGGCAAGGCTGAAGTCGGTGCTGCCGGGCGCGCTGCGGTCGATGCGATCGAGGCGCTCCAGGTGATCGAGGCCAAGCCGGCTCATGAAGGCCGGTTCGAAGCGGAAGCTGTCGGATGAGAACAGCTCGCGCGTCAGCAGGCCGAGGGCCTCGCGCTGCTGCGCGGCAGGCACCGGCGTCATCAGCACGGGGGCAAGCGGGCCGGCAAGCTGACGTGACGTGTAGACGCCGCCCACGTACTTGGACAACGGCGAGACGGCCGCGCCGAACTGCCCCAGACCGCGCTGCAGATTGCGGCGATAGACGGCGTAGGTATCGCCCTCGGACAGCTCACGTTTCTGCGTGCGCGCCCACAACTCGCGCGCCAGCGCAAAGCTGCGCTTGTAGTACGCAATGGGGTCGTCGCCCAGGTCGAACTGGTTGACGCGCGGATCGATGCCGCCGCCCAGCTGCGGGATGACATCCTCGTCAGTCGCGTAGGCAAGGTCCGGATCGGTGGCCGAGCGCGCCGCAATCCGGGCCAGCTCGGCAGCCTCCTGCTCGGCCGGCAGCTCGCGGTACGCGTACTCGATCGCCCAGTAGTCGTAGCGGCCCAGCGTGGTCTGGTTGTAGTCGGCAACCTGCTCGCCGGCCAGCGGTATGTTGCGGGCGTTGTAGTCCATCACCGAGTTGGAGACGCCGCGCTGCGCGGTGAAGGCAGCGTCGCGCAACTGCTCGAACTTGATGCCGGTGGAGGCGCGGAAGTTGTGGCGCAGGCCGAGCGCATGGCCCACCTCGTGCATCACCACGTCCTTGAGCGAGCCGTAGACGAACCTGCGTGCCTCGGGCGAGCCGGGGGCGATGTCGCCGCGCGCCGCCAGCAGTTCGAGCGCAAAGGCGGTCTGCTCGAGCGCGTTGAATGCATAGACACACTGGTCCTGGCCCAGCAGCGCATCGAGCGACGGCGGCGCGGCGTTGAATCCCGCAAGCCCGCCGACGCCGGCTGCCAGTCTGGGCTGCTGGTCGGTCAGAAACGCATTGCTCAGACGCACCCAGTTTTCGGGAATGATGGCCGCGCCGCGCAGGATCTCGCCGGTGCGCGGGTCGGACTGGCTGGGGCCGACCGCAGTGGCGCCGGGGCCTTGCAGCGCGAACCAGCGCACCGCAATGTGGCGCGTGCCTTCAAGTGTGCTCCAGTCGGCATCGGCCGGCTGCTGGCGCACCTCGACCGCGTTGCGGAAGCCAGCCCGCTCGAAGGCCTTGTTCCACTCGACAATGCCGTCGCGCACAGCGGCGCGATGCTCTTCGGGGATGTTCTTGTCCATCCAGACCAGGATCGGCTGCTTGGGCTCCGAGACCTCGGCAGCGGGGTCCTTCTTCTCCAGCCGCCAGCGCTCCACGTAGTGGGTGCGCGCGTCGCCCTTGGTGGAATTGCCGAAGTCCCAGAACGCGGTAGTGAAGTGGCCGACGCGCTGGTCGGCCGGGCGCGGACGCATCGGCTCCTTGGGCAGCGGCGCCAGCGTATGGGTGAACGTGAGGAACAGGCTGCGACCGTCCGGCAGTGCGGCTGGCGTCGTTGGGGTTGGCGTGCCCGGCGGCGGCGCCACCGCCGGCGGTGCCGGCAGCTTGGGGATTGCGAAGTGCTGGCGCACCGTGATGAACGTGCCTTCGTCAGTGGCGCGGGCGCGCTCGACGAAGGAGTTGGCGCGATCGAGCGCGTACGGCAGCCGGTAGGTCGTCTCCAGCAGGGTCTGGGAGCCGACCAGATCGCCGCCCAGCAGCGCAGCGGCATCGACCAGAAACGACTTGCGCTCCGGATGACTGGCTGACAACACCGGCGCGGCCGCCAGCAGGCTGTCCGAATAGCTCTCGGCAACCGCGGTCGCCAGCGGCGTGCCGGCCGGCGCGCGCACCTTCATGTTGCGCGCTACAAGCTGAACGTTGTTGCCGACCCGCCTGAAGACGATGATCTGCTCGCCGCCCATCAGGCCGGGCCAAAAGAAGCGCTCGCCCAGGCCGGAGGCCAGCGAGTTGCCGAAGAACATGGGCGTACCCACCAGGCTCTCGGGAATTTCGAGCCAGACCCGCTCGTCCTTTTGCCAGACCGGCAAGAAGCCCTTGGTTTCCTTTGCATCCTTGATCACTTCGGCGAACGGCCGCAGTGGCGCCGGCTCGCCGGGGCGGACGGCGGCCGGCGGCGCGCCCGTTGCAGCGGCTGCGGCGGGCGGACCTGCGGGACGGGCACCGCCAGCCGGGGTAGCGGCAGCCGCGGCAGGCGCCGTTGGCACGGCTGGCGCAGCCGCGGCGCGCGCTGTGCCGGCGGCGGGCGCCGCCGGCACTGGCGTGGCACCTGCGGGCGCAGCGGGCGCGCTGGCGGGCGCTTCGAGGGTGGCGCAGCCGGTCATCAGGGCGGCAGCCAAGGCAAGCGCGCAGGTACGCGCGGCAAACGGCAGCGGGGTCAAGCGTGAGGTCATGGGCTGATGCGTCGCAAAAGAGTGGGTCGACGTCCCGCGCAAGGCAGCGCTTGCCGCAGGTGACAGAAGCGCGATCGTAAGCGTGCAAGCTGCGCCGCGTAAAATCGTGTCCTTGCCGTGCTGCCGTGCCACTGCGCGCGACGCCGACCGCAGCGCCTCACCCGCCGACACGATTCATGAATTCCCCAACCCCGCTCGTCGCACCCTCCGGTAACGACCTGGCCAAAGCCTTCGAGCCGGCCGCCATCGAGGCGCGCTGGGCGCCGGTCTGGGAGAGCCGCGGCTACGCCCGCGCGGGCGACGCCCCGGGCCGGCCGAGCTTCTGCATCCAGCTGCCGCCCCCCAACGTGACCGGCGTGCTGCACATGGGGCATGCCTTCAACCAGACCATCATGGACGCGCTGACCCGGTATCACCGGATGCGCGGCTTCAACACCTTGTGGGTGCCGGGCGTGGACCATGCCGGCATCGCGACACAGATCGTGGTGGAGCGGCAGTTGCAGCAGCAGGGTGTGTCGCGCCACGACCTGGGCCGGATGCAGTTTCAGGAACGCGTGTGGGCCTGGAAGGAGCAATCCGGCGGCACCATCACGCAGCAGATGCGCCGCCTCGGCGCCAGCGTGGACTGGACGCGCGAGTACTTCACGATGGACGAGAAGCTCTCGCCGGTGGTGATCGACACCTTCGTGCGCCTGTACGAGCAGGGCCTCATCTATCGCGGCAAACGGCTGGTGCACTGGGACCCGGTGCTGAAGACCGCGATCTCGGATCTGGAGGTCTTGAGCGAGGAGGAGGAAGGCCGGCTGTACCACCTGCGCTATCCCCTGGCCGACGGTGCAGGCTACCTGGTCGTCGCGACCACGCGGCCCGAGACGATGCTGGGCGACACCGCGGTGATGGTGCATCCGGAGGACGAGCGCTACCGGCATCTGGTGGGCAAAGCGGTCCGCCTGCCGCTGGCCGGGCGCGAGATTCCGATCATCGCCGATGCCTACGTCGACCGCGAGTTCGGCACCGGCGTGGTCAAGGTCACGCCGGCGCACGACGTCAACGACTACCAGGTCGGCCTGCGCCACGGGCTGCCGATGATCTCGGTCTTCACGCCCGAGGCCACGGTCAACGATGCGGCGCCCGTGCAGTACCGTGGGCTGGATCGCTACCGGGCACGCGATGCGGTGGTGGCCGACCTGCAGGCTGCCGGCCTGGTCGAGCAGATCGACAAGCACCTGCTCAAGGTGCCGCGCGGCGACCGCACCGGGGTGGCGATCGAGCCGATGCTGATGGATCAGTGGTTCGTCGCGACCAGCAAGCCGGCGCCCGAGGGCACCCTGTTTCCGGGCAAGAGCATCGCCCAGGTGGCCACCGAGGCGGTGGAAGACGGCCGCGTGAAGTTCGTGCCCGGCGAATGGATCAGCACCTACATGCACTGGATGAAGAACATCCAGGACTGGTGCATCTCGCGCCAGCTCTGGTGGGGCCATCGGATTCCGGCCTGGTACGACGAGCAGGGTAATGTGGTTGTGGCGCGCAGCGAGGCGGAGGCGCAGGCCAAGGCCGGTGCGGGCGTTGCGCTCAGGCGCGACGAGGACGTGCTCGACACCTGGTTCAGCTCGGCGCTGGTGTGCCACTCCACGCTCGGCTGGCCGGCCGACACCGAGGACCTCAAGCGCTACCTGCCCTCGCAGGTGCTCACCACCGGCTACGAGATCATCTTCTTCTGGGTGGCGCGCATGGTCATGATGACCCTGCACTTCACCGGCAAGGTGCCGTTCGAGACCGTGTACATCCACGGCATGGTGCGCGATGCCGAGGGCAGGAAGATGAGCAAGTCCGAGGGCAACGTGCTCGACCCCGTGGACCTGATCCAGGGCGTGGATCTGGACACGCTGGTGCGCAAGTCCACCACCGGCCTGCGCCGCCCGCAGGACGCGCCGAAGATCGAAAAGCGCGTGCGCGCGCAATTTCCCGACGGCATCCCGGCCTACGGCGCCGATGCGCTGCGCTTCACGATGGCCAGCTACGCCACGCTCGGGCGCAACGTGAACTTCGACACCAAGCGCTGCGAGGGCTACCGCAACTTCTGCAACAAGCTGTGGAATGCGACGCGCTTCGTGCTGATGAACGTCGAGGGCAAGGACACCGGCCTGGACGGGTCGCTGCCGGTGGCGCTGTCCGCTGCCGACCGCTGGATCATCGGCGAACTGCAGCGGCTGGAGGCCGCTGTGGAGCGCGGCTTTGCGGAGTATCGGCTCGACCTCGTGGCCAACTCGGTCTACGGCTTTGCCTGGAACGAGTACTGCGACTGGTACCTCGAGCTCGCCAAGGTGCAGTTGCAGGCCGCCACGGCCGCCGGCGACGAGGCGGCGCAGCGCGGCACGCGCCGCACCCTGGTGCGCGTGCTCGAGGCGCTGCTGCGCCTGGCGCATCCGATCATCCCGTTCGTCACCGAGGAGCTGTGGCAGACGGTGTCGGTACCCGCCGGCAAGCGCGCCGACGGCGCGGCGGCATCGGTGATGGTGCAGCCTTACCCGCAGAGCGAGCCGGCCAAGATCGATGCGGCGGCTGATGCCGAGATGGCCCTGCTCAAACGCCTGATCGAAGCCTGCCGCACGCTGCGCGGCGAGATGAAGCTCGGGCCCGACAAGCGCGTGCCGCTGGCGCTCAGCGGGCCGGCCGAGGCGATCGCGCGCTTTGCACCTTACCTGCAGGCGCTGGCCAAGCTCTCCGCGGTGCAGCCGGTCGCCGACGTGGCTGCCGCCAACGCGCAGGGCGTGGCGCCGGTGGTGGTGGTCGACGACTACCGGCTGATGCTGGTGATCGAGGTCGACCTGGCGGCCGAGCGCGAACGCCTGCGCAAGGAGATCGCGCGCCTGGAGGGCGAGATCGCCAAGGCCCGGGGCAAGCTCGGCAATGCGAGCTTCGTCGAGCGCGCGCCGGCGGCCGTCGTGGCGCAGGAGCAGGAGCGGCTGGCGAGTTTTGCCGGCACGCTGGATAAGGTGCGGGAACAGTACGGGCAACTGGGCTGATGCCTCGCCGGCCGGGGCGAGTGGCTCATGACCCTGTTGACCCAATCGTCCACTCGGTCCGTGGCGCTCGGTTCGCTGCACCGGGTCATGACGGTGCCACGCCCGTGCGCGATGCAGCATCGGTCCGACGGTCATGCGCGGACTTGCCGCCCAAGCGTCGCCACCACTGCACTACGTCATCGACGTAAGTGAAGACCACCGGGACCACCAGCAGACTAAGGAAGGTCGACGAGAGCAACCCACCGATGACGACGATCGCCATCGGCGCACGAAAGCTCGGATCGCTTCCCCACCCGAGCGCAATCGGCAACATGCCCGCACCCATGGCCAGCGTGGTCATCACGATCGGACGCGCCCGCTTGCGGCAGGCGTCCATGATGGCATCCCAGCGGTCGAGCCCGTCACGGACCCGGGCCAGGATGACGTAGTCGATCAACAGGATCGAGTTCTTGGTCGTGATTCCCATCAGCATGATCAGGCCGATCATCGGCGGCATTGACAACGTCGAACCCGTGATGTGGAGCGCCAGGAAGGCTCCTGGCACCGATAGCACCAGTGCTACGAGGATGGTCACCGGTTGGAGGAAGTCCTTCAGGAGCAGGACGAGCACGGCGTAGACGCACAAGATGCCGGTGAGCATTGCGAGACCGAAGCCCAGGATCAGCTCGTCCATGTTCCCGGCCTCACCGTCCTCGCTCAGGCTCACCCCGGGCGGCGGCGCACTGAGGCTCGGCAGCGCAAGAGCCGCCTGTTCGACATCGCCGAGGGCACGCCCACCCAGTTCGACCTCCAGGTTGACATTGCGCGCACGGTCGAACCGCGTGATCTGCGTGGGCCCGCTGCCAAGCTCGAACGTGGCGACATTCTCGAGCGCCACCGGCCCGCGGGCGCCAGGTACCGGAAGCCTCTTGAGTGTGTCGATGTCCTGTCGCGCCCACTGAGGTAGGCGCATCACCACCGGAATCTGCCGTTCGCCGAGATTGAGCCTGGCCAGACCCTGCTCGTAGTCGCCGGCAGTCGCCACGCGCAAGGTCTCGGCAATGGCGGCCGAAGTCACGCCCAGATCCGCGGCACGGGCAAAGTCGGGCCGGACCAGTAGTTCAGGCTGTACCAGACCCGCGCTCGAAGTCACCGCACCGATGCCCGGAAGCGTACGCAGGTCGCGCTCCACTCGGGCCGCGTAGCTGGCGAGGACGCGGCCGTCCGTTCCCGCCAGCACCACCACGTAGTTATCGCTGCCGCCGCCAATGCCCACATTCACCCGGGCGCCCGGAAGCACCGACAGCGCATCGCGTACCTGCTGCTCAATCTGCTGCCGGCTAACGCCGCGGCGCTCGGATCGCGGGCTTAGATTGAGCGTCAGGACGGCCGTGCGGGCATCGGGCACGGCCGACGGTTCGTCGGCGTCGGTTCCTGCGCTGCCACCGCCGATCGCCGTGTAGATCATCCTGACGTGCTCGTTGCCGCGCACGATCAGGCGCGCCTGCTCGGCTAGCGCCAGCGTCTCGTCGAAGGTGCTTCCGGGCGCCAGAGAAATCCTCACCTGGGTCTGCGAAACATCGTCGGGCGGGATAAAGGCACCGGGCAGTCGCGAGGCAAAGAAGAGGCCCAGCGCCAGGAATCCGAGCGCGGAGCCCACGGTCAGCAGGCGATGCCGAAGGCACCACTGCACCCAGCGGACGCATATGCGCACCCATGCAGGTTCAGATCCCCGCGGTCCTTGCTGGGGTTTGAGCAGGTAAGCGGCCATTACCGGCGTGAGCACCCGTGCGACCACCAGGGAAAAAAAGACGGCCACTGCCGCCGTCCAGCCGAACTGGACAAAGAACCGGCCAACCACGCCGCTCATGAATGCCGTCGGCAGAAACACCGCAACCAGGGTGAACGTCGTTGCAATCACGGCTAGCCCGATCTCTTCAGTCGCCTCCATGGCGGCTTGGTATGGGGTCTTTCCCATGCGGAGATGTCGAGCGATGTTTTCGATCTCGACGATCGCATCGTCGACGAGGATGCCGACCACCAGCGACAACGACAGCAAAGTCACAATGTTGAGCGTGAATCCCATCAAGTGCATAGCCGCAAACGCCGGGATGATCGACAGTGGAAGCGCAACGGCGGCTATCGCGGTGGCCCGCCAGTCCCTCAAGAAGAGAAAAACCACAACCACTGCTAGGAACGCCCCTTCATAGAGCAGGTACATTGATCCGTCGTAGTTCTCCTGAACCGGATCGACGGTGTTAAAGGCCTCGATGACTTCGAGCCCTGGATTCGCCTCGCGCAACCGGTCGAGCGCAAGGCGCACGCCCTCAGCGACTTCCAGCTCGCCGGCCCCGCGTGCTCGCGTGATCTCGAATCCGACTGCGGGCCTGCCGTTCAGCAGAGCTGCAGACCGCCGCTCGGCAACCGTGTCGGCCACCGTGCCGAGTCGATCCAGGCGGACACTGCGCCCGTCGCTGAGGGCGATCTCGATCGCCGCAAGCTCATCGGCCGACGTCACGGTGGCGAGCGTGCGCACCGACTGCTCGCGACCGCCGATGTCCGAGCGACCGCCGGCGGACTCGAGTTGAACCCGGCGCAGCTGTCGGGATATGTCGGCGGGACTGACGTCAAGCGCAAGCAACCGGGCCGGATCCAGCTCGACGCGAACCTCCCGCGTCACCCCGCCGACCCGGCTGACCGAGCCTACGCCGGGCACCGCCCGCAGCTTCCGGCCGACTTCGTTGTCCACAAACCAAGACAGCGCCTCCTCATCCATGCGCGACGAGACAACGGTGTAGGTCAGGATCGGCGAGCCCGAAAACTCGAGCTTCTTGATGACCGGGTCGCGTAGATCGGCTGGCAGGTCCCCACGAACTCGCGCCACCGCGTCGCGCACTTCGTCCGCCGCCTCCTGCAGGGGTACCTCCAATCGGAACTCGACGACGATCGACACCGTTCCGTCAGCGATCGTCGTGCGGATGTGTTCGACGCCGCGGGCGGCGGCCAGCGAGTCCTCGATCTTCCGCGCCACCTCGTTTTCCAGCTGCGAGGGCGAAGCTCCAGGCAGCGACGCCGTGATGGCGACTTCCGGTAGGTCGACGTCCGGATAGTTCTGGACCTTCATGAACCAGAAGCTCATTAGCCCGGCGAAGGTAAGCACCACGAACAGCAGAATGCCCGGCACGGGGTTACGGATCGACCAGGAGGAGACGTTCAAGCTCATTTCAACCCCCCCTCACCGCCGATTCGGCGCCTCGCCGGGCGACCGCGCTGCACCAACGGCAGCGGCCGCGCCATCGACCACTTGCACGAGATCGCCGTCGCCGAGGAAGCCGACCCCGGATGCCACTACTGTGGTGCCGGTGTCGATGCCGCTTACGACCTCGACTCGGTCGCCCGCCCGCCGACCTAGCGTCACCTTGGTTTCCATTACGCGATAGTCCGGCCCGATGCGCATCACGTAGCTGAAACCATCGCGCTGCGCTACAGCCGCCTGCGGCAGCGTCACGGTGGGCTTGCCGGAGTCAACCTCGATATCGCCCCGGGCAAACATGCCAGCGCGGGCCGCTCCGGTAACTGGTATGTCGACGTAGACAAGGCCACTCCGGGTCCGGGTGTCGACCACCGGCGCAACAACCCGCACCATGCCCCGCACCGGCTGCCCGCCCGCGGGCGTTAGCGTCACCTGCTGGCCGGGACGCAGTCTTACCAGCTCGGGTGCTGCAACCTCGGCGCGCCACTCGAGACGACCGCGGCGGATGATCCGGAACAGTTCCTGCCCGCTGGGAAGCACCGCCCCGACAGTGGCGGTTCGGACCGAGATCACGCCGTCGTCCGGAGCCAGCACCTGCGTCTGTGCCAGCCGCAGCTGCTGCGTCTGCACGGCCGCTTTGGCTCCTTCTAGCCGGGCCCGCGCAGTGCGCTCTGCGGTCAGGTACTGCTGAATCTGCTGCTCCGACAGCGCGCCGCTCGCCTTCAGTTCCTGGGCCCGAACCGCGTTGCTACTAGCCTCCGCCAGTATGGCCTCCGCTTCGGCGAGCACTGACCTGCTCTGCGCCAGCTCGGCGTCGACCGTGGCAGAGGCAAACCGGGCCAGCACCTGCCCGCGGCGTACGACATCGCCGACGTTGAAGTTGACCTCGGCCAGACGCAGCCCATCCGCCTCGGTGCCGATGATGGCCTCTTGCCACGCCGCGATGTTCCCGTTTGCCTGTACCCGAACCGGCAGAACGACCAGCTTGGGCAGCGTTGTCGTGACCGCGAGCGCGGGCTTCGCCGCCGATCGCGCTGAGTCCGGCTCGCCGCTGGCATCCGGTGCCACGAGCGTCACGAATAAACCGGAGATTGCCAGCGCCACAGGCGCCAGAAGAGCAAGATTGCGAGAAAACTGGGTCACGTCCGGTCCTCACTCCAGTCGATGGCGTCCCGCTGGCGGCAATCGCCTGCTCTCGGCCTGTAGCGTCTTTCCACCCGATAAGCCCGACACCGCATTGGCGGGTTCAGGGGGCGACCAGCCACCCCCTATGGCGCGGTACAGCGCAATCCAGGCGGCGACGGCTTCGCGGTGCTCGTCGATCAGTGCGCTGTTCGCCGCAACCATGCTCCGTCGGGCATCTTCGAGCTCGAACAGGGACGACACACCGGCGCGGTAACGCGCCTCGGCTGCCGCGAAGGAACCCTGAAAGCCGATCGCGGCGACGCGCAGCGAGTCGCGGCGCGCCGCGCTGCTTTGAAGCCTGACCAGCGCCGCCTCGACCTCGCGAACCGCCTCACGCAGGCGTGCCAAGTAGGCCGCGCCCGCTGCGTCGTAACGCGCCTGTTCAACCGCCACACGGGCGCCACGCACTCCGGAGTCGAAGATCGGCATGGTCACCACGATCGGCCCCACGCGCCAGACGGTGCCATCCGTACTGATGCTCCCCCGGGACAGCCGCATCGTCTCAATGCTGCCGACGACCGAGATGCTCGGCATCCGCTGCGCCTTGGCTTGGGCGATGTCGGCGCTGGCAGCCATCACCTCCCGGGCCGCGGCAAGAATGTCGGGGCGCCGGGCTAAGACTTCTGCCGGCACCGCGCCCACCGAAAGCGAGACTGGCTTTGGCAGCAAGGCCGAATGGGGCTCAAGGTCACGGCGCAGAGCGGACTCATCCTCGGAGGTCAAGGCAACGATCGACTTGACAATGAGATCGCACTGCGCACGCTGGCTTGCGAGCGCAGCGTTGCCCTGCGCAGCGCTGGCCTGGGCGAGCTGCGCAGCCGATGGCGGCTGAAGCCCCGTTTTCACCGCCAGTGCGGTCAATCTCGATATCTCGGCGCGTGACTCCGCGTCCACCTCGGCCTGATTCCGCTGGGCTTCGCAGGCGCGCAGTTCCAGGTATCCAAGTGCAACCTCGGCGGCCGCCGAGACGCGGGCGTCGTGCCAGGCTGCGGTGCTGCCGTCAAGGCGCGCTTGCGCGGCGTCCGCGCGCGCGCGATTGGCGCCGAAGACGTCCAGCTCCCAGCGAGCTAGCAGACCGAGCGATGAGGTGGTCGCCAGCGCATCGTCTGGACTCGCCCGTTCACGGGCACCAGCGGACACGGCGCTTACCGAGGGCAAGAGGCTGGCCCTGCCGGTCACCAGGGCGGTCCTCGCTTCGGCGATTCGAGCCCCGGCGTGAGCGACCGTCGGACTGACCCTTTGTCCCGACTCGATCAGACGCAGCAGAAGCGGATCACCGAACTGCGCCCACCACAGGCTCAGATCGGCCAGCTTACCGTCATGCGGGAGGGGTGCCTGCCATGAGGTGGCGATGCCCGCAGCACCGGGTTCCACCGACTGCTTGGGCGTACCAGCTGCACAGCCGCCCAGCGAAATGGCCACGCACAGCGCCAGGGCCAGCGGCAACAGGCCCAGCTGCCGTGCCGCGTCGCGCGCGTTGACCGACAACCGAGCACGACTTTCCCCCCCAAACTGAAGGAACAGACAACGACTCCGCACCATGTCTCCCCGGCTAACGGGCTCATCTGGACACCGTCGAGCAGCGGACGGCGTCAACCCGTTGTCCCGAGACAATCTTCCGTGCCATTGTCTTTCCAGATCCTTTCCGACCAACAGAGATCCAGTCGAGCAGCAAACGCAGGCTACTGACTCGCAATCGAAAGCCTGGACGACGACGCGACGGAATCGCGCACGCGATGTCGATCCGCCGCAGTCATGGACCGAGAGGGCCGCTCGCGGAGCCGCTCGGCGCTGATGACGATCCGTCCGCTCGCGACCGAACGGGTAGAAGGGCTCGACTTGCCGGCCGATGCGATCGAGTCCTACGGTCGCAAGCGAACCGCCGACCACAAGCCGGGCTTCAAGGCGCTGCACTCGCATATCGGCGCCACCGCAAGCGTTCCGACCACCGACGCGCTGCGGCCGCACTCGATCACGCCCAAGATAGATCAGCGGGCGTTCGCGGGGCCGACAGTCGCAATCAGCGGCACAGGCTCAGCCCGCAGCTGTGGACGTCCACTGCGGTGCCCGATCAGTGACATTGCGAGAACTCGAAGTGCAGCAAGTCACCCGACTGAGGCGCGCACCCCATCTGGTTCATCACGTCCCGGTCGAACCGCGAATGTGGAGCGACTCCGAAGGCCAAGCCAGTGCTGGGCCGCTCACGGCCGCCAGCGCACGGCGAACAAGGCACCTCCACCGGGAGCTTCGCTGTAACCGACTGTCCAGCCATGGACGAGAGCGATTTCGCTCACCACGGCCAGACCAAGGCCCGAGCCCGGCCTCGACTGGCCCGGGGCACGCCAGAACCGTTCAAACACCCGTGCTCGGTGCTCCGGGAGCACACCGGGACCGTGGTCGCTCACGGTCAGACCGGCCTCGTCCAGGAGCACTCGGACCTCGGACTCTGAGGGCGCGAAATCGAGCGCGTTGTCGACCAGGTTTTTCAGCAGCACGAAGAGCGCCCCGGCATCGGCCTCGATCCGAACATCGACGGCAGGTGCCTGAAGATGCAGCGTGACGTCCAGGCGTTGCGCCTTGAACGCCAAGTGATCCAGTACCTCCCGCGCCACCTCCAGAGGACACACGGAAGTTCGTCGCAGGCTCTGCGGATCCGCCACTTGAGCCAGATGAAGCAGTTGCTGCACCCGGCCCCCCATGGCGTCCAGGTCTTGCAGCAGGCGCGCGCGGTCTTCGTCGCTTTCGATCCCGGCTTCGACGCGGGCTCGCGCTAAAGCCAGCGGCGTCTTCAGTTCGTGGGCGGCGTTGGCAATGAAGCGCTCCTGCTCCAGGAACGACTTTTCCAACCGTCCCAGCACGTCGTTGAATGTCTCGATCAGGGGCCGGATCTCGGCCGGCATGCTCTCTTCGGGCAGACGCGCTGCCAGGTTACGGCCGCCCACATCGCGAGCCGCCATCTCGACGGCACGAATGGGCCGAAGCACCGAACGAACGGCCAAGGCGCCGGCCAGTGCGAAGATCACAGCCGACAAGGCACCCAGCAGCCCAACCGTTTCTGTGATGGCGGGAGCGATGGCCTGTCGGGCCAGTAACGCGAAGCGGTCGCTGCGTGCAAGCTGCAGCACATAGGGCTGCCCGTGTACTTCGCGCAGCCAGGCGCCGACAAAGAAATCGCGATCATCGAACCGAACGATCCCGAAGAAGCCGGGTTGCTCGCTGACGTCAATGCCAGCCAGCAACGAACGGCGATCCGCCTCGCTGCTTGCGACGACCTTACCCGACCCATCAAGTACGCGAAACTTGAGATTGGCGAAAAAGTCATCGAAGCCCAAGGCCTCTTCGGGTCCGAGTGCGACACCCACCACGCGCCGCCGTTCGTCAAGCACAAAGCCATCGAAAATGTCGTGCGTCTGCCCCTCCATGCTCAGGCGCGTGCTCAAGTGATCAAAGCGCTCGGCGAGCAAGGCCTGAACGCCGACCACCAGAGTCGCCGTGGATGCGAACGCGAGCGCAAAACCCAGCGCCAGGCGCAGGGCCAAACTGGGCGTTTGACCACGCAAGGCTGCTCGTACCGGCCGCACGGCGGCCCTCGGCTCACGCACCGCCTTCCCCATGGACATCGACCACTTGTTCCAGCGAGTAACCCACACCTTTGGTGTTGGACAGACGCACGTTGCAGTCCAACAGGGCCAGCTTCCGGCGCAGTCGATGCACCGCCACATCCAGCGCGTTGGGCGTCACCGGCTCGGTCAGGCCCCAGGCCGACGCCTCCAGCGCAGCGCGCCGGACGACCCGCCCCTCTGCCCGCACGAGAGCCAGCATCAGTTGCAGCTCGCTTGGCGCCAGATTTACGCTGGCCCGTCCGTGGCTCAGACGCGCACCGACCGGGTCGACGACAAGTCCGGCCCACTGCGGTGAACTGGCCACCCACGCGCTCTGTCGGCGCAGCAATGCACGCACACGGGCGACCAGTTCATCTCGCTCGAAAGGCTTGGCGAGGTAGTCATCGGCACCCGCTTCCAACCCGTCGACGCGGTCGTGGAGGGCGTCGCGCGCAGTAAGCAGTAGGCAGGGCAACAGCACCTGCCGGGCACGCAAGCGTCGCAGCCAGGGCAGCGCATCGCCCTCCGGCAGCCCGCGGTCGAGCACCAGGGCCGCATACCGCACCTGGGCGAAGCTCGCTTCGGCCTCGCTTATCCGCCCCACAGCGTCGGCTGCGATGCCCGCTCGCTGGAGCTCAAGCACGACGAGCTGGCGCATGGCCGGATTGTCTTCGACCAGGAGAATGCGGTTCATGGCAGGTGGCGTGCGGCGGCGAGGCGGCCAGTCACAACGCTCCCGTTCCTCAGTTCAGCAAGAACTGATAGCCGAGGACCAGTTGCGGAATGCCGCTGGCATCGATCAACGGACTGTTGCGGATCGCACTGGGATAGCGCTCGTAGTTCAAGTTGGCCAATAGCACCTGACGCCGGCTCAACTGGTAACGAACAAGCAGCCCCACCTCCGGACTCCAGCCGCTCTTGCCAGTGTAGGCCGGCCGCGACGCGGTGACCTCGCTCGTTCGCACGCCGTAGTAGTAATTGATGTAGCTGCTGCTCTGGTACTCGAGACCGATGCGCGGGACGAACGACCACGGGCCGCTGCGGAAGTCTCGGCTCAACTGAAAGGAGGCGACCGCGCCACGCTTGAAGCCGGCCTCGCTCCCGGCCTGCACATAGTCGGCCTCCAGTTCGAAGTCGCCGGGCAGTTCGAAGCTGCCGGCCAGGCCGTAGAACACGCCTCCCTTGCGGCTGGCCATGCCACGAAAGATGGCTCCGTCGCTCTGGTCGTAGCCATCGAACCGATACTCGATACGCGGTCCGATCCACCAATCGCGTTCCTCGTCGCCGATCAGGCGCAGGTCGAGCTGAGGGCCAAACAAGTCGATCCATTTGTTCTGTATTCCAAATCCGGGGATCACAAGCGTCTCGGTCCCGACGTTGCGATAGCCATCCCTGTCGAACAGCACGGCCGCACCGACGCTGTAGCGCGTGCGGCTGGCATCGGAAGGCTGCGCGTGCGCATGGTCAAGCCCAGTCATCAGGGCAAGCGATGCCGCCGCAAATCCGATCACAGGCCGGGAAACGAAAGCGCGTGGGCCGTCGGAGCGCGGGGCGAACAGCCCGCAAAGGGTTCGACGAATGAGTTGGAACATGCTGATCTCCTTGGTCTGCAGCCGGCCAATGCCGGCACGGTGGTCGCGGACAGGATTGCCGCTACGACGCCGCCACAGTGCACAACGGATATGCGAGAGGCAGTGGCTGCGCCTTGCCCAATCCTCGGCGCGGAGCACTTACTGGAGGCTTTCCGGAGGCTGCAACGCAGGGCACCGTCCGACGTATCGCGGACGACCCCATTCCGCGGCGGGGAACCGCTTGGACTGCGCAATGTCCGTCGTGAGACCGTGCGAGTCGGCCAGGCCAGCGAGACGCGTGCTTGAGGGTGTACGCCCTGGCCAAGTCCGACCCCGATCTACGGCGCCGACAGTCCAAGCGCGACCGGACAGCGGTCGCTGCGGCCCCGACGAAGCTACAGCTCGGTGTCCTCGCGGATCGCCTCGATGCCGGCCTTGGCGCACAGTTCGTCGGCCTCGCCGGTGGGCGCGCCCGACACGCCGACGGCTCCCAGCAGTTGACCGCCGGCGCTGATCTGCACACCGCCGCCCACGGCCACCACGCGCGGGATCTGGCGCACGCCGGCAGCCAGCGATTGCGGACCCGTGAGCCGCGCGAACTCGAGCGTGTCGGTTCGGAAGCTGACGGCGGTGAAGCCCTTGTCGATCGCCGTCTGCACGGTGTGCGGGCCGGCCAGGCGGTCGCGCAGCAGCGCTTGCGCGTTACCGGCGCGGTCGACCACCGCCACCGTCACCTGGAAGCCGCGCTTGCGGCAGTCGGCCAGCGCCGCGTTGACGGCTTTCTGCGCGGTCTCGGGCGTCATCTGGCGCACGGCAAAGGTTCCGCTCGACTCGGCGTGGGCGGCCGTAGCGGCCAGGCAGGCGACGGCGCACAGGGCGAGGCAGGCAAAGCGCATGGGGGTCTCCTGAGGAATCGGTTTGCTGTCGGGCTGCCGGCGGCGGCGGTGAAGGTCTACTTGAGCGGAGCGGACGGAGCGGACGCAGCGGGCGGAGCGGCAGGCGCCGGTACCACCACGCCGGGGGCCAGCGGAATCTCCGGGACGATGCTCACCCGCGTGACGTAATGGCGCGTCTCGCCAAAGCAGCGGGTGGGCAGGCCGACCTTCTGCTCGTAGTGCAGCGACACGCGCTTGCCCATGACCCGGTTGATCTCCTGGGCCACGGCCTCGTCGCGCACCGTGAACAGGAACTTCTCCTGCGTCGCTCCCGGCATGGACACCAGCGCCAACTCACCCTCCCAGGTCTTGCACAGCCAGCCCTTGTGGCTGAACTTCTGCACCCAGCCGGCGCGCTCGCCGGTGGAGTAGTTCCAGCTGAGCGCCGCCAGGAAGTACAACGGCACCAGCACGACGGTCGCCAGTGCCCCCCACAGGACCACGCGCTTCACGCCCCGCTCCCGTCGTTCAACGACGCTTCAGGTAGTGGATGAATTCCTTGCCCGCCGTTTCCTGACCCAGCAACTCGTTGCCGGTCTGGCGTGCGAACGCCTGGAAGTCGCGCATCGAGCCCGGGTCGGTGGCGAGGATCCGCAGCACCTGCTGGCTTTCCATCTCCGCCAGCGCCTTCTTGGCGCGCAGGATGGGCAGGGGACAGTTCAGGCCGCGCGTGTCGATCTCGCGGTGAAACTCGTGGACGGGCGTGCCTTGCTCCGGGTTGCTCATGATGCAGCCTTGGCGTTGCGTTCCGAGGTCGATGGCAGGTCGAGAAAGTGTACCGGCAAGCCCCGCGCGCGCAGCCAGTCGGCCAGGGCCAGCCCGGTCGCCAGCGGCCAGGGGCGCACCCGCTCGGGTTCGAGCAGCCGCACCTCGGCCAGTTCCGCACCGAGCGCCAGCGTGCCGTGGGCGGCCACGTGGTAGCCGAGGATGAGCTGGTTCATCTGCGCAAAACCGTACGCGCCGATCAGTGTCGCCTGCGCCGCGTCCAGCCCGGTCTCTTCCTTGACCTCGCGCAGCACCGCGGCCGCGGGCGACTCGTCGCGCTCCAGGAAACCCGTCACCAGCGCAAACATCTTGGGCGGCCATGCCACGTTGCGCGCCAGCAGCACCTTTCCCTCGTACTCGATCACCGCGGCGACCACCGGTGTCGGGTTATCCCAATGCACCCAGCCGCAACTCGCGCAACCCGGCCGCTCGCGGCCGCCATGGAGCGCAACCTTCAGCGGCGCCGCGCAGCGCGGGCAGAACCGGTAATGGTTCGACTCAACCACGGCGCTTGGCCTTGTCCCGGATCGCCGCCAGCGCGGGCGGCAGCGGCCGCACCGGACCGGTCAGCGGCACGCCGCGCGACTGCGCCCATGCGCTCACGGCTGCCGTGCGGCTGGCCGTCAGCGGATGCGACTGGAGGAACTCGACCGCCGTCGTGCCGGCGGGCGGCCTGGCCTGGAGCGTGGCGAAGGTGGAGAACAACTCGACGGCCCCGGCCAGATGGCCGTACTCGGCAGCCAGCACGCGCAACGCCTCCTCATCGGCCTGGCGTTCCTGGTCGCGGTTGAACGACAGCAGGGTGAGCACGCCGGCCTGGGTCAGCACGTCGCCGGCCGCGCTGCGTCCGATCTCGGCGGACACGACCGACAGCAGCACGCCCACGGCCACACCGCGACCCAGCGCCGCCGCGGGATCGCGGTGCTTCAGGTGCGCCAGCTCATGCGCCATCACCATGGCCACTGCATCCTCGCTGTCGAGTTTCTCGATCAGGCCGCGGAAGAAAACGGTGTGCCCGCCGAGGGTGGCCAGGGCGTTGACCACCGGCTCGTCGCGAAAGCCGACGCGCACCTGCATGCCCTCGGGCAGGTTCATGCTGGCCGCCAGCCGGTCGGCCAGCGCCTGCAGCTCGGCCTGTGCGGCGCGCGCGGCTTGCGACTGCGGCGGCGTCGCGAAGTCGACTCCAGCCACCAGGCGGGCCTCGTACCGGAAGGGCACGCGCGGCGCCAGCCATTGTGCGCCATAGGACACGACCACCACGGCAAGCGCCAGGAGCGCGAGGCTGCCGGCGACGAGCCAGGCGAACTCCCGCAGCGGGCTGTCGTGGCTGGCGTTGATGCCCTCGTCGGGCAGCCGGTTCTCGAACTTCACGCCGGCCGGGCGCCGACCGCGCGCGTGCGGATCGAACCCTCGCCGAGCAAGCGCGAGCGGCCGGTGCCGACGAAGCGGGCCGCCTCGCTGGCCGGAATCAATGCGGTGCCGAAGGCAAGGACTTCGATCGAGGGCGCCCAGCCGCTGGTGATGGCGGTGGACTCGAAGCGCACACACACGACGAGGCGCGCGCCGCGCCGCCGCGCCTCAGCCTTCAGCCGCAGCAGCGCCTCGCGGCGGGCGCGCTCCATCAGCGACTCGTACGCGCGGAAGCGGCCGCCGAACAGGTTGCGCAGGCCGGCCACGAAGGTCTTGAAATAGTCGGCGCTGATGACCACCGAGCCTGTGACGAGAAAGACCTCCTGCGGCGTGGTCCGGTCGGGCGGGAACCGGAACGTGAACGCCAGCACGTCCTGGTACTGCTGCTCGCGGGCGCGGATCGATGCGTAGTGGCGCCGCTCGTTAACGCGCCCGGCAAAGAATCCGATTGCCAGCAGCGTCAGCAGTAAGCCGATTTCGAACAGCGCGCCCATGGCCGGTCTCTCAGGTTTCTTCGAGCTTGACCGCGCTGCCGTAGGCAAGGATCTCGGCTGCGCCCACGGCGATCGACGTGGTGGCAAAGCGCACGTTGAGCACCGCGTTGGCGCCGATGGACCGGGCCTCGGCGATCATGCGGTCGGTGGCCTCCTGCCGCGCCTCCTGCATGAGTTCGGTGTAGCTCCTGAGCTCGCCGCCGACGATGTTCTTGAGCCCGGCGAAGATGTCCTTGCCCACGTGCTTGGCGCGCACCGTCGAGCCTTGCACGATGCCCAGGTGCGCGACGATGCGCTGGCCGGGAATCAGTTCGAGGTTGCTGACAATCATGCGGGCGCTCCTCTAGTGGGTCACGTCGACTTGCGGTTGCCGTGGATGCAGCCGCGCCATGAAATGCGAGTCGACAAAACGGCCATCGCGCAGGGCATGGGCGCGCAGCGTGCCCTCGCGATCGAAACCGAACTTGCGGTACAGCGCCAGCGCGGCCACATTGTCCGTGTACACCTGCAACTCGACGCGCAGGTAGCCGGCCCAGTTATCGGCCCAGTCCAGCAACCGGCGCACCAGTTCGCTGCCGACGCCGCGGCGCTGCCACGCCGGCGCCACGCAGATGCCCATGCCGCCGACATGCTTCTGCCGCTGCGACGGCCCGATCGGGTGGATGCCCGCGCTGCCGATCACCGCGGGCGTGGCGCCATGGGCGTCGAGCGCCAGCAGATGCAGCGCAGCCGGCTGCAGGACCTGCTCCTCCAGCCGCTTGCGCCATGCGTCGGCGGACGGATACGGCAGTTGCAGCAAGCCGCCGAAGACCGCCGGATCCGACATCAAGGCGCAGAGCATCTGCGCATCCGCGGGGGTCGCACGGCGATACACGGGCCCACCTGACATGGCATGTTCCTCCCGACGGGCGGCAGCCCGCTGGCTTGACTACAGCCGTTGCTCGGCCCAGCCGGTCACGCTGGCCAGCGCAGCGGGCAACGCGGCCGCGTCGGTTCCGCCGGCCATCGCCATGTCGGGCTTGCCACCGCCCTTGCCCCCGACCTGCTGGGCGACGAAGTTCACGAGCTCACCGGCCTTGATCCGAGCGGTGGCGTCCGCCGTCACGCCGGCGGCCAGTTGGACCTTGTCGCCATCCACACTGGCCAGCACGATCGCCGCGGTCTTGAGCTTGTTCTTCAACTGGTCCACGGTCTCGCGCAGCGCCTTGGCGTCGGCGCCGTCGAGCCGCGCCGCCAGCACCTTGATGCCCTTGACGTCGACCGCCTGCGCGGCCAGATCGTCGCCCTGGCTGGAGGCAAGCCTGCCCTTCAGCCGCGCCAGTTCCCGCTCCAGGGTCCTGACGGCCTCCTGCATCTGGGCGATGCGGGCAGCGACCTCGCTCGCGGGCGTCTTCAGCGCAGCCGAAACTTCCTGCAGCCGTGTGTCCAGCAACTGCACATAGTCGACCGCGTTGGCGCCGGTGATGGCCTCGACGCGCCGGACGCCGGCAGCCACCCCGCCTTCCATCACGATCTTGAACAGGCCGATGTCACCGCTGCGCTGCACGTGGGTGCCGCCGCACAGCTCGCGGCTGGAGCCGATGTCCAGCACGCGCACCGAGTCGCCGTACTTCTCGCCGAACAACATCATGGCGCCCAGCTTCTGGGCCTCGCCGATGGGCATGACGCGGGCCTGAGTCGCCGCGTTCTGCAGGATCTCGGCGTTGACGATCGCCTCGACCCGCTGGATCTCGGCCGCCGACATCGGCGCGTTGTGCGAGAAGTCGAAGCGTGTCTTGTCGGTATCGACCAGCGAGCCCTTCTGCTGCACGTGCGGCCCCAGCACTTCGCGCAGCGCCTTGTGCATCAGGTGGGTGGCCGAGTGGTTGCGCACGGTCGCGGCGCGCCGGTCGCCGTCTACCCGCGCCGTCACGGCGTCACCGACCCTCAGGCTGCCTTCGACCACGCGGCCGTGGTGGCCGAACACCTCGGCCTGGATCTTCTGGGTGTCCTCGACCACGAAGCGCGTGGTCCGGTTGCGCAGGTCGCCCGCGTCGCCCACCTGGCCGCCGGACTCGGCATAGAACGGCGTGTGGTCGAGCACCACCACGGCGTCGTCGCCGGCGCCGGCCTGCTCGACCGCCGAGCCGTCGACATAGATGGCCACCACCTGCGCGGTCTCGTGCACCAGCGCCTCGTAGCCGTGGAAGGTCGTGGGCTTGCCGCTGTACGCGAGCCCCTGCGCCATCTTGAACTTGCCCGCCGCCCGCGCCTGCTCGCGCTGGCGCTGCATGGCGGCATTGAAGGCCGCCTCATCCACCGTGAGGCCGCGCTCGCGGCACACATCGGCGGTCAGGTCGAGCGGAAAGCCGTAGGTGTCGTGCAGCTTGAACGCGGTCTCGCCGTCGAGCGGCTGGCCCGTGCCCAGACCGGCCAGCGCCGTCTCGAGGATCTGCATGCCGTTTTCGATCGTCTGGAAGAAGCGCTCCTCTTCCTGTCGGAGCACGCCGGTGATGCGCTCCTGGTCGCGCCGCAGTTCGGGATAGGCCTCGCCCATCTCGGCCGCCAAGGGGGCGACCAGCGTGTGGAAAAACGGCCGGCGCGCACCCAGCTTGTAGCCGTGCCGGATGGCGCGGCGCGCGATCCGGCGCAGCACGTAGCCGCGTCCCTCGTTACCGGGAATCACGCCGTCGGCCACCGTGAAGCTGCAGGCGCGGATGTGGTCGGCGATCACCTTCAGCGAAGGCGAGTCGGGGTCGGCACCCTGGCCGCCCGCCGCCGCCACCGCCTGGCGCGCGGCGGCGAGCAGGTTCACGAACAGATCGATTTCGTAATTGGAGTGCACCTGCTGCAGCACCGCGGCCATGCGCTCCAGGCCCATGCCCGTGTCCACGCTCGGCTTGGGCAGCGGGTGCATCACGCCGGCCTCGTCGCGGTTGAACTGCATGAACACGTTGTTCCAGATCTCGATGTAGCGGTCGCCATCGGCATCCGGCGAGCCCGGCGGGCCGCCCGCCACCGCCGGACCATGGTCGTAGAAGATCTCCGAGCACGGGCCGCAGGGCCCGGTGTCGCCCATCATCCAGAAGTTGTCGGACGCATAGCGCGCGCCCTTGTTGTCGCCGATGCGCACGATCCGCTCGGGCGGCACGCCGATCTCCCGGGCCCAGATGTCGTAGGCCTCGTCGTCCTCCGCATACACGGTGACCCAAAGCTTCTCGGGCGGCAGCCTGAACACGACCGTGAGCAGCTCCCAGGCGTATCTCAGCGCGTCGCGCTTGAAGTAGTCGCCGAAGCTGAAGTTGCCGAGCATCTCGAAGAACGTGTGATGGCGCGCGGTGTAGCCGACGTTCTCCAGGTCGTTGTGCTTGCCGCCGGCGCGGATGCACTTCTGCGAGGTAGTCGCGCGGTTGTAGGGCCGTTTGTCGAAGCCGAGGAACACGTCCTTGAACTGGTTCATGCCCGCGTTGGTGAACAGCAGCGTCGGGTCATCGCCCGGCACGACCGGGCTGGAGGCCACGATGGTGTGGCCCTTGCTCTCGAAGAACTTGAGGAACGCGGTTCGGATGTCGGCGCTTTTCATCGGGGCAGGCGCGCGCCGGCGCACGACGGGTGCCATGCGCGGCGCTATCAGATCGGGAACCGGTCGATGATACCGGCGCCCTCCGCTGCCCCGCCCCGGCGCTGGCCCGGATGTCTCACCAGGTCGCCCCCGTGCATCGACGATCTGCCTCTGTAAGCCGCGGCGGTCGCCTGCACTTGGCCCAAGCCACTTTGGACGGCAGGGTCACCGCGGGTTTGTGCGGCGCCCGCGCGGCCACATCGCTCAAGCGTTCGCCGCGGCCTACGGGCATCGGCTGCGCCCCTGTCGCGCAAACTGGCTCGCGCGGGCATCCGCGCGATTCCCGCGTCCCTGATGAAACATCCGGGCTAGCGGTGACAGAGACTGGCGAGCGCGTTGACCGCCGGATGCTGGGCGCCTGCGACACGTGCGGCGTGCGCCAGACCGGACAGCCCGAAAAGGACGATGACGGCGCCAGCGCACGCGCGCACCCAGGGCATGGCAGCCCGCCCGCCCGCCGGCCGCGCAGACAGGCGCGCGGCCGCAGCGTCGATCAGCAGCAGGTTGGGAAGCGTGCCCATGCCGAAGGCGAGCATCACCGCCGCGCCCTGCACCGGCCCGCCCGCCACCAGCGCCAGGGGCAGCGCGGCGTACACCATGCCGCAGGGAATCCAGCCCCAGGCCAGCCCGGCCGCACCCGCCTGCAACAAGGAGCGCGGCGGGTACACGCGGCGGGCGAACGGGCCGACGAGCTTCCACAGCCCGACGCCGGCGGGCTCCAGTCGCTTGAGCCAGGCACTGCGGCCGAGCAGCGAGGCGCCGATCGCCAGCAGCATCGCACTGCCCACCAGCAGCAGGCCGACCTGCACCGGCAGCACATCGGCGGCATACAGCTGGCCGCCGAGCAGGCCGACCAGCGCGCCGGCGAGCGTGTAGCTGGTCACGCGCCCCAGGTGGTAGCCGGCCGCCAGGCGTGCCGGCGGCACCGTGGGCGGCCGATGCACCTGCAAGGCCCCGACAAAGCCGCCGCACATGCCGGCACAGTGCAGCCCGCCGAGCAAGGCCAGCGTGAAGGCGGCGATGGCCTGGGTGGTCAGAAGGTCGAGCATGGGGACAGGACCAACGCGACGTCCGGACGATGTTCCGGACGATGTTCCGGACGCGGTGCCAGGCGCCGGCCCCGGGGTCCGCCCTCGTCATGCGGCCAGGCCCGCGGCCGACGCGCAGCGGCGGCCGGCGGGCCGTCCCTGACCACCGGTCGCGGGCCACCCGCCGAGGGCCCCTTACGCACGCGGCGGCGGGCAGTCACGCGCACGCCAGCAGCGGTGGCTAGACGATCTTCGAGTACTTGCGCACCCGCTCGTCGTTCTTGAGGTAGCGGTCAAAACCCATGGCGATGGCGCGGACCAGCAGCTTGCCGCGCGGCAGCACGCTGATCCACTCGCGGGTGTTCTCCACCAGCCCTTCTTCCTCGAACGGCTTGAGCTCGGCCAGCTCGCGCCGGAAGTACTCGTCGAACTTGACGAGGTGCGCCTGCTCGATGGCCTCCTTGCTGACCTCGAAGTGGCACATCAGCGACATGATCACCGAGCGGCGCACCAGATCGTCCATGTCGAGCAGCACGCCGCGCGCGGTGGGCAACTGGTCTTGCTTGAGGCGGTCGTAGTACTCGTCCAGCTCACGCACGTTCTGCGAGTAGGTGGGGCCGATCTTGCTGATCGCCGAGACCCCGAGCCCGATCAGGTCGCAGTCCGGGCGCGTCGAGTAGCCCTGGAAGTTGCGGTGCAGGCGGCCCTGCTGCTGGGCGCGCGCCAGATCGTCGGCACCCTTGGCAAAGTGATCCATGCCGATGTACTGATAGCCGGCCTCGGTCAGGCGGCCGATCGCATCGAGCATGATGCCCATTTTCTCCTGCGGGCTCGGCAGATCGGCCGCGTCGATCCGGCGCTGCGGCTTGAACCGCTCGGGCAGGTGTGCGTAGTGATACAGCGCCACCCGCTCCGGACTGAGCACCAGCACCTTGTCCAGGGTGCGGGCGAAGGTCGCCCGGCTCTGTTTGGGCAGACCGTAGATGAGGTCGAGATTGACCGACTTGAAGTCGGCCTTGCGGGCCGCCTCGATCGTCGCCTGCGTCATCTCGAAGCTCTGGATCCGGTTGACCGCCTTCTGCACCTGCGGATCGAAGTCCTGGACGCCGACCGAAATCCGGTTGAAGCCCAGCTCGCCGAGCACCGCCACCTTGTCCGGCGGGGTCGAGCGCGGATCGACCTCGATGCTGTACTCCCCTTTTGGCGCCATGGGGAAGCGCTCGGTCAGCAGCGCCATCAGCTCGCGCAGCTCGTCATTGGACAGGAACGTGGGCGTGCCGCCCCCGAAGTGCAGTTGCTCGATCTGACGCGAACCCGTGAGGCGGGAGGCGATGAGGTCGGCCTCCTTGCGCAGCGCCGCCAGGTACTCGCTGCTGCGGCCATGATCCTTGGTGATGACCTTGTTGCAGGCGCAGTAGTAGCAGACCGTCGCGCAGAACGGCAGGTGGACGTACAGCGACAGCGGCGCCGTGGCCTCGGCGCGTTTGCCCAGCCAGTTGCCCAGCACCTGGGCGTCGAACGCCTCCACGAACCGGTCGGCGGTCGGGTAGGACGTGTAGCGCGGACCGGGCACGTCGAACCGGCGCAGCAGCGCGGGGTCGGGCACGGCCACTTCGCCACGGGTCGACATCAGCATGGTCTGTTCCTTCGGGAGCTGTAACGGGCTCGGTGGCAGAAAAACCCGCTTGCGCCGAGACTCCTGTGTATTATTTAACCGGTTGCCGGCAGTCGATTGATACGCATCAACGTCGACTAGGCTGCCGATGCAATCCACGCGAGCCGCGTGCACTCAGAGGCTGCCAGAGTCCGCTCGATCGACGGACTGAAGATTCGAAGGACCGGCGGTTGCTCCGGCAGCTGCCCTTACGGAGAGGCGCGCATGAATGCACCGGCGACGGGATTTTCCTTGGCGCATCTGAAGGTTGCGTGCTCCAACTGCAACCTGCGCGAACTCTGCCTGCCCCTCGGGCTCACCCTGCCCGACATCGAGAAGCTTGAGGAACTGGTCTCCACGCGCCGCAAGGTCAAGCGCGGCGAATCGTTGTTCCGCGCCGGCGACCGCTTCGAGTCGCTGTACGCGGTGCGCCTGGGCTTCCTCAAGAGCACCGTGATGTCGACCGACGGCCGCGAGCAGGTCACCGGCTTTCACATGGCCGGAGAACTGGTCGGCATGGACGGCATCTCCGGCGAGCAGCATTCCTGCGACACCGTTGCGCTCGAAGACACCGAGGTCTGCGTGATCCCGTATGAGCGTCTCGAAGACGTGGCCGGCTCGGTGCCGGTGCTGCGCAATCACTTTCACAAGGTGATGAGCCGCGAGATCGTGCGGGAGCACGGTGTCATGCTGCTGCTGGGCAGCATGCACGCCGAGGAGCGGCTGGCGGCCTTCCTGCTCAACTTGTCACAGCGTTTCGAGGCGCGCGGCTACTCGCGCACCGAGTTCGTGCTGCGCATGACGCGCGCGGAGATCGGCAGCTTTCTCGGCCTGAAGCTGGAGACGGTCAGCCGCGTGCTGTCGCGCTTCGCGCAGGAGGGCCTGCTCGAGGTCAACCAGAAGCACGTGCGCATCCTGAACGCCGACGGCCTGCGCGCCATCGTCTCGGGCCACGGCACGAGTTGCGAAAGCGGCAGCTAGTTTCCATGGCGCCCGGCCGCAAACGCGCCCTGCGGGGCGCGTTGTCGTTTCGGCGCCGCGCTACGAACAGCCCCCGGCGTCGCGTTTCGGGCAGCCGGCGGGCCGGTCGGCCGGCGGCAACGGGCAGCGGTTGACCTCGAAGGGCGAGCGCTGCAGAAACACCGTGAGCGCGCTCGCCGCTGCGGCAATGGCCCAGAAGAAAAAGAACCCGATCGTGTAGACGGGCATCCGCCCGGCAGCCACCGGCGCGCCGAAGACCGCGAGATCGGCCGGATCGACCAGCGCGAAGAACACGAGCTCGGCTGCGGCCGCCACCAGGAAGGCAGGCCAGAGCACCCACAGCAGGCGTTGCGTGAACTCGCTCGACATGTCGTCTCCTTCGCCCGGCGGCCGTGGGCCGCCGCCGTCCTTGCGCTTCTGCGCGACCGCGCGCCCCGCCCGAGCGTCAGGGCTGCACGCCGACACTCACCGAACCCCGGCTTCCCAGCAGCGAGGCATCGCCATCGATGCGCCACTCGCGCGCCTCCAGCACCAGGCGCCACGGCACCTCGCCGCTGACCGGCCCGCCCTCGGCCCACTGGCCGACGAACTCCACGCTGCGTCCGTCGTCGCTCGCCGCACGGCGCGCCAGCACCGCGCGCCGGTCGGCGCCGCTGCGGCCCGGATGCACCAGGCGCACGGCCAGGCTCGCCTCCGGCGGCAGCGGCTGCGCCGCCTGCAGTTGCACGAGCACCGCATCGCCGGCCTGCACGCCGCGCGCCTGCAACTGCGCCCGTATGCCGAGCGCGAGCGCGCGCTCGTTGCGCGCCAGCCGCTCGTTGATCGCCAGGCCCTGGCGGTAGTAGTCGGCGGCCACCACGCCGTCGTTGCTGACGATGGCCAGCGTGATCGTGATGGCGCAGCCGATGACGGCGGTCGCCGGCGGCACGGTCAGCAGCCAGGGCCAGCGCTGGCGGTACCAGGGCGGGGCAGACACGGGGGTCGAACTCATGGGTTGCAGCTCCTGGGTGGAGGGGGACGCCGACGGTCTCATCGCCGCAGGCCGAGGAAGGTGGTGTGCTCGCGCACGGCGATGCCGGCATCGTCCTGTGCCCTGACCTCGATCGTCACCGGGTGCGAGCCCGGCGCCACCGCGTCGGCGGGGGCCTGCAGCCGCAGCGGCACCGAACGCATCGAGGCCGGCTCGATCTCGAAGCTCGTCTCCGACCCGACCGCCAGCTGCGGCAGGCCGCTGGCCTGCACCGAATAGCGCTGGCGGCGCTCGGTGGTGTTGGCGACGTTGAGCCGGTAGACGTTTTCCACGAGCGCGCTGCCGCGCTCGTCGCTGACCTCGCGCGCCAGCGCGAGCCGGTCGCGGATCACGTCGACCTTCAGCGGCACCCGCAGCCAGACCGCGGCGGCCAGCGCGGCGATGACGGCCAGCAGGATGCCGCTGTAGACCAGCACGCGCGGCCGCAGCACGCGCCGCAGCACCTGCCGCGAGGACAGCCGCTGGTCGAGCGCGTTGGTGGTGGTGTAGCGGACCAGCCCGCGCGGCAGACCGGCCTTGTCCATCACGTGGTTGCAGGCGTCGATGCAGGCGGCGCAGCCGATGCACTCGTACTGCAGCCCGTTGCGGATGTCGATGCCGGTGGGGCAGACCTGCACGCACAGTTCGCAGTCGATGCAGTCGCCCAGGCCCTCCGCGCGCCGGTCCATGCCCCGGCTCTTCCTCTGCGCCGGGGCGCGCGGCTCGCCGCGGCCGGCGTCGTAGGTGACGATCAGCGTGTCCTTGTCGAACATCGCGCTCTGGAAGCGCGCGTAGGGGCACATGTACTTGCACACCTGCTCGCGCATCCAGCCGGCATTGCCGTAGGTGGCAAAGCCGTAGAACAGCACCCAGAACAGCGACCAGCCGCCGGCCGCCAGAAGCAGCAGCTCGCGCCCGAGGTCGTGGATCGGCGTGAAATAGCCGACGAAGGTGAAACCGGTCCACAGCGCCACCGCGATCCAGGCTGCATGCTTGGCGCCCTTGAGTGCCAGCTTGCGGGTGCTCCACGGCGCCTTGTCCAGCGCCATGCGCCGGCTGCGATCGCCCTCGATGCGCCGCTCGATCCACATGAACAGCTCCGTGTACACGGTCTGCGGGCAGGCGTAGCCGCACCAGAGCCGGCCGCCGATGGCGGTGAACAGGAACAGCGACAGCGCCGCGATGATCAGCAGCGCGGTCAGGTAGATCACGTCCTGCGGCCACAGCACCAGACCGAAGACGTAGAACTTGCGCGCGGCCAGGTCGAACAGCACCGCCTGGCGGTCGTTCCAGGTCAGCCAGGGCAGGCCATAGAACAAGATCTGCGTGAGCCAGACCGCCGCCCAGCGCCAGCGCTGGAACCAGCCCAGGCGATCGCCGATGCGGGCGCGCGGGTAAATCTCCTTGCGCTTGGCATACAGGCTGCCGAGCTCGTCGTCCGCCGGCACGGGCACGATCGGGATCACGGCCGGTTGCGCGGCGCCGGGGTCGCTGCCGGCTGCGGACTGCGGACGCTCGCGGCCTACCAGGGTGTTCATGCGGGTTCTCTTCGGCCGCCGGCCGGAAGCGCCGGCTGTAACGGCCTGCGTATCAGTGCGTCCGAGTGTCGCAGCGGGAGCGGGCCGGTTTGTTGGCGTGGATCAACCCGCGCGGTGCGCCGGCACCCGCCGGCGCCGGACTCGGGGCAACCGGGTGACGGCCGTCACCAAAGACGCCGGGCTGATGAGCCAGCGGGCCGATCAACCAATGCGCCGACCAACCGAGGCGCCGATCAACCGATCGCTCCATGGGCCGATGGGCCGATGGGCCGGTGGCCGGATGGGCCGCCGGCAGGTGGCCAGGCCGCCGGATCACGCGACTACTTGCTGGCCGGCGCAGCAGCCGGCGCGGCGGCGGGCCGATGGGTCAGGCCGTAGACGTAGGCCGAGGCGAGGTGGATTTCCGCATCGGTCAGGATGCCCTTGAAGGCGGGCATCACCCCGGCGCGGCCCTGCGTGATGGTCTCGGCGATCGCGGCCACGCTGCCGCCATAGACCCAGATCTTGTTGGTGAGGTCGGGTGCGCCGAGCGCCGGATTGCCCTTGCCATCGGCGCCATGGCAAGCCGCGCAAGCCGCGAACCTGCCCTGGCCGCGTGCCGCCCGCACCGAGTCATGCGCCGAGTTCGACAGCGACAGCACGTAGTGGGCAACGTCCAGCACATCGTCGGCGCCGCCGACCGCCGCCGCCATCGGCGGCATCGCCGCCCGGCGTCCGGCCACCACGCTGGCCTGGATCGCCTCCGGCGTGCTGCCCCACTGCCATTCGGCATCGGCCAGGCTGGGGAAGCCGCGGGCGCCCCGCGCGTCCGAACCATGGCACTGCGCGCAGTTGTTGAGGAAGATGCGCTCGCCCATCTGCAGGGCGCGCGTCTGGCCGATCAGCTGGTCGATCGGCGTCTGCTGGTACTGCGCGAGGATGGGGCCGAACTGGGCCTGTGCCGCCTTGACCTCCGCCGCGTGCTGCCCGCTGGAGCTCCAGTTGAGCAGCCCCTTGAACTGCGTGCCCAGACCGGGGAACAGGATCAGGTAGATCACCGCGAACACGACGGTGATGTAGAACAGCCACATCCACCAGCGCGGCAGTGGATTGTGGAACTCCTGAAGATCGCCGTCCCAGACGTGGCCGGTGGTGTCCGGATCGGCCTGCGCACCGACCTTGACCCGCGTCTTGCTCTGCGACCACAGGAAGACCGCGCAGCCGATCACCGACACCACCGTGATGATGGCGATGTAGCAATCCCAGAAGATGCTCGTGAAATCGGAGTTCATGGCAGGCGTCCTTCCTCAGCGCTTGCTCGGTTGCGTATCGTCGGCAAACGGCAGCCGCGCGGCCTCGTCGAACCGGCCCTTGCTCTTGCGGTGGTAGGCCCACCAGACGATGCCGATGAAGCAGACGAAGGCCACCAGCGTCAGCAGCGCCCGGGCGGTGTTCAGGTCCATCGCACCCTCCCTCAGTTGACGTTGCGCAGCTGCACGCCGAGGCCCTGCAGGTAGGCAATCAGCGCATCGAGTTCGGTCTTGCCCTTGAGCTCGGCCGGCGCGGCAGCAATCTGCTCGGCCGTGTAGGGCACCCCGATGCGGGCCAGCGCGCGCATGCGCGCCTGCACGTCGTCGTTCTCGACGCTGGCCTTGGCCAGCCAGGGGTAGGCCGGCATGTTCGACTCCGGCACCACGTCGCGCGGGTTGTTGAAGTGGATGCGGTGCCAGTCATCCGAGTAGCGCTGGCCGACGCGCGCCAGGTCGGGGCCGGTGCGCTTGCTGCCCCACTGGAACGGATGGTCGTAGACCGACTCGCCGGCCACGCTGTAGTGGCCGTAGCGCAGCGTCTCGGCACGGAACGGCCGGATCATCTGCGAGTGGCAGTTGTAGCAGCCCTCGCGGATGTAGATGTCGCGACCCACCAGACGCAACGGCTCGTAGGGCTTGACGCCGGCCACCGGCTCCGTGGTCTGGCGCTGGAAGTACAGCGGCACGATCTCGACCAGACCGCCAACCGCGACGGTCAGCACGATCAGGATGATCATCAGCCAGGAGTTCTGCTCGATGAAGTCGTGATTGAAGATTTTCATGATGCCTTCCTCCCGCCGGCCTCAGGCGTGCGCCAGCGCCGCCGGCACCGGCTCGCTCGCCGCCTTGCCCACCGCGATGGTCTTGAACATGTTGTAGGCCATGATGCAGATGCCCACGAAGTACATCGTGCCGCCGATCAGGCGGATCACGTAGAACGGGAACGTGGCCTTGATGCTCTCGATGAACGTGTAGGTGAGCGTGCCGTCCTCGTTGACCGCGCGCCACATCAGGCCCTGCATCACGCCGGCAATCCACATGGCCGCGATGTACAGCACGATGCCGATCGTGGCCACCCAGAAGTGCAGCGTCACCAGGCGCATGCTGTACATCTCCGTGCGGCCGTACAGCCGCGGCAGCAGGTAGTAAATGGCGCCCATGGAGATCAGGCCGACCCAGCCGAGAGCGCCGGAGTGCACGTGGCCGATGGTCCAGTCCGTGTAGTGCGACAGCGCGTTGACGGTCTTGATCGACATCATCGGCCCCTCGAACGTGCTCATGCCGTAGAACGACAGCGACACGATGAGGAACTTCAGGATCGGGTCCTCGCGCAGCTTGTGCCAGGCCCCCGACAGGGTCATGATCCCGTTGATCATGCCGCCCCACGAGGGCGCCAGCAGGATCAGCGAAAACAGCATGCCGATCGACTGCGCCCAGTCGGGCAGCGCCGTGTAGTGCAGGTGGTGCGGGCCGGCCCACATGTAGGTGAAGATCAGCGCCCAGAAGTGCACCACCGACAGGCGGTAGCTGTAGACCGGTCGCCCGGCCGCCTTGGGAATGAAGTAGTACATGATCCCGAGGAAGCCCGCGGTCAGGAAGAAGCCCACCGCGTTGTGGCCGTACCACCACTGCACCATCGCGTCCTGCGCGCCCGAGTACACCGAGTAGCTCTTGGTGAGGCTGACCGGGATCGCCATCGAGTTGACGATGTGCAGCAGCGCCACCGTCAGGATGAAGGCGCCGAAGAACCAGTTGGCCACGTAGATGTGCTTGACCTTGCGCATCGCGATCGTGCCGAAGAACACCACCGCGTAGCTGACCCACACCACGGCGATCAGCAGGTCGATCGGCCACTCGAGTTCGGCGTACTCCTTGCCGCTGGTGATGCCCAGCGGCAGCGTCACCGCCGCCAGCACGATCACCGCCTGCCAGCCCCAGAAGGTGAACCAGGCGAGCCTGGGCAGGAACAGCGAAGCCTGCGAGGTCCGCTGCACCACGTAGTAGCTGGTGGCAAACAGCGCGCAGCCGCCGAAGGCGAAGATCACGGCATTGGTGTGCAGCGGGCGCAGCCGGCCGAATGACAGCCAGGGCAGGTCGAAGTTCAGCGCCGGCCAGGCCATCTGCGCGGCGATGAAGACACCGACCAGCATGCCGACGATGCCCCAGATCACGGTCATGATCGAGAACGCGCGGATCACGCCGTAGTCGTAGGTCCTGGCGCCCGAGAGTGTGCTCATCTGGTTCCCCAATGCGTTGGCAACGAACGCGTGCAATGCGAAGGACTGGCGCGCCTCGTTTCGCCTTGATCCGCTCTTGTTCTTGCGGCTGCCAGTGGACCGCCGCATTGTCTTGATGCGGCGCCGAAATCGCGTTGACTCAGGTCAACGGCCAACCCGGCAAGACGGCGCCGCTGTGAACGGCGCGCAACGCAACCTCAATCGGCCGCGCGCGCCGGCGGTGGCGTCGAAGCTTTGTCCTGCGCAACGCTCCCCTGCCCGGCGGCCTCGTCGTGCAGGATGCGCTGGCCCTCGTCCTCGATGTCGTCGAACTGGCCCGACATCACCGACCAGGCCAGCAGCGTGCCGATGCCCAGCACCAGCAGCACCGACAACGGAATGAGCAGGTACAGGGACTCCACGAAGCTCAGCCCCGCGCCGCGCGCAGCGCATTGCCGACGACCAGCGCGGAGCTCGCCGCCATGCCCACCGCCGCGAGCGCCGGCGTCAGGTAACCGAGTGCGGCGAGCGGAATCACCCCGACGTTGTAGACCAGCGCCCAGCCGAGGTTCTGCCGGACGATGGCCATGCCGCGCCGCGCGCCGGCGACGGCACGCTGCACGTCGGCCAGCCGCGACGACAGCGCGATCAGGTCGGCGCGTGCCTGCGCCAGCGCGTTGCCCTCGGCCAGCGCGATCGACACGTCGGCCTGCGCGATGACCGGCGCGTCGTTCAGACCGTCACCCAGCATGGCCACGCGGCGGCCTTCGGTCTGCCACTGCCGCACCAGCGCCTGCTTGCTCTGCGGCGTCTGGTGCGCGAAGACGCGCTCGATGCCCAGTTCACGGGCCACGCGCTCCACCGGCTCGCGCCGGTCGCCCGACAGCAGCGCCACCTCGCCGTGGCGGCGCAGCGCCTGCACCAGGGCGGCGGCATCGGGCCGCAGCGCCTCGCCGAAGGCGAACAAGGCAAGCGGCCCGTCGCGGTCGGCCAGCACGATCACGCTGGCGCAGGCGAGCTTCTCGCGCTCGACCCGCTGCAACAGGCGCGCCGCCACCGGCAGCGGATCGACCTGTACCAGACCGAGGGCGTACTCCGGCTTGCCCAGCCGCAGGCGACGGCCCTCGACCAGCGCCTCGACCCCGGCCGAGGCGTGGGCGCGCCCCTGGCTGGCCGCCGGCAGCGGCACGCCGAGCCGCCGCGCGGCCTGCGCCAGGGCGCGCGCAAACGGGTGGGTGGACAGGGCCTCGAGGCGCGCCGCCAGCCCGACCGCCGCCGCCGCGTCGAGGCCGGCACGAAGCGGCACCACGCGCTCCAGCACCGGCTCGGCGCCGGTCAGGGTGCCGGTCTTGTCGAAAGCGAAGCTGTCGACCTCGGCCAGCCGTTCGAGTGCCGCTACGCGCGTGGTAAGCACACCGTGGCGCGCCAGCAGCGACTGCGTTGCGCCGAGTGCCGCCGGCGCCGCCAGCGACAACGCGCAGGGACAGGTCGCCACCAGCACGGCAATTGCATTCGGCAGCGCCTGCGCCGGGTCGACCCACCACCAGCCGGCGATGGTCAGCACGGTGATGCCCAGCACCGCCCAGAGGAACACCAGGGCGACGCGATTGGCGGTCTCCACCACGCGCGGCCGCTCGTGGCCGGCGGCGTCGACCAGTCGCCGCAGGGTGGCGAGCGAGGTCGCCTCGCCGGCGCGCGTGACCTGCAGCACCAGCGGCTGCTCGAGGTTGACGCTGCCCGCCAGCACCGGCATGCCTTCGGCCTTCTCGATCGGCGTGGCCTCGCCGGTGAGCCAGGCCTGCGACACGCTCGAGGCGCCGTCGGCCACCACGCCATCGGCCGGCACCGTCTCGCCCGGCGGCACCAGTACCTTGTCGCCGACCTTCAGGAGCGCCGCATCGACCGTCTCGTAGGACTGCGAGCCGGGCCACGCAACCAGCCGCAGCGCCGCCAACTGGGCGCGGCGGCGGGCCTGCTGCACGTGCTCGTGCGCCCGCGCCAGCGCGCGCGCCTGCCACCAGCGGCTGGCCAGCACGAGCGCCACGAACATGGCGATCGAGTCGAAGTAAACCGGCCCGTGCGCGGTGAGGGTGGCCCAGACGCTCGCCGCGAAGGCCGCCGACAGGCCGAGCACGATCGGCAGGTCCATGCCGAGGGCGCGGACGCTGCCGGCGCGCAGCTGGCTGAGGGCGGCGCGGTAAATGGGCACGGCGGAAAACAGCATCACCGGCACCGTCAGCACCAGTTGCGCGATGCGCAGCAACTGCTCCACGTCGGCCGCGATGTCGCCCGGGCGCGCGACGTAGGCCGGCACCGCAAGCATCATGACCTGCATCATCGCCAGCCAGGCCAGCAGCACGCGCGCCAGCTCGATGCGACGGGCGCGCACCGGCTGCGCCGCCGCGCCGGTGCGATAACCGGCCTGCTCGATGGCGCGCACGATGCGCTCGGCGGTCACCCGCGCATCGTCATAGGCGACATAGGCACGACCGGCGGCAAAGTCCACGTGCGCCTGCGCCACCCCGGGCAGGCGCCGCAGCCGATGCTCGATGAGCAGGCCGCAGGCCGCGCAGACCATGCCGTTGACATCGACCTGGCACTGCGACCACTGCACCGGGCCGCCGGGCGCGCTGCGCACTTCCGGCAGCGCGGCGTCGAGGGCGCGACGGTCGCGGTCCCCGGCCTGGGCGAGGTAGAGCTGCTCGGCGATGAACGAGCAACCCTGGCAACAGTAGGCGCGCCGCTGGCCGCCGAGGCGCCGCTCGACGACCTTCACCCCGGCGAGCGGGTCGCCGCAGTGCGCGCAGGAGCCGGCTCGCTCCGCCCCATCGGCCGGGGCGGCCTCCTTGGCCATGCGCAGGGTGCGTTCAGTCGCCATGGGCTGTGAAGAAGGCCGCGCCGGGCAATGCGAGAAAGGGCCGGGCAAACAGGCCAGGGGCGAAAACAGGGAAACGGGCAGCGACCGCAAAGACACCGGGTACGCGACCGTGGCGTCTGCTGCAGACGTACGCGGTGCCCCTCCCTTGCGGCGCTGCCCTATGGAGGAAAAGCACCCGCGTGCAGGTTACGGGGGGCGTTACAGCGCGCCTTGACGTGAGTCAACGGGGCGGCGGCAAGGCAGCGCGGCGGCCGCGCGGCAACGACGCAGGTGACGGGCGTGGCGGGGTGGCGGCGCGGACACGACGCCGGCAGCCGCCGCGGCAGTTCCGCCGCCTCGCGGCGCCCGCGCGCCCGGCAGGCCGGGCACCGCCGTGTTCAGGCGCGCTGGCGCGGCGCGCCGTCGGGCGCGATCAGGTCGATGCGGTCGGTGCAGAAGGCATCGACGCCCCAGTCGGTGATTTCGGCGGCACGCTCGGGCGAGTTGACCGTGTAGCAGAAGAGCCAGTAGCCGGCCTCCTTGACCCGGCGCGCCCGTTCGGCCGTCAGGTGCCGGTGGTTGGTATGCAGGGCCACGGCGTCGAGGTCTTGCAGCAACCGGCGCCAGTCATCCGGTATGCGGTCGAGCAGCAGACCGCGCGGCACGTCGGGCGCCGCAACGCGGGCCGCCGCCAGTGCCTGCGGCTGGAACGATGAGAACAACGGCACCGCCGGCGCCGCATGTGCGGCCTGTGCGCCGCCGGCCACGATGCAGTCCGCATACAGGCGGGCCGTGTGCTGCGCGACCACCGTCCCCGTCTGCGTCTCGTGGCCGGGCGCCGGCTTGATCTCGATGTTGATCCACAGGCCAAGCGCGCGGCAATGGCGTACGGCCGCCTCGAAGCTCGGCAGCCGCACGCCGGCAAAGGCCGGCGAGTGCCAGGCGCCGGCATCGAGCGCCGTCAGCTCGGCCGCGCTGCAGTCGCTCACCGCGCCACGCGCGCCCGTGGTGCGCTCCAGCGTCGGGTCGTGGATCAGGACCGGCACCGCGTCGGCCGACAGCATGGCGTCGAACTCGACGCCGCGGTAGCCGTAGGCGCGGCCGACGTCGATCGCCGCCAGGGTGTTCTCGGGGGCCAGCGTGCCGCCGCCGCGGTGCGCCAGGATGCGCGGGTAGGGCCAGGGAAGGTGGTGCATGGGGTCGGGTTTCGCAATCGTGGGGCAGGTCCGGGGAGCGGGATTCGGAGCGGCGGTCGGCGGTCGGCGGTCGGCGGTCGGCGTTCAGCGTTCAGCGTTCAGCGTTCAGCGCCCGCGGTCGCCTTCTTGCGCCGGATGTAGACGATCTTCTCGACCCGCGCCACCACCAGCGACTCGCGGTCGACCACGTCGACGCGGAACAGGTGCAGGTGCTTGTCGCCGCCGGCCGTCATGCGCACGATGGTGTCGATGTCCTGCTGGGTGAGGACGAAGTGCGCACGCACCCGGCCGCGGCCGGGCGCCTGAAAGTCGATCGCCGCGCTCTTGTCCCAGACCAGGTACTCGCGCGGCAGGTTGTGCACCACCATCAGCGCAAAGAATGGGTCGGTCATCGCAAACAGCGAGCCGCCGAAATGGGTGCCGAAGTAGTTGCGGTTGGTCAGCCCCAGCGCCATCTCGACGCGCACCTCGCGATAGTCCGGCGCAATGTGGCGCACGCGGATGCCGGCGCCGACGAACGGCGGCCACAGGTTCATGCCGAAGCGCAGCAGGCGGGCAGACATGAGCGGACAGCGGCTGGCGGATCGCGCGCGGGACCAAGCGGAGACCCGCATTGTCCCCGATGCCGCTGCGGCCGCGGCGGCGTGGTCGGATAGGATCGGCGCCCATCCGCGCGATCTGTCAACCGCCCTACGCGACCCAACGATGAAGCCTCTTGCCCACCTGCGCGTGCTCGACCTCACCCGGGTGCTGGCCGGTCCCTGGTGCACGCAACTGCTGGCCGACCTCGGCGCCGAGGTCGTCAAGGTCGAGCGCCCGGGCACGGGCGACGACACGCGGGCCTGGGGACCGCCCTACCTGCGGGATGCGCAAGGCCGCGAAACCAGCGAGGCCGCCTACTACCTCGCCGCCAACCGCGGCAAGCGCTCGGTGACCATCGATCTGGCGCAGCCGGCGGGTCAGCGGCTGGTGCGCGAGCTGGCGCAGACCAGCGACGTGCTGGTGGAGAACTACAAGGTCGGGCAGCTCGCGCGCTACGGGCTCGACTACGCCGCACTGTCTGCGCTGCAGCCGCGGCTCGTCTACTGCTCGATCACCGGCTTCGGCCAGACCGGCCCCTACCGGGACCGCGCCGGCTACGACTTCATCATCCAGGGCATGGGCGGCTTCATGTCGATCACCGGCGAGCGCGACGACCGGCCCGGCGGCGGGCCGCAGAAGGCCGGTGTGGCGGTCAGCGACCTGATGACCGGCATGTACGCCGCGGTCGCCATCCTGGCGGCGCTGCAGGAGCGCGGGCACAGCGGGCGCGGCCGCCACATCGACCTGGCGCTGTACGACACGATGGTTGCGATGCTGGCCAACATGAACATGAATCACCTCACCAGCGGTCAGGCGCCCGGCCGTGCCGGCAATGCCCATCCGAACATCGTGCCCTACCAGGTGTTCGAGGCCAGCGACGGCCACGTGATCGTTGCGGTGGGCAACGATGCCCAGTTTGCGCGTTTCTGCGAGGTGGCCGGCCGGCCCGAGCTGGCACGCGACGCGCGCTACGCCAAGAACGCCGACCGGGTGCGCCACCGGAGCGAGCTGGTGCCCCTGCTGGAGTCGCTGGTGCGGGCGCGGCCGATGGCGTTCTGGGCCGAGCGCCTGGAGGCCGCCGGTGTGCCCTGCGGGCCGATCAACAGCATCGCCCAGGCGCTGGCTGATCCGCAGATCCAAGCGCGCGGTCTGCAGGTCGAATACCCGCACCCGCTGGCCGGCCGCGTGCCGCTGGTGGCCTGCCCGATCGTGATGGACGGGGCGCGCGCCGCGGCCGCCAGTCCGCCGCCCACGCTCGGCGCCGACACCCGCACCGTGCTCGGCGAGCGGCTTGGCCTCGATGCGGCCGCGCTCGACGCCCTGGCGGCGCAGCGCGTGATCTGACCTACCTCGTGCGTACCAGCGAGTTGCGCAGCTCGCGCACGTCGCGGTCGCACGGCGGCAGGGTGACGGGGTTGCGCAACCGGGTCAGCATCGAGTCGGGCCCTTCATCCTCCGGCTGTGTGTCGGGTTGCGTGCCGCCTGCGCGCGCCCTGGCCGCCTCGCGCGCGGCCACCCAATGCTCCAGCTGCTGGCGCCGCATGGGCCGGCCGAAGAAGTAGCCCTGACCGCGCGCGCAACCCAGGTCACGCAGCCGCCGCACGTCGGCGGAAGACTCAACGCCTTCGGCCACAACCTCCAGCCCGAGGTTCTGCGCCAACTGCACCACCGTGCGCACGATGCTCTGGTCGCGCGCGCTGGCAACCATCCCGTTGACGAAGCTGCGGTCGATCTTCAGCTTGTGCACCGGCAACTGCTTCAGGTAGGCCAGCGACGAGAATCCGGTGCCGAAGTCGTCGATCGCCAGCTTCACGCCGAGCGACTCCAGCTCGTTCAGGATCGCCAGGCCGTGCTCGGGATCCTGCATGAAGCTGCTTTCGGTCATCTCGAGCACGACCAGACGAGGGTCGACTTTGTGCTTGCGCACGAGGTCGGCCACCAACCCCGGCAGCGACTGGCCGAGCAGGTCACGCGTGGAGATGTTGATCGACACCGGGGTTGGCCGGCCAGCATGCTGCCAGACCGCGCACTGGCGGATCGCCACCGCCAGCATCCAGCGCGTGATGATGCGGATAAAGCCGGTCTGCTCCGAGTACGGCACGAAGTCGATCGGCGCCAGCAGGCCGCGCGCCGGATGTTTCCAGCGCACCAGCGCCTCAACGCCGAGCAGGCGGCCGTCGCCCAGGTGCACCTCGGGCTGGTAGTAGGCGCGCAGCTGGTTGTTCTCAATGGCGCGGCGCAACTGCGACAGCAGTGTGAGGTTCTCGTGTCGAACCACCTCTTGACGCTTGTCGTACAGCGCGAACGAGGCATAGCCACGCTTGGCCGCGTACATGGCAATGTCGGCCGAGCGCAGCAGCGCCACCTCGTTGTCGCCGTGCTCCGGATACATGGCGATGCCGATGCTGGCCCCGACGTCGACTGCCTGCGACTCCCACTCGATCGGCTCCAGCAGGCAGCGCGCGATTTCGCGCGCCACCGTGCGCGCCATGTCTACGCTCGCGCCGCGCAAGCACACGGCAAACTCGTCGCCGCCGAGCCGCGCCACCAGCCCTTCGGCCGGCACGGCCGCGCGCAGGCGTGCCGCCACCCGGATCAGCACCGCGTCGCCGAAGGTGTGGCCGAGTGCGTCGTTGATCTGCTTGAAACGGTCCACGTCCAGGAGCAAGACCGCCAGCGGCGCCCGGCTGGCACGCGACTGCGCCAGCGCCTGCTGAATCCAGGGGACCAGCGCCGCCCGGTTGGGCAGGCCGGTCAGCGAATCCTGGAGTGCGATTTCGCCCTTGTCGCGGTCGCGCTGCGAGATTTGCCGGCGCATCTCGTCGATGCGCAAGGCTAGCGCCCTGACCTGCGGCGTCTCTGCAGGCACCTGCACCGCGTGCTGATAGTCGCCCTGAGCGATGCGTTCGACTGCCGCGCTCAACTCCTCCAGTCCGCGGGGGGCGCGGTTCGCCAGAGTCCATGCAATCAGCCCCGAGGCCAGCGCCACCGAGCCGACCGCCAGGGCTGCGAAGACGTCGAGGAGCCCGCTCCGGGCCAGCGCCAGCATGCCGGCAGCAGGCACGAGCGCGAGGGCCAGCAGCCCGACGACGAAGTACCGCGCCGGCAGCTTGCGACCCGATGGGGAAGTCAATGGGATCACAGGAGAACCCTAGACGCATTCCGGCAACCCGCCGGGTCGATTAGTCCGGCGCCAGGCCATCTATTCCGCCGTTCGGAGACCGCGCGACCGCACCACAGAGCCCAAAGCAGTGACTCGTCAGTTCACGTTCCAATCAAACGATTGATTCACATGCTATAGTCACTATCGCCATGAGATCGCCCGCCACCTCGGACAGGACCCCGATAGGCCACCGCAGCGAGCCCGCCAGCGAGACTGACCGCGGCGCCGCGGCGCGCGAGCACCTGGTCGCCGCCGCCACGCGGATCTTTGCCGTCAAGGGCTACGCCGGCGCCTCGACCCGCGAGATCTGCGAGGCGGCCGGCGTCAATGTCGCCTCCATCCACTACTACTTCGGCGACAAGGAGGGCCTGTACCGCGCCGTGCTGATGCGGCCGCTGGCCGAGATGACCGCCGGCTTCGGCCGCTTCGACGACCCGGCGCTGCCGTTCGAGGATGCCATCCGCATGTTCCTGACGCCACTGCTCGGCGTGCTGGCCGGCAACGACCCCGATGACCTCGACGCCCATGTCATGCGCCTGCACCTGCGCGAGACGCTGGAGCCCACGCCCGCCTTCCGCGAGCTGGTCGCGCAACTGATCGTCCCCGTGCACCGGGCGCTGACTGCCCTGCTGGCGCGCCACTGTGGGCTGCAAGCGCCGGACACCGACATCGCCCAACTGTCGTTCGCCATCATCGCCATGGCCAACGACTACTGCCTGTCGCGCGAGTTCATGAAGATGCTGGCGCCCGAGGTGCTCGAGCGCCCGCAAGCCGAACGGCACATCCTCGACCGGCTGGTCGGCTACTCGCGCGCGCTGGTCGAGCACGAACAGGCGCGTCGCGCTGCCGCCCGGCCCGCAACCCCTGCCAGGAAAGATCGGAACCATGCCCTGCGATCCAGGCCCGGCCGGCGGCGCTGAAGCGGCGCCCGGCAAGGGCCCGGCGGCCGCCACCGCCCTCGCCGTGGCGTTTTGCGCCACGCTCGCCGGCTGCGCGCTGACGGCGCCCGGCCCCGCCGCGGCTCCGGCGCTGCCGGCCGCCTGGCAGGCGCCACTGCCCGCCACCGGCGCCCACGGCGCCGATGCCGCGGCGCTCGCGCAATGGTGGGCCCGCTTCGACGACCCCTTGCTGGTGCGTCTGGTCGATGCCGCACAGCGTGGCAACGGCGACCTGGCGCAGGCGGCCGCCCGCATCGAGCAGGCGCGCGCCACCCTGCGCGCGGCCGGCAGCCGCAACTGGCCCGAGTTCGACGGCGGCGCGCGCGCCGAACGGGTGCGCACCGAGGTCGGCCCATTGCCGGGCACCGTGGTGGCTACCAGCTCCCGCGCCGGCGTGGACGCGCTGTGGGAGATCGACCTCTTCGGTGTCACACGCAACACCGTGCGCGCGGCAAAGGCGCGCAGCGAGGGCGCGCAACTCGCCTGGCACGACCTGCGCGTGTCGCTGGCCGCCGAGGTGGCGGCGACCTATGTCAGCCTGCGTGCCTGCGAGGCGCTGGTCGACGTCTACGCGCAGGACGCGCAATCGCAGCAGCGCACCGCCGAGCTGACCCTCACCAAGGCGCGCGCCGGGCTCGAGTCGGCCGCCAACGGTGCCCTGGCGCGCGCCTCGGCCGCCGACGCTTCCACCCGCCTGATCGGCCAGCAGGCCGAGTGCGAAGTCATCGTCAACACGCTGTCGGTGCTCACCACGCTGCCGCAGTCCGAATTGCGTCCGCAACTGGCCGTGCGCAGCCGCCAGCTGCCGCAGCCGGCGCAGTTCCAGGTCAGCGCGGTGCCGGCGCAGTGGCTGGCGCAGCGGCCCGACCTGGCGGCGCTGGAGCGCGAGGTGCTGGCCGCAGCCGCCGAGGTCGGCGCCGCCCGGGCCGACCGCTACCCGAGCATCTCGCTCGGCGGCTCGATCGCGCTCGCCACCGCCCGCGCCGGCGGCGCGTCGGCCAGCGGAGTCAACTGGACGGTCGGTCCGACGCTGACCGTGCCGCTGTTCGATGCCGGCCGCCGCGCCGCCGAGGTGGACGGCGCACAGGCGCGCTACGCCGAGGCGCGCGCCCGCTACGAGCAGCGCGTGCGCGCCGCCGCCGCGGAAGTCGAGCAGGCGCTGCTGCGCCTGGATGCGGCCACCCGCCGCGAGGCCGACGCGCGTACCGCGGCCGAAGGCTTCGGCCAGTACTTTGCCGCGCAGCAGGCCCTGTTCGCGGTCGGCGTGGGCTCCCTGCTGGACCTCGAGCAGGCACGCCGCAACGCGCTGCTGGCAGCCGCCGGCCTGGTCAACCTCCAGCGCGAACGCGTGGCCGCCTGGATCACCCTCTACAAGTCGCTCGGCGGCGGCTGGTCGGCCACGCCGCCGGTCCTGGCCTCCGCAGCTTCCACACCGCCCGACAAGCCATGAAGATGAACCTCGCCCTGCTGCCGCGCGCCGCGCGCGGCCTTGCCCTCGCCGTCGTGCCTGCCGTGCTGGCCATCGGCGGGGCCGTGGTGGCCGCCGCCCAGGACGGCAAGGCCTCCGCAAAGTCCGACGCCAAGGGCGGCGCCCGGCCGGCCCTGACCGTCACCCTGGTGACGCCGCAGACCCAGGACTGGCCCATGACGCTCGTCGCCAACGGCAACATCGTCGCCTGGCAGGAGGCGGTGATCGGCCCGGAGATCGGCGGCAACCGGCTGGTCGAGGTGCTGGTCAACGTCGGCGACACGGTCCGCCGGGGCCAGCTCCTCGCCCGCATCGCCAGCGACACGGTGGCCGCCGACCTGGCCCAGAGCAAGGCGGCGCTCGCCGAGGCGCAGGCGCAGGCGGCCGAGGCACGCGCCAACGCCGAGCGCGCGCGGCAGATCGAGGCCACCGGCGCGCTGTCGGCCCAACAGATCAGCCAGTACGTGACCGCCGAGCAGACCGCGCTGGCTCGGGTCGACGCCGCACGCGCCAAGGTGCAGGCCGACGAGCTGCGCCTGGCGCAGACGCGCGTGGCCGCACCCGACGACGGCGTCATCTCGGCGCGCACCGCCACGGTGGGCTCGCTGGCGCAGCCGGGGCAAGAGCTGTTTCGCCTGATCCGCGGCGGCCGGCTCGAATGGCGCGCCGAAGTCACCGCCGCCGAGCTGATGCGGATCCGGCCCGGCCTGGCGGCCACGCTCGTCACCCCGGGCGGGCAGACGGTCGCGGGCCGGGTGCGGACGGTGGCGCCGACGGTCGACCCGCAGACGCGCACCGCACTGGTCTACGTCGATCTGCCCGCCGGTGCCGCCGCCGCCGGCGCCCGCGCCGGCATGTTTGCGCGCGGCCGCTTCGAGCTCGGCCGCGCCAGCGCGCTCACCGTGCCGCAGAGCGCCGTGATCCAGCGCGAGGGCTTCAGCTATGCCTTTCGCGTCGACGAGGCCAGCCGCGTGGTCCAGACCAAGGTCGAAGTGGGCCGCCGCAACGGCGACCGCCTCGAGATCACCGCGGGACTGACCCCGCAGACGCGCGTGGTGGAAAGCGGCGTGGGCTTCCTCGCCGACGGCGACCGGGTCCGCGTGGTCGATGCCCCACCGGGCCCGGCGGTCGCCCCGGCGGTCGCTCCAGCAGCCTCGCCGGCCCGCAAGTAGGGGCAGCAGCGCCATGGCCATCAACGTTTCCGCCTGGTCGATCCGCAATCCGTTGCCGTCGGTGCTGCTGTTCGCGCTGCTGACGCTGGTCGGCATCGGCGCGTTCAAGGCGATGAAGATCCAGCAGTTCCCCGACATCGAGCTGCCCACCGTCACCGTCACCGCCCAGTTGCCCGGTGCCGCACCGGCGCAGATGGAGACGGAGGTCGCGCGGCGCATCGAGAACTCGATCGCCACCGTCCAGGGCGTCAAGAACATCTTCTCCAAGAGCCAGGACGGCGTCAGTACCATCACCGCCGAGTTCCGCCTGGAAAAGCCCATCCAGGAAGCGGTCGACGAAGTACGCGACGCGGTGGCGCGCGTGCGCGCCGACCTGCCGGCCGACCTGCGCGACCCCATCATCCAGCGCGTCAACCTCGCCGGCGCGCCGATCCTGACCTACACGCTCGCCTCGGCCCGCATGGACGAGGAGGAGCTGTCGTGGTTCATCGACGACACGGTGACGCGCCGCCTGCTGGAGGTGCGCGGTGTCGGCGCCGTGGCGCGCGTGGGCGGCGTCACGCGCGAGGTGCGGGTGGAGCTCGACCCGACCCGGCTGCTGGCGCTGAAGGCCACCGCGGCCGACATCTCGCGGCAACTGCGCCAGGTGCAGCAGGAGGCCAGCGGCGGCCGCACCGACATCGGCGGCGCCGAGCAGTCGGTGCGCACCATCGGCACGGTGCAGTCGGCCGCCGAGATCGCGGCGCTGGACATCGTGCTGTCCGACGGCCGCCGCGTGCGGCTCGATCAGGTGGCCACCGTGAACGACACGGTGGCCGAGCGGCGCAGCCTGGCGCTGCTCGACGGCCGGCCCGTGATCGGCTTCGAGATCACGCGCAGCCTGGGCGCCGGCGAGGTCGATGTGGCCGACGGCGTGGCACGCGCGCTGCAGCGGCTGCAGGCCGACCACCCGGACCTGACGATCGTGCGCGCGTTCAACAACGTCGACCCGGTGCGCGACAACTTCGAGGGCAGCATGTGGCTGCTGCTGGAAGGCGCCATCCTGGCGGTGATCGTCGTCTGGTTCTTCCTGCGCGACTGGCGCGCCACCTTCGTGGCTGCGGTGGCGCTGCCGCTGTCGATCATCCCCACCTTCGCGGCGATGTACCTGCTGGGCTTCACGCTCAACGTGGTCACGCTGCTGGCGTTGAGCCTGGTGGTGGGCATCCTGGTGGACGACGCGATCGTCGAGATCGAGAACATCGTGCGCCACATGCGCATGGGAAAAAGCCCGTTGCAGGCGGCGATGGAGGCCGCCGACGAGATCGGTCTGGCGGTGATCGCCACCACCTTCACCCTGATCGCGGTGTTCCTGCCGACCGCCTTCATGCCCGGCATCGCCGGCAAGTTCTTCGTCCAGTTCGGCTGGACCGCGGCGATCGCCGTGTTCTTTTCTCTGGTGGTGGCGCGCATGCTCACGCCGATGATGGCCGCCTACATCCTGCGGCCGCCGCGTACCGAGCATCGAGAGCCGCGCTGGCTGCAGCGCTATCTCGCCTGGGCGCGCTGGTGCCTGCGGCAGCGGCTGGCCACGCTGGCTGCGGCCGCCGGCTTCTTCGTGCTGTGCTTCGTGCCGTTGGGCCTGGGCCTGATGCAGGGCGGCTTCATCCCGCCGGCCGACCCGGCGCAGACCCAGGTGACGCTGACCCTGCCGCCGGGCAGCACGCTCGAGCAGACCCGCGCCACCGCCGAGCAGGCGCGCGCGATCATCGCCGGGCACCCGCAGGTGCAGTCGGTCTACACGGCCATCGGCGGCGGTCTGACGGGCAGCAATCCGTTCGAGGTCGGCGGTGCGGCCGAGGTCCGGCGCGCCTCGATGACCATCCGGCTGGCCCCGCGCAGCGAACGCCGCGGCATCAGCCAGCAGCAGATCGAGGACGACCTGGCGCGCGCGCTGCAGGACGTGCCCGGGGCCCGCCTGAACGTCGGGCTGCCCGGCGCCAGCTCGGTGCTGCAGATCGCGCTCAACGGGCAGGACGGCGCGGCGCTGGTGGCGCACGCGCACCGCGTGGAGGCCGAACTGCGTACCCTCCCCGGCATCGGCGCGGTCACGCCGAGCACCGACCTGGCCCGGCCCGAGCTCGTGATCCGGCCCGACTTCGCGCGCATGGCTGACCTGGGCGTGACCTCGGCCGCGATTGCCGACACCCTGCGCGTGGCCACCGCCGGCGACTACGACCAGGGGCTGGCCAAGCTCAACCTGGCGCAGCGGCAGATTCCCATCGTGGTGCGCCTGCCGGCCGAGGCACGCACCGACTTCGAACTGCTGTCGCGGCTGCGCGTGCCGGGCCAGCACGGCCCCGTCCCCATCACGCAGGTGGCCGACATCAGCCTCGGCAGTGGGCCGGCCGCCATCGACCGGCTCAACCGCGCACGCAGCGTCACCTTCTCGATCGAGCTGCGCGACCAGGCTCTCAACAGCGTACAGGCGCAGGCCTTCGCCCTGCCCGGGCTGGCCGATCTGCCGCCCGGCATGAGCGCGCGCGTGCTCGGCGACGCCGAGGCCAACGAAGAGCTGCAGGTGGGCTTCGCACTGGCGATGGCCGCCGGCGTGCTGTGCATCTACATCGTGCTGGTGCTGCTGTTCAAGGGCTTCGCCCAGCCGCTGACCGCCCTCGGCGCGCTGGTGCTGTCGGTGCCGGGCGCGTTCCTGGCCCTGTTCGTCACCGGCACCGACATCACGATGCCGGCGCTGATCGGCCTGATCATGCTGATGGGCATCGCCACCAAGAACTCGATCCTGCTGATCGACTACGTGATTCTGGCGCGCGCCGAGCACGGCCTGAGCCGCTGGGACGCCGTACTCGATGCCGGCCACAAGCGGGCGCGGCCGATCGTCATGACCAGCATCGCCATGGGCGCCGGCATGCTGCCGATCGCGCTGGGCTTCGGCACCGACCCCAGCTTCCGGGCGCCGATGGCCATCGTGGTGATCGGCGGCCTCGTCACCTCGACCTTCCTGTCGCTGCTGGTGATACCGGTGCTCTACACTTTCGTCGATGACTTCGTGCAGGGGGTCATCCGTCTGCAGCACCGTCTGCAGAACCGTCTGCGCGCCGCGACCCGCCGTACTCCATCCGAGCCCACCGCATGAGACTTTCGCGCCGCCACTTCCTGCTGGCCGGAGCCGCCGGCAGCGCCGCGCTGCTGCTGGGCGCGTGCAGCGCGCGCGGATCCGGCCCTGACCGCCGCGCGCTCGACGACGCGCGCACCGCGCGCGACGGCGGCCAACTCGTTGCCGGCGACGGTTTCGCCCAGGTCGAACTCGACTGGACCGACCGCGCGCGCGGGCGCGCCGTGCCGGTTCGGCTGTACCTGCCGGCGCCGCAGGCCAGCCGAGAGGCTGCGCTGCCGCTGGTGCTGTTTTCGCACGGCCTGGGCGGTTCGCGGCGCGGCTACAGCTACCTCGGCACGCACCTGGCGCGCCACGGCGTGGCCTGCCTGCACGTGCAGCACGTGGGCAGCGACCGCACGCTGTGGGGCGGCAGCCCGCTGGAGCTGGCCGCACGCCTGCAGGCCGCCGCGCAGGACCGCGAGGCGATCGACCGCGTGGCCGACCTGTCGTTTGCGCTCGACCGCGTGCTGGAGCCCGGGCGCAGCGACGACTGGCGCTTTGCCGTCGACCCGGCGCGCGTGATCGTCGCCGGGCACTCGTACGGCGCCAACACCGCGCTGCTGGCCAGCGGCGCGCTGGTGGAGCGCGACGGCGCAGCCGTCAACCTGCACGAGCGGCGCGTGCGCGCGGCCATCGTTCTGTCGGCGCCGCCGTTCTATGGCGCGCCGGCGCTGGCGCCGATCCTGCGACCCGTCACCCTGCCCTCGCTGCACGTGACCACCGCCGACGACGAGATCCGCGTGCCCGGCTACTGGTCGCCGCCGGCCGACCGCGTGCGCGTGTTCGACGCCATCGGCAGCCGTCCCAAGGCGCTGGCCGTGTTCAGCGGCGGCGCACACAGCGTCTTCACCGACCGCACGCTGCCCGGCGGGCCGGAACTGAATGCGCGGGTCAAGGCCGCCACGCAGCAACTGGCCCTGGCCTTCCTGGCCAGCACCTTCGACGGGCGCCCGGAGGCCCTCACGGCATGGTCGCGCCAGCACGGCGAGATCCTGGCGCGCTTCACCGCGACCGCCTAATGTTGCATCCGATGGTCGCAGCAAACCCCGGCCGCGGCGCGGCTTCCCCCCTGAACTGACCCGAACATGCCGGGCGGCGCCAACGCCGGAGGAATCCTCCGCTATCTCACGGTCGCCGGCCTGGCGTTGCTGGCGCTCATGATGAGCCTGGAAGTCAACGTGGGTTTCGCGGCCCCCCCGGTCGCCCGCCTGCTCTTCTGGAGCCTGCAGATCGCCGCCGGACTGCTCGTCCTGCAGTCGCTGCTGTACCTTCTGACGCGCCGTTATGGCGCCAGCCGGATACCGAGCTGGAGCCTGGTCCTGCTGTCGGCCGTGCTCGGCGCGGCCGTGCTCGCGCCGATCTACTGGCTGATCGGCGAGGTGCTGATGCAGCAGTGGCTCGGCTACCCGGCCCTGCCCGACGAGGACGGCGACGGTGCCGGCGGCGCGTTGTCCGTGGGCGTGCTGCTGGCGGAGTTCCTCGACATCGTCGGCCCGCTGACCACGGCCTGGGCACTGGTCTGCCTGCCGCGCCTGCACTGGCTGGTGCCGCCGCTGCTGCACGTGCGGACCGGTCCGGCTGTGGCGGCGCCGCGGCCGCCAGCAGTCGGGTCCACCGCGGCCGACCGACCCACCGGGACCGGCGCCAGCCCCGGCGCTGCGCCGGCGCCACCCGATCCGGCCGTACCCGGCCATGCGGCCACGGCGTCCGCCGCGGGCCTGCCACCGTCCGCCGACTCCCCGCCGCCCGATGCTGCCGCGGCCGCCCCACGACCTGCCGCGCCGCGCCCTTCCTGGTGTGAGCGCCTGCCCACTGAACTGGGCACCGACATCATCGCCGTCGCCTCCGAGCTGCAGTACCTGCGGGTCTGGACGCCGCGTGGGTGCGCGCTGATCCTCGGCGCGCTGGCCGACGTCGAAACCGAAGGCGCCGACCAGGGCCTGCGCGTCCACCGGTCCTGGTGGGTGGCCTGCGAACACATCAGCAGCGTGCGACGCACGGCCACCGGTGCGGTCTGCCTGATGAGCGACGGCCGCCAGGTGCCGGTCAGCCGCCGCCGCCGTGCCGAAGTGCTGGCGCGCTTCGGCGACGGCGCCCAGTACCGTGCCGCCGGTGAATCAAAAGCTGTAGCGCACACCGACCTGCACTGAGAACGGGTTGTAGGTGAGCGGACCGGCGGTTCCGCCGGCGTTTGCGACCTCATTGTCCAGCCGCACCGAACCGACGCGCAGCCAGCGCGTGTCGGCGGTCAGGCGCCACTGGGGAGAAAGCGCGTACTCCACGCCGGCGATGAGCTGGTAGGCAAATTCGCTGCTGGCCGAGTAGCCGCGCGTGGCCCCACCCGCGCTCGGCTTGATGTCGATGTCGATCTCCTGCACCCAGCCGATGCCGGCGCCCACGTACGGCGTCCAGGCGCCGCCCGAGGGAAAGCGGCGCAAACCATTGATCAGAAAGATGTTCGAGGCAAAGTCGCCGTCGCGGGCCAGGGTCGTGTTGCCGGCCCGCAGGGTGTCGAGCGAGTGGCTGCGGTAGTTCCACTCGATCTCGGCGGCCCAGCCGTTGCCGTAGCGCCAGCCGAAGTCACCGCCCCAGCCCGAGCCGGCGCTGAACTCGGCGCGCAGGCCGCTGCCGGCGCCCTGGGCGCCGGACTCGGTGAGGTTCGAGGCGCCGATCCGGCTGTATTGCCCGTAGATCGTGGCGTAGAAGCCCTTCGGCTCGGCCTGCGCCTGGGCGGCAGAAGGCAGCAGGCTGGCGCACAGCAGGGAGCCGAGAACAAGCGCGGAAGAACGGACGAACATGATCGATAACCTTTGGAAGTTGGGAAGAGAGCCGTCGCTCACGGCAACGGTCTGACTGGGATCATAGGGTTGCGTTGCCGGGCCGGCAGGTGTCTTTGCACCAGCGGTCGGCCGGTTGAACCAGCGGCGCGGCCCGTCGTGGCGCTGGCTGCAGCGCCATGAACCAGCGGTCGGGTCGCTCGACGCAAGGCCAGCCGCAGCCGCCTTCCGCCTGCGCTCCCGCGGGTCCGGCGCCTGCCGGACGGCCCATCAGGAACGGGCAGACCGCGCCAGGTACGCCGCCAGATCCCGCACGTCGACCGGGGTGAGCACCCCGCGGTACTGCGCCTTGGCGCCCAGGGCCCCCGGTTGGGCGCCGTCGATGGCGCGCTGCAGCAGCCGCTCGACCGACCCCGCCGCAGCCGGCTGGCTGCCGCGGTTGCGGATCATCTCAGTCAGTGCCTCGCGGCTGGCGTGACAGGCAACGCAGTTGCCCACCGGCCGGCCGGTCTCGCTGCGCGTGGCGTTGAACAGCCGCGCTCCGCGCTCGGCATCCTGCGCCGCAGCCGGACCGGCCGTCAACAGCAGCACGGCCGCACCGGCCCAGGCGGCCGCGCTCTCCAGAGTCCGGCGCCGCCACGGCGCCGCGGCCGGGCGGGTGCGCCGGGGGCGCGCGCTGGCGGTGGACATGCCGGTCTCCTTGACAACGGTGGGCGGACGACGCGCCGCCCGCCCGGCCGGCAGGTTAGCCGCAACGGCCGCAGGGCTTTGAGCCAGGGTCAAGGCAGCACATCGCGCGCAATGGCAGCGGGCCGGCCCGGTGCAGCAGCAGCGCGCGGGTAAGCTAGCCGTGTGAACGCACCCACCGCGCCGCAAGACCTCGTCTCCGCCGCCCCGTCGGCCGCCGCGGCAGTCGACACGCGCCTGCTGGCCGAGCGCATCCCGCTCGACGGCACCGGCGCGGTCGATCCGGCGCGGCAGCGCCAGGTGGTGGCCGCGCTGCGGCCGGTGCTGCCGGAGCACGCGCTGCTCTACCGCGAGGAAGACACCCGTCCCTACGAATGCGACGGCCTGACCCTGTATCGCCAGGTGCCGATGGTGGTGGCGCTTCCCGAGACCGAGGCGCAGGTGGTGCAGGTGCTCAAGGTGTGCCATGCGCTGAACGTGCCGGTGGTGCCGCGCGGCGCCGGCACCGGCCTGTCGGGCTCGGCGCTGCCGCACCAGGCCGGCGTGCTGCTGTCGCTGGCCAAGTTCAACCGCATCCTCGACGTCGACCCGCTGGCGCGCACCGCCCGCGTGCAGCCGGGCGTGCGCAACGTCGCCATCAGCGAGGCGGCGGCACCTTACGGGCTGTATTACGCACCCGACCCGTCGAGCCAGATTGCCTGCACCATCGGCGGCAACGTGGCCGAGAACTCGGGCGGCGTGCACTGCCTGAAGTACGGCCTCACCGTGCACAACGTGCTGGGCATCCGCGGCGTGACCGTCGACGGCGAGGTGGTGCGGATCGGCTCGGCCGCGCTCGACGCCCCCGGCTACGACCTGCTGGCGCTCATCATCGGCAGCGAGGGCATGCTGGCGGTGGTGACCGAGGTCGTCGTGAAGCTGGTGCCCAAGCCGCGCTGCGCCCAGGTCATCATGGCCTCGTTCGACGACGTGCAAGTCGCCGGCGAGGCGGTGGCCGCGGTGGTCGCCGCCGGCATCATCCCGGCCGGCATGGAGATGATGGACAAGCCGGCCGCGGCGGCCGTCGAGCCGTTCGTGCAGGCCGGCTACGACCTGCAGGCCGAGGCCATCCTGCTGGTGGAATCCGACGGCACGCCGGAAGAAGTGGCCGAGGAGATCGCCGCCATGGAAGCGGTGCTGCGCGGCGCCGGGGCCACCCGGCTGGCGGTGTCGCAGAGCGAGGCCGAGCGGCTGCGTTTCTGGGCCGGCCGCAAGGCGGCATTCCCGGCGGTCGGCCGCATCTCGCCCGATTATTACTGCATGGACGGCACCATTCCGCGCCAGCGGCTGGGCAAGGTCCTCAAGAGCATCCAGCAGATGGAGGCCCGCTACGGCCTGCGCTGCGCCAACGTGTTCCACGCCGGCGACGGCAACCTGCATCCGCTCATCATGTTCGACGCCAACGACCCGGACTCGGTGGCGCGCGCCGAGCGCTTTGGGTTCGAGATCCTCGAGCTGTGCGTCGAGGTCGGCGGCACCGTGACCGGCGAGCACGGCGTGGGCGTGGAAAAGATCCATCAGATGTGCCGCCAGTTCGACCGCGCGACACTGGAGGCCTTCTTCGCCGTCAAGCGCGCCTTCGACCCGCCGGGCCTGCTGAACCCCGGCAAGGTGGTGCCGACGCTGCACCGCTGCGCCGAGTACGGCAAGGTGCACGTTCACGGCGGCGCCCTGCGCTTTCCCGAGATTCCGAGGTTCTAGTGGGCGCGGCCGAACCACGGGCCGAGCAACTGGCCGAGCAGATTCGAGCGGCGGCCGGTGCGTGCACGCCGCTCGTAATCCGGGCCGGCGGCACCAAGGACTTCTACGGCAACGCCTGCGCCGGCGAGCGGCTCGACCCGCGAGTGCTCACCGGCATCGTCGAGTACGAGCCGACCGAGCTGGTGGTCACGGTGCGCGCCGGCACGCCGCTGGCCGAACTGGAGACCGAGCTGGCGCGCCACGGCCAGATGCTGGCCTTCGAGCCGCCGCACTACGGCGAGGGCGCCACCATCGGCGGCGCCGTGGCGGCCGGGCTGGCCGGCCCGCGCCGCGCCAGTTTCGGCGCCACCTGGGGCGGCGTGCGCGACTTCATTCTCGGCGCCCGCCTGCTCGACGGCCGCGGCCAGTTGCTCCGGTTCGGCGGCACGGTGATGAAGAACGTCGCCGGCTACGACGTGGCGCGCCTGCTGGCCGGCTCGCTCGGCACGCTCGGGCTCATCGTCGATCTGTCGATCAAGGTGCTGCCGCGCCCGGCGGCCGAGCAGACGCTGCGGCTGGAGATGGACCTGGCGAGCGCGCTCATGCGCATGAACGAGTGGGGCGGCCAGCCGCTGCCGATCTCGGCCACGCTGTGGTTCGGCGGGCGCGTGTTCGTGCGGCTGTCGGGTGCGCGCGCGGCGGTGGCCGCAGCGCGCCAGCAGTTGGGCGGCGAGTCGCTCGACGACGAAGGTGCGGCGGCGCTGTGGCGCGGCATCCGCGACCACCGGCACCAGTTCTTCACGACCGATGATCCACTGACCAAGCCGCTGTGGCGGCTGTCACTGCCCTCCACCGCGGCACTGCCGCAGTTGCCCGACAGCCAGCTCGTGGAATGGGGCGGCGCGCTGCGCTGGCTGCGCCTGGACGCGCCCGCCCGAGAACTGCGCGCGCTCACCGCCGGCCACGGCGGTCATGCCACCCTGTTCCGCGGCGGCAGCGGCGAGATGCGCGCCGCCGGCGCCTTCACGCCGCTGGCCGCCCCGCTGGCCGCGATCCACCGGCGCCTGAAGGCCGAATTCGACCCGGCGGGCATTTTCAACCGCGGTCGCCTCTATCCGGAGCTGCCCGCGACATCCTGAATGACGAGTGACGCTGCTGCGCGGCGCTGAGGCGCCGGCGGCGCCGTGACACTCCCGGCGCCGCCGGCGCCGTCATCCATCTTCCGTCACCGACCTCCATGCAAACCGCCCTCGCCGACTTCATCAAGGACACGCCCGAGGGCCGGGAGGCCGATGCCATCCTGCGCAAGTGCGTGCACTGCGGTTTCTGCACCGCCACCTGCCCGACCTACCAGCTGCTCGGCGACGAGCTCGACGGCCCGCGCGGCCGCATCTATCTCATCAAGCGCGTGCTGGAAGGAGAGACCCCCAGCGCCAAGACGCAGCTGCACCTGGACCGCTGCCTGACCTGCCGCAACTGCGAGACCACCTGCCCCTCGGGCGTGCAGTACGGGCGGCTGGTGGACATCGGCCGCCAGGTGGTCGAGGACCAGGTCGGCCGCAGCACCGCGCAGAAGCTGGTTCGCGGCGCGCTCAAGGAGGGCCTGACCAGCCGCGCCTTTGCACCCGCGCTGCGGGCCGGCCAGGCGGTGCGCGCCCTGCTGCCGGGCCCGCTCAAGGCCAAGGTGCCGCCGCGCCGGGCGGCCGGCGCCTGGCCCGCCACGCCGACCGGCACCCATGCGCGCCGCATGCTGATGCTCGAAGGCTGCGTGCAGCCGGCGATGGCGCCCAACATCAACAGCGCCACCGCGCGCGTGTTCGATGCGCTCGGCATCGAACTGCTGCGGCCGGGGCGCGCCGGCTGCTGCGGCGCCATCCGCCACCACCTGAACGACCACGCCGGCGGCCTCGACGATGCGCGCCGCAACGTCGAGGCCTGGTGGCCGGCGATCGAAGCCGGCGCCCAGGCCATCGTCATCAACGCCAGCGGCTGCGGCACCCAGGTCAAGGACTACGGCCACCTGCTGCGCCACGACCCGCTGTATGCCGACAAGGCGCGCCGCGTCAGCGAACTGGCGCGCGATGTCGTGGAAGTGCTCGCTGCAGAAGCGCAGGCGCTCGCCGGCAAGCTGCGCGCAGCCGCCGAGGCCGAGCGCGTGGTGTTCCATCCGCCCTGCTCGCTGCAGCACGGGCAGAAAATCCGCGGCGTGGTCGAGGGCCTGCTGCAGTCGCTGGGCGCCGAGGTGCTGCCGTTCGCCGAAAGCCATCTTTGCTGCGGCTCGGCCGGCACCTACTCGGTGCTGCAGCCCGAGCTGGCCTACCCGCTGCGCGACCGCAAGCTCGCCCACCTGGAAGGTGCGCAGCCGCAGGTGATCCTGTCGGCCAACATCGGCTGCATCACCCATCTGGCCAGCGGCACCGCCACACCGGTGCTGCACTGGATCGAGTGGATCGACCGGCGGCTGCAGGCGGTCTGATGCCCGACCGGGTCGACGCAGATCCGCTGCTGGGCCAACCGGCACGGGCGCGCACGCCTTGATCCAGGCCCTGCCATGCAGAACACGCTCCTCCAGACCTTCGCCACGCTGCTGGTGTTCCAGACCATCGGCGAGGTGATGAGCTATGCCCTGCGGCTGCCGGTGCCCGGGCCCGTGATCGGCATGGTGCTGATGCTGCTGTACCTGCGGCTGCGGCCGCGCAGCCTGGAAGCGATGCGGCAGACCAGCCTCGGCCTGCTGCAGCACCTGTCGCTGCTGTTCGTGCCGGCCGGCGTCGGCGTGATGGCGCACTGGCATCGGCTGGCCGATGAAGGCGTGGCGATCGTGGTGGCGATCGTCGTCAGCACCGTGCTCGCGCTGGCGGCCACTGCGCTGACCGTGCGCGCGCTGCTGCCGAAGGACGAGCAATGAGCCCGCTGCCGGCGCTGACCGCTCCGGTGGCCGGGCGCGTGAGCGAGCGGGTCGGCGACATCTGGGTCTACCTGTCGGCCTCGCCGCTGCTCTGGCTGACGCTGACGCTGCTGGCCTACCTGCTCGGCTTCAGCCTGTACCGGCGCAGCCACTTCAATCCGCTGGTCAACCCGGTCGCCATCCCGGTGGTGCTGCTGGTCGCGGTGCTGTGGGCCACCGGCACGCCGTATGCCAGCTACTTCGAGGGCGCGCAGTTCGTGCACTTTCTGCTCGGGCCGGCCACCGTTGCGCTGGCGGTGCCGCTGTACGAGCAGGCGGGCAAACTCAAGCGCGCCTGGCTGGCGCTGTCGGTGGGCCTGCTGGTCGGCGTGGTGGTGGCGATCGTCTCGGCCGTGCTGATCGCCTGGCTGCTCGGCGCCTCGCCCGCGACACTCGCCTCGCTCGCGCCCAAGTCGGTCACCACGCCGGTGGCGATGGGCGTGGCCGAGAAGATCGGCGGCATCCCGTCGCTGACCGCGGTGATGGTGGTGCTCACCGGCATGGTGGGGGCGGTGCTCGGCAGCTTCGTCTTCAACGCCCTGCGGGTGAAGAGCTACGTGGCCCGCGGCTTTGCCATCGGCCTGGCCGCCCACGGCCAGGGCGTGGCACGCGCCTTCATCGTCAATGCCGAGGCCGGCGCCTTTGCCGGCCTGGCGATGGGGCTGACGGCACTGGCCACCGCGCTGCTGGCGCCCTGGCTGGCGCCGTGGCTGCTGCAGTGGCTGCGCTGAAGTCGATGCACCAGTCGATGCGCTGAAGTCGATGCGCCGATGCCACTGCGCCGAGGCGGCGGCACTGAGGCAGCAGCGCCAAGGTCGCTGCGCTGAGGCGGGGCAATCCAGGGACGCCCCGCAACCCGGAAACCGGCCCGCTCAGCCGCGTTCGCGCCACCCTACCTCAGCGGCAGCAGCTCGCCCGAGCCGCTGATCTTCTGCTGGATTTGCGGCGTGCCGCGGTAGCGCACGTCGCCGCTGCCCGAGATCTCCACCTGCAGGACCTCGACCGCATGCACGCGCGCATCGCCGCTGCCGCGAATGCGTACCGCCACCTGCCGCGACTCGAGCCGGTCGGCCCGCACGTCGCCCGAGCCGAAGAGGTCCACGCCCAGCGCCCGGCTGCTTCCCCCGACCGTCACGTCGCCGCTGCCGGTGATCGACAGCGCCAGCGCATCGGCCTCCAGCCGCTCGATCTTCACGTCGCCCGAGCCGCGCAGCACGATCTCGAACAGCGCCGCCTGGATGCGGTCGGCGTCCACGTCGCCCGAGCCGCGCACCAGGATGCCGGTGAGCTCGGTGAACTCCACCACGACCACCATCTTGTTGCGGGTGCGCGCCCGGGTCTGCGGCTTGACGCCGACCTCCAGCCGCCGATCGATGACCTCGGTGGTGATGACCGGCAGCAGGTTGTCGTCGGCGCGCACGGTGACCCGGGGCGCGGTGCCGGCCTTCAGCTGCACATCGACCGGGCCGGCCACGGTGAGGGCGCTGAACGGTGCAGTCGTGCGGACCTCCTCGCCGACCCGGCCCGAGCCTTCGATCCGCGCACCGCTGCCGTCGCCGATCTGCAACGTCGTCGCGGCCAGCGCGACCGGTACATGCAGACCGCCGGCGCAGAGCAGCGACAGCGCCAGGGCCTTCAACGAAGCGCCCAGGCAGGCGGCACAGCGGCGCGTCGGGGGCGTCGGGGGCGTCGGGTCAGGGGGCATCGCGCCGCTCTCCATCGGGTGAACGGCGCCAGTATGGGCTGCAGCGCCGCGCCCCGGGGCCGGCTGCGACGGTCGGTGCAAAACGCAGGCTGGAGTGCAGATGGCGCGCCCGAGCAGCGGGGCTCCATGCGGCCCTGCCGCCACCGCGCCGAGCATGGCCGCAGCGTGGCGACCATCGCCACCGCGCCGCATCGCCCACTGCCCAGGCTTCAACTCCACACGAGCAGGAGGACGTCGTCAACCGGTGGGCGTGGCGCGCGTCGCTGATCGCCCGCGACGGTGATGCGGCCGCACGGCTCTCGCAACGGAACTACCGTACCGGGTCCGCGCTCGACCGCCCAGCCACGCCGGCCGCGCCCCGCGCCCCGGGTCAGGCGACCCGCACGTCCTCTCCGCCGAGCGAAGCGATCCGTGCGACGGCAAGATCGGTCATGGAAGGTCGGCACGCCGCCGGGGATGGAGGGCCTCCCCCCGTGCGGCGCACCACCCTTGGCACCGGGGCCGGGTCAGCGCGGGCTTGCGATCTTCTTCAAGACCGCCGGGCGGAACCCGACCGCGGCGCCGCTCGTGCTCAATAGTAGGAGTTCGACGCGCCGGCGCCACCGACCCATTCCAGCTGGGCCACGGTCAGTTCGGCAAGCGGCTGCGGCTGTCCCGGCACGGTGAAGGCGGCGGCCGCGGTGGTCGCGCCGTACGCGGCTTCGGCGACGGCGGCAATGTCGAGATGGACGGCGTTCATGGTGCTCTCCGGAGGAATGAGGGGATGCCGGGGACTGTCTTCGCACACCGGCTCATGGCACAGTAGGGGGCTGCTCGCCGCCGACCATTGCCCGTCCATGTCAGAGTCCCAAGGCCCACCCCGGCCGGAACCATCGCCGACCGACCCGCCCGGCGAGCCGGATGGCGCCGCGCTCGATGCGCGCGCGCTGGCGCGCCTGCGCGACCGCCTGCACGCGCAACTGCGTCAGCCCGGGCGCGAGCTGGCGCCGCTGCTGGACCGCGCCTGGCAGCGGCTGGCGGCCGAGCCGGCGGGTGCGCACGCCGAAGCGCGGATCGAGTGCCTGCTGGCGATTTTCCAACTCAGGCAACTGAGCCAGGATGGCGCGGGCGCCGTCGACGCCGCAGAGCTGGCAGTGACGGCGGCGCGGGCGGCCGGCACGCCGGCCCTGCTGCGGCGCGCGCTCAATGCCTGGGCCATTGCGCTGTACGAGGCCGGCGACACGCCGCAGGCGCTCGAAGCGGCGGTCGAGGGCCTGGACAGCGCCCTGCTTGGCGGCGAGCCGCTGCCGCTGTGGGCGCACTGGAACACGGCCGGCGTGGCGCTCGTCTACATGGCCTTGTACGACGAGGCGCTGCGCTGCTTCGAGCGTGCGCTGGCGGCGGCCACACAACTGCCCGACCGGCCCGGCGCGCGCCTGACCTGTCTTCAGAACATTGCGCTGTGCTGCCTGCACCTGGAAGACCATCGGCGCGGGCTCGACTCGGCCGAGCAGGCGGTCGGCGTGATGGCCGGGCCGGGCAACCTGCAGGACAGCGTCAACCTGGTGCTGGCCGAGTACCGCTACGTGCGTTTTCTGCTGCACTTCGAGCAGTTTGACCGCGCGCGGGAGCGCTGCCGGCGGGCGCGCGAACTGGCGGCGCGTTGCGGCGCGCCACGCGCCGCGGTCATGGCGGCGCTGGCCGAGGGCCTCACGGACGTGTACGACGGGCGGGCGGACCTCGGCCTGTCGCGCATCGAGCAGGCGCTGGCGCGCGCGCGGACGCAGAACAGCGTGACGCTGCGCGACGCGCTGAATGCGCTCGCGCTGGCCTACGAGCGCGCCAACGAACCCGACAAGGCGATGATCGTGCTGCGCGAGCTGGTCGTGCACACGCGCACGGCGCAGCAGGATGCGCTGCGCGTGCGCCAGAGCAGGCACCTGCAGCGGCTGGCGCTGGGGCATCCGCCGCGGCTGGCGCCGGAGACCCTGCTGGAGCGGCGCGCCAGCGTGCTGCGCGCGCGCGCCGCCGAGATCGAAATGAAGCGCGCGCGCATGGAGCTGATCGAGCGGCTGGCGGTGGTGGCGGAGCTGCGCGAAGACCCCAGCGGCGAGCATTGCTACCGGGTCGGGCGGCTGTCGGCGCTGCTGGCCGAGGCCGCCGGTTACGACGACGGCTTCTGCGTGTCGCTGGAACTGTCCGCGCGCCTGCACGACCTGGGCAAGCTGGCCGTGCCGGACGGCGTGCTGCTGCGCCCGGGCCGCCTGCGCGAGCGCGAATGGGATCTGGTGCGCCGCCACACGCACGTCGGCGCCGAAATGTTGCGCGATCTGGAAGGCGATGAGGCGCGCATGGCACAGGAGATCATGCTGTATCACCACGCCTGGTGGAACGGCACCGGCTACCCGGCCGACGTGTCCCATGAGGCGATTCCGGTGGCGGCGCGCATCGTGGCCCTGGCCGACAGCTTCGATGCGATGACCCATCCGCGCGCCTACCGGCCGGCCTACCCGGTCGAGATCGCGCTGAGCGAGATCGCCTACCTCGGCGGCAAACAGTTCGACCCGCGACTGACCGAGCACCTCATCCGCCTGATCGGGCTTCTCAAGGCCGGGGGCGGGGATCTCGACGCCCTGCTGGCGCGGGCCGCCGGCGCATCGACGTTCGTGCGCGTGCGCCAGCGTCTCGGCCAGTTGCTGGCCGCAGCGCCCGCCTCGCCGACCGGCGCCGGCGCGACGGGCGCCGCGGCAGGTGACTCGGCCGCCGGAATCGGCTGAGAGGGTCAGAGGCAATCCAACATGCCCGCTGTGACTGCCCAAAGCGCCCCACTCGTCGTTGCAAATGCTCGCCGTAGCCCGGGCTACGGCTGCGCTTTGCGCCTAGATTGGAGCGCTTTGGGCAGCCCCCTCGGGCACGCCGGATTGCCTCTCACCCTCTGACACCGCCCCGTCAGCCGGCGGCGCGCACAGTGCGCCCGCTGCCGCCGCTTCCGGCGCCAACCCGTTCGGAGATGCGCGATGCCGCCCCGGTCGTCCATGCCGCACGGTCACCGCAGGACTCGGCGGTCCGTCCGCAGCGCGATCATCGCGATCGAGGCCCGATCCTGCTGGACGGGTCGGACCGGGCAAGACCGGATCGCGGTGGAGAAAATCGCCGAGTCGGCCTCGTCCGTACGCCACGAGTGATTCAGAAGCTGCGCAGATACCCTGCGGCGCGGCCGCTCAGCCGGCCAGGTCCGCGGTCTGCGCCCGCTGCACGCCCTGCGCGGCGAAGCTCGCATGCGCCGCCTGCAGCGAGCCGCCGGTGTCGATCGGCCGGCAGGCGTCCTCCATCACCACCGCCTCGAAGCCCGCGCCGCGCGCGTCCAGCGCGCTCCAGGCCACGCAGAAGTCGAGCGCCAGGCCGCACAGGAACACGCGCTCGATGCCGCGCTCGCGCAGCATCCCGGCCAGACCCGTGGGCGTGACGCGGTCGGCTTCCAGGAAGGCCGAGTAGCTGTCGGTGTGCGGGTGGTAGCCCTTGCGGATCACGGCCTGCGCGTGCGGCACCGCCAGCGCGGCGGCGAACTCGGCCCCGCGCGTGCCCTGCACGCAGTGGTCGGGCCACAGCACCTGCGGCCCGTAGGGCATGCGCAGGGTGTCGAACGGCTTGCCGCCCGCGTGCGCGGAGGCAAACGAAACGTGCCCCGGCGGATGCCAGTCCTGGGTCAGGATGACGTTGGCAAAGCGCGCGGCCAGCCGGTTGACCAGCGGCACGATCGCATCGCCGTCGGGCACGGCCAGCGCGCCGCCCGGCAGGAAGTCGTTCTGCACGTCGACCACCAGCAGCAAATCGGAAGACCGCATCCGCCCGCTCGCCGCGCCTGCCCTACTCCGCCCACTCCACCTACACCACCTACTCCACCGCCTTGACCATGTCCTCGACCACCTTCTTGGCGTCGCCGAAGACCATCATCGTCTTGTCCATGTAGAACAGGTCGTTGTCCAGGCCCGCGTAGCCGGCCGCCATCGAGCGCTTGTTGACGATGATCTGGCGCGCCTTGTAGGCCTCCAGGATCGGCATGCCGGCGATCGGGCTCTTGGGGTCCTTCGCCGCCGGGTTCACCACGTCGTTGGCGCCGAGCACGAGCACCACATCGGTGTCCGCGAAGTCCGGGTTGATGTCCTCCATCTCGTGCACCTGGTCGTACGGCACCTCGGCCTCGGCCAGCAGCACGTTCATGTGGCCGGGCATGCGGCCGGCCACCGGGTGGATCGCGTACCGGACCTTGATGCCCTTGCGGATGAGCTTGTCGGCCAGCTCCTTGAGCGGATGCTGGGCGCGCGCCACCGCCAGGCCGTAGCCCGGCACGATGATCACGCTGTCGGCGTTGCCGAGCAGAAAGCCCGCATCGTCCGGCGAGCCGCTTTTCACCGGCCGCTGCTGCGCGTCGCCGGCTGCCACCTGCCCGCCCTCCTGGCCGAAGCCGCCCAGGATCACGTTGATGAACGAGCGGTTCATCGCCTTGCACATGATGTAGCTCAGGATCGCGCCCGAGGAGCCCACCAGCGAGCCGGCGATGATCAGCATCGGATTGTTGAGCGAAAAACCGATGCCGGCCGCGGCCCAGCCCGAGTAGCTGTTGAGCATCGACACCACCACCGGCATGTCGGCGCCGCCGATCGGGATGATGATCAGCACCCCGAGCACGAAGGCCAGCGCCAGCATCAGCCAGAACGGCAGCCAGTCGAGCGTCGCCACGAACCAGATGCCGCAGCCGATCATCGCCACGCCGAGCGCGAGGTTCAGCAGGTGCTGGCCCGAGAACACCACCGGCGCGCCCTGGAACAGGCGGAACTTGTACTTGCCCGACAGCTTGCCGAAGGCGATCACCGAGCCGGAGAAGGTGATCGCGCCGACGAAGGCGCCGATGAACAGCTCGATCCGGTTGCCCACCGGCAGCGCGCCGCCCTTCTCGACGATGTTGAACGCCCAGGGCTCGGCCACGCAGGCAATGGCGATGAACACCGCCGCCAGGCCGATCATGCTGTGCATGAACGCGACCATCTCGGGCATCTTGGTCATCGGCACCCGGTTGGCCATGAGGGTGCCGGCCGCGCCGCCGATCACCAGGCCCAGCAGGATCCAGCCCATGCCGACGGTGGCCACCTGCGGCGCCAGCTTGTAGATCAGCGCCACGGTGGTGAGCACGGCGATGGCCATGCCGACCATGCCGAAGGCATTGCCCAGGCGCGAGGTGGTCGGGTGCGACAGACCCTTCAACGCCTGGATGAAGCAGACGCTGGCGACCAGGTACAGGAGGACGACGAGGTTGAGGCTCATGATCGCGCGCCCTCAGCGCGTCGTCCCGGCGCAGGCCGGGACCCCATTTGACGCGGCCGGAACTTGGGCCCCGGCCTGCGCCGGGGCGACGGAGCCGAACTTCATCACGCCCCCTCCTTCTTGTCTTTCTTCTTGAACATCTCGAGCATCCGCCGCGTCACGAGAAAGCCGCCGAAGACGTTCACCGCCGCGAGCGCCACGGCCGCCACGCCCATGAACTTGCCAAGCGCGGTCTCGGTCAGCGCCGCGGCGAGCATGGCGCCGACGATGACGATGGCCGAGATGGCGTTGGTCACGCTCATCAGCGGCGTGTGCAGCGCCGGCGTGACGTTCCACACCACGTGGTAGCCGACGTAGATGGCCAGCACGAAGATGATGAGGTTGATGACGATGGGGCTGAGGGCTTCCACTGCGACTCCTGTTGTTTCCGTTACGCCTCCCCGGACGCGGGAAGCGGCATCGTCCTGTCCCCTCTCCCCAGTCAAGGGGAGCGGCACTGTCCTGTCGCCTTCCAACGATCACGGCGAGAGGCACTGCCCTGTTCCCCCTCCCCGATCACGGCGAGAGGCACTGCCCTGTTCCCTCTCCCCGATCACGGGGAGAGGCACTGCCCTGTTCCCTCTCCCCGATCACGGGGAGAGGCACTGCCCTGTTCCCTCTCCCCGATCACGGGGAGAGGGTTAGGGTGAGGGGCCCTGCCAACCACACACCCCGCCCCTCACCCCTGCCCTCTCCCCGTGATCGGGGAGAGGGGGAACTTCAACTTCCTCCGGCTCGCTTCCACCGGCTTTGGCTGGCTCGTCGCCAACCGCGGCGGCCGCTCCATCCCTTCCCTCTCCCCGATCACGGCAAGAGGCACTGCCCTGTTCCCTCTCCCCGATCACGGCGAGAGGCACTGCCCTGTTCCCTCTCCCCGATCACGGGGAGAGGGTTAGGGTGAGGGGCCTTGCCAGCAACACACCCCGCCCCTCACCCCTGCCCTCTCCCCGTGATCGGGGAGAGGGGGAACTACGACTTCTTCCGCAATTCGCCATCGCGGCACAGCAGGCAGGCCGCGACGATGTCGTCTTCCATATTGACGCCGAAGCGGCCCTCCTTGTCGAACACCAGCTTCAGGAAGTCGAGCACGTTGCGCGCGTAAAGCGCCGAGCTGTCGGTGGCCACCGTCGCCGGCAGGTTGGGCTGGCCGATGATGTAGACACCATGCCGGACCACCGTCTGGCCCGGTTCCGACAGCGCGCAGTTGCCGCCCTGCTCCACCGCCATGTCCAGGATGACCGAGCCCGGCTTCATGCTCTGCACCATCTCCGCGCTGACCAGGACCGGCGCCTTGCGGCCGGGGATCAGCGCGGTGGTGATCACGATGTCGGCCTGCGCGATGCGCTTGGCCACTTCCGCCGCCTGGCGCTTCATCCACGCCTCGGGCATCGGCCGCGCATAACCGCCCACCCCCTGCGCGATCTGGCGCTCCTCGTCGGTCTCGAACGGCACGTCGATGAACTTGGCGCCGAGCGACTCGATCTGCTCCTTGACCGCCGGCCGCACGTCGCTCGCCTCGATCACGGCACCCAGGCGCTTGGCGGTGGCGATCGCCTGCAGGCCCGCCACGCCCGCGCCCAGGATCACCACGCGCGCGGCCTTCAGCGTGCCGGCGGCGGTCATCATCATCGGCATCAGGCGCGGGTAGGTGGCGGCGGCCAGCAGCACCGCCTTGTAGCCGGCGATGTTGGCCTGCGAACTGAGCACGTCCATGCTCTGCGCCCGCGTGGTGCGCGGCGCGGCTTCCAGCGCAAAGGCCGTGAGGCCGGCGCCGTTCATGGCGGCGATGCCGTCGGCATTGAACGGCTCGAGCATGCCGACCAGCACCGCACCGCGCTGCATCTGCGCCAGTTCGTCGCCTGTGGGCGCGCGTACCTTGAGCACCATCTCGGCGCCCAGCGCGGCGCGCGCATCGACGATGGTGGCGCCGGCGGCCTGGTAGGCCGCGTCGGTCTGCGCCGCGTTCACGCCGGCACCGGCCTGCACCAGCACCTCGTGCCGGGCGGCGACCAGCTTCTTGACGGTTTCAGCGGTGGCGGCGACGCGCGTCTCGCCCGGCCGCGTTTCCTGCGGCACCCCGATGCGCATGGTGGACTCCGACTCGATTGTTCCGGGTACTGGCGGCGCGAGCGCAGGTGGACCGCAGCCCGGCTCGCTAAACTCGCGAAAGCTTACACGGCGGGGCGCAGCCCCTGCCCCGCTGCCGCCGGCGACCCCGCCGGGTCTGCGCCCCTCCCGCCCAGCCGATGCCCCCCCGCGCGTTCAAGCCCTCGGTCACCGTCGCCGCCGTCATCGAGCGCGACGGCTTCTTTCTCATGGTGGAAGAGCGGACCGACGACGGCGTGCGCCTGAACCAGCCCGCCGGCCATCTGGAGGCCGGCGAGACCCTGCCCGCCGCCTGCGCGCGCGAGGTGCTGGAAGAGACGGCGCACCGCTTCAGCCCGCAGGCGCTGCTCGGGGCCTACCTGGCCCGCTTCGTGTCGCCCGCCAGCGGCGAGGAGATCACCTACCTGCGCTTTGCCTTCACCGGCGCGCTCGGCGCGCAACAGGTCGGCCGCGCTCTGGATGACGGCATCCTGCGCACGTTGTGGCTGACGGCCGACGAAGTGCGCGCCCAGTCGGCGCGCCACCGCAGCCCGCTGGTGCAGCGCTGCATCGACGACTACCTGGCCGGCCGCCGCTGGCCGCTGCACCTGCTGCACGCCGACCCATCGGCGCTCGGCGCGCTCGGCCCCTTCAGCGCCCTCAGCGCCGCCGCCACACCACCACCTGCCGCATCATGAGCAAGGAACGCGTGGTGGTGGGCCTGTCCGGCGGCGTGGACTCCGCGATCTCGGCCTGGCTGCTCAAGCAGCAGGGCTACGAGGTCGTCGGCCTGTTCATGAAAAACTGGGAAGACGACGACGACGATGAGCACTGCTCCTCCCGGCAGGACTGGCTCGACGCAGCCGCCGTGGCCGACGTCATCGGCATCGACCTGGAGGCGGTGAACTTCGCCGCCGAGTACAAGGACCGCGTGTTTGCGACCTTCCTCGCCGAATACGCGGCCGGCCGCACGCCCAACCCCGACGTGCTGTGCAACGCCGAGATCAAGTTCAAGGCCTTCCTCGACCACGCCCTGGCGCTGGGTGCCGGGCGCATCGCCACCGGGCACTACGCAAGAGTGCGCCAAGTCGATGAAGGCTTCCAACTCTTGCGCGGACTCGACCCCGCCAAGGACCAGAGCTACTTCCTGCACCGGCTGAACCAGGCGCAGCTCTCGCGCACCCTGTTCCCGGTGGGCGAGCTGAGAAAGACCGAGGTCCGCCGCATCGCCGCCGAGATCGGCCTGCCCAACGCCAGGAAGAAGGACTCCACCGGCATCTGCTTCATCGGCGAGCGGCCGTTCCGCGAGTTCCTCAACCGCTACCTGCCAACCACGCCCGGCCCCATCAAGAACGAGCACGGCCGCGTGATCGGCGAGCACGTGGGGCTGAGTTTCTACACGCTGGGCCAGCGCAAGGGCATCGGCATCGGCGGCAGCAAGGACGGCAGCGGCGAGCCCTGGTTCGTGGCGCGCAAGGACATGACGGGCAACACGCTGTGGGTGGTGCAGGGGCACGCGCATCCGTGGCTGATGAGCAGTGGGCTGGTGGCGCAGGACGTGGTGTGGACGCTGCGCGCGCCGCTGGCCGGCGCGCGGCTGGCCGCCAAGACCCGCTACCGGCAGGCCGATGAGCCGTGCACCGTGGTCGGTGCCGCGGCGGGACAGTTGGAACTGACCTTCGACGCGCCGCAGTGGGCGGCCACGCCCGGGCAGTCCGCGGTGCTGTACGACGGCGAGGTGTGCCTGGGCGGCGGAGTCATCGAGCGGGTGACGGCCGCCACGCCAGAGCACCATCCGGCGCCGTGACCGGCGGGGCCGCCCCAAGCGCAGGCCGTCGTATCGATGCAAGTCCCGGTTGCACGGCCAGGCGGATTGAACTGCGCCGGCGCGCAGTCCCGGCGGCTGCGGGCGGGAACCCCGACCCCTGCCGCTGCCGCTGCCGCCACCGCTGCCGCCACCGCCACCGCTGCCGCCACCGCCACCGCTGCCGCCACCGCCACCGCCACCGCCACCGCCACCGCCACCGCCACCGCTGCCGCCGACAGGGCCGCGATAGACTGCACTGGCGATCGCTGTCCGGACCATGACCCTCGCCCATCCTCCCCCGCTGACCGAAGCCGAGATGGCGCTGGTCGACCCGCGGTTGCGCCTGACCCCGCGCGAACAACTTGAGATGCGAGCCGCCTTTGCCGAGGCCTTGCCGGTGGGAGCGACGGTCTACCTGTACGGCTCCCGCGCCGACCGCAATGCGCGCGGCGGCGACATCGACCTGCTGGTGCACCTGCCCGGCGTGACTTTCCAGGACGAGCTTCAATTGACGGGCCGGCTCGAAGTCGAGCTAGAGCGCCGACTGGGTGAGCGCAAGGTCGACATCGTGTTCACCGGCACGGTGGGCGACGACGCCAAGCCGTTCGTCCGCCTGGTGCTGCCCAAGGCGCGCCGGCTCTTCCCATGACGGGACCGCTCGACCCCTTGCGCGCCGTACTGGCCCAGCGACTGGAAGAGCTGCAACGGGCGCGCGTTGCGCTCGAACTCAGCTTTCGCCGGGTCGGCAGCCCCGAGATGATCGACGTGCTGAGCCGCAGCGAGGATGGCCTCGTGGAGATCGAGGCGTTCACGTCACGCTTTGCCCGCCTGACCGACGTGCTGATCCAGCAGGTCCTGCGCAGCGTCGATGAAGCCGAGTTGACGCCCGCCGGCTCGGTCATCGACCGGATCCATCGGGCCGAGAAACGCGGCTGGGCCGTGAGTGCGGATCATCTGGTCCGGGCTCGCGTGCTGCGTAACCGCATTGCGCACGACTATGACGCCGAGGGCTGGCGCCTCATTGCCCGGTCCGCGCTGGCGGACACGCCGGCGCTGCTGCTGACGGCCGAGCGGGCCTATGCCGGTGGCCGGGCGCTCGTCGGCACCACCTGACGCAGCGCCCTTTCCAACGAGCCGCCGTTGGTGGGCGAGCTGAGAAAGACCGAGGTCCGCCGCATCGCCGCCGAAATCGGCCGGCCCGACGCCAGGAAGAGGGACTCCACCGGCATCTGCTTCCTCGGCGAGCGGCCGTTCCGCGAGTTCCTCAACCGCGACCTGCCAACCACGCCCGGCCCCAGCGTGTCTGGGCCGGGCTGTCATCGACCACGTGACGACGGCCGCAGCACGGCCGCGCGGCGCCCGCTCACCGGCGCAGGGGCTCGATCCCGGCGCACATCCTCAACCGGTCCGATCGGCTGCAACGGCGCCTGCGCGACCGTGTTGGGCGCGGCCCGATCCGGCTCGCCACGCCACCGGTCACTTGCGCTCGCCCGCGGGCGGGGATGCGCCCCCGCCCGGCGGGACCGCAGAGGCCGCCGTCGCGGCGCGTGCCCGCGAAACGAGCTCGTTGACGTAGAGCAGCCCCGCGGTCGCGCGCCGCAGCGGGGGCAGACGATCCCACGCGGCGTCGTGGAAGCCGATGGCCTCCTCCGGCCGGTTGCTCGCCAGCGACCCGCCCACCACGGCCAGGTAGACGTACTCGCGTTCGAGGTCAGTGCGTTCGTTGAACACGGCCTTGCCCAGGGCCAGGCCCCGCTTGGCCATCTCGGCGGCATCGCGCGCCGCCACCGCACGGTGCAGCCGCAGCCAGTCGTCCGCGAGGGAGCCCGGCTTCACGCACTTGCGGGCGATGATGCGGTCCCACACCTCGAGCGCCTGCTGCCGCGGCAGATAGGCGTTCATCTCGTAGCCGAGGTAGAACAGGGCCAACAGGTCCTGCCGTTCCGAACCCGTGCCGCGGCAGTCGATGAAGGCGCTCTTGGCCAGGTGCATCCAGTTGATGAGCGCCGGTCCCATCTGCTCCAGCATGTCCTCGCCCTTGACGAAGTGGGCCCAGATCGACTGGGCGTACACCTGGGCCAGTTCCTGGAAGTAGGGAGAGCGCAGACTGAACTTGTCGAGCCAGACGGGCGCCGCCTCGACGTTCAACAATTCGCCGACCGGCACCGACATCATCGTCAGGCCCTGAACCCCATCGCCCGAGGCGCGCATGAAGCGCGCCTTGGGCGCGTTCTGGTCGACGATGGGAAAGAAGTCCGAATTGGGCGCCGCGCGCAGCGCCTGCAGATACAGGCCCAGATCGGCCTGGGTGCCGATCCGCCGCACCGCCAACTGCTCCGGCGTCGCCACGCCAATCCGATCGAGCCAGGCCTTGACCTCAGGCATGGCGAACACGGCATTGCTCGGCTGCGGCAGGCGGCCGGAGCGCGGCGCGACGATGATCAGGTCGCCGCGGTTGGCGGCGTACACCTGCCAGGCCGGAAAGCTCTTGCTTAGCGCACCGACGATGGAAGCCACCAGCCGGGGGTTGGTCTCATACACCTGGACCCACTGCACCAGCACACCGTCGTCCGCCAGGTAGCCGCGGATGCGCCGATAGAACTCCTCGGAGAACAGGGCCGCCACGCCGCTGACCCAGGGATTGGACGGCTCCGAGACGATGAGGTCGTACTTCCTCTGGCCACGCGCGAAGTAGGAGCGCGCGTCCTCGAACACGATCTCGCTGCGCTGGTCCTCGTAGGCGGCCTTGGTCAAGGGCAGGAAGTGACGTGCCCCCTCGACCATCGCGCGCTCGATCTCGATGGTGGCCACCCGCACGGCGTTGGGCGAACCGAGCAGCGTGGCCGTGGAAATGCCCGTGCCAAAGCCGATCACCGCAATGTTCTTGGCGTCCGGCCGGTACAGCAGGGGAATGGCGCCGGTCAGCACCATGGTGTGTTCGTCCGTGGTGGCCTCGGTTTCCGTCGCACTGCCGGAGCGGGTCAGGTTGGCCGCGCCGTCGACCTTGCCGTTGGTCGCAATCGCCACCACGCCGGAGCCGGGGCTCCGGGTAACGTGCACCGTGGCCGCCTTGCCGTCGCGCACGTATAGGAACTCGGTGCCCGGCTGCACGGTCGGCCGGCCATGGCGAAACACGCCGGAGGCCACCTTCATCGGGTCGAGGTGAAACAGCGCCATGGCCCCCACGGTGAACACGATCCCCAAGGCCGACCAGGCCGCGTTCCAGCGGTAACGCAGGCCGCCGGCAACGAGCGCGGCCAGCAGCACCACGCCGAGGGCGACATCGATGGCGCCGCCGACGATCAGCGAACCCTTGAGCCCCAGTTGCGGCAGGCCCAGGTGGACGGTCAGGATCACCCCGAGGATGGCGCCGAAGGTGTTGACCGAGTAGACGTAGCCGACCGCCTTCTCGCCGGAGCCGGTCGCCATGAGGCGATAGGTGATCAGGGGCAGCGTCATGCCGGCGCAGATGGTCGCCGGCAGCATGATCAGTGCCGCCAGGCCCAGCGCCGCGAGGTTGAACAGGGCATACCCGTTCTCGCTCGGGGCCACCGCGGCCATCAGCCAGGCCTGCAGGTTGAACATCCAGTTGTAAAGCGGCAGGGTGGCAATGGCCAGCACGCCCATCAGCACCTGCACGATGGCCAGAAAGCGCACCGTGTCGGTGATGCGGTCGATCCGCTGCGCGATCCACAGGCTGCCCAGCGCCAGTCCGAGGATGAAGGCCGCCAGCATCAGCTCGAAGGCATGGGTGGAGCTGCCCAGCACCAGCGCCAGCATGCGGATCCACACGATCTCGTAGACGAATGAACTCAGGCCGGTCAGCCCGGCGATCAGGAGCAGAAGCCGGTACTCGTGAGCCGGCCAGCCCGGCGCGCCGCCCGGTGCCGGCCCGCCCGGCGCGCCGCCCGGTGCCGG
>JADCGS010000021.1 GCA_020248865.1 Burkholderiales bacterium | reverse complement strand
CGTCAAGGGTTCGCGGCACTTCGCGCCGCCGCGCTGCGCGCGCCCTTGACCCGTTCGATGCCGTGCCAGTGCGTGAGGTTGGAAAGACAAACGACTCCGCCGGTTGACTTCGGGGGGAAGTCCTTCCAGAGGGGTTAGGCCACACTGGCACTGAGCCGAAGCTCCATGAAGACGCTGTGCTCGTTCAAGAGGTAGCTGCCGAACGGACCCGACATGACGAAACCCTTGCTGCGATAGAGGTTGTGAGCCGGCCCAAAGGCAGCGTGCGTTCCCGTCTCGAGGCTGAGTGTCGTGTAGCCACGCTGCTGCGCCTCCGAGATGATGTGCGCGAGTACGGCGCGGCCTGCACCCCGACCGCGTGCAGCTGCTGGTGTGCGCATGGATTTGATCTCGCCGTGAGTCGGCGTGAGTTCCTTCAGTGCGCCACAGCCAAGAAGCACCTCTTCGTCCCAGACGGTCCAGAACGTGATGTCATCCGCTCGAAGCTTGTTCAGATCCAGTGCGAAGACTTGTTCCGGTGGTGAGAGCTCGTACATGTTCGCCAGGTGCTCTTCAAGCAGAGCGTGGACCTGGGGGCGGGATAGGTCGTCGACTTCAATGCGCATGTGGCGGTGTGCGGTTGCGTTTTGTGTGGCCTAACGTGATTTCGTGAGCGCGTAGGGGCGGATAACCAAGGCGGATAACCGGGCGGGCGAACGTCTTCCGGTTGGCGGCGATAACGCCAAGGCACTGTTCCCCTTGACATTTCTTTCAAATACTGAATACATATACAGTACTAACCATCCGGCCAAACCCGCCATGCCCGAACCCTCGCGCGCGCCTCGCCTGCTCGATCAGCTTCAGCAGCAGAACCGTTACCTTCACTACAGCTTACGAACGGAGCAGTGCTACGTCCAGGTGGGTGCGGTGCTTCTGCCGCGGCGGCGGTGGCGCTCGCTCCAGCCGCAGGTTGGCCGCGGGGTGCACGCGTGGGCCGGCCGCGCCGATGCCGAGTGCCGGTTCCCGAACTCCAGGTCCGCCGCGGCGGCGGGGCAGCTCACCATGGCAGCGAGTAGGTCTTGGTGTTGGTGAACGACTTCATCGCCTCCAGCACGCCCTCCTTGTACCCGAGGCCCGAGTCCTTGATGCCGCCGAATGGGGTCAGTTCGAGCCGGTAGCCCGGCACCTCGCGCACGTTGACCGTGCCGACGTTCAGCTCGCGTACCAGGCGCGTGATGGTGTCGAGCCGGTTGGTGCACACCGCCGACGACAGGCCGTAGGCGGTGGCGTTCGACAGGGCGATCGCCTCGTCGATCGAGGCAAAGCGCAGCACCGGCGACACCGGGCCGAAGGTCTCCTGCGCCACCAGGGGCATGTCTGCGGTCACGCGGTCGAGCACGGTGGGCGAGTACAGGGCGCCGCGCCGCTGGTTGCCGTGCAGCAGGCGGGCGCCGCGCGCCACCGCCTCGTCGACGCGGCGCTCGAACTCGATGGCGGCGGCCTCGTCGATCACCGTGCCCATGTCGGTGGCGGGGTCGAGAGGGTCGCCGTGGCGCACGGCGCGGGTCTTGGCCAGCAGCCGCTCGACGAAGTCGTCGTGCACCGCCGTGTGGACCAGCATCCGCTTGATCGCCGTGCAACGCTGGCCTGAGTTCTTGTAGGACCCGCTGGCGGCCAGGGTGGCGGCCTCGTCGAGGTCGGCGTCGTCCATCACGATCAGCGGGTCGTTGCCGCCGAGTTCGAGCACCTGGCGCTTGTAGACCGCCTTGGCGGCGATGTGCTTGCCGATGGCCACGCCGCCGGTGAAGGTCACCAGATCGACGTGTTCGCTGGTGAGCAGCTCGTCGGCGATCTCGCGCGGGTCGCCGGTGACCACGCTCAGCATCGGCCCCGGCAGCCCGGCCTCGTACAGCACATCGGCCAGCAGGTAGGCCGCCAGCGGCGTCTTCTCACTCGGCTTGAGCACGATGCGGTTGTTGGTGGCCACGGCGGGAGCCACCTTGTGGATCACCTGGTTCAGCGGGTGGTTGAACGGCGTGATGGCGCAGATCGCGCCGAGCAGCGGCTCGCGCAGCGTGTAGACCTTGCGGCTCTTGCCATGCGCGGTCAGATCGCAGGAGAACACCTGCCCGTCGTCGACCAGCGCCTGGTTGGCGGCAAACAGCAGCACGTCGCTGGCACGGCCCACCTCGTACAGCGTGTCCTTCAGGCACAGGCCGGATTCGAGCGTGATAAGCCGCGCGATCTCGTCGCGCCGGGCCGCAATGATCTCGCCCGCCTTCATCAGAATCCGGTAGCGCTCGAAGCGCGTCAGCGCGGGCCGGTAGCGGCGCGCGATCTCGAAGGCGCGCCGCACGTCCTCGACCGTGGCCTTGGCCACCGTGCCGACGACCTCGCCGGTGTACGGAAAGCGCACCTCGATCACGCGCTCGCGCGCCACTTTCTCGCCGGCAATGCGCAGGGGTTCGTTGATCATGGCCGCGGTCGCTGATGCGCGTGCTATTGGGCGAGATTGAGCGCCAGGTCGAAGGCGTCGAAGTTGCGCCAGCGCCGGCTGCAATCGAGCCCGGGCGCCGGCCGGTTGACGATCAGCGGCACCCGCTGCTCGGAGATGCCGCCATGCGAGCGCAGCGGCAACTCCAGCGCCGACAGGTCGTGCCGGGCCCGGCCCGTGCCCAGCACCACGTTGCGCTCGGACACCACCACCAGGTCGCCGATGCGGTCGGCGGGCAGCTCGAAGCGGGCCGCGGCGTCGGCGCGCGTCAGCACCGCCTCGATGCCCCAGGTGGCGGCGAGCCGGCTGCGCACCGTCTCGACATGGTCGGCGGCCAGATACACCGTGGCGAACGAGCCCAGCGCGCCGTGGTGCACGACGTAGGGGTCGGTAATGGGCAGGATCACGCGGCTCGTACCCGCGCCGATCCAGCCGTCGAGCGTGTCCTGCAGGTAGATCACGTTGGGGCTGGCGTCGAGCTTGACCTTGGAATTCATGCCGTGGTCGGCAGTCAGCGCGATCACGCAGCCCAGCGCGTCGAGCTGGCCCAGGTAGCGGTCCATCATGGCGAAAAAGGCGTTGGCAACATCATCGCCCGGGGCATGCTTGTGCTGGATGTAGTCGGTGGTCGACAGGTACATCACGTCGGGCCGTTGCGACTGCATCAGCCTCAGGCCGGCGGCGAACACGAACTCCGACAGCTCGGCGCTGTAGACGCTCGGCACCGGCAGGTCCGTCAGGCGCAGCACCTCGGCGATGCCGTTTTCTTCCACGCTGACCTGATCGGCCTTCTCCGACGAGAAACAGATGCCCTTCATCGCGTGGCCGAGCAGCTTGCGCAGCTTGTCCTTGGCGGTGATCACGGCAACCTGGTCGCCGGCGTCGGCCAGCGCGGCGAGCAGGGTGGGCGCACGCAGCCACTTCGGGTCGTTCATCATGACCTCGGTGCCGCTGGCCGCGTCGTAGAGGTAGTTGCCGCAGATGCCGTGCACCGACGGCGGGACCCCCGTGACGATCGACAGGTTATTGGGATTGGTGAAGCTGGGCACCACGCAGTCGGCCACCAGGGCGGTGCCCTCGGCCAGCACGCGCTTCATCCAGGGCATGCGGCCGGCGGCCACGGCCTGCGCGATGTAGTCGGGCTCGCAGCCGTCGACGCAGACCACCACCGTAGGGGCTTGCGGCCGCCGATAGCGGCGGCCGTTGACTGCAACGCTGTTCACACTCGTCATGTTCGTGCTCTGTCAGTTCCTGCGGCGGCGCGCCGCCGGTTTGCCGATCTTGTCCAGCGGCTCGTCGTTGCGCAGGCCGTGCAGCGCCGACTCGGCCCGCAGCATGCGCTCCCGGCTCTCGATCACGTGCTGGTACATCGCGCGACCGGCCGCCCCGGCATCGCCGCCGGCAATGGCGCGCAGGATCTGCCGATGCTCGGCCACCGACTGCGCGAGCGCCTCCCTGCTGGCCAGGTTGCGCCGGCGAAACAGCGCCAGCTCCTTGACCAGCTTCCGGTAGATGGCGGCCATCTTGCGGTTGCCCGCCGCCTCCAGCAGCCCGTCGTGGAACCGCAGGTTCAGCCGGTGGTAGGCGTCGGCGTCGCCGGCGCGCATCGCGCGCTCCATCTCATCGAGCAGATCCTTGGCCTGGCGCAACTGCTCGGGCGTGACCTGCTCGGCCAGCCGGCGGCCCACCAGTTCGTCCATGGCGGCCCGCAGGTCGTAGATTTCGAGCGCCTCGTCGAGCGGGATGTCGCGCACGAAGACCCCGCGGTTCTTCTCCTGGCGGACCAGGCCGGCTTCCTCGAGCATGCGAAAGGCCTCGCGGATCGGCCCGCGCGAGACGCCCAGGCGCTCCGACAACCTCTGTTCGGCGAGCTTGGCGCCGGGCGGCAGTTCGCCGTCGAGGATCATGCGCTCGATTTCCTGCTGGGCCGCGCTCGCCAGCGAGGCGCTCTGCAGCAGGGCGATGGTGGCCGGCGTCACGGCCGGCACCGCCGCCACGGCGTCGTTGCGCCGGCTGCGCGGGGCAGCCGGCGCCGCGGGCCCGGCGGGCGGGGAGTGCGGAAAGGCGCTTGCCATGGGGGTCAGTCTAGGCAAATTGTCGACAATCTGCAAAAGACAATTTGACGGGCTTTTTCGCGCCTGCCTAGACTGCCCTCAGTTGCTCGCCAGGTTTTCTACCCGCACAGTTGCCCGCTCGTGGCGGTAACCGGGTGGTCCGCGCGCAGCGGCGTCACAGGCCGGTCACGTTGGCCGGTCAATCTGGGCGGTTGCGACGCGCAGTGGCGCGGCGCACCAAGGTCCAAGTCGGTACTTACTGGAGGCAATCCGATGTTTTCTCGTCGTTGGGTGCTGGGCCTGTCCGCCGTTGCGGCCATGGCGGCCAGCCTGTTCGCAGCGCCGGCTTCGGCGCAGAAGACGCAACTCACGGTCTACACCGCGCTGGAAACCGACCAGCTGAAGGCTTACAAGGACGCCTTCGAGAAGTCCAACCCGGGCATCGAGATCGTGTGGGTGCGCGACTCCACCGGCATCATCACCGCGCGGCTGCTGGCCGAGAAGAACAATCCGCGGGCCGACGTGGTGATGGGTGTGGCCGCCTCCTCGCTCGCGCTGCTCGATTCCGAGGGCATGCTGGTGCCTTACGCGCCCAAGGGGCTGGCGCGGGTGTCGCCGCAGTACCGAGACCGGAAGAACCCGCCGGCCTGGGTCGGCATGGACGTCTGGGGCACGGCCATCTGCTTCAACTTCCGTGAAGCCGCCAGGCGCGGCATTCCGCAGCCCAAGAGCTGGAAAGACCTGCTCAACCCCATCTACAAGGGCCAGATCGTGATGCCGCACCCGGCCTCCAGCGGTACCGGCTTCCTCGCGGTGACCGGCTGGCAGGCGATGTGGGGCGATGCCGAGGCCTGGAAGTTCATGGACGGCCTGCACCAGAACATTGCGCAGTACATGCACTCGGGCTCGCGCCCCTGCGCGCGTGCCGCTGCCGGCGAGTTCGTAGTCGGCATCAGTTTCGAGTACCGCGCCAATCGCGAGAAGGCGCAGGGCGCGCCGATCCTGGTCATCTTCCCCGAGGAAGGCATCGGCTGGGATCTGGAGTCCATCGCCATTCACCGCGGCACCAAGAACCTGGCGGCCGCGCAGCGCCTGATGGACTGGGCCATCACCGACGAGGCGATGCAGTTGTACGCCAAGAACTTCGCCGTGGTTGCGGTGCCGCAGTTCTCGGTGCAGTTGCCCAACATCCCGACCGACTACGCGCAGCGGCTGGTCAAGCAGGACTTCGGTGCAATGGCCAAGAAGCGCGAGGCGGTGCTTGCGGAGTGGGGCAAGCGCTACGAGAGCAAGGCCGCGCCGAGGTGAGCTCCAGCGGCTGGCGTCCTGCGTGTAGCGCGGAAAGCGGGGAGCGGCACTGGCGCCGCCCCGCCTGCCCGCTCGCCCGCTGGCACCGGACCCTCGACGCTCGGCGCGCAACGCTCGACCCTCGACGCTAGACGCCCGACGCCCGACGCCCGACGCCTAACGAGCGATGGAAGCACTGCGCCTGGAGGGCGTCGGCAAGACCTTCGGCAGCTTCGTGGCGCTGAAGGACATTCATCTGTCGATCGCCCGCGGCGAGTTCGTCTGCTTTCTCGGGCCGTCCGGCTGCGGCAAGACCACGTTGCTGCGGATCATCGCCGGCCTGGAGCAGCAGACCACCGGCAACATCGTCCAGAACGGGCGCGACGTGTCGCAACTGCCGCCGGCGGCGCGCGACTACGGCATCGTGTTCCAGTCGTACGCGCTGTTTCCCAACCTGACGGTGGCCGACAACGTGGCCTACGGCCTGGTCAACCGGCGCAAGGCCAGGGCCGAGGTGGCGGCGCGGGTGGCCGAACTGCTGGCCCTGGTCGGGCTGCCCGACGCCGGTCCCAAGTATCCGGGCCAGTGCTCGGGTGGCCAGCAGCAGCGCATCGCGCTGGCGCGTGCGCTGGCCACCTCGCCCAGCCTGCTGCTGCTCGACGAGCCCTTGTCCGCGCTCGATGCCAAGGTGCGCGAACGCCTGCGCGGCGAGTTGCGCAGCCTGCAGCGCAAGCTGGGCGTCACCACCATCATGGTCACGCACGACCAGGAGGAGGCGCTGTCGCTGGCCGACCGCGTGGTGGTGATGAACCACGGCGTGATCGACCAGGTGGGCACGCCGCTCGAGGTCTACGAGCGCGCGGCCACGCCGTTCGTGGCCGACTTCCTCGGCCGTGTCAACGCGCTGCAGGCCGAGTGCCTCGGCCAGGGGCGTTATCGCATCGGCCAGGTGGAGCTGCAGACGCAGGCTGCGGGCGTGGCTGCCGGCTGCCGCGTGACGCTGTACCTGCGCCCGGAGGACCGCCACGTGGAGGGCGACGCGGCGCACTCGGCCGGCGCGCTGCGCGGGCGGGTGCAGCGCATCGACTTCCTCGGCACCTTCTGCCTGGCCGAGGTGCACGCCGCGGCGCTTGGCCAGCCGGTGACGCTGTACTACTCGCTGAACCAGCTGCACGACCTGGCGGTCCGCGAGGGAGCCGAGGTCGGCTTCGCCCTGCGCGGCGAACGCGCCCGCGTCTTCAGCGCCGCCACGTGAGCAGCCTGCCGGCCGTGCCGCCCGCTGCCATGCCGCGCTCGAAGCTGGCCTTCGAGTCGCTGGTGGCGCGCGGCGGCGTGCTGCTGCTCGTACTGGCGCTTGGCCTGTTCCTGGCGCTGCCGCTGGGTGCCATCCTGTGGCGCGCCCTGCTCGACCGCGACGGCCGCTTCGCCGGCCTGGCCAATTTCGCCACCTACTTCGCCGCGCCCTCGTTCAGCGCGTCGGTCGGCAGCACACTGGCCTTTGCCGCGCTGACCACGCTGCTGACCGTACCGCTGGCGTTCCTGTTCGCCTACGCGATGCAGCGCGCCTGCCTGCCGTACCGGACGCTCTGGCGCAACATCGCGCTCATCCCCATCCTGGCGCCGTCGCTGCTGCCGGCGCTGTCGTTCGTCTATCTGTTCGGCAACCAGGGCTGGCTCAACTTCATGCTGCCGTGGTTCGGGCTCGACTCCATCTACGGCCTGCCGGGCATGGTGCTGGCGATGACCTTTGCCAGCCTGCCGCACGCCGTCATGATCCTGATGGCCGCCCTCGCCCTGGCCGACGCGCGGCTGTACGAGGCGGCCGACTCGCTGGGCACCACGGCGCGGCGCAAGTTTTTCACCATCACGCTGCCCGGCGCCAAGTACGGCCTGATCTCCGCCGCGCTGGTGGTGTTCACCATGGCGGTGAGCGAGTTCGGCGTGCCCAAGGTGATCGGCGGCAACGTCAACGTGCTGGCGCTCGACATCTACAAGCAGGTCGTGGGGCAGCAGAACTTCTCCATCGGCGCGGTGGTGGCGGTGCTGCTGCTGGTGCCGGCGCTGGCCGCCTTCGTCATCGACCGCGCGGTGCAGGGCCGGCAGAAGGCGCTGCTGTCCGCGCGCAGCGTGCCCTATGCGCCGCGGCCGCAACGGCTGCGCGACCTGCTGCTGCTCGGCTACGTCCTGCTGCTGTCGCTGGCGATGCTGCTGGTCATGGGCATGGCGGTGTTCGGCTCGTTCGTGCAGTTCTGGCCGTACGACCTGAGCTTCACGCTGCGCCACTACCTCTATGGCCTGACGGAAGCCGGGATCGACAACGCCTACGCCAACAGCCTGCAGATGGCTGCCGCGACGGCGCTGTTCGGCACCGCAGTCACTTTTGCCGGTGCCTACTGGCTGGAAAAGACCAAGGGGGCCGAAGTGCTGCGGCCGCTGGCGCAGTTCCAGGCGCTGCTGCCGATGGCCGTGCCGGGCATGGTCCTGGGCATCGGCTACATCCTGTTCTTCAACGCGCCCGCCAACCCGCTGGGCTTCCTGTATGGCACGCTGGCCATCCTCGTCTTGTCTACGATCGTGCACTTCTACTCGTCGAGCCACCTGACGGCGGTGACGGCGCTCAAGAGCCTGGACGGCGAGTTCGAGGCGGTGTCGGCCTCGCTCAAGGTGCCGTTTTACAAGACCTTCTGGCGCGTGACGGTGCCGGTGTGCCTGCCGGCCGTGCTCGACATCGGGCGCTACTATTTCGTCAATGCCATGACCACGATCTCGGCCGTGGTGTTCCTGTATGGACCCGAGACGACGCTGGTGTCGGTGTCGATCCTGCAACTGGACGAGGCCGGCGCGCTCGGCGCGGCGGCCGCGATGGCGAGCCTGATCGTCTTCACCTCGGCCGCGGTGACGGCGCTGTTCTTTGCGCTCGAGTGGTGGCTGCTGCGGCGCACGCAGCGCTGGCGCAACCGGTGAGGCTGCACCGACAAGCCGGCAGCAACCAGGCGCAAACGACCGGGCGCAAACGACCGAACAACGCAGACCACGGGCCAGTTCCAGCTCTGCGGCAACACAGTGGCTGCCACGAGGCGCCGCGCAAGTTCGCCGGACCGTGCGCTCCGGCAAGGAGAACCCGATGATTCTTGGCAACGACCCCATCCTGCTGACCCCCGGCCCGCTGACCACCAGCCTGCAGACCAAGCAGGCCATGCTGCGCGACTGGGGCTCGTGGGACGCCGCGTTCAACCGGATCACGGCCTCGCTGTGCCGCGACCTGGTGGACATCGTGCGCGGCGGCGACGACTACGTGTGCGTGCCGCTGCAGGGCTCGGGCACCTTCTCGGTGGAGGCGGCCATCGGCAACGTGGTCCCCCGCACCGGCAAGGTGCTGGTGCCCAACAACGGCGCGTACTGCGCGCGCATCCTGAAGATCTGCAACTACCTGGGACGCAGCGCGGTCGAGCTGCCGGTGCCCGAGGACCAGCCGGCCACCGCCGCGATGGTCGAGGCCGCGCTGGCCAGGGACCCCGCCATCACCCACGTGGCGCAGGTGCACTGCGAGACCGGCGCCGGGCTCCTCAACGACCTGGCCGGCATCGCGCAGGTGTGCGCGCGCCGCAAGGTGGGCCTGATCGTCGACGCGATGAGCTCGTTCGCCGCGCTGCCGATCGACGTGCAGGGCGTGCCCTTCGACGCGCTCATCGCCGCCAGCGGCAAGTGCCTGGAGGGCGTGCCCGGCATGGGCTTCGTGATCCTGCGCAAGACCGTGCTGGAGGCCTGCGCCGGCAACTCGCACTCGCTGGCGCTCGACCTGCACGACCAGTACGCCTACATGCAGAAGACCACGCAGTGGCGCTACACGCCGCCCACGCACGTGGTGGCGGCGCTGCGCGCGGCAGTGGACCAGTTCATCGAGGAGGGCGGCCAGCCGGCGCGGCTGGCGCGCTACAGCGACAACTGCCGCACCCTGGTCGAAGGCATGCGTGCGCTCGGTTTTCGCACCTATCTGAAGCCCGAGGTGCAGGCGCCGATCATCGTTACCTTTCACGCCCCGGCCGATGCGGCCTACGACTTCAAGGCGTTCTACGCGGCGGTGCGCGCGCGCGGCTACATCCTGTACCCCGGCAAGCTCACCCAGGTGGAGACCTTCCGCGTCGGCTGCATCGGCGCCATCGATGGCAACGAGATGCGCAACGTGGTGAGCGCGGTGGCGGCGGCGCTGGCCGACCTGGGCATCCGGCAGGTGGCGCCGGCCGTGGACCGCAAGGCGGCCTGAGAGGGTGAGAGGCAATCCGGCGTGCCCGCGGCGGCGCGGCTGCTCCGGCTGCCGCCCGCCGCCGGCCGGCATGCCGGGCGCACCGCAGCGCACGCACGGCCGGGGCGCGATCGGCCTCCGTCGCGGCACGCATGTGCCACGCCGGTCGGCCCGGTGCCCGCAGCCTCAGCGACGACGCTGCGGCTGAGCCCTTTGCCCCGCCGCTGCACAGAACGCCGCGATCTCCTGGCCGATCAGCGCCTCGGCGCCCAGATCATGGCCGAGCTGCTCGATCAACCGCAGCCGCGCACCCGGGATCTTGGCGGCCAGATCGCGCGCAGCGGCCGGCGGCACCAGCGGGTCGGCGGCGCCGTGCAGCACCAGCGTGGGCACCTGAAGCTGCCGCAGCAGTGCGGAGCGCTCGCCGCTGGCGACAATGGCGAGCAGTTGGCGGTAGGTGCCGGCCGGGCGCCAGGCGCGCGAGAAGGTGGCGTGCAGCCGGGCCCGCAGCACGTCGTCGGCCAGCCGGTGGGGGCCGGGCGGGCTGCCGATCACCCGAAACAGCCTGAAGTAGTGCTCGACCAGTTGCTCGACGCTGGCGTGCGCCGGAGGCCGCCGCAGCAGCGCGGCCGCGGCAGCCCAGTGCGGCGGCGCCACGTTCGCCGCCCCGCTGTGGCTCATCAGCAGGGTGAGCGAGGCCACGCGCGCCGCAAAGCCGCTGGCGACGAGTTGCGCCACCATGCCGCCCATCGAGGCGCCCACCACGTGGGCGCGATCGAGCCCAAGTGCATCCATCAGCCCCACGGTGTCGCGCGCCAGGTCGTGCAGCAGGTACGGTGCGGCCACCGACAGGCCCAGGCGCGCACGCACCAGCGCCATGGGCAGCGCCATGCCGCGCTGACCATCGAGCTGGGTCGACAGCCCGGCGTCGCGGTTGTCGAAGCGCACCACATGAAAGCCGGCATCGACCAGGTGCCGCACCAGGGCTTGCGGCCAGGCCGTCAGCTGCATCCCCAGCCCCATGATGAGGACGATGGCGGGCTGCTCCGGCGCGCCATAGGTCTCGTAGGCGAGCGCAATGCCGCGGCCGACGTCGGCGTGGCCGGCGCGATACGCAGTCAGGGCAGTGTCCATGTCGAGCGGGGCCGGGGCGCGCGCCGGCACGGGCTGTCAGCCGACCGGCGCCGGAAATACCACCGAGCGCCAGCCGTGGCGGTGAAATGGGGTCCATGCGCCTTCGGGCTGGGCCAGCCGGTCGGCGATCGCGTACAGCGCGGCCGGATTCATCCCGAGGCCGAAGTGGCTTGCCACGACCTCGATGTTCTCGACCTCGCCGTGCGCCGAGCAGCGCGCGTCCTGCACGCTGCACTGCCAGGCCACCACGCCGTCGCTGCGGCTGTAGACCGAGGTGGTGGGCACCGGCGGCGCCTCGTGCAGGCGGCCGCGCCGTGGATGGGTCTCGATCTTGTGGCCGGCGGCCAGCTCGTACAGGCGCCAGGCGTTGGTGGCGCGCGGGTGGCCGGTGAAGGGGGTGCCGAGCGTGATCACGCCGCGCACCAGGTGCGGCAGCGCCTTGGCCACTTCGCGCGCGTAGATGCCGCCCAGGCTCCAGCCGATCAGCGAGACCTTGCCGCCGCTGGTGGCGGCGATGTCGCGCAACTGCTGTTCGCTGCGCTCGAGCACGCCAGGCCGCGGCCCGAGGTTCAGACCCTGCGACCAGCCGTGCACGGCGTAGCTACGGCTGCGCAGGTAGGCACGCAAGGGCAGCGTGGTCACGTCGCCGGCGGTCAGCCCCGGATACACCAGCACCGCATGGCCGTCGCCGCGCGCCGCCCGGCTCAGCAGCGGCAGGCTGGCGAGCGCGGCGCCGTATTCGAGCGGGGCGCGCCATTCGAGCGCCAGCAGCGCCAGCGACGGCGCGGCATGCTCGCGTGCATCGTAGAGGTTGGGGTCGACGTGCGGATCGAACGCGGGCGCGCGCGGCGGCTGGCGCGAGTGCGTGCGGCGACGGCGGGCGGTGCTCATGGCGTGGCGTCCGGGCAAGCGGCACACGGCAGCGCCCCGGCCGATGGTGACTTGATCCTCATGCCCGGGCGACGGTAGCACCGGGCGGGTGACGCGCTTTGGAGCTTCCGCTCCAGCGCCGTCCCGGTAAACCGGCCTGCGCTCACTGGAAGACCCCCTCGCGCTGCGCGCTCAGGGATTCGCCCTTGGGGCGGCCCGGCGGGAGGATCAGACGACCTTCGCGCTTCGCGCTCAGGGATTCGCCCTTGGGGCGGCCCGGCGGGCTCATGCAACCTTCAGCGCCATCACGCCGGTCAACATGATCGCCACGCCGGCCCAGCGCAGGGGGGTGAGCTTCTCGTGCAGCAGGCGGGCGCCGATGAGGGCGGCAAACAGCACCGAGGTCTCGCGCAGCGCGGCGACCATGGCCACCGGCGCCTGCGTCATGGCCCACAGCGCGATCGCGTAGGCGGCGGCGGAGGCCGCGCCGCCGGCCAGGCAGGACACGGGGTGGGCGGACACGAAGGCGAAGAACGCGCGGCGCCGGCTGGCCAGCACGAACAGCGTGAACGGGACTGCGTCGAGCACGAACAGCCAGACGATGTAGCTCCACACGTTGCCCGCCAGCCGCGCGCCGGTGCCGTCGATCACCGTGTACACGGCGATCACCACCGCGTTGGCGAGCGCGAAGCCCACGGCTGCCCGGGCCGGTCTGTGATCCAGCGGCCGGTAGCTCAGCGCAACGATGCCGCCGCAGATGAGCAGGATGCCGAGCCAGGTCAGCAGGCCGGGCAGTTCGCGCAGCAGCAGCATGCCGAGCAGCGCGGTCAGCAGCGGCGCGGTGCCGCGCATCAGGGGGTAGGTGAGCGACAGGTCGCCGGCGCGGTAGGCCTGCACCATGAAGTAGTAGTAGGCCAGGTGCGTGGCGAGCGAGGCGGCGATGTACGGCCACGACGCCGGTGCCGGCAGCGGCAGCACGAAGAGGAATGGCAGCGCCACCAGTCCCGCGCCGGCGACGATGGCCGCCGTCTTCAGCAGCACGTCGGCCGAGCCCTTGATCAGCGCGTTCCAGCCGGCGTGCAGGAGTGCGGCGAACAGCACCGCAAACGAGACCTCGAGGCTCAATGCGCAGCGCCTTTCAGCAGGGCTTCGGCCTGCGCCCACATCTGCTGCAGCAGCGTGCCGGCCGGCTGCGGCCGCGCCAGCGCAGCACCCTGTCCGGCCCAGGCCTGCATGCGCTGCACGTCGCCGGCGCGCGTGGCCGCCTCGCGCAGCGCGGCGGTCAGGCCGCGCTGCACCGGGTAGGGCGCCGGCTGCGGCGCGTCGGCCGCGGCGGCCGCGCGCACGTAGTCGGTGGCGATGCTGCGGCCCCAGCGACCGGAGAAGGCGCGCGTCAGCATGGTGTCCTCGGGTTCCAGCTCGTGCAGGGCGTCGGCCCAGGCGCGGTGCAACTGCGCCTCGGGGCAGCGCAGGAAGGCGGTGCCGATCGCCACCGCGCTGGCGCCCAGCGCGAGCGCAGCGGCGATGCCGCGGCCGTCGCCGATGCCGCCGGCGGCCACCACCGGGATGTCGAGGCGATCGACCAGCCGCGGCACCAGCGCCATCAGGCCGATCTGCTGGCGTGCCCCGGCCTGGGCATCGAACGCACACCGGTGGCCGCCCGCCTCGGCGCCCTGCGCCAGCACGGCGTCGGCGCCCGCCGCCTGCGCTGCGCGCGCCTCGGCCAGGGTCGTGACCGACGCCAGCCAGGCGATGTCGCAGTCCTTGAGCCGCTGCACGTAGGCGTCGGGAAACAAGCCCATGACCGAAGAGACGACCGGCGGAGCCGCCGCGATGAAAGCCTCGCACTGGCCGGCAAAGTCCGGCGGCTGCGCTTCGGCGGCAGCGGCCGGCACCGGCGGGCCCCAGTGCGCCAGGAAATCGCGCAGGCGCGCCTCGTGTGCTGCGTCACGCACCGGCGGCGGGTCCGGCACCCAGGTGTTTACCTGCACGGGTCCGGCGGACTGCGCGCGGAACTGTGCCATCCACTCGGCGATCTGCGCCGGCGAATGCAGCAGTGCGCCGAGCGCGCCCATGCCGCCTGCATTGGCCACCGCCACCGACAGCGCCACCGGACAGGCGCCCGCCATCGGCGCCAGCAGCACCGGCAGGCGCAGCCCGTAGTGGGCGCAGAACGACTGCGCCCGCGCCAGCGGCTGGGCGGGGAGCCGGGCGCTCAAGTCGGCAGCAGCGCCTCGGGCGCGGTGAACGGCAGGCCCAGCGCCTTGGCGACCGCCTTGTGCGTGACCTTGCCGGCGGCGATGTTCAGGCCGGCCTTCAGGTGCGCGTTCTCGGCCAGCGCGCGGCGCCAGCCCTTGTCGGCCAGTTGCAGCGTGAAGGGCAGCGTGGCGTTGTTCAGCGCGTAGGTCGAGGTGCGCGGCACGGCGCCGGGCATGTTGGCCACCATGTAGTGCACGACGTTGTCGATCACGTAGGTCGGCTCGGCGTGCGTGGTCGGCCGGCTGGTCTCCACGCTGCCGCCCTGGTCGATCGCCACGTCCACGATCACGCTGCCGGCCTTCATGCGGCCGAGCATGTCCCTGGTGATGAGCTTGGGCGCGGCGTCGCCCGGGATCAGCACGCCGCTCACCACGAGGTCGGCGCGCAGCACCTCGCGCTCGACGTTGTCGCGGTTGGAGAACACGGTCTGCGCGCGGCCGTCGAACATGGCATCGATGCGGCGCAGCGCGTCGATCGACTGGTCGATCACTACGACCTGCGCGCCGGTGCCCACTGCCATCTGCGCCGCATTGGTGCCGACCATGCCCGCGCCGAGGATCACGATGCGCGCCGGCGCCACGCCGGCCACCCCGCCCAGCAGGATGCCGCTGCCGCCGGTGCTCTTCTCCAGGCAGTGGGCGCCGGCCTGGATGGCCAGGCGACCGGCCACCTCGCTCATCGGCGCCAGCAGCGGCAGGCCGCCGGTGGGCGAGGTCACCGTCTCGTAGGCGATGCAGATCGCACCGCTCTTGATGAGATCGGCCGTCTGCTCGGGGTCGGGCGCCAGGTGCAGGTAGGTGAACAGCACCTGGCCTTCGCGCAGCCGCGCCCGCTCGACCGCCTGCGGCTCCTTGACCTTGACGATCAGCTCGGCGCGCGCGAACACCTCGTCGGCGCCGGCGGCGACGCGCGCGCCCGCGCGGCGGTAGTCCTCGTCGGACGCGCCGATGCCCGCGCCGGCATTGGTCTCCACCAGAACCTGATGGCCGTGTGCAACGGCTTCGCGCACGGAAGAGGGCGTCATGCCGACGCGGTATTCGTGGACCTTGATCTCTTTCGGGACTCCGATCAGCATGGACTGCAATCTCCGACAGGAAGGCGACCTCGGGACGGCAAGGTCAGAGGGGCCCGTGCGCGGCGCTCAGTCGCGCGCGGCGAAATCGCGGAACGTGGCGGCCAGCGGTACCGCAAACAACAGCGCGAAGCCGACGTTGAGCACTGCGTTGCCCACGAAGCCGCTGGTCAACGAATACAGGGTATCGGGCACGAACCAGGCCGCCATTGAGCCGGCGACGGCCCACCACGCGTAGCGCTCGCCGCGCCGAAACGGGCCGGCCACCAGCACGAGCAAGGTGACCGACCAGCCAATCATCACGGCACCGATCACCGCATGCGACAGCCGCAGGTACGTCTGCACATTGGCGTCGAGTTGCGTGAGGGCGGTAGTCGACTGGTAGGCGACCACGCCAAACAGGGCCAAGCCCGCGGCCGGCGCGACCAGCAGCAGCAGCCCGAACACCAGTACCAGGGCGCTGGCGGCAAGCAGCCAGCGCTGCCAGAAACGCGACGGGCTTCTCGCGTTCATGCACACCGGTCCGGGCCAGTTGTCCAGCCGGATCGCGGGGCCGAGCGGGGGAGATTCACCCGCGCACCTTTGCGCCGGTCGGATCATGGGGCGCGCGCAGGGACACTGCGGCCGCGTAGCGCTCGCCGGCCAGGTCGACCTCGTAGCGGCCGGCCTCGATCCAGGCCGCATCGGCCAGACCGTCGGTGCGCGTGATCAGGCCCAGCGCCACGGGCTGGCCGACCGTGTGGCCGAACGCGGCCGAGGTCACGAAACCCACGGGCTGGCCGTCGCGCAGGATGAGCTCGTTGCCCCACAGGTTGGTGTGGGGCGCAGCGACCACCAGCGACACCACGCGCCGCTTGACGCCCTCGGCGCGGGCGCGCAGCACGGCCTCGCGGCCGCGGTAGGGTGCGTCGCTCTTGCGCACCGCGAAGCCGAGTCCGGCTTCGATCGGGTTGATGTCCGGACTGAGCTCGCGGCCCCAGGCGCGGTAGCCCTTCTCCAGGCGCAGCGAGTCGATCGCGTAGTAGCCGGCGTTGCGCACGCCCAGGTCTGCGCCCGCCGCCATCAGCGTCTCGTACACGCCCACCGCGAATTCGACCGGGACGAGCAGCTCCCAGCCGAGCTCGCCGACGTAGGTCAGGCGCGTGGCGCGCACCGTGGCGTAGCTGAGGTCGATCTCCTGGCTGGTGCCGAAGGGGAACGAGGCGTTGTCGAAGCGCGCCGTGGAGACCCGCTGCAGCAGCTCGCGCGAACGGGGTCCCATGACCGCCAGCAGCGCGAACATCGAGGTCGCGTCGAAGATCTCGCAGCGCGGCCGCGGCTGCATGGCGGCGAGCGCCCGCTCGATCACGTCGGCGTCGCGCACCGCCTGCGCGCTGCCGGTCACGATCAGGAACTCCTGCGCGCCGGTGCGCGTGACGGTCAGATCGCTCTCGTAGCCGCCGCGCGTATTGAGCAGGCCGGTGTAGACGGTCTGCCCCGGATGCTGCGGCACCTCGTTGGCGACCAGCCACTGCAGCGCGCGCTCGGCATCCGGTCCCTTGAGCACCAGCTTGGCGAACGAGCTCATGTCGAACACCGCCACCGCTTCGCGACAGGCGCGATGCTCGGCGGCCACCCACGGATGCCAGTTCTGGTGCGCCCAGCCGTACTCGATCCGGGCCTGCGCCGCCGACGGCGCGAAGAAGTTGGCGCGCTCCCAGCCCATCTTTGAGCCGAAGCAGGCGTGCGCCGCCTTCAGGTGTGCGAACAGCGGCGAGCGGCGGAATGGCCGCGCGCTCTCCAGCTCGCGGTTGGGCCAGGGCATCTTGTAGTGCAGGCCCAGCACTTCCTTGATGCGGTCCGGCAGCCAGCTCTCGTTGGCGTTGAAGCGGCCAAAGCGGCGGATGTCCACCGGCCACAGGTCCAGCGTCGGCTCGCCCTGAACGATCCACTCCGCGAGCGCCTTGCCGGCGCCGCCGCTGGAGGCAATGCCCATCGAGTTGAAGCCGCAGCCGACGAAGAAGTTGGAAAATCCCGGCGCCGGTCCGAGGATGAAGTTGTTGTCCGCGGTGAACGACTCCGGCCCGTTGTAGAACTGCTTGACCTGCGCGCCGGCCAGCGCGGGCACGCGCGCGATGGCGTTCTCCAGCAGGATCTCGAAGGCGTCCCAGTTGTCGGGCAGAAGCTGGAACTCGAAATTCTCCGGGATGCCGCCGCGGTGCGCGGCGCTTTGCAGCCAAGGCGTTGCATCGGGCTCGAAGCCGCCCATCAGCAGGCCGCCGACTTCTTCCTTGAAGTAGATGTACCCGTCGGGGTCGCGCATCACCGGCAGGTCAGGGAACACGCCGGGGATGCGATCGGTGACGATGTAATAGTGCTCGCAGGAAAACAGCGGCACCGCCACGCCGATGCGCCGCGCAAACTCGCGCGACCACTGGCCGCCGCACAGCACGACGAGGTCGGCTTCGATGCGGCCCTCGCTTCGCACCGCAGCGCCGGCCTTGCTGCGCCACGTCAGCGCCCGCACGGTGCGGCCGCTGTCGCCGGTCGCGACCTCGCAGGCGCGCGCCTGCACCCCCTCGAAGATACGCACGCCGCGGTTGCGCGCACCCTTGGCCAGCGCGATGGTCAGGTCCGTCGGGTTGGCCTTGCCGTCGCCCGGCAGCCACACCGCGCCCTGGAGGTCGGCGGTCTCCATGATCGGGTAGCGGGCCCCGGCCTCGGCCGCGCTGATGACATCGCACGCCACGCCGTAGGCGCGCGCCACCGCGGCGGTGCGCTTGAGCTGCACCATGCGGTCGGCGCTGCGCGCCACGGCCAGCGAGCCGCACTGCTTCCAGCCGGTGGACAGCCCCGTTTCGGCCTCCAGCCGCGCGTACAGGTCGGTCGAGTAGCGGATCAGCCGCGTCATGCTCTCGTGCGCGCGCAACTGGCCGACGAGGCCGGCCGCGTGCCACGTCGTGCCCGAGGTCAGGCGGCCCTGCTCCAGCAGCACGATGTCGCTCATGCCGAGCTGCGCCAGGTGGTAGGCGACCGAGCAGCCCATGATGCCGCCGCCCACGATGACCACGCGGGCGTGGGGCGGCGGGACGGGCGGGGTGTCGGGGTTCAAAGCAGGCAGGGGCGGGGAGCGCAGCCGTCCGGCGGAGACTGACCCGGCGGAATGACCGGGCGGAATGACCAGGCGGACTGACGGCCGCAGCGCATGGGCGACTACGGCCAACGAGACATGCTACCGCGGGGCCGGTCATTACGGCACGCGGCGTGCACCGCAGCAACGCCAGGGCACGCCGGTTTGCGCAGGCTCAAGCCGCGGGCCGCCCGCACCACCTGCCAAGGCCGTGCAACCGGCCTAACATGCCGCGAGGTCATCGATCCAAGGGAGCCTGCAGGCACCGGCGAGCCGCGGTCGCGTTCGCGTGCGGGGCAGGCCAGAACGAGGAGGGCAAGGTGTTGACCAATCATCGATTCGCGACGGAGGCATTGAGGACCGTGGCCGTTGTCGGCCACGGGGCGGCAGGCAAGACGACGCTGGTCGAGCAACTGCTCGCCAAGAGCGGGATGATCGGCGCGGCCGGCTCGGTGGAGCGCGGCACCACGGTCAGCGACCACGACCCGCAGGAGAAGGCCGTGCTGCATTCGCTGCGCGCCAGCGTCGTGCATTGCGACCACGCGGCGGGCAGCGTCAACGCCCGCATCCACCTGATCGACACGCCGGGTTACCCGGACTTCATCGGCCAGGCCATCGGCGCGCTCGATGCGGTCGAGACCGTGATGGTGGTGGTCAGCGCCACCGGCGGCATCGAGCTCGTGACCCGGCGCATGATGGACTGGGCCCGGCGGCGCAACCTGTGCCGCATGATCGTGGTCAACAAGATCGACCACGACAACATCAGGCTGCCGCAACTGCTGGCGGAGCTGCGCGAGGCCTTCGGCGCCGAGGTGCTGCCGATCAACCTGCCGGCCGACGGCGGCGCGCGGGTGATCGACTGCTTCGACAAGGACAGCGGCGCGGCCGACTTCCTGAGCGTGGCCGAAGTGCATCGGCAGGTGATGGAGCAGGTGGTCGAGGTCGACGACGCGGCCATGGAGAAGTATCTGGAAGAAGGCGCGGTCGACCCGACCACGCTGCACGGCCCGCTGGAGAAGGCGCTGCGCGAGGGCCACCTCATCCCGGTGTGCTTCGTGTCGGCCAGGACCGGTGCCGGCGTGCAGGATCTGCTGGATGTGATGGTGCGACACCTGCCCAACCCGGCCGAGGGCAATCCGCCGCTGTTCGTCGGCCGGGATGGCGCGCCGTTCAAGGCCGAGCCCGATCCGCGCAAGCACGTGCTGGCGCACGTGTTCAAGGTGGTCAACGACCCGTACGTCGGCAAGATCGGCATCTTCCGCGTGCACCAGGGCACCATCACGCGCGACACGCAGTTGTACGTGGGCAGCCGCGGCGACGAGGGCAAGAAACCGTTCAAGGTGGCGCATCCGCTGGCGCTGCAGGGCAAGGACACCGTGGAGGTGCCGGCGCTGGTACCGGGCGACATCGGCGCGGTGGCCAAGGTGGAGGAGATCGAGTTCGACTGTGTGCTGCACGACTCGCACGACGAGGACTACGTGCGGATGGCGCCGCTGGAGTTCCCGCAGCCGATGTTCGGCCTGGCGATCGAGCCCAGGCGGCGCGGCGACGAGGGGCGGATCTCCGAGGTGATGGCGAAGATCGCCGCCGAGGACCCCACGCTCGTCATCGAGCACGACACCGTGCAGAACGAGACCGTGCTGCGCGGGTTGTCCGAGCTGCACCTGCGCAGCGTGCTGGAGCGCATGAGCACGCAGTACAAGTTGGAGGTGACCACCCGCCCGCCGCGGGTGCCGTACCGCGAGACGATCGCAGCCGCAGCCGAAGGCCATGCGCGCCACAAGAAGCAGACCGGCGGTGCCGGCCAGTTCGGCGAGGTGTTCCTGCGCGTGGAGCCGCTGCCGCGCGGCGCCGGCTTCGAGTTCGTCGACCAGGTCAAGGGCGGCGTCATTCCGCACAACCTGATCCCCGCGGTGGAAAAGGGCGTGCGCGAAGTGCTCGCCACCGGCCATATCGCCGGCTTTGCGCTGCAGGACCTGCGCGTGGTGGTGCATGACGGCAAGCACCACCCGGTGGACAGCAAGGAGATCGCGTTCGTCAGCGCCGGCCGCAAGGCCATGCTCGATGCGCTGGAGAAGGCGCGGCCGACCGTGCTCGAGCCGATCGTCCGCATCGAGATCGTGACGCCCGATGCGCACATGGGCGACATCACCGGCGACCTGTCGTCGCGCCGCGGCCAGGTCACCGGCACCGGCAACCTGGCCGGCAACCTGATGGTGGTGCAGGGCATCGTGCCGCTGGCCGAGCTCGACGGCTACGCCGGCCGCCTGAAGGCGATCACGCAGGGCCACGGCAGCTACGCGATGGAGCTGGCGCACTACGAGGCGGTGCCTCCGGCGGTGCAGCAGCAGCTCGCGCAGGACTACAAGGCCCGCCGCAAGGTGGACGTGGACGAGTGACCGGGCCGAGCGTCCGGGCGGGCCGCTGCCGGCCCGGACGCTGGCCGCGCCAATCCCGCGTCGCGGATGAAGCATCCGGGCTAGTCGATCTTCGCGCCCGACTCCTTCACCGCCTTGGCCCACTTGGGCATCTCGGCCGTCAGAAAGCGCGCAAAGGCCTCGGCGTCGAGGTAGGCCGGGTCGGCCCCCTGCGCCACCATGCGATCGCGGATTTCCGGCGTCTCCAGCACCTGGCGGAAGGCCGCCGACAGCCGCTGCACCGCCTCGCGCGGCGTGCCGGCCGGCGCGAGGAAACCGTAGAAGCCGACCACCTCCATGTCTTTGTAGCCGGCCTCCACCAGCGTCGGCACCTCGGGCAGCGCAGCGTTGCGGGCGCGGCTGGTCACGGCGAGCGCGCGCACCCGGCCCTGGCGCGCGTACTGCGCCGCCTGCGGCACCGACTCGGCCATGAACTGCACCTGGCCGCCCATCAGGTCGTTGAAGGCCGGCGCGCTGCCGCGGTAGGGAATGTGCACCATGTAGATGCCGGCGGCGCGCTTGAACATCTCGGGCACCAGGTGCGAAATGCCGCCGTTGCCGGCCGAGCCGTAGTTGAGCTTGCCCGGGTTCTTCCGGGCGTGCGCGACGAACTCCTGGATCGTGCCGGCCGGCACCGACGGATGCACGATCAGCGCCAGCGGCTGCTGCGCGCTGCGCGCCACGGGCACGAAGTCCTTGAGGGTGTCGTAGGGCAGCTTGGGGTAGAGCGCCGGATTGATCACCATGGTGCCGGTGTTGGCCAGCAGCAGCATGCTGCCGTCGGCCGGGCCCTTGGCCACCGATTGCGCGCCCACGGTGCCGCCGGCGCCCGCGCGGTAGTCGATGATGACCTGCGTGCCGAGCACCGCCTGCAGGCGGTCCTGCAGCAGGCGCGCGTGCAGGTCGAGCGGTCCGCCGGCCGGAAAGCCGATCACGATGGTCAGGGGCTTGCCGGCCTGCGCGTGCGCGCGGCGTGCCACCGGTGCGACGCCCAGCGTCGCGGCGGCCGCGAGCGCGCCAGTCAAGCGGCGGCGGGTGTTCGAGTGCGTCATGCGGTTCTCCCTTGGTCTGTCGATGGACTGCGTGCCGCAGGTGGCTGCGGTCAATGGCCGGGCGGTGCCGTGCGTCGTGCGGCGCCCTGCATGGCCGCCGAGGTCAGCACCGCGGGCGGCTCCGCCTGCTGCGCAGCCTGCCACAACGCGGCGGCCACGTCGTCGGCCCCGATCGGCCGCAGGGCCGCCGGGATCAGCGGGCGCAGCGGGCGCGTGAAGGCGAGTGCGAGCCGCTCGCCGGTGCGCCATTGGTCACGCGCACCGTCCAGCAGGCTCGGCCGCGCGATGACGAGCGAGCGCAGCGGCAGCGCGCGCAGCGCCGCCTCGGTGTCGCCCTTGACGCGGCTGTAGAAGCTGGCCGCATGCGCATCGGCGCCCACGGCGCTGACCACCAGCAGGCGGCGAGCGCCGGCGCGCACCGCCCACTGCCCCAGTGCCAGCACGTGGTCGTGATCCACGCGGCGGAACGCGGCCTGCGAGCCGGCCGCCTTGAGGGTGGTGCCGAGCGCGCAGTACACGTCGGGCGCGGCCTCGCCCGGCACGGTGGCCAGCGCGCGGTCGAGATCGTTGAAGTCGGCCGGACAGGCGGTGAGTTTCGCGTGCGGCGGCAGCGGCCGCCGTGCCAGCGCGTAGACGCGCCCGGTGGCCGTGTCCTGCAGCAGACGCGCCAGCAGTGCGCGGCCCACCAGACCGGTGGCGCCGGCCAGCACGGCATGGCGCGTGCGCGGCATCGCGGCTGCCTCAGGCGCTGCGCAGATGCCAGGCCTTGGGTCGGGTGAAGGACGCAATCCCTTCGGTGGACAGCGTGACTCCCAGGCCCGAGTGCCTGACGCCGCTCCACGGCAGCCGCGGGCTCACCCGGTCGCAGCAGTTCCAGTAGACGCTGCCGGCGTTGACCTGCGCCAGCAGCCGCCGTGCGCGCGCCTCGTCACGCGTATACACGCCGGCGGTCAGCCCGTACTCGGTGTCGTTCATCCGACGCACCGCCTCCTCGTCGCCGCCCACCTTCTGGATGCCGATGATCGGGCCGAAGCTTTCCTCGCGCATCACCGCCATGTCGTGGTTGACGTCGACCAGCACGGTGGGCGCGAACCAGTGGCCGCCGGGGCGGTCCAGGACGTGGCCGCCCGCCAGCAGCTTTGCGCCCTTGGCGGCCGCATCGGCCACCTGCATCTGCAGCACCTTGACCTGCTGGCTGCGCGTCAGCGGGCCGATGTAGGTCGTCTCGTCGGCCGGCTCGCCGACCTTGAAGCCCTGAACTTCCTGCACGAACGCCTCGACGAAGGCGTCGTGGATGCGCTCGTGCACGTAGATGCGCTCCACCGAGCAGCAGCTCTGCCCGGTGTTGTACATCGCGCCGTCGGCCAATGAGGCGGCCGCCGCCGCCACGTCCACGTCCTCGCACACGTAGGTCGGGTCCTTGCCGCCCAGCTCCAGTTGCACCTTGGTCAGCCGCCCGGCCACCGCCTCGGCGATACGCTTGCCGGTGGGGTAGGAGCCGGTGAAAAACACGCCGTCGACCGGCTCCTTCAGCAGCTCGATGCCCACGCGCCCGCCGCCGACCAGCACCGCGAACACGTCCTGCGGAACGCCGCTGGCGTGCAGCAGGTTGCCGATCTCCAGCCCGGTCAGCGTGGCGTACTCGCTCGGCTTGTAGAGCACCGCGTTGCCGGCGGCCAGCGCGGGCACGAACACGTTGGCGCCGACGAAATAGGGGTAGTTCCAGGCCGAGATGTTGGCCACCACCCCCAGCGGCACCTGCTCGATGGTCTCGACCATGCCGCCCTCGTCGAACACCGCGCGCGGCGCCAGCGTTCGCTCGGTCTCGGCCAGGAAGAAGTCGATGCGGCCGAGCAGACCGTTGAGCTCGTTGCGCGACTGCCGGATCGGCTTGCCCACCTCGGAAGTCAGCACCGCGGCCAGCCGCTCCAGGTGCGCGACGATGCCGTCGCGAAAGCGCCGGATCGTCGCCAGCCGGGTAGCCAGCGGCGCCGCCGCCCAGGCCGGCTGCGCCCGGCGGGCGGCGAGGAACTTGGCGTGCACCGACTCGTGCGTGTCTTCGGGCAGTTCGGCGATGACGCTGCCGTTGGCGGGGTTGGTGATGGAGAGCATGAGATTCGGGAGTGGGTTTTCGGAAGCCGAGGGACGGGATTCGGGTAACGGGATGCGGGCCGGCGCTGCGGCTTCGGCATAAATCAGCGGGCGCCCTTTGCGCGCTCGCAGGCGCCGAGGAAGTCCGCGAGCATCGGGTCGTCGTCGATCAGCCGGGGCAGCGCGGCCGGGTCCACCGGCGGCTGCCAGCCCGGCAACAGGGCAGGCTTGAAGCGGGCAAGGTCGAACCCGGCGCCGTCATGGAACTCCGGGTGCCACTGCACCGCCGCCACGTAGCTCTGCACCGGGCCGCGCTCGTGGTCGTAGCGGATCGCCTCGATCATCCCGTCGTTGGGGCAGCGTGCCTCCACCGTCATGAACGGCGCCAGGTCCTTGATGCCCTGATGGTGCACGCTGTTGACGATCGCCAGGGGCACGCCCGGATACAGCGCCGCCAGCCGCGTGCCGGGCACCAACTCGACCGCGTGAAAGTTGCGGTCGTACAGCGCGGCGTTGCGGTGGCGCAGGGCGCCGGGCTGCTGGGTGGCGATGTCCTGGAACAGCGTGCCGCCGAAGGCGACGTTCAGCAGTTGCAGCCCGCGGCACACGCCCAGTACCGGCTTGCCCGCGGCGACGAACTCGCGGGTCAGCGCGATCTCGTACTCGTCGCGCACCCGGTCGCCGCTCCACTCGGGCCGCAAGGGCTCTTCGCCGTAGCTGCCCGGCCACAGGTCCGAGCCGCCCTCGAGCACCAGCCCGTCGAGCAGTTCGGCGTAGTGGGCGAGCGTCACGTCACCGCGCTGCGTGCTGCCGGCCGGCGACGGGACGATGAAGGCAATCGCCCCCTGGCGCTGAACCCAGTGAACGATGGACTGCTCGGCGTACTGCAGCGTCTTGCCGGTGAAAATCGGCCGCTGCGGATCGGCGTGGAAGAAGCACGCCGAGATGCCGATCTTCAGCCGGTCGGCGCCGGCCCGGGTACCTGGTTGCATGGCCGCTGGCATGCCCGCTGTGCCGAGCTCAGTACGCCGCCTCGAAGAACCGTTCAAAGTCCGCCCGCTGCACAGGCCGCGGGTTGGTCTGGTGGCAAAGATCCTTTTCGGCCAGCTCCACCAGCCGGCCAAACTGCTCGCGCCGCACGCCCACCGCGCCCAGCCCCGGCGCGATGCCGATCTCCTGCTTGAGCGCCTTGAGCCACGGCACGAAGCCGGCGGCGCCGCCGGCGCCCACCACGTGCGCCAGGTCCGCAAACTTGGCGGGCACAGCCTCGAGGTTGAACTGCATCACCGGCTCGATCATCAGCGCGTTGGCCAGGCCGTGGTGCAGGTCGCACACCGCGCCCAGCGCATGCGCGCAGGAGTGCACCGCGCCGAGGTCCTTCTGGAAGGCGATGGCACCCATCATCGAGGCCATCATCATGTCGGCCCGTGCCTTGTAGTTGCCGGGCTCCTTGACCGCCGTGACCAGCGCGCGGGCGGCGATGCGCGTGCCTTCGAGCGCGATGCCGTCGCACAGCGGGTGGTAGGCCGGCGACAGGTAGGACTCGACGTTGTGCGTCAGCGCGTCCATGCCGGTGGCCGCGGTGACGGCCGCCGGCAGCGCGAACGTCACCTCCGGATCGGCAAACACGTGCCGCGCCAGGATCCTGGGCGAGAAGATCACGCGCTTGACACCGCTGTCGTTCTCGCTCACCACCGCCGAGCGCCCGACCTCCGAGCCGGTGCCGCTGGTGGTGGGCACGGCGACGAAGTACGGCACCTCCTCGATCTTGCGCGCCTTGGGGTGATCCCAGGCGTACTCGATGGCGTCGCCCTCGTTGGCGGCCACCACGCCGACCACCTTGGCCACGTCCAGCGCCGCGCCGCCGCCGAAGCCGATCACGCAGTCGGCCCGGTGCGCCTTGAAGGCCGCCGCGCCGGCATTGACCTGGGCCGCCGTCGGGTTGCCGAACACGCCCTCGAAGATGCCGACGTCCAGCCCCGTCTGCAGATGGCTCATGAACTCCTTCATCACCGGCAGTGTGGCCAGCGCGCGGTCGGTCACGATCAGCGGCCGCCGGAAACCATGGTCGCGCAGATGCACGCCCACCAGCTTGCGCGCGCCGCCGCCGAAGTGAATCGCGGTGGGAAAGGAAAAGTGCTCGATTCTCATGGGCGGGTCTGCCTCTGTTCGAATGGCGTCGAGGTTATCAGGTAGCCCCCGCCGCGCACGCGGGCTGGGTGCAGCACCGGTCAGGCGGTGGCGCTGCGGCGGTGCCCCAGTCGAGTGAAGAGCCACCAGCTGGCGAGCCCGACCACCATCAGCCCGCTCGAGGCGACCGCCAGCGCCAGCGCCGAGTGCATCACCAGCGGCGAGAGCACGCCGGCAACCAGGGCGTTGGCCACGCTGCCGATCACCGCCTGCAGCGACGAGGCCAAGCCGCGCCGCTGCGGCGCCAGATCGAGCACCATGAGTGTGACTACCGGCACCATGAGCGACCAGCCAAAGGCAAACACGCCGATCAGCGGCAGCGCCCAGGCAGGCTGCGGCGGCAACAGCGCATGCGCAGCCACGTTGACCAGCGACACCGCCACCATGATGACGAAGCCATGGCGGATCTGCCGGCGCGGCTTGATCGTGCCCGCCAGCCGCCCGCTGACCCAGGCGCCGCCCATGATCCCGGCCACGGTGCAGCAGAAGAACCAGAAAAACTGCGTCGGCTGCAGGCCCAGCACCTCACCGAGGAAGGCCGGTGCCGACAGTACGTAAAGGAACATGCCGTTGAACGGCACGCCCGAGGCCAGCGCCAGCAGAATGAAGCGGCGGTCGCCCAGCAGCGTGGCGTAGCCGGCCAGCAGGTTGCGCACGTTGAACGGCTGCATCACGTCCTTGTGCAGCGTCTCGGGCAGCAGGCGCCAGTTGGCCAGCCACAGCGCCAGGCCGATGGCGGCGAGGAACCAGAACACCGCCTGCCAGCCCAGGTGTACATACAACTGCGCGCCGATCAGCGGCGCGACGGCGGGCGCCACGGCGAAGAAGATGGTTACCTGCGACATCACGCGCTGCGCCTCGGCCGGCGGGAACATGTCGCGGATCACCGCACGGCTGACCACGATGCCCGCGCCGGTGGCCAGCCCCTGCACGGCACGAAACAAGACGAGCTGCCAGATGGTCTGGCTGAGCGCGCAACCGACCGAGGCCAGCGTGAACGCCGCCACGCCCCACAGGATGACCGGCCGGCGGCCAAAGCTGTCGGCCAGCGCGCCGTGAAACAGGTTCATCAGCGCAAAGCCCGCCAGGTAGGCCGCCAGCGTCTGCTGCATCTGCGCCGGCGAGGCGTCGAGCGCGCGCTGCATGGAGCCGAACGCCGGAAGGTAGGTGTCGACCGCGAACGGCCCCAGCATGCCCAGGCAGGCGAGCAGCAGCGCCAGCGCCCAGCGGGGTGCAGTCCACAACTGCGCGGCGTTGGGGTTCAAGCGGTCACCGGGGTCATGGGGTCATGGCGTCATCGCGTCATGGCGCACGCACGACGCGCGGCGGCTCGGCGGCGGCAGCCGCCGTTGGCGGTGTCAGGCCCATCGAGACATAGGTTGCCATCACCCGGTCCATGCCCATCTGCGCGGGCCGCACCCAGGCCGCCGGCACATACAGCAGGCCGCCGCCGATCGGCACCGGCGCGGTGGGCACCAGCACCGCCCGATACGGCTGGCCCTCGATCATCACCGGCTCGGCGTTCGGCGCCAGCGCCAGCACCGCGCAACTGCTGCCGGCCTCGCCGCCGAAGAAGCACCACACCGGACTCATGGCGCGCAGATCGGCCTGCTGCTTGCGGTCCAGCAGGCCCACCATGCGGTCGGCCATGTCGTACAGGCTGCCCAGCAGCGGAATGCGGCGCAACGTGGCGTCGGCCAGCCGTTCCAGGGGCTCCTTCAATCCGGCCTGCACCGCCAGGCCCACCGGGTACACCGCCGCCAGCAGCAGCACGGTGCCGAGCAGGTAGGCCACCGGCGCGTCGCCGGCCAGCGGCGCGCCCAGGGCCGAGAACCACTGGCCGAGCATGCTGCTCGGCCCGAAGTAGCGGTTCAGCAGCCCCACCAGCCAGACCACCAGCGCCAGCGTCAGGCCGATCGGCAGCAGCACCAGCAGGCCGGCCAGCCAGGTGCCGGCGATCGATTCCACACTGCGGCGGATCACCATCGTTCTCCTCGTCCTCGTCGGTCGCGCATTGCCGGGGAGCTTAGGGCCTGTTGCCACCGGCGCACCGGGCGCCCGGGGTGGTGGTAGGCTGAGTTACACGGCTCACGCCCGAGCTTGCCTCGGTCTTTCCGCCATGCTCCTGTGCCAGTTCAGTGATCCGCATGTCGTGGTCGTGCCGCCGGCCGGCCGCGTGGACACGGCGCGTCACCTGGCGGCCGCGGTGGCCCAGGTGAACGCGATGGCCGTGCGGCCCGATGTGCTGCTGCTGACAGGCGATCTGACCGACAACGGCACCGAGGCCGAGTACGGTCTGCTGGCGCAGCTCCTGGCGCCGCTGCAGATCCCGGTGCTGCTGCTGCCCGGCAACCACGACGAGCGCGGCGCCCTGCAGGCGGCGTTTCCGCAGATGCCCTGGCTGCGCGGCGCGGGCGGTTTCGTGCAGTACGTGGTCGAAGACCTGCCGCTGCGTATCGTGGTGCTCGACACCACGGTGCCCGGGGAGGAGGGCGGGCACCTGTGCGAGCAGCGCCTGCAGTGGCTCGATCGCACGCTGGCCGCCTCGGCACGCCCGACGGTGATCGCGCAGCATCATCCGCCCGTGGCCACCGGGCTGGTGTGCATGGACCGCGTGGCCCTGGCCAATGGTGCCGACGAGGAAGCCATCATCCGGCGCCATCCCCAGGTCGAGCGCGTGGTGTGCGGCCACCTGCATCGCAACGTATTTGCCCGTTTCGGCGGCACCCTGGTCAGCGTGTGCCCCAGCACCGAGCGGCAGTTGCAGCTCAGTCTGGCGCCCGACGCGCCGCTGCTCATGAGCCCGGACGCGGCGGCTTTCCAGTTGCATCGCTGGGACGGCGCACGGCTTTCGACGCACACCCTCGAACTGGTGCTCTGAGCAGTCTTTCGATCTGGCAGTGGCGCGCCGCGGCCGGGCGTTGCGCGCGGTCGCTGCGGCTTGACCCGCCGGCGCAGTCAGGGCGACCCCGCCGCGTGCGCCGGCAGGCGTCGTGTGTGCGCTCAGGCAACGGCGGCGGCCGCGGCGCGGCGCCTGCATAGAACGCACCAGCCCCCATCACAAGGACGGGGGCTCGCGGCGAGCCGGCGGCTGCGCGAACATTTCGCTGCGGGTTCAGGTCGCGCAAAATGGGCGGTGCACGCGGGTCGGGTATGCGGCGGTATCAGTCGGGTCGCATCGGAGAAGGCATCGGCGCCTCGTTGTTCGAGCGCCTGTCGCGCAACGTCGACACCGCCTTCGAGGTGCAGTGGAGCGATGGCGCGCTGCGCCGCTTCGGCCCGGCGACGGGCGCGCCCGCCTTCCGCATCGTGCTGCGCCGGCCCGTGGTGCTGGGCCATGCCGCCCTGCGCGGCCATCTGGCGCTCGCCGAGGCCTATTTCGACGGCGCGCTCGACGTCGAGGGCAGCTTCAGCGCGCTGATGCGCGCGGCGCTCGACAGCGGGTTCGAAGCCGAGTCGCACCTGCTCAACCGGATCGGCAACCGCCTGCACGAGCTGCGCCGCTCCAACCGCGACCACGGCCGCGCCCAGCAAAATGCCGAGTCGCACTACGCGCTGCCCAATGCCTTCTACCGCCTCTGGCTCGACGATCCGCTCCTGCTCTACACCTGCGCGTACTGGACCGGGGACACGCGCACCCTGGAGCAGGCGCAGCGCAACAAGTGCGACCACGTGTGCCGCAAGCTGCAACTGGCGCGCGGCGAGACCTTCATCGACATGGGCTGTGGCTTCGGCGGCTTCTTGCTGCGCGCGCACGAGCTGACCGGCGCGCACGGCGTGGGCGTGAACACCACCGCCGAGCAGGTGCACCATGCGCGCGAGGCCATCGCGCAGCGCGGCTGGAGCGGCGCGCTGGCGGTGAACCTGGCCGACTTTCGCGACGTGCCCGGCCAGTACGACAAGCTGGCCTCGATCGGCGTGCTCGAGCATGCCGGCCGCGACCAGTTGGCGGCGGCGCTTGCCGCCCATGCGCGGGCGCTCAAGCCGCACGGGCTCGGGCTGCTGCACTTCATCGGCCATGCGCAGCCGATGGAAACGGGTCTGTTCATCCGCAAGTACGTCTTCCCTGGGGGCTGGATCCCGGCGCTGTCGGACGTGGTGCGCGAGATGGACCGCTGCGGGCTCGAGGTGCTCGACATCGAGAACCTGCGCCGCCATTACGCGCTCACGCTCGATGTATGGGCCGAGCGCTTCGAGGCCAACTGGGAGGCGATCCGTGCGCTCGACCCGCAGCGCTTCGACGAGCGCTTTCGCCGCATCTGGCGCACCTATCTGGTGGGCTGCGCGGAGCTGTTCCGCATGGCGCGGCCGGACACGCACCTGTTCCAGATTGTCTTCAGCAAGGGTGGGGCGACGACGGCCGTCAACTACCCGATGACGCGCGACTTCATGTACCGCCCCTGAGAGCGCAGCCGGCCACGCGGACCCCGCTCCCCGCGCGGACCCCTCACCCGGCATTTCCAAAATGAACGCCGAACTCTTCGCCGAGCATGCCGCCCGCAGCGCGCAGGCGGCCGCGCAGCTGCGCGCACTGGCCGCCGTGCCCGCTTCCGCCGCCACCACCGCGCCGCTGCGGCTGGACAAGCGGACCTCCAACCTGTTCCGCGACCGCGCGGCACCGCGCCGGCGGCTCGATCTGTCGGCCTTCGGGCACGTGCTGGCCATCGACCGCGAAGCGATGCAGTTCGACGCCGAGGGCCTTGTCGCCTACGAGGACCTGGTGGCCGCCACCCTGCCGCAGGGCTGCATGCCGGCGGTGGTGCCGCAGTTGAAGACCATCACGGTGGGCGGCGCAGTGGCCGGCGTGGGGATCGAGGCCAGCTCGTTCCGGCACGGCCTCGTGCACGACACCCTGACCGAGCTGGAGGTGCTGCTGCCCGATGGCCAGATCGTGATCGCCAGCGCCGCCAACGCGCACCGCGACCTGTTCTTCGGCTTTCCCAACTCCTACGGCACGCTCGGCTACGCCCTGCGCGTGCGCGCCCGGCTGCTGCCGGTCAAGCCGTGCGTGCAGGTGCGCCACCTGCGCCACAGCGACCCGGCCGCCTTCATCGCCGACCTGGCCGCGCAGTGCGCGGGCGATGCCGACTTCGTCGACGGCGTAGTGTTCGGCCCGCGCGAGCAGGTGGTCAGCGTGGCCCGCTTCGTCGAGGCGCCGCCGCCGCACGGGCCACCGGTCAGCGACTACACCTTCGAGCACATCTACTACCGCTCGCTGCGCAGCCGCGACCAGGACCTCCTCAGCGCGGCCGGTTACCTGTGGCGCTGGGACACCGACTGGTTCTGGTGCTCGAAGAACGTCGGCGCGCAGCACCCGCTGCTGCGGCGGCTGTACGGGCGCCGCCGGCTAGGGTCGCGCACCTACACCCGCCTGATGCGGCTGGACGCGCGGCTGGGCCTGAGCCGTGCGCTCGACCGGCTGCGCGGCCTGCAGTCCGAGTCGGTGATCCAGGATGTCGACATCCCGCTGCCGCGCGCCGCCGCGTTCCTCGACTTCCTGCTCGCCGAAGTGGGCGTGCTGCCGATCTGGGTCTGCCCGATCGGGCCGGTGCCGCGCCACGCCGACTTCACGCTGTATCGGCTGCCGGGCGACACGCTCACGCTGAACTTCGGCTTCTGGGACGCCGTGCGCGTGCGCGAGCCGCGGCCGCCCGGCTACCTGAACCGCAAGATCGAAGCCCGGGTGATCGAGGCCGGCGGCATCAAGTCGCTCTACTCGGACAGCTACTTCGACCGCGCCACCTTTGCGCGCGCCTACAACCTCGAGGCCTACGAGCGCCTGAAGCGCCGCTACGACCCGGCGGGCCGGCTGCCGGACCTGTACGACAAGTGCGTGCTGCGCGCGTAGTGTCGCCGCCGGGCGCAGCCCGGCGCCGCCGGGAGCGGCCTGCGGCAGCCTGAATCGGCCGGAAACAGCCCCGCTGCAGCCCCGCAGTAGCCCGCAGCAGCCCGCAGCAGCCCTCGCGTCCGCACGGCGCGCAAGGCGCGCGGCGGGGCGCGGCAGGCGGGCGCCCCTCAAGGCGCCGGCGGCGGCTGCGGCGGCGGGGTGGAACGCGCCATCAGCTCGATGACCTCGGCATCGCTCAACTGGTGAAAGTCGAGATAGAAGCAACCGATCGCGTCGAACACCGCCGGCTGCGCCAGACAGACCAGATCGTCCACCTCGTGGCGCAGTTCGGCCAGCGCCGACGGCGGCGCCACCGGCACCGCGAGCACGATGCGCGCCGGCGCGCGCTGGCGCAGTCCCCGCAGACCCTTGAGCGCTGCGCGCACCGTGGTGCCCGTGGCAATGCCGTCGTCCACCACGATGGCGGTGGCGCCGGCCAGCGGCACCGCGGGTCGCGCGCCCAGGTACAGCCGACGTCGGCGCTCGATTTCGGCCCGTTGCGCGCGGGCCAGCGACTCGATCGTCGCGTGGTCGATGCCGGTCGCGCGCTGCACCGGCTCGTCGATCACCAGCACCGGCGCCTCGCCGTCCATCACGGCCGCCAGCGCCAGTTCGGGCTGATAGGGCACGCCGATCTTGCGCACCAGCAGCAGATCGAGCGGCGCGCCCAGCGCGCGCGCCACCTCGAAGGCCACCGGCACACCACCGCGCGGCAGCGCCAGCACCACCGGCCGCACCGGCGCCAGCGCCGCCACGCGCACGGCCAGCGCGCGGCCCGCCGCGGCGCGGTCGGCAAACGGCAGTTCGAAATCGGGTGCGCAATCCATTCCGTCACACCGGCAGATGAGCCATGAACCAGTCGGCAGCTAGCCGCGCGGCGGCCTCCAGCGTGCCCGGCTCCTCGAACAGGTGCGTGGCCCCCGGAACGACCGCCAGCTCGCACTCGCAGCGCAGGGCCGATAGCGCCGCACGGTTGAGGCGCAGCACTTCAGGATCGTTCCCGCCGACGACGAGCAGCGTGGGAGCAACCACGCGCGGCAGTGCTGCGCCGGCCAGATCCGGCCGGCCGCCGCGCGACACCACCGCGTAGACCGCCGTCGCTTCCTCCGCCGCAGCCGCCAGCGCTGCGGCTGCGCCGGTGCTGGCGCCGAACAGCCCGCACGGCAGAGCACTCAGCGACGGTTGGCCGCGCTGCCACTCGAGCGCCTGCAGCAGGCGACCGGCCAGCAGCGTGATGTCGAATGCGTTGCTGCCTTCGTCGGCTTCGTCCTCGGTCAGCAGGTCGAACCGCAGGGTCGCCAGGTCGCAGCCGTGCAGCACCTGCGCCACCTGACGGTTGCGCGGGCTGTGGCGGCTGCTGCCGCTGCCGTGGGCGAACAGGATCAGGGCGCGCGGCTGAAGTGGGACATCGAGCGAGCCGGGCAGGCGCTGCGGACCGATCCGGACCTCGTGCGATCTCATGCCGAACCTCCTGCGTGGCGATGCCGGGCCCGGCGGCGGGACCGGACACGGAAGTGGGTACGTTACTTCACGGCGCCCCGCCACGCATTGCGCCGTGGCTGCGCCACCCTGTGCGGCCAGCGTTGGCGGCCAGGGTCGCCGTCGGCGGCGACGATGGCTCAGACCGCCAGCGGTGGGCGCGCCAGCAGCCGCGCAAGGTCCTCTGCCGGCACCGGTGGGCTGAGCAGGTAGCCCTGCATCTCATCGCAGCGGTGCTGGCGCAGGAACGCCAGTTGCTCGGCCGTCTCCACGCCCTCGGCCACCACCTCCAGGCCGAGTGTGCGTCCCATGGCAATGATGGCTTCGGCGATGGCGCGGTCGGCGCTGTCGTACGCCAGGTCGCGCACGAAGGAGCGGTCGATCTTCAGCGTGCTGATGGGAAAGCGCTTGATCTGCGCCAGGGACGAGTAGCCGGTGCCAAAGTCGTCGATCGACACGCGTACGCCGAGCTTGCGGATTTCGCCCAGCACCTGGGCGGCGCGCTCGGCGTCATGCATCACCGTGCCTTCGGTGATCTCGAGTTCCAGCCAGCACGGTTCGAGCCCCGAGCGCTGCAGCGCGAGCTCGATGCCTTGCAGCAGATCATCGGCGGCGAACTGGCGCGGCGAGATGTTCACCGAGACGCGAACCGGCTTCAGCCCGGCGCGCTGCCAGCTGACGTTCTGCCGGCAGGCGGTGTCCAGCACCCAGGTGCCCAGAGTGCCGATGAGCGCGGACTGCTCGGCGATCGGGATGAAGCTCGCAGGCGGCACCGATCCGAGCTCGGGGTGGGACCAGCGCAGCAGCGCCTCGGCGCCGGTGATCAGACCGGTGCCGAGGTTCACGCGCGGCTGATAGTGCAGTGTCAGCTCCCCGCGCGCCAGCGCGTCGCGCAGATGCATCTCCAGTGTCACGCGCTCGGCCGCGCGCCGCTCGATCTCGGAGGTGAAGAAGCAGTAGCCGTTCTTGCCCTGTTCCTTGGCCACGTACATCGCGCTGTCGGCGTGCTTCATCAGCGTCTGCTCGTCGGCGCCATCGTCCGGGAACATGCTGATGCCGATGCTGGCACTGATGCGGCACGACTGCGTACCCAGTTCGACCGGTTCCTGCAGTGCAGCCAGCAGCTTGCGCACGACCACCGTCGTCAGCTCGCGCGTGCGGGCCTCGCCCAGAAGAACGACGAACTCGTCCCCCCCGAGTCGCGCCACCACGTCGCTGGCACGCAGGCAGCGAGTCAACCGCGCGCCGATCTCGCGCAGCAATGCATCGCCGGCGCCATGACCGAGTGAGTCGTTGATCAGCTTGAACCGGTCCAGGTCGATGAACAAGACCGCCATCTGGCGCCCGTAGCGGCGCGCGGCCTTGAGCTCCACGCTGAGCAGCTGATGGAACCAGACGCGGTTGGGAAGGCCGGTGAGCGCGTCGCGCGTGGCCAGGTACTGGACGCGTTCCTCGGCCTCGCGCTGCGCAGTCACGTCGCGGCCCACGCCGCGGTAGCCCGCGAGCGAGCCATCGGCGCGGCGCAGCGGCTCGCCGCTGACCCGAACGTAGCGCAGCGAGCCGTCAGGCAGGCGGCGCCGCATCACCAGCTCGCGGAAGGCCAGCCCGTCGCTTATGCAGCGTGCCACCTGCGCCCAGCCTTCGTCGGCCTCGAATCCGAGTTCGCTCCAGGTCCGGCCCAACTCTTCGGCGAAGGCGCCCTCCTCGCCGAAGACGTGGCGCCCTTCCAGGCGCGTGAAGCGCCCCTGCGCGTCCTGCTCCCAGAACCAGTCCGACGACAGCGCGGTCAGGCTGCGGAAGCGCTCCTCGCTGTCGCGCAGCGCGCTCTCGGCGCGCGCGCGCTCGGTGACATCCGAGTACAGCGTGACGAAGCCGCCCGAAGGCAAGGGCCGGCCGCGGACCTCGAGCACCGTGCCGTCGGGCCGGGTGCGCTGGAAGACGTGCGGCAGGAAGCGCCCCGCCAGTTCGACGCGCTCGCTCACCTGTTGCTCCACGTTACCGGGCCCGTAGTCGCCGCGCTCGGCGTTATGGCGGATGAAGGACGCGAAAGGCGTGCCCGGTTTGCACAGCTCCGGCGGAAAATCCAGCAGCTCGCCGAAACGCCGGTTCATGCCGATGATGCGCAGCTTCTCGTCGGCGATGCTGATGCCCTGATCCATGTGTTCGAGGGTGTTTTCGAGCACGATCTTGCTGTCGCGCAGCGCACGCTCCGAGAGCACCCGTTGGGTCACGTCGGCGTACAGCGTGACGAAGCCGCCATGCGGCAGCGGCCGGCCGGTGATCTCGAGGATCGTGCCGTCCGATCGCTCGCGCATGAAGTGGTGGGCCTCGAAGCGGCGCGCCTGCGCCACGCGCGCCTTGACCTGCTCCTCGGGGTCGCCGGGGCCGTAGTCGCCACGCTCGGCGTTGAGGCGGATCAGGACATCGAACGGCGTGCCCGGCACACACAGCGCATCCGGACAGTCGAACAGTTCGCGGAAGCGGCGGTTGATGACCACCAGACGCAGTTCGCGGTCGAAGACGCTGACGCCGGCGTCCATCGTCTCGAACACGCTCTCGAGCACGCTGTTGGTCTGGCGCAGCGTTTGTTCGGTGGCCAGCGATTCGGTGATGTCGCGCGACACGCCCACGTAGCCGCTGAAGCAGCCGTGTTCGTCGAACGACGGCATGCCGCTGGTACTGAAGCAGCGCCACTGTCCGCTGGCGTTGCGGCGGCGGTAGCGAAAGTCGAAGAAGCGCCGCCGCGCCTGCAGCGCCTCCTTGTGCGGCTCCCAGGAGCCGCCGTGGCTGATGGGCTCGACATCGACGTCCCAGCGCGTACGGCCGATGAAGTCGTCGGCGCACAAGCCGCTCAGTCGGTCGATCGCGCCCCACACGGCGACGAAGCGCAGATCCGCGTCCTGCTCCCAGCGGAAGTCGGTGGTCAACTCGAACAGTTGCAGCCAGCGCGACGAGGAATCGACTGCGGAGGCGCCGGCTGCCCGGGCAGCCGGAACGCGCCGCGGTCTCAGGCGGGATCTTGTGGCAGCGCTGGCAGGTTGACTCATGGCGTCGACGGCGATTGCGTCCAGCGCGGTGGGTGGGCCCAGCGGTGCGGCATTCGCGTTGAAGCCGCCACGCGGGCCGGCGCGGCCGGTCGTCGGACGCCACAAGCCTGTGCGGCCGCCGGTCGCTCTCCAGTGGCGGGCAGACAGTCGGCAGGCCGGGGGATACGCGGCCCGCGTGCGACGACGCGGGCGAGCCGGGCGGCGTTCATGACGGCGTGATGTTAGCCGGGCATGGGCCGCTGAATCGCCAGATAAGGCGCCGCAAGGCGGCCCAGACGCCGGTGCTGCGGCGGGTCGGGAGCCAAAGTGCGGCGCGTGCCGCGCCTGGCCGCGACCGCTGTACCGCGACACGCAATGCCGCGATGCGGCGACGCCTGGACGAACTCCATCGCCACGCCGGATTCGGGAGTCTGCCATCCGCCAGGCTACGGCTGAACCTCACGTGCGCTGCCGCCGCGAACTGTAAGCGCATGGGCCCAGCCGCGCGCGTGCGCCCGATTGGAGCTCGCCTTCTCGGCGACGAGGGGTCAGAGGATGTGTCGGTGCTCCGCGACCAGCACCCGGCGTGCGGTCCCGGCGCGTGCTGCACCGGCGCTGGAAGCCACCGCTGCGCAGCCGGCCGCCGGAGCCGTTGCGGCCGACGGTGCGGCCCGCAGCGCGCGCACGAACGCATCGATCGCGGCATCGGCGCCGGCGTCGATCTGGCCGTCGGTCAGCGCCAGCGTGGCCCGCGCCGCGCCGCCGGCCAGCTCCTGCATGGCGGCAAACGCGCGCCCGGCGCCCGAGCCGCCCATCGTGCAGAAGAACGCAAAGCGGCCCTTGGCAAGCCGGTTGCCCGCCAGCCAGCTACGCACCGGGCTCGACAGATTCCAGAACCACACCGGCGTGCCCACGACCACCAGCGGGTAGTCCGACGCGTCCCGGGTCGAAGGCCGCAGCGCCGGGGTCAGATGCAACAGCGACTCCAGCGCGCAGAACGCGTAGCCGAGCGTGCCCGCCAGCGGCTGCACGATGCGGATCTCGTCGAGATCGGCGTCCAGGCGCTGCGCCAGCGCCTGTGCCGCGCGGCGGGTATAGCCGCTGCGCGAGTGGAAAACGATCAGGGTCTTTTTCATGGTGTCCTCGCTCATGGTCTGGCGCGGGTGTTGCTCTGGTGTGGCGCTGGCATGGCCCTTCTTGCGCCGTTGCATCGCAGACTGCCCTCACCGCGGCAGGCGCCGCAGCAGTCCGAACTTAGGAGCCTGGCCCGGCGTGCGCTTGACCGCCATCAACGGCACACTGACAGCAGCCTCGAATCCGACTCCGCCGCAGCCGCGCGCTCCGTATGCTGTTGCCGTCGCGGCCTTGTTTCAGGGGGCACCATGACGAGCGATGTAACCCGGGTCGGCGCGACCGACCCCGAGCAGCGCACCGCGCCGATCCTGGGCGAGGGTGAGCAGTTCTCGCCGGAGCTTGACCTGCAGACCGGCGTATGCAGGTTCAACGGCGCGGCGTTTCCGCTTGGCACCTGCGTGCAGAGCGGCGCCGGGCGCCTGCACTGCGTCGAGCGCGGGCTGTGGGTCCGCACCGGCCCCTGACGGACGAGGAGGCGACAACCATGTTCCGCAAGCTGCTGGTGGCCACCGACGGCTCCGCGCTGTCGGTCCGCGCGGTCGAACGGGCCGTCGCGCTGGCGCGCGACCTGGGGGCCGGCGTGGTCGGCTTCAGCGCGATCGAGCCTTACCCGTACATCGGCTTCGGGCAACTGGAGCCGGCGCAGGTCGGGCAGGTGCAGGCCGCCGCAGCGGCGCTTGCCAACGACGCGCTGGCCGCCCTGGAGACCGCGGCACGCGCCGCCGGCGTGGACTGCGAGACCGTGCCGCGCGAGGTCGATCCGCCGTGGCTGGGCATTCTCCAGATGGCCGAGGACCGCGGCTGCGACTGCATCGTGATGGGCTCGCATGGCCGGCGCGGCGTGGCCGCGGTGCTGCTCGGCAGCCAGACCCAGCACGTGCTCGCACGCAGCCGCCTTCCGGTGCTGGTGGTGCGCTGAGGGTGCGCCAACGGCCGCACCCGAGTCGCTCTCGCGTCGCTCGCGAGTCGCTCTCGCGTCGCTCTCGCGTCGCGCGGGCCGTGAACGGCTGGCCGCGCCGGCGGGCGAGCGGGCGCGGCGCAGCCCGGCACGGGCGCCAGGTCTGGCGGTCGCGGCTCGTGCGGCACGTTCATGCAGGCGTTGGCGTGAACGCATGGCAAGACGCAGATGCCCGCGGCCTGCCCGGATGCGGATTGCCGTTGCCGGGTCGGGTTGTCCGCTCGGAGCTACGCTTCCGAAGTAATGACCCGCCTCACCGATCGCCGATGCTTCTCATCACGCCTGTTCAGGAGCGCTACGCTGCCAGCTACCGCGAGTGTTTGGACGTCGTCGCCCGAGAGCGCAGATACCTCGCCCAGTTCGAAGCGCTTGCGCTCGAGCGGATCGAAGGTTTCGTGAAGGACAGCGTCGCCAACGATGCGATTCAGTTCTTCGCCCTGGATGGTGAGCGCGTCGTCGGCTGGGCCGACATCTTTCCAAACTGGGCGCATGCGATCTCGCACTGCGGCTCGCTCGGCATGGGCGTACACCCGGCCTACCGTGGCCATGGACTCGGGACACGCCTGCTCTCGGCCTGCATCGAGAAGGCTTGGCGCAAGGGACTCACTCGCATCGAGCTTGAGGCACGCGAAGACAATGAGGCGGCGATTTCCCTTTACGCCAAGCTTGGCTTCAAGCGCGAGGCTCTCAAGGCCAACGCCATGCGGTTCGACGGCGTGTACTTCAACGCGGTACAAATGCGTCTGCTGCGCGGTGAGGTCTAGCATGCCGCTGCCGATCGCCCGCTACGGCGCATCGCCATCGGCGGCGGCCTTTGCCCCCGGGTCATCCAGGTCGGGATGCTCCCGTCGCCGCGCCTCGGCGGGCGGACGAGCCCCACGGCGGCCTGCCCACGCTGCAAGATGAGGTCCACATGCCGATCGTCACGATCACCGTCACGAAGCCGAAGTCGCGTGAGTTCAAGACCCAGGTCCTGATGGCCGTTCACGCCGCCCTGTGCACGGCCGGAGTCGACCCGCGGGATCGATTCCATCGGGTCCTCGAGCTCGACGCGGACGACTTCCGGTTCGATGCGAGCTTTCCCGATGTCAAGACGATGCGGACTTCGGACTTCGTCCTGGTTGAGATCCAGCTCGGAGCCGGCAGAAGTGTGAAGGTCAAGAAGGACATCCTCGCCCACCTGACGCACTCGCTGAGCCAGACCGGCTTCGACCCGGAGAACTTGATGGTGGTGTTCCAGGACATCGCCTGGGAGAACTGGTCGCCAGCCGGAGGGCGCGTCCCGCACGGGTAGGCCGGTTCTTGCGCCATGCGCCCGCCACCCCGAGCCGTCGGCAGGGATTTCCCTTTCGCGTCGGCAGCCCCAAGCTTTCCTCGTCCTCCCGGCGGCAAGCACCAACGCCGCGTCGGGCGCGCCATTCGCCCGCGCCGCGCCGTCCAGGCGGGCCATTCATCGCAATGGCCGCCGTCGCGCGGGCGCAGCCGTGCAGGCTGTTGACGGCCGTCTGCGCCCGGTGCAGCTTTGCGTCGAGGGTAATTTCGGGCGCTGCACGGCAGCGAGGCGCTGGCCCGTCGCACCGGCCTTATGGATTCGCCTCATGGATTCGATGGAGCGCACGATGATCTCAGGAAGCTGTCTGTGCGGCGCCGTGACGCTGCGAATCGAAGGACCACTCGAACACGCACCCGAGGCGTGCCATTGCAGCCAGTGCCGAAAGCACACCGGGAACTTCTGGACTGGCGTCAACGTGCGCCGAACAGTCCTCGACGTGCAGGGAGCCGACTCGGTCGCTTGGTATCGGTCCTCCGGCAAGGTCCGACGCGGCTCATGCGCAGTGTGTGGATCGACCCTGTTCTGGGATCCGATGATCGAGGGGTACCCGTGGATCGCCGTCGCCTTGGGGTGCATCGACACCCCGCTTCAGCTCAAGATCGCCAAGCACACCTTCGTGAGCAGCAAGGGTGGCTACTATGAGATCCTCGACGGCGCTCCGCAGTGTGATCGGTTCTGACGCGCTGGCCTTTGCCTGCATTGCGGAAAGCGCCGATCGACCCATTGCTCAGGCCGGAAGGGCAGCACCAGGACGCCGGGCCTGCGAGGCATCCCGGTTCAACGCGCGCCCCGCCGGCTCGTTGTTCTGCTGGCGCTGCCGTCGGCGCGCTGCGTCACTTCGCGTCGAGGCTCCCGTGCCCAAGGCTGTCGCGCTGGATCACGTGCAACTCGCAATGCCCCGCGGGCAGGAGGACGCCGCCCGCCGGTTCTACTGCGGCGTGCTCGGGCTGCCGGAGATTCCGAAGCCGGCCCATCTGGCTGCCCGGGGCGGCGTCTGGTTTCAGTGCGCTTGGCTGCAGCTTCACCTGGGCGTGGAAGAGGAGTTCCGTCCTGCAAGGAAGGCGCACCCGGCGTTCGTGGTCGATGACCTCGCGGCTCTGGTCGAGTCTCTCGTGGAGCGCGGCCTGGTCGTGCACTCGGACGTCGAGCAGTTGGCCGGCAGTCGGCGCGTGTTCACGGAAGACCCCTTTGGCAACCGCATCGAACTCCTTCAGCCCGATGTACCCACGGCGCCTTGAGGCCAGCCGCCCCCACTGCCCCGGCCGGCAATTCATCACGTAGCCGCCGCGTGAGCAGCCGGGCGGCCAGCGCGCCGACGGCACCGCCCGCCGCGCCCGGCCGCCTCTCAAGAAAACGTTCTGTAAGGCATTGTTTTCCTTGCGAGCGCCTGTCGCCGCTGGCGGCGGCTGGGTTGCTCAGAGCCCGTAAGAAATCGACTGCGCGGCCCGCTCGCGACGATCCTTTCACAGGCTCTCACTTGACCAGCGTCACCGGCACCGGCGTCAGATGCACCACCCGGGTTGCCACCGAGCCCATCAGCAGACCGCCGAGGGCGGAGCGGCCGTGCGAGCCCATGACGATCGCGTCGCAGTGCTGCGTCTTGGCGTAGTCGACGATCGACTCGGCCACCGGGCCGACGCGGCTTTCGGCAACGCAGGGCACGCCGGCGGCGCGCAGGCGGGCGGCGGCCGCGTCACGCAGGGCTTCGCTGGCCTCGCGCAGGTAGGACATCAGCTCGTCGCGTGGAAAGTGGACGGCCACCTCGCCCAGAGCGTAGCCGGCGGGTTCCTCGTACACGTGGATCACATGCACCGTGGCCGTGGTCGCCCGGGCCAGCGCAATCGCGTGCTCGAGCGCACGCCCGGCCGATTCCGAGCCGTCGAACGGTACCAGCAGGTTTCTCATCGTTTCTCCCGTTGCTTCCTTCGGTCGGCGCGGTCCGCGCGAGGCGGGCCGCGGTTGGGTCGGCCGGCGCCAGCACCGGCTCAGGTGGCCGCCACGAGGCCGTGGCCCCGCACCGCGCCCGCGGTGCGGCAATCAGGCGCGCGATGCAGCGGCCACTGTGCTGCGCCTCGCGCCGGCCGCGGCCGGGCGGCGCTTCCGCCCGGCCGGCGGCGCACGGCAGGTCCAGGCGCCTACTGAATCGCCAGTCGGCGCGCCTGGCCGCCTGCCTTCTTGGGCAGCGTGAGCTGCAACACCCCCTTGTCGAGCTGCGCCGTGGCGCCGGCCGCGTCCACCTCGCCGTCCAGCGCAAAGCTGCGGTGCACCTGGCCGTAGAAGCGCTCGCTGCAGACGCGCTGCACGTCCTTGTCTTGCGGGTCGCGCCGGACCTCGGCCGTGATCGACACGCGCGTGCCGTCGACCGAGACGTGGATGTCGTCCTTCTCCACGCCCGGCAGCTCCGCCTTCAGCGTGTAGGCCTTGCCGTTGTCGCCGATGTCCACGCGCATGTCCGGCACGCCGGGCACGTCGCGCAGCATCGATTCGACGTCGCGCAGCTCGTGGGTCCAGGGATCCCGGCGCGCTACGCGCTGCCAGGGGTTCCAACGGATCGGGTTTCTCATGGCGTCCTCCAGGTTTGCCGTGCCCAGGGGCGGGGGCGGCCTGCCGGCCGCGGGCCCGAAGCAACCGGGCCGGCGCCGGCGCGCGCTCAGCCCTGCCAGTGGACGTACAGCAGGTGCTCGTTGTCGTTGTAGCGATAGTCCAGCTCACCGCGGCGGGCGGCGTACAGCGCATCGCCCAGGCCGCGGGCGAGGTGGATGTCGGTGGTCGTCACGACCACGGCCTCGCCATCGTCCTCGACGGCCATGATCCGCTGCAGCGGATGCTCGCCGCGCTCGCGCTGCGCGTGGTTGTTCAGCAGCGCCAGCAACTCGGCGCGATCGCGCGCCAGCGCCGGCCCGCTCAAGCGCAGGAAGCCGGCTGGCGCGTGTTCGCGGATGCGGCGGCAGGCCGGACACAAGAGCCTGCCCGTCTGGGCGGGCGCGGCCCCCCAGTGCCAGTGGCCCTTGGACCAGACCACGCCGCAGTCCTCGCAGACGCCGGGCTCGGGCTTGCCCCGGGCCTCGTAGGCGTCGTGGCGCGGCATCGTCATCAGTTGCAGGCGCTGGATGGGGCGGAAGTGCGGATGAAGCGCCGGGGCGACTTTCGTCATCGTCGTCTCCTCTTGGATTTGCCTCTGCATTCCCATCTTGCGCCTCGCGCCAGCCGGCCTGTTGATCCAGTACCAACCGGCGCATCGCAATCGGCTGACGGGGCGGACACGGCGCACCGCAGGCAGCGGGGCGCGGCCGGAACGGCCGGGCCGCTTGCGCAGTCGGCCGGCTTGCGCAGGCGGCGGGCAAGAGCCGGTCGACCGGCTGCAGACCTAACGGAGCCGAAGGACAAAGTGCGTGTCGCCGTCCTGCTCGTGGGTCCTGATGAAGCCGTGCTTCGTGTAGAACGCGATGGCCGACTCCCACGAGGACGTGGTTTCGACGACCACCTCGTTCACGCCGCTGCCGCGCGCGTGGTCGAGCAGCCGCTGCAGGATGGCCGCGGCCACGCCATGACGGCGGCGTTCGCGGGCGGTGGACATGCGAACGACCCGTGCCCGCCGCGCACCGACGAACCGCATGCTGCCGGTGCCGACGACGATGCGGGCCGACCTGGCGACCAGCGTGAGCGAGTCGGAGGAACGACTGGACAAGCCCTCGATATCGAGGTTGTACTTCGGCTCGTAGACGCCCCACCGCTCCGTCAGACCGGCGATGAGCAGCCGCTTGACGGCCGGCACGTCGTCGCAATTCAGCGGTGTGATGACGAGTGACATGAGCAAAGCGAGAAGGCCATCGAGTGCGGCGCCAAGATGCCTTGAAGACGCAGCCAAAGAGTCCGACGCCCGTCAAGCACCCCCTGACGCGAGCCGGCCGAGGCGCTCCGACTCGGCGCGTGCTTCGGCCAGCAACTGGCCCCAGTCCGACGGCGGACGGTCGCTGTCGAGCATCCGGCGAAACACCCGGTAGGCGTCGTCGGCGCTCTCGTAGGCCCGCTTCGTATCCTCGTCGTTGACCCACGCGAAGACGATCACCTTGGCCTGCGCATGGAACCGGAAGAACAGCCGGTACTGCTGGAAAAACTTGGCCCGGAACCAGTGCTTGTGCTCGTCTCCGAGGGTGTTGCCCTGGCGGTACTCCGGCCGGGCGGGGTCTTGCGGAATCACCTCGAACGCCAGCTTCGCGATGGCCGCCAGGCGCTTGGTAGCGTTCTTCTGGACGTAGCCGGCCGGATCCTTGCGCTGGAGCGCCTCGACCTGTGCGGTCAGGGCGTCAAGTTGGTCGAGGAAGATCGGGTGGGCAAAGATGGTCCAGCCGTTGACGGCCAGTGGCTTGCCGCCGCTCATTCATCGTCGGCCGACAGCGGCGCGTCCGGATCGACCTGGACACCGCCGACCAGCGCCTGGATGCGCTGAGCCAGGCCGGCATCCACAGCCTGGAGCCGCTCGGGGTGCTCGGACAAGTCGCGCGCCAGGAAGCCGAGAAACGGCGCCAGTGCAGGATCGTCGTTCTCGCCAGCGGCCGCGCGCGTGAGCACGACCTCGCCGTCTGGGCGGATCGTGTAGCTGATCTTGTCGCGCTTGCCCAGGCGCAGGGCCCGCCGCACCGTCTCGGGCACCGTGGTCTGATAGCGGTCGGTCAGCGTCGATTCGACTTGCATGGTGGCGGGCATGGCACTTCTCCGTCGCGGATGCAGTACACGGAGAGTAATGCATCTGCATTGCTATTTCAATGCAGATGCATTGTCTTGGGCGCAGGCCGGCAGCGAAGCCAGGGCCTGTTGCAACGACCGGTACTGGCCTGCCGGGTCGGCCCGCGCGTGGATGCCTTGGTCTTTGGCATCCTGCAGCCAGCGCCTGGCCCACGCCGTCACCTCGTCGCGGTTGAACCGGATCAGCTTCTGAACCCGACGATGCGGGGCGCCGAGCGAGTCACGCGTTTGCCCGCGGCTGAAGATATCCGGAGGCAACCCAGTCACGTGCGCAATCTCGCGCGAGTCCATCAGACTCGCGCCGCACGGGCGGACGACGTTGCCGGCGCTGTCCCAGGTCGAGGCTCGCAGGGCTTGAGACTCGACATCGAGAACCTCGTCCATCGGGCAGGCGACGCGTGGCGCATCGCGCTGCTGGCGCGCTGGCTGTGCAGCGGACTTGCAGCAGACCTGGCCTTGCCCGCGGTCGCCGTGGGCTGCCGGTTCGGTCTCCCGGGCCGCTGGTCGACGCGATGCCCGGACGTGGACACGAACCGGTGGGCCGAGCTGCTCTTCGCGTGGATCGCCGAGTGCCTCGCCTGCCTGTACGCACTGCTTGTCGTGGTGGCCGGCGTCGTGGCCGAGCGGCTTCGGTTCCTGAAGCCGCCCGCGGCAGCGTGAGACCCTCCGTGGCGATCCGCTTCGGCCCGGACGGCGGCTCACCACAGCACAGCACGAGGCACGCTCCCACCGCGACATTCAAGCCGGCCAACGGCGTCGCGCGTCGGCGTGACGGCGAGGTGGGCTGCTTTCGCCCGCGCCAGAGCATCAGGCCCGCGGCCAGCAGGGCCAGGCCCAGCACGGCCGCGAGCGCGAGCGGGTCGGTAGTCGGCACCTTCCGCCAGGCCACGGCCAGCAGGGCCACGGCCAGGGCGAGGTCCACCGCGCCCTCGACGCGGCTGCGCGGACGCCATGCCCGCCAGGCCAGGCTCGCCAGCCCCGCCAGGGGCCACCGTGGCCGCGGACCATCCGGGGGACGAGGGGGTTAGATCGTGCGGCCCGCACCGGATGCGACCAGTTGACCGACGCGCGCGCCCAAGTATCTGGCCGTTCGGAGGTCTGCCTGCGCGACGCCCGCCGAACCCACAGCCGCTGCGAACCCCAGTTGAACGCCGAAGGTATTGGGGGCGCCTGGATCCACGCCGCAAGGCTTGTCGATGCTCACCCACAGCATGCCGTGTTGTGCGGCAAGGACAACGAAGTACTGCAGCGTGCCGGCCTGATCGCCATTGGGCGCCGTTCCGGTGGTGAAGCCCGCAGCCAGCTTGTTGCGCCAGAGCTGGCGCTCCCAGCGGTCGCTCGACGCATCGGCGAAAGCCTTGAACTGGGCAGACGGGCCGCCCATGAAGGTGGGCGCGCCGAAGACAACCGCGCTCGCCCCGTCCACCGCACTCAGGACGGCCGGGTTGTCATACCGGCCTTCGACGATGTCGCGCCCGTGGATGGCAAGCAGCACCGGCTCGGCGCCGGCATCAGCGACACCTTCGCCGATGGCCCTTGCCGTTTGCGCGGTGTGACCGGTAACGGTGTGGAAGACAATCGCGACACGTGGCATCTTGCTCGATCTCCAATCGTGACCGGTCCGCCGCCAGCCAAGGCGCGGCAAGGCTGCAATGCGGGCGATTGCCGGCTCGGGCATCGGGGCGAAGCACGCGCCGTCTCCCATGCCCGCGACCGCGCGGCGGCTGTTGGGGATAACCTCCCGGGCCAGACCATGAGCACATCGATCCGGCCATCGAGCGCGGCGCCAAGATACCTTGAAGACGCAGCCAAAGAGTCCGACGCCGGTCGGCCCGGCCTGCGCGCGCAAGGCCTTGGCGCGGCGACGCCGACTGCCGGCCCGCCGCCGCCCGGCTGTCGGGCTGATTGGACCCCCTCACGCTGCGCGCTCGGGGAATCGCCCTTGGGGCGGCCCGGCGGGCTGGTTGGACCCCCCTCACGCTGCGCGCTCGGGGAATCGCCCTTGGGGCGGCCCGGCGGGCTGATTGGACCCCCCTCACGCTGCGCGCTCGGGGAATCGCCCTTGGGGCGGCCCGGCGGGCTGATGCCCCGCGTCGCACGCTGAGCTGACGCCGTGCCCGATCTGGCGTTTTCCGATCCGCGCCTGGCGTCGCTGTACGACGCGCTCGAGGGCGACCGCCCCGATCTGGACTTCTATGCCGCGCTGGTCGAGCGCTACCGCGCCCGCCGTGTGCTCGACGTGGGCTGCGGCACCGGCACCTTCGCGTGTCTGCTGGCGCGCCGCGGCCTCGACGTCATCGGCCTCGACCCGGCCGGCGCATCGCTGCAAGTCGCGCGGCACAAGGCGGGGGCCGACCGGGTGCGCTGGATCGAGGGCGAGCCGGCCGCGTTGCCGCCGCTGGATGCGGACCTGGCGACCCTGACCGGCAACGTGGCGCAGGTGTTCCTGGAAGACGCCGCCTGGATACAGGCGCTGCGCGGCATCCGCGGCGCGCTGGCCGCCGACGGCCTGCTGGTGTTCGAGACGCGCGATCCCGCGCGCGCGGCGTGGCTGCGGTGGACGCCGCAGCGGACCGCCCGGACCATCCAAGCGCCCGGGGCCGGCACGCTGAGAACGTGGTGCCAGGTCACGCAGGTGGACGGGCCGTTCGTCGATTTTCGCTGGACTTTCGAGTTCGAGGCCGACGGCGCACGACTCGTCTCGAGTTCGCGGCTGCGGTTCCGGGGGCGGTCCGAGATCGAGGCCTCGCTCGCGTGCAGCGGCTTCTTGGTGGTGGACGTGCTCGATGCGCCCGATCGCCCGGGCGAGGGGTGGGTCTTCGTGGCCCGGGCGCGGGGTGCCGCTGTCTCACCGCTGTCTGACCGCTGTCTGACCGGTGTCTGACCGTCGCCGGACCGCCGTCGGATCGTGAATTGATCGCCGCCCGGCCGGGGCCTGCTTCGCGGCAACGCGCACTCCAGGCCGTGCGCCGCGCGACGGAACACGGTCAGGCGTTGCACCGGCTGGTGTCGGACCGCCTGCGCGCGGACAGCCGGCGACGCCACGTCACCTCGTCATTCAGCGGCGCAATCGGCACTGAACAGGCTCGTCCCGGCGGTCGCCCCGCCGATGCACGGGCACCCCTCCACCGGAAACGGCCTGCAGGCGGGATCGGGCGGTCGTTGCGCCGCGCCCGGCGATCAGTCCACGAACGTGATCGCCTCCGATGAGAATGGCAGCTCGCGCAGCCGCCGGCCGGTCGCGGCAAAGATCGCGTTCGCCAGAGCGGGCGCGGTCCCGGGAACCGATTCCTCGCCCAGCCCGCCGGGCTCGGCTTCGCTGTCGACAAAGACCACGTCGATCGGCGGCACATGACGCGCGCGCGCCACCGGGTAGTCGTGGAAGTTCGACTGCTGCGGCCGACCTCGCGCGAAGCCGATGGCGCCGAAGCGGCATGCGCTCAGACCCCAGACCACGCCGCCCTCGACCTGCGAGCGCGCGAAGTGCGGATTGACCACGACGCCGCAGTCGACCGCGACCACGATGCGCCGCAGCCTGATCGCCCGCTCTCCTTCCCGCGACACGGCCACTGCGTGAGCGACGCGCGAGCCGCTGTAGCGCAGCCACGAGAAGCCCCAAAACCAGTCCTGAGCAACCGGGGCGCTGGCGGCAACCTGCTCTTGCAGCGCCTGCAGTACGCGCAAGGCGCGCGCGTCCTCGGCCAGCAGCGCGCGACGGTAGGCGAGCGGCGGCGCGCCGTTGGCTGCAGCCAGCTCGTCGATGAACGACTCCAAGAAAAACGTGTTGGCCGAGCAACCGACCGACCGCCACCAGCCGCTGCGCAGACCCGCCTCGACCCGAGTCCAGCCGATGCTCGGCTCCGGCAGCCGGTAGCCGCCGGCCAGGCCCATGATCGCCGTGAAGTCCGGTTCGTCCGCCGGCAGGGTGTACGTATTGCTGCTGCTGGCGAGAATCGACGGCGCGGCCACGTCGAAGACGAGGCTGGACACATCGCCGTTGGCGTCCAGACTGGCGCGCAACCGGGCGGCGGCCGCCGGTCGAAAGTAGTCGTTGTGCAGGTCCTGCTCGCGCGACCAGATGAGCTTGACCGGGCGCTTGACGCGCTGGGCGATCAGCGTCGCCTCGCGCGCAACGTCGGTTTCGAGACGCCGGCCGAAGCCGCCGCCGACGCGGGTGGTGTTGACCGTGACCGCGCGCTCCGGCAACTTCAGCAACTCGGCCACGGTGGAACGCACCTGTGCCTGACTCTGGGTCGGCAGCCACAGCTCGGCCCGCCCGTCGGCTACATGCGCCGTTGCCGTCTGCGGCTCCATCGTCATGTGGGCCGCCCACGGCACGTAGAACACCGCCTCCACCCGGCGGTGCGCCGCGTCCATCACCCGCTCGCTGGCACGGCGCTGCTCGGCCGCGCTGCCCTCGCGCTCACCTCGAACCGGCATTCCCTGGCCCGCCGCCACCGCCGCCAGCAGCGCCTGCCGATGCCGGTCGGTGTCGGGCAGGGTCGGCGGCGGCGTCCATTCGATGCGCAGCTTGCGCAGCGCCTGGCTTGCCGTCCAGAAGTCGCTGGCCACGACCGCCACCGCGTCGTCCAGGCGGACCACGTCCACCACCCCCGCGCTGCGCAAGGCCGCGGTTGCATCCACCGAGCGCACGGCACCGCCCGCGATCGGGCTGTGAACGATCGCCGCAGTGCTCAGGTTCGGCAGTCGAACATCGACCCCGAACACCGCCGAGCCGTCGAGGAAGCCGAACTCGTCGGCGCGCGCCCGGCCCGCGAATGCGGCGCGGGGCATCCTGCGCTCGTCCACCTGCACCTCGGACGGCACCGGAAGACGGGCCGCCGCGTCCGCCAGGTCGGCAAAGCGCGCGATGCGCGCCGAGGGTCGGTGCACGACCGCCCCGGCTTGCACAGCGCACTCGGCCGCCGCCACCTGCCAGCGCGCAGCGGCGGCCTGCACCAGCACCGCGCGCGCGGTCGCGCCCAGTTGCCGCAACGAGGCGTAGTGAGCCCGAATGCCGGCGCTGCCCGAGGTGACGTAGTCGCCGTCCGGTCCCAGATAGGGCGCGCGCACGGGCGCCTGCTTGAGCGCAATCCGCTCCGGCGCCACGTCGAGCTGGTGCGCAACGATGGCCGCGAAGGACGAGGGCGTGCCCTGGCCGAGGTCCGTGACCTTGTGGAACAGCGTGATTGCGCCCGCCGCGTCGATCACCAGCCACACCGACCAGTCGTTGACCGGCGGCTGCGCCGACGTGGAAGCGGCAGCACCGCCGAGGACCCGCGCCGGACCCGCCAGGCAGGCAATCCCCGTCGCCGTGACCGCACAGACGAAAGCGCGTCGACCGAGCTTCACGCCGATGCTCCCCGTGCGCGCGCCAGCGCGATCGCCGCGCCGATGCGGGCGTAGGTGCCGCAGCGGCAGATGTTGCCGATGTCCTCCAGCGTCTGCGCGGGCGGCGGCGTCGGGCCAGCCAGCGCGGCGGCCGCCGCCATGATCTGGCCGGGCTGGCAATAGCCGCACTCGGATACGCCGATCTCCAGCCAGGCCTGCTGAACGGGGTGAGGCCGGTCTGGGGTGCCGAGGCCTTCGATCGTCCGAACCTTGCGTTTCGACGTGGCGCTCATCGGAACGACACAGCTTCTGACGGCCGCACCATCCAGATGCACGGTGCAGGCACCACACTGCCCGATGCCGCAGCCGTACTTGGTGCCAGTGAGGCCCAGTTGGTCGCGCAGGAACCACAGCAGCGGTCGCGCTGCCGGCCCGGCGTAGTCGCGCGCTGCGCCATTGACATCCAGGCGTACCCGTACGATCTTGTCCCCGTCGTCCACGTGTTTCTCCGGCTGTTGCGGTCGTCGACTCTAGAAGAGGCGGCGCGGCGCCGCTTTCGATTCCGCTGTCTAGTGCGACGAACTTTCTGAATACCCGACACCGTGGCCGCGAAACGCACCCGCCTGTCCCTCGACTTTCTGCGCGTGCTCGACACGGTGGCCCGCACCGGGTCGATCTCGGCCGCGGCGCGCGAACTGGATCGCGTGCCTTCGGCCGTCAGCTACGCGGTCGACCAGATGCAGCGCGCGCTGGGTCAGAAGCTGGTCCGTCGCCAGGGCGGGGTCATGGCGCTCACCGAGGTCGGCGCCGAACTGCACGCGGTCGGGCTGAGGATGCTGGCGGAGGCGGACCATGTCGAACGCCGATTCGAGGCCCTGCGGCACGGCCGCGCGATGGAGCTGCGGATCGCCATCGATACCGTGTTCGACCTGCGCAGCGTGGCCCGGCTCGTCCGCGAGTTCGACACGCTGGGCGCCGGCACCACGGTCCGCCTGCTCGAAGAGGTCCTCGGCGGACCGTGGGATGCGCTGACCACCGGCCGCGCCGACCTGGCGATTGCCGGACTGGCCTCGGGTGGCCTGCCGGCCGGCGGCGGTTGGGACTGCAGGGCGCTTGGCGACGTGCCGTTCGTGTTCGTCGCAGCGCCGGGCCATGCGCTGGCGCAGCAAGCGGCGCAAGACCGCGGCCGTGCGCTCGGCGACGCGCTCGTGCGCAGCCATCGAGTCGTCGTGATCTCGGACTCCTCGCGACGGCTGCCCAAACGCTCGGTCGGTCTGATCGGCGCGCAGCCGACGCTCGTCGTTCCGAATCTGGCGGCCAAGCTGGCGGCGATCGCCGATGGCCTGGGGGTCGGCTTCGTCCCGGCGATGCGGGCGCGTGAATGGATCGGCGCCGGCCGCCTTGTCCCGTTGCCGGTGGCGCAGCCGGCGCCGGTTGGCCGCTTTGCGATCGTCTGGCGGCGCAGCGCCGGGGACAAGGCCGTGGCGTGGTGGGTCGATGCGCTGACGCGCGCCGGGCCCGGGCTGCTCGCCGGGAGCGCTGGACTACCAGGCGACACGCTGGCCTAGCTAGCCGGGCCGGGCAGGCAGTCGCTGCCCATCCATCGCATGCGTCATCCCGCCGGCCTGCTCGCGTTCGAGCGCCTGCTGCCCCCGCGCCCGCGCGGACGCCGCTTGACGGCTATCTTGGGGGGTACGGTGCCGCGTGTGCTCTCACCTTCGGTCGGCTTGGCGCACTGCCGATCCGGCCCAGGGCGCTTCGACGACGGTTCTGGTCGCCTGTTGGTCGCCGTGGGAGGCAGGCCAGCGAACCCCAAAGCTCACCGCGGCGGCGCAGACGGCGCGACGATGCCGTAACGCGACAGGACGCACCGGGCCTGCGCCGGCCCACGCACGACGAAAGCGTGCATGCCGAGTTGCGCCGCGGCCTCGACGTTGCGCGCGCCATCGTCCAGGAACAGCACTCGGGAGGGTGACAGCCCGAGGCCTTCGAGAGCGGTCCGGAAGGCCTTGACCGACGGCTTCAATGCGTCGATCTCATGCGACAGGAAAGTCTTGTCGAGACGATCCGTCAGTCCCATCGACCGAATCTTCTCCCAGTGCACGGCGCACGAGTTGCTCAGGGCGGCCACTCGATAGCGATCCGGGATGTCGTCCAGCAACTCGATCGCGCCCGGCAACAGCCCGGTTGGCCAGTTGCAGAAGTCCTGCAAGAAGGCCTCGGCCGCGACCGGCAGGCGCAGGTCCGATACGACTCTGGCCGCAAACGTCGGCGCATCGATGACGCCGGTCTCGTGCGCGACCACGGCGGGCGAGGCCAACCACCGTGCATGTAAGGCATCGTGATCGGGCGCCACGCCCAGTAACCTCGACAGGGTAGGGACGCCGTCGAGCGCCACCAGCACCCCGCCGATATCGAACAGCACGGCAGCGATGTCGTGAGCCATGCGCTGTCAATCCTCAGCGGGCAGAAAGTGGGGCGGCAGCGCCCGCAGAATGTCGGGTAGCCACGGCGTTGCGACCGCAACACTCGCCGCCGCCCGGGCTTGCGCCGATCCGTTCAGGGCGATCGAGAAGCCCACCGCCCGAAACAACGGGATGTCCGAGCGCGCATCGCCAACCGCCGCGATCCGCGACATCGGCACGCCGAAGCGATGTGCGAGCCGCGCGACCGCTCGCACCTTGTCGCGCTCGTCGAAGTGCCGGGCGACCGCTCCGGTCAGCAGGCCGCCCGGGCCGCAATTCATCCGGGCGCCGGTCCACTCGTCGAAGCCGAATCGATCGCCGACCGCGCTGGCCATGAATCGCCACGCCAACGTGTTGAGGACGGTGAAGACGCTGCGTCTGTGCAGTTCCTGCAAGGTTTCGCGGATGCCCTCGATGAGCGGAACGTCGCGCATGATCGAGGTGATGTTCTCGCGCGATCTGCCGCTGAAGTAAGGGGCTTCCGTCGCAGCGACCGCCTGGGCGGACATCAGGCCCGTGTCGTATTGCAACTCCAGTGTGCGGAGGATGTCTCCGTGACCGAGTCGATCGGCCACGAACTGGCCGCTGCTGATGCCGCGCACGAGCGTGCCGTCTAGATCGAAGCTGACGATTGCCCTGGGGATCCGACGAGGGGACTGCGTCATGGGTTCTGTCGGTAGTCCCAACGCGGACTTGCGCTCCCAGACTTGCGCACAAGTTTTACTCCGCTGGCTACCGTCGCAACCCGCCGCGCCCGGAGAGGGAGTATCCGTCCGAGCGGCCGGCGTAAACCGGGGCAAATCGGGGTCTGACCCTAATTTCTCCTAGTTTCTCCCGGCGCCCGTCGGCCCTGCAGCGCCCGCCCCCGGTGCTTGGCCCCGCACGGGTCGTGTCCACCAGGAACTCGGTGATGGCCTCGAACTCGGGCGCAGCGCGGCCTTCGCCCAGGCGTGCGATGGCGGTGGAGTGCCGGCTGGCGGGCATGACGATCCGGCTGCAGCGCTCGCAGCGTGTTGCCCCGTGGGCCGCGGTGCACTGTGGTTTCTTGTCCACCAGCACGAGATCGAGACTGCGCCCGGGACGACGCCGGTTTGGCCGTTCTCTAGCATGTAGAGCTTTCCGGGACTTGCGGAGTTCGGCTCATGGTTTCCCGCTCGCTTGACGCGACGCAGCATGCATGGCGGCATCTTGCCGGGCGACTGATGCAACTGCTGCACGACTGGCTGCCGGACGTGCAGGAGCCGGTGCTGCGCGAGGTGGCTGGCCGGCTGGAGCGCGTCGCGCTGCCGGGCGGCCAGACGCTGCTGCGCCAGGGCGAGCCCGGCGATGCGCTGTATCTGGTGGTGTCGGGCCGTCTGCGCGCCTATGTGCTCGATGACGCCGGCACCGAGCGCGCAGTGCGCGACATGGGCCGCGGCCAGCTGATCGGCGAGATGAGCCTGATCACCGGCGAACCTCGTTCGGCCACGGTGGTGGCGGTGCGCCACTCCGTGCTGGCACGCCTGGACCCTGCGGGCTTCGAGGGCTTGCAGACATCCAGTCCCGCGCTGTCCCGCGCCATCACGCGGCAGATCATCGAGCGGCTGCGCAGCGATCGCCGGTCGGCCCCCGGCGACCGCCCCGCGACGATCGCCCTGGTGCCGATCACCGCCGGCATCGACGCCGCCGGCTTCGCGCATGCACTGGCCGAGCGGCTGGCCGAACATGGCAGCACGGTCACGCTGGGGGCGCCGGCTGCGGGCCGCGATCCGGACGCGAACCCGCCGCAGCACATGGGCGCCCGCCTCGACGATGCCGAGGCCGAGCACGACTTCGTGCTGCTGGCGGCCGACGCCGCGCCGACGCCCTGGACCGAAGCCTGCGTGCGCCACGCCGACGAGATTCTGCTGCTCGCCGATGCGAAGGCGCCCGTGGCGCTGCATCCGACCGAGCAGGCGTTGCTGCAGGGCCGCCCCGGCCGGGCCGAGGCGGCCGAGATCCTGGTGCTGCTGCATCCCGCGGACGCCGTCGCGCCCGTGGGCACCGCGCGCTGGCTGGCGCGCCGGCCGCTGGCCGAAGTGGTGCACGTGCGTGCCGGACAGGACCGGGATATGGCGCGGCTGGCACGGCTGCAGGCGCGCCGTGCGGTCGGTCTGGTGCTGGCCGGCGGCGGCGCGCGCGGCTTTGCGCACCTGGGCGTGGCGCAGGCGCTGGCCGCAGCGGGCATCGAGGTCGACGTGTTCGGGGGTACCAGCATGGGTGCGGCCATGGCAGCCGTGCTGGCCACCGACCGGCCGCTCGACGAGGTGATCGACGAAGTGCGCAGCGGATTCAGCCGCAACCCGACCGGCGACTTTGCGCTCACGCCAGTCCTGTCGCTCATCAAGGGCGAGCGCATGCGCACGGTCACGGGCCACGCCTTCGTGCGCCTGGCCGGACCGGACGCCGGACTCGAAGATCTGTGGAAGCCCTGCTTCTGCGTGGTCACCAACTACTCCCGGGCCCGGGAGGAGGTGTGGCGCACCGGCTCGGTCGAGCGCGCCATCGTGGCCAGCACGGCGATCCCGGGCGCCCTGCCGCCGCTGGTCGAGGGTGGCGACCTGTTCGTCGACGGGGCCATTTTCAACAACTTCCCGGTCGATGTGATGCGGCGCACGCGCGGCGTGGGCGTGGTGCTGGGCGTCGACCTGGTCACTCCTCGGAACCGGCCGCTGGCGCTCGACCGCTTGCCCAGCAACCTGCAGCTGTTCCTCGACTGGCTCAGGCCCCGCCGCATGCGTCGCTACCGGCTGCCATCGCTGGTGGCGATCCTGATGAAGGTCAACGTCATGTACAGCATGTCGCGCCAGGCAGAGGCCCATGCCACGGTCGACCTCATCTTCAAGCCGCCGACCCTGCGCGTGGGCATGCTCCAGTGGAGGAAGTTCGACACCGTGGTGGCCGAGGGTCTTTCCCACGCGCGCGAGGTCCTGGCGCGGGCGGATCTGTCGGCCGTGCTCGAGCGGGGCGCGCCGCCGCCGCCGCAGTAGCGCGCAGGGGACTAGCCCTGTCCGTGGCTAGTGGCATCTCGCGGTCGCCGGGCGCGCGGGCGTCGCGCGGTGCCGGTGCGACGTCGGCTGCGGCATCGGCTGCGGCATCGGGTGCGACCCGACCTTGCCGAGCCGGCTCGAACTTTCTATCCTCGGACACGGAACGGTGATCAACGCCCGGGGGCGCTGGGCGTCACGCGGGGCCTTGACCCATGAGGCGGCAACGGCCTCCTGCGTGGTACCGGCAGCATCCTCTACAGTCCGCGCTTGCCAGGAAGTTGTGTCGTTGCCCATCGAATCCGCCTCTGCAAGAGCTGCCGCGACGCCATGGCGTGCCGCTGGCGCATCCCGCCCCGTCGCAGGACTCGCGGGTGAGCGGTGCCCCCTTGACGCGGCAAGCGCAGGGTCTCCTGACAAGGCCCAGCCCGCTGAGTCGACCGACGGTGCTGCGAGGCGGGCCACCGGGATGCCGGGCATCTTTCCGTGAGCGACCGCTTGGACCGCAATGCCGGCTGGACCGGGTCGGGCCTCGGGCGCCCGTCCAATGAGCGCGAGTGGCTGGCTGCACTGCGCAAGCTGGTGGCCGAGGGGCAGTGCTTTCTCGCCTACGACCTGTCGCAGAAGGCGCTGCAGGACCACCCCGACAGCGTGAAGATCCGCTTCCTCGGGGCGCTGGCGCTGATGCGCTGCGGCGCCACGGCGGAAGCGCGCCGGCTCCTCGGCCGGCTGCAGGACTCGCTGGGCACCACCGATCAGACGGCGCGGGAGGCCATCGGCGCGCTGCGGCGCTGCCTGCCCGGCCTGCTCGCCGTGCCGGCGGGCGAGGAGCCGCCGGCGGCCCTGCTCGACCAGGTGGCGGCCGCGGCGCGCGAAATGGTCCGGCTCGGCGGCCGGCTGCGCGCCGACGATCCCGAGGACCACGAGCTGCTGGAGCTGCTTGCCCAGATCCACCTCGAGACCTGGAGCGACACCGGCCAAGAGGCGGACCTGCGGCGCAGCCGCGATTCCCACCTCAGCAGCTTCAAGCTGAGCGCGCGGCCCGACCACGGCGTGCGGGCCGCCATGCTGTCGTGGCTCCTGCGCGAGCCCGGCCGGGCGCGCGAGCTCGCGTTCGAGGCGATCGCCGCCCTCAGGCGCCAGCCGGCGGACCGGCAAGCCACCTTCGCGCTGCTGGCCAATGAAGCCGAGGCCCAGCTGTTGCTGGACGACGTGCCCGCCGCGCGGGAGCTGTTCCGGGCGGCGGCGCTTTCGCCCGCCACCCATTACAGCCAGGTCGTGCCGGTGCGGCAGCGCTTCGCGCTGCTGCGGGAGCGGGGCTTTCCGGTCCCCGGCGAGGTCTTCGACATCCTGCGTCCGCCGGTCCTCGTCGTGTTTGCCGGCGAGCCGGTGGACCTGCCGGGGCAGTCGCGCCCCACCTTCCCGCCGCACCTCGAAGGGGTGGTCAAGGACGCGATCCAGCGCCGTTTGCACGAACTGGATGCCGCCATCGGCTACTGCTCGGCAGCCTGCGGCTCCGACCTGCTGTTCGTCGAGGCGATGATCGAGCGCAATGCCGAGGTGCACCTGTTCCTGCCCTGCGCGGTGGACGACTTCGTGGCTGCGCGCGTCTCCTACGCCGGCCCGCGCTGGGAGCAGCGCTTCCGCGCCGCCTTGCGGCTCGCCACCACGGTGAGCTTTGCCACCGAGGAGCGCTACCTCGGCCACGACATGCTGTTCCGCTTCAACAACCAGGTGATCGACGGCATGGCGCGCCTGCGCGCCCGCATGCTCGACACGGAGCCGTACCTGATGCTGGTCTGGGACTACGAGACCCAGCAGCGGGCGGGCACCGCGGCCGACTTCATGGACCACTGGCCCGACATCGCGCGGCTGCGGCTGATCGAGATCGACGAGCTGCGTGCCGCGGCCCCGCCGCCGCCGCCGTCACTGGCCGACCGCCGGGCACCGATCGTGCCCAAGCCGCCGGTGCAGGAGCCCGAGCGGGTGGTCAAGGCCATGCTGTTCGGCGACATCGTCGGTTTCTCCAAACTGTCGGAGGAGTCGCTGCCCGGATTGTGGCAACTGCTCGAGGACCTGAAGGCGAGCATCGAGCCAGGCTGCCGGCGCCCCGGCCTGGTGGAGAGCTGGGGCGATGCGCTCTACGTGGTGATGCCCGACGCCCGCAGCCTGCTCGAGTACGCCTTCGCGCTGCAGCAAGGGTTCGCGGCCGCCGATCCGTCGGCCTACCGGCTGCCCCACCCGCTGATGTGGCGGATCGGCCTGCACGCCGGCCCCGTGTTCGAGGGCCGCCATCCGCTGACCGGCCGGCCCATCATCTACGGCAGCCATGTGTCCCGCACCGCCCGCATCGAGCCGGTCACCGTGCCCGGCGAGATCTACGCCTCGCAGCAGTTCGTCGCGCTCCTCACGGCCGAGGAGAACGCGGTACGGCACGAGCGCCAGATGACCGGCGAGATCTACGCGCCGTGGTACCGCTGCGAGTACCTCGGCATCCAGGCGCTTGCCAAGAACTACGGCGACCAGCCCGTCTACCACCTGCGCCGGCTCGGGACCGCGGGATCCGCCTAGCCCGGATGTTTCACCAGGTCGCCCCCGTGCATCCACGATCTGCCTCTGTAAGCTGCGCCGGCAGCCTGCACTTGTCCCCAGGCCACTTTGGACGGCCGGGGCTACGCGGTTTTGCGCGGCGCCGGCGCGGCCATCTTGCGCTCAAGTGCTCGCCGATGCCTGCGGGCATCGGCTGCGCCCCTCTCGCGCAATCTGGCTCGCGCGGGCATCCGCGCAAATCCCGCGTCCCTGATGAAACATCCGGGCTAGCTGCGCGTTCGGGCCGAGGCAGGCCCGGGGGCCAGCGTCGCCGCCCGGCCTACACGATCTCGAAGTAGCGCATCCGCTCCCAGTCGGTGACCGCGTCCTGCCACTGCCGCCACTCCCACTCTCGGGTGGCGGCAAAGTGGTCGACGAAGTCGTCGCCAAACCAGTCGCGCGCCGCAGCGCTCGTCTTGAAGACGGCGGTGGTCTCCTTGAGCGAGCGGGGCGCGCGGGGCGTGCCTTCGCTGCCGACGTTGGTGCCGGTGATCGGCGACGCGGTCAGCTTGAGTTTCCTTTCCACGCCGTGCAGTCCGGCCGCCAGCAGCGCGGCGATGGCAAGGTAGGGATTGACGTCGGAGCCGGGGCAGCGCGTCTCCAGCCGCGTGCTCTTGGGCGAGCCGGGGATCACGCGGAAGCTGGCGGTGCGGTTGTCCACTCCCCAGGTGGGCTTGACCGGCGCCCAGAAGCCGTCCACCAGCCGCTTGTAGCTGTTGACGGTGGGCCAGAACATCGGCGCGAACTCCATCAGCAGCGCCACCTGCCCCGCCAGATAGCTCTCGAAGAGCCGGCTCATCCTGTGCCTGCCCCTGGCGTCGAAGAACAGGTTGTTCTTGCCGTCCGACAGCGACTGGTGCACGTGGCCCGAGCAGCCCGGGTACCGCTGGTGCCACTTGGCCATGAAGCTCGGCATGATGCCGAAGCGTGCGCCGATCTCCTTGGTTGCACCCTTGAACAGCAGCGCGCGGTCGGCGGCTTCGAGCGCGCCGGAGAACAGGATCGCCGCCTCGTAGACGCCGGGGCCGGTCTCGGTGTGCAGCCCTTCGAGCGGCACGCGGAAGGCGGCCAGCTCTTCCATCAGCGCCTTGAAGAACTCGCGCGCGTGGTTGGCGCGCAGCAGCGAGTAGCCGAACATTCCCGGCGTGATGGGCTCGGGGCCCACACCCTTCTTCTCGGCCCAGCTCTGCGGCGTCTCGGCAAAGTTGAACCACTCGAACTCCATGCCGCACATCGGCTGCAGGCCGAGCTTGCCGGCGCGATCGAGCACGCGGCGCAGCACCTGGCGCGGGCAGACCGGGTAGGGGCCGCCGTCGGCGCCGACGAACTCGCCGAGCACGAAAGGCACCTGGTCGTCCCAGGGCACCGTGCGATAGGTGTCCAGATCGAGCCGTACCATGGCATCCGGAAAGCCGCGGTGCCAGCCGGTCACCTGGGTGTTGTCGTAGCAGGCGTCCATCATGTCCCAGCCGAACACGACGTCGCAGAAACCGAAGCCGGACTCCGCCGCCGCGAAGAACTTCTCCTTGTTCAGATACTTGCCGCGCAACACGCCGTCGATGTCGCTGACGGCCACCTTGACGCGATGGCCGGGGGCGTTGCGGATGGCCGCCAGCGCGGGGTGCTCGGCGGGCTTGCTGTTCTTCGGCATGGGAGTCCTCCTACGATTCATCATGCCGCAGGGCCGCGGCGACCGCCAATGCGGCGCGGCAGGGGCGCAACAGCGCGGGCGGCCCGGATGGCGCCGCCGGGCCGCCCGGCACGGGCACCGCTGGGTACTGGAGTCTTCCCTCTGAAAGGGGCCAGTCTGCGCTCGGTATGCTGGGCCGATGCCGACTCTGATCGAACGCGCCCCCGAGGTGCTCGAGCAATGGACCGCGCGCGACGGCGCGACCTTGTCGCTGCGCCCGGTCATGGCCGACGACGCGGCGCGCGAACTGCGCTTTATCGCCGGCCTGTCGCCGCAGACGCGCTACGAGCGGCTGTTCTCGCACCGCGGTCTGCTGCCCGGCGAACTGCAGCGGCTGGTGCGCTTCGACGTGCGGCGCGAGATCGCGCTGATGGTGGCCCGCGGCGCGGGCGCCGCGCAGGAGACGGTCGCCGTGGCGCGGTTGCACCGGGCCAGTGCAGCCGGCGGCGCCTGCCAGTTCGGCCTGGTGGTGGGCGACGCCTGGCAGCGCCAAGGCGTGGGCGAGCGCCTGCTGCGGCGGCTGCTGGAGGAAGCCGCGCGCGTGGGCGTGCCGCGCGTGACCGGACACACACACGCCAGCAACGAGGGCATGAAGAAGCTGGCGCGCAAGCTCGGCTTCACGGTGCAGACCGACCCCGAGGACAGCACGCTGTCGCTGCTGGTGCTTGAGCGGGGAGCAAGCTGAGCCACCGTCTCCGCGATGCCGCCGACAGTGCTCCGCGCGGCCTCACTCCGCCCGCACCCAGCGCAGCTCCAGCACGTCGTTGGGCCAGGGTACTGCCGTGATGCTGGGCCGCATGACCCAGGTGAGGTTGCGGCGATACAGCGGCACCAGCGGCAGTTCGGCGTGGATCAGGCGCAGCGCCTCGGCCACGCGGGCGCGCCGCCTGGTCAGGTCGGGCTCGGTGCGGATGGCGTCGATCAGCGCATCGAGCCGGGGGTTGGAGTAGCGACCGCCGTTGAAGGTGCCGGCGCCGCTGCCGTCGAAGCTGCGCAGGATGGCATTGAGCGAGGCCCACGGGTCTACGCCCGGCGACCAGCCGAACTCGAAGAAGCTGGCGCTGGCCTGCGTCAGCTTGGGAAAGAAGCTGGCGCTCGGGCTCGGCTGGAAGGTGGTGCGAATGCCCACCTGCGTGAGCATGGCGGCAATCGCCTGGCACACTGCGGCGCGGAAGGTGACGTTCACGCAGTCCAGCGTCACGGCAAAGCCGTCCGGGTAGCCGGCCTCGCGCAGCAGCGCCCGCGCCCGCGCCGGGTCGTGCGGCAGGCGCCGGTCCAGCTCCGGCAGCGCGCCGTCGACCAGCCGCGAGAAGTGCGCGCCGGTCACCGTGCCCTGACCGCGCAGCACCTTGTCGACGATCAGTTGCACATCGATCGCGTGATACACCGCCTGCCGCACCCGCAGGTCCTTGAACGGGTTGCGGCCCTTGACGTCGCCGAATTGCAGCTCGTCGCGCGCCTGGTCGAAACCCAGGTACTGGGTGCCGATGTCGGTGGCGCTCACCGTCTTCAGGCGCCCGTCGGCGCGCAGCCGCGCCACGTCCTGGAACGGCGGGTCGATCACGAAGTCCACCTCCCCGGAGGCCAGCGCCGCCAGGCGCGTGGCATCCGACTGGATCACGACGTAGACGGCCTCGGTCAGGTTGCCCGTCCCGGCCTCTTTCCAGCCCCACCAGGCCGGGTTGCGGCCGAGCACCAGACGGCGATCCGGCTCGTAGCTGCGCAGCGCGAACGGCCCGGTGCCGTTGGCGTTGCGCACCGCGAAGGTCTCCTGCCGGGCATTGAAGTCCTGCGGTTGGGCCACGCCGTTTTTCTCGCTCCAGGCGCGGCTCATGATGGCCACCAGCCAGAACTTCTCCGGCAGCACGGCATCGGGTGCCGCCAGCTGGACTTCGACCGTCAGGTCGTCGATCCGCCGCACGCCGTTGATGCCGCGCAGTTGCACGGCGCGCTGCGAGGTGCGCGCCATGGCGCGGTTGACCGAGAACACCACGTCGTCGGCCGTGAGCGGCGCGCCGTCGTGAAAGCGCACGCCGGGCCGCAGGCGAAACCGCCAGGTGGTCGGACTCGGGTTGTCCCAGGACACCGCCAGCGCCGGCTCCAGCCGGAAGTCGCGGTCGCGGCTGACCAGCCCCTCGTAGACCTGGGTGATCACGCGCGAGTGATACAGCAGCGTCAGCGCATGGGGGTCGAGCGTCTGCGGGTCGAAGGCGCTGGCCAGACGCAGGGTCTTGGCAGAACCCGGCGGGGCCAGCAGTACGAGCGCCGCCGCCAGGGCAAGGGCGGCCAGGCGAACCCAGGCGGGCAGACTCATGCGCATGACAAATCTCGGCAGGGGGAGTGGACGCCGGCCGGCCGGCGGGCGGTGTCGCCATGATCGGCCAGCCCGGCGCGGCAGGCAAACGGACCGGCGCCTCGGCCGACCCAGGCCGCGCAGACCGCGGGGCTTGACACAGGCCACGCCAGCCCCAGATCGGGCTCGGCGCGGCGCGCCGACATGACCGTGGCCCCCACGGAAGAGCGCCGCCGCGGCCCCTATACTTTGCGCCGCTTGCGCGAGACGTCATTCCGACGCAAGGCGGCGCGACGCGCGAGGATGCACCGATGCCCATTTACGCCTACAAATGTTCGTCCTGCGGCCACCAGCAGGACGTGCTGCAGAAGATCTCCGAAGACCCGCTGACGCTCTGCCCGGCCTGCGGGCAGGCGAGCTTTGCCAAGCAGGTCACCGCCGCCGGCTTCCAGCTCAAGGGCAGCGGCTGGTACGTCACCGACTTTCGCGACAACGGCGCCAAGAAAGACAGCAAGCCCGACGGCAAGAGCGCCGGCAAGCCGGACGGCACACCAGCCGAGACGGCTGCCCAGAGCGACGCCCCGGCCAAGGCCGACGGTGCCACCGCCGCCGGCAGCGGCAGCACCACCAGCAGCGCGGGCAGCAGCCCGGCCCCGGCAGCCGGCGGGACCAGCCAGCCGACGCCATGAGCCCGCCGGGCCGCCCCAAGGGCGAATCCCTGAGCGCGCAGCGCGCAGGCGGCCCGCTGCCCCCGCCGGGCCGCTACAGGGGCGCCCGTCGTCCACCGGGTGTAACCCCGGTCGATCCCCGCCCGGCCGCGGCCCCTGCCGCGGCTTTTGCTTTCTGAGCCGACCCTTCCGGGGGCCGGGAACCCGCGCCGATGCTCCGCCGCTACTTCATCACCGGGCTGCTGATCTGGCTGCCGCTGGCCATCACGCTGTGGGTGCTCGAGATCGTGCTCAGCACCCTCGACCGCACGCTGCTGCTGTTGCCCGCGTCGTGGCATCCGGACACGCTGCTCGGTTTCCATCTGCCGGGCTTCGGACTGATCCTGACGGTGCTCACCGTGCTCGTGACCGGCCTGCTGGCGGCCAACATCATCGGCGCGCGGCTGGTGCGCTGGTGGGAGGAGCTGCTGTCGCGCATCCCCGTCGTGCGCAGCATCTACTCCAGCGTCAAGCAGGTGTCCGACACCATGCTCTCGCCCCAGGGCAACGCCTTCCGCAAGGCGGTGCTGGTCGAGTTCCCACAGCGCGGCCAGTGGTCGATCGGCCTGCTGGTCGGCAGTCCGGGCGCGGCCATCCAGGAGGTGCTGGGCGACGACGTGGTGACCGTGTTCGTACCGACCGCGCCCAACCCGACCTCCGGTTACACCATCATGGTGCCGCCGCACGAGGTGCGGGAGTGCGAGATGAGCGTGGACGAGGCGCTGAAGTTCATCGTCTCCCTCGGCGTGGTCACGCCGAGCGGCACACGCGGACGCGCTTCGGCCCTGACCCGCCCGGCCGCCGGCGCCGCGGGCGCCGGGCCGCCGGCCACCTGACCCTGCCGGGGCGGCGGTTGAGCGCCGCGCCTGCGGCCTGCTAAGTTTCGTCCCGTGAAGACGCCGCCGACTCTCCTGCCCTGCGCTGCGCGCTGCGCGCCGGCGCGACGTCGCCTGCCCGCGCACCGGCCGCATCGAAACCGCTAGGGCCGGCGCGCCGTCGAGCGCCTGCGCCGGCCCGACCCCGCATCGACCGGGCGCCTCGCCCCTGAAACGAAACACCACGCGCGCGCCGCGCCACTTCCGAAGGATTGCAATGCGTACCGAATATGCCGGCCGGGTGGACAGCAAGTTCATCGGCCAGACCGTGACCCTGTTCGGCTGGGTCCACCGCCGCCGCGACCACGGCGGCGTCATCTTCATCGACCTGCGCGACCGCGAGGGCCTGGTGCAGGTGGTGTGCGACCCCGACCGGCCCGAGGTGTTTGCCACCGCCGAGAAGATTCGCAACGAGTTCTGCGTGCAGATCACCGGGCTCGTGCGCGCGCGGCCCGAGGGGACGGCCAACGCCAGCCTCGTCAGCGGGCAGATCGAGGTGCTGTGCCAGAGCCTGGAGATCCTCAACCCGAGCGTGGCGCCGCCGTTCCAGCTCGACGACGAGGACCTGTCCGAGGTCACGCGCCTGACGCACCGGGTGCTCGACCTGCGCCGCCCGCAGATGCAGAAGAACCTGATGCTGCGCTACAAGGTCTCCATGGAGGTGCGCAAGTACCTCGACGGCAAGGGCTTCGTCGACATCGAGACGCCGATGCTCACCAAGAGCACGCCGGAGGGCGCGCGCGACTATCTGGTGCCCAGTCGCGTGCACGACGGCATGTTCTTCGCGCTGCCGCAGTCGCCGCAACTGTTCAAGCAGCTGCTGATGGTGGCGGGCTTCGACCGCTACTACCAGATCACCAAGTGTTTCCGCGACGAGGACCTGCGCGCCGACCGCCAGCCCGAGTTCACGCAGATCGACTGCGAGACGAGCTTCCTCGGCGAGGAGGAGATCCGCGCCATTTTCGAGGACATGGTGCGGCACGTCTTCAAGGCGGTGCTGCAGGTGGAGCTGCCGCCGTTCCCGGTGATGACCTACGACGAGGCCATGCGCCTGTACGGCTCGGACAAGCCGGACCTGCGCGTGAGCCTGCAGTTCACCGAGCTCACCGACGTGATGGCCGACGTCGAGTTCAAGGTGTTCAAGGCCGCCGCCGAGCTGAAGGATGGCCGGGTCGCAGCGCTGCGCATCCCCGGCGGCGGCCAGATGCCGCGCAGCGAGATCGACGGCTACACCGAATTCGTGAAGATCTACGGCGCCAAGGGGCTCGCCTACATCAAGGTCAACGACAAGGCCAAGGGCCGCGACGGGCTGCAAAGCCCGATCGTGAAGAACCTGCACGACGCCGCGCTGGCCGCCATCGTCGAGCGCAGCGGCGCGCAGGACGGCGACCTCGTCTTCTTCGGGGCCGACCGCGCCAAGGTGGTGGCCGACGCGCTGGGCGCGCTGCGCGTGAAGATCGGCCACAGCGAGTTCGGCCGCGCGCACGGGCTGTCGGTGCAGGGCTGGCGCCCGCTGTGGGTGATCGACTTCCCCAGCTTCGAGTACGACGAGGACGAAGACCGCTTCGTCGCCGCGCACCACCCGTTCACCAGCCCCAAGGACGGCCACGAGGACTGGCTGGAGACCGACCCGGCGCGGTGTCGGGCCAAGGCGTACGACATGGTGCTCAACGGCATCGAGCTGGGCGGCGGCAGCGTGCGGATCCACCGCGCGCAGGTGCAGGAAAAGGTGTTCCGCGCGCTGAAGATCGGGCCGGCGGACCAGCGCAAGAAGTTCGGCTTCCTGCTGGACGCGCTGCAGTACGGCGCGCCGCCGCACGGCGGCATCGCGCTGGGGCTGGATCGCTTCGTGATGCTGATGGCCGGCGCCGACAGCCTGCGCGAGGTGATCGCCTTCCCCAAGACTCAGCGCGCGCAGTGCCTGCTCACCCAGGCGCCCAGCGAGGTCGACGAGAAGCAGTTGCGCGAGCTGCACATCAGGCTGCGCAACCCGCCGCAGGTGGCCGAGCCGGGCTGAGCGCGGGTCACCGGCGCGTCTTGCTGCACGACGCGCCGGTGCATCGCGCCGCGCCCGCACTGCACCGCCCTCGATCCGGCGCCCCGCTGCTGCGTCCCGCCACCGCTGCCGTGACCGGCCACAAGATCCCCGAGTCGGTGCTGGTGGTCATCCACACCGGCGCGCTGGACGTGCTGCTGCTGGAGCGGGTCGATCACCCCGGCTTCTGGCAGTCGGTCACCGGCAGCCGCGCCACGCCGGACGAGCCGCTGGCGGTCACCTGTGCGCGCGAAGTGGCGGAGGAGACCGGTCATGCGGCGCCGGCGGCGGCCTTTGACGACTGGCGGCGGGTGCATCGCTACGCGATCTTTCCGCAATGGCGGCACCGCTACGCGCCCGGCGTGACCCACAATGTCGAGCATGTCTTCGGCCTGCAGGTCTCCGGGCGCTTCACCCCGCAACTGGCCCCGCGCGAGCACCGCGCCTGGCGCTGGCTCGACTGGCGCGATGCCGCCGACGCTTGCTTCTCCTGGACCAACGCGCAGGCGATTCGTCGCCTGGGCGATCGCGCTGCCGGCGCTTGAAGCCTGGCCGGCGCGGCCGGCGCGAGCCGAGTCCGGGCGCGCCCAGGTGCAGGTGCAGCGCGTGGGCGAGCGCTACCTCGTGCAGGCCCAGGCGCTGCTGGAAGCGCTGCCGCTGCCGGCCTGGGACACCCTGACCGACTACGAGCGGCTGCCGCAGTTCGTGCCCGACCTGCACCGGGTGCAGGTGGTCGAGCGCAACGGCTCGCACCTGACGGTCGACTACGACGGTCAGTACCGCTATCTGTTCCTGCGCCGCGCGGTGCGGCTGCGCCTGGCGGTGGTCCACGAGCCGCCGCTGCGCGTGCTCGCCGCAGGCGGTTCGCGCGAGCGGCCCGACGGCTCGGCCGTGCTCGACCTGCGCAGCCGCTACGAGCTGCAGCCGAGCCCGGCCGGCGCGCTGCTGCGCTACGAGGCGCAGTTCGAGCTGGTGCCGGCGCTGCCCGCCGTGTTGGGCACGCTCGGCGTGCGCCATGCGATGCGCGAGCAGTTCGAGGCGCTGGTGGCCGAGATCGAGCGGCGCCACGCCGCGCCGCGCTGACGGCGGCCGGCCGGGTATCTTCCGGGCATGGTGAGCGAGCGTGCCGGTCAGCGGCGGGCAAGCGGGCGGGCCGCACCGGCGCGGCGCCCGCTGCTGCTCGCGCTGGCCGCGCTGCTGCTGACAGGCTGCGCCGGCCTCGACCCGTACCGTGCGGCGCCGGCCGCGCAGCACCTGCAGCGGACGGATGACGTGGGCCGCTGCGCCCGCCTGCTGCAGGAGGTTGATCGCCGCATCGACGCGGCCGGCGTGCGCGACGGCCAGAGCGCGCCGGTGGCGGGCTTTCCTTACCTGCGCGCCGACCGCCTGACCGCGGCGCTGGCGCCGCCGCCGGCGCACGATCCGCGCTTTGCCGCCTGGACCGGCCTGCTTGCGCAACTCGACCAGCAGGCGCGCCGGCTCGAGCTGACCCATGCCGACGCGGCGCCGGCGGCCGTGGTCGAAACCTGCCGCACGGTGCTGGCGCTGGCCGACGAGACGCCCGCGGCACGCACCTTGCTGCACGCGGCCGCCGTGGTGCCCGATGACTACTCGCCGGCGCTGCGCGGTCTGGGCCTGTACGCGCTCGCGCGGCTGCCGTTTGCGGCCGGCGTGCGGCAATGGCAGCGCGCCACCGAGGCGGCGTTCGCCACGCCCGAGTCCGACCTGCCGCTGCAGGGCGAGTTGCGCCGGTACGCGCCGGCCGCACCCGCCGGCCCGCTGCCGCGCCTGCCGCAGGCGCCGCAGCTCGGCCTGCCGGCGCTCGACGACGCCCGCCTGCGCACGCTCATCGCGCAGCACGCGCCGCTGCTGCAGATCGACCGCGCCACCGACGCCGACGACCCCGGCGCCCTGCGCTGGGTCGAGGCCGACGGCCGCCCGCGGGTCGCCACCGATCCGTCGCAGCCGGTGGCCTACGTGCGCACCAGCTACGCGCTGCTGCAGGGCCGCGCCCACCTGCAGCTCGTCTACGGCTTCTGGTTTGCGCGGCGGCCGGCGGCGGGCCCGCTCGACCTGCTGGCCGGCGCGCTCGACGGTCTGATGTGGCGCGTGACCCTGGCCGCCGACGGCACGCCGCTGGTGTTCGACAGCATCCATCCCTGCGGCTGCTACCACCTGTTCTTTGCCTCCAGCCGGGTCGAGCCGCGGCCGCCGCCGCGGCGGCGCGCCGACGGCGGCGAGGAGGGCGCGCTCGACGAGACGCTGTTCATGCCGCAGGCCGGCCGGCTCGACGTGGCCGCCGGTGAGCGCGTGCTGCTGCGGCTGGCGGCCGGCACGCACTACCTGCAGCGCGTCAGCGTGGTGGCGGCCGATGGCGCCGGGCCGGCGGCGCTCGCCTACGCGCTGCGCGACGACGACGAGTTGCGCTCGCTGCCGCTGCCGGCCGGCGGCCGGCGCAGCGCCTTCGGTCCCGACGGGCTGATCGCCGGCACCGAGCGCGCCGAGCGCTGGCTGTTCTGGCCGATGGGCATTCGCAGCGCCGGCCAGATGCGCCAGTGGGGCCGGCACGCCACTGCCTTCGTCGGGCGCCGCCACTTCGACGACCCGCGGCTGCTGGAGCGCTACTTTGCGCTGACTGGCCCGCCCTGAGCGGCTCAAACTCAGCGGCTCGCCCTCAGCGGCTCGTCCCGAGCGGCTCGCCCCGAGCGGCTCGCCCCGAGCGGCTCGCCCCGAGCGGACCCCTGACCGGCCCGCCCCGAGCGGCGGTGCAACAGCGGCGCCGAGGCGCGCCGGCCCGGTGCAGCCGGCGGGTCGCGTATCTTTGCGGCGGGGCGCGGCGGCGTCCCGACCGGCCTCGCTGCGCTCACGATCGGGGCTCAACGAGCACCGCGCACCGACCGTCCCTCCCCGACCACGATCCCCCCTTCGCTCCATGCGCGTGCGCGTTGCCACCTACAACATCCACAAGGGGCTGACCCAGATCCGCCGCCAGCCGCGCATCCACGACGTGCGGCTGGCGCTGCACTCGATCGATGCCGACATCGTGTTCCTGCAGGAGGTGCAGGACCGCAATGAGCGCCTGGCGCGCCACCCCAATTACCACGAGGGCACGCAGCTCGACTACCTGGCCGCCTCCGGCTACGGGCACCGCGCCTACGGCATGAACGCGGTCTATCCGCACGGCCACCACGGCAATGCCATCCTGTCGCGCTGGACGATCCACCGGTTCACCAACCACGATGTGTCGGACCACGCGCTCGAAAAGCGCGGTCTGCTGCATGCGGTGGCGCACACCGACGGCCACGGCGCGCCGACCCGCGACGTGCACCTGATCTGCGTGCACTTCGGCCTGATCAACCGCAGCCGCCTGCGGCAGGCCAGCTTCCTGGTGGACTTCGTGCAGCAGGAGATCCCGGCACATGCGCCGCTGATCATCGCCGGCGACTTCAACGACTGGCAGCGGCGCGTCGACCTCGTGCTGCGCGGGCGGCTCGGGCTGCACGAAGTGGCCACCGATCAAAACGGCGATGAGCGCGGCGTCCTCGACCGCCTGCTGCCCTGGCGCGGCGGCAACGACGCCAAGGTCAACGTGGCGCGCACCTTTCCGAGCTTCGCGCCCTGGCTGACGCTCGACCGCATCTACGTGCGCGGCTTTCGGGTGCTGTCGATGCGGGTGCCCAAGGGGCTGACCTGGGCGCGGCGCTCCGACCACGCGCCGCTGATCGCCGAGCTCGAACTGGCGCCGTGAGCGCGATCGGCCCAGCCCAAGACGTGGTGTCCCCCGCGGCCGGGCTGGCGCGCTGGCGCCGCCGCGCCGTGCTGACCCTGCGCCGCGCCGCCAGCGCGCGGCCGCTGGTGTATGCCGGCAACCGGATCGAGCTGCTGGTCAATGGCGAAGCCTACTTCCCGCAACTGCTGGCCGCCATCGAGTCGGCGCGCCGCTCGGTGCATCTGGAGACCTACATCTTCGACGACGACGCCATCGGCGTGCGCGTGGCCGAGGCGCTGGCCGTGGCAGCGGCGCGTGGCGTGGCGGTCCGGGTACTGATCGACGGCTTCGGCGGCGGCGAGCCGGCGCGCCGCCTGGTGGCCGAGCTCGGCGCGCACGGTGCCGACGTGCGCATCTACCGGCCCGAGCGCTGGTGGCGGCTGGAGCGCCGGCTGCTGCGTCGGCTGCACCGCAAGATCTTGGTGGTCGACGACCGCGTGGCCTTCGTCGGCGGCATCAACATCGTTGGCGACTACACCGAGGTGCCGCTGGGCGCCAGCGGCCGCAGCGGCCCGCGCTACGACTTTGCGGTGCGTTGCGAGGGGCCGATCGTTGCCGCCGCCGCGCTGGCGGTGCAGCGGCTGTGGCGCACGCTCGGCTGGACGCTGCTGCGGCGGCGCGAGCGGCAGCCGTTGCCCGCGTTGCTGGCGCAGCCGCGCTTTGTCGACGGCGCGCGCGCCGCGCTGCTGCTGCGCGACAACCTGCGCAACCGCACGACCATCGAGCGCGCCTACCTGCGCGCCATCGAGGGCGCGCGCAGCGAGGTGCTGATCGCCAACGCCTACTTCCTGCCCGGCCGCCGCTTTCGCGCTGCGCTGCGGGCGGCCGCCGCGCGCGGCGTGCGTGTGCGGCTGCTGCTTCAGGGGCGGGCCGAGTATGCCGTGCAGCACCACGCGCAGCGCGCGCTGTACGGCGGCCTGCTGGCGGCCGGCATCGAAATCCACGAGTACGTACCCAGCTTCCTGCACGCCAAGGTGGCGGTGATCGACCACCGCTGGGCCACGGTGGGCTCGACCAACATCGACCCCTACAGTCTGCTGCTGGCGCGCGAGGCCAACGTCGTCGTGTTCGACCCCCGGTTTGCCCGCCACTTGCGCGCCGAGCTGGAACAGGCCATCGTGCAGGACAGCCGGCGGCTGGACGCGCAGTTGTATGCCCGTCGCGGGCTGCCGGCCCGGCTGGCCGACTGGGCCGGTTACCTGGTGGTGCGTGCGGCCACCGTGCTGCTGGCGCGCGCGCCGCACTACTGAACCCGTTTTTCAACCTGCTGCAGGAGTTCCGCTTGTCGATCAAACCTCACCTCCTGGCCGTCCTGGCGGCCGGCACCGTGGCCGGCAGCGCCGCCGCCCAGGGCTCGACCGTAGGCCTGCCGCGCTGGGAAGCCGGCCTGTCGACGGTTGCGCTCTACGCGCCCGATTACCGCGGCGCCGACCAGATGCGTGGCCGCGGCTTCGTGGTCCCGTACCTCGTGTACCGCGGCGACGTGCTGCGGGCCGACCGCGACGGCTTGCGCGCGCGCCTGATCGAAGGCGAGCGGCTGCAGTTCAACATCAGCGGCGGCCTCGGCCTGCCGGTCAGCAGCGACCGCAACACCGCCCGCCGCGGCATGCCCGAGATCGACTGGGTCGTCGAAGCAGGTCCGGCGATGAACATCGACCTGGCCGAGTGGAATGGCGGCCGCAACGAGCTGGACCTGCGCCTGCCGGTGCGCGCGGCCTTTGCGGTGGACGGCGGGCTCGACTACGTGGGCGCGGTGTTTGCACCGCAACTGCGCGCCACTTTCCGCAACGTGGCCTGGGCCGGCGGTGCGCAACTGCGCGTGAGCACCGGCCCGGTGTTTGCCACCGCCGATTACCACCGCTTCTACTACGGCGTGGAACCGCAGTTCGCCGTCGCCGGGCGACCCGCGTACCGGCCGGGCGCCGGCTACTCCGGCTGGGACCTGTCGGCCAACGCCACCCGCTTCGTCGGCAACTGGCGGCTGTTCGGCTTCGTCGGTGCCGACCTCATCCAGGGCGCCGCGTTCGAGGACAGCCCGCTGATCCGCAAGCGCGCCAACTGGTCGGCGGGCGTGGGGGCCGCGTACGTGTTCTACCGGTCCACCGAAACGGTGCGCGGGCGGGAGTAGGGCGCCCGGGGCTCGACCGCGGGCCGACCGGGGCCGGCTTGCCCGTCCACGCCGCGGCCCGCCCGACCGCTGCCATGACCGACCTCGTGATCCGGCGGCCGGAAGGGCTGTACTGCCCGGCCGGCGACTTCTTCATCGACCCCTGGCGGCCGGTGGCGCGCGCGGTCGTCACGCACGCCCACGCCGACCACGCGCGCACGGGCCACGGCGACTACCTTGCCGCGCACGACGCGCGCCACGTGCTGCGCGCGCGGCTGGGCCAGATCCGGCTGCAGACGGTGGCGTATGGCCAGCCGCTGACCATCGGCGCGGCGCGCGTGTCGCTGCACCCGGCCGGCCACGTGCTCGGCTCGGCGCAGGTGCGTATCGAGGCGCAGGGCAGCGTGTGGGTGGTGTCGGGCGACTACAAGCTGGAGCCGGAGGCGACCTGTGCCGCATTCGAGCCGGTGCCCTGCGACACCTTCATCACCGAATCGACCTTCGGCCTGCCGGTGTACCGCTGGCCGCCACAGCACGAGGTCATGGCCGCCGTCGACGCCTGGTGGGCCGCCAACGCCGCGGCCGGGCGCGCCAGCGTGCTGTTCTGCTACGCCTTCGGCAAGGCGCAGCGGATCGCCGCCGCGGTCGACGCCGCGATCGGGCCGATCGTCGTGCACGGTGCGGTGGCGCCGCTGAACGAGGCGTACGCCGCCAGCGGGGTGGCGCTGCCGCCGATGCGGTGCGTCTCCGAGGTGGCCGACCCGGCCGACTTCAAGCATGCCCTCGTGCTGGCGCCCCCGTCGGCCGCCGGCTCACCTTGGATGAAGCGTTTCGGCGCGTACTCGGACGCCTTCGCCTCGGGCTGGATGCAACTGCGCGGCGCGCGCCGGCGCCGCGCGCTCGACCGCGGCTTCGTGCTGAGCGATCACGCCGACTGGCCCGGACTGCAGCAGGCCATCGCGGCCTGCGGCGCCCGGCGCGTCATCGTCACCCACGGCTATGTGCCGGTGATGGTGCGCTGGCTGCGCGAGCAGGGCTTGCAGGCGGAGTCGTTCGAGACCGAGTACGGCGACGAGCATGCCGACGACAGCGCCGACGACAGCGCCGCGGCCGAGGTCGCCCCGGTACAGCCTGCCGCCGTGCCGGCGGACAGCGAGTAAGGCCCGGGGGACCTGGATGGACACACTCCTCAAGCAGCGGATCCTGCGCGCGTTTGCCCTGACCGAGGACCTGGTCGCGCACCTGGATGAGACGGCGCTGGCTCTCGACCTGGCGGGCCTGCCATCGAACCGGCTGGCCGGACAACTGTGGTGCGTGGTAGGTGCGCGCGAGAGCTATGCGCGGGCGCTGCGCGGTGGGCGCTGGCAGGGGTTCGGTTGCAGCCTCGCCGAACCGCGGCGCAAGGACGCGGTCCTGGCTGCTCTGGCCCGCACGCGCCAGGACTTTGCCGACCTGGACTTCGACGGCCTGGCCGACGGCCAGCAGGCGCTCGCGCTCGATCTGCTCGAGCACGAAGTCCAACACCACGGCCAGATCATCCGCTACGTGTACGCCAACGGCCTGCGGTTTCCGGCGAGCTGGACCGAGCGCTACACCGTGTAGCGAACCGGAGTACCCGCGGCCAGCGGACAGCCCCGGCGGGTGGCGTATGCCGTAGCGGCCAGCGGCCAGCGGGCTGCGTGCGCGCGGCGCGCGCAGGCGGCGGGTCGTGGATCTTGCTCGGCGCGCAGGCCCCGCGTCGTGCAGCACCTTCTGCCCGGCGCGGGGCCGAAGGTCATGGGGTGCGTGGTGGCCGCCGCCGGCAGCGGCCGCAGCATGCGCGCCTCCGCGCTGTCGGCGTCCAGCTCGGCCAGCCAGGTCTGGCCCGTGTCTTCCACCAGCGCGGCAGCGCGCCTCGCCGGGGCGGCACCTTCCGCCCTGCGCGAGGCGAGGCGCTGCAGATCTTGGTCAACGAAGCGACCAAGTTCGAGCGGTGCGGCTCGGCCCAGGTGCGCACCCAGGCGCAGGGCAGCGCGTGGGTGGTGTCGGGCGACTACAAGCTGGAGCCGGAGACCACCTGCGTCGCGTTCGAGCCCACGCTCCGCGACAATGGCGGCATGCGTGAGTTTGCTGCCCTGTTCGCCGCGCTCGACGCCAGCACCGCGACCACCGCCAAGGTCGAGGCGCTGGCGCAGTACTACGCGCAGGCCGCCGCGCGCGATGCGGCCTGGGCCACCTACTTCCTGGCCGGCGGCAAGCCGCGCGCGGCGGTCAACTCGCGGGCGCTGCGCGAGTTTGCGGTGACGGCGACCGGCGTGCCGGCGTGGCTGTTCGAGGAGAGCTACCAGGCCGTGGGCGATCTGGCCGAGACCATCGCCCACCTGCTGCCGCCGCCGACGCGCCGCAGCGACCTCAGCCTGGCCGACTGGGTGGAGCAGCGGCTGCTGCCCCTGCGCGGTCTGCCGCCGGCGCAGGTGCTGGCGCACCTGACGCAGTACATGGACGAACTCGACGGCGGCGCACGCTTTCTGCTGATCAAGCTGATCGGCGGCGGCTTTCGGGTCGGGGTCAGCCGCCTGCTGGTCACGCGCGCGCTGGCGCAGCATGCCGGTCTGGACCCCAAGGCGGTGGCGCAGCGCATGGTGGGCTACACCGACGCCGCGCAGCCGCCCACCGCCGCGCGCTTTGCGGCGCTGGTGGCTCCCCCGGCCGCCGATCCCGCCGATCCCGCCGCACCCGTCGGCGGCACGCCGTACCCGTTCTTCCTCGCGCAGTCGCTCAGCCTGCCGCCCGCGGAACTGCCGGCTGCACTGGGCGCGCCGGCCGACTGGCTGGTGGAGTGGAAGTACGACGGCATCCGCGCGCAACTGGTGCGGCGGTGTGGCGGGCAGGGCGCGCAGACCTGGCTGTGGTCGCGCGGCGAGGAACTGATCACCGAGCGCTTTCCGGAAATCGTGCGCGCCGCCGCGCAACTGCCGCCCGGCACGGTGCTCGACGGCGAGGTGCTGGTGTGGGACGCCGACGCGGCGCACCCTGCGCCTTTCGCGCGCGTGCAGACGCGCATCACGCGCCGCACCGTCACGGCCAAGCTGCTGCGGTCCACGCCCGCGGTGTTCGTGGCCTACGACCTGCTGGAGCGCGACGGCCAGGACCAGCGCGGCCTGCCGCAGTCGGAACGCCGCCTGCGCCTGGAGGGCCTTCTGGAGGCCGCAGCGACCGGCACCGGGCCGGCGAGCGCCGAGTGCCCGGCCGCAGCCCTGCGCCTGTCGCCGCGGGTCAGCGCGCCCGACTGGCCGGCGCTGGCCGCGCTGCGCGAGCACAGCCGCGCGCGCCAGGTCGAGGGCTTCATGCTCAAGCGCCACGACGCGCGCTACGGGGTGGGCCGCACGCGCGAGGCGGGCCTGTGGTGGAAGTGGAAGATCGAGCCGCTGCGCGTGGACGCGGTGCTGGTCTACGCGCAGCGCGGCCACGGTCGCCGCGCCAGCCTTTACACCGACTACACCTTTGCCGTGTGGGACCGCGCGCCGGCCGACGCCGCCGAAGCGCAGCGCTACGTCGACGGCGTGGCCGCGGGGCAGGCGCCGCCGGCCTTGCGCAATGCCGGCCTGCCGGTGCTGGTGCCGTTTGCCAAGGCCTACTCGGGACTGACGGACGCCGAAATCCGCCAGGTCGACGCGTTGCTGCGCCGCGCGACGCTGGAGAAGTTCGGCCCGGTGCGCACGGTGGTGCCGACGCTGGTGTTCGAACTCGGCTTCGAAGGCATCCAGGCCAGCGCGCGGCACAAGAGCGGCATCGCGGTCCGGTTTCCGCGAATGCTGCGCTGGCGCACCGACAAGCCGCTGCACGAGGCCGATACGCTGGCCTCCCTGCAAGCCTTGCGTCCCGGGCCGGCGTAGCGCGCCGGTCCGGCCGCTGCGCCGCCGCGCCGTGGCGACGCCACTGCCGGATCTGCATGGCCGGGCGGCTCCGGCGCCTCGCGCGCTGACGCCGCCTCGCGCCCGCCGTGCGTGCAGCGCTGCTGCATGGGCGGGAGGGGGGGGCGAGCTCGCCCGGTTGCCGTGCCGCACGCGCCGACCGCCCGGCAAGGCGACGCGCGCCGACCGTGCGTGCTCGGGCTGTCCATGCATCGGCTCACCGCGTCAATCGATGGGGCTGCGCCGACGCAGCGCGCCGCACGCCAGCGCGACTGTGGTCGGCTCACCTCGTCAATCGATGGGCCCGCGCCGACCGCGCGCTCGGGCTGTCCGGGTGGGCCCGCCCGGTCGGGGCATCGGCCGGGCCCGGACCGACGGACTCGTTTTTGCAAATAAGAGGGCGTTATCATTAAATGTCCGGGTCGTCGCCGGTCGCCGGTGCGCCCGCTGCCCGCTGCCCACACCCTTCGAGAGCCCAATTGAAACGCCACCCGCTCGCTGCCCTGGTTGTCCTGTCTGCATCCTCCCTGCCGCCGACCGCGTTGGCCCAGCAATCGAGTCAGGACACGCAGCTCGAGACGGTCACCGTCACTGGAGCGCGCCAGGCCTACCGGGGCAGTTTTGGGCGTCTCGAGACGCCGCAGGCCGAGCAGTCCATCGACGCGGAAACGTTGCGCGCCTCGGGTGCCGTAGACCTCACGCAGGCACTGGACCTGTCGGCGTCGGTGGCGCGGCAGAACAACTTTGGCGGGCTGTGGAACGCCTTTGCGCTGCGGGGTTTCGTCGGGGACGAGAACCTGCCCAGCAACTACCTCGTGAATGGCTTCAATGCCGGACGGGGCTTCGGTGGGCCGCGCGATCTGTCGGGAATCGAGTCGATCGAGGTGCTGAAGGGCCCGCGCGCGGCACTGTATGGGCGCGGCGAGCCGGGCGGCACGATCAACCTGGTGACCAAGCGGCCTACCTTCAAGACGGCCGGCGAGTTCCGCGTGTCGGCCGGCAGCTTCGAGACCTACCGCGCCGATGCCGATTGGACGGCTCCCTTGTCCGACACCGTGGCCGTGCGTCTGGTCGGATTCTCCGAGGACGCAGACAGCTTCCGCGACACCGTGGTGACCCGCAAATATGGCGCCAGTCCGTCGATCGCCTGGCGCTTGAGCCCCCAGACCCGGCTGGCTTACGAGCTGGAGCTCAGCCACCAGGAGATTCCGTTCGACCGCGGTGTGGTGGCCGTCAATGGACAGCTCGGCCGCATCCCTCAAAGCCGCTTCCTCGGCGAGCCGGGCGACGGTCCCATCAAGGCAGACGTGCAGGGCCACCAGATCGAGATCGAGCACGACTTCAGCAGGAACTGGACTGCGCTGGCGGGCTTTACGACGCGGCGGACCTCGCTCGAAGGCTTCTCGACCGAGGCGGAACTGGCCGTGAACCGACAGCAGTTGCTGGTGGACGGCCGGACGCTGACACGACAACGCCGGTTCCGCGACTACGACGCGTCCTATGAGGTGATCCGCGCCGAAGTCAACGGCCGGTTTCAACTGGCCGGGCTGCAGCACCGGCTGATCGTCGGTGCCGATGCCGACCGCTTCGAGAACGACCAGGTCTTCCTGCGCGCCCGTGCCCCCACGCTGGCCGGCAATCCGACACGGCGGCAGCAACAGGCCATCGATATCTTCGAGCCGGTGTACGGCAGCTATCCGCTGCCGACGCCCACGCCGCTGACCAACCGCGTCGAGACCCAGAAGTCCGAGGGCGTATTCGTCCAGGATCAGATCGACCTGGGTGAGCGGGTGCAACTGCGCCTGGGTGCCCGCTACGACGAATACGAGCAGACGCTCAGGGACCGGGCCGCCAACCGGACGGTGACGCAAACCGAGACGCGCTTGAGCCCGCAGGTCGGCCTCGTGTACCGGGCCGGCACAGCGCTGGCGTTCTACGCCGCCTACGGCGAGAACTTCCGCCCGCTGTCGGGCACCGATGCACGCGGAAATGGCTTCGAGCCCAACCAGTCCAGGTCGGTGGAGGCCGGGGCCAAGTTTTCGTTCGGCGGCATCGACGGCACGGTGGCCGTTTTCCAGGTCCGGCAATCGAACATCCTGGTGGTCGATGACCCCGGCGCCCTCACGCTGGCGGCGATCGGCAAGGCCAGGAGCCGGGGCGTCGAGATCGATCTGCAGGGCGAGATCGCCGCCGGGTTGAGTCTGTGGATGTCGTATGCGTACATCGACGCCAAGACGTCCAATGCCTTCAACGATGCCAACTTCGGCGTGCCGGTGCCTGCCGGTACCCGCTTGCTGAACATACCCAAGCACAGCCTGAGCCTGCAGCTCGTGCAGTCGATGCCGGTGGCCGGGCGCGGTCTACAGCTTGGCGGCGGCCTGCTCCACGTGGGCGAGCGGTCGGGCGAGTTCACCACCCGCTTCCGGCTGCCGGCCTACACGGTGGTGCGGGCCTTTGCCGCCTACGAGGCGACGCGGGCGACGACGTTGCGCCTGGACATCGACAACCTCTTCGACGAGACCTACTACACCAACTCGTTCTCGGCGCTGTGGGTTCAGCCGGGTACGCCGCGCAGTGTCCGGGTGTCGGCCACGTACAGGTTCTGAAGTGGCGCCCGCGACCAGGCTGCAGGCCGAACGGCTGCGCGTGCAGCGGGGCGGCAAGCAGGTGCTGGCGGACATCAGCTTCGCCGTTGCCCGCGGCGAGATCTACGGGCTGCTGGGCGGCAACGGCGCGGGCAAGTCCACCACGCTGTCCGCCTTCCTGGGTCTGGTACCCGTCGACGGCGGGTGCGCGCGGGTCAACGGTCTGGACGTCGGTGCCGACCTCGCCGCTGCGCGGCGTGCCATTGCCTATCTCCCCGAGGCCGCGTCGCTGTACGACCACCTCAATGCCCGCGAGAACCTGCGCTACTTCCTGCAACTGGCCGGCACGCAGTGCGCTGCGGCCGACATCGACGCGTCGTTGGACCGTGTCGGCCTGAGTGTGGAGGCGCGCGCCACCCGGTTGCGCAACTACTCCAAGGGCATGCGCCAGAAGGTGGCCATCGCCCTGGCGATCCTGCGCGACACGGACATATTGCTGCTCGACGAGCCGACCTCCGGGCTCGATCCCATGGCCATCGACGAGTTTCATGACCTCGTGCGTGGGCTGGCCGCCGCAGGCAAAGCGATCCTGATGGTGACGCACGATGTCTACGGGGCCTGCCAGGTGGTGGACCGTATCGGTCTGCTGCGCGGCGGGCGGCTGGTGGACGAGTTTGCGGCGCCTGCCGCAGGCCGCATCGACACCGAAACCGTGCACCGCGCATTCTCGGCGCAGGCAACCGTGTGAACCGTCTGCTCGTCATCGTTCGTGCCGAATGGTGCTACTGGCTGCGGTCGCGGCAGGCACTGGGCGGCGCGCTGCTGCTGATCTTGCTGCTGGTCGCCGCCACCGTGCTCACCACGCTGCGGATGCAGGCTGAACGGGCGGAGCGGAACCATCGCCAGGCCGAGGCCGAGGCAGCTTTCCTGGCCCAGCCCGACCGCCACCCGCACCGCATGGTGCACTACGGTCACTACGTGTTCCGGACTCCGGCGCCACTGGCGCTGTTCGACCCGGGTCTGGACCCGGTCACGGGCCAGTCGATCTTTCTGGAAGGCCACCGCCAGAACACCGACATGTTGGCCGCGGCCGGCGCCAGTGCAGACCTCGGCGGCTTCAGCGGGCTGAGCCCGGCGATGGTCTACCAATGGTTCGCGCCGCTCCTGCTCATCCTGCTCGGGCATGGTTTGTTTGCACGGGAACGCGAGTCCGGCACGCTGGCGAGCCTGCTGGCGCAGGGCACCTCCGGCCCGCTGCTGATGGCAGGCAAGGCATTGGCGCTGCTGACCGCGGTGGTGGTCCTGCTGCTGCCGATGGCGCTCAGCCTCGGACTGGCGCTCAGCGCCGGCGAAGCGGCGCTGGCGGCATGGGCCCTGCTGTCGGCCTACCTGCTGTACCTGGCGATCTGGGGCGCCCTTGCCCTGCTGGTGTCGGCCCTGCTCAAGCGCCGGTCGAGTGTCCTGGCGACGCTGGTGACGCTGTGGATTGCGCTCACGCTGGTGCTGCCGTCGGTGGCGACCAGCGCGGCGACGCGCATTGCGCCGCAGGCCGGCAAGCTGGAGACGGATCTGGCCATGCTGTCCGATCTGCGCAAGCTGGGCGACGGCCACAATGCCAACGACCCTGCCTTTGCCCAGCTGCGGGCCGACTTGCTGGCCCGGCACGGCGTCCAGCGCGTGGAGGATCTGCCGGTCAATCTGCGAGGTGTCGTGGCTCAGTTTTCCGAGCAGCGCCTCACCGAGATGCTGAACCGCTATGCAGATCGCCGCCTGTCGACGCAGGTCCGGCAGGCCGCCATTCAGGAGCGCCATGGCTGGCTGACGCCCGTGCTTGCGGTGGCCGATGCATCGCGCGCGCTGACCGGAACCGATCTGGCTCACCACCACCGCTTCTTGCGCGAGGCCGAGGCGTTGCGCTACGCCTTCGTGCAGGGCCTGAACCGGGTGCACGCCGAGCAGTTGGCCTACAGCGACGACATCCGGCGCAGCAGCGACGCGCAGGCGGAACGGCGCACGCGAGTCGCCGCTGCAAACTGGCAACTGCTCGAGCGCTTTCGCTTCGAGCCCGATGCGGCAGTCCGCCGCATCGCCCGCGCCGGGCACCAGTGGCTGATGCTGGGCGCGTGGTTCTTGGTCCTGCTCGGCGGCGGCGTCTGGGCAGGCCGGAGGCTGCAGGCTTGAAGGAGAACCCGCGTCCCGGCCGGCTGGGGTCGGCGGTGCGCCGCGAGGCGGGCCTGCTGGTTCGCGACCGGTCGGTGTGGATCGGGTGGCTGGTCGTGCTGTGCCTGGCTGCGCTGGCCGCTTCGGCCGGGCTGGCCGAGGTCCGCCAGCAGAAGGCAATGCTCGCGCGACTCGTCGAGGCCGACCAGGCCGACCGCATGGCCGTGCTCAAGTCGCAGAAGGACTGGGGCAGCGCTGCCTACCATGGCTTTCACCTGACCTTCGAGCCGCCGTCGGACTTCGCGTTCGCGGCCATGGGGCGGCGTGACGACACCGCATGGATGCACCGCGTTCGCATGCTGGCGCTGGAGGGGCAGATCCATGAGCGCGATGCGGGTCATCCGGCCCTGGCCTTGGTCGGGCGCTTTGACTTCGCGTTCCTGGCGGCCTTTGTGCTTCCCCTGGTCCTGATCGTCATGCTGCACGACCTGCGCGCCAGTGAGCGCGCGGCGGGTCGACATGACCTGCTGGTGGCAACGGCCGGGAAACCCGCAACGCTCTGGCGGGTGCGCGCCGGCTTGCGCGCGGGCGGTGTCTTCGCCTGTGCAACAGCGCCCTTGCTCGTCGCTGGCGCCATGCACGGTACCGCCGCACCGACACTGCTGGCTGCATGCGCCTTGCTGCTCCTGCATGTGCTGTTCTGGACGATCGTCTGCGCCTGCCTGGCGGCATGGCAGCAGTCGGGAGAAGCGATCCTGGCGTCCCTGGTGGCCCTGTGGATGCTGCTGGCGGTGGTCGTTCCGGTTGCCGGTCGTACGGCGATCGACCGCCTCGTGCCGGTGCCGTCGGGCGCGGACATCCTGCTGACCCAGCGCGAGGCAGTCAACGACGCCTGGGACTTGCCGAAGCAGGCGACCATGGATGCCTTCATCGAGCGTCACCCGCAGTGGGCCGACTACGCAGCCGTCGATCGCCCCTTTGAATGGAAGTGGTACTTCGCATTTCAACAGGTGGGCGACCAGAAGGCCCAGGCACTGTCGGAAGCGTTTACCGCGGGCCGCCTGGAACGGGACCGGCTGGCCGGTTGGCTCGCTGTCATCGTGCCGCCGATCCTGCTGGAACGTTCTCTTCAGAGTCTGGCCCGGACGGACTTGCGAGCAGCGCTGGCTTACGAAGCGCGGGTGCGCGCGTTTCACGCTGAACTGCGCCAGTTCTACTACCCAAGGCTGTTCCGCAACGAGCGCTTCGATCCCGCCCAATTCGAGGCCATGCCCCGGTTCACCGCCGGTGCCGCAACCGACTGACGGGACGCCGGACGCCTATGTCGGTGCGGTTGCGGTCGCCGCGATGCACGGCCGCGGCCGCGTCATGGTGGCAGTGCCCGATGATGGATCTGGCGCGGCGCCATCGGGGTCCGCAACCGTGGTCGAGCCGACTCCGACCAGCGTGTTCGGGCGGGTCGACGCGGGCGGCAGGTGCGGGTTGATGCCTCGTTATGATCTGAAGGGGTTCTTGAGGCAAGCCGCTCCGGCGGTCGGGCAACGCTGATCTTCGACGTCCACACGAGGCTTTGCGCATGGAGCGAAACACCCGCCAACGCAGCGCGATCCGTGCGGCCATCGCGCAGGCCAACCGGCCTCTGCTGCCTCAGGAGGTGCTCGACGCCGCGCAACAGGAAGTCCCGGGCCTGGGCATCGCCACCGTCTATCGGAACCTGAAGGCGCTGGTGGAGGAAGGCGAACTGCAGGCCGTGCACCTTCCCGGCGAGAACCCGCGTTTCGAACTCGTGGGGCACAAGCACCATCACCACTTTCAGTGCCGGCAGTGCCAACGCGTGTTCGACGTGCATGGTTGCCCGGGCAACCTGTCCCGCCTGGCGCCGAAAGGCTTCGTCGTGGAGGATCACGACCTCACGCTGTACGGGCGGTGCACGTCCTGTGTCCCGGCGGCACGCGCCGCCCGCGGCGAGCCAGCAAAGTGAAGCGCGGCGCCCTCCGGGCGCTGCCGCCGGGGCCGGATCGCATCGGTACCTCTTCGCGGCGTCACGCTCCACCTGACCGCGGCGGGCCTGGGCGACGCCGGGTGTGAACGCCGCGTCGGGTCTGCTCCGCAACTCCCCCGGGAGCAATTCGGGCAACCGGGTCGTCGCTTTGGCGTTGCATCCGAGCGGATGCGATTCCGGGCCGGTAGAAATTCTTGCGCCGCTGCGACCGTCAGCGGCATCTCGGCGGTGGACATGGCCTTCGTGCGTGTGGCCGCCCAAGGACAGCGCCGCGACGAACGGCGCCTGACGCTCAAGCGCCTGAGTTGCGGCCTCTGACCGGAGGTACGCCGGAACATCGCCGCATCGACGACTACGGCGCTGCACCAGGGTGGTCGCCGGCCGCGAATCCGTTCCGGCGTCGGCCCGTATCAGCCTGCCGGCGCGTTCGGATTCTTCTTCCTCTCGGCCGCCTTCTGGCGGGCGGAGGCCAGTTCTTCCTGCGACAGCGAGCCGTCCTTGTTGGTGTCGATCCGGTCGAAGTTCTTGTCCAGCCGCGGAAAGGCGCGGGCCTCCTCGCGCGAGATGCGGCCGTCGCCGTCGCGGTCGGCCTTCTTGCGGTCGGCCTTGGCGGCGGGCGCGTCGGCAGCGTGGGCGGCGGGCGAGACGCCGGCGCAGGCCAGGACAATGGTCACGGTGATCGGGGTAAGCAGGCGAAGCATGAGGGAATCCTTCAATACACGATGAACGGGATCGCACTGTGCCCGCTCTACGCGGCCGCAGGGCTTGCGGCGCGGTAACGACTGTTGCCGGTGGTAACCGCCGCGGTCGGCGCGGCCCGCGCCGACCGCGGTGGGCTTGCGACGTTGAGCTTGCGACGTTGAGCTTGCGATAGTGTGCGCGGCCATGGCCGATCCACGAACGACCTCCGATGGCTGAGTCGCGCCGCCTGCCCCCGGGCCCCAATGTCGGCACCCAGTTGCGCGCCCGCCGCGCGGCCCAGGCGCGGGCCGAGCGCGTGCAGCAGCAGGCGGCCCAGCAGGCCGTCGCCGCGGCAGCCACGCGCGACCGCGGCCGCCAGCTCGCGCTGCCCAGCGCCGAGGGCTGGTTTGCCGCACAGGGCCAGCGGCCCTTCGAGTTCCAGCGCCAGGTGTGGGACGCGGTGGCCGCCGGGCGCAGCGGCCTGCTGCACGCGACCACCGGCGCGGGCAAGACCTACGCGGTGTACCTGGCGCTGCTCAACGAGGCGTTGGCCGGCCGCGTGCGGGGCGGCGGGCTGCGCCTGCTGTGGGTCACGCCGATGCGCGCGCTGTCGGCCGACACCGCGCGCGCGCTCGCTGTACCGCTGGCGCAACTGGGCCTCGACTGGCAGGTCGGCGTGCGCACCGGTGACACCGACAGCGCCGAGCGCGCGCGCCAGGGCCGCCGCCTGCCCGAGGTGCTGGTCACCACGCCCGAGAGCCTGTCGCTGCTGCTGACCCGCGCCGACAGCGCCGAACTGGCCGCCGGACTGGCGCTGGTGGTGGTGGACGAGTGGCACGAACTCATCGGCAACAAGCGCGGGGTGCAGGTGCAACTGGCGCTGGCGCGGCTGCGCGCGCTGGCGCGGCGCCGGTTTTCTCCCTCTGCCGGTTCATCGGCAGAGGGCGGGGGTGAGGCAGCCGATACGGCACAAAGCGGCGCACTCAGTGCTCCCTCTCCCCGCTCACGGGAATACAACTGGGACGAGGCAGTTGCAACGGCGCAAGGCGGCGCGCTCAGTGCCCCCTCTCCCCGATCACGGGGAGAGGGGGCACTGAGCGCGCCCTCTCCCCGATCACGGGGAGAGGGTTGGGGTGAGGGGAGGTCTTCGGCTTCCGGCGAACGTGCAGCGAGCGGGCAGGGCGCCCCTCACCCTGACCCTCTCCCCGTGAGCGGGGAGAGGGAATCGAGCAGCCATCCCGCACCCCTGCGCGTCTGGGGCCTGAGCGCCACCCTCGGCAACCTGGCCGACGCCATGCACGTGCTGCTGGCCGGTCGCGCCGGTGCGCTGATCGAGGGCCGGATCGACAAGCGCATCGTCATCGACACCCTGCTGCCCGCGGATACCGGCCGCTTTCCCTGGGGCGGGCACCTGGGCATCCAGATGGTGGCGCCGGTGGTGCGCGAGATCGAATCGCTGCCCAAGGGCGCGTCGGCCATCGTCTTCACCAATGTGCGCTCGCAGGCCGAGATCTGGTACCAGGCGCTGCTCGAGGCGCGGCCGGCGTGGGCCGGGCTGATCGCCCTGCACCACGGTTCGCTCGACAAGGCGGTGCGCGAGTGGGTCGAGGCGGGGCTGAAGGCCGGCACGCTGAAGGCGGTGGTGGCCACCAGCAGCCTCGACCTCGGTGTGGACTTCCTGCCGGTGGAGCGGGTGCTGCAGGTCGGTTCGCCCAAGGGCGTGGCGCGGCTGCTGCAGCGGGCCGGTCGCAGCGGCCATGCGCCGGGCCGCGCTTCGCGCGTGACCCTGGTGCCCACCCATGCGCTCGAGCTGGTGGAGGCCGCCGCGGCGCAGAAGGCCGCCGCGGCCCGCGCGGTGGAGTCGCGCAACGCGCCGCGCAAGCCGCTGGACGTGCTGGTGCAGCACGTGGTCAGCGTGGCGCTGGGCACCGGCTTTCGCGAGGATGAACTGCTGGCCGAGGTGCGCGACACCGCCAGCTACGCCGGGCTGACCGACGCCGAGTGGCAGTGGGTGCTCGACTTCGCCGGCCGCGGCGGCGAGTCCCTGCGCGCCTACCCCGAGTACCACCGCATCCGCCAGGACGGGGAGGGCATCTGGCGCGTGCCCGACGCCCAGATCGCGCGCCGCCACAAGATGTCGGTCGGCACCATCGTGTCCGAGGCCGCCATGGTCGTGAAGTACGCCAGCGGCGGCACGCTCGGCACTGTCGAGGAGGGCTTCATCGCCCGCTTGCGCAAGGGCGATGTGTTCACCTTCGGCGGCAAGGTGCTGGAACTGGTGCGGGTGCAGGACATGACCGCCGTCGTGCAGCCGGCGCGCAGCCGCTCGGGCGCGGTGCCGCGCTGGATGGGCACCAAGCTGCCGCTGTCGGTCGAGATGGCCGACGCGGTTCTGCGCGAGCTGGAAGAGGCGCTCGCCGGCGCGGCCGCGCCGGCGCAACTGGCGCCGGAGATGCAACGGGTGCTGCCGCTGCTGGCCATCCAGAAGCGCTGGTCCAGCGTGCCCACGCGCGCGCGGCTGGTGGTCGAGACGATGCGCTCGCGCGAGGGGCGGCACCTGTTCGTCTACCCCTTTGCCGGCCGGCTGGCGCACCTGGGCATCGCCTCGCTGATCGCCTGGCGCGCCGGCCGCACGCAGCCGGCCACCTTCTCGATCGCGGTCAACGACTACGGTTTCGAGCTGCTGGCGAGCGCCGACATCGCGTGGCTGCCGCAGTTTCGGCCGGGCAGCCCGCTGCTGGCCGAGGACGATCTGCTCGAGCACGTGCTGGCCAGCCTGAACGCCGGCGAGCTCGCCGGCCGCCGGTTCCGCGAGATTGCCCGGGTGGCCGGGCTCGTTTTCACCGGCTTTCCGGGCCAGCCCAAGTCGGCGCGGCAGCTGCAGGCCTCCTCCAGCCTGATCTACGAGGTGCTGCGAAAGTACGACCCGTCCAACCTGCTGCTGGGCCAGGCCGACCGCGAGGTGCTGGAGCAGGAACTGGATCTGGCCCGCCTGCGCAGCGCGCTGGCGGGCATGCGTGCGCAGAAGGTGGTGCTGCACGAGCTGTCCCGCCCCACCCCCTTCGCCTTCCCCCTGATGATCGAGCGCCTGCGCGAGGCGCTGACCACCGAAAAACTGGCTGACCGCATCGCGCGCATGGTGGCGGAGCTGGAGCGGGCGGCGGGCGACTGAGCCGGCCGCAGCCGGGGACACGGAAGGCTTCGCGCGCGATGCGGCGTCGCAGGCTCATCGCCGCGCAGCGGCGGTGAAGGGGCGCGCAGCGCCCCGGCCGGAGACACCGCTTCCCTTTGGGCGGAGCTGGAGCGGGCGGCGGGCGGGTAAGCCCGCCGGGCGTGCCGGCGCGATGCGGTCCGCGTCGGCACTGAGGTCGAGCGCTGGACTGCTCTGCAGCCGACGCCCAGGGGGCGGCGTCGGCCGGGTTGGCGCTGCCGCAGCGGCGGCCGCGGGCCGCGGCGTGCGGCGACGTGCGGCCGCCGCGTGCCGGTGCTCTGGCAGCGCTGCCTGCAGCGCGAATGCGACAGGCCCGAGCGGGCGCACGTCGCCCCGTGCCATGCGCAAGTTGCCGGCGTGGCCGCCAGGGGTGCGTCGGACGCCCGACCATAGGTACAAGATGAAGGCGGCCAGGCGGCCTGCCGATCAACATGTAGTGGTCACTTTTCTGCGAGGGCAACGATGCGGCGGCAACGCTGAACGTGTTTTCCCTCTGAAAAACCGCGGATGCGCAGCAAAGACGGTGCGTTTTCCCTCTGAAAAACGCTTGCGTGTACGCGAGTTTCGCTCTTAGTATCCGCTGCGCGACGAGAGGCAACGAGAGCGCTCTTCAACGCAAGGCCCTCGAGAACGCTGTCGCTGTGATCGTCAGCACTTCCTCAACTTCCGGAGAGTCGACAATGGCAACCAAGAAAGTCGCCAAGAAAGCCGCACCGAAGAAGGCCGCCAAGAAAGCCGCGCCGAAGAAGGCCGCCGCCAAGAAGGCCGCACCGAAGAAGGCTGCCGCCAAGAAGGCCGCACCGAAGAAAGCTGCCAAGAAAAAGGTCGCGCGCAAGCCGAACGCGGCGTTCATGAAGCCGCTGACTCCGCAGGGCCCGCTGGCTGCCATCATCGGCGCGGCACCCATGCCGCGCACCGAGGTCACCAGCAAGATCTGGGCGTACATCAAGAAGAACAAGCTGCAAGACGCCGTCAACAAGCGCATGATCAACGCGGACGAGAAGCTCAAGGCCCTGTTCGGCAAGGCCCAGGCGTCGATGTTCGAGCTGACCAAGTACGTCAGCAAGCACCTGAAGTAAGGATCGCGCGCCTTCCGGCGCGACGTTCTAGCCAGGGGCCTGCCGGTGATCCGCAGGCCCTTTTCTTTTCTTGCGCCGCCCCGTCCGGCCCGCGGCGCCCTGCCTGCACGGATCCGCTGCGCTCTCAGCGCAGCCCGCCCAGGGCCTCGGCAACCAGGGGTGCGACGCTGATCCGGTTGCTCGGATGCAGCACGGTGTCGGTACTCCAGATCTCGCGCACGCCAGCGGCGCTCAGAGCCACGAGCGCATCGTCCACGAACAGCGCGTGGGTGACAGCGACGCTGACCTGCGTGGCGCCGCCTGCCAGCAGCGCACGAGCCGCCTGCGCCAGCGTGCGGGCGGTGCTGGCCATGTCGTCGACCAGCACGGCGGCACGGCCGTCCAGGGCGACCGCGGGCAGCTCGATCTGCACCTCGCGGTCGCCGCGGCGCTGCTTGCGGCAGACCACGGCCTGCATCGGGCGGCCGGCCACGCGCGCGGCCGCCGCGGCGGCTGCCTCGACCCACGGCGCCGACTCCGCATCCGGACCGACCAGCAGCGCACCCGGCCGCTCGCGCCCGATCAGTTCGCCCAGCAGCGGCGCGGCCGACTGCGCGATGGCGCGCCGCACCGGCACGGCCTCGTCGAGTCGAGTGATGCGATGCAGGTGCGGGTCGACGGTGATCACCGCGTCGAACAGATCCGCGAGCAGCCGGCCGACGATCCGCTGGCTGACCGCCTCGCCGGTCGCGAAGGCGGTGTCCTGCCGCATGTAGGCCAGATACGGCGCCACCAGCACCAGCTCGCGTGCGCCCAGCTCGCGCGCCGTGCGGGCCGCCAGCAGCAGCTCGACCAGCTTCTCGTTGGGCTGCGCCAGCGAGCGCAGCAGCACGGTGCGCGCCGGCAGCGGCGCCGGCAGCGTGAGCTTGAGCTCGCCGTCGGGAAATCGATGGCGCGCAATCGGGCACGCCGGCAGGCCGGCTGCATGCGCCAGCCGCGCCGCGAAGCCCGCCTCGTCGTCGAAGTGCAGCAGCATGGCTGGAGCCCCCAGTGCGCAGACCTCAATTGGCGGATCTCAATGCGCAAATTTGAACGCGCAAACTTCAACGCGCAGCCCTCACAGCTCCGCGAAGACCTGCGGCACGGCCGCCGCGTCGCCGACCGTGTAACCGCTGTCCTGCGCGGCGGCGCTGCGCGCGAACTGCAGCTCGGAGCCGCTGGCGGCGTAGATCCGGTACAGCGGCTCGCCCGCCTGCACGCGCTCGCCCAGCTTGCGCGCGAGGTCCACGCCGGCGCCCTGCGCCTTGGGCGCGCCGGCCAGCCGCGCGATGCGCGCGATCTGCTCGTTGTGAATGCCGATCACGGTGCCCGCAGCGGCGGCCGTCACCTCGCAGGTCAGCGGCGCCAGCGGCGGTCGGTGGCGGTCGAACGGACGCGCGCCCTGGGCGGCGATCAGCGCGCTCATCTTGGCCAGCGCGCGGCCGGAGTCGAGGATGTCGCGCGCCACGTTGAAGCCGTCGCCGCCGCGCAGGTCGGGGTCGAATTCCAGCACCCGGCCAGCCAGCCGCAGCGCCTTCAGCCGCAGGTCGGCCGGCGCATCGGGGTCGTTGTGCAGCACCTTGAGCACGTCGCGCGCCTCCAGCGCGGGGCCCACACCGCGGCCCACCGGCTGGCGGCCGTCGGTGATCACGGCGTCGAGCTGCAGCCCGCTGCGCGTGGCCACGTACTCGAACAGCTTCTTCAGGCGCTGCGCATCGTCCATGTGCCGCACCTTGGCGGTCGGCCCGAGCGGGATGTCGAGCACGAGGTGAGTGGAGCCGGCGGCGATCTTCTTGCTCAGGATCGAGGCCACCATCTGACCGGGCGAGTCGACCGACAGCGGGCGCGACACCGAGATCAGCACATCGTCGGCCGGAGAGAGCTCGGCGCGGCCGCCCCAGGCCAGGCAGGCGCGGTGCGCGCGCACGATGGCCTCCATGCGGTCGAACGGCAACTCGACCGTGGCCAGGCACTCCATGGTGTCGGCGGTGCCGGCCGGCGAGGTGATGGCGCGGCTCGAGGTCTTGGGCATCAGCATGCCGTGCGCAGCGACGATCGGCACCACCAGCATCGAGGTGCGGTTGCCGGGAATGCCGCCGATGCAGTGCTTGTCGACGACCGGTTTCTCCTTCCAGTCGAGCCGTCGGCCGACCGCCACCATGGCCGCGGTGAGGTTGAGCACCTCGTCGCGGTCCAGGTCAAAGCGGCTGGTGGCCACGATGAAGGCCGCCAGCTCGATCTTCGAGTAGCGGTGCGTGGCGATGTCGCGCACGATCGCGGCCAGTTCGTCGGCGTCGAGCCGCTCGCCGCCGATCTTGCGCTTGAGCGAGACGATCGAGGCCGGCGGCTCGGCGTGCGCGATCCGCACCCCGGCGCCCTCGGCCAGCCCCAGTTGCGCGAAGGCTTCTTCGGACAGGCCGAGCTCGCACTCGCCGATCAGCGCCGCGTGGTCCAGGGCGTCGACCACGTTGAGCACCGCCAGGATGCTGGTGCCGTTGGCCGACACCTCCACCTTCGACAGCGCCTGGAAGCCCTCGGCCCGGTAGACCGGGCAGTCGCGCCGCAGGAAGGCGACGTTCTCGCGATAGGTGTCGATGCCGATGCGGCGCACCTGCAGGGGCGCAGCCGCGCTGGCGGCGGAGGCGGCCGCAGTCGCCTTCGGACGGTCGGGCGCGGTCGGCAGCGCGGCCGTCGGACTAGGGCTCATACGCCTGCCCCGGCTGCGCCACCACCGGCGACCAGCACAGCTCGCGTTCCAGCCGCGCCGACAGCGCGTGCGAGGCCTCCGGCTCGCCGTGCACCACGTAGGTCGCCTGCGGCCGCGGCACGCCGCGCACCCAGTCCAGCAGCGCGTCCTGGCCGGCGTGGGCCGACAGCCCGCCCAGCGTGTGGACGCTGGCGCGCACCGGGATCGTCTCGCCGAACAGATGCACGCTGCGCGCGCCGTCGACGATCCGGCGCCCCAGCGTGCCGGCAGCCTGGTAGCCGGTGAACAGCACCCCGCACTCGCTGCGGCCGAGGTTGTGGCGCAGGTGATGGCGGATGCGCCCCGCGTCGCACATGCCGCTGGCGGCGATGATGACCGCGCCCTGGCGGATCGAGTTGAGGAACATCGAGTCTTCCACGCTCTCGGTGTAGCGCAGCGCGAAGGGCAGCCCGGGCGTGCGCGCGCCCGGCCGCCGCGTGAAGGCGGCGTGGAAGGCGGCGGCGTCGGCATCGAGGGCGTCCAGGTGCGCGAAGGTGACGCCGGCGGCCTGCTGCGCCAGCGGCGAGTCGACGAACACCAGCGGCACGCGCACACGGCCGGTCAGTGCCAGCTTGTACAGCAGCACCAGCAACTCCTGCGCGCGGCCCAGCGCGAAGGCGGGCACGATCAGGTTGCCGCGGCGCCGGTGCAGCACCTCGTCGACCACCTGCACCAGCTCGTCCTCGGTTTCCCGCAGACTGCGGTGATTGCGGTCGCCATAGGTGGATTCGAGCACCAGTACGTCGGCGCGGCGCAGCGCCGCGCGTGGCCGCACGATCAGCGGCGAGGCCTCGCCGAGATCACCCGAGACCACCAGCAGGCGCTCGGTCGTCTTGCGCGGCCCGTGCTCGCGCAGCACGATCTCCACGAAGGCTGCGCCGACGATGTGGCCGGCGCTGCGGAACGTGACCGTCACCGCCGGGTGCGGCTGCACCTGCACGTCGTACGGCACGCCGTACAACTGCAGCGCCAGCCGGTCGACGTCCTCGCGCGTGTACAGCGGCGCGTCGGTCGGCCGGCTGCGGCGGCCGCGGGTGCTGCCATGGACATCTCGCTGCTGCACATGCGCGCTGTCGCGCAGCATCACCGGCACCAGGTCGGCGGTGGGCTTGGTGCAGTAGATGGGGGGGCGCCACGGGCCGTGCGCAAAGCGCGGCAGCAGGCCGCAGTGGTCCAAGTGGGCGTGGGTGAGCAGGATGAAGTCCAGCCGCCCGTGGTCGCGTGCCCAGGCGGCGCGGTTCTTCACCGGTGCGCTGTCGGGCCCGCGGCTGGCGCCCTGAAACATGCCGCAGTCCACCAGGAACCGAACCGGCCCGGACTGCACCCGCAGACAGGAACCGGTCACCTCGCCGGCGGCGCCGAAGAAAGTCAGTTGCATGACGCGAGTTTGACGCCGTGGACAAGGTTTGGGTTCATCGACGACAAGGATCGCCGCCTGGATCGCCGATTTCGGCGGGCAGCCATGGCGGCCGGGCACAGCTTTCGCCGCCGGGCCGGCGGCGGGGCAAGCGTGCGTCCGCCCCGGGCGCTGCGGGCCTGTCTGCGCGACCTCGCAGGGTGTCCCGGTTCACGGCCTGCGCGGAGCCCGCTGCGCCAGTGCGGCGGCGCATCCGGCGCCGCCCCCCTGCTTGGCCGGCCGTTGCCTGCGATATTCTGGCCGTGTCATGTTTGCACCCAACCTGCGTCTCGACGAACTGCTGCAATCCCACCTGCGCGCTTTCCTGCAGGGCGCCGACGAGGGCGTGATCGGCGCGCTGCAGGCGGGAGTGGAGTGGCTGGAGTTGCCCGCCGGCGGCGTGCTGATGCGCGAGGGCGAACCCGGCGACGCCATGTATGTGCTGGCATCCGGCCGGCTGCGCGTGAGCATCACCGGCGCCGACGGCCGCAGCCGCACGATGCGCGAGATCACCCGCGGGCAGGTCGTCGGCGAGATGAGCCTGATCGCCGACGCGCCGCGCTCGGCGACCCTGGTGGCGGTGCGCGACTCGGTGCTGGCGCGGCTGAGCCGGCCGAGCTTCGACGCCCTGGTCCGGCAGCACCCGGCCGTGACCATGGCGCTGACGCGGCAGATCATCGGCCGGCTGCAGTCCCAGGGCCAAGGGGTGCGGCCGGACCGTCCGGTGGCCATCGCGTTCCTGCCGCTCGGTGGTCGCGTCGACGCGGCCACGGTGCGGGCGCTGGTCGATGGTGTGGCCGCAGAGCTGGCGCGCCACGGCCGCGTGGCCCGGGTTGATGCAGCGGCGATCAGCGCCTGCATCGGCCAGCCGCCGGGCGACGACGCCGAATCGGCGCGCCGCATGGCGGTGGCGCTGGACCGCATCGAGTCCGAGCACGACCTGCTGCTGCTGCTGGCCGACCCCGCACCCACCGCCTGGACCCGTTGCTGCACGCGCCAGGGCGACGAGGTCGTGCTGCTGGCGCACGCAGACGACGATCCGGCGCCCGGTGCCATCGAGCGGGACTGCCGGCTCGCCGACGGCGATGGGCAGCCGGCTCCGGCCACGGTGCTGGTGCTGCTGCAGCAGCCGGGCCGCCTCTGCCCCACGGGCACGGCGCGCTGGCGCGCCCCTCGGCGGCTGTCGGCGCATGTGCATCTGCGCGAAGGAGATGCCGCCGGCGTGACACGGCTGGCCCGCCTGCTGGGCCGGCGCGGCGTGGGTCTGGTGCTGTCGGGCGGTGGCGCGCGCGGCGCGGCCCACGTCGGCGTTTACCGGGCCTTGCTCGAGCGCGGCGTGCCGGTGGACGCCGTTGCCGGCACCAGCATGGGCGCCGTGTTCGGCGCACTCATGGCCTTCGGTGTCAGCGCCGAGGCGGTGCGCGAGACCTTCGCCCGGCACTTCGCCGCCAATCCCACCGGCGACTGGACGCTGATGCCACTGCTGGCGCTGGTCAAGGGCCAGCGGCTGCGCGGCATGATGGACTGGACCGAGCAGCGCTTTGGTGGTGCCGCAGGCCTTCAGATCGAAGACCTCTGGAATTCGTACGCGTGCATTGCGACCAGCGTGGCGCGCGCCCGCGAGGTGGTTCTGGACGCGGGACCGCTGGTGCCGGCGGTGATGGCCAGTTGCGCGATCCCCGGTGCGCTGCCGCCGGTCCTGCTGGGCGGCGAGCTGCTGTGCGATGGCGGCGTGCTCAACAACTTCCCGGTGGACGTGATGCGCAACACCTGGGGTATCGGCTACGTCGTTGGTGTCGACCTCGGGCTGGATACGCCCCGCCCGCTGGATATCGAGGTCATGCCCACGCCCTGGCAACTGCTGCGCGACCGCCTGCGGCCGCGCCGGCAGCGCCGCTACCGTCTGCCCAGCCTGCCCAACTACCTGATGAACGTGACCGCGCTGCACGGCACGGCGCGCCAACGCGCGGCTGCGCGGCAGGCCGACCTCGTGGTGCGGCCTGCCATGCCGCGCATCGGCATGCTGCAGTGGGGCAGCTACGCGCAGGCCGTGCAGCAGGGCTATGACGAGGCTTGCCTCGCGCTCGACGCCAGCTCGGGTTGGCCGCGGTACGCCGAGCGCTCGCGCGGCGCGGCCGTCTGAAGAAGAAGGGGCCGGCGCGAAGGGCAACGCGCAGGCAACCTACAACTGGTACAAATTGCTGCCGTACCCACCATCCTCCAGGTTCGCGTGGCGCCATGGCTTCATCGGCGGCGTCGCCGTTGCGTCGCGATCATGGAGGGTTGCGCGGATCTTGTTTTCCAAGCGCAACATGGTCGTTTGTACGGGCATCGAGGGGGCGGGGCCTTTCGTATCATCCGGTCGGTGGTCCGGGTCAGGCCGGCGTCGGTTCAGTTTGCCAGGGTGGAGTGTGCGGCATGCATGAGCACCAGGATGAATTCGAGCGGCCGGTGGGCCGATGGTGGCCGGCGGTGGCCGGTTTGCTTGCGGCTGTGTCGATGGGTCTTGCCCAGGCACAGTCGCCCGACCCGGTCTCCAGCCCGCTGCGCCTGTCGGGTTTTGCGACCCTCGGCCTGACTCACCACAGCAACGAAACCGCGGAACCCATCATCTCGTTCCAGCAGGAGTCTCCGGCCCGGAAAGGATGGTCTGGCCGGCTGGACACGGTGGCAGGACTCCAGGCTGACCTGCGGCTTCTCGAGTCCACCTCGGCCACGTTGCAGGGGGTGGTGCGCGCGGGTGAAGACTTCGAGCCACGCCTGCGGATGGCTTACCTGCGGCAGCAATTCGGTGCCGATGCGGCGGTGCGGGTCGGACGGTTCCGCAGTCCGTTCTATCTGGACTCCGATGTATCGGAAATCGGGTACGCGTACCTGATGGCGCGGCCGCCAATGCCGATTTACGGGTTCCTGGCAAACCTCGTGCCGCATGTCGACGGGGCCGACATCCAGTGGCGGCGCAGTTTCGGATCTTTTGGTGTCCTCGTTCAGGGCTATGGCGGCCGCAGCAGCAGCGATTTCTACTTCTTCAACACGACGCCTGTCGACAAGGCCGAGTTCAAGTTCTCCGACATCTACGGACTGGCGCTGACCGTCGGATTCGCCAACGTCACGGTCCGCGGTTCACACACGCGTGGCGACCAGTTCACGCTGCGCTCGCCGCTGCTCGACCAGTTCAACGGCGGCCTGTCACAGGTGGCCGGCGGACTGCGGGCCGTTGCGTCCGCCCCGCTCCTGCCGGCACCGGTCGCGGCCGGCCTGACGGCCAAGGCAGCCGCCATCGACAGCTACCGAAACCCGTACGACGGCCAACCCTCGTATACCAGCCTGGGCTTTGACGCCAACATCGACCGCTGGCGCCTGATCGGCGAGTGGGTCGCGTTCGACTCCCGCTCGCCACTCGTCGGGCGCAGTCGCGGCGGCCAGCTGACCGCCGGCTATACCTGGGGAAACGTCACGCCTTTTGTCAGCGTGGCGCGCAATTCCCGCCGGTCCGGCACCCTGGACACCGGCGCTCTGTCGCCCACTGGTCTGGACCCGCAGCTGGATGGCGCGATCGCTCAGTTGAACGCTGCTTTCGTCGCCGCGGCGCTGTTTGCCGACCGCTCCGCAAGCTCCGTCTCCGTGGGCCTGCGCTGGGACGTGCGTGAAAACGCGGCGATCAAGCTGCAGTTCGACCAGGTGCGGACTCCCTCGCCCATGGTGCCCGGCGTGATGGCCGTCCGACGGCTGCCGATCGATAACCGCGTCAACCTGTTCAGCGCCTCGCTGAACGTCATTTTCTAAGGGAGCGGAACATGATGCGCCGTTTCCTTCTGCTGGCTGCGGTCGCCGGGTCGTTCCTCAGCCCCGTGGCGTTTGCCCAGACCACGCTGGTGGTCGTCGTCAACCGGTCCGTTCCGGTCGAGCGCCTGGACGCCGCGCAGGCGACGCAAATCTTCCTCCGGCAGGTCACCACCTGGCCCGATGGCACCCGCGTGCAGCCGGTCGACCTCCCCGAAGGCAGTCCCCTGCGTGCCGAGTTCTACAGCCGAGTCACCGGACGCTCGCCGGGTCAGTTGCGAGCCTACTGGGCGCGGCTGGCCTTCACCGGGATGGGTTTGCCACCGCGCGAAGTGGCCACGGTCGAAGAGGTCCGCCGCTTCGTCCGCAGCACGCCCGGTGCGATCGGTTACGTTGACCGCAGCGTCAACGATCCGGAGCTGAAGTCCGTGCTGGAACTGACCCGTTGAGCGGGGCGACTCGAGACGTCGAATGACACAGGGGCCTTCGGCTCCGGAGCGACTCGCCAGCCCCCGGGGGCTGGTGGAGCGCGGCTCGCCGGCTTGGCTGGAGCCGTCCGTCAGGCTGTCCGGCCTGCTCAGCTTCTCTCGCAAGTACCTGCTGATCGGCGTTGTAGTCGTGCTGGCGCTGGGTGCGCTGAGCATCCCGCTGGTGCAAGGCCTGCGCCACGAGCTGGCGGTGGCGGAACGCGAGCGGCTGGGCTTGCGCGTGGTTCTGTCCGCCACCGAATTGCTGGCCGATTTGGTTCGCCAGCGCGACGATCCCCGGGGCAGCCCGAGCGGGGCGCGGGGGCCGGCCGCGCTCGATGAGCGGCTGGTCGCCTTGTCGCAGCAGCCCTTTACTCGGCGCGCCGGCCAAACGGCGGCACGCCAGTTGATGGAGGCGTGGCAGCTCGCGCGCGGCGTGGGTGCCGCCGACGGCAACGCGCAACGCTTCGCTGCCTACAACGCGGTCGTCAATCCGCTGCTGACGCTGATTCAGAGCAGCGCGCAGGACCACCGCCTGAACGTCGATCCGGAGCTCGATGCCACCGTCAGCGCGCTGACCGTCCGCCTGCCGCAGGTCCTGGACATGCTCGGCAAGCACAGCACGGCGCTGGCCATGGGCGCGCCCGAGCTCGCGCCGTTCGCGTTCAGCGCCCAGGTGGTGCTGACCGAGGCACTGCCCGCATTGGCCGAGGCGACAGCGCAGTTGCGCTCCGTGTACCCGAACGCCCGGAGCCTGGACCCGCTGCTGCAGTCGCTGCAGACTGGCGTCCTTGCCCAGCTCGATGCCGCCGACAAGATTGTCGACGGCCAGCAGGCCGGCCCTGAGTTGCCCGCCCTGGCGCGCGCCAACCAGGCGCGTGCGCTGGAACTGATCCGGGCCAAGAACCTCGCGGCCGACGAGTACCTGAAGGCACGTATCGACAGGTTGATCCGTTCGCAGTGGGTGGTTGGCCTGCTGCTGGTCGTCGCGCTGGCGGCGATTGCCTACCTCTTTGCCGGAATCTACGTGTCCACCCTGCGTTCGCTGAACCGGCTGTCGCGGGGCACGGCCGACTTCTGTGCGGGGCGACTCGACGCCCGCATCCGCGTCGAAACGCGCGACGAGCTGGTGGACGTTGCGCGCAACTTCAATACAGTGGCCGAAGAGTTCGAGCGCCTGCTCGCGCTGATCCGCGAACAGAACGAGTCGCGCGAGCGCGAGCTTTCCGAGCAGGTGCGGGCGCGCACCGCCGAATTGGCCGAGACCAACACGCAGCTCAGCGCGGCGGCGCACCGGGTGCAGGAGGAGCTGGCGCTGGCCCGCGACATGCAGCGCGCGCTGCTGCCCCAGGAGTTTCCCGGCGGAGACGACTGGCAGATCTACGGGTTGATGCGGCCGGCACGCGAGCTGGGCGGCGACTTCTACGACATGCTGACCCTGCCCGACGGCCGGACTGGCGTGCTGGTGGCCGACGTCTCCGGAAAGGGCGTTGCGGCGGCCTTCTTCATGGCCGTTTCGCGCACGGTGCTGCTCGACCTGGCGGCTACCGGGCGGCCGCCGGCCGAGGTGCTGGCGCAGGCCAATGACCTGTTGTGCCAGCGCAACCCGATGCAGCTGTTCATCACGGTCTTCTACGCCATCTATGATCCGGCCTCGGGCCGTATCGAGTACGCCTCCGGTGGCCACCCCGCGCCTCTGGTGCGGCGTGCCGATGGCCGGGTAGTCGAGTTGCCGGCGGTCTTCGATGTGGCGCTGGCGGTGTTGCCGGGAATGGACTACGTTACCCTGCATGACCGGCTCGGTCCCGGTGAGGCCATGCTGATGTATACGGATGGCGTCACCGAGGCGTTCGAGCCCAACGGTGAGGCCTTTGGCAACCGGCGGTTGCAGGACTGGTTCGCCCGCAATCGCGCGGATCTGGACGCGCAGGCCATGGTGGGCCACCTCGTCGCCGAGGTGAGCGCCTTCGTGGCGGGCGCCGAAGCGTCAGATGACCTGACCTGCCTGATATTGAGCCGAGCGAGAGGAGAACTCGCCATGCCCGTGCCGCCCAGCGTCCCGATGACGAACAAGGTCCTGCTGCTCGAGTACAGCCTGCCGACGCAGTTGCCCGAGATCGAGCGCCTTGCCGATGCGGTGTCGGCGGCGCTTCCCGATCGGCCCGATCTTGCGTTCTCGGCCAATCTGTGCCTGGAGGAGCTGATCACCAACATCATCACGCACGGCCTGAAGGGTCGGTCGGACCGCATCATCCGGGTGCGCATGAGCATTTCGGTCGAGTGGCTGGAGATCATCCTCAAGGACGACGCGCCGCCCTTCGACCCGTTCCGGTCGGCGCCGGAACCCGATCTCGACCTCGATCTGGCCAACCGGCCGATCGGCGGGCTGGGGGTACACCTGGTCAAGGCACTGATGGACGACGCGCGCGCCTACTATGACGGAAGCGGAAACCTGATCGTCCTTCTGAAGACCGTGCGCCAGCCGGCAGGCGCAGACCGGCCTGCGTGAGCAAAGTACTGGAGGGAATCTGATCATGTCCGTGGAACTCGTTCAAATCGACCGCCAGGGTGTCTGCGTCATCGCTCTGAAGGGGCGGCTGGACAGCGCCAACGTCGGCGAAGTGGAAAAGGGGCTGAGCCGCCTCTTCGCAGGGCCGGGGGAGAAGGCCGTTGTCGATATGGAGCGGCTCGACTACATCTCCAGCGCGGGCCTGAGACTGATGTTGATGCTGGCCAAGCGCGCCCAGCACACCGGCGGACGTTTCATGCTGAGCTCCCTTGCCCCCTCGGTGCGCGAGGTGTTCGAGATCAGCGGCTTCCTGAAGATACTCGACACCAAGCCGAACACGGACGCAGCGCTGGACTCCATCGGCTGAAGTCCGGCCGGCTCCGCGGGCCGACCATGGCGACCAAGGGCCCGGCAGCGACTGGCGCGGTGCCAGCGGCGTCCCAGACTGCCGGGCAGCCGTCCGCCTGAAGCCTTGCCCGACGCCGGCAGCGTGGCGCAGTGACGCCCCGGCCACACGCCGCGCGTCATACGTCTCACGTCACACGCCCGCGTGCCGGTGTGGGCGGACACTGCCAGTGGACCGGCTGTGCGCGCGCAGCCACCAAGCGGCGCCCACTTGCGGCGCATGGCGCTCATCAATTGCCCCCCCCCGGGGGGGGGGTGATCTGCCGCAGGATGACCCGGTCGGCCTGAGCCCCCGGTGGCGCTTCGTCGGTGGGCCGCGCCCATTGCGCGACGGATTCCTGCGGCGTCATGAGCAACTGCTTGCAGTTGCGCGGCACGAGCACCTCGTCCAGCACGACGCGGCTTGATGGGCGATCGGTGATCGCGCGCGGCAAGCGCTCGCTCAAGCGCCAACGACGCCGACGCGCCGCCCGCGCCAGGCGGCCGGTGCGCCGCCATCGGCCGCCGTCGGCGCCTTGTCCGGGCCCTGTCCCGCAGGACCGCAAGCTGCAATGCGGTCGCCTTCTTGACCGTTGATGCACAGATCGCGCCGCTGGTGCGAAGGCCCCTCGGGACGCTCGTGCAGTAACTCCGCCGCTGGTGCAAAGGGGGCCTGCGACCCCTGGGAGAGCGCCGATCGGCCACTCATCATGCCGGCCCGGTCACCTTCAACCGAGCACCTTCATCCACCCAGGAGTCGAGTCATGAAGATCGTGAAGTGGGTACTTCCATTATGTGTTTCGCTGCTGGCCGCTTGCGGCGGCGGCGGCGTCGGCACCGGCAATGCCGGCCCCGAAATCCCCGTTGTCGGCTTGAGCGAGTTCCGTCGCGCTGTGGCCGGCCACCGGATGGTCGAAGTCGGCGTGGCCGGCGCCGACGGGACGCGGCTGGCCACCTATGTCTACCTTCCGGCGCAGGGCAATGGGCCATTCCCGACACTGGTCATGCGTACGCCCTACGACCTGCCGATCACGCCGGTCAGCGGCTTCCCCGAAGAGCACGCCAACGCCGAGATCGAGGCCCGCGCCGAGGACGTGGGCTGGACCGAGGCCACCGACCGCGGCTACGCGCTGGTGGTGCAGGTGATGCGCGGTCGCCTCAAGTCCGACGGGGTGTTCAGCCTGTTCCTTGGCGACGAGGTGGGCGACGGCGATGCGCTGATCCGTTGGGTCGAACGGCAGCCGTGGTCGAACGGGCGTATCGGCATCTTCGGCGACTCGGCCAGCGGCGTGGCCTCGCTGCAGGCCGCCGCTTCCGGGCGGGCCTCGATCAAGGCCGTGTACGCGCAGGCCACCTCGCCGGACTTCCTGGGCGGGGTGATCTTTCCCGAAGGCCGGGTCAAGTGGGAGGCGCTGCTGCCCTTCGTGCTGAGCCAGTCCTTCGACAACAGCAAGGATCACGACGCCCGGCTGGGCCTGACCGCGGCGCAGATCGGCGCGCTGAAGGGGCAGGCCGGCGACGCGCTGGAAGAGATGTTCGGCGCCATCGAGGCCGGCGACCCGGCCGAGTCGGGCTGGTGGACCCGCGCCATCACCCCGGACCTTCCGATCGCCAGCCAGTTGCAGCCGCGCTGGGGGGACCTGCTGGCCGCTGGCCGCAATCCCGCCGCCCGGGCCGCGTTGGACGTGACCGACCGCATCCGCGCGCCGGTCCTGCACGTCTCGATGTGGCACGACTTCTTCCAGGCCAGCGCCTTCAAGGCCTTCGGCCGCCTGCAGGCCGCGCGCGGCGACCAGAAGCTGATCGTGCTGGACGGCACGCACTACGACATCGACGACCCCGAGCTGTGGCCGACGAAGCCGATGTTCGCCTGGTTCGACCACTGGCTGAAGGGTGAAGCCAACGGCGCGGGCAACTGGCCGGCGGTGCAGTACGTCCTGGCCGGGCAGCCCGACGGGGAACTGCGCAGCTCGCCGGTGTGGCCGCCGGCGGGAACCGCGTCGGCGGTGTCGACCCTGGCGGCGCCGGAGCGTGCGCTGACCATTGACCCCAGCGCGCCTGTCCCCACCCTGGGCGGCAGCCATCTGACGCTCAGCTCCGGCATGCTGGACCAGACGCCGCTGCTGGAGCGTGACGACGTAGCGCAACTGCAGGGCACCCCGCTGTCTGCGGCGGCGCTGCTGTTGGGTACGGCCGAGGCCGAGCTGACGGTGCTCGAAGCCGGCACCGGGGATATCGTGGTCAAGCTGGTCGATCGGCGGTCCGACGGCGAGGTGCGCCTGCTGCGCGAGGCAGTGGTGACGCTGAGCGGCGCGGGCACGCAGCGCGTGAGCTTTGCGCCGCTGGCCTACGCCTTCGACGCCGGCAGCGCGCCGGGGCTGGTGGTGGCTGGCGCGTCGCTGCCGGGCTATCGTTCGATGTTGCCTCCGCTCGCCGGCACCGTGCGCCTGGGTGGGGCCAAACTGGCGCTGCCGATGTCTGCCCAGTAGGAATCCAACTCTGCGCCCGGGTTGCAGGCCGACCCGGGCGCGGCTTCCAGGTCGTCAAGGCAAGGGCGCCGGTCCCAGGCCATCGAGGCCGGTACCGGCCGCCGGTCCAGTTCCGACCCGGGTTTGCGAAGTGTTGCCTGAAATTCCGTTTAGGTCAGGTGGACTTCCCCATCGCACGACAAGAACAGGCACCATGAAGCCGGACCCGGAGCAGGCCGCACGGCTGCGGGCCGCGATCCACGCCCTCGAAGCACAGCGGGCACTGCTCGGCGATGCCGTGGTGGACGTTGCGATCGGTCCGCTGCGCGCGCAACTGGCGGCACTGGCCTCCTCCGCGCCGGCGCGCCGCCACCAGCGGCGTCAGGTAACGGTGCTGTTTGCCGACATCACGGGCTACACCACGCTGTCGGAGCACGTGGACCCCGAACGCATCGGCAACATGCTCGGTCAGTTCTGGGGCGATGTCGATGCGCTGGTGCGCGAGCGCCGCGGCCGCGTCTACAGCCACATGGGCGACGGGATCATGGCGGTGTGGAGCGACACCGCATCGTCCGAAGACGACGCCGAGCAGGCGGTGCGCACCGGTCTGGCGATGCTGGAGATGATCCACAGCCAGGGCCTGCTGGTGGCCGGTACCCGGGTGGAGGCGAAGATGCGCGTGGGCATCAATACCGGGCTGGCGCATGTGACCGACCGGGATGGCCAAACCGCCACCGGAGACACGGTCAACGTGGCAGCACGGCTGCAGGCAGCCGCCGAGCCGGGCACCCTGCTGATCAGCCGATCGACCTTCCGCCAGGTGCGCGGCGTGTTCGAGTTCGCCGACGCGGGCGAGCTCGCGCTCAAGGGCCGTGCGCAACCGGTGCAGGCCTACCGCGTGATGCGGCCCTTGCCGCGTGCATTTCCGGCGCCGCGCCGCGGCATCGAGGGCGTCGACACGGACCTCGTGGGTCGCGCCGCGCCGCGGCAAGTGCTGCGCGCGCGGCTGCTGCGGGCGACCCGGGCGTCCGAGCCGAGCCTCACCGTGCTGGTGGGCGAGCCGGGCATCGGCAAGTCGCGCATGCTGTCCGAGTGCCGCGACATGCTGGAGACCGGTATCGGTCCGGTGCGCTACTTCGAGGGCCGGGCGTACCTCGACTCGATGCGCCAGCCCTATGCGTTGCTGCGCAACATCATTTCGCACCGCTTCCAGATCGGCGACGACGAAGACCCCGTTACCGCCATCCAGAAGCTCGCGGTCGGCGTGTCCGGTCTGATCGGCCCGAAGGCCGGGCGCATCGCCGACTCGCTGGGCTGGCTGCTCGGCCTGGCGGCGCAGAAGGGATCCGAGAGCACCGCGGACAGCACCTACCGCCGCAACGCGGCCATCCGCGACACGATCGACTTCTTCGCCGCGGTGGCCGCCGGCGACTTGCCCGCCATGCTGTTCTTGGACGACCTGCAGTGGGCCGACGATGCGTCGCTGGACCTGCTCGAGCAGGTGCTGGCTGCCGCTGCGCCGGGGCTGAGCCTGATCGTCGCCGCGCGCCCGGCCCTGCTGAGCCGTCGCCCGGCGTGGGGCGCCGACGGCAGCCTGCACGCGCGGCAGACCGCGTTGCACCTGGACCCGCTCGATGCGGCGGCGGCCGGACGCCTGGTGGACCAGATCCTCGCGCCCGCCGACCACGTGCCGCCGGCCTTGCGCGAGCGGCTGGTGGCCCAGTCCTCGGGCAACCCCTTCCATCTGGAAGAGCTGATCAGGATGCTCATCGACGATGGCGTCATCAGCACGCGCGGCCCCTGGCGGATCGACATGGGCCGGCTCGACAGCGAGCGTGTGCCCGACACCCTGGTGGGCGTGCTGCAAGGCCGGCTGGATCACCTCGACGCGGCCGAGTTCCGGGTGCTCCAGGTGGCCAGCGTGTTCGGCCGCTGCTTCTGGGACAGCGCGCTGGCCGCCGTGCTGCACGAGATGGCCGGCCCCGACGCGCTGCCGATCGACGTGCCCGCAGTCCTGCAATCGCTGCTCGGCGCGGAGCTGATCTACCGCGTGGCGGGCAGTCGCTTCGGCGGGGCCGCCGAAGCCGAGTTCCGGCACGACGTGCTGCGCGCCGTCGCCTACGACACCCTCCCGCTGGACGAGCGGCCGCGTCTGCACCGCTGCGCGGCCGACTGGCTGGTGCCCGCTGCCGGCGATCGCGGCGACGAGCACGCGCTCGTGATCGCCGAACACCTGGACAAGGCCGTCCAGCGTTCCGAGGCGGCCGACTGGTACCTGCGGGCGGCGCGGCGTGCTGCTGCGCAGGCGCTGTTCACCGACGCGCTGCGCCTGTTTGCCGAGGCGGTCGACCGGCTGGAGGACCCCGCCCGCCGCATCGACGTGCTGCTGGAGCAGATCTACACCATGGTCACCGCCGGCCGCCACGACGATGCCAAGTGCCTGCTGCAGCCCATGCTGGCGCCCGACAGCCGCGTCAGCATGAGCCAGCAGTTGCGCGCGAGGAGCGAGATGGCGCGGATCCACGCGCTGCGCGACGGCGACTTCCAGACGGCCGAGCGGCTGTTGCTGGACGGCATCGCGCTGCTGCCGCAGGTGGCCGCCGACGACCCCAGCCACCATCTGCTGCAGCATCAGCTGGGCATCCTGCAGATCACGGTGGGCCGCTACAGCGCCGCGGTGGACACGCTGACGCGACTGATCCAGCACCCGGCGAAGTCCATCGAGGAGCGACGGTGCCGCGGCTGGACCCTCAACGCGCTGGCGCACACCCATGCGCACCTGGGCGACTCGGCGCGGGCGATCGCGCTGTCGCAGGATGCCGACCGACTGGCCCGCGAAAACAACGACCCGCGTACCGTGATGGCGGCCATCGCGCAGCGCGGGCTGGTGGCGCGCCAGGCGGGCGATTGGGCGCTGGCCTATCGGCTGTTCGGCGAGGCCCAGCAGCTGAACCACCGGCACGCCGACATCGAGAAGACCGCCACCGTCGCCAGCTATCTGGGGGAGGCGGCGCTGGCGATGGGGGACGTGGACGGCGCCCATGCCCACTTCCACGAGGCCGGCGAATTGAGCAGCCGTGCCGGCGTCGTGACCGAACTGGTGCGCGGCGTGCTGGGCCTGGCCGCAGTGGCGGCACGCCTCGGACAACGGGACCTGGCGGCGCTGGCGCTGCGCGTGGCTTGCCGCCATCCCGCGGCCGGCGGCGAGGCCCGGCGCCTGGCCGGCTGGATCGAGGCCACCTACACGCTGCCGGCGGCTGCCTCGGCCGCCGCTGATCCCCCGCTGGAGCAGATGCGCCAGCGGCTGCGCGAGCGGCTGCAGACCATCCGTCCCGACACCTCTCCACAAAAGGAAGCGGCATGACCGACAGCACATCCCCCTTCGACCTCGTGGTGGTCGGCGGCGGTCCTGCCGGCACCTACACCGCCTGGCGCGCCAAGACCGGCGAGGTCGCGGCCGGCTCGCCGCTGCCGCCCGATCCGGCCCAGCGCCGCATCCTGTTGCTGGAGTCGTCGGGCCGCATCGGCGGACGGCTGGACTCCATCGTGGCGCCCGGCACCGAGGGGCTGGTGGCCGAGTTCGGCGGCATGGGCTTCACCAACGGCGACACCATTTTCAGCGCCCTGGTGCGCAAGGTCTTCAACATCCCCAGCCACAGCTTCGTCGTCAACCAGAATCTGGTGTACCTGCGCGGCGTGCGGCTGCCGGCCAGCGCGCTGGCGGCCAACCCGGCCGCGCTGCCCTACGGCCTGAGCGACGCGGAGCGGCAGATCGTGCAGGGCCGCGGTCCCATGGCGCTGGTGGCGTGGGCGGCCGAGCGTCTGATCCCCGGCTGCACGTCGTTCACCACCCGCCGTCAGTGGGACGAAGCCATGGCCGGCGTCACCTTCGACGGTCTGCCGCTGCGCGACATCGGCTTCTGGAACTTCCTGCTGATGAACTTCAGCAACGAGGCCTTCAGCCTGGTGCACGACTCCAGTGGACACTACTTCGAGGTGGCCAACTGGAACTGCGCCGAAGCCCTGCCCTGGTTGTTTCTGGAAGGGTCGCCTTACTACACGCTGGATGCCGGCTACGACACGCTGCCGCAGACCCTGGCCGAGGCCTACATCGCGGCCGGCGGCAAGCTGGCGCTGGATGCGACGGTGCGTTCGGTCACGGCCGGGCCGGCCGACGCGGGCCTGCTGGTGAACGGCGGCCCCGGTCAGGGCGTGGCGGCGCGGCGCGTGGTGCTGGCGTTGCCGCGCCGCGCACTGCAGATGATCGCGCCCGGTTCCGTGGTGCTGAACACGCCGGCGATGCAGCAGCGCATCCGTTCCGTCACCGGCCAGCGCGTGATGAAGCTGTTTCTCACCTTCGCCGTGCCGTGGTGGACGCAGCTCAACCCGCCCATCGTGTCGGGCTCCAGTGCCACCGACCTGCCGCTGGGCCAGTGCTGGTACTTCACGGCCACCAACGGCGGCGACTCCCTCCTGATGGCTGCCTACAACGACACGCTGGCCACCACGTTCTGGGAGGGCCTGGCCTTCGGCCCGCGTTATCCCACCCAGGCGCCCAACCCGCTACCCGAGTGGACTGCGCTGGCGCCGTCGCAGGCCATGGTGGCCGAGGTGATGCGGCAACTGGAGCTGCTGCACGGCGTGCCGCTGCCCCAGCCCACGGGCGCGGCCTGGCGCGACTGGTCGAGCGATCCGTTCGGCGGCGCCTTCCACACCTGGAACGTGGGCGTGGACGTACCCGCCGTCGAGGAGGCGATGCTGATGCCCGACCCGGCCGTGCCGCTGCATATCTGCGGCGACGCCTACTCGTCGGACCAGGGCTGGACCGAAGGCGCCTTCGCCACCGCCGAGCGGGTGGTGCAGCGCCATCTGGGCATCGCTGCGCCCGGCTGGCATTAAGACACTGCCCCGCGCGCGTCAGCGCCCCGCTGCCGCAACGGCGCGGCGCGACGCCGCGGCCACCCGCCTGCGCCACCAGTCCGGCCGCGCCGACACCGGCACCGGGGGCAGCCCGGCGGGCAGGCGCTGCCGCGTCAGCCGCTCGGCGGTCTCGACCAGGAAGTCCACCCACGCCCGCATGCGCGGCTGGCGCGCCAGCGAACGGCGCACCAGCAGACTGAGCGGCGGCGCGTTCAGTGCGTGCCAGTCCAGCAGCACCGGCTGCAGCGTGCCATCGGCAAGGCCCGGGTGGGCGGTGAGGTCGTTGATGCGGGCCGCCAGGTGGCCGCCGTACAGCGGCGCGTCCAGGGCCGACCGGCTGTCGCTGACCAGCCAGCCGTCGACACCGACGTCCACGCGCTCGCCGCCGCGCTCGAAGACCCAGCGCCGCATCACCTCGCCGGAGGGCGTCTTGTACAGGGCGCAGGGGCAGCGCGCCAGATCCGACGGGTGCGCGGGCACGCCGTGGCGCGCCCAGTAGGCCGGCGTGGCCACGATCAGCCAGCGCGTCTCGGCCAGCGTGCGCAGGATCGCGTCCTGCTCCGGCGGCCAGCCGAACTGCAGCAGCGCGTCGGTGCCGAGGCGGGCCAGATCGCGGCTCGAGCCGGCGTCCAACAGCTCGACGCGGACCTCGGGGTAGCGGGCGTGGAAGCGCGGCAGCGCCTCGGCCAGCACGAACTGCAGCACCCCGCCGTGCGCTGCAATGGCGAGGGTTCCGCGCGGCGCGTGGCTCTGGTCGCGCAGGCCGGCGTCGAGTTCGCGCAGCTCGTCGAGCAGCGCCCGCGCGCGCTCGACGTAGGCTGCGGCGTTCGGTGTGGGCTTGAGCGGCTGCGCCGAGCGGTCGATCAACGGCAGGCCGAGCTCGGCTTCCAGCGCCTGCACGAGCCGGTGCACCGAAGGCGCCGCAACGCCGAGGTGACGGGCGGCGGCGTTGAAGCCGCCGTGGTCGACCACGGCCACCAGGTACTGAAGGCCGCGCAGCTTGTGGATTGCCATCGGAGCGCTCCTGCGACGAGAGTGCCGGACGCGTGGGTCCGGCCGGGGCGGGGGAGGGTCATCAGCAGTTTGCTGATGCGACGTTGCCGGCCGTGAGTATTGCCGCATCGCGTCGCCTTGCCCACCATGGCGCCATCCACACCGATCCCGCACCCGGAGTCACCGATGAGCCCGACCCTGTCTCGCCGCCGCCTGCTGCAGCTCGCCGCGCTCGCCCCGGTTGCCGGGCTGGCGAGCGGCGCCGGCGCCAGCGCCCCCGTCGCGCTGCGTGGCCTGCAACTCGTGGTGCCGGTGCCGCCGGGTGCGCAGCCCGACCTCATCGCGCGCTGGCTGATCGAGCCGCTGGCCCGGCGCGCCGGCCTGCCGGGGATCGTGGTCAACCGCCCGGGTGCCGCCGGTGCGCTGGCCGCCGACGCGGTTCTGGCGGCAGTCCCGGACAGCGGCACGCTGCTGCTCGGCGGCCTCGATCACGTTGCGTATTCGCACCTGAACAGCAACCGCCGCGCGCTCGACCCCCTGGTCGACTTCGTGCCGGTCGGCGCCGTCAACCGCGACACCTGGGTCGTAGTCACGGCCAGCGACGGCCCGTCGCGCACGCTGGCCGCGCTGGCCGAGCGGTCGCGCCGCGAACCGCTCAACTACGCCACTCTCGGCGAGGGCTCGACCGCGCACCTGCTGTCGGCGCGCCTGGCCCGCGCGGCGGGCATCGAGGCCCAGCACGTGCCCTATCGCGACCCCTGGATGCCCGATCTGCTGGCCGGGCGGATTCAATTCGCCGTCGCGCCCACACCGGCCGTACTCGCCCAGCTCAAGGGCGGGCGGCTGCGCGCGCTGGCGACGCTGACCGACGCGCGCCTGCCGCTGCCGGGCGAGCCGCCCACGGCGCGCGAACTGGGCCTCGCCGGGCAGGAGTTCTACGGCGGACTGTTCCTGTTCGCAGCGGCGGCGCTGGCGGCGCACGCACCAAGACTGAACGGTTGGCTGGTCGAGACGCTTGGCGAGCCGGAGCTCGTGCAGCGCTACCGCGACGCTGCGATCGAGCCGACCCCGATCGGCCTGGACGCGACCGCGACGCTGGTGCGCCAGCGTCTGCAGCAGGTCGATGCGATGCGGCTGGCGGTGTTCGGGCGTACGCGCTGAAGGGGCGGGGGACGAGGGCCGGCGCGGCGCTGCTCCGAGCGGCCGACAAGAGGCCAACTGCGCCGGTAGGGGTTGATGAACTTGGGCATCATGATGCGCGGCTGGTAGCCCAGCGGCTGCAGGTCGCGGGCCAACTGGTGCGCTACCGAGCAGGCTTCCATGCCGACCAGGCACTGCGGCAGTTGCGCCATGAGTTCGAGCAACGCGCCGCGGCTGACGGTCTTGCGCAGCACGGTCTCGGTCTTGCCGTGGGCGTCGACGCCATGCACACCGAAGACGTTCTTGGCCAGATCGATACCGACGGTGGTGATCTCTCCCACGACGGCCTCCTCTGAAGTGATGTGCCCGATTGGCACGCCAACGTTCGCACGACCCGCGGCGGCGCGGGGTGCGGCAGTCCGTATCGTTCGTCAGGCATCACAATCGAAGCCGTCCACTCCTTCTACCGCTCTATGAAGACACATCTCCTGCTTGTCACAGTTGCTATCGCCCTTGTCGGTTGCGCAACCGTGTCAGAGCCTGTACCCAAAGACTACAAGGGACCCGTCGTGCAACTTGCCGATACGGGAGCCAGTGAAGGCGGGAGCAAGGGCAGGTTCTTCGCTGCACTCGAAATTGACGGAAATGGTGTGATGAACTCGCTTCGCGAGACAAGATCTGCGAGTTACGGCCAAGGCTTCTTGTTGACGGCCAAGTTCACAACCCGCAACGTTCCAGTCCGGCCGATGAAGGTCAGGCTGATTGGCACTCACCAAACGGCAGCACCGATCCATGAGATCGCAAGTCGAATGGCAGGCACCTTCTTCAGCGTTGACGGCGTAGTCGACTTCAAGCCCGTCGAGGGAAAGCGCTACGAAGTCACCGGTGAACTCAAGAAAGAACGCTCGTGCGTTTGGATCGCAGACGCCGAAACCAAAGCTGAAGCGACCGAGCAGGTCTGCGCCAAGTAGCGCCGCGCGAGTGATCCCTTACCCGACCGGCTCCCGGTGAAGCGCCGCGGGGTCGAGCAGGTCCCGACCCCGCGAGACGATCGGGTTGGATCGACGAAGTTCGCCGGCGGCGCGCGCCAGCGGATCGACCGCGGCTACCGGCGCCGCGGTGCCGATGCGACCGACGCGCGGACCTCAGGCGATCCGGTCGCCCTTCTTGATCTGGACGGTGCGGTTGTCGGCAGCGGGCAGCATGTGTGCGGGATCGCGGGTAACGACCACGTCCAGCACGGTCGGTACATCGCGCGTTGCGATCCCGGCGCGGATCGCCGCGCCGAGTTTCGCGGGGTCTTCGACGCGAATCGCGTTGCAGCCGAGTGCCCTGGCGGTGGCCGCGTAGTCCGTCTCGGCCAGGTCGGACGACTGGTAGCTGCCGGCCCCGTACATCGCGTGCTGCAGCGCTTTCACGTAGCCCGAGGCGGCGTTGTTGAACACGATCGCGGTGAAGGCCAGGCCCATGCGCCGCGCGGTTTCGAGATCGCCGAGCGACATGTTGAGGCCGCCGTCGCCGGTCATCGCGACCACGGGGCGGTCGGGGGCGCCGAGCTTGGCGCCGATGGCGCCCGGCACGCCGTAGCCGATCGACGCGAAGCCGCGGTCGGGCACGAAGCCGCGCCCGGCGCGCTTGGTGTCGTACAGCAATCCGCCCCAATGCGCCGCGAAGCCACCGTCGGCGACGAGGATCGCCTCGGGCGGCAGGATCGCATTGAGCTCGCCCAGGATCCGCGCGACGTTGATCGGCGTTTCGGCCGAGCCGGTGCGCGCGGCGGCGGCCGCACGCCACGCCGCCATGCGCTGGGCGACCTCGGCCACATGGTCGGCGCGGCCGGCCTTGCCTTCGCCACGCAGGGCCTCGTGCAGGTCTTCGATGCCTGCTCGGGCATCGGCCCAGAGCAACACCTCGGGCCGATAGGTGCGCCCGAACTCTTCGGCCACGATGTCCATGTGGATGACCGTCTTGCCCGCGGCCGGCACGGTGTAGCGCTTGGTTGCGATCTCGCCGAGCTTGCAGCCGATCACCAGGAGGACATCGGCCTCGGCGATGAGCGCGTTGGCGATCCGGTCGTAGCGGCCGAACAGTCCGGCCGACAGGGGATCGGTGCATGCGATGGCCCCCTTGCCGGTCATCGTGTGCGCCACGGGTATGGCGCTCGCGCGCGCGAAGGCTTCGAGCGCAGGCGCGGCGCCCGAGATGTGCACGCCGCCGCCGGCCAGGATCAAAGGGCGCCTGGCCTTGGCCAGCAGCGCTACGGCCTTGGCGAGATCGTCCTGCGCCGCCCGGCAGCGGATCGCGGGTGCGGCTTGATGGCGTGGATCGGCCGCGAATTCGCTCTCCTCGAAACCGTGGGTGCCGTGCGCGATGTCCTCGGGCACCGACACGACGACCGGACCGGGCCGGCCGCTGGTGGCGACCGCGAAGGCGCGGCGGACCATCTCGGGTGCGCGCTGGATCGTCTCGACGCGCAGCAAGTCCTTGACGGCCGGGCGCAGGATCTCGAGTTGCCGCGCCTCCTGCGTCATGTTCTTCCACGAATGCGCGCGGTGGGTGTCGCCGACGAAGGCCACCACCGGCGAGCCTGCATTCAGGCACTCGATCAGCCCGGTCACGAGGTTGGTCGCCCCCGGCCCCAAGGTGCCGTCGGCCAGGCCCACGCGGCCGGTGACCTTGGCGTAAGCGTCGGCGGCGAACACGCCGCAGCGCTCGTCGTTGATCAGGGCGTGCCGCAGGCCCAGGCGCCGGCACGCATCGTAGAAGGGCAGGAGCTGGAAGCCCCCCATGCCGAACATGGGTCCCGCGCCGTGCGCGAGCAGGGCGCGCGCGAGCGCTTCGCCGCCGGTCATTTCGTGGGTCGACATGGTTGGGTTCAGGCGAACAGGCCGCGCACGGCGCGCGCGATGTGGGCCGGGGTCACGCGCAGCAAGTCTTCCAGCGGCGGGGCGTAGGCGATGGGCGCGCGCGGACTGCCGAGGCGGCGCACCGGCGCCTTGAGCGCGCCGTGCGCCTCCTCGGCCACGACGGCAGCGATCTCCGCCCCAAAGCCGCCGACTCGCACCGCCTCGTGGGCGATCAGCACGCGGCCGGTCTTGCGCGCGCTGGTCAGCACCGTGTCGCGATCCCAAGGCCACAGGCAACGCAAATCGATCACCTCGACCTGGCGGCCCTCCTGCGCCAGTTCGGTCGCCGCGTCGAGGGCGGCGTGCACGCAGGCCGACCAGGCCACGATGGTCGCGTCCGTCCCGGTGCGCGCCACCCGCGCCCGGCCGAACGGGATCGGCGCAGGCGGGTCGTCCAGATCGCCCTCCAGGCCCCACAGGTTCTTGTGCTCCATGTAGACGACCGGATCGTCGTTGCGGATCGCGGTCTTCATCAGGCCGTAGTTGTCGGCCGGCGTGGCCGGGCATACGACCACCAGGCCCGGAATGTGCGCGTACCAGCTCTCCAGCGATTGCGAATGCTGGGCGGCCGACGAGCGCCACATGCCGATGGGCTCGCGCACGACCAGCGGGACTTTCGCCTGCCCGCCGAACATGAAGCGCGCCTTGGCGGCCTGGTTGACGAGTTCGTCGATCGCGCACAGCGCGAAGTCCGAGAAGCGCATCTCGACGATCGGCCGCGTGCCCATCATCGCGGCACCGACCGCGGCCCCCATGATGCAGGCTTCGGAGATCGGCGCGTCGGCGATCCGCTCGGGACCGAACTCCTCGGGCAATCCCTTGTATTGCCCGAACACGCCGCCGCGGCCCAGGTCTTCGCCGACGGCCCAGACGGTGGGGTCGGCGCGCATTTCCTCGGCGATCGCGCGCTTGGCGGCATCGGCGTAGGTGATTCGGGTCGTCATCGCGCCCTCCGTCAGAACGCCGCAACGCGCGGATCGCCGGCGTCTTGCACGTCCTCGAAGGCGCGCCGCTGCGGCGGCCAGGGCGCTTCGCGCGCAGTCGCATAGGCGCGCTCCATCTCCGCGTACGCCGCGCGCCTGTCGGCTTCCAGCTCGTCCTGTGCCAGACCGGCCGAGATCAGCGCGGCGCCGAGCCGCGCGATGGGATCGTCCCGCCACTTCGCCTCGACCTCCTCCTTCGGCCGATAGGCCGCAGGATCGACACCCGTATGGCCGGACAGGCGATAGGTCCTGGCGACCAGGAACCGCGGGCCGCCGCCCCCGCGCACTTCGCCGATCAGGCGCTGGGCAGTCTGGTCGACGAGCACGGCGTCGTTGCCGTCCACCTCCTCGGCCGCAATGCCGAATGCGCGCGCGCGGGCGGCCGGTCCTTCGCCCGCGGTCATCGCCCGCGTGCGCGTGGACGCGGCAAAGCCGTTGTCCTCGCAAACGAACAGCACCGGTAGCTGCCAGACGCCGGCCCAGTTGAGCCCTTCCAGGAAGGGCCCGCGGTTGATCGCCCCGTCGCCAAACAGGCAGCAGACGATCCGGTTCTCGCGCTTGAGCCGGATCGCGTGGGCCGCGCCGACCGCGATGACGATGTTCGCGCCGACCACACCGTTGGCGCCCAGCATGCCGACGCCGAAATCGGCAATGTGCATCGAGCCGCCCTTGCCGTGGCAGGTACCGCCCTCGCGGCCGAACAGCTCGCGCATCATGGCAAGGCTGTCGGCCCCCTTGGCCAGCGTGTGTCCGTGGCCGCGATGGGTCGACAGCAGGGCGTCCTCGCGGGCGAGATTGCCGCAGACGCCGACGGCGACCGCTTCCTGCCCGATCGACGGATGGATCGCGCCGAGCACCAGCTTGTCGGTGACCGCGCGGATCGCCGCCTCCTCAAACAGGCGGATGCGCCACATCGTGCGGTAGAAGTCGCGGTAGCGCGGCACGTCGAAATGGCGCGGTGCGGGATGACGGGTCGGCATGACGCAGCGTTTCCAAGGGACTCGGGCGTGGCGCATGGTCGGACGCACATCGCTCGCTTGTCAACGGCACCTGTTCCCCCGATACTCTTTTTTGCAACCGGTCCCGCCCCAAGAGGCGGGCCGGCCCAAGAACGAATCAACAGGGGGAACCGTCATGCCCATCCGTACTTCGCGCCGCCGCTTTCTGCTCGCGGGCGCCACCGCTTCGGCCGCGTTGGCTGCGCCGTGGGTCTCGAAGGCCCAGAGCCTGAAGAGCGAATACAAGGTTTCCGTGGTCGGCAACCGGCCCATCGCGCTGTCCGAAGGTGCGTTCCAGTGGGCCGAACTGGTCACCCAGCGCACGCAGGGCCGGATCAACATGAAGGTCTATCCGGGCTCGCAACTGGTCGGCGGCGACCAGACGCGCGAGCTGGTCGCGATGCGCCAGGGTGTCATCGACATGACGGTGTCCTCCACCATCAACCTGTCGCCGCAGATCCGCGAGATGAACCTGTTCTCGCTGCCGTTCCTGATGCCGGGTCCGGCGGCCTTCGATGCGCTGATCGGGGGCGAAGTGGGCCAGGATCTGTTCAGGGTGCTCGCCACGCGCGACGTGGTGCCGGTGGCCTGGGGCGAGAACGGTTTCCGCGAGATCTCCAATTCCAAGCGCCCGATCCGCACGCCCGCCGATCTGCGCGGCATGAAGATCCGTTTCGCCGCCGGCGCGATCTTCTCCGAGATCTATACCGCCATGGGCGCCAACCCCGTGCAGATGTCCTTCGCCGATCTGCAGCCGGCCTTGTCGACCGGCGCCGTCGACGGCCAGGAAAATCCGGTCAACCTGTTCCTCGCCTTCAAGATGGACACGCTTGCGCAACGGCACCTGTCCGTCTGGAACTACTGTGCGGACGCCGGCATCTTCCATGTCGCCAAGCCGGTCTTCGATTCGTTCTCGGCGCAGGACCGCGAGATCGTCGTCGAAAGCGCGCGCGAAGCGGCACGGCGACAGATCGCCGCGGCGCGCAGGGGTCTGGGCATCGGCGGCGATACCCGCGACTCGTTCGAGGAACTCAAGCGCCGCAACGTCGAAGTCCAGGAACTGACGCCCGCCGAGAAGGCCGAGTTCGCCCGCGTCACGCGTCCCGTGTTCGACAAGTGGGCCGAACAGGTGGGCCGCGACCTGGTGCGCAAGGCCGAAGCCGCGATCGCGCGCGTTCGCGCCTGAGCAACCGCGCTCCCGGCGGCCGCGCGCCCTCGGGAGCATTCTTCGGAGACTGCCGACTTGTCCGACAACGCCGACGTCCAGAAGCCGGGGCTCGATCTCGGCGAACAGCCCCCACGCGTGTCCGACCGCATCGAAGGCTATCTGGCCGCCGCCGGCATGGCGGTGCTGTGCCTGATCACCTTCGCCAACGTCGTGGTCCGTTACGCCACCGACGTGTCGTTCGCCTTCACCGAGGAATACTCGGTCGCGCTGATGGTCGTCGTCGCCCTGCTGGGCTCGGCGGCCGCCTTCGCAGGAGACCGGCATATCCGCATGACCTACTTCGTCGAGAAGCTGCCGCGCCAGACCCGGCGGTGGATCGAACTCGTCGTCTCCACGCTGTGCTTCGTGATGTTTGTCGCGATCGCCTGGTTCGGCGCGCGGCTGACCTGGGACGAGTATCGCTTCGAGGTGCTTTCACCCGGTCTGGGCGTGCCGCAATGGCTGTACACCGTCGCGCTGCCGGCGCTGTCGGTGGTGATCGCCTTGCGCATCCTCGGCCGCTTCGTGCGCGTGGCGCGGAGTCTGGGCACTTGATCGAAGGTTCGCTGATCCTGCTGGGCCTGTTCTTCGGCGCGCTGTTCATCGGCGTGCCGATCGGCGTCGCCCTCGGGCTGGCGGGCTCGGTGGTCATGCTCGTCGAAGGCCTCGGCATCATGGCCATGCCCACCAACGTGTGGACCGGCATCGCCAAGTATCCGCTGCTGGCCTTGCCGATGTTCGTGCTCGCCGGGCTGGTGTTCGAGCGCGCCGGCGTGGCCGGACGGATCGTCGACTTCGCGATCGCCCTGGTCGGCAACCGGACCGGCGGTCTGGCGCTCGTCGCGATTCTGGTTTGCATGGTGCTGGGCGGAATCTCCGGTTCGGGCGCAGCCGACGCCGCGGCGGTGGCCACGGTGATGGGGGCGAGCCTCGCCGCCCAGGGCTATCCCCGCCCCTATTCGGCCGGGTTGATCGCCTGCGCCGGCGCTACCGCCGTGCTGATTCCTCCGTCGCTGCCCTTCATCGTCTATGGCGTTCTGGTGCCCGGCGTGTCTGTGCCCGATCTGTTCGTCGGCGGCTTGATCCCCGGCATCCTGGTGGGCATCGCGCTGATGGCGCCGGCCGTCTACCTGGCACACCGCGGCGGCTTCGGCCTGCCGGTGGCGGGCGCGGCCAAGCGCAGCGTGCTGAAGGCCGCCAAGGACGCCGCCTGGGGCCTCGCCGCCCCGGTCGTGATCTTGGGCGGATTGCGCTCCGGTGTCTTCACCCCGACAGAGGCCGCTGTCGTCGCCGTGTTCTACGGCTTCTTCGTGGGCCTTTTCATCTATCGCACGCTGACCCTGCGCAAAGTGATCGACGTGCTGCGCGAGGGCGGCGAGATTTCCGCCGTCGTGCTGATCATCGTGGCCTTGGCCAGCGTCTTTGCCCATGCCGGCTCGACGCTGGGCGCGTTCGATGCGCTCGCCAAGGCGATGATCGCGTTCACCAAGAACGAAGTCCTGATGCTGCTGTTGATCAACGCGCTGATCCTGTGCGCCGGCATGGTGCTCGACGCGATTTCGATCTTCCTCGTGTTCTTACCGATCCTGGTGCCGATCGCCCTGGTGTTCCAGTGGGACATGACCTGGTTCGGCATCATGCTGACCGTCAACCTCGCCATCGGCGCCTGCACGCCCCCAATGGCGGTCAATTTGATGGTCACTTGTCGGATTCTGGGCTGCTCGATGGAGTCGACCTTGCCCTGGATCGTCTGGTTCGTCGGATCGATGATCGTGGCTTTGCTGTTGGTCACGTTCATTCCCGACATCGCGCTGTTCCTGCCGCGGCTGCTGGCGCAGTGACCGACGCCGGCATCCTGCTGGTCGACACCATCACCCGGCTTCCGGCCGACGCCGCCGGCAAGATTCACGTCGCCTCCTCCCACGGCGGGGTCTATGCCGGCAGCCTCGCGCTGCGTGGCCGCTGCAAAGGCGCGATCTTCAACGACGCGGGCTTCGGCAAGGACGGTGCGGGTGCGGGCTCGCTCGCGGCGTTCGAGGCGCTGGGCGTCCCGTGCGCAGTCGTCGCGCACACCAGTTGCCGCATCGGCGAAGCGGCCGACATGTGGGCGCGCGGGCGCGTCAGCGCCGCCAACGGTCCGGCCCGGCGTGCCGGCGTGCGCGTCGGGCAGGGCTGCGCAGAAGCGGCGCGCGCGATGGCCGCTGCGGAATGTCCCGTCTACGAGCCGCCGCCCCTGCCGGCCGAAGCGCGCAGCGTACTGCGCGCGCCGGGCTGGGTGCGCGCCATCGTGCTGGTCGACAGCGCCGCCCTGGTGCAGCCCGAGGATGCGGGTGCCATCGTCGTGACCGCCTCGCATGGCGCGTTGATCGGCGGCGATCCACGCAAGGCGCTTCAGGTCGACGGCTTTGCGGGCGTCTACAACGACGCGGGCGGTGGCGCCGACGGTTGCGGGACTTCGCGCCTGCCGGCGCTCGAGGCCCGAGGCATCGCCGCATTGACGGTGGCGGCCGCATCGGCGCGCATCGGCGACGCGCGCTCGACCTACGAGGACGGGATCGTTTCAGCCGTCAACGCGCGTGCCAAGGCGCTGGGGGCCGACGTCGGCGCGCCGTTGCAGCCGCTGCTCGAACGCTGGGCCAAGGGGACCTCGTGAGAGAACCGACCGCGGCCGACCCCTCGCGCTGCCGGTTGTGGCCGATCGAGCGGGTGAGCGCGATGGGCGGGCGTAAAGCCCCATACGGCGCAGCGGCGGGCGCAGGGCATCGGCGGCCACGGGCGAGCCGCCGGCAGTAGGAACGATCCTGCCTCGCGCGGGGCCAGGCACGCAGCCGCCAACGGCGGTCCCGGTCGCGCTGGCTGGCCGGCGCGATCCGGGGCCCCATCCGGGACGCAAGCGGCGGCTGCGACCGCGGCGCGGTCGGGCAGTGGCCCGAGCAGCCGGGCACAGCGAAGCGAGTCCGGTTCGCGCTTCCATGGTCCCCTTACACTTCCGTCACGTCGAGCTCGCCGCCGTGCGCTGCGGACACGCCGAATCCTCGCCACCCCGACCCCTTGCCTTGAAAGTCATCCTCGATCGCCTGTCCCGTCCGATCGAGCTGCTGGTGCTCGGCACGATGTTCGTCGGGCTGCCTCTCGCGCCGCTGCTGATGGCCGCCCTGTCGGGGCGCCTGGCCGATGCGATCGAGTACCGGCGTTCGCTGCGGCTGGCCTTCCGGCACGTGGCCGAGATGTACCGCTCCGGGGCGACGTCGCGCTACGTGCGCTGGCGCGCCAGCGGCCGGCAGCCGTCGCGGCTGGCGCCGGATGAGCGCATCGAAGGCACCTGTACGCACTGCGGGCAATGCTGCACCAACAAGGCCTGCGTGTTCGTGCAGTTCGACGCGCTCGGCCGCTCCAGTTGCCGCATCTACGACACTGCGTTCTGGCGCTGGCTGTCTTGCGGCAGCTACCCGGTGTCGCGCGAGGACATCGAGGTGTACCGCTGCCCGTCGTTCAGGGTGATCCGCATCCAGCCGGCAACTGGAGAAAGCCGGGTTGCCGCAGACGCTCCATCTGCGGACCACCGGTGAGGCGCGCGCGTTGCGGTGCTTCACGCGATTCAACTGACACTCGACGTGTGTTTCAATCCTCGCGCGCGCCGAGGCGCGCGCGTTGCCCAGGCCCAACCTTCGTGCACCCGATCCACGGGTTGTTTCAATCCTCGCGCGCGCCGAGGCGCGCGCGTTGCACGATGCCGGCATTCACTGCCTGCACTGCGCGCGGTTTCAATCCTCGCGCGCGCCGAGGCGCGCGCGTTGCTTATCAGCAAGCGGTACACGCTGAGTCTCGGCGAGTTTCAATCCTCGCGCGCGCCGAGGCGCGCGCGTTGCATGGTTAGTCGTCTTGTTGCAGCCCTCAACGACCGTTTCAATCCTCGCGCGCGCCGAGGCGCGCGCGTTGCGCTGTGACTTCCTTTTGCGCCTGATTTTCGGCGATGTTTCAATCCTCGCGCGCGCCGAGGCGCGCGCGTTGCTTTTCGATACCCTGACTGACCTCGCTGTTGAGCCCGTTTCAATCCTCGCGCGCGCCGAGGCGCGCGCGTTGCGCGCGTGCGTGGGGTGTTGCCCCACCCGCAACAGGTTTCAATCCTCGCGCGCGCCGAGGCGCGCGCGTTGCGGCGGCGTGGTGCTGGACCCGTTTATGGGCAGCGGTTTCAATCCTCGCGCGCGCCGAGGCGCGCGCGTTGCTGCCTAAACTGGCGTTCGGACTACTCGATGATGATGTTTCAATCCTCGCGCGCGCCGAGGCGCGCGCGTTGCATCGCCGCAACGGGTAGCCGAATGAGTTTCATGGGTTTCAATCCTCGCGCGCGCCGAGGCGCGCGCGTTGCCCTGTCCACTGGTCTCCAAGAACATCTCGCGCAAGTTTCAATCCTCGCGCGCGCCGAGGCGCGCGCGTTGCCTGGTCAGCCACGGCAATGAGTACCGGCATGTCGAGTTTCAATCCTCGCGCGCGCCGAGGCGCGCGCGTTGCGTCACCCTCGTCAGCCCATACAGAGACAGATACAGTTTCAATCCTCGCGCGCGCCGAGGCGCGCGCGTTGCGCTGTGGCCGGCGGCCAGGGTAGCCACGGCCTGGGTTTCAATCCTCGCGCGCGCCGAGGCGCGCGCGTTGCGCGCGGCCTTCAGCAGCTCGCCCAGGTCGTTGTGGTTTCAATCCTCGCGCGCGCCGAGGCGCGCGCGTTGCGCATGCCTACTTTGCCGGCCAGTACATCGGCATGGTTTCAATCCTCGCGCGCGCCGAGGCGCGCGCGTTGCCCACGGTATCGCACAAGCGCGTGGGGCGGTGGGTGTTTCAATCCTCGCGCGCGCCGAGGCGCGCGCGTTGCCTCCGCTTGAGCGCCTAGATGGGCGCAGGAGAAAGGTTTCAATCCTCGCGCGCGCCGAGGCGCGCGCGTTGCCAGCGGGGTGTGGGCATCACACCGGCCACCAAGCAGTTTCAATCCTCGCGCGCGCCGAGGCGCGCGCGTTGCGTTAGGCCCCAACTTGGAGAAACAATGAAGATTTGGTTTCAATCCTCGCGCGCGCCGAGGCGCGCGCGTTGCAGGCTGGCCCGGGCGCAGGCCGAGAACGTCGAAATGTTTCAATCCTCGCGCGCGCCGAGGCGCGCGCGTTGCCAGGATGGCAGCGTCAAGCCTGTGCTGGTGTTCACGTTTCAATCCTCGCGCGCGCCGAGGCGCGCGCGTTGCCGAGCTTGACGGCTTTGATCTTGACGTGGAAGGCGTTTCAATCCTCGCGCGCGCCGAGGCGCGCGCGTTGCCGTCCCGCGCCATCGCGCGCGCGTTGGCCTTCAAGTTTCAATCCTCGCGCGCGCCGAGGCGCGCGCGTTGCAGGCCTTGTTGCGGCAGGCCGCCTCGTTGATTGATGTTTCAATCCTCGCGCGCGCCGAGGCGCGCGCGTTGCCATACAGGCATACGCAGCGACCGAACTAGGAATCGTTTCAATCCTCGCGCGCGCCGAGGCGCGCGCGTTG
>JADCGS010000020.1 GCA_020248865.1 Burkholderiales bacterium | reverse complement strand
GCAGCCGATGCCCGTAGGCATCGGCGAGCACTTGAGCGCAGTGTGGCCGCGCGGGCGCCGCGCAAACCCGCGTAGCCCCGGCCGTCCAAAGTGGCCTGGGCCCATTGCAGGCTACCGCCGCGGCTTACAGAGGCAGATCGTGGATGCACGGGGGCGACCTGGTGAAACATCCGGGCTAGCCTGAACGGCGACGGTCGAGCCGCCACAGCAACAGGGCGCCGGCGCCGGCGGCCGCAAGTAGGACGCTCGGCGCCAGCCACGACCAGGCTGGCAGTCGCGCGGCAGCCAGGTGCAGCACCAGCAGGGCCCCGGCGCAGCCGAGCGCTGCACCGAGGATCGGCACAAGCGCGGCGGCCGGGCGTCTGCCGCGCGGCGCACGCGCGGCGAAAACGTCCTCCGGACCGCCGACGATGGGCATGGCCGATGGCCTCCGGCGTTCTCAGGTGTTGCTGACCTTGATGGTCGGCATCTTCAGCGACATGTCCTTGGCCTTGTCGGCGATCGCAATGGCCACCTTGCGCGCGATCGCCTTGTAGGCGAGCGCCACGTCGCTGTCGGGCGCGGCGACCACCGTCGGCCGGCCCGAGTCGGCCTGCTCGCGGATGCGGATGTCCAGCGGCAGCGACCCGAGCAGCGGCACGCCGTACTCGGCGCTCATCTTCGCCGCGCCGCCCGCGCCGAAGATGTGCTCGGCGTGGCCGCAGTTGGAGCACACGTGGATCGCCATGTTCTCCACCAGACCGAGGATGGGCACGCCCACCTTCTCGAACATCTTGAAGCCCTTCTTGGCGTCGATCAGCGCGATGTCCTGCGGCGTGGTCACCACCACGGCGCCGGTCACCGGCACCTGCTGCGACAGCGTGAGCTGGATGTCGCCGGTGCCCGGCGGCATGTCGACCACCAGGTAGTCGAGGTCCTGCCAGTGGGTCTGCATGAGCAACTGCTGCAGCGCCTGCGTGACCATCGGCCCGCGCCAGACCATCGGCTGGTCGGCGTCGATCAGCAGGCCGATGCTGATGGCCTGGATGCCATGGCCGATCATCGGCTCGAGCAGGCGGCCGTCGACCGTCTCGGGCTTGCCGGCAAGGCCCAGCATCATCGGCTGGCTCGGGCCGTAGATGTCGGCGTCCAGCATGCCGACACGCGCGCCTTCGGCGGCCAGCGCGAGCGCGAGGTTTGCCGCCACGGTGCTCTTGCCCACGCCGCCCTTGCCGCTGGACACGGCGACGATGTTCTTCACGTTGGGCAGCACCTTCAGGCCGCGCTGCACCGCATGCGCGACGATCCGGCTGAACACGTTGGCGCTGACGTTGGCCGCGCCGCCGGCCTGCAGGGCGCCGATCACCGCGGCGCGCAGCGCATCGACCTGGCTGGCTGCCGGGTAGCCGAGTTCGACGTCGAGGCTGACGTGGGCGCCGTCGACCTTGACGTTCCTCACCGCCCGCATGGACACGAGGTCCTTGCCGGTGTTGGGGTCGATGACGGACTTCAGCAGCTCGGTGACGCGGTCGGGGGACATCGGCTCTCGCGATTCAGGATGCAGGCGCCAGTCTAGCGAGGCGGTGTGCGCTGATAGACTCGCTCGCAGCATGGTCACTCGCCCGGCCTCAGCGATTCGCCCGGTCCGCGCCCGAATGCGCTGACCGTCCCCGCCCGCGCAACGCGGGTCGCCGCCTCTCGCCGAGGCCCCGAATCCCGAGCCGCATCACCGAGACCGCACAGCCATGAAGCGCACCCTGTTCGTCACCACCGCCCTGCCCTACGCCAACGGCCCGCTGCACGTGGGCCACGTGATGGAGTACATCCAGGCCGACATCTGGGTGCGCTTCCAGAAGCTGCGCGGCCATGCGGTGCACTTCGTCTGCGCCGACGACGCGCACGGCGCACCGATCATGATCGCCGCCGACAGGGCCGGCCAGACGCCGCAGCAGTTCGTGGCCGCCATTGCCGCCGGCCGCAAGCCGTACTTCGACGGCTTTCACATCGGCTTCGACCACTTTCACTCGACCGACTCGGCCGAGAACACCGAGCTGTCGCAGTCGATCTACCGCGCGCTGCAGGCCGCCGGCCTGATCGAGGTGCGCAGCGTCGAGCAGTTTTTCGACCCTGTGAAGGGCATGTTCCTGCCGGACCGCTACATCAAGGGCACCTGCCCGAAGTGCGGCGCGAAGGACCAGTACGGCGACAACTGCGAGGCCTGCGGCGCGACCTATGCGCCGACCGACCTGATCGAGCCGCGCTCGGCGCTCACCGGCGCACGGCCCGAGCTGCGCTCGTCCGACCACCACTTTTTCCGCCTGTCGGATGCGCGCTGCATCGAGTTCCTGCGGGCGTGGACGGCCGGCCGCAACCGGCACGACGCGCCGCGTCTGCAGCCGGAGGTCTACGCCAAGACGCAGGAGTGGCTGGGACCTGACGGCAAGGGGCTGGCGGACTGGGACATCTCGCGCGACGCGCCGTACTTCGGCATCCCGATCCCCGATGCGCCGGGCAAGTTCTTCTACGTCTGGCTCGATGCACCGATCGGCTACCTGGCGGCACTGAAGCACTACTTCGACAGCGGCCGCGCGCAGGCCCGGGGCGAGCCGCGCGACTTTGCGGAGTTTGTCGCCGCGGCCGACGTCGAGCAGGTGCACTTCATCGGCAAGGACATCGTCTACTTTCACACGCTGTTCTGGCCGGCCATGCTGCACTTTGCCGGCCGCAAGGTGCCGGAGAACGTCTACGTGCACGGCTTTCTCACCGTCAACGGCGGCGAGAAGATGAGCAAGAGCCGCGGCACCGGGCTCGACCCGCTCAGGTACCTGGCGCTCGGCATGAACGCCGAGTGGCTGCGCTACTACCTGGCCGCCAAGCTCAACGGCCGGGTCGAGGACGTGGACTTCACGCCGGAGGACTTCCTGGCGCGCGTGAACAGCGATCTCATCGGCAAGTACGTCAACCTCGCCAGCCGGGCGGCGAGCTTCATCACGCGGCACTTCGACGGCGCGCTGCACCCGCCCGTGGAAGGTGGCGGGCTGGCGGCGGCGCTGGCCGCGGTCGACGACATTGCCGCCCTGCTCGACGCCCGCGACTACGGCAAGGCGCTGCGCGAGGTGATGCGGGTGGCCGACTTCGCCAACGAGCACTTCGACCGCCACAAACCCTGGGAGCTGGCCAAGGATGCGTCGCGCCGCGGCGAGCTGCACGCGGTCTGCAGCGACGCGCTGCACTGCTTCGGCGCGCTGACCATCTGTCTCGCGCCGGTGCTGCCGGCCACCGCGGCGCGCGTGGCGCGCGAGATCTTCGGCATGGCGCGCGAGTTCACCTGGGACGACCTGCGCGCGCCGGTGGCGCGCATCGCCCCGTACCAGCACCTGCTGCAGCGCGTGGACCCCAGGCAGCTCGACGCGCTGTTCGAGCCGCCGCAAACCTCTTCCGCCGCAGCCCCGCAACCGTCGCCCGCCGCAGCGGGACAGGGCACCGCCAGCGTGACGGCCGCAGGCGCCCAAGCCCAACAACCCTCGCCCGCCTCAGCGGGAGAGGGTGCTGGCGCGTCAGCGCCAGCGGGTGAGGGCACGGCCAGTCGAGCCGGCACCGCCGCCGCGCGCCGCTTCGACGACCTCATCGCCATCGCCCGCAAGTTGCGCCAGCAGCAGACCGACGCCGAAGCCTTGCTGTGGCACCTGCTGCGCGACACCCAGTTGGAGGGCGCCAAGTTCCGTCGCCAGCACCCGCTCATGCTCAACGGCGAGCGCTACGTCCTCGACTTCTTCTGCGACAGCGCCCGCCTGTGCGTTGAGGCCGACGGCAGCCAGCACCTGCAGTCGCCGCAGCTCGAGCGCGACCGCGAGCGTGACCGCGCGCTGGCGGCGGCGGGCATCCGGACCTTGCGGTTCCTCGACGGCGAGGTGTTGAGCAACACCGAAGGGGTGTTGACGCTGATTCGCGACGCACTGCTGGCGGGTGGAGGACGCGCAGGCGGAGCTGCACCGCGGCCATCGAACCCAAATGCGACCCGGCCCTCGACCCAGCCCTCTGCCGCTGATGCGGCAGAGGGAGCGCAAGTCATCGGGATCGACGACTTCCTCCGGATCGACCTGCGCATTGCGCGTATCGAACAGGCCGAGCGGGTAGCGGGGTCCGACAAGCTGCTGCGCCTGTCGCTCGACGCCGGCGAGGGCCGGCTGCGCACGGTGTTCTCGGGCATCCAGTCGGCCTACGCGCCAGAGCACCTGGTGGGCAAGCTGACGGTGCTGGTGGCCAATCTGGCGCCGCGCAAGATGAAGTTCGGCGTCAGCGAAGGCATGGTGCTGGCGGCCAGCCACGCCGACGAGAAGGCGCAGCCGGGCATCTACCTGCTGGAGCCGCATCCGGGCGCCGTACCCGGCCTGCGCGTCCGGTAGCCCCCGCCGGGAGTTCGACCGACCCGGTGGGACAGTGCCGTCCACCGGTCGGCCGTTCGCGCCGCCGCTCAACTCCCCTCGCCCGCCTCAGCGGGAGAGGGTGCTGGCGCGCCCGCGCCAGCGGGTGAGGGCGCGGCTGAGCGAGCCGGCACCGCCGCCGCCTGCCGCTTCGACCATCGCATCGGCCCTCACCCCAGCCCTCTCCCGCTGAGGCGGGAGAGGGAGCAGGGCCGGGCGGGAGCTCCCGCCCGCAACGGCGCGAGAGGGAGCGGGGCCGATCGATAGCCCTGCCCTGCTGAAGCGGGCGCAGCAGCAAGACCGAACGGGTTCATCCTGCGGCCGATCGCGCCGCAGCGTGACTCCCCTCTCCCGCCTCAGCGGGAGAGGGTGCTGGCGCTCCAGCGCCAGCGGGTGAGGGCGCGGCTGAGCGAGCCGGCACCGCCGCCGCCTGCCGCTTCGACCATCGCATCGGCCCTCACCCCAGCCCTCTCCCGCTGAGGCGGGAGAGGGAGCAGGGCCGGGCGGGTTCGACCTGCGGCCGCACGCACCGCGGCGCGACCACCCTCGCCCGCCTCAGCGGGCGAGGGCGCTGGCGCGCCAGCGCCAGCGGGTGAGGGCACGGCCGATCGAGCCGGCACCGCCGCGCCGTGCCCGGCCTGTACGTCAGGCCGCCACGGCCGGGAACTCGACCGTCACGCGCAGGCCGCGGCCGGCGGCGCCGGTGCCGAGTTGCACCTGCGCGCCATGGGTGTGCGCGATGTCGCGCACGATGGCCAGGCCCAGCCCGCTGCCGCTGCCGCGCGGCTGGCTGCCGCGGTCGAAGCGCCGGAACACCCGCTCATGGTCGGCCGGCGCGATGCCCGGGCCGTTGTCTTCGACCTCGATCCGGGCGTGGCCCTCGTGGACCGTCGTGCGCAGCGTGACGCGCGCCCCGGCGCCGGCGTACTGCAGCGCGTTGTGCAGCAGGTTGGCCAGCAGTTCCTGCAGCAGCAGCGCGTGCCCCTGCACGGCGGCCGGCGCGAGGTCGAAGCCGAGATCGGCGCCGGCCTCCAGCGCGCGCGGCACCCACTCCGCAGCGGCGGCGTGCGCGACCTCGCGCAGGTCGAGACGGGCGGGCGGGTCGCTCGCCGGGGCGTCGGCCCGCGCCAGCGCCAGCAACTGGGCGGCGAGCCGGGCCGCGCGCGCGCTCGACTGCGCCAGCCGCGTCAGCGTCGGCGTAAGGCTGGCCGGATGCGGCTCGAGCAGCGCCAGCTCGGCCTCGGTGCGCAGCGAGGTCAGTGGCGTGCGCAACTGGTGCGCGGCATCGGCAATGAAGGCGCGCTGCGCGTCGCTGGCGCCGCGCAGGCGCTCCAGCATCTGGTTGATCGCCTCGACCAGCGGCTGCACCTCGGCCGGCGCGTCGCGTGCGGCCAGCGGCTGCAGCCGGTCGAGCGAACGCTGCGCCAGCTCCTCGCGCACGCGCTGCAGCGGCCGCAGGCCGCGCTCGATGGCCACGAACATCAGCGCCACCACCACCAGCGCAAGCAAGGTCATCGACAGTGCCGAGCCGAGCAGCGCATCGCGCTCGGCCAGCTCGCGCTTGCGCGTGGTCTCGGCCACGCGGACTTCGCATTCGCGCGGGCCGCAGCGCTGCCGGTACAGGGCAACGCGCACGCCGGTCCCCTGCAGATCGCTGTCGAAGAAGCGCCACGGCGTGGTGTCGGCGGAGCCCAGCCGGCGCGGCGGGGCCAGCGCGGCGAGCGCCCGTTCGCCGGCGAGCAGCCGCCCGGCCGGGTCGAGCACGGCATAAAAGATGGCGTCGAAGCGGTCGGTGCGCAACGACTGCTCGGTCTGCGGCGACAGGTCGAAGACGAAGCTGCCGTCGGCCTCGGCGCGCAGCAACTGGCCCAAAGCCAGCGCCGTGTCGCCGAGCGAATGATCGAGCGACGACAGCGCCGCCCGCAGCGTGACGGCGTACTGCAGGGCGGCGGCCACCGGCACCAGCAGCAGCAGCGGCACCAGCAGCCAGGCGGCCAGCAGGCGCTTGAGCGACGGGCTGCCCGGCGCAAGCAGGTCCGCGGCGGCCACGCCGGGGTCCGCTGCAGCGGGGATCGGACCGGCGGTGGCGGTGGCCGGGCGGGCGGCGGGCGGGTCGGAAGCGCGGGCCGGGGTGGCCGCCGCTGCCGATGCGCGTTCAGCGCCCTCCGGCATCTTCCGCGCCTTCGAGCAGGTAGCCGAAGCCGCGCACGGTGCGGATGCGCACGCCGGCGGCGTCGAGCTTGGCGCGCAGGCGCGAGACGTAGACCTCGATCGCGTTCTCGGAGATCGCCTCGTCCCAGCCGGCCACCGCCTGCAGGATCTGCTCCTTGGCGACCACCTTGCCGGCGCGCCCCAGCAGGTACTCCAGCACCGACCACTCACGCGCCGACAGCTCGAGCGGCTGCGCGTCGACGAAGGCGCGCCTGGCGTCGAGGTCCATTTTCAGCCGGCCGAGACGAAGCGTGGCGTCGATGCGCGCCTGCGCGCGCCGGTGCAGCACGCGCGCCCGGGCCAGCAGTTCGGTCAGCGCAAACGGCTTGACGAGGTAGTCGTCGGCGCCGGCATCCAGCCCGCGCACCCGGTCTTCGACAGCGTCGCGCGCCGTGAGCATGAGCACCGGCGTGGCGCTGCCCTGGGCCCGCACCCGCCGCAGCGTCTCGAAGCCATCGATACCCGGCAGGCCGATGTCGAGGATCACCAGGTCGTAGGGGTCCTGCCTGACCGACAGCGGCACCGGTTCGCCGCGCGCCGTCACGTCGACCACCCAGCCTTGCGAGCGCAGGGCCCGCGCGGTGGAGTCGGCCAGCGCCGGGTCGTCTTCGACGAGCAGGATGTGCATGGTCAACGGATTATGGAGAAGACGCGCGGAGAATGCCGCCGGCAACGCCGGCCGGCCTTGCAGGGGCCTGACGAACCGAAGTGACGGTGCGGAGCCGCACCGAATCTGAGGCGCTGCAGAGCGTGCCGCCATGCGGAGCGAACTTCCGGAGCCTCCACCGGGGTCGGGCTGGCAGATGCCGGTCGTGGGGCGACCGCGTGCGACCGAGTGCCAATCTGCGTTGCCTGCGGTCGGGATTGAGCACTAGGATGTCGCCGGAGTCGCGCAACCATGACTGACCACTTGATCACCGCCGCCGAGACATCGGCCAGCTCCAGCAACCGGCACCCGCTGCTCAGCGCACGTCTGGTGCGAACCGAGTACGCCCAGTTCAACCTCCGTAAGAAGCGCGTCGAACTCGACGCGGCCACGGTCTTGCTGATCAAGCTCGCCAGCGGCGAGTTGACCCTGGAAGAGCTGGGGCGCCACGTCGGCCTGTCGCCGGCCGGCGCCCTGCAGGTCGGCCAGCAGCTCATGGAACGGGGCTACCTGACGCGCGCGCCAGCCGTGTCGCCGACCTGGCATGACCCGCTCAGTCCCGAACTGCGCGCGGCGGTGCGCAGCTTGCGGCCGATTCTCGTGCGATTTGCCGGCGAGGAGGCTGCCTTCACGCTGGAAATCGACGCGCCGTTCTGCAAGGACCTGGCGGATCTCGTTGTGTACGCGCGCCGACGCTTCCTCGACGCCAAGGTGCGCGACCAGTTCATGGCTGCGGTCATGAGCGAGCTGCGCGAGCCGCAGAACACCCGGCCACCGCGCTGACCCGGCGCGTGGCGGCGTCACTAAGCCTGCAGGCGCGTTGCGGCCGGCGGACTGCGTCAGGACGCGGTCAGCCAACTGCCAGGCCAGACCGTTACTGTGTCCAGTTCGGCACGGACCGGACCGCGGACCGGACCGATTTCCAAGGGAGAACAACCATGCAACGACGCACCTGGCTCAGGCTCGTCACCACCGGCGCCCTGGGCGCTCCACTGCTGGGCCTTGCCGGGCCGGCGCAAGCCGCGCGCAACGACGCCCTGCGGACCACGCTCAAGTACCAGGACAAGCCCAACGGCAACGATCGATGCACCACCTGCGCGCACTTTGTCCCGGGCAAGGCGCCCACCGACAAGGGCGCCTGCCGCGTGTTGCCGGGCGACACCGAGATCAGCCCGGCCGGCTACTGCGTCGCCTTCATGAAGAAGGGCTGACAACAAGTCCCCTGCGGGCAGGGCCATCCGGCCACTGCGAGCGCGCCGTTGCCGGGCCGGCCGGCGGGCGGCCTCGCCCGGGTCCGCGCCGGTCGCGTGCGGACGGCCGGCCACGCACGCGCGGGCCTGCACCGGGCTCGCGGGTTGCGCGCGAGGTCGCCGGCCGCGACACGATGGCGCGTTGACGACGGTCAACCGCGGCACCGCACGGCGCTGGGGTGCGCCCGCCGGCGCACGTGCCGCGCCGACAATCGGGGCTGCTGCAATGCGTCCTGAACTCGCCCGCTTCCGCCCCCGCCTGCTCGATGCGCTGGTTGGCTACCGCCGCGAGCGACTGTTGCGCGACATCGGCGCCGGCCTGACCGTCGGCGTGGTGGCGCTGCCGCTGGCGATGGCCTTTGCGATCGCCAGCGGCGTCAAGCCGGAGGCCGGGCTCGTCACCGCCATCATCGGCGGCTTTCTCATCTCCTCCTTCGGCGGCTCGCGCGTGCAGATCGGCGGGCCGGCCGGCGCCTTCATCGTCGTCGTCTACGCCATCGTCGAGCGCTACGGGCTGGCCAACCTGCTGATCAGCACCATGCTGGCCGGCGTGCTGCTGATCGCCATGGGGCTGGCCCGCCTGGGGCAACTGATCCGCTACATCCCGGTGGCCATCGTGATCGGCTTCACCAACGGCATCGCGGTGCTGATCGCGCTGTCGCAGGTGAAAGATGCGCTCGGCCTGGCGGTGGGCAGGCTGCCGGCGGACTTCTTCGCGCAGATCGGTGCGCTCGCCGGCGCGCTGGCTTCCATCAACCCGTACGCGGTGGCGCTGGCCGCTGCGGCGCTGGCCACCGTGGCGCTGTGGCCGAAGAGCTATGCGCTGGGGCGCATGGCGCCGTGGCGCCGCTGGGTCGCGGTGCTGCCCGGCACCCTCGTGGCGCTGGTCGGCGCCACGCTCGTCGTGGCCCTGTTGGAGCTGCCGGTCGAGACCATCGGCAGCCGCTTCGGCGGCATCCCGCAGGGCCTGCCGGCGCTGGCGCTGCCGGAGTTCTCATGGGAGCGGGTCAAGCTGCTGGTGGCCCCGACCGTGACCATCGCGCTGCTGTGCGCCATCGAGAGCCTGCTGTGCGCGCGTGTGGCCGACCGCCTGATCGACGACCGCCACGATCCCAACCAGGAGCTGATGGCGCAGGGCATCGCCAACCTGGTTGCACCGCTGGCCGGCGGCATCCCGGCCACCGGCACGGTGGCGCGCACCATCACCAACATCCGCAGCGGCGCCAGCAGCCCCATCGCCGGCATGGTGCATGCGCTGGCCCTGCTGGCGGTGCTGCTGGCGGCCGCGCCGCTGGCCGCCGGCGTGCCGCTGGCCGCACTGGCCGGCATCCTGCTCTTCGTCGCCTGGAACATGGGCGAGTGGCGCGAGTTCGCGCGGCTGCGCCAGTTCCAGGCCACCTACCGCATCACGCTCCTGACGACCTTCGTTCTGACCGTCGTTCTGGATGTGACGGTGGCGGTGGAAGTGGGCATGGTGCTGGCGGCGCTGTTCTTCATCTACCGCATCGGCACGCTGACGCGCGTCGAGCCGGTGGCCGGGATGCCGGCGGGCACGGCGGCCTACCGACTGACCGGGTCGCTGTTCTTCGGTGCCGTCAGCAAGCTGGAGCCGCTGACCGACCCGGCGCGCCATGGCGACGCGGCGGCACCCCGCGTGATCGTGCTCGACTGCACCGGCCTGCTGTCGCTCGACACCACCGGGCTGGAGATGATCGATGTGCTGCGCACGCAGTTGGCGCGGCGCGGCGGCACGCTGCTGATCGCCGGCGCCACCGAGCAGCCGCTGTCGCTGCTGGCGCGCTCGGGGTTCATCGAACGGCTGGGCGCCGACAAGCTGCTGCCGGATCTGGCGGCCGCACAGGCGCGCGCCGGCGCGCTGGCTGCCGGCCCGCCGGGCAGCGCTGCGTAGAATTCGGGCGCAGCGACGATTCGTCGGCGGCCCGCCCGGGCCGCTCGCCCTGAATCCAGAAACCCGAGTCCGACCGAGATGTACCAATCCGACGTCACGCAGTTCCTCAACGACCTGAAGGCCCGCAAGCCGGAGCTGGAGCGCAAGCAGCGCGAGGGCCGCGCCATCTTCTGGGACAAGCAGCTCGACCTGGACGAACTCGAGCGCTGGCAGCAAGCGCGCGTGCCGCAGCAGGCCTACGTGTACCAGAACGAGCCCCGGAAGTGACCCACCCCGTGCTGCCGGGCGCGCCGCTGCCGCCCGAGGCAACCGACCTGCCGCCGCCACCGGCCGAGGCCGCGCCGGACCCCACGCCCGCGGTGGTCGACGGCGTGGCCTTCGCCAGGCTGTACGGCGAGCCGCTGTTCAAGCTGCCCGAGGACCTGTACATCCCGCCCGATGCGCTCGAGGTGTTCCTCGAGGCGTTCGAGGGCCCGCTGGACCTGCTGCTGTATCTGATCCGCAAGCAGAACTTCAACGTGCTCGACATCCCGATGGCGCCGCTGACGCAGCAGTACCTGACCTACGTCGAGCAGATCCGCGGCCATAACCTGGAGCTGGCGGCCGAGTACCTGCTGATGGCGGCGATGCTCATCGAGATCAAGAGCCGGATGCTGCTGCCGGTGAAGAAGGCGGTCGCCGGCGAGGAGGCCGAGGACCCGCGCGCCGAGCTGGTGCGGCGCCTGGTGGAGTACGAGCGCATCAAGCTGGCCGCCGCCGCGCTCGACGCGCTGCCGCGCCTGGGCCGCGACTTCGTGCGCGCGGTGGTGACCGTCGAGCAGTCGATGGCGCGCCGCCTGCCCGACGTCAACGCGGCAGAGCTGCGCGACGCCTGGGCCGAGGTGGTCAAGCGTGCCAAGTTGTACGCCCATCACCGGATCGGCCGCGAGGAGCTGTCGGTGCGCGAGCACATGAGCCTGATCCTCAAGCGGCTGCAGGGCGCGCGCTTCGTGGAGTTTGCCGACCTGTTCGACCCGACGCGCGGCCTGCCGGTGGTGGTGGTGCACTTTCTGGCGCTGCTGGAGCTGGCGCGCGAAGGGCTGATCGAGGTCACGCAGGCCACGCCGTACGCGCCGATCTACGTGCGGCTGAACTACACGCCCAGTTGATCGTACGCCAGACACATGAGAGCCTCCGCGCGCACACCGAGCCTGAAGGGCCAGTTCAAGACGTGCCTGCTGTTCATCGCGCTGGCGATCGGCATCACGCTGTGGCTACATCCGGCGCCCGTGTTCTTGCAGTGGAGTACGGGCATTCCGATGCGGGAGCAGTTCGCTCTGGCCGCAGTGTTCGCGGCCCTGTGCGCCGCTGGGGCGGTCATCGCACTCAAATTGCCCAGCATCCGAGATCGCATACCCGTACCGCCCGTGCTGCGCGACACCGATCTCTCGGGCGCAAGACCCTTGGCCATCGGCCTGTTGGCCGGCGTGGGCGAGGAGGCGTTGTTTCGCGCCGCGCTGCAACCTCTGATCGGACTGTGGGCCGCCTCCATCGTCTTCGCGGCGGCTCATCTGCGCACGGCAGCACTCGGAGCCGCGTCGCATGCGAAGCGCGGCCTCTACCTGCTGAACGTCGCACTGGGCGGTGTAGGTCTGGGGCTGGTGTTCGAGCACGCAGGTCTCGTTGCCGCCATCCTCTTTCACGCGACCATCGACATTGCCGGTCTTTTCGTGCTCCGCCGCGTCATCGTCAGCCAAGCGCGTGCGACGGCGCGCGCTGCGATCTGAAACGGCGGCGCACGGCCACGGCGCGATCGCACCTGCGCGCCAAGCGCCAACATGGCTTCAGCCCTGCCGGCCACGCCCGGCGGCGTTGCAGCCGGGGCGCCGGCCGAACTCCACTGCGTCCGCCGTCAGCCCAGCACAGCCATGAGCAGCGTTTCTTGCGGGTGCGGCGGTCGCATCCCTGCTTCATGGCACCGCGCTTGTCGATCCGCATCGACTATCCGGCCGGCCGGCTGGGGCCGGGCAAGCAGGAGCTGCTCGAGCACATTGCGCGCCACGGGTCGATTGCCGCAGCAGCGCGCGCCATGGACATGTCGTACAAGCGGGCCTGGGAGCTGGTGGACACGCTGAATCACATGTTCCGCGAGCCGGTGGTGAGCTCGCAGCCGGGGCGCAACACGGCCGGCGCCACGGCCATCACGCCGTTCGGCCGGCAGGTGGTGGCGCAGTATCGGGCCGCCGAGGGCCGCGCAGCGGCGGCGGCCGCGGCAGCGCTGGCGGAACTCAGCGCGGCGGCGCGGCCTGGCCCGCGGCGCGCGCCGAGCCCGTCGCCGGCGGCGGCACCGCAGCCGGCGCGCAAGAGGAGCTGACGCCCTCCACCGTCATCAGCAGCGTGGCCCGATCGAGCGCCACCGACTTGACGAGGCACCACACCGGCCGGCCGGGCGCGAGCGCAAGACGGTCGGAGGCCTCGCGCGTGACCCGCGCCCGCAGCCGCACCCCCGGGCCCACCTGCACCTGCGCCTCGACGTGGGTCGCATCGAGCGGCTGCAGGGCCACCAGTTCGCCCGGCAGGCGGTTGACGATGCTCACGTCGCCGGGCGGGGACAGCGCCAGTGCAACGTCGCGCGCCGGGATACGCACGCGCACGGCCGTGCCCGCCGGCAGATCGACCTGCGGCACGCGCAGCGTGCCGCCGCCGGCAAGCTGCAACAGCGTCAGGCCGTAGCGCGCGTCGTGTTCGCGCACCTGGCAATGCAGCAGCGCGCCGGCGTCCACGCCGGGCACCAGATGCGCCACGTCCGGCCGCGCGAGCACCTCGTCGAGCGGGCCGCTGGCCACCACGGTGCCGCGCTCCAGCACCGCCAGCCGATCGGCCAGGCGCTGTGCCTCGTGCAGGTCGTGCGTCACCAGCACGATCGGGATCGCCAGGCTGCGCCGCAGCTCGGCCAGCTCGGCATACAGGTCCTGGCGCGTGGCCAGATCCACCGCCGAGAAGGGTTCGTCGAGCAGCAGCACCTGCGGCTCGCGCGCCAGAGCGCGCGCCAGCGCCACACGCTGCTGCTGCCCGCCCGACAGTTGCGCCGGACGGCGCTCGGCCAGGCCGTCGAGGCGAACCCGCGCCAGCAGCTCGCGGGCGTGGCCGGTGGCGTCGGCGCGGCCGCTGGCCAGCGCCACGTTGTCCAGTGCCGACAAGTGCGGAAACAGCGCGTAGCTCTGAAACACGAGCCCGACGCGCCGCTGCTGCGGCGCCAGCACAAGCCCGCGCTGCGTGTCCACCCAGGGCTCAGCACCGACCGCGACCTGCGCCTGCGCGCAGCGCGCCAGGCCGGCGATCACGCGCAGCAGGGTGGTCTTGCCGCTGCCGGAGGGCCCGACCAGCGCGAGCAGCTCGCCCGGCGCACACTCGAAGGCGGCATCCAGCGGGATGGGCGCGGCCTGCCGCAGCCGGACCGACAGGGCGGCCATCAGCGCTCCCGCAGGTGCCGCTTGCCGCGTTCGCCGGTGGCAAACACGACCCACAGCGCCACCAGGGTGAAGGCCACCAGCACCAGCGACATCGCGTTGGCACCGGCGTTGTCGAACGCCTGCACGCGGTCGTAGATGGCGATCGACAGCGTCTTGGTCTCGCCGGCGATGCTGCCGCCGACCATCAGCACCACGCCGAACTCGCCCAGCGTGTGCGCGAAGGTCAGGGCGAGTCCGCCGAGGATGCCGGGCCAGGCGAGCGGCAGCTCCACTTTCCACAACGTCTGCCACGGCGACAGGCCCGACACCCAGGCGGCCTCGCGCAGGCTGTCCGGAATCGCGGCAAAGGCACGCTGCACCGGCTGCACCATGAACGGCAGGTTGACCAGCACGCTGGCCGCCAGCAGCCCCTCGAAGGTGAACACCAGCCGCAGACCGACCATGCGGTCGAGCCACTGGCCCAGCGGCGAGGCGCCGCCGAAGGCCACCAAGAGGTAGAAGCCGATCACGGTGGGCGGCAGCAGCAGCGGCAACATGAGCGCCGCCTCGATGAAGGGCTTGGAGCGGCTGTCGGTCGTGGCCAGCCGGCGCCCGAGCCATATGCCGAACGGCAGCAGCACCGCGCAGGTGGCCGCCGCCAGCGCGAGCGAGATGCGCGTTGCTTCCCAGTCCACTCAGCACCCTTGAGAAGTTCGCTGCGAGCGGCTGGAGGTCGCGCCGGGCAGCGGACCCGTACCGGGTGAAACGGCGCGCAGCGCAGCCGCGCTACCGGGACGCGCAGCAGACCGTTTCATGCGCTCTCACTCCCCCGGCAGCACGAACCCGTACTGCCTCAGTATGCTGCGCGCGGCCGGCTGCTGGAGATAGTCGTAGAACTGGCGCGCGGTCGGACCGGCATGGCGCGTGAGCACCATCCGCTGGCGCAGCGGATTGTGCAGGCGCTCGGGCAGCAGCACATGCTGGCCTGCGCGCGCCAGTTCCGGCGCCAGCGCCAGCGACAGCGAGATGATCCCGGCTTCGGCGCTGCGCGTGGTCACAAACTGCGCGGCCTGCGAGACGTTTTCGCCCAGCACGAGCCGCGGCTCGACCTGCTCCCACAGGCCGAGCGCCCGCAGCGCCTCCGCGGCGGCGCGGCCGTACGGCGCGTGCTCCGGGTTGGCGATTGCGAACTTGCGCACCTGCGACCAGCCCGCCTGCACGCCTTTCAGCTCCGCATCGAGCTGCAGCGGCGAGCCCCGGGGCACGAACAGCACGATGCGGCCGATCGCATAGAGCTCGCCGCGGTCGCGCGTGAGGCCCGCGTCGGCCAGCCGGAACACGAAGGCCTCATCGGCCGACATGAACAGCTCGAACGGCGCGCCCTGCTGGATCTGCCGCGCAAAGTTGCCCGAGGAGCCGAAGTTCAGCGTCACCTTGCGGCCGGTGTCGGCCGCAAAGCGCGCGGCGATTTCGGTGACGGCAAACTGCAGGCCGCTGGCGGCAGCCACGATCGGGGGCCGGTCCTGCGCCGCGGCAGCGGCGCCGGCGGCCAGGCCCAGCACCCAGGCGAGCAAGCGGGCCAGGCGGAGGGGGTTGCAGGACATGGGCAGGCTTTCACGGCATTTCACGACTGCGGCTCTGCGGTGTGGCGGTTCTGCGATGCGGCAGTGCCCAGTCTATGCTGAACCCGCCTGAACACAGGACACCGTGGCGGCGGCGCCCATCCTCGCCAACCGGCGATTCGTCGCACGGCATGCACGGCGCTTGGCCTGCCCGGTATCGTCCGGCGCTTTCCCACCTCAGCCGGACCGAGCCGTGCGCCTTGCCCAACTCGCCCAACTCAGCCTGTCCGCCCTCATGTTCACCATGCCGCTGAGCGCCAGCGCCGCCGACGCCCCCGCCGACGACCCCTACCTGTGGCTGGAGGAGGTCGAAGCGCCCAAGGCGCTCGACTGGGTGCGCGCGCAAAACGCCCAGGCGGAGCAGGAGTTCGCTGCCGACCGGGCCTACGAGCCGCTACGGGCCGAGCTGCTGCGGATCGTCAACTCGCGCGACCGCATCCCCTTCGTCACCCGCATGGGCTCGCACTACTACAACCTCTGGCGCGATGCGGCCAATCCGCGCGGCCTGTGGCGACGCACCCCGCTTGCCGAATATGCCAAGGCGCAGCCGGCCTGGGAGGTGGTGCTCGACCTGGATGCGCTCGGCAAGGCGGAGAACATCAACTGGGTGTGGGCGGGCGCCGATTGCCTGCGGCCCGACACACCGGCACAGCCGTACCGCCGCTGCCTGCTGGCGCTGTCGCGCGGGGGCGCGGATGCCACCGTGCTGCGCGAGTTCGACCTCGTCGACAAGGCCTTCGTCAAAGACGGGTTCGCGCTGCCGGAGGCCAAGCAGGACGCCAACTGGAAGGACCTCGACACGCTGTGGGTGGCCAGCGACTTCGGCCCCGGGTCGATGACGACCTCGGGCTATCCGCGCACTGTCAAGGAGTGGCGGCGCGGCACGCCGCTGGCGGCCGCCCGCACGGTGTACGAGGGCCGCGCGACCGACGTCAGCGTCGGCGCCTATTCCGAGCGCGAGTCAGGCGCGCGACGCGACTGGGTCTACCGCAGCATTGCCTTCTGGAACACGGAGCTCTTCGTGCAGCACGATGGCCGGCTGGTGCGGGTCGACGTGCCGCGCGATGCTTCGGTACAGGTGTTCGACGACTGGCTGCTGGTGCGCACCCGCACGCCGTGGACGGTGGGCGGCCAGACCTATCCGGCCGGCGCGCTGCTGGCCGCGAAGTTCGAGGACTTCATGCAGGGCGGGCGCCGGCTCGACGTGCTGTACGCACCGACCGCACGCAGCTCGATCGACTTTGTCGGGCAGACGCAAAGCGCGGTGCTGCTGGCCGAGCTGGACAACGTGCGGCCGCGCCTTTGGGAACTGAGCCACGACGGCAAGTCCTGGCAGCGGCGGCGCGTCGCGCTGCCGGACGAGGGACAGATCGGCCACCTGTCCACGTACTGGGCCAGCGACGACTACATGTTCTCGCGGCAGGACTTCACCACGCCCACCACGCTCATGATGCGCACGGCGGGCGGGCAGGACACGCAGGCACTGCGCTCGCTGCCGCGCTTCTTCGATGCGGGCGGCATCAATACCCGCCAGTTCGAGGCCACAAGCCGTGACGGCACGCGGATTCCCTACTTCATCGCCCGGCGCGAGGGCCTGAACCCGGATGGCGGCAACCCCACGCTGCTGTACGGCTACGGCGGCTTTGCCGTGACCCAGTTGCCCTGGTACTCGGGGGTGTTCGGCAAGGGCTGGCTGGAACGCGGCGGCGTGCTGGTGCTGGCCAACCTGCGTGGCGGCGGCGAGTTCGGCCCCGACTGGCACCGCGCCGCGCAGCGGGAGAACAAGCAGCGCACCTGGGACGACATGGCAGCCGTCGCCGAGGATCTCATCCAGCGCAAGATCACCTCCCCGCGGCATCTGGGCATCATGGGTGGCAGCCAGGGCGGGCTGCTGGTCACCGCCACCATGGTGCAGCGGCCCGAACTGTTCGGCGCGGTGGTCTCGCAGGTGCCGCTCATCGACATGCTGCGCTATCACAAGCTGCTCGCGGGCGCCTCGTGGATCGCCGAGTACGGCGACCCCGACCAGCCCGAAGACCGCGCCTTCATCGCCCGCTACTCGCCCTACCAGAACGTGAAGCAGGGCGTGCGCTACCCGCGCATCTTCCTGTACACCTCCACCCGCGACGACCGCGTGCACCCGGGCCACGCGCGCAAGATGGTGGCGCGCATGGCCGAGCAGGGCCATGACGTGCTGTACTTCGAAAACATCGAGGGCGGTCACGGTGCCGCGGCCACCAACGAACAGGCCGCGCGCATGTGGGCGCAGACCTTCTCGTTCCTGTGGCGGCAGTTGGGCGCCAAACCGCGGCCATGATGCAGGCAGGCAGGCGCCGCACCGCGGCCGCAGGCCTGCGCGCGGGCGCCGTGTTGACGGCCCGGTCGGTCCGCCGCAGCGACACCGCGCGCATTTTGCCTCAACCGGTCGAGCGCGACAGCCCCGTGATGCACTTCAGGTGGCGGCCCGTGGCCGCCGATACGGTGGCCGGCACGCGCTGGGCGCGCCGACCGCAGGCCGAGACCGACCCGGCCTGCCAAGCATGGAGGGCACTGCGATGAAGATCACCCCTGTTTTGGCGGCTGCCGCCGTTGCCCTGACCGCCGGCGCGGGCGCGCTGGCGCAGACGCCTGCGCTCGACGCGGCGTTCGACCGCTTCGACTACGCCAGCGTCGAGCGCGAAGCCCAGCGCCTGCTCGCGGCCAACGCGACCGACGCGGCCGGGCTGATCGCGCTGGCGCGGCTGGGCGCGCAACTGGGCGACGAAAAGCTCGATCCGGGCGTAGCCGCCGCCGAGCGCTGCGTGGCGACGCATCCGCTCCATGCGCAGTGCCATGGAGCGCTCGGCCATGCGCTCGGACGCAAGGCGATGGATGGCGGGATGGTCGCCGGCTTGCGCTACGCGGGCCGCATCAAGTCGAGCTTCGAGCGCGCGGTGCAGCTTGCGCCCGACAGCCTGGAAGCACGCCTGGACCTGAACTCCTACTACCTGCTCGCGCCCGCCGTGGCCGGCGGCGGCACCGGCAAGGCGCGCCGCAACACCGAGGAGTTTGCGCGCCTGAAGCCCGAGCTCGGCGACCTGGCCTGGGCGCAGGTGGAGATCCAGGACGGCAAGCTCGACGAAGCCCTGGCGCGGCTGGAACGGATGCCGCCGCCCGAAGAGCGCGCGGCGCGGCGCGTGTGGATCGGCACCTTGACCCGCGTGGCGTACGCGCACCTGGGCGCCCAGCGTTTCGAGGCTGCGCAGCGCGCCTTTGAGCTGGGCGCGCAGCGGCTGTCACGCGAGCCCGAGTTCCTGCGCGGCCAGGGACGCGTGGCGCAGGAGCAGAAGCAGTTCGAGCGGGCACGCCGGCACTTCGAGAGCGCGCTGGCCCTGTCCACCGGTCCCGATGCCCGCCTGTTCTTCCGCCTGGCGCAGGTCATGGAGCAGCTCGCGCAGCCGGCCGAGGCGCTGCGGCACTACGAGAAGGCGCGCAGCCTGGCGTCGCCCTTGCCGCGCAGCATCCGGCAGCAGATCGACGAGCGGATTGCCGCCCTGCGCCCGGCCTGAGAGGGAGAACGTCAGCCCGGGCCGACCGCGATGCCGGCGGCATGGCCCGACGACCAGGCCCACTGGAAGTTGTAGCCGCCCAGCCAGCCGGTCACGTCGACCACCTCGCCGATGAAGTGCAGGCCCGGCACGCGCCGGCTCTCCAGCGTGGCCTGCGACAGCTCATCGGTGGCGACGCCGCCGCGCGTGACCTCGGCCTTGCGATAGCCCTCGCTGCCGCTGGGCACGAGCCGCCAGCGCGTCAGCGACTGCGCCAGCGTGCGCAGCAGCCGGTCGGGGGCATCGGCGATGCGCGGCATGCCGTCGATGCCCTGGCTGGCGAGCCAGCCTTCGGCCAGCCGACGCGGCAGCAGTTGCGCCAGCACCGTGTGCAGCGCCTGCCGGCCGCCGCGCTTGGCCGCCAGCAGCGCCTCGGCCAGCGAGGCGCCGGCAAACTGCGGCGCCAGGTCGATCTCGACTGCCGCGCCCGGCGACCAGAAGGTCGAAATCTGCAGGATGGCGGGGCCGGACAGCCCGCGGTGCGTGAACAGCAGGTCCTCGTCGAAGGCAGCTTCGGCGCAGCGCGCGTGCACGTCGAGCGAAACGCCGGCCAGGGGCACGAAGGGTGCCCACTGGGTCGCGTCGAAGGTCAGCGGCACCAGCGCCGGCCGCGGCTCGACCACGCGCAGGCCGAACTGGCGCGCGATGCGAAAGCCGAAGTCAGTGGCGCCGATCTTCGGGATCGACAGGCCGCCGGTGGCGATCACGACGCGGCGCGCCTGCTGCGTGCCGAGACCGCTGCCTTGCTCGAATTCGACCTCGAAGGCTGCGCCGGCGCGGCCGACGCGCCGCACCCGGGACGGCACGGCCCAGCGCACGCCGCCGGCCTCGCACTCGGCGCGCAGCATCCCGATGATGTCCTCGGCCGACTCGTCGCAAAAGAGCTGGCCCTTGTGCTTTTCGTGAAAGCCGATGCGGTGCCGCTTCACCAGCGCAACGAAGTCGGCCGCCGTGTAGCGGGCCAGCGCCGAGCGCGCGAAGTGCGGGTTCTCGGAAATGAATTGGGCGGGGCCGGCGTGGCGGTTGGTGAAGTTGCAGCGGCCGCCGCCGGAGATGCGGATCTTCTCGGCGAGCCGCTCGGCGTGATCGACCAGCAGCACGCGCGCGCCGCGCTGACCGGCCACCGCGGCACACATCATGCCGGCGGCCCCGGCGCCGATGACGATGGCGTCCCAGCCGCTGACGTTACTCACGCTGTCCTCAGGCCCAAGGCACCGCTGTGTGGCCTCACTCGGCCGTGAAGAACCCTTTCATGCGGTCCATGAAGCCCTTGGTCTGCGGCGAGTGCTTGGTGCCCCCCTCGCGCAGGCTGGTCTCGAAGTCGCGCAGCAGCTTCTTCTGCTTGTCGGTCAGGCGCACCGGCGTCTCGACGTTGACGTGGCAGTACAGGTCGCCGGGGACACTGGAGCGCACACCCTTGACACCCTTGCCGCGCAGGCGGAAGGTCTTGCCGCCCTGCGTACCCTCGGGGATGCTGATGCTGACCTTCTCCGTGAGCGTGGCCACTTCGATGTCGCCGCCGAGGGCGGCGGTGACGATCGACACCGGCACCTCGCAGTGCAGGTCGTCGCCGTCGCGCTGGAACACTTCGTGCGGCTTGATGCGGATCTCGACGTACAGGTCGCCCGGCGGGCCGCCGTTCATGCCCGGCTCGCCCTTGCCGGCCAGGCGGATACGCTGGCCCACGTCGATGCCGGCCGGGATGTTCACCTCCAACGTCTTGTTCTTCTTGATGCGGCCTTCGCCCTGGCAGGCCGTGCAGGGATCGGCGATCACCTTGCCGCTGCCGTGGCAGGTCGGGCAGGTCTGCTGGATGGAGAAGAAGCCCTGGGTGATGCGCACCGCGCCCGAGCCGCCACAGGTGCCACAGGTCTTGGGCTGCGTGCCCGGCTTGGCACCGGTGCCCTTGCAGGTGTCGCAGTTCTCCCAGGCCGGCACGCGGATGTCGGTGGCAAAGCCCGCGGCCGCCTGCTCGAGCGTGATCTCCATGTTGTAGCGCAGATCGGCGCCGCGGAAGGCGTTGCTGCGACCGCCGCCGGCCCGGCCGCCCATGGCACCACCGAAGATGTCGCCGAAGATGTCGCCAAAGGCATCGGCAAAGCCGCCAAAGCCTTCTCCCCCCGGGCCGCCCGGCCGCGCGCCGGCCATGTTGGGGTCCACCCCGGCGTGGCCGAAGCGGTCATAGGCCGCGCGCTTGGCGGCGTCCGACAGGATCTCGTAGGCCTGCTTGACCTCCTTGAACTTCTCCTCGGCCCCCTTCGCCTCGTCACCCTGGTTGCGGTCCGGGTGATACTTCATCGCCAGCTTGCGATAGGCCTTCTTGATCTCGTCCTCGGTGGCGTTTTTCGCCACGCCGAGGACTTCGTAAAAGTCGCGTTTGGCCATTCTTTCTCGTCGGGCGTCGAGCGTCTAGTGCCTAGCGTTCCTTGCGCAACGCGTTGCGCAAACCGTTGAGCAATGCGTATAGCCGCTCCATCGTTTCTTCTAGATCCGTGTCCTTGTCGCACAACTGCACATCATCGACAAGCAAAACCTGTGTCTCCAACTCATTCATCGAGCCCAAGGCGACCGACACAAACTGCGCGAACCCCCGATTGCCACCGCGTCCCGCTCCCTCGGCGATATTCGAAGCAACGGAAACGGCAGCACGTCGCATCTGCGACCGCAGCCCAAACTCCTCAGCGCGCGGCAGAGGCTCCGTAAACCGGTAGATCCGCTTGGCGAGCGAACACGCCACTTGCCAAGCGAGCAGTTCCCGGTAAGTCCTCAGCCTGACGCTCGACGCCTGACGCTCGACGGCCCTATCCGCGCTTGACCTCTTTGTAGTCGGCGTCGACCACGTCGTCGTTCTTGGCACCGGCGGCAGGCTGCTGCGCGCCGCCGGCGGCACCGGCGGCCGCCTGCGCCGCCGCTTCCGCACCGCTGCCCTGCATGCCGGCGTACATCTTCTCACCGAGCTTCTGGCTGGCGGTCATCAGCGCCGCGGCTTTCGCGTCGATGGCATCCTTGTCGTCGCCCTTGAGCGCTTCTTCGAGGTCCTTGACCGCGGCCTCGATCTTGTCCTTCTCGCCAGCGTCCAGCGTGGTGCCATGCTCGCCCAGCGCCTTGCGGACCTGGTGCACGCTGGCCTCGGCCGTGTTGCGCGCCTGCGCCAACTCGAAACGGCGGTGATCTTCGGCCTTGTTGGCCTCGGCGTCGGCCACCATGCGCTGGATTTCGGCCTCGGTCAGGCCGGAATTGGCCTTGATCGTGATCTTGTTTTCCTTGCCGCTGGCCTTGTCGCGCGCGCTCACGTGCAGGATGCCGTTGGCGTCGATGTCGAACGTGACCTCGATCTGCGGCAGGCCGCGCGGCGCCGGCGGGATGCCTTCCAGGTTGAACTCGCCCAGCAGCTTGTTGCCGCCGGCCATCTCGCGCTCGCCCTGGAACACCTTGATCGTCACCGCCGGCTGGTTGTCGTCGGCGGTCGAGAAGGTCTGCGCGAACTTGGTCGGGATGGTCGTGTTCTTCTGGATCATCTTGGTCATTACGCCGCCCAGCGTCTCAATGCCGAGCGACAGCGGAGTGACATCCAGCAGCAGAACGTCCTTGCGCTCGCCGCTGAGAACCGAGCCCTGGATCGCCGCGCCGACGGCCACCGCCTCGTCCGGGTTGACGTCCTTGCGCGGCTCCTTGCCGAAGAACTCGCGCACCTTGTCCTGCACCTTGGGCATGCGCGTCATGCCGCCGACCAGGATCACGTCGTCGATGTCGGCAGCCTTGACCCCCGCATCCTTGATGGCGATGCGGCAGGGTTCGATGGTCTTTTCGATGAGGTCGTCGACCAGCGCCTCGAGCTTGGCGCGGGTGAGCTTCATGTTCAGGTGCTTCGGTCCCGAAGCGTCGGCCGTGATGTACGGCAGGTTGATCTCGGTCTGGGTGCTGGAGGACAGCTCGATCTTGGCCTTCTCGGCCGCGTCCTTCAGGCGCTGCAGCGCCAGCACGTCCTTGGCAAGGTCGGTGCCCGACTCTTTCTTGAACTCGGTGACCACGTAGTCGATGATGCGCTGGTCGAAGTCCTCGCCGCCCAGGAAGGTGTCGCCGTTGGTGGACAGCACCTCGAACTGCTTCTCGCCGTCGACGTCGGCGATCTCGATGATCGAGATGTCGAAGGTGCCGCCGCCCAGGTCGAACACCGCGATCTTGCGGTCGCCCTTGCCGTGCTTGTCCAGGCCGAAGGCCAGTGCCGCAGCGGTCGGCTCGTTGATGATGCGCTTGACCTCCAGGCCGGCGATGCGGCCGGCGTCCTTGGTGGCCTGGCGCTGGCTGTCGTTGAAGTACGCCGGCACCGTGATCACGGCCTCGGTGACGGTCTCGCCGAGGTAGTCCTCGGCGGTCTTCTTCATCTTGCGCAGCACCTCGGCGCTGACCTGCGGCGGCGCGATCTGCTTGCCGCGCGCCTCGACCCAGGCGTCGCCGTTGGGCGCCTTGACGATCCGGTAGGGCATCATGTTGATGTCCTTCTGCACCTCTTTTTCTTCAAAGCGACGGCCGATCAGGCGCTTGACGGCGTACAGCGTGTTGCGCGGGTTGGTCACCGCCTGGCGCTTGGCGCTGGCGCCCACGAGGATCTCGCCGTCTTCCTGGTAGGCGACGATCGACGGCGTGGTGCGCGCGCCTTCGCTGTTCTCGATGACCTTGATCTGCCCGCCTTCAAGGATGGCCACGCACGAGTTGGTCGTGCCCAGGTCGATGCCGATGATCTTTGCCATGTTGCTTGCCCCTCTGGTGTGCGAGGAAATGAGACTGCCAAGTAGTTAGGCGTTTTCCACGGGCTTTCAAGGGCCGTGGATCATGAACCCTGCGCCACGGTCACGAGCGCCGGCCGCAGCACGCGGTCGGCAAGCAGCCAGCCTTTCTGCAGCACGGCCACCACGTGGTTGGGCGCCACGCCGGCAGGAGCCGGAATGGCCGAGATGGCCTGGTGACGGTGCGGATCGAACTTCTCGCCCACCGGGTTGATCTCGACGAGCCGGCCGCGCTCGAAGGCGGACCTGAGCTGCCGGCGCGTGATCTCCACGCCCTCGCGCAACTGCTCGGCGCTGGCATTCTGGATCTCGAGGGCCTTGTCGAGGCTGTCCATCACCGGCACCAGATGCTCGGCGAAGGACTCGATCGCAAACTTGCTGGCCTTGGCGATGTCCTCCTGCGCCCGGCGCCGGATATTCTCGCCGTCAGCCTTGGCGCGCAGGTAGAGGTCGTAGTTCTCGTTGGCCTTGGCGAGTGCGGCCTGCAACTCGACCTCGACGTCCGTCACCGTGGCCGAACCGAGCGCCGCCGGCGCCGCATCCGCCTCGGCGACGGCCGACATGGCTGCGTCGGCCGCTGCGGGCGCCTGCCCGTTGGCGGCACCGTTGGCAGCGCCATTCGTCTGTCCCTGTTCCGGTTTGCCGCCCGGCTCGCTCATCCCGACTGCCCCGCCTTTCGCCTTGAAAATCGACCGATTGTGAAAGCTGGGGGCGCCCTTGCGGGATTTCAAGTACTTACAGATGAAGCGGCCGGGTGACACCCGGGCCGGGCCAGCGCGACTAGCCTTATCGCGTTCCAGTCCCGCCGAGGGAGCGCCCCATGCGAGCCGTCCGCCGCCGTACCCTGCTCAAGGCCTTTGCACTGAGCCCCGGCGTCCTGCTGGCCGGCGCTGCAGCCGCGGCGGCCTCGCCTTTCGCGGCCGCCGGGCCCTTCGCGGCGGCCGTGGGCGACCTGCGCTGGACCGATGCCAGCCGGGGCCGCCCGCTGCCCTTGCGCCTGCGCCTGCCTGCGGGGCAGGCGCCGCTGGCCGTCGTCCTGTTCTCGCACGGGCTGGGCGGCGCGCTGAGCGCCGGGCAGTTCTGGGCCGAGCACTGGGCCAGCCATGGCCTGGCGGTGATCCACTTGCAGCACCCCGGCAGCGACCAGTCGGTCTGGCAAGGCGCCCCGCGGCCGGCCGAGGCGCTGCGCCAGGCCGCCAGCGGTGAGCAACTGGCGGCGCGCGTGGCCGACGTCAAGTTCGTGCTCGATGAACTGGCGCGCCGGCGGGTCTCCACCGACCCGGCCGATGCCTGGGTGCGCCGGCTCGACCTCGAGCGCATCGGCATGAGCGGCCACTCGTTCGGCGCCGTCACGACGCAGGCGATCGCGGGCCAGGCCTACGGGCGGGGCGGCGCACCGCTGGCCGACCCGCGGCCGCGCGCATTCATCGCCTTCTCGCCCTCCAGCCGAGCTGCCGACGCGCAGGAGTTTGCCGGCATCACCCGACCGTTCCTCGCGCTGACGGGGACGGCCGATGGCGCGGTCGCCCAGGGCCTGGGCGTGGCGCCCGGGCAGCGCCGCGCCGTGTTCGACGCGCTGCCACCGGGCAACAAGATGCTGGTGTGGCTGACCGGGGCCGACCACATGATCTTCAGCGGCAGCCCGCGGATCGAACGTGCCGCCTCGAACACGCGGCCCGATCCGGCGCTGGACGAGTTGCACCAGCGCGTGGTGTGCGCGGTGTCGCTGGCCTTCTGGCGCGCGCATCTGCTGGATGACGCCGCCGCGCGCACCTGGCTGCAGCACGAGGCGGCGGCCTTCGTCGGCAACTCCGGCGAGGTGCTGACCCGGTAGACACTGAGCAGGGCGGCGTGGTTCGAGGCGGCGGTCGCGATCTGTGCGATCGGCGACGCATGGACGCTTCGCCCGCCTGCCCCGTCTATCGACACGTCGCGCGCACCGCGGCGGCAACGCCGACGACAGCAGCGAGAGGACAGCCGCCACCGCGGTTCCGTTCGTCCCCCGCAGCCGAAAGACAACCTCCTAAGCCGGCAAGAGGCGCCCATTTTCCGGCGTACCGGAGTCAGCGCAGTCCGCGCAAGTGTCCCATCGCAACCGCTCGGTGCCCACGGTCGGCGGGTCCGAAATCGACATCCTGCCCGACGCTACCCTGCACGGCCTAGACCGTTCGGTCTCGGATGAGGAACTTCGCCGAAACGTGTGACCCCCGCCCTTGGATCGCGGTGATGGCGTCGCCAAAATGCGCGGAGCAGTGCCTCTTCCAAACCCGCGCGCTCACCGATGGCCGACCCGCTGCCTGACTCCGCCCTCACCCGCACCAACACGCTGCGCGGCCAGACACCCGTTGCGCTGCTCAGTGTGTTCGCGATCGTGGCGCTGGTGCTGGTCAATTGGGCGCCGCCGCCGCAGCGGGCAACACCGGCGCAGGCGCACCGGTGTGCCGATTGCGGCGAAGTGATCGCTGTACGGTCGATCGCGGCGTCGAAGTCCGGCACGGCCCCCGTCCAGGATGGCGTGGTGGTGGACGTGCGAATGCCAGACGGCAGGGTTCTCACCCTACCCAGCGAGCAACTGGACGTGCGCATCGGCATGCGCGTGCCAGTGCGCGGCCACGCTGTCAGCCCACGGCCGTAGCGGACCCGCAATCAGGGTGAGCGCCGGGACCGGTGCGCCGCCCGGCGACGATTCGAGAGTCGCCAGGCGGACCGGGACTCTCAGCGCTCGGCGCCGAGCGCCTTGGCCGCAGCCGCCCGCTCACGCAGGACCTGCGTGTCGGGGGCGGTGCGCGCCACCGGCCAGCCCTGGGTGTGTTGCCGCACCATGTCGACCAGCGCGTGGATGAACGCAGGGCGGTCGTTCAGGCAGGCGATGTAGTGGTAGTCGCCGCCGCCGTTGGCGTGGAACTCCTCCTGGCCTTCCTGGGCGATCTCTTCGAGCGTTTCGAGGCAGTCGGCAACAAAGCCGGGGCAGATCACGTCGACGCGCCGGGTGCCGGCGCGGCCGAGCTGCTCGAGCAGCGGCGCCGTGTAGGGCTGCAGCCACTCGGCACGGCCGAAGCGCGACTGGAAGCTGACCATGTACTCGTCCTTCGACAGCCCAAGCGCGGTAGCCAGCAGCCGCGCGGTCTTGTGGCATTCGCAGTGGTACGGGTCGCCAAGTTCCAGCGTACGGCGCGGCACGCCGTGAAAGCTCATGACGAGCTTGCCGCCGACGTCCTGCGCCCGACCGTGCTGCTGCCAGTAAGCCAGCACGGACTGGCGCAGCGCCTCGATGTACCCGGCATGGTCGTGAAAATGCTTGACCCAGCGGACCTCGGGCACGTTGCGCGTCTGCGCGAGCACGCGGTGCACCTCGTCGAACACGGTGGCGGTGGTGGTGGCCGAGTACTGCGGGTACATGGGCAGCACCAGCAGGCGCTCGATGTGCCGCTCGCGCAGTTGCGCCAGCGCGCCGGCGATCGAGGGCTCGCCGTAGCGCATCGCCAGCACGACGTCGACATCGAGGCCGCGCTCGCCCAGGTAGCCGCGCAGCAGCAGCGCCTGCTGCTCGGAGTGGACCTTCAGCGGCGAGCCTTTCTCACCCCAGATGGTGGCGTACTTGGCCGCCGACTTGCGCGGCCGCACGGTCAGGATGATGCCGTTGAGAATCGGCCACCAGATCAGGCGCGGAATCTCCACCACCCGCGGGTCCGACAGGAACTGCTTGAGGTAGCGGCGGACCGGGACGGCTTCGGGCGCGTCGGGCGTGCCGAGGTTCACCAGCAGCAGGCCGGTGCGGCGCGCTCTGTCGTGGCTAAATGGAGCTTCGGGCAGGAAAGGCATGAATGCAGACCGATGAGGGCCGACCGGGTCGGGCGCGCCGCCCGTCGGCCGTTGCGGCGCCGCGATTGTGCTTGGCAGCGGGCGGAACGCCAAACCGGCGGGCCGGCTGGCCCTTCATGCCCCGCCACCTGCCCTGCCGCCGACCCGGCCCCGATCCTGCCACCCCAGGACGCCCCGGCCAGCCGAAAAACCCCCGGCCGGAAGCACCGGCGGCAGCCAGCCAGCGGCAGCCGTCGTCGCGCCGGCGCAAGTGAATCGGTGAGCGGGCGCCCACAGTCGGCCGTGCTTGGGCGTTTGCGCGGCGCGGCCGGGCGCACCCGCTTTGCGCAGCGCGGCCCCCCAGCGGGTGCCGCGCCGCCCGTCACTCCCGCGACAGCGCGTTGGACAGCAGCTTGGCAGTGATGTCGACGATCGGGATGACCCGCTCGTAGGCCATGCGGGTCGGACCGATCACGCCTAGCGTGCCAACCACCCGCCCATCGACCTCGTAGGGCGCCACCACCACGCTCATCTCGTCGAGCGGCACCACGGTGGAATCGCCGCCGATGAAGATCTGCACGCCCTGCGAGCGGCCCGACTGGTCCAGCAGCTGCATCAGCCGCGTCTTGTGCTCGAAGAGGTCGAACAGGGCGCGCAGCTTGGGCAGGTCGGAGGCGAGGTCGTTGACGCCCAGCAGGTTGTGCTCGCCGGAGACCACCACCGGGTCGGAGGCCTGCGCCGCCTCGCTGCCCGCCTGCACCGCCGCCTCCATCAGCCGTGCGATCTCGCCGCGCAGCTCGGCCAGCTCGCCCTGCAGGCGCCGCCGCGCGTCCGCGAAGCTCAGGCCCGCGAAGTTCTGGTTCAGGAAGTTGGCCGCCTCCACCAGTTGTGCGTGGGTGTAAGCCTGCTCGGTGACGATGATGCGGTTCTGCACGTCGCCCTCGGGGGTGACGATGATCAGCAGCACCCGCTTGTCCGACAACCGCAGGAACTCCACCTGGCGGAAGGTGGAGGCGCGGCGCGGCGCCACCACCACGCCGGCAAACTGCGACAGTTGGGACAGCAGTTGCGCGGCGGTCTGGATGGCGCGTTGCGGCTCGGCGATCTGCAGGCTGCCGTGAATGATGCGCTCCTGCTCGTCCTGCAGCGGCTGCACGGTGAGCAGGGTGTCCACGAACAGGCGGTAGCCGCGCGGCGTGGGAACGCGGCCGGCCGAGGTGTGCGGGCTGGTGATGAAGCCCAGGTCCTCCAGGTCGGCCATCACGTTGCGGATGGTGGCGGGGCTCAGTTCCAGACCCGAGATGCGGGCGAGCGAGCGCGAGCCGACCGGCTCGCCGTCAGCGATGTAGCGCTCGATCAGGGTCTTGAGCAGCAGTCTTGCGCGTTGGTCCAGCATGGGGCTCATTCTATGAATGCCGCGCCGCTTTGGGGGAATACCGGCGCCGCCGCCGGCCCCGCCTGCCGCCCAGGCGGCGGCGCTTTGCTAGAGTTCCTGAGACCATGACTGCCGACACCGCCCGCTTGTTCCGCAAGGTTGCGCTGTTCGGCAAGCCGCGCGCCGAGGGCATCGGCGCGCCGCTGCAGGAGATCGCACGCATCGTGCAGGCGGCCGGCTGCGAGGTCCTGCTCGATGCGGCCACGCGCGAGACCGTCGGCCTCGCGCAACTGCCCGGCCACAGCCTGGAGGAGATCGGCGCCGCCGCCGACGTGGCGGTGGTGCTGGGCGGCGACGGCACCATGCTGGGCATCGCCCGCGAGCTGGCGCCGCACGGGGTGCCGCTGATCGGCATCAACCACGGGCGCCTGGGCTTCATGACCGACATCGCGCTGGAGCAGGTGCCGGAGGTGCTGTCGGACATGCTGGCCGGTCATTACGAGACCGATGCCCGCATGCTGCTGGAGTGCGAGGTGGAGCGCGACGGCCAGGTGGTGTTCGCCCCGCGCGCCCTCAACGACGCCGTGATCTCGCGCGGGGTGGCCGGCGGGATGGTGGAGTTCACCGTGCTCGTGAACGGCGTGACCATGTACAACCAGCGCGCCGACGGGGTCATTCTCGCCACGCCGACCGGCTCCACCGCCTATGCGCTGTCGGCCAACGGGCCGATCCTGCACCCCCGCCTGGCGGGACTGGTGCTGGTGCCGGTGGCCCCGCAGACCCTGTCCAACCGCCCGATCGCACTGCCGGACGACAGCGTGGTCGAGATCGAGATCACCGACGTGCGCGACGCCTCGGCGCACTTCGACATGCAAAGCTTCTGGGGACTGAAGCCGCGCGACATCGTGCGCTGCCGCCGCAGCCGCTACAGCGCGCTGCTGCTGCACCCGGTCGGCTACAACTACTTCGAGACGCTGCGCGGCAAGCTCCACTGGAACGTGATGCCGTCGGAGCCGCATGGGCGCGGGTGAATGAACGGACTCGGGATTCGGCGTTCGGGTTTCCCGGGCGCCAGGCGTCCGGTGTCCGCCACCCTTCCCCGAATCCCGATTTCTGTTCTCTGAATCCGATGTTGCTCTGCCTGTCCATCCGCAATTTCGTCATCGTCGAGTCGCTCGACCTGGAGTTCGGGCCGGGCTTCAGCGTGCTGACGGGCGAGACCGGAGCAGGCAAGTCGATCCTGATCGATGCGCTGCTGCTGGCCCTGGGCGAGCGGGCCGAGGCGGACGTGGTACGCGAGGGCGCCGCCCGGGCCGAGATCGGCGCCGAGTTCCGCATCGGCGAGGCGGCGCGCGACTGGATTGCCGCGCAGGACCTCGGCGGCGAGGACGCCGGCCTGGTGCTGCTGCGGCGGACGGTGGATGCCGGCGGTCGCAGCAGGGCCTTCATCAACGGCAGCGCGGTGACGCTGGCGCAACTGCGCGAGCTGGGCGAGCTGCTGGTCGATGTCCACGGCCAGCACGCCCACCAGTCGCTGCTCAAGGGGGGCAGTCAGCAGCGTCTGCTCGATGAACACGGCGGGTTGGCCGCTGCGGCACGCGAAGTGGCGCAACGCTTTGCCGAGCTGCGCCGCGCCAGCCGGGCGCGCGCCGAGGCCGAGGCGATGGCCGGCAGCGCCCAGGCCGAGGCCGACCGCCTGCGCTGGACCGTCGAAGAGCTCGACGAACTGGCGCCCCAGCCAGGCGAATGGGAAGCGGTGGAAGCCGAGCACCGCCGCCTCAGTCACGCCGCCGGCCTGCTCGAAGGCGCGCAGGCCGCCGTGGAGGCGCTCGGCGAAGGCGACGCTGCCGCGCTCGAGCGCATCGACGCCATGCTGGCGCGGCTGCAGTCGCTCGCCCAGTACGACGCGCGGCTGGCAGCGGTACTGGAGTCGCTGGCCGCAGCGCGCGTGCAGCTCGATGACGCCGTGCGCGAGTTGAACCGCTACCTCGGCCAGGCCGACCTCGATGGCGCGCGGCTGGCGCAGGTGGAGGCGCGTGTCGCTGCGCTGCACGCAGCAGCACGCAAGCTGCGCAGCACGCCGGCCGAGCTGCCCGCCCTGCTGGCCGACGCGCAGGCGCGGCTGGCCGCCCTGTCGGCGGCCAGCGACCTGGAGGCCTTGCGCGCGCAGGAGTCCGCCGCGCTCGCCCGCTACACCGAGGCCGCGCGGGCGCTGTCCAAGGCGCGCGTCAAGGCCGCCCGCCAGATGGCCGCCGAGGTCACCCGCGCCATGCAGGACCTGTCGATGGCCGGCGGCCGCTTCGAGGTGAACCTGGTGCCGCTGGCCGACGGCGAGACCGCCGCCACGGGCGCCGAGCGCGTCGAGTTCCTGGTGGCCGGCCACGCCGGCGTGGCCCCCAAGCCGCTCGTACGGGTGGCCTCTGGTGGTGAATTGGCGCGCATCAGCCTCGCCATCGCGGTCATTGCAGCCAGCGCCACGCCGGTCGGCACGCTGGTCTTCGACGAGGTCGATGCCGGCATCGGCGGCGCGGTGGCCGAGACGGTGGGCCGGCTGTTGCGGCAGCTCGGCCAGCAGCGCCAGGTGCTGTGCGTGACCCACCTGCCGCAGGTGGCCGCCTGCGGCGATGCCCACCTGGTGGTGAGCAAGGCGCCCGCCGCCGACGGCCGCCCGGTCTCGCAGATCCGCCCGCTCGACCGCAAGAGCCGGGTGGACGAGATCGCGCGCATGCTGGGCGGGATCGAGATCACGGAGACCACGCGCAAGCATGCGCGGGAGTTGTTGAGCTAGGGACAGGAAGGCGCACGGTGGGCCCTGCTCAAGACGGCGCCCGGTGGGCTTTTCCCATCTCGGCGCCCTGCAGACGCCTGCGAGGCGCTGCGCGCCCGGCGGCCGCCGTCGCGGCCTATGATCGCGGCAAGGCTGCGGCGGGAGCGTCTGCACGGGCGCGTGGAGCGCCGTCATCGGCTGCGCAGCGGCCGTCCGTTATCGTTTGTCGCCATTGACCATGCATCGACGCAGCTTCCTCGCCTCACTGGCCCTGGGTCCCGCCGCGGCGCGCGCAGCGGCCCGCTGGCCCTACCGCACCCTCGATGGCGGGCCACCCATCGTCATCGCCCATCGCGGCGCCAGCGGCGCGCGGCCGGAGCACACGCTGGCGGCCTACCAGCTCGCCATCGAGATGGGCGCCGACTTCATCGAGCCGGATCTGGTCATCACGCGCGACGGCGTGCTGGTGGCGCGCCACGAGGCGGAGCTGTCGCTGACCACCGATGTGGCCGCGCGCGCCGAGTTCGCCGGCCGGCGGCGGCGCCAGCGCATCGACGGGCGCGACTGGGACGGCTGGTTCGTCGAGGACTTCACTCTGGCGGAGCTCAAGGGCCTGCGCGCCACCGAGCGCTGGCCCGGGCTGCGGCCGCAGTCGGCGCGCTTCGATGGCCAGTTCGAGATCCCGACCCTGGCCGAGGTGCTGGCGCTGCGGCGCGCGGCCGAGCGGACCAGCGGACGCCCGATCGGCATCTACCCCGAGACCAAGCACGCGGCGCACTTCGCGGCGCAGGGCCTGGCGCTGGAGGAGCGGCTAGTCGATGCGCTGCACGGCGACGGCCTGCGCAGCCGCAACGCGCCGGTGTTCCTGCAGTCGTTCGAGCCGCCAAGCCTGCAGCGGCTGGCGCAACTGACCGAACTGCCGCGCGTGCAACTGGCCGGCGAGCGCGCGCGGCCGGACGTGACGCAGGTGGCGCGCTACGCACAGGGCCTGGGCGTGGCCAAGGCGCTGGTGCTGCCGCGCGATGCCCAGGGCCGCCTCGGCCAGCCGACCGGCCTGGTGGCCGCGGCGCACGCGGCCGGCCTCGCGGTCCACGTCTGGACCTTCCGCAGCGAGGACGAGCATCTGCCGGCGGACCTGAAGGGCCAGCCGGCCGCCGAGATCGAACGCTTTGCCGCGCTGGGCATCGACGGCCTGTTCACCGACCACCCCGACCTGGCCGTGGCGACACTCGGCGCGCTGGCCCGCCGCTGAACGGCTCGGCCACGGCCGGCGCGCGGTTCAGCGTGGCCGGTTGGGACAGTCGCGCTTGGTGCAGACGCCGTAGAGCGCCAGCGCATGGTCGCGCAACTCGAAGCCGTGGCGCTCGGCGATGGCGTGCTGGCGCTGCTCGATGTCGGTATCGACGAATTCCTCGACCTTGCCGCAGGTCAGGCAGACCAGGTGATCGTGGTGCGAGCCCTCGTTGAGCTCGAACACCGCACGGCCCTGCTCGAAGTGGCTGCGCGACAGGAGACCCGCCTGCTCGAACTGCTGCAGCACGCGGTATACGGTGGCCAGGCCGACGTCGAGATTCTCGGCGATCAGCGCCTTGTAGACGTCTTCGGCCGACAGATGGCGCTGGCCGGTGGCCGCCGCCGCGCGCTGGAACACCTCGAGGATCTTCATCCGCGGCAGCGTGGCCTTCAGACCGCTGCTCTTCAGTTCGGCGCTCGAGGATCCGGCACGGGGCGGCATGGTGAGGGGCGCGGGGCGCAGTCGTTGCAGGCAACGCGGTGCCAAGGCTGCGGCGCCTCGGCGGGAGAACCGGGTGGGTATCATAGCGGCCACCATGCGCTCACCCTCGATCTGCCACGCCCCGCGCCTGCTCGGCGCGGTCGCGCTCGCCGCCGGCTGTCTCCTGTTGACCGGCTGCGAGACGGCGCGCACCTGGGTGCCGCCCATCGTGCAGCCGTACCGGCCGGACGTGCAGCAGGGCAACGTGGTCACGCGCGAGATGGTCGAGCAGCTGCGCCCTGGCATGTCGCGCGAACAGGTGCGCTTCCTGCTCGGCACGCCGCTGCTCACCAGCGTGTTTCACCAGGACCGCTGGGACTACGTCTACCGGCTCAAGCGCGGCAAGGGCAGCGAGGTTCAGATGCGCCTGCTCACCGTGTTTTTCAAGGACAACCGGCTGGCGGAGTTCAAGGCCGACGAGCTGCCCTCGGAGACCGCGGCCGACAATCTCATCATCGGTCGCGAGAAGAAACCGATCCTCACGCCGTCCACGCGCGCCACCGATCCTGGCCGCGAGACGCCGGGCCCCATTTACTGATTGCAGTCCGATGACCCTGCGCGTGGCCATCGCCGGCGCCTCCGGCCGCATGGGCCGGATGCTGATCGAGACGACGCTCGCAGCGACCGACTGCACGCTCGCCGCCGCGCTCGACCGGCCCGGCGCACCGGAGCTCGGGCGCGATGCCGGCGAGTTCCTCGGCCGCGCCGCCGGCGTGCGCATCGGCAGCGACCTGGCGGCGCTCGCCGGCAGCGACGTGCTGATCGACTTCACCCGACCCGAGGCCACGCTCGCGCACCTGCCCGTTTGCGCGGCGCACGGCGTGCGGCTGGTGATCGGCACCACCGGCTTCGACGAGGCGGGCAAGGCGGCCATCCGGGCCGCCGCCGCGCAGACGGCAATCGTGTTCGCGCCCAACATGAGCGTGGGGGTCAACGTGACCTTCAGGCTGCTGGCGGTGGCCGCAAGCTTGCTCGCCGGCGACCACGACGTGGAGATCATCGAGGCCCATCATCGCCACAAGGTCGACGCGCCCTCGGGCACGGCCCTGAAAATGGGCGAGGTAATCGCCGCCGCCCAAGGCCAGGCGCTGCACGAGGTGGCCGTGTATGCGCGCGAGGGCGTCACCGGCGAGCGCAAGCCGGGCACGATCGGCTTCGCTGCGGTGCGCGGCGGCGACATCGTCGGCGACCACACGGTGCTGTTTGCCGGCGCCGGCGAGCGCATCGAGATCACGCATCGCATGGGCAGCCGCATCGGCTACGCGCTGGGCAGCCTGCGCGCCGCGCGCTTCCTGGCCGGCCGGCGCAGCGGGCTCTTTGACATGACCGACGTGCTGGGGCTGCGATGAAGTCCGGCGTCCGCAGCGACCCGCCGCTGTCCGGTTCCGTCGGCGTGCGCGGCGGCCGGACGCGTCGCCGCCGACGCCGCGCGGTTCGTCCCCTCTTCTTCCGTCGCCCCGGGAGCCCATGATGGAAGGCGTCGCCACCCTCGGGCTCGGCCACTTCTGGGCGCAGGCCGACGCACTGATCCGCTTCACCGCCTACGCGCTGCTGGCGATGTCGGTGGGCAGCTGGTTTCTGATTCTCTGGAAGACCTGGAGCTGGCTGCGGATGCGCCGCGCCGCGCGCCAGATCGACCAGTTCTGGTCGGCGCATTCGCTGGACGAGGCGATCGCGCTGCTCAAGCCGCTCGACCGGGAGGGGTTGTTCGTGCCGCTGGCCGCCGGCGCCGCCGCTGCGGTGCAGGCGCCCTCGGGCGAGGGCACGCTGGCGGCGCAGACCGACCGCTCGGACCTGCTGACGCGCGCGCTGCGCCAGCGCATCAACGAGGCCGCGGCGCGGCTCGAATCGGGCCTGACCTTCCTCGCCTCGGTGGGCAGCACGGCGCCCTTCATCGGCCTGTTCGGCACGGTCTGGGGCATCTATCACGCGATGATCAATATCGCCTCCACCGGCACCATCGCCATCGAGAAGGTGGCCGGGCCGGTGGGCGAGGCGCTGATCATGACGGCCTTCGGGCTGGCGGTGGCGATCCCGGCGGTGCTGGCCTACAACGCCTTCACGCGGGTCAACCGCATCATCCTGGCGCAGCTCGACGGCTTTGCGCACGACCTGCACGCCTTCCTCACCGTAGGCTCGCGGCCGGCGACCGAAACCGGCGCCGGCCACGGCGGCGCCTGATGGCCTTCGGCGGCTTCGAGCGCGGCAACGCGCCCTCGCAGCCGATGGCGGACATCAATGTCACGCCGCTGGTGGACGTGATGCTGGTGCTGCTGGTCATCTTCATCATCACCGCGCCACTGCTGGCCTACGCCATCCGGCTCGACCTGCCGGACGTGAAGGCCGCACCCGCGATGAGCCGCGCCGACACCATCCGGCTGGCGATCGAGGCCGACGGCACGCTGCGCTGGGACGCCAGCGTGATCGACCCCGAACAACTGAAGACGCGCCTGGCCGAGGCCGCCCGCAAGGAGCCGCAGCCCGAACTGCACCTGCTGGCGGACAAGGCGGCGCGCTACGAGTCGATCGCGCGCGTGCTGTCGGCCGCCCAGGAGGCGGGCATCGTCCGGATGGGGTTCGTCACCGATCCGCCCGCCCCGGACAGCGCCGCCGCCGCGCGCCCCTGACCGATGCGCGTGCGCTGCCTGCTCGCGACGCTGGCCGTGCTGGCGCTGGCGCTGGCCGCCGGCGCAGCGCGCGCCGCGGTCAGCGCCACGGACGACAGCGGCCAGCAGCTGACCCTGCCGCAGCCGGCGCAGCGCATCGTCGCGCTGGCGCCGCACATCACCGAGCAGCTCTACGCCATCGGCGTGGGCGAGCGCATCGTCGGCACCACCGAGTTTGCCGACCATCCGCCGGCCGCGCTCAAGATCCCGCGTGTGGGCCGCGCGCACAGCCTCGACCTCGAACGCATTGCCGCCTTGCAGCCGGACCTCATCGTCGTCTGGGGCAGCGGTTTTCCACCGGCGCTGCTGCAGGCGCTACGGCGCCTGCGGGTGCCGGTGTACGTCAACGAGCCGGGTGCGCTCGACAGCATCGCCAGCTCGCTCGAACGCCTGGGCCAGCTCACCGCCGCACCGCAGGCTGCCGCCGCTGCGGCGAGTTTTCGCGCCCGGCTGCAGTCGCTGCGGGCACGCCATGCCGGCCGCAGCGAAGTGCGGGTGTTCTATCAGGTCTGGTCGCAGCCGCTGATGACGCTGGGCCGGCCGCATGTGCTGACCGAGGCGATCGCGCTGTGCGGCGGGCGCAACGTCTTCGGTGACCTGGCTCCAATCGCGCCGCAGGTCGGCGTCGAGTCCGTGCTCGCCGCCGCGCCCCAGCTGATCGCCACCGCCGAGGCCGATGCGAAGCCCAGCGGCGCGCTCGACTCGTGGCGGCGCTTTGCCACCCTGCCGGCGGTGCGCAACGACCTTCTCGTCACGCTCGATGGCAATCGCATCAACCGCCACTCGCCGCGCATGCTGGACGAGGTCGCGGTGCTGTGCGCGCATATCGAGCGCGCCCGCGGTAAGGCGTGACGGAGAAGCGATGGCCGCCGACCTCGACCAGATCAGCCGCGTCATCCAGCTGTCGGTAGCGCCGGTGTTCCTGCTGACGGGCATCGGGGCGCTGCTCGGGGTCACGACCACACGCCTGGCGCGCATCGTCGACCGCGCACGCAGCATCGAGACGGAGTTGAGCGGCGCCAGCGCCGAACGCGGCACGCAGATCCGGGAGGAGATCGGCACGCTGACGCGGCGCGCTCGCCTCATCCACCGGGCCATCACGCTCTGCGTGGTGGCGGCACTGCTGGTGTGCGCGGTGATCGTGGGCCTGTTCATCACCGCGTACTACGCCTGGTCCCCCGATCTGACCCGCCTGGTGGCCGCCGTGTTCGCGCTCGGGCTGCTGTCGCTGATCGCCGGCCTGCTGTGTTTTCTGCGCGAGGTCTACATCGCCACCCAGCACCTGCGCTTTGGCGTTGTGACTCCGACTGCGCCGCCGGGCTGACGGCGGCGCCGCCAGCGCTACGGGTCGGGCGAAGGAGACCGAACGTCAGACCGAACCTCAGGCCGAACCCCAGCCGCAACTACAGGCCGAACTCCGTGCTCAGGACTACGCGACCGGCGGCATCGCGCGCCAGCGGCGCCCACGGCAGATCGGTGGCACCGGGGTCGATGCCGGCTTGCATCAGCAGCGTGGTCACCTGGCCGCGATGATGGGTCTGGTGGTTGAACATCTGCATCACGCACAGCCACCTGGGCCGTGTCAGCTCGCGCTGGGCGACCCCCGAGTACCAGGTGAGCGGGCCGGCCAGCGCGGCCTCCGTCACCTGCGCCGCCCAAGCGCCGATGGCCTCGTCGTGCGCCCGGCGCTGCGCCAGCAGCTCGCCGAAGTGCTCGCACAGGTCGACGCCGATCGGCCCGGCTTGGTAGGTCTTGCCATCGAAGCGCCCCAGCCACAGCCGGTCGCCCCAAAGAATGTGGTTGAGGGTGCGATGAATCGACCCGAAGAACGCGCCGCGGTCTTGCTTGCGCTGGCCGTCGGACAACTGCGCGGCCGCGTCGTAGAGCTTGCGGTTCATCCAGCCGTTGTAGGCGGCCATGGTCTGGCAGTACTGCGGCGTGATCACGCGCCCTGCCGCGCCACGCCGCGGCCCTCGATCCAGTCGATGATCTCCTGCCATTGCGCCAGGTCTTTCTCCACGCGGCCCGGCGCCACGTCCCACAAGCTCAGGCCGTGGGCCGCCAGTTGCACGTAGTTCTGGGTGTCGCGCAGGTGGCCCAGCACCGGCAGGCCGAGCCCATCGACGAAGCGGTGCAGCTGCTCGGCGGCCCGCGTGCGTGCGTCCACGCGCACGCCCAGCACGCCGACCCGGTCGCTGTCGTCCTTCAGCACGCCCTTGTCGCGCAGCTTTTCCAGGAAGGCCTCGGTTGCGTAGATGTCGAACAGAGAAGCCTGCAGCGGCACGATCACGCGATCGGCCACCTTCAGCGCCTCCTTGAGCAGCAGCTTGTCGATCGCCGCCGGGGTGTCGACGACCACGTGGCTCACGCCCTTGGGCGGGCGCGCGACGTGATAGGCATCGACCGCCCACGACTGGATGCGCGGGGCGGCTGCCGGCCGCAGTTGCAGCCAGGCTTGCGACGACTGCTGGCGGTCGAGGTCGCCCAGCATGGTGGTGTGACCCTGCTGGGCGCACCAGCCGGCCAGGTTGGTGGCGACGGTGCTCTTGCCCACGCCGCCCTTCGGATTGACGATCAGAAACACCGGCATCGCGCCCTCGCGCCGTGCAATGAGCCGCTGGCAGTCTACGAGGTCGGCGAGCCGGTGAAAAACGCCGTGCGAGCGGCCCGATGACGCACCGTGCAGCCGACCCGTGGCGAGCGGGTGCGACGAGCAGAGTAGGCACCCGATCGGCTTGCGCAGCAGACTTTCTTCATGGGCCAGGAGCCGACGGCTGATCCGGGGAGCCCGCCAGGTGGAACAGGCGCTGGCCGTCGGCCAGCACCACGCCGAACCGCGTGCCGAAGAGTTCGCTCAGGCGCGCCGGCGTGAGGACAGCCTGCGCCGTGCCGGCCGTCCACGCGCCATGCCCGGTCAGCAGCAACACGTGGGTGGCCAGCCGCGCGGCGGCATTGACGTCGTGCAGGGTGGCCATCACGGTGCGGCCGCCGAGTTGCGCCAGCCGCTCGAGCACCAGCGCCTGGTGCCGCGGGTCCTGATGCGCGATGGGCTCGTCGAGCAGCAGCAGCGGGGCATCCTGCAGCAGCGCGGTCGCCAGTGCCACCCGCTGCCGCTCGCCACGCGACAGGCTGCGCACGTCGCGGTCGGCCAGCCCGCCGCAGTCCAGCCGCGCCAGTTCGTCCCGGGCCGCCTGCACGGCCGCCGCGCTGGCGCCGCCGAAGCGGAAGCGCGCGGTCAGCACCGTGTCGAGGACAGTCGCCGCAAAGGGGTCGTGCCAGCGGTCGGTCATCATCGCGCGCTCGGCCGCCAGCGCCAGACCGTCGCGCCGCGCGATGTCGCTCCCGGCCAGCCACACCTGCCCCGCATCCGCGCAGCGCACACCGGCCAGCGCAGCCAGCAGGCTCGACTTGCCGGCGCCATTGGGTCCGAGCACGACCCAGCGCTCGCCCGGCTGCACCGCCAGATCGAGCCCGGTCACGAGCGCACGCGCACCGCCATGCAGCGCCAGCGCGCGGCACTGCACGGCGGGCGCAGCGGTTGCGCTCACCACCGGCGCAGCAGCCACAGGAACACCGGCACGCCGAACAGCGCGGTCACCACCCCCACGGGCAGTTGCACCGGTGCGAAGGCGCTGCGGGCGAAGGTGTCGGCCAGCACCACGAGCGTGCCGCCGGCCAGTGCCGCGGCCGGCAGCAGTTGGCGCTGGTCGTTGCCGATCAGCAGCCGCACCAGATGCGGCGCCACGAAGCCCACGAAACCGACCGCTCCGGCCTGGGTCACCACGGTGCCGGCGGCCACGGCGGCCAGCAGCACCAGCTTGCGCCGGGTGCGCTCCACGTCCACGCCCTGCGTGAACGCCTGAACGTCTCCGCGCAGCAGCAGATTGAGGGCCGGCGCATGGCGCAGCGCCAGCAGCAGTACCAGCGCGAGCACGGCCAGCGAGGCCAGCGCGTGCGGCAAACTGGTAGCGCCGGACAGATCACCCAGCAGCCAGAACACCATCGTGCGCAACTGGTTCTCCGGTGCCAGCGTCAGCACCACCGACAGCAGCGCCGAGGCAAAGGCCGCGATCATCACGCCGGTCAGCAGCACCACGGTGGTGGCCTGCTCGCCGTGCAGGGCGTCGCGGGTGAACAGGGCGCGGCGCGCCAACGCGAACAGCAGCGCCAAAGTCGCCAGGGCGCCCACCGCGGCCGCCAACTGCATGACCCACAGCGCAGCGCCCAGCGCCAGGGCGCCCAGGGCGGCGACGGCCGCACCGCCGCTGACGCCGAGGACGTAAGGATCGGCCAGCGGATTGCGCAGCAGGGCCTGCAGCAGGGCGCCAGCGGTGGCCAGCAAGGCGCCGACCGCGAAGCCGGCCAGCACGCGCGGCAGCCGCAACTCGATCACGCTCGCCACCATGGGCACCTCGGCACCGCCGAGCCAGGCCGCCAGATCGCGCAGCGGCAGCGCCACGCTGCCGACCAGTAGCGCGAGCAGCAGGCTGGCTGCCGCCGCGACCGCCAGGGCCGGCAGCACCCGTCCCCGCGGCCGAGCGGCCGGCGTGACGGGCGCAACAGTACCCGCGGCAGGAGGATGGACCGACATGCGCCCGCCTACATCCGCCACGCGAAGCCAGCAAACGCCGCCCGGCCCGAGGTGTTGTAGCCATCGACGAGTTCATACCGCGCGTCGAAGGCGTTTTCCAGGCGCAGCTTCAGCCGCAGCGCGGGCGTGAGGTCGACCTGCGCCACGGCGCGCACCAGCGTGTAGGGCGCCAGGCCGATGGTGGCGAAGGTGTTGATGTCGCTGCTGGTGCGCCGGTCGGTGTGACCGACTTCGCCCCCGACGCGCCAGCGCCCGGCATCGTAGAAGGCCGACAGGTTGGCGGTCAGCGGCGCGCGGCGCGGCAGCCGCGCGCCGCTGGCCTCGTCCTCGGTGTCGAGATAGGTGGCATTGAAGTCGACGCGCCATGCGGCCGCCTGCCAGCCGAGCGTCCACTCCAGCCCGGCTACGCGCGCGCGCGCGATGTTCTCGGCCTGCCGGGAGGCCGCGCTGAACTGGATCAGGTTGCGGGTGCGGGTCGCAAACAACGCCACCGCCCCGCGCCAGGGGCCTTCGCCGTAGTGCAGGCCCGCCTCGATGCTGCGCGACTGCTCGGGCGCCAGCCGCGGGTTGCCGAAGAACGGGAAGTACAGGTCGTTGAAGCTGGGCGCACGGAAGGCGTTGCTGACTTGCAGCCGGGCACGCCACGCCGGGCCGAGCCGATAGCCGTAGGCCGCCAGCCCGCTGGTGGCCCCTCCGACGTCCGAGTAGTCGTCGCGGCGCAGCGCCAGTTGCACCTGCTGGCGCCCGCTGCTGCCGGTCACGCCCGCCCACAACGAGTTCACCTCGCGCGAGAACGAGGTCAGCGCATTGCCGAAGCCGGGGTCGTAGCCGGTCGAGGCGCCGCGCTGGTCGAGCCGGTCGTAGCCGAAGCTCGCCGTCACGCGCTCGGCCAGACGGGCATCGGCCTGCACCTGCGCCTGGCGGTTGCGCGCCTCGAAGCGACCGTTGTTGAACGAAGCGGCCACGCTGGCGCGGTTGTCGCTGTCTTCCTGCAGTTGGCCCAGCGTGGCGCGCAGGGTCCAGGTCCGGTCGAGCCGGTGCCGAGCGAAGGCCTGCCAGTTGGCGGTCTCCGCGGTCTCGCGATGCGTGGCGTCCGGCCCGTCGGCCGTGGAGTCGAAGTCGGTGCGGTTCCTCTGTAGCCAGACGCTGGCGCCGGCATCGGTGGCCTCGCTGAAGCGGTGCGCCAGCCGCAGGGTCGCGCTGCGGTTGCGGTTACCGTCCTGGTCGGCATTGGCGCCGGGGGCAAACGGCCCGGGCCGGACCTGCGCCGTGTCGATCGAGGAAAACGGCACGGACCGGCTGCCCGCCAGCGTGGCCGACAGGCGCGTGCTGCCGAAACTGCGCGTGACGCTGGCGCTGCCGCTCGCGCTCTGGCCGCTGCCGCCCTCGGCCTGCAGCGCCGCCTGGTCGGCGCCACCGCCGCGCGTGAAGATCTGCACCACGCCGCCGATGGCCTCGGAACCGTACAGGCTCGACCGATTGCCCCGCACGATCTCGATGCGCTCGACGCTGTCCAGGTTGACCCCGCCGAGGACGGCAAAGCCGCCGATCGCGGTGTTCAGCCGGATGCCGTCGACCAGTACCAGCACCTGCGCGCTGCCGGCGCCGCGGGCAAACAGCGAGGTCTGGCTGCCCGCGCCGCCGGTGCGGGTGAACTGCAGGCCGGGCTGCTGCGCCAGCAGTTCGGGCAGCGAGGGCACCTGCGTGCGCTCGATGTCCTCGCGGGTGATGAGCGTGACCGGAGCCAGCACGTCGGCAAACGACTGCTCGTTGCGTGCCGCGGTGATCACCACCGGTTGCAGTTGCTGGGCACCGGGCTGTGCCCGTGCGGGCGCGGTCAAGGCTGGGGAGATGGCGCAGGCCAGTGCCAACGGCACCGCTGCATTTCGCTTGAAAGTCATGAGTTGTCCTCGTGCAGGCCGGCCCGCCGCCGGCAGTCAACGGGCAGCCCCGCTGCGAGGACGATGCAATGCGTGACGGCCGGCGCCCGAAGCAGGACGCAGGCCGAGCGCGCCTGCCCGCGCCCCGCGGCAGGACCACTCACCAGCGCCTGTCGGGATGGCGCCGGCGGCCAGGGCCGGTCTCCGGGCTGCAGTGACGACCTTCGCGCCTTCCCACCCGCGTTGAGGGATGCGGGCAGTGGCGATCATCGAAAGCGGCAGCACCGGCGCGGCGCTGCGACTGCTTACCGTTGCGGGGGCAGCACAGGTTTGTCCCGGCGCGCGATGCATGGCCGCGCGCCGCTGAAAATCAATGGAACCCTGTTTCCCGTTTCACCCTGACCATCCTCCCCGGATGTCAGGGCACCTTGACGCCGAAAGTCTAGCTCAGGGCTTGCGGCCGGCGCGGCGTGCTTCCAGGAGGTCGAGCGGAGCCCGGTGTTAGCATCATCCGCATGCTTGAGGAACTCGACGCGCTTGTGGCCAAACTAGGCGAATTGAAGTTTCGCGTGCGTGCCCTGCGCGAGGAGAACCAGCAGTTGCGCGCACAGCTCGCCAGGGCGCAAGCCGACAGCGATGCGCTGCGCAGCAAGGCTTCGGCGGCCATGCAGCGCATCGACGTGCTGCTCGACCGCTTGCCGGAACCCGAGCGTCGCAGCGAGCGCGGGCCGATGTCCTCGTCCAGCCGGCTCGAAGGAGAGCACTGATGGCCGACACGGTATCCCTCACCGTCACGCTGCAGGGACGCGAGTTCCGTCTTGCCTGCCGACCCGAGGAGAAGGACGACCTTCTGCATTGCGCCCGCTACGTCGACCAGAAGATGGCGGCGATTCGCGACGGCGGCAAGGTCATGGGGCTGGACAACGTCGCCGTGCTGGCGGCGCTGCAGATCGCCCAGGAGCACATGAGCGCGCGGGCCGCCGACGGTCTGTCGGTCGGCGAGCTGCGCCGGCGCCTGCGCGACATGAACCAGATCGCCGACGAGATGCTGGTCCCGCAGGAAAAGCTCTTCTGAGGCGTCTTGAACGGGCCCGGTCGACCTGACCGGCAGACGGGCCGCCGCACGACCGGCAGCGCCACGCCGGGTACAATTCGAGAACCCTGCGGTGCTCGCGCAAAGGCCCTTTAGTTCTTTGAACCAATGCGCTTTGCGCAAGGTCGTTGGCCTCGCGGCGTGGTGCTGATCGGCACGCGTCTGCTGAACCTAAGCGTCGCGGACAACGACCACCCTGAACCCATGGTTCAGGACATCGGGCCGGGCGGCACAGGCGGGGATGATCAGGGTCGATCGTGCTTGCGCGCCCACTGGCGGCGTTGCAAAGCGCGATCGGGTTGTTGAGGCGGGCCGCCCCGGGTGCGGCCGGGAGGCGCCTCCGTGCCTCGGCCGCGACATGCAAGCAACGGGGAGCGACGGCGCGTCAGGCGCCGTTGTTTTCTTGCGGATGGCCAACAAGAAAAGCTACTGGCTGATGAAGTCCGAGCCGCACGAGTGCTCGATCGACGATGCACTGGCGGCCTCGAATGCCACGGTGCCCTGGACCGGCGTGCGCAACTACCAGGCGCGCAACTTCATGTGGCGCCAGATGCGCGTGGGCGACGGCGTGCTGTTCTACCACTCCAGTTGCCCAGAGCCGGGCGTGGCCGGCATCGCCGAGGTGGCAAGCACGCCCTACCCCGACCCCACGCAGTTCGACCGCCACAGCAAGTACTTCGACGCCAGCGCCCGCCCGGAGGAGCCGCGCTGGTGGATGGTCGACGTCAAGGCCCTGGCCAAGACGCGGCTGATCGGCATCGGCGAGCTGCGCGCCGCCGCGGCGCTCACCGACATGACGATCCTGCGCCGCGGCAACCGACTGTCGATCACCCCGGTGACGGCAGACCAGTGGCGTCACATCACCACGCGGCTGGCGCGCAGCGGCTGAACGTGGGCGCCACGTGATCGACGCCGGCTTCGTCGGCCTGCTGCTGCTGCTGGGCGCAGCGACCGGCTTTGCCGCCGGGCTGCTCGGCATCGGCGGCGGCATGCTGCTGGTGCCCTTTCTCACCATGCTGCTCAGCGCCCGCGGCCTGCCCGTGGAGCACGTGGTGCACATGGCGCTGGCCACCTCGCTGGCGACGATCCTGTTCACCTCGGTGACGTCGCTGCGCGCCCACCACGGCCACGGCGCGGTGCGCTGGGACATCCTGCGCCTGCTCGCCCCTGGCATCCTGCTGGGCGCGCTGATCGGCGCCCAGGTTGCCGGCGCCTTGCCGACCGCGGTGCTGGCGCTGCTGTTTGCCGGCTTCGTCGGCTTTTCGGCCACCCAGATGCTGCTGGACCGCAAGCCGGCGCCTAACCGCGAGCTGCCGGCTCGCGCGGGGCTGCTCGGCGTCGGGGGCGGCATCGGCGTGTTGTCCAGCCTGGTCGGTGCCGGCGGAGGCTTCATCTCGGTGCCCTTCATGCTCTGGTGCAACGTGCGCATCCACCAGGCGGTCGGCACCTCAGCCGCGCTCGGCTTCCCGATCGCGGCGGCCGGCACGCTCGGCTACGTGATCGCCGGGCTGCGCGAGACGGGGCTGCGGCCCTGTGCCCAGGCCACCGCACCCGACTGCTCGATCGGCTTCGTCTACCTGCCGGCACTGGTCGTGACCGCCGCCGCCAGCATGCTGCTGGCGCCGCTCGGGGCGCGCGTGGCCCACGCGCTGGACATGCGCTCGCTGACGCGGGTCTTCGCCGGCCTGCTCTACCTCCTGGCCGGCTACATGCTTTACAACGGACTGCGGCCCTACTGAACGCGCCGTGGCTGCGACGCCCAGTGGTCAGCCGCGGCCGCTCGTCGGATAATGGTACGGTGACCGAACCAAGAGGTCACGCTTCACACAGGCACAGTCGGGCGAGGTGCGGATATGTCGGCAGAACTGATCGCAGCGCTGAGCGACCCCATGGTGCGCGAGCTCGCCAACCGCGGCAGCGTGCGCAGCTTTCCGAAGAACACCGTGATCATCAACGAGGGTGACCGCGGCGAATCGCTGTTCGTGATCCTCGGCGGCAAGGTCAAGGTGTATGTCTCGGATGACGATGGCCGAGAGATGATCCTCGACATCTATGGCGCCGGCGACTACGTCGGCGAGATGTCGCTCGACGGCCGGCCGCGCTCCGCGTCGGTGATGACGCTCGAGCCCACCATCTGCTCGGTGGTCACCCGCGAGTCGCTCAAGGAAGCGGTTGCCTCGAGCCCGGACTTTGCGATGAAGCTGATCGACACGCTGATCGACCGTGCGCGCATCGCCACCGACAACGTGAAGAACCTGGCGCTGATGGACGTCTACGGCCGCGTGGCGCGCCTGCTGCTTTCGCTGGCGCGGGAGCAGCCCGACGGCCGGCTGGTAGTGCCCGACCGCATGACCCAGCAGGACATCGCCGACCGCGTTGGCGCCTCGCGCGACATGATCAGCCGCATCTTCAAGGACCTCACCATCGGCGGCTACGTCACGGTGGTCGACCGGATCATCACCATCAACCGCAAGCCGCCGGCGCGCTGGTAGCGCGCCGGCAGCTTGCGGTTGCCGCTCCCCGCGCCCTCGTACCCGCAACTCGATGTCGCGGGCCGTCGCTGAGCTGGCGCGCCAGGTCCGCGCGGCAGCGCCCAGCGCGGCCGTTGCGCCTCTACCAACCTCTGTGCGCGCCAGGCCACCTGGGCCCGAGAGCGCCCGACCCGGCAACGGCCGCGCTGCGCCAACTCTGAAACGCGTGAATCTTCGGGCGCCGTGCTGACGCATCCTCGGATGCCGGCCCTTGCCCTGGGTACGAAACTTCGGCTTGACTCCCGCCCAGTGGACCGAGGAACAAGCCATGTTCGCCGAACTCGCCGACAGTACGCCCGCCCGCCCACCCACTGGATCCGCCTTGCCGGAGGCAGCCCTTACGCTGTCGCCCTATCAAGCCAGCTGGCCGGCGCGCTTCCGCGTCGAGGCTGAAGTGCTGAGGGTTGCCCTGGTCGTCTTGACGCCCGTGATCGAGCACTGCGGCAGCACGGCGGTGCCGCAACTGGCGGCGCGCCCGGTCATCGATGTGCTGGTCGGGTTGCCGATGCCCAAGCTGGTGGATCCGCTCGCCGGCCGGCTGGCCAATTTCGGTTATGTGCTGATGGGAACGACGGCCCAACCGTACGCCGAGCCTTACGCCCCACGCATGCTGACGCGGCAGGTGCGGGGGCTGGTGACCCATCACGTGCAGGTGGTCGAGAGCCATGGCGACGCCTGGCACCGCATCCTGCTGTTCCGCGACTTGCTGCGCGCGGACGCGGCGCTGGCGCACCAGTACGCCGCCGTCAAGCTCGACCTGCTGCGCGCCAGACCGGGCGATGCGGTCGCCTACGCCAACGGCAAGTCGAGCTTCATCGACTCGATCCTCGGCCGCTGAGGCCGCGGCCACCAATCCCGGCAGCACGGCCCGGCGGCCGGCGGCTAGGCAAAGGCCTCCCGATACCGCTCGCGCAGTACGTTCTTCTGCACCTTGCCCATCGCATTGCGCGGCAGGTCTTCGACCACCCACACGCGCTTGGGAACCTTGAAGTTGGCGATGCGCGCACGCAGTCCGGCCATGATGGCGGCAGCGTCCAGCGGCGCGGTGGCCTTGGCCACGACGACGGCGGCCACAGCCTCGCCAAAGTCCGGATGCGGCAGCCCGATCACAGCTGATTCGGCCACCCCCGGCATCTCGTCGATGTAGCCCTCGATCTCCTTGGGATACACGTTGTATCCCCCGGAGATGATGAGGTCCTTGGCGCGCCCGACCAGGGTGAGGTAACCCTCCGGCCGGCCACTGCCGCCAAAATGGCCCACGTCGCCAGTGCGGAAGAACCCGTCGGCGGTGAAGTCCTCGGCGGTCTTCTCCAGCATGCGCCAGTAGCCCGGGAACACGCTGGGCCCGCGCACCTGCACCTGGCCGACTTCGCCGGTGCGGCAGGCGCTGCCGTCTTCCTTGACGATGCGCACCTCGACCCCCGGCAGCGGCAGGCCGACCGTGCCGGCCACCCGATCGGCCGCCACCCCGAAGTAGGGGTTTGACACCAGCATCACCGTCTCGCTCATGCCGTAGCGTTCGACGATGGCGCGCCCGGTACGGCCGCGAAACTGCTCGAAGGTCTCGGCCAGCAGGGGTGCCGAGCCGGAGATGAACAGCCGCATGTTGCGGCAGGCGTGGCGGTCGAAGCCCGGTTCCGCCAGCAGCCGCGTGTACATCGTGGGCACGCCCATGAACACGGTGGCCTTCGGCAGCCAGCGCACCAGTGCCGGCGGATCGAACCGGTTCATGAACAGCATGCGGCTGCCCGCCAGCAGCGCCGCGTGGGCGGCCACGAACAGGCCATGCACGTGGAACAGCGGCAGCGCATGCAGCAGGACGTCCTGGTCACCGGCGTCGCGCTCCTCCTTGAAGCCCCAGAACTCGTCGAGCACCAGCGCGTTGGCGGAGAGATTGCCGTGCGACAACATCGCACCCTTGCTGCGGCCGGTGGTGCCCGAGGTGTACAGGATGGCCGCCAAGTCGTCGGCGCGCCGGCGCACGGTGACGTAGGTGTCCGGAAACGGCGCAGCCGCCTCGAGGACGCTGCCGTTGCGCCCCTCGCCTAGGGTGAACACGTGGGCCACCCCGGCCGCCCGCGCGACCGGCTCCAGGGCGGCCTGTCGCTGCGGCGAGCAGACGAACAGCGCCGGCCGGGCGTCGTTCAGGAAGTACTCGACCTCGCCCTGCTGGTAGGCCGGGTTCAGCGGCACGTAGGCCAGGCCGGCGCGCAGCGTGGCCAGGTAGAGCAGCAGCGCTTCCGGCGACTTTTCCACCTGCACCATGACGCGCGCCGGCGTGCCGTCCGCCTCGGCCGGCAACTGCAGGCTGGCCAGCCAGCCGGCCAGCCTGCCGGTGGCGTGCAGCAGGTCGCGCCAACTGTAGGCCAGACTGTCCAGCGTTTCCAGGAAGCGGCCCCCCAGGTCGCGCGGCAGACGGGCTTCGATCAGTGCAAACAGGTTTTCGTTCTTCATGGCACAGTATCCGGGACAACCCGGAACATCATTGGCCGCGAAGCTTAATGGCGAAGCGTGCCGATGGCGTCCGAATCGGGCCTCTAGCGCGGCAGAGTGACGGACCGGCGGGTCAGACCGTCCGACGCACCGCGGGGTAGACGGCCTCGCAACGGTTCAGCCCGGCAGGCGGCTGGGGCCGGGTGCGGCGTTGCCGCAACATCACTCGCTGCGGCGGCGCAACCGGCGAACCTGTGCCAGCGGCGCGCGTCGGCAGCCGAGGACCGGCGTAGCGGCCCCCTCAGCGGCCCAGCCGGCAGGCCCCGTTAGCCGCCCACGCTACGGCCGAATCAGCGGCCCGAGAAGCGCGGCGGGCGACGGGCCAGGAAGGCTCGCACGCCCTCGGCGTAATCCTCGGAGGCAAAGAATCCGAAGCTGGCCGCGATCTCGGCTTGCGACAGCGACGGACCCTCCTGCAGGCGGGCCAGATTGGCCTTGTTCAGCCGCGCCGCCCGCGGCGAGCCGGCGAGCACGCCGGCCACGGTCTCTTCGAGGACAGCCTCAAACTGCTCCGGTGGCACTGCGCGGCCGACCAGCCCCATGCGCTCGGCCTCTGCGGCCCCGAGCAGCCGGCCGGCCAGGAGCAGCTCTGCGGCCACGGCCGGGCTCACCCGCTGCAGCAGGGCGGCCAACTCGGGGACCGCCAGCGGAAAGCCGAGGCGTCCGACCGGGGCCCCCAGGCGCGCATCGGCACGGGCCACGCGCAGGTCGCACGCCAGGGCGATCTCCAGCCCGCCGCCGATGCAGCTGCCTTCGATCGCCGCGACCACCGGCATGGGCAGCGTGCGCAGCGCCTGCAGCACCGGCGCCATCAGATCGAGGTGATAGCGGCGCCCGCTGTCGACGTCGTGGCGGACCTGCGGAAACTCCTCGATGTCGGCCCCGGCGGCAAACTGGCCACCCGCGCCGCGCAACACGACGCAGTGGACCGATTCTTCGGCCGCGAGCGCGGCGCAGTGCGCGCCGAGCTCGCGCCACATGGCCACGCTGATCGCATTGAGCCTGCCGGGCGAGTCGAGCCACAGGCGCGCGACCGCGCCTGCGCGTTGCAGCCGGACCGTGCCTGTCACCGTCGCCCGCTAATCGAGCTTGGCACCCGAGGTCTTGGTGACCTGCGCCCAGCGCCTGATCTCGCTGTTCAGAAAGCGCGCGAACTCCTCCGGCCGCTGTGTCGCGACCTCCGAGCCGTTGTTGGCCCAGGTGGTGCGCAGGTCGGGTTGCGCCAGCGCCTTGAGCACCTCGTCGTACATGCGACCGACCACCGGCTGCGGCGTACCGCGCACCGCCCAGATGCCGTACCAGGTGGCCACTTCGTAGCCCGGCAGGCCCGCCTCGGCGGCCGTCGGCAGATCGGGGAACGCAGCCACCCGCTTCGGTGCCGCCACGGCCAGCGCACGAATGCGGCCGCCGCGGATGTGCTGCGCCGAGGAGCCCAGACCGTCGAACATCATGTCGACGTTGCCGGCGATCAGGTCCTGCAGCGCCGGACCGGCGCCGCGGTACGGAATGTGGACGATGAAGGTCTTCGACAACTGCTTGAACAACTCGCCGGCCAGGTGGTGCGAGGTGCCGTTGCCGGCCGAGCCGTAGTTGAGCCTGGCCGGGTTGGCGCGCACGAAGGCGAGGAACTCCTGCAGGTTGCCGGCCTTGATGCGGCTGGGATTGACCACCACCACCTGCGGCGGGCTGGCAATGGTGGTCATGGGCACCAGGTCCTTCTCGATGTCGTAGTCGAGCCTGGGATAGAAGCTCGGCGCGATCGCGTGGTGCACGGCACCGATGAAGAAGGTGTAGCCGTCGGGGGCGGCCTTGGCTGCCAGCGCAGCGCCGACGGTGCCGCCGGCACCGCCCCGGTTGTCGATCACGATCTGCTGCCCGAGTTGCTTGGACAGCTGGGCAGCAAGAGGGCGCGCAAAGGCATCGGTGCCGCCGCCGGGCGGGAACGGCACGACGAAGGTGATGGGCTTGTTGGGCCAGCCCGGCTGCGCGCGGGCTGGCGTGGCGAGGCTGGCGAGCGGCACGCCGGCGGCGGCGGCCAGCAGGTGGCGGCGATGCATGGTCGGTCTCCTGGTCGAGTGCGCGGGGCCGACGGCGTGCGTGCAAACCCCCGTTTCTTGTCGAAACTCGGCCGCACCGAGGGAGGAGGCAGCCTTGACTCGATCCTACCGGGATCAAGACCGCCGGGCCGGCGTGCGCTGCAACATCACCAGCAGCCACAGGCCGATGACGATCATCGGCAAAGAGAGCACTTGTCCGGCCGACAATCCCAGCGGCATCGCCCCATAGAGCGCCTCGGGCTCACGGAACATCTCGGCGATCACCCGCTGCACCCCGTAGCCGACCAGGAACAGGGCACCGACCACACCCGGTGCGCGCTGCTTGCGCGAGAACCACCAGAGCAGGACGAACAGCGCGATGCCCTCCAGCGCAAACTGATAGAGCTGCGAGGGGTGGCGCGGCAGATTGTCCCTCGCCTGCGGGAAGACCATGGCCCACGGCCAGACGGCCGGATCGGCCACCCGGCCCCACAGTTCGCCGTTGATGAAGTTGCCGATGCGCCCGGCGCCGAGGCCCAGCGGCACCAGCGGCACGACGAAGTCCGCCACCTTCAGGAACGACTTGCCGCGGGCGCGCGACCACAGCCACATCGCGACGATCACGCCGACGATGCCGCCGTGCGAGGCCATGCCGCCCTTCCACACCATGAAGATCTCGAGCGGGTGGGCCAGGTAGTGCGTCAGCGGCCCGTAGAAGACCACGTGGCCGAGCCGCCCGCCGACGATCACGCCGATGACACCCCAGAAGAGCAGGTCATCCACGTCCTGCTTGCTCATCCCGCGCCACGCGTCGCCGGCGCGCAGCCGGCCGAGGATCAGGAACAGCGCGAAGCCCAGCAGGTACATGAGCCCGTACCAGCGCACGGACACGGGGCCGATGGCGAAGGCGATGGGATCGAACTGGGGGTGGACCAGCATGGGGTTCGGCGCTCCGGAGTCGGCGGGTGCTTCGGCTGCGACCGCATCCTACCGTCAAGCTCCTACAATCCAGCGCAGCTTTGCCGACGCAAACGCAGCGCCGCGCGCCATGGCCCGAACCGCCCGTCTAGAAACCGGAATCGAAGATGCCCCATAACGACCGATCCAAAGCCGTCACCCAGGGAGTCGCCCGCTCGGCCAACCGCGCCATGTACTACGCGATGGGCTACAAGGACGAGGACTTCGACAAGCCGATGGTCGGGGTGGCCAACGGCCACTCGACCATCACGCCCTGCAACTCGGGCCTGCAGAAGCTCGCCGACGCGGCGATTGCGGCGATCGCCGAATGCAACGCCAACTCGCAGGTGTTCGGTGTCCCCACCATCTCCGACGGCATCGGCATGGGCACCGAGGGGATGAAGTACTCGCTCGTTAGCCGCGAGGTGATTGCCGACGGCATCGAGACCTGCGTCAACGGGCAGTGGATGGACGGGGTCATCGTCATCGGCGGCTGCGACAAGAACATGCCGGGCGGCATGATGGCAATCGCCCGCTGCAACGTGCCGGCCATCTATGTCTACGGCGGCACCGTCAAGCCCGGCCACTACAAGGGCAAGGACCTGACCATCGTCTCCGCCTTCGAGGCGGTGGGCGAGTTCACCGCAGGCCGGCTGTCGCCGACCGACTTCAAGGAGATCGAGCGGCGCTGCATTCCAGGCTCCGGCTCATGCGGCGGCATGTACACCGCCAACACCATGAGCTCGTCGTTCGAGGCGCTCGGCATGAGCCTCATGTACTCCTCGACGATGGCCAATCCTGACCCGGAGAAGGTCGACTCCAGCGCCGAGAGCGCGCGCGTGCTGGTGCGCGCCATCCGGAACAACCTGAAGCCCCTGGACATCATCACCCGCCAGTCGATCGAGAACGCCGTGAGCCTGATCATGGCCGTGGGCGGCTCGACCAACGCAGTGCTGCACTACCTGGCGCTCGCGCACTGTGCGGGCATCGAGTGGACCATCGACGACTTCGAGCGCGTCCGGCGCAAGGTGCCGGTGCTGTGCGATCTGAAGCCCTCGGGCAAGTACGTGGCCACCGACCTGCACCGGGCGGGCGGCATCCCCCAGGTACTCAAGATCCTGCTGGCCAACGGCCTGCTGCACGGCGACTGCATGACGATCACCGGCAGGACGATGGCCGAGGAACTGGCCAACGTTCCGGCTGAGCCGCGCGCCGACCAGGACGTGATCCGCCCCTTCGGCAAGCCGATCTACGCGCAGGGGCATCTGGCCATCCTCAAGGGCAACCTGGCGCAGGAGGGCTGCGTGGCCAAGATCACCGGACTGAAGAATCCGGTCATCACCGGCCCGGCGCGCGTGTACGACAGCGAGGATGCGGCGATGGAAGCGATCTTGGCCGACCGGGTCAAGGCTGGCGATGTCGTCGTCATCCGCTATGAAGGCCCCAAGGGCGGTCCGGGCATGCGCGAGATGCTGAGCCCGACCAGCGCCATCATCGGCAAGGGCCTGGGCGAGAGCGTCGGGCTCGTCACCGACGGCCGCTTTTCCGGCGGCACCTGGGGCATGGTGGTGGGCCATGTTGCGCCCGAGGCCTATGTTGGAGGCAACCTGGCGCTCGTCCAGGAGGGCGACTCCATCACCATCGATGCACACCGGCTGATGCTGCAGCTGAACGTGCCGGACAAGGAGCTGGCGCGCCGACGGGCCGCGTGGAAGCAGCCGGCACCGCGCTACACCCGAGGAGTTCTTGCGAAATTTGCGAAGCTGACTTCAACGGCCAGCAAAGGCGCGATCACCGACGAAAGCCTCTTCCCAGAGTAGCGGCTCGATTGCGCTGCACCCGTCCCCCGGCCTTGTCCCTCGACCCTCAACGACGTGCCCGGAAGTTCTTCAGCTGCTCCATGTTCCTCTGGATTCGCGTCTTCTTGGCACGCTCCAACTCATCGTGCGCGGCCTTCTTGTCGAGGCCCAGATACCGCTCGAACACCTCGAACCAGACGAAGGCCGCGGCGAACGGCGCCAGTACCCACCAACCCGAAATCTGTGCCGTCCAGCCCACTTCGAAGTACCACAGCACCGCGAAAATCACGCCGCCCCAGACCAGCCACATGGTCGCACCCTCACGCCGTTGAGGGCGGCGCACCGCGCGCCGCGCACCCCATTATGACGCGGGCTAGTGCGCCGCACCGCCCGCGAGTCAACTCAGGTCCGGCGTCCCCGTTACACTCGCCAGCAAGTTCGCCAGTTCTGGAGAGTTTTTTCTACCTTCCTCCCATGGAGCACGCAATGAAGAAGCTGTTAATCGCTGCCGCCGTTGGTCTGTCGCTGACCAGCGGTGCCGCCCTTGCCAGCGCCGACCTGGCCAAGGCCAAGAACTGCATGGCCTGCCACGCCAACGACAGGAAACTGGTCGGCCCCTCCTACAAGGACGTCGCGAGCAAGTACGCCAGCGACAAGGACGCTGCCGCCAAGCTGGCCCGGAAGATCCGCGAGGGCGGCGTCGGTGTCTGGGGTCAGATCCCGATGCCGGCCAACCCCCAGGTGACCGAGGCCGAGGCGCTGACGCTGTCTCGCTGGATTCTCACCGTCCGGTAGCTGCAGGCTTGTCGATCGACCGACGGGCGCTGCGGCGCCCGTTGTCTTGCCCACTGTCGGGCTGCGGCGACGCTGCGAAGGCAGCAGTTGCCCTGGAGCATCCCGCGGGTAGAATCCGGCGCCTGCGAGACGCATCTCCGCTCAGTGAGTCGCCCTGACGGTAGTTCCGCACACAGCGAGCTACCGAACATTCCGGGCGATCATTCACGCGCAGTTTCCCGCACCCACCGCTTCGAACGCATTCGAGGAGAACAAGTCATGAATCACCTGATCAAGATCGCGCCGATCGCCCTGGCGGCGGCCGTCGCGCTGGCTGCCTGCGGCAAGAAGGAAGAGCCGGTCGCCAAGAAAGAGGAGAAAAAGGCCGCTCCGGCCGAAGTCGTGGTCAAGATCGGCCACGCCGCCCCGCTGACCGGCGGCATCGCCCACCTGGGCAAGGACAACGAGAACGGCGCGCGCCTGGCGGTCGACGAGATCAATGCTGCCGGCGGCATCAAGGTCGGCGACAGGACCATCAAGCTTGAGCTGGTGGCCGAGGACGACAAGGCCGACCCGAAAGAGGGCACGCTGGTGGCGCAGAAGTTCGTCGACGCCGGTGTCGTGGCCGTCGTGGGCCACCTGAATTCGGGCGTGTCGATCCCGGCCTCGAAGATCTACGCCGACAACAACATCACGCAGATCTCGCCCTCGTCGACTAACCCCAATTACACCAACCAGGGATTCAAAACCACCTTCCGCGTCGTGGCCAACGACATTCAGCAGGGCACCGTGCTGGCCACTTACGCAGCCACCGAGATGAAGGCCAAGACCGTGGCGATCGTCGACGACCGCACTGCCTATGGTCAGGGCCTAGCGGACGTGTTCGAGCGCGTGGCTAAGGAAAAGGGTCTGAAGGTCGTCGCGCGCGAGTTCACCAACGACAAGGCCACCGACTTCAACGCCATCCTGACCAAAATCCGCGGCACCCGCCCGGACGTCGTGTTCTGGGGCGGCATGGACGCCACCGCTGCGCCGGCGGCCAAGCAGATGGCCCAACTCGGCATCAAGGCCCCGCTGCTGGCCGGCGATGGCGTGTGCTCGCCCAAGTTCATCGAACTGGCTGGCGACGCAGCGGGCCGCCTGACCTGCTCCAAGGCTGGCGAGGCGGTCGAGCAGCTGGCCAAAGGCCCGGACTTCGTGCAGAAGTACAAGGCCAAGTTCAACCAGGACGTGCAGGTCTATTCGCCCTACTCCTATGACGCCGTGTTCGTCATCGCCGACGCCATGAAGCGCGCGGGCAGCACCGACCGCGCTGCCATCACCGCGGCCATGCCGACCACCAACTACAGCGGCGTGACCGGCACCATCGCCTTCGACGAGAAAGGCGACGTCAAGGGCGGCGCCATCTCCATGTTCACCGTCAAGGATGGCAAGCTGAGCTACATCTCGACGTCGCGCTAAGGTAACCCGCCAGCCGCGCGGCCGCGGCCGCGTGCCAGCGGACCTGTTTGCGGAAACGGCACCTGCGGGTGCCGTTTCCTTTTGTGCAATGGGTAAGGCGGCGCCACCGGTGCCGACCGGCCTTCGTCTTGTACGATTCCGGATCGGTCTGGCCGCGCTTGCTGTCACCCTGGTCCCGCACGAACGTCTGCCGCGTCGGATTGCCTGATGGAAACCTTCATTCAGCAAGTGATCAATGGCCTGGTGCTGGGCAGCGTCTATTCGCTGATCGCGCTCGGCTACACGATGGTCTACGGCATCCTCAACCTGATCAACTTCGCCCACGGCGACGTACTGATGGTGGGAGCCCTGACGGCGCTGTCGACCATCCTGGTTCTCAAGGCCCACTTCCCTGACGCGCCCGGCTGGCTGCTCATGCTGTGCGGGCTTGCCACGGCCATCCCGGTGTGCGTGGTGGTGAGCCTCGTGATCGAGCGCGTGGCCTACCGGCCGCTGCGCAATGCGCCGCGGCTGGCGCCACTCATCACGGCCATCGGCGTTTCGATCATCCTGCAGACCCTGGCCATGCTGATCTGGGGCCGCAACTACATGCAGTTTCCGCAACTGCTGCCAGGCGAGCCGATCCACATCCTGGGCGCCACCATCACGGTGACCAAGCTGGCGATCGTTGTCCTGTCGGCGCTGATCATGGTGGCGCTGATGCTGCTGGTGAACCGCACGCGCCTCGGCCGGGCGATGCGCGCCACCGCCGAAAACCCGCGCGTGGCCGGCCTGATGGGCGTGAATCCCAACTACGTGATCGCAGTGACCTTTGCAATCGGGGCCTCGCTGGCCGCAGTGGCCGGCGTGATGATCGCCGCCAACTACGCGGTGGCCCACTTCTACATGGGGTTCATGCCGGGGCTGAAGGCCTTCACGGCTGCGGTGCTCGGCGGCATCGGCAACATCCCGGGTGCGATGGTCGGCGGCCTGCTTTTGGGCCTGATCGAGTCGCTGGGCGCGGGCTACATCGGTCAGCTCACCGGCGGCGTGCTCGGCTCGCATTATCAGGACGTGTTTGCGTTCATCGTCCTGTGCGGCGTGCTCATCCTGCGGCCGCAGGGCCTGCTCGGCGAGCGCGTGGCCGACCGGGCGTAGGACAGCGGCGCGATGCGGCTTTTCTTCCCGCAGTGGCGCCACAGCAAGGCGGCGGCCATCGTCGCGACCTTCGTGGTCGGCGCCTGCCTCGTGCTGCTGCCGTTCGTTGCCAGCGAGATCGGCAACGCCTGGGTCCGCGCCCTTGCCTTTGCCGCCCTTTACGTGATGCTGGCGCTCGGCCTCAACATCGTGGTCGGCTTCGCCGGGCTGCTCGACCTCGGCTACATCGCCTTCTATGCAGTTGGCGCGTACATGTATGCCTTGCTGGCCTCGCCGCACCTGACCAACAACTTCCCCGCCCTGGCGGCCGCCTTTCCGGACGGCTTCCACAGTTCGATCTGGCTGGTGATCCCGCTGGGCGCCGCTCTGGCAGCGTTCTTCGGCGTGGTACTGGGCGCGCCGGTCCTCAAGTTGCGCGGCGATTACCTGGCCATCGTGACGCTCGGGTTCGGCGAGATCATCCGCATCTTCCTGCTCAACCTCAACCAGCCGGTCAACCTCACCAACGGGCCGCAGGGCATCACGCTGATCGATCCGGTGTCCATCCTGGGCGTCAGCCTGGCGCGGCCGGTCAACTTCTTCGGTATCAGCCTGCCGTCGGTCTATCTTTACTACTACCTGTTCGTGCTGCTGGCCGTCGTGTCGGTCGTCATCAGCATCCGGCTGCAGGAGTCGCGGTTGGGCCGGGCCTGGATGGCGATCCGCGAGGACGAGGTCGCCGCCAAGGCGATGGGCATCAACACCCGCAACGTGAAGCTGCTGGCCTTCGCGCTCGGCGCCACCTTCGGCGGCGTGGCCGGCGCCATGTTCTCGGCCTTCCAGGGCTTCATCTCGCCAGAGAGCTTCACGCTGCACGAGTCGATCATCGTGCTGGCGATGGTGGTGCTCGGAGGCATCGGCCACATCCCCGGCGTCATCCTCGGTGCGGTGATGCTGGCCATGCTGCCGGAGTTCCTGCGCGCCACCGCGGTGCCGGTGCAACGCGCGCTGTTCGGCGAGGTGGTGGTCGATGCCGAAGTGCTGCGCATGATGCTCTACGGCCTGGCAATGGTGCTGGTGATGCTGTACCGGCCCAAGGGCCTGTGGCCGGCACCCGAGCATGGCAAGCAGCGGCCGGGCACCGCGGAGAACGCGCCCAGCGCGTCGGCCGTCTGATGAGCACCACACCCCTCTTGCGCGTGGCCGGCGTCAACAAGCGCTTCGGCGGCCTGCAGGCGCTGTCAGACGTCGGCATCGAGATCGAGCGCGGCCAGATATACGGCCTGATTGGTCCCAATGGCGCCGGCAAGACCACCTTCTTCAACGTCATCACCGGGCTGTACTCGCCCGACTCGGGCAGCTTCGAGCTCGACGGCAAGCCGTACTCGCCGAGCGAGCCGCACAGGGTGGCCGCGGCCGGGATCGCGCGCACCTTCCAGAACATCCGGCTGTTTCCGGAGATGACCGCGCTCGAGAACGTGATGGTGGGGCGCCATGTGCGCACCCATTCCACGGCGCTGGGCGCCGTCCTGCGTACCCGCGCCACGCGGCGCGAGGAAGAGGCGATTCGCCAGCGTGCCGCCGACTTGCTCGCCTACGTCGGGGTGGCCAAGTACGCCGACTTTCAGGCACGTACCCTGGCCTACGGCGACCAGCGGCGGTTGGAGATCGCCCGCGCGCTCGCCACCGACCCCAAGCTGCTGGCGCTCGACGAGCCGGCCGCCGGAATGAACGCCACCGAGAAACTGGCGCTGCGCGGCCTGCTGGAGAACATCCGCAAGGACGGCGTGACCATCCTGCTGATCGAGCACGACGTGAAGCTCGTCATGGGACTCACCGACCGCGTGACCGTGCTCGACTACGGCAAGGTGATCGCCGCCGGCTCACCCTACGAGGTGCAGCGCGATCCGGCGGTGATCGAGGCCTACCTGGGCGGCGCCCACCAAAACGTAGCGACGAAGGACGCGGCATGAGCCCGCCGGGCCGCCCCAAGGGCGACTCCCTGAGCGCGCAGCGCGAGGGTAGTCCAATGAGCCCGCCGGGCCGCCCCAAGGGCGAATCCCTG